>NZ_JMPJ01000092.1 GCF_000735345.1 Ewingella americana ATCC 33852 | reverse complement strand
TTTCAACCGTGCCGTTTCAGTGGGATTTGTCTTGGATTTGGGTTTTGCTCCTTCTCCTCTCAGAGGAGAAGGCAGGGATGAGGAGTGGTTTGACTCAACGCTCAATGTGGCAAACCTCACCCCAGCTCTCTCCTTGAAAAGGAGAGGGAGCAACTGAAACGGTTCGGTGTAGAAGCCAGTAAGTCGCATTCAGAAGTGACGCCGAGGGAGTGGTTCGAGACC
>NZ_JMPJ01000091.1 GCF_000735345.1 Ewingella americana ATCC 33852 | reverse complement strand
CACCGGCCTCAAGGGGCGCCTATCGCCGCGCCCCTTGAGAATCCCCGGCTCTTTACTGCGCGCTTCGCTCGTGGGGTGAACGTGTTTCAGATACTTCCGTTATCCACCGCAAAATGCCGCCGCTTAGGCGGTACCTTCGCTTCAGGATTACTCGGCCTCTGGCCTCGCCCTTCGGGTCGTTGCTTTGCAACGCTGTCTCGCTTCGCTCGGCTCGAGCCTTTGGTCTCGAACCGTTCGCTCAGCGCCATTTTTGACTGCGGTTTTGAGGCATTTCGACCGTA
>NZ_JMPJ01000090.1 GCF_000735345.1 Ewingella americana ATCC 33852 | reverse complement strand
CTATGTTAAAAATCAACAACCGCAAATAAATGCTTTTTTTGCCCTTAGAAAAAATTCCAAAGACTGGGAGAGATTAAGGTCAGAGGGCTTCAATCTAGTCGATTTTGAAAGTGATAAATTCGACATAATATATGATAGAGCAGCTGTTTTATTAAGCTCACATATCGACCGTTGTTTCACATCGTACAATGGGAAGTATTCCCTAGCAAATAAGAAGTTTATATTTCTACAACACGGCGTTACCAAAGACAAC
>NZ_JMPJ01000089.1 GCF_000735345.1 Ewingella americana ATCC 33852 | reverse complement strand
GGTTGCTAAGAAGATTGTTAAGCTGATTAAAGACAGCAAAATCAAGGTGCAGACTCAGGTTCAGGGCGATGAAATCCGCGTGACGGGTAAAGCGCGTGATGACCTGCAAGCCGTGATGGCGCTGGTGCGTAAAGGTGATTTGGGCCAGCCTTTCCAGTTTAAGAACTTCCGCGACTGATTGCCCTGCGGGAAACAAAAAGGACGCCCTGTGAGCGTCCTTTTTTATTATATTATCAAAGTATT
>NZ_JMPJ01000088.1 GCF_000735345.1 Ewingella americana ATCC 33852 | reverse complement strand
AATATCCTGCACCACGAAGTAATAGTGCAGCGTCCGGCGGGTGCCTTTCTGCCCACGGTCACCTTTCAGCCGGGTCTGTAAGGTGTTTTTGGTTTGATTGAGGGTTGCGACTAACTGGCTATTGGCCATCGCCAGCGCTACCAACTCTTTTTTATTGTCGCCTTCCTGATCCGGGTCGAACAAGGTCGCCTTGGCTTCAAGATAGTGCGCCAGCTGAGAATAACAGCGCGAGATCAAGTCTTGCAGCGGGCGTATCGGGTAGAG
>NZ_JMPJ01000087.1 GCF_000735345.1 Ewingella americana ATCC 33852 | reverse complement strand
AAAACTAGCCACTGAACTTCAAAAATACGCAGCGAAAGTCTCTATCGATACTTCATCCGTACAGTATGAAAACGATGACCTGATGCGTCCTGACTTCAACAACGATGACTACGCAATTGCTTGCTGCGTAAGCCCAATGGTTGTTGGTAAACAAATGCAGTTCTTCGGCGCACGTGCCAACTTGGCGAAAACCATGTTGTACGCTATCAACGGCGGCGTTGATGAAAAAATGAAAATCCAGGTT
>NZ_JMPJ01000086.1 GCF_000735345.1 Ewingella americana ATCC 33852 | reverse complement strand
TTTTGAACTCATATACAGATTACCCTGACGGGTGAGCAGGAAACCCTGATCGTTGACCACGGTGAAGGAGAGGTTATTTTCTCTTGTTGGACGATTACCCCTACCTGGCTCTAAGCTATGAGAGTTCATCGCAAATGATGCGGTTTTCCAAGTTTTGCCGTAATCCTTCGATACTGTAAATGCTGTAGAGTCCCACCAGGGCACTGCAATATAGCGTTCGGAAGGATGAATATACGTTTTGCCATAAGCTTGATAAAACTGGCTGCTTATTTCAGAGCGAATGCCACGCGTTGAATCTATGTAATGCAGGGCTCCCTGACAGTACCATCCAGTCAACTCCAGAT
>NZ_JMPJ01000085.1 GCF_000735345.1 Ewingella americana ATCC 33852 | reverse complement strand
ATTTAACCAATCGCTCTGACAAATAAATGGTCGGGCACGGAGAGCAATACCATGAATAAGAAAATTATCGCTATCGCCATTCTGGCAGGTTCTGCATTCGCTTCAGTTGCACACGCGGCAAGCGGCACCATCAACTTCACCGGTAACGTGACTGCGGCAACTTGTACTATCGATACTGGCAGCAAAAACCAGACTGTAGCTTTGGGCACCGTAGGTACTACTGATTTCCCTTCAGCGGGCTCTACCAGCGGTAACGGCCAAATCACCATGGTGCTGAGCGCGTGCCCAGCGGGCGCAACTCAGGCTTCAGTAAGCTTCGGCGGCCCGGCTGA
>NZ_JMPJ01000084.1 GCF_000735345.1 Ewingella americana ATCC 33852 | reverse complement strand
AACGACTTACGGTGAGGTGTCTGAGTGGCTGAAGGAGCACGCCTGGAAAGTGTGTATACGCTAACGCGTATCGAGGGTTCGAACCCCTCTCTCACCGCCAAATAAAAGCAAAAGGGGCTTGGATGAAAATCCAAGCCCCTTTTGCTTTTATTCGTTGGGAGCGGCCCGGTGAGACAAACTGGCAGGAAAGCCAGTTTGCACAGCCG
>NZ_JMPJ01000083.1 GCF_000735345.1 Ewingella americana ATCC 33852 | reverse complement strand
GATTGACGGTTAACCCTAGCTTTAAGCAAAAAGCCGCGTTGAACGCGGCTTTTTTTGTGTCTGCGAGTGGTTTAGGTGGCTTTCCGTGGACGCCCGCCTTTTTTTGCCATTCTCACGGCTGGACTGTGCCTTTACGGCGGTGCGGATCGCGCCATTGATTGACGCAGCGATCTTTTTCAAATCACTGGCCTCGAACAAGATTTTTGCTAATAAGCCGGGTAGAAAAATATCGACATCGCAGGCTGGAACGCGCAGGGCTTTGCT
>NZ_JMPJ01000082.1 GCF_000735345.1 Ewingella americana ATCC 33852 | reverse complement strand
CAGCACTTCCTGAAAATGCTTGTTAAGCACGTCGAGCAGGCCGTAAGACAAGCCCCAGAGGAAGAACAGCGTAGTGACTAACATAAAGGCCAGCCGGAAGCCGGAGGCCGCTTTTTGCCCTACATAAGCAGGGTTTTCGGTTTTATTGGCGAGCATGGTTAATTCCTTGATATCTGGTTGCAGGGTTTGTTTCAGCACGAGGCTGGTTTTTTATGTCAGATAACTTGAAAAACAATCTCTTAGG
>NZ_JMPJ01000081.1 GCF_000735345.1 Ewingella americana ATCC 33852 | reverse complement strand
GATCGAGGCTGCGCAGGGTTGGAATGGACATGTTTCAGCAACCTTGATGATCGTCGCGAAGTGCCGCCGCTTAGGCGGTTCCCTCAGTTCGGGTTTCGAGCCATAGGTCTCGAACCACTCCCTCGGCGTCACTTCTGAACGCGACTTACTGGCATTTACATCGTACCGTTTCAGGAGAGTGCTGTTCTGCTCCTCCCCCTGAAACGGCTCGGTTGAAATGCCTCAAAACCGCAGTCAAAAATGGCGCTGAGCAAGAGGTTCAAGACCTAAGGCTTGAATCCCGCCGCGAAGGCACCGCCTAAGCGGCGACATTTTGCGGTGGATAACAGGTGTACCTGAAACACGTCCCCCCAACGAGCGAAGCGCGCAGTATAGAGCCGGGGATTCTCAAGGGGCGCGGCGATAGGCGCCCCTTGAGG
>NZ_JMPJ01000080.1 GCF_000735345.1 Ewingella americana ATCC 33852 | reverse complement strand
ATGTCCCGGATCGAGCATGATAATCAGCGGCCGCTCGCGCCCCGCCTTGCCATCTTTGGCGGTCTCTGGCGGCAGAGTTCGCGCCACATCGCCCTTGTTGTAATCTTCCAGCAATGCCAATAGCGGATCATCCTCCGCGCTCACGGCCCCTTCTTGTGGGTAGAGATCTACCACTAAGCGATTGTGGATCCCAGCAACTGGCTTGAGGGTGAAAACGTGCGGGTTAATCTGTTTTTTCAGCTCCATCACCAGCCTGACCGTCGTTTTATCAAACTG
>NZ_JMPJ01000079.1 GCF_000735345.1 Ewingella americana ATCC 33852 | reverse complement strand
CATTAACAGTTACCGTACTTAACTACTAAAGGGTAAGAGGCATCATGTCTGCATCAGGAGAAATCTCTACTCCACAAGAGTATATCGGTCACCATCTGACACAGCTTCAGGTAGGGACGGGATTCTGGTCGATTAACATCGATTCGATGTTTTTCTCCGTGGTCCTCGGGGTACTCTTTCTGGTTATTTTCCATCGCGTCGCTAAAAAGGCCACCAGTGGTGTCCCAGGAAAACTGCAAACAGCCATTGAGCTGATTGTTGGTTTCGTCGATAGCAATGTGCGTGACA
>NZ_JMPJ01000078.1 GCF_000735345.1 Ewingella americana ATCC 33852 | reverse complement strand
CGTACTCTTTCATATCCGCTACGGCAGAAGGCACATCGGCATAGTTCTTGGACAGCACGCCAACCAGCACGTGGCCCTGCGCCGCGTCGTAGATGTCGCGGGCATTGTCTTTGGAGCCAGCCAGCACGTTCAGACACACGCGATCGCGATAGAAGTTCGGGGTCAGGTTCATGCTTTTGCTCCATCAAAAATTTGTTTGAAACGTTCGGCGACGATGGCTAACTGCGGCGGGGTCACGCTGCGCACGTCGACTTCAATCTTGCCTTCGTTGGCGCGGTAACCACGGAAGTACACCGCGATATC
>NZ_JMPJ01000077.1 GCF_000735345.1 Ewingella americana ATCC 33852 | reverse complement strand
GTGTCGTAATAGACCTCTGTTCCACGCCGATTTTTATGGTCCGCCGGAGTTATCATTTTTTCCCAAACAGATTGTGGGAAGCTTATCGATGTTTCATATACCTTCATATCGATAACTGAGTCCCAGCAAAACACCATGGCTTTAGGCGGATGCTTGGCTTTATTCCATGTCACCGACGAGCGACGAATATGCTGACTCCATTCGCCTACACTGTCAGGGTTACCCTGAGTTCCATCGAGCGTGTTGAATTGATAAACAATATCGTCGGTATCAAGAATTGACGCGAAAGTCACCAGCGCGGGCAATGCCTGTGGGGTAACAAAACTAAATCTCCACTCGCCGTACGGCAGTGAGAACGGATTTGAGGCATCAGGATGAGTATTACCAGCAGTAGATTGGCAACCTACTAGTGTCAAAGCCAATAAGCTTGCGGCCAGACGTGTTATCTCCATATACCTTTACCCTCCATATTAAGCGGCCCTCTTGGCTGCAATTACGCCTCACCAATTCCCGTAGGGGTAGGTTTTGCCTTTGAT
>NZ_JMPJ01000076.1 GCF_000735345.1 Ewingella americana ATCC 33852 | reverse complement strand
AAAATCTGGCGTCTCACCGTAATATTTGTAGCCATTTGGATGCTTGGTAATGCCTTTACAGATATCTAGCTGCTCGCCGGAGAGTGTTTTTATAGATGAAGGTGTAACGCGGTAATTGGGATAATTACCCACATCTTGCAGCCAGACTGTCACTTTTCCTTCAGGTGCCAAACCTATAATCATGGTGTCGTAATAGACCTCTGTTCCACGCCGATTTTTATGATCCGCAGGGGCGATCATTTTTTCCCAAACAGATTGTGGGAAGCTTATCGATGTTTCATATACCTTCATATCGATAACTGAGTCCCAGCAAAACACCATAGCTTTAGGCGGATGCTTGGCTTTATTCCATGTCACCGACGAACGACGAATATGCTGACTCCATTTACCTACACTGTCTGGGTTATCCTGAGTTCCATCGAGCGTGTTGAATTGATAAACAATATCGTCGGTATCAAGAATGGACGCGAAAGTCACTAGTGAGGGCAATGCCTGTGGGGTAACAAAACTAAATCTCCACTCGCCATACGGCAGCGAGAACGGGTTGGAGGCATCAGGACGAGTATTACCAGCAGTAGCTTGGCAACCTACTAATGTCAAAGCCAATAAGCTTGCGGCCAGACGTGTTATTTCCATATATCTTTACCCTCCATTTTTAGCGGCTCTCTTGGCCGCAATTACACCTCACCAATTCCCGTAGGGATAGGTTTTGCCTTTGATGAAATCTTTTATGTCTTGATCATATCCATATGAAAAATCACTATCAGTGATTCCTTTGCAAATATTTAGCTGGTCACCGGAAAGTGTTTTTATGGCTGTAGGTGTAACGCGATAGTTGGGATGATCGTCAACATCTTGCAACCAAACAGCGACTTTCCCCTCGGGTGCAAGGCCAATAACCATCGTTTTGTAATAGGTTATACGCCCATACGAATCTTTATGAGCGGCGGGAGTGATCATTTTCTCCCAAATCGGCTGCTTGAATGTTAGATAAGTCTCATACACTTTTTTGTCTATGACTGAGTCCCAGCAAAAAACCATAAAATGTGGCGGGTATTTAGCCTTGTTGTAATTGATTGAGACGAAGTTACTCCGCGTAAAGTCATTCCAAGCCCCCACGACCTCTGGGTCTGATTGAGTTTTATCGATAGTATTAAACTCATAAACATAGCCATCGGTATCAATCAATTTGACATGAGTCACTACAGCAGACAGTAATTTAGGAGTAAAAAAATCGAATTTCCACTCTCCATAGGGAGTGGCATATTTGCTGACTTCAGAAGTTGAATTCTCTTGCCCTGCGCTATGACATCCACTCAAAACCAATGCCGAAAAAAGCACAGCCAGACGTGTTATTTCCATATACCTTTACCCTCCATTTTAAGCGGCCCTCTTGGCCGCAATTACGTCTCACCAATTCCCGTAGGGATAGGTTTTACCTTTGATGAAATCTGGCGTCTCACCGTAATATTTGTACCCATTTGGATGCTTGGTAATGCCTTTACAGATATCTAACTGCTCTCCGGAGAGTGTTTTTATAGATGAAGGTGTTACGAGATAATTGGGATATTTACCCACATCTTGCAGCCAGGCAGTCACTTTTCCCTCTGGAGCCAGACCAATTATCATCATGTCGTAATACACTTCCAAGCCGCGATAATTTTTATGCCCTGCGGGCTTCCTCATTTTTTCATCAAGGGAGGCAGAAAAGGACAGGCGGGTTTCATAAACCTTTTTATCGATAATGGAATCCCAACAAAAGGTAATGTATTTGGGCGGATTTTGAATTTTGTTCCAGTATCCAGGCGGATTACGAGGCCTATCTCCCCAGCTTCCCACTATTTCTGGGCCTGTATGTGTCTTATCGAGGGTTTTAAAGCTATAAGCGTTGCCTTTGGTGTCCATAACAATGGCATAAGTCACTAAAGCTGGCAGAGCTTTGGGAGTGATAAAAGTAAAGTACCACTCTTCTGGAGCAGCCCTTTCTGACTTAATAGTATTGGCTTCAACGGCGCTTTGACAGCCAGTAATAATCAATGCAGAAAGAAGGCCTGCCAGACGTATTATTTCCATATTTTTTTCCCATCCATATTGTATACCGTCCGATGCCACTGTTCATCTGGCCGGTTGGTAAAAGTGACTATTTTGGCGGGTTTAACAGCACCAATAGGTAGACCTTGTTCATCTTTGATGACGCTATTCCAGTTTGCAGAGCAGTGGAGATACTTTTTAGCTAATACATTGAGTTCCGGAGATACAAAAACATATTTAGTGTCACCACTACGTACAGCTCTACCAAGGCGAAGCGCTTTTTCACTAAGATAATTCAGCTCTTCCGGTAAGGCAAAATCGGGCACGCTTTCATCAACTGGATCGAATTTCACTCCTGCCTCTTGTGCAGCATCGAGCATCACTCGCAGAGGAACCTTTGACCAGTCATTGTATGTTGTCCGCTCCAGTGTCAAAGCGGCGGCACTTCGTTTTTGTAATCTGCCGTAATGGTCAGCTGGCATCCTGTCGTCATGCCAGGTTTTAACGTCTATTTCGACATTCTGACAAATTGAATTAATGGCCGGAAACTGATTCATCTCTTTGAGCTGTTGCACTGTTTGCTGATAAACCTTTGTCTGTTTATCGTCAGTAGAGAAGGGGACGGTTTCAAACTGCGGTCGAGTCAGAAAATAGGCTTCGTATTCCACCGGGTTATAACCCCCTCCAATATCGGAATGGGCTCCGGGTAACTCAACTTCTGGCCATGCGGGTTTCACACTGTTGAGCGCAAAGTTAAATCGGCACTCGTGCTGGGCAGTAATATGGAAGACTTTTTCTGCTACACCGGGGCGCAGTGCAATATTCACATCGCCTGTATCCGCTGTATGAGGGTTAAAACCATTTTCGGGCGTGCCGATGGCGGCCACGGTATCAAAAATGCCAATAAACCGGGTTTTACCTCCCGGAGTGCCGCTGAACTCAACATTGCCTAATCCCGCTTTTATCGCGGCAATAATTTGGGGGTCTTGAGAGAACACGCGATTGGCAAAATGCCGAGCGGCTGCGGCACCACGGCTAAAGCCAAAGATATCGAATTGCAATTCTTTGATAGTGTCAGAATCTACTTCGCAAAAACTCTCTAAATAATGAGTTATCGCATTACTTATCTCATTTACAGCCTTATCCGTTTTTCGTATGACACCAGTATCGCCACTTCCGGTACCCATTCCATAACCGCTATCTGCTTGATTTGTCTCAGTACCAATTCCCTCGATATAAATTGCCCGTTGTCCCTGCCCTGTATCGGCAGTGAGGCTTTGGCTATATAGAGTGTTAAGCCAATATACATTGGTGTAATACCCAAGATGGCTACCAGCCGAGATACCACTTAGCCCATGCGTAATTTTGACACACTGCTGTACTGAGGATATCGCATCGGCACTGCTCATCTCATAATGCTCGGCATTACATGCCTTGAGACGCGCGTCGGTATTGTTGGCATTATTCCCCGTACCATCAAAAAACACGCCGAGGGTTAGGGTAATTTCGCGTTTCGGTTTCTTTGCCGCCTGCCCGCGCTGCTCCGGCTCTGCGCTTGAGCTCTTTGCCGCCGTTTCTTCACCGATGAATTCATAGGTGTCATTCACCATTGATGGAATGAATTCTGCATTGCACGGGCAGCTACTTCTACTGTGCAGCGTACCGGCAAATTTGCGGCCGTTAATGGTGTCATGGGGAATGTGCCCCACAATGATGTAAGTGCCGGGGTGCTTGCCGCAGCTAACCCTATCCTCTTCCCTTGCTACCGCTCTGCCAAACAGTGTGTGGGTAAAATCCCCTTCCAGAATAATACCGCCACAGGTAGTTTCGTCCTCGACGACCAGGTAATAACCTTTTGTCATTAGTGCACCCTCCTAGGCGGAGTGAAGCTTGAAACAAGGTTTTTTGCCGCCGAATAGGGGGTGTTGAGCCTCAGGCTCTGAGAAAGGGGCTGATAAACTGAAGGGCCAGATTGAACGATTTCCAGCCAATGTGCGAGCGTGCTCCCGCTGCGACGCATCGTATCCATATTAATTTCCTTTTTTATATGGTTATTCTGCGCTCATTTTACCCATGGCTAGCGTTTCGCCAAAGGTTACTTTTCATTATTGGGCTACAACTGCTGCTCCGTCTGAAATTTCTTATTTGCGCGCCGCAGTAACAGCGCCTGCTGAATGTCTGGTCCGGCGGCGAGAAGCTGGCGGGTGTAGTCGTGCTGCGGGGCGTCGAGGACCTGCTCGGCGGGGCCGCTTTCAACTACGTTGCCGCGAAACAGCACCACTACGCGGTCGCAGACTTGGCGCACGGCGCTTAAGTCATGGCTAATGAACAGCACCGAAAGACCGAGTTCTTCGCGCAGGCGACCCAGCAGTGACAGGATTTGCCCGCGAACGGAGAGATCGAGCGCCGACACGGCTTCGTCCGCCACCAGCAGGTCAGGTTCGAGGGCCAATGCGCGGGCGATGGCTATACGCTGGCGCTGGCCACCCGAAAAGGCTCCCGGCAGACGCTGTGCGTGGTGTGGCTCCAGACCCACCAGTTCAAGCAGTTCCGCCACTCGACCTGCAATCATCGAGGGCGGGCGCAGTTTATGCACCCGCAGCGGCTCGGCGATTTGCTCACCGACGGTGATTTTTGGATTGAGGCTGGCGAACGGGTCCTGAAAGATGATTTGCGCCCGGCGGCGCATCGCCAGCTTCTGAGTCGGGTTGGCATTGCGCAGGTCAATGCCGTCGAAAACCACCTCGCCGCTGTCGGCGGGGATCAGGCCAATTGCCGCCCTACCCAAGGTCGTTTTGCCCGAACCGGACTCGCCAATCAGGCCAACAATTTCTCCACGGCGAATTTCCAAACTGGTCGGAAACAGCACCGTCTGGCGCGTGGGTTTGACGAAGGGTAAAGCGCGCTTTTGCGGATAGCTTTTGGTCAGCGAACGCAGGCTGAGCAAGGGCTGCTGGTCGGCGTTTGCTGTAAAGGGAGGGCTGATCTCCGGCTGTGACGCGGCAATCAGCTTTTGGGTGTAGGGGTTTTGCGGCGCGGTGAGTAGAGCTGCTACCTCTCCTTCCTCGACAATATTGCCGCCATGCATCACATAGGCGCGGTCGGCGTAGCGAGCCACCAGACTCAGGTCATGGGTGATAAGCAAAATGCCCATCTCCATCTCCTGCTGTAACTCTTGTAGCAGGGCGAGGATCTGCGCTTGAATGGTGACATCCAGCGCGGTAGTCGGCTCATCGGCAATCAGTAAAGCCGGTTTACAGCTAATGGCGCTGGCAATCATCACCCGTTGGCGCATCCCTCCGGAAAGCTGGTGAATATACTGTTTGGCGCGCTGTTCGGGATTGAGGATGCCCACCCGGTCGAGTAAGGCAATAACCTGCCGGTAAGCCTGCTTCCAACTGAGGTTTTGATGGCGAACCAGCACTTCGGCAATCTGCTCGCCAATCTTCAGCACCGGATTCATACTGGTCATCGGCTCCTGAAAAACCGTCGCCATGCGGTGGCCTCGCAGAGCTTCTACCGACGAGTAACCGGGGCTGACGATCAGCTGGCCGTCGAAGTGGATCTCGCCCTGTGACTGCTCAACGCCCACGGGCAATAGCCCCATCAGCGCCAGCGAACTCAGGGTTTTGCCCGAGCCAGACTCCCCCACCAGCGCCACGATCTCCCTTCTGTTCACTTGAAACGAAATCGGGTTAACCAGCGTGCTCCCGCTGGTCGTGCTAATCGCCAGCCGGGTGGCCTGTAACAGGGGATGGGAAGAGGACATAGCGCTGCGCCTATAAAGAAGGTGATAACCAGAGAATATATCCTATATTCTCTGGCCGCAACGTCGGCAGAAGCAGCGCTTAGGCTGGTTCGAGATAAGCTAGAACTAACGCTGTTTTTTCTCCAGTTCGCGCACCAGCGGAATCACCTCTTTGCCGAAGAACTCGACCTCTTCCTGAAAATGCAGAAACGCCAGCAGCATCAGGTTCACACCCGCATGTTTCAGCTCGATGATCCGTTCGGCGATTTGTTGCGGCGTGCCGATAAGGTTGGTTTTGAAGCCATCATTGTACTGCACCAAATCCTCGAGGGTGGATTTTGCCCAGTTGCCCTCGCCTTCGGGTGAAGCACTTCCAGCGTTTTTCACTTCATGCTGGAAGCCTTTCACCGCCTCGGGATTGGCGTGGTCGAGGATCTCCTGCAACACCTCTTTGGCCTCTTTCTCGGTGTCTCGGGCAATCACAAAGCCGTTCAGGCCGACCTTAACGCTGTGGTGATTGGCCGCCGCTTTGGTTTGTAAATCATCGATTTGCTGTTTGACGCCCTCTGGCGTGTTGCCATTAGTGAAGTACCAGTCCGACACTCTGGCCGCCATATCCCGCGCCGCGCGCGAGCTTCCTCCTTGGAAAATCTCCGGCAGCGGGCTTAAAGGTTTGGGTTTGAGCGAGTAGTCGCGGTAGCGGTAGAAATCCCCGGCAAAGGTGAAGCTGGGTTCGGTCCAGATGCCGCGTAAGCAGCGAATAAACTCTTCTGAGCGCAAATAACGCTCTTCGTGATCTAACCACGGCTCGCCAATAGCTTTAAATTCCCCGCGAAACCAGCCGCTGACGATATTGACGGCAATGCGCGCCTCTGAAAGATGGCTGATGGTGGCGATCTGCTTGGCCGCCAGCGTCGGGTTCCACGGTCCCGGCAGCAGCGCGGCTATCACTTTGAGCTTCTCGGTGGAATCGAGCAGAGCCTGAGAAAAAGAGACCGATTCGTGCTGATTGTCCGCACCATAACCGGCGGTGAAGCGAATCTGCGTCAGGGCGTAGTCAAACCCTGCTTTCTCGGCAATTTGCGCCAGTTTGCGGTTATAGCCGATATCCCAGCTGGTGCGCTGCGGGATATTACTGATCACCAGCCCGCCCGACACGTTAGGCACCCAATAGGCAAACTGAATAGGATCTTGCTTGGTTTGATTTGCTGACATCGTTATCTCCCTCGTGATAAGCAAATTTATATATAACCAATTTCGATATTTATCTAATTACAAATACCATTTGGATATAAATCAGATAGCACAAGGCGTGCCAAGGCGACAGAAAGAGAAAGTGCTGTGAAATTAATCAGATGGATGTTTTAAAGGCGTCGGCAGGCTGCTGCATTTGCAACAGTTGTTGGGGTCAGGTGTGGGTTTTGCAACACGGGAGAAGCGGGCCTGTTGGCAGATTCAGCAACAGACCCGCTAATCAGCAGAAAGTTAGACCAGTTGGCCTAAGCTTGCGGCGTCAAAATCATGCAGTTGGTCCTGATTGCCGTTGCGGATTTTACTGACCCACTGCGGGTCGCTGAGCAGCGCGCGGCCCACGGCGATTAAGTCGAACTCGTCGCGTTCCAGACGGTGCAGCAGGTTGTCGAGGCTGGCGGGTTGCGCGCCTTCGCCAGTGAATGAGCCCATAAAGTCATTCGACAGCCCGACCGAGCCCACGCTGATGGTGGCCGCGCCGGTCAATTTTTTCGCCCAACCGGCGAAGTTCAGCCCGGACTCACCATCAATCTCAGGGAACTCTGGCTCCCAGAAGCGGCGCTGCGAGCAGTGCAGGATATCCACGCCCGCCTCAACCAGCGGCAGCAGCCAGTCGGTCATGGCATCCGGGGTGGTCGCCAGTCGGAAGGCGTAGTCTTGCTGCTTCCACTGGCTGACGCGCAGGATGATCGGGAAGTCTGGCCCGACCGCCTGACGCATGGCTTTCACGACTTCTGCGGCGAAGCGAGAACGCTGTTTTAGCGCCGCGCCGCCGTAGCCGTCGGTGCGCAGGTTGGTCGCCGCCCAGAAGAATTGGTCGATGAGATAGCCGTGTGCGCCGTGGATTTCGGCGACGTCAAAGCCTAAGCGTTTGGCGTCTGCGGCGGCTTGGGCGAAGGCGGCGATGGTGTCGGCAATTGCCTCATCGCTCATGATTTCCCCGCGCGGCTGGCCCGGACCAATCAGCCCTGAAGGGCTTTCTACCGGCGCTTCGGGTACCCATTCGGTCAAAAAGCTGGCGACTGAACCGGTATGCCACAGCTGTGGCCCCATTTTGCCGCCCGCCGCGTGAACCTCATCAATCACTTTTTTCCAACCCGCCAGTGAGGCTTCACCGTGGAAGAAAGGAATTTTTGGGTCATTGCGTGAGGCCGGGCGGTCAACCACCGTCCCCTCCGACAAAATCAATCCGACATCCGCCGCCGCGCGGCGCTGATAGTAGGCCGCCACGTCATCCCCCGGCACGCCGTTGGGCGAGAAAGAACGGGTCATGGGAGCCATCACAATACGGTTTTTAAGCGTTAGATTTTTTAACTGAAAAGGTTGAAATAAGACATCTACATTCGCTTTGCTCATGATTTAATTCTCTCTATGTGGTTTGCAAAGCCGAGGGTATATTATGTATACCTAGTGTCAATCAGGCACCACAACGCTACCAGGTATAGTTAAGGAAACTACTGTGTCGATTCAAAAAGCCCCCTGCCAAACCAATGAGTGCCCGCACCGTCTGCTGTTGGACCAGATTGCGGATAAGTGGTCGGTGCTGATCCTTAGCGCCCTGTGCGAGCAGCCGTTACGATTTAATACAATTAAGCGCCAGTTAAATGGCATCACTCAGAAGGCGCTAACGCAAAGCCTGCGCAGATTGCAGCGCAACGGCATTGTGGATCGCAAAGTGATCACCGCCTCGCCTATCGCGGTGGAGTATCACATCACCCCATTAGGGCGCACGCTGAAAGAGCCGTTTAGCGCGCTCTATAACTGGACGATCAGTTATCTTCCCGAGGTGGAAAAGGCGCGGCAGAAATTCGATTTAGACGCTGAAGAGGAGTAAAAACGCGCGCAGTAAGCACAATCCAAAGATTTTATTTGTTCTATTTATGCAACAAATCATCAACCAGATGAGGGTTTATCTCGCATTTTGAATCAAATAAAGTGGGTGATATGCGTGTTGAACAGAGAAAGGCGTGATGCAAAACTTTAAATTACTTTATGTATTTGACCCACTTTGCGGCTGGTGTTACGCCAGCGCGCCAGCGTTAGCCAGCCTCGCGGCGGCTTTTCCACAACAGTTGGAACTGATGCCCAGCGGCCTGTTCTCAGATGCCGGGGCGCGCGAAATGACACCTTCGCTGGCTACCCACGCTTGGACTAACGATCAGCGCATTGAGTCGCTGACTGGTCAGGTGTTTAGCGAAAAATACTTCAACAATATTCTGATGGGCACCGATGTGCGTTTTGACTCTCAGGCGATGAACCGTGCCCTGACGGCCATTCGCCAACTGGACGCCAGCTTAGAAACAGAAGTTCTGCATCATTTACAGCATGAGCGCTATGTCAACGGGCAGGACACTTCGGCTCCACAAGTGGTTGCTAACATTGCCGCGCAGCACGTGCAGGCGGCGGGTTATGAGCTGGATGCCAGCGACTTTGCCCTGCGCCTGACTCACGACGAGGCGCTGGCTGAGCAGACTCATCGGCGAACCCAGACCACGCAGTCGCTGATGGATAAACTGGCAGTCAGAGGCGTGCCGCTGTTGCTGGTACAAACTGGCGACCAGTATGAGCAGATCAGTGGCAAACCGCTGTATGTTGACCCGCAGGCATTGGTTGCGGCTATCAGTGAGAAACTGAGTGCCGCAGCCCGTTAATTAAGCGGATTTTGCCGGGTACTGCTCGTCAGTGACCTTCTCCAGCCACTCGACCGGGCTGCCGTTAAGTGATTCAGCAATGGCAATGTGCGTCATTGCTGTCTCGCTGGTCGCGCCGTGCCAGTGCTTCACCCCTTCAGGTATCCAGACAATATCCCCCGGATGTATCTCTTCCACCTCGTGACCCCATTTTTGAACCCAGCCCCGGCCTTGGGTGACAATCAGCGTCTGGCCTAGTGGATGCGTATGCCATGCGGTACGCGCGCCGGGCTCGAAAGTCACCGTTGCGCCGCCCACGCGAGCGGGTTCAGTGGCCTGAAAAGGCGCGTCAATCCGCACTTTGCCGGTGAAATAGTCCGCCGGACCGGGCTTCGAGGGCTGTGAACCATTACGTAAGATCTTCATGCTTTGCTCCTGAAAAGTGTCTTCTAAAAGAGGCCGTGGTGGCGTGATTCAACGTTACAGAGACCCCTTGCCCGCGACTACGGCCTAAATCTGCAAACGGCTATGAGCCTAATTCATCAATATCGCACGGGGCGTTGCGGCGGATTAATGAGGAAAACTCATAAGCTCATACCGATTATGGCAACTAATCAAATTATCACTGCCCCCCTACACTGCTGCTACCCCCACTAAGGAGTGAGCACAGTGAAAACACGTAAACTAGGTAATAGCCAACTTGAAGTCTCATCCATCGGCCTTGGCTGCATGGGATTAAGCTACGGCTATGGCCCGGCCACTGAAAAAAGTCACGCTATTGGCCTGATCCGGTCAGCCTTCGAGCAAGGCGTAACGCTGTTTGATACGGCGGAAGCCTATGGCCCGTACATCAATGAACAGCTGCTGGGCGAAGCCGTCGCGCCTTTTCGCCAGAAAATTGCGCCACCAAGTTTGGATTTGAGTTTGACGGCAAAGGCGGGCAAAGCGGCCTGAACAGCCGCCCTGAGCATATTCGGGCCGTGGCCGAGGCGGCGTTAAAACGATTGAATACCGATGTTATCGATCTGTTTTATCAACACCGCGTCGACCCGCAAGTACCGATTGAAGAGGTCGCAGGAACGGTAAAAGAGTTAATTCAGGAAGGTAAGGTGAAGCATTTTGGCCTGTCCGAAGCCGGCGCCCAGACCATTCGCCGTGCTCATGCCATACAACCCGTCACCGCCTTGCAAAGCGAATATTCACTGTGGTGGCGAGAGCCTGAGGCGGAAATTCTGCCCACTTTGGAAGAGCTGGGCATCGGCTTCATCCCCTTCAGCCCGCTGGGCAAGGGCTTCTTGACGGGTGCTATCAATCAGGACACGACCTTCGATAGCAGCGACTTCCGCAATATTGTCCCGCGTTTTTCTATTGAAGCGCGCAAGGCTAATCAGGCGTTGGTGACTCTGCTCGAGCAAATCGCCCAACAAAAAGGCGCGACGCCGGCGCAAATCGCTCTTTCGTGGCTACTGGCTCAAAAGCCGTGGATTGTTCCGATCCCCGGCACGACCAAGCTCTCGCGTCTGCACGAAAACTTAGCCAGTGCGGACATCGAACTGAGCCAGCAGGAGTTGAGCAACATTGAGAAAGTGCTGGCAAGCGTGACGGTAGAAGGCGCACGCTATCCAGAGCATTTGCAGAAACGCGTCGGAAATTAAGCCAATTTTGATTACTGGGAAGGTGCCGCAGCAGGCACTTTCCCTTTGGCTTTAGGCTTTATAACGCAGTGCGTCGACCAGCAGCGCGAAGGCCGATGTGTGCTGTCGGCGGCTCGGATAATAGAGATAGTAACCGGGGAACTCCGGGCACCAGTCCTGAAGAAACTCCACCAGCTCGCCGCTTTTCAGCTCTTCTCGCACATTGTCTTCCGGCACCAGCGCCATGCCAAAACCTGCCAGCACCGCCTTCTTGATTTGCGCATTGGAATTGAGGATCAACTGCCCATCAACCCTGACGCGCAGCGGCCGTCCTGCTTTCTCAAACTCCCACGCGTAAATCCCACCCAGCGTCGGAAGACGCAAGTTGATGCAGCTATGCTGTTGTAAATCATGCGGCGTTAGTGGCGCATTCTTGTCGGCGATATAAGACGGCGTGGCGACCACGGCCATGCGGAAATCTGGGCCAATGCGCACGGCAATCATATCCTTGTCGACCTGCTCGCCAAGACGAATTCCGGCGTCGAATCGGTCGCTGACAATATCTCGCAGGCCATAGTCGATGGTGACTTCGACTTTGATATCCGGGTAATCCGGCAAAAATTTTACAAGTTTTGGCCACAGCACGGTATTGGCCGCGTGTTCTGCCGCCGTGATGCGAATAGTGCCAGCGGGTTTATCCTTCAGCTCGGTGATGGCGGTCAGCTCGTCTTCGATTTCCGCCAGGCGCGGCGCGACTCTCTCCAGCAACTGCTGGCCCGCCTCGGTAGGTGCAACGCTGCGCGTGGTGCGAGTCAGCAGGCGAACGCCCAAACGCTCTTCCAAACCGCGAATAGCATGGCTGAGGGCCGACTGCGAAACGCCCAACTTTGCCGCAGCGCGGGTGAAGCTCTGCTCTTTCCCCACCACGGAAAACGCAATCAGATCGTTAATATTTGCTCGCAGCATTAATGATTTCTCTTCATAAATTCATTTTAATTATACGTGCTGGAGAAATACCTGCCCAGCGCGTATCTTTTAGAGTGAAATCAAGCACTCCCCCCGCTAATCAAATGAGGCAACCTGCGTAGATGAATAATTCCGTTTCGCTGATCGGTCAGAAAATCCGCCTTCGTCCCCTGACAGAACAAGATGCCGACGCCCTGCTGCTTGCCGCCTCTGACGGTGAATTGTGGAATATACAATTGACCAATATTCCGTCGCCAGACACTGTCGCGCAGTACATCAATATCGCCATCACCGGCCGCAATGCGGGCACGGTGCTGCCATTTGTGATTGAAGAGATTGCCAGCGGCAAGCCGATTGGCTCGACCCGTTTGTGGAAGATTGATACTCAAAATCGCAAGTTGGAAATCGGCCACACTTGGCTGTCCGTGTCTTGGCAGAGAACTTATGCCAACACCGAGGCCAAGCTCTTGCTGCTCACCCATGCTTTCGAGGTGATGAACTGCGTGCGGGTGCAGTTCACCACGGATGAGCTGAATGAGAAGTCGCGCAACGCCATTTTACGCTTGGGTGCCAAGCAGGAAGGGATTGTGCGCCACGAGCGCATTATGCCAAACGGCCGTAAACGCAACTCGGTGCGATTTAGCATTATTGATGAGGAATGGCCAGAGGTGCGCGGCAATCTGCACAGCAAATTGCAGAGTTTTGGCGCGGTTGGCGGATGAATCTGCTCGGCTTTGCGCTGGCTATCCTGCCCGTGGCCCTCTCGCCGGGGGCCAGTTTTACCTTAGCAATGAACAATGCCGTTCAGCAGGGAATGCGCGGCACGGGAAGGATTATTCTCGGCACCCTGCTCGGTATTTATACCCATGCGCTGCTGGCCGGGCTTGGCATCACGCGGCTGATTGCCGCCTATCCTGCCTTGATGAATGCCATCAAAATCATCGGCACGGCGTATCTTATCTATTTGGCCATTCGGCTGATTCGCAGCGGCCTGAATGCGCAGGATCTGGCTTTTACCTCTGGCAATCGTTCAACCGGCATCAAAGAAGCCTACTTAGCCAACGTGCTGAATATCAAAGCCATTATGCTCTATCTCACCGTGGTGCCCGCCTTCGCAGGCAGTGGCGCAAGCCCGTGGAGTTATCTGATTTTGGCGTCAATTCACGTTGCGATTATGGCCCTGTGGTTACTCTTCGCCGGACAGATGCTTATCCGCTCCGCAGCCAAAATCAGCACCCGCAAACTGAAGAAAGTGATCGACATCTGCGGCGGCACGTTATTGCTGATTTTTACGATTTGGCCTTATTTGGCTGGGTAACTTACATACTCACAGCGTCTTTTGGTGCTGCTTTCTACTGGCTAACAGTTGATGGGTTATCTTCTCAATCTCGGCGACGTCCCTAAAAGCCGAGGCGCGCAGAGCTAAATTCCACTTGCTCAGGGTCCTTGCATTAGCCACCAGCGTTTCATTGCCAACCAGACGCCCATTTCTCACGAGCCACAACGCGACTTCAGCCCAGTCCCACAGTGGAGATTGCCCCTTAATACGCTGGATTGGGCAGGGAAAATCGCCTCCTCCGCGTGCCCCATCTTTGAGCAAGGCGATGGCCTGACGCGTCATGCCGGTCAGTTCTGCAATATCACTTAACCCAACCAGAGCAGAGTCCACCGACTCAACAACCGCGCCTATTCCTGCGGATTCCACATGCTCAATCGCCGAGGCGATAGCGGCGTCGAGAGACTCAGCTTCGCGGTCGAAATCAAGATAGACAGAACGACCAAAGGCGCAAATCAGCGCGTCATCGCAGCCACTGCGGTAAAGCGCGTCTTCCAAACCTTCAGTTTCATAGGTAACGCCTGAGAGCATAAGCGTGAAATTGTAGAGCGGCATAAGACCTCCAGTGTCTCTTAAAGCCCAACGTCTCTGTCAGGCATATTCAGTGACCCGTCGAATATGCAGTTTGGCGAGGAACTTTCTTGGCCTCACCTGTGTGTACTCTAAACGCAATGTTGACAACCGTCAACGGCCCACTCATTCCCCATCAAACCCTTCACGCGCCTTGCGAAAATCAGCGGCATTTTCAATTACCCAGCCCCAGAGCGGCATCATGTTGAGCAGCATGCCTTTGCCGAGTTCGGTGAGCTGGTAATCGACGCGGGGATGGGGGATTTTCTGCTGATGGTCATAGCGGCTGATCAGCCCGTCGCGCTCCAACTGGCGCAGGGTTCGGGTCAGCATGCGCTGGGTCACGCCGGGCAAGGCTTTCGCCAACTCGGCGTGTCGCAGGGTGCCGCGCACGCCAAGGGTATAAACCACGCCCAGCGACCAGCGGTTTCCCGCATGGCTGAGCACCTCTCTTTTTAGCGTGTCGTCTTCATCGCTTAATGCATCGCAAATCGCGGAAAACTCAATAATTTGCTGCTCGTCTAGCTTCATCACGCCCTCCAGTATCATCTGTGTGCCTAATTGCTCGCCCTGTTTGACCAAGGCAGGATAGGCGCAACAAGAGGAGAAAAGTATGGAAAATACCATGATGCGTCAAATACATAACGTTTTAATTCTGGGCGCGGGCGAGCTGGGCATGGCGATGCTGGCAGGTTTTATCAAGCAGCGCGAAAGCCATCCCGAACTTCAACTGACCGTGCTGCTTCGTCCCGCTTCACTGGCAGAAAATGCCTCTGCTGGGCACAAGCGCAGAGTGCAGAAGTTCGCCAAATGGGGTGTCGCCACCCTCGCCGCCGATTTCAGCACTCAGTCTGAAGATGAGCTGGCGCAGGTTTTCGCGCCTTATGATGCCATCGTTAACTGTAGCGGCTTTGTCGGCGGCACAGGTACTCAGCTGAAAATCAGCCGCGCCGCGTTACAGGCAGGAGTCGCGCGCTATTTCCCATGGCAGTTTGGCGTAGATTACGACCAGATTGGGGTCGGCAGCGGGCAGCCGGTGTGGGACGAGCAGTTGGCGGTCCGCCAGCTATTACGCCAGCAACAGCAGACCGAGTGGGTGATTGTCTCGACCGGCATGTTCACCAGCTTTCTGTTCGAGGAGAGCTTTGGTCTGGTGGATATCCCCGGCGGTAAAGTGCGCGCGCTGGGCGATGCTCACTTCGCACTGACCCTGACCACGCCGGAGGATATCGGCCTGCTGACAGCGGCAATCTTCTTCCACCAGCCGACCTTGGCTAATCAGGTGGTGTATATTGCCGGTGACACCGTCACGTATCGCCAAATCACTGAGATACTGAGCGAGCATTATGGCAGGGAGTTTGTGCTGCAGGTGGAGGAGATTGCCAGCTTGCGAGCCAAAACGCAGGCCACACCGGAAGACGTGTCGGCGGCTTACAGTCTGGCCTTCGCCCGAGCCGACGGGGTGTCGTGGGACAAGGCGCAGACCTTCAACGCGCGCCACGGCATTGTGGTAACCGACGTCAAAGGCTGGCTGGCGCAGAATAAGCCCTGCGCCTGATTCAGCCGTTTTCAACCTCCCCGCAGTGCAGGGGAGGTTTTTTGCTATTAAGAGCAGTGCATGCTGGTGATCACGCCCTTCTCATCAGCCATGATATTCAAACGCTCGGGGTTGAAGTCCATGGTGACGCCCATGCCCGGTGTGATGAGGCGCATAGGTTTGGCAAAGCGCATGCCGTCCAGCGTAGAGGCCGGTTTACCAATCAAGTATTGGAAAGAGGCGGCGTTACAGGTGTCAGGCTGTTGCACAGGGTTTTGCTGCTTGGCGGTGTCAGTCTGATGTTGACAGGCAGTCAGCGCGAAGGTGGCCAGAGAAGCGACGATCAGAAGTTTGATTTTCATTATAAAAGACTCAAGGTTGGAAAAATAAATCAACCCAATGAATTTAGACATACGCATTGGCGTAGTCCATAGGAAAATCCATAAAAACGCCTGACAAATTCGCGTATCACTGAACTAGTTCACAATGTACATTTGGTGAGTTATGCACTATATTGCGGCGCTTAACGCGATATTCCACCGGCTAATTGCCGTGGAAATAACATTTTATAGCGCTCTGTTTTTGCATAAGGAACCGCACCATGGCGACGCAGTCCGTCGACACTTCCCCCCGTTCTGTGATGGGTGGCGCAATGATTATTGGCGGCACCATCATCGGCGCAGGCATGTTTTCTCTTCCCGTTGTGATGTCCGGTGCCTGGTTTTTCTGGTCAGTGGCCGCGCTGGTTTTCACTTGGTTCTGCATGCTGCACTCGGGGTTGATGATCCTCGAAGCCAACCTGAACTACCCAATAGGTTCCAGTTTTAATACCGTGACCAAAGACCTGCTGGGCAACGCGTGGAATCGCATCAACGGCTTAACCATCGCCTTTGTGCTCTACATCCTGACCTACGCCTATATCTCGGCCAGCGGCTCGGTTATCCAGCACACCCTGCGCGAAATGTCGGTCAACTTCTCCCCGCGTCTGGGCGGCTTGTTCACCGCGCTGGCGGTGGCCTTTATTGTCTGGCTGAGTACCCGCGCGGTAAGCCGCATGACCGCCATTGTGCTGGGTGCCAAAATCATCGCCTTCTTCCTGACCTTTGGCAGTTTGCTGTGGCACGTCAAGCCGGTGAACCTGCTCAATAGTGTGGAAGTGAACCCGAGCTACATGCCTTACCTTTTAGCCACGCTGCCGTTCTGTCTGGCGTCGTTTGGCTATCACGGCAATGTGCCGAGCCTGATGAAGTACTACGGCAAGGACCCGAAAACCATCCAGAAGTGCGTGCTGCTGGGCACCCTGATGGCGCTGGGGCTGTACGTGATTTGGATGCTCGGCACCATGGGCAATATCCCGCGCCCTGAGTTTATCGGCATCGCCGAGCGCGGCGGCAATATTGACGTGTTGGTGCAGTCGCTGAGCCAAGTGCTGAACAGCGCCGGGCTGGACTTGCTGCTGACCATCTTCTCTAACTTCGCCGTCGCCTGCTCCTTCCTTGGGGTGACGCTGGGCCTGTTTGACTATTTGGCTGACTTGTTCAAGTTTGATGACAGCAAAACCGGCCGCTTCAAAACCGCGCTTGTCACCTTCGTCCCGCCGATCATTGGCGGGGTTATCTACCCTGACGGCTTTATCTACGCCATCGGATTCGCCGGTTTAGCGGCAACCGTTTGGGCAGTGATTGTCCCGGCGCTGATGGCCAGAGCCTCGCGCCAGCGTTTTGGCAGCCCGCGTTATCGCGTCTGGGGCGGCAAGCCGATGATTGTTTTAGTGCTGCTGTTTGGCGTGCTCAACGCCACGGTGCATATCCTCTCCAGCCTCAACTGGCTGCCGGTATACCGTTAAAACTAAAAGCAAAAATGGGCGCGGATCTCAGATCCGCGCCCACATTAAGCATCTTCTTATGCAGCGTTAAGCATCCACAAGCTTAAGCATCAACAAACAGTACTTTCCCGCTAATAAATCCATCGACTGAACGCTCGAAGGCTTTGCCGACTAATTTGCTTGGTACCGGCTGGAATCCTGGCATCATGTCGGCGAACAATTCCCACGCTTCTTCAACCACGGTTGGGTTGATGGCGTTGATGCGAATGCCGCGCGGCAGCTCGTGCGCCACGCATTGCACGAAGGTGTCGATAGCGCCGCTGGTGGTGGCATCGGCAATACCTTCCGGAATAGGTTTCACATTCAGAATGCCGGAAATCAGAGTGAAAGAGCCGCCGTCGTTGATGTAGTTCAGCCCCTCTTTGACCAGTCGCATCTGGCCCAGCATTTTGCTTTGCACGCTGGCTTCCCACTGCTCATCGGTCATCTCGGCGAAAGGTGCGTATTCGCAGAAACCGGCGGCGTTAACCACGGCGTCAAATTTGCCGACTTTTTCAAACAGCGCGCGAATTGACGCCTTATCGGTGATGTCCACCTGATGGTCGCAGCCCTTGCCGGACAGGCTGGCGGTGATCACTCGGTGCTTGGTTAAACCGGTAAGTGCCGCCTGACCAATCTTGCCCTGCGCGCCAATAACAATGACAGTTTTCATATTTTATTCCTAAGTGTGTGTTGAACTCGCCGACACTTTAGGAGAGTGGTGATACAATTAAAAACAGAGATTACATGTAAGAGATATCACAGATTATGATAGATAGAATCGACCTCAAGCACATGCGGGTGTTCGTCCAACTGGTGAGAGAGAAAAGCGTCTCGAAGGTGGCGGCGGAGGCGGGTTTAACCCAGCAGGCGGTGAGCGGATACTTGAAAAGGCTGCGCGGAGAGTTTCAGGAAGAGCTGTTCCTGCGCCAAAGTAACGGCCTGCAACCGACCCACTTCGCCTTCGAACTGTGTGCCAAGTTCGAGCGGGTACTGGAGGAAGTGGACAGCATCTATGATGATTTGCCCTTTGATTTGGCCTCTGCCAACCAGACTTACACCATTATCGCCAATGAGTACGCCCAGCTCTCTTATGTGCCGCTTTTCGTACGTGCCGCCACCGCGCTGGCTCCCAATATCACGTTCAATATCATTGACTTCGACCACCGCACCCATGAAGCCCTGCTGGCGAGCGGCGAGGCGGATATCGTGATTGGTTTTGGCGAGTTTATCGATCAGCGCCTGACGCTGGCCCCGATTCAACAAGAGCATTACGCCTGCGTGGTCAATGAGCATTCGGCGATTTTCGAGCAGATCCGCCAACCCGCCGATTTGGCCGCCTTCCCTCACGTGGCGATGGGCAACAATGGCTACCATTTTAGCAATACGGTGGACGCGTTTTTGAAGGAACAGGGTGTGGAGCGCCGGGTGATTGCCGTGCTGCCCTGCTATACCGCGCTACAGAGCTTCTTGTCGGTCAATGACGTGGTGGCCTTTGTGCCATCCACTATGACCCGGTTAGGCAACTTCAAAACCATCGAATTTGCTGTGGAACCGCAGAGTTTTGACGTGGTAGCGGCATGGCATCGCCGGGTGGCGTCCAATCCGTTGCATCAGTGGGTGGTGGAGCAGATTTTGAGTTTAAACGCGCCCTGACGCGAGTGCCGGGGCGCGAACAGCCTTACAGCCAGCGTTTGAACCACGCGGTTTGCTCGGCAACTACCGGCGTGAAGTGCTCGCCAGAGTAGAAGTCGTAGTGCTTCGCGCCTTGCTCAACGTAGAGCTTTTTCTCGGCGGTGGTCAGCGCGTGGTACAGGTCAATGCCCTGCTCCGGCGGGTTAACCTTGTCCTGCTCGGCAACCATCACCAGCACCGGACAGGTGACTTTGGCGGCGTGGTCGGCGGGCTTGTAGCGCAGGGTTTCACGCACGGTCAGGAATGGGATCTTGATATCCATCGCTGGATACTGGGTTTTATTCTCTTCGAAGAAGGCTTTGGACTCGTCGTCGCTCAGCACTTTAGTGATGGAAACCATCATCTCTTTGCCGGTTGCCAGCTTCTTATCATTCATTTTTTCCAGCGTGGCGATAAAGCCCGCCTTGTCTTCCGGCGACATCGCACCGGTCACCACGTTTTCACCGTCGGCGAAGCCCAGCTGGCTCACCACGGCTTTCACGCGATCACCCGCCTGCGCGGCCGCAGCCATCACGTGGCAGCCGCCGAAGCTGGTGCCCCACAGGCCAATGCGATGGCTGTCGATGATGCTTTCGTCTTGCAGCGTGCCAAGCACGGTGAGGATATCGGCTATCTGCATTTCAGGCACTAAACGGCCTTTCTCGCCGCCGCTGGCACCAAAGCCGCGATAATCGAAGGTGACGGCGGCAAAGCCCGCGTCAACAAAGGCTTTCACGAATGCAGGCAAGAGGATTTCCTGAATACCGCAAAAGCCGTGGCAAAGAAGAATGGCGGGTAAATTTTCACCGGTTTGGGGTGCATGAAGCGTAACAGCGATGTCGTCTGCGGTTTTATATTTTGAAATTTTCACCTGAACTACCTTATTGGTACAAAAGGAGCCCGTTGTATATCAACAAAATTAGCTTGGAAACAAGAGGCTAATTCTGACTTGATTACTACAGAATATTTCATCAACCGCTGACCCTGCCGATTACCCGGCAAACACCCCGCGCCCTTCCAGACAATCATCAATCACCTGCAACACGGCTTCCTCGCTATTCAAACCCGCGCGATATTTGGCGTGAGTAAACACCGCAGGCTGGCCGTTTTGCATCGCGAAGCCATAACCGGCGCTTTTCAGCATTTCTAAATCATTGCCGCCGTCGCCGAAGGCCATCACTTCGGCATCTTCCACGCCATAAATTGCCTGGATCCGCTTCAAACCGTTGGCCTTGTGGTTACCGGGAATAATCAAATCCACCGAGCCGTGGCCGCTGGAAACCGGCGTGACGATATCCCCCAGCGCCTGCTGTACATCTGCCATCAGCTGCGGCAAATGGTCTTGCGACATTTCTAAGGCGAACTTGAAAATCACGTCGTCAATCTGCCCGTAATCGCTGATGCGGTTGAGGCGGAAGTAGTAGCGGCTCATCTTCTTGAAGAAGGCATCGCCAAAGGAATTGAGCATGTACGCACCGTTTCTGCCGCACACCACCACTTGCAGGTAATCAATCTGGCTGATGAAATCCAGCACCCGCGTTATCTGCTCTTGAGGCATCTGGCCGCAGTAAATCTGCTGCTGTTTGTCCACTACGTAGGCACCGTTTTCGGCGACATAAGCGATATCTTTATCCAGCTCATCGAAGAAGGTTTTTAACTGGTAATACTGGTTGCCGCTGGCGACCACAAACTTGATCCCCCTGCTCTGCAATTCGGCGTACTGCTGGGCAAAGCGCGGGCGATTGTAGTCGCCATGTTGATTCAAAAAGGTTCCGTCCATATCGACGGCGATAAGCTTAACGGCCATGTTGACTCCCCAGATTGTGAAAAAAAAGCCAGTACCCTCGTACTGGCTGGCACCATGCCACTCAGAAAAAATCAGTATTTAAGTTTGTAAGCCCCAAGGCTGATGACGATAAACAGCGCCGCCATCATGGCGAAAGCCGCGGTCAGGCTGGAAAGATGGGCGACGAAGCCGATAAACGCCGGACCCGCCAGCACCCCGAGATAACCCAGCGTAGCCACCATCGCCACCGACATATTGACCGGCATCACCTTCTCTTGCCCGGCCAGCGTGATAAGCACCGGCACAATGTTGGCGACGCCAATGCCTACCAGCGCGAAGCCAATCAGCGCGTTACTCCAGCCCGGCGCGAGCACCACCAGCAAATAACCCGCGATACCCAGCAGTGCGCCAAACACCAGCACCTTTTTGCGGCCGAGCTTCTTCACCACCGCATCGCCGGTTAAACGCATAATCGACATAGTGATAGCGAAGATGGCATAGCCCCAGCCCGCGTGTTCCAGAGCCAGCGCGCGGTCCTGAGTCAGGAAGACTCCGCCCCAGTCGAGCACCGCGCCTTCGCCCATAAAGCAGATCATCGCCATCAGCGCCATTAGGATCAGGCGGAAGTTAGGTCGCGCCTTGCGCCCCGGCTCGTCGGAGGCTTCTTCGTTGCCACCGGTGGGTAGCAGTCGGTTAAAGAAGAAGGCGGTGATCAATACCACCAGCGCCACGGCGTAACCGGTGCTGTGTAACGGCGGCAGCCCGGCGCTGAGCAGCAGTGCGCCGCCGCCCGCCCCGGCAATGCCACCGACGCTGTACAAACAGTGGAAGCCCGACATCAGGGGTTTGTCGGACGCTTGCTCAATCAGCGTGCCCTGTACGTTCATCGCCACGTCGGTCAGGCCGATGCCCATGCCGAAGATAAACAGTGACAGCGCCAGCAGGCGGATGTCGCTCAAAACCGCCAGCGGCGGCAGCATCAGGCAAAATAGCGCGATGCCAATCACAATCATCGACCGGCAGCCAAATCGGCCAATCAATCGCCCGGAGCCGAACATCGCCAGCAAAGAACCACTCCCCAAACAGAGCAGCAGCAGGCCGAGATCCCCCGCCGCCGCCTGAGTGCGCACTTGAGCGTAAGGCACCAGCGCGGCCCACAGGCCCATCGCCAAACCGGTAACAAAGAAAATGGCCCGCGTCGCCAGACGATTAACGGGAGAGTCCGTAATGGAAGTCGCAATTTGCAGTGACATCAAGCGTTACCCATATGTATTCAAAGGAAAATGGCCGAAGCGGTAAAATACACAACCACTTATTAAAAGTCTTTTAATAAGTGGTTAATCTACAGGTGATGAAGAAATAAAGTCAACTAGCGGAAAGGTAAAGAAGTGAAATTAGTCGGCAAAAATGCGCTGGCGTTGGAAGTTAGCCAGCGTCAGTTCGGCGATGCCAATCAGGTAATCGGGCTGAATAGACTGGCGATACACCAGCTGCGGCATGTGCTGTGGCGGGATAGTCAGCAGGCATTGGCGGCCGACTTCAGCAATCACCTCGGGGGAGATTTGCACGCCGGAGAGCGCGATGGTCGCCGGGTTGATCACCGCCACCAGCGACTTAACCAGATTGACCATTTTGGTGATAACCGGCACGTCATTGCCCTGCGGCACTGGCAGGAAAGAGACTTCTCCAGCAAAGTGGCTGGCCCCCTGCAACACCTGCCCATTGATCACTACGCCACAACCGGTGCAGTGATGCTCGGGTTGCAGAATATAGGCCAGCGGCGCTTGCTCCTGCGGGCAGTTGTTGCGGTAAAAGCCCCAGGCGCTGTAGTTCATGTCATTCGCCGCCTCGACGAAAATGCCAAACTGCTGGCGCAGCTTTTCTGTCAGCTTCAGCCCCACAAACAGCGGGATATCGCAGGCTAGCACTTCCCCCTGCGAGACCACGCCGGGCAGGCCAATGCCCATCGCGCGAATCGCCGGGTGGCGGGCAATCGCCTCGCCAATGGTGTCAGTGAACTGCGCCAAAGTGAGGAATTCAAAGCTTTTATCCCACTGTTCCAGTACGTCGCCCAATGCCGAAGAAACCGACACCACGATGCGGCTCTGCTCGCTGGAACCTTCAACATACAGGCTGAGCAGCGAGAAGAAGCTCGGGTCACAGGCGAAACGCTGGGCCGGACGCCCGCCGCTGGAGACATCCTGCGCCAGCGCCATCACCTCTCCGGTCAGGCAGAGTTCATTGAGCACCGTGCCGCAGGTGGCAATGCTTAACCCGGTGTTCGCCGCCAACTCGGCCTTGGTCGCCGACGTCAGCGCTTTTAAGGCATTAATCACCAGCACCACGTTGTGCTTTTTGATTTCGCGAGTTGTGCGGGTAACTGGGGTATTCATAACGCCTCATAGACCGGGAGTAAGCAGGATGGAAGTTAATTCATTGAGTCGAAAGGGATTATACCACGCGCCACACGCCGTTCTTGGTCGAGCCAACGCGGGTCAACAGCCCCTTTTCTTGCAGGACTTTAACATTACGTTCGACGGTACGGCGAGCAACACCTAAAGATTCTGCCAGTTCGGCCAGCGTGATCGACGGCGACGCCGCAATGGCCGCCAGCACTTTCTTGCCGGTGGCGGAAAGCCCCGACGAGTTTTCTACCGACATTTGTACCGACATTTGTACCGACATCTCGCGCGAATTGCCTTGCTGGACTTCAATCCCCTCGCGCAGAGCAGCAAGGATTTTCTCCAGCATAAAGGCGATAAAAGCCGTGCAGTCGCTGGCCCGGTCGCATTCGCCCAACACGCGGTAATAATCCTGCTGCTGATTATGGATCAGCGTTTCTACCGGCAGCCATGCCAGCTCGCTGCGCCACTCGCTGAGGATCAGCGTCTGCCACAGGCGACCCATGCGGCCATTGCCGTCAGCGAAAGGGTGAATAAATTCAAACTCATAATGGAAGATTGAACTGGCAATCAGCGGGTGAATATCCGTGTGCTGCAACCACGCCAATAAATCACTGACCAAGCGGTTAACCTGATTGGCGGGCGGTGCCATGTGAATCAGCCGACTGTCGCGATAAACCCCGACATCGCCGCTACGCAGCACGCCGGGGGCATCCACCAGCCCGGTCATAAGCAACCGATGGGCAGAAAGCAGGTCAGCCTGCCTGAAGCTGCGCCAATCGGGCAATTTCTCATATGCCTGAATGGCGTTGCGCACTTCCTGAATATCTTTCGCCGGAGCCAGCACGCGCTTGCCTTCCATCAATGCCGTGACCTGCTCGGTGGAAAGGCTGTTATGTTCAATCGCCAAAGAGGCTTGGATAGTGCGGATTCGGTTCTCTTTGCGCAGCAGCGGCGAGGCGTGCCCTGCCCGCGCCGCCCAATGTCCCAATAGCTCCCCCACCTCAACCACGCGGTTCAGTATTTCTGTAGTGATCGTGAAAGGTGGCTGGTAACCCGCCATGAAGATCCCCTGTTATCCCTAATCCAAAAAGCGCTGAGCGTGGTCAGCATCCAGTTTTTGTACTGCGTCGTAACGACCAAACAGCCGATAACGGTTGATAGCAATGCGGTTGTAACACATGTCGCGGAAGGATTGCGGGAAAATGCGCAATATTCCCATCCAGCGCCAAGGCGCGGGTAAGCCACTCATGGCGCGGAAAATCGCCTCGGAGCGCAGGAACACTTCTCCCTTATCAATCAACACGATGGTGTTGATCTTGTCAGCCGGAAGTCCGGACCAGACAAACAGCGCTTTGCCCTTCTCGGACTGCACCGGCACCATGCGCACCGTGCGATGGCGGTCATGGCGAATAAGGAAATTGACCCAGCCGATGCACAATTTACAGGTGGCGTCGAAAATCACTATCCGCTCACCGGGCTGAATATAAGGGGGATTGCCGCGCATGCTTTGCTCCAGTGAGTCTGTCAGCCGCGACCAAAAATGGCGATCACCGCGTCCAGATGTTCTTTCATCGCCTTTTTAGCCGCGCGGGTATCGCGCGCTTCAAGAGCGGTCAGAATAGCCAGATGCTCGACTTCCGAACGATGCGGCATGTCCTGCGGCGTATAGTGCAACTGTAGCCCGCGGAACATGGTGCCGTAACGGTGTCCAAGCAGATGGGCAATGATAAAGGCATAGGCCGGATTTCCGCTAGCCTGCGCAATACGAATGTGAAACAAACGGTCACCGGGATGCGTCGCTGAACCTTGGCGATTATCGCGGCAGTTCTGCTCATATGCCTGCCTGATCCCCGCCAACTCCTCATCAGACGCGTATCTTGCTGCCAGCGCGGCTGTTTCAGGTTCGATCAATCTTCTGGTCTGTAACAGTGAAAACGGTGGCAGCTCGGCGGTGAAATCCAGCTCGATATTCAGCTCGTCGTCGACGTCCGCCCACTGGTTGCGCCCCGCCTGAGCCATCACCGGCTCTTGGGTAGGTTGCTGCACAGTTGCTGGCTGTTCGCGGACAATCACGCCATTTCCCACCTTAACGTCCACCAATCCGATCACTTCCAAAGCAATCAGTGCTTCACGCACCGAGGCGCGGCTCACCTGTAATTGACTGGCCAATTCGCGCTCGGCGGGCAGACGGCTGCCGGGTGGAAATTCTTTATTGTCGATTAAGGTTTTCAGTTGATCAGCTATCTGCCTGTAAATACGAGGATTTTCTAATTTTTTTATCGGCATCGGACACCTGAAGTCATTTTAAATTAAGTGATTCAGCTAACATTTATGGGACAAAAATCTTGCTGAATTGTTTTATGCATGTAAAAAACTAGTTAAATGAAAAGGCGTTTTAAGTTGCACTCTGGCTGGTATTTTAGCAAAAAGATAGCAAAAAGAGCCTGACTTGACCCGTTTTTTTCGCCCTCAATGGCCTGACCATTAGACCTAAATTCACCACATCGTCTTCGGAGAAATCATGGATCTGACCGGGAAAAAAGTGCTGATCACCGCAGCGGGACAAGGCATTGGCTTCACCACCGCCAACCTTTTTGCCAAACAGGGGGCGCAGGTTTTCGCCACCGACATCAATATCGACAAGCTTCACGGCATCCGTGGGATTGAGCCACACCTCCTCGACGTGACCAACCCACAGGCCATCAGCCAGATTGCTGAGAGAATTGGCCCGGTGGACGTGCTGTTCAACTGCGCGGGCGTGGTACACAGCGGCGACATTCTCAGCTGTACCGAACGCGATTGGCAGTTTGCATTGGATCTCAACGTCAGCGCCATGTTCCACATGATCCGCGCCTTTCTGCCCGCCATGCTCGAGCGCAAAGCAGGCTCAATCATCAACATGTCTTCCGTGGCCTCCAGCATCAAGGGCGTGCCAAACCGTTTCGCCTACAGCGCCACCAAGGCCGCGGTGATTGGCCTGACGCGCTCGGTCGCCGCCGACTACGTCACGCAGGGCATTCGCTGTAACGCCATCTGCCCCGGCACCGTCGAATCCCCTTCTCTGCGCCAGCGCATTGCCGCTCAGGCCGAAGCCGAAGGGCGCAGCGAGGAAGAAGTTTACAAAGCCTTTGTGGCGCGCCAGCCAATTGGCCGCATCGGCAAAACCGAAGAAATCGCCCAACTAGCGCTGTATCTAGCCTCGGATGCCAGCTCCTACACCACCGGCACGGTGCAAATCATTGATGGCGGCTGGAGCAACTGATCTTCGCGCCTTGGTAACACATTCAATTAGAAGGATTTTGGCATGAAATTATTACGCTACGGCCCGGCAGGTAAAGAGCGCCCGGCCATTCTGGACAGCAACGGCAAGATCCGCGATTTATCGGCTCAGGTGAGCGACATCGGCGGCGAGGCTCTGCTGCCCGCCTCGCTCGATAAGCTGCGCCATCTGGACATTAACAGCCTGCCCTTGGTTGACGGCAATCCGCGGCTTGGCGCCTGCATTGGCAGCGTCGGCAAGTTCATCTGCATCGGCCTTAACTATGCCGACCACGCGGCCGAAACTGGCGCAGAGATCCCCAAAGAGCCGGTGATTTTCAGTAAGTGGACCAGCTCAATTGTTGGGCCAAACGATGATGTAGAAATTCCCCGCGACTCGGTGAAAACCGACTGGGAAGTGGAGCTGGGCGTGGTGATTGGCAAAGGCGGCCGCTACATCAGCGAGGCCGACGCCCTGTCCCACGTGGCGGGCTATTGCGTGATTAACGACGTCTCCGAACGTGAATTCCAAATCGAACGCGGCGGCACCTGGGACAAAGGCAAAGGCTGCGACACCTTCGGCCCGATTGGCCCGTGGCTGGTGACTGCCGACGAAATCCCCGACCCGCACCAACTCAACCTGTGGCTTGAAGTCGACGGCAAGCGATACCAAAACGGCAACACCCGCACCATGATTTTCAAAGTGCCGGAAATTGTCAGTTACTTGAGCCGTTTCATGAGCTTACAGCCGGGCGACATTATCTCTACCGGCACCCCGCCGGGCGTCGGATTAGGGCAAAAACCGCCGGTCTACCTGAAAGCCGGACAAGTGATGCATCTGGGGATCGAAGGCCTCGGCGAGCAGCGCCAGAAAACGGTGCAAGCGTAAATTTTAAGGAGTTGTCACTCATGACCACCATCACTGCATTACGTGTTGAAGATATTCGCTTCCCGACTTCGCTGGCACTCGACGGCTCGGACGCCATGAACCCGGACCCGGATTACTCGGCGGCTTACGTCATTTTAGAGACCGATAACCCGTCGCTGGCCGGGCACGGCCTGACCTTTACCATCGGGCGTGGCAATGAAATCTGCTGCGCCGCCATCAATGCGTTGCAGCATCTGGTGATTGGCCGCGATTTGGCGACTATCACCGCCAATATGGGGGCTTTCTGGCGTGAATTCACCAGCGACAGCCAACTGCGCTGGATTGGGCCGGACAAGGGCGCCATTCATCTGGCGACCGGCGCGGTAGTCAACGCGGTGTGGGATCTGTGGAGCAAAGCCGAAGGCAAACCGCTGTGGAAACTGGTGGCCGACATGTCGCCAGAAGAGCTAGTGCGCTGCATCGACTTCCGCTACATCACCGACTGCATCACGCCGCAGGAAGCCCTGACGCTGCTGCAGCAGCGCGCCGACAACAAGGCACGGCGCGTCGAGAAGCTACTGGCCGAAGGTTACCCGTGTTACACCACCTCGGCAGGCTGGCTGGGCTATCCCGACGACAAGCTGCGCCGCCTGTGCCAAGAAGCGGTGGACGCCGGTTTTGATTATCTGAAGCTGAAAGTCGGCCGCGATTTAGAAGACGACATTCGCCGCGTACGCATCGCTCGTGAAGTTATCGGCCCGGACCGCAAGCTGATGATTGACGCCAATCAGGTGTGGGAAACCAATGACGCCATCCCGTGGGTCAACGCGCTGGCCTTCGCCAAGCCGTGGTTTATCGAAGAACCCACCAGCCCGGATGACATCGAGGGACACCGCAAAATTCGCCAAGGCGTGGCCCCGGTGAAAGTCGCCACCGGCGAGATGTGCCAGAACCGCATCATGTTCAAACAGTTCATCATGCGCGAAGCCATTGACGTGGTGCAGATTGACGCCTGCCGCATGGGGGGCGTTAACGAGGTACTGGCCGTGATGCTGATGGCCGCCAAGTACAACCTGCCGGTTTGCCCACACGCGGGCGGCGTCGGGCTGTGCGAATACGTGCAGCACTTATCGATGATTGACTATCTCTGCATCGCGGGTACCCACGAAGGCCGGGTGATTGAGTATGTGGATCACCTGCACGAGCACTTCCTCCATCCTTGCGACATTAGGGGCGCGGCCTACATGCCGCCGAAAGCGCCGGGCTTCTCTATCGAGATGCATCAGGCGTCTATCGACCAATATCGCCACCACGCCTGATGGCGCAGCTTTAGGAGCAGACGCGATGAGCCAGCCGAGAATCGATGCCCACCAGCATTTTTGGCGCTACGAGCCGCGAGATTATCGCTGGATAAGCGACGACATGGCGGTGCTGAAGCAGGATTTACTGCCTGAACAGCTGGCAACGGCGTTACAACGTCACAAAATTCAGGCCTCGGTGGTGGTCCAGGCCTGCTCCAGCATTGAAGAGTCGCGCTGGCTGCTGGAGATTGCCGAGCAGACATCTTACGTAAAAGGCGTGGTCGGCTGGGTAGATATTGCTTCGCCAGAGCTGGGAGCACAGCTCGAACAGCTGGCCCATCCGCTGCTGCGCGGCATTCGCCATCAGGTGCAGGATGAAGCCAACCCGGCGGCGTGGCTGAGCGACGGCGCGGTAAATCGCGGTCTTCGCCAGCTGCAACAGCAGGGTTATGTCTATGAGCTGCTGGTCACTCATCGCCATCTGCACGAGGGCGCGCAGTTCGCCGCACGCCATGACCAACACGCGCTGATTTTGGACCATTTCGGCAAGCCTGACCTCAGCCGAGGCGCCCGCCACTGGGCGCAGCAGATTGCGCCTTTTGCCGCGCTGGAGCACGTCAGCTGCAAGCTCTCCGGCCTGTTAACCGAGCCGCGCCCGGCGGGCATGACGCCTAATGACCTACTGCCCTATTTCGACGTGGCGCTGGACGCCTTCGGCCCTGAGCGATTGCTGTTTGGCTCCGACTGGCCGGTCTGCCTGCTAGCAGGGAGCTACCAAGACGCGCTGACCCTGTGCCAACGCGCCACCGCCGCGCTGAGCCGCGACCAGCAGGACGCCATTTTCGGTGGCAACGCGTATCGCCTGTACAACCTGCAAAACTCATTTTTGGAGTACCCATGAATCTGCATCTCGACAACAAAGTGGTGATCGTCACCGGCGGCGGCTCCGGCATCGGGGCCGCCATCTCGCTGACCTTGGCCGAAGAAGGGGCCATTCCGGTGATCATCAGCAATACCGAACCGGCCAACGAGCTGATGCACCAGCTGCAACAGTTTCAACCACAGGCCAGCTTTGTGCTCACCGAGCTGCGCGACGAAGCCAGCTGCACGCGGGCGGTAAAAGAGGTGTTGACCCGCTATGGGAGCATCGACGGCTTAGTGAACAACGCCGGAGTCAATGACAGCGTAGGACTCGACGCCGGGCGCGAAGCCTTTGTGCGCTCGCTTGAGCAGAACCTGATCCACTACTACCTGATGGCCCACCTCAGCCTTGAGGCGCTGCGCGCCAGCCGGGGAGCCATCGTCAATATCAGCTCCAAAACAGCGCTGACCGGGCAAGGCAACACCAGCGGCTATGCCTCTGCCAAGGGCGGCGTGCTGGGGTTGACTCGCGAATGGGCCGCCGCGCTGCTCAAAGACGGCATTCGCGTCAACGCGGTTATCCCCGCCGAGGTGATGACCCCGCTGTATGAGCGCTGGATTAAAAGCTTTGATAAGCCGGAAGAAAAACTGAGCCAAATCACCTCACATATCCCCCTCGGCCAGCGTATGACCACGCCGCAGGAGATTGCCAACACCGTGGTGTTCCTGCTTTCGTCCCGTGCCTCGCATACCACCGGCCAATGGCTGTCGGTCGACGGCGGCTACACCCACCTTGACCGGGCGCTGACATGAGCCGCCGCTTCTGTCAGGCGCTGGATTTGATCGATGACCCCCAGCTGATCGCCGAGTATCAGCAGCACCATCAGCGCATCTGGCCGGAAGTCGCCGAGCATCTGCGCCAGCACGGCATTGTGGAGATGGAGATTTACCAGCTGGGCAACCGGCTCTTTATGGTGATGGACACCACGGATGACTTCGACGGCGAGCAGTTCGCCCTTCGCAGTCAGGAGAACCCAAAAATCTGCGAATGGGAAAAGCTGATGTGGAAATATCAGCGGCCCACGCCATGGACGCCCGCAGGTGAAAAGTGGGTGGCGCTGAAGCGGATTTTTACGCTGGCAGACCAACCCTAGCTCGTAACCTAAGAGATTGTTTTTCAAGTTATCTGACATAAAAAACCAGCCTCGTGCTGAAACAAACCCTGCAACCAGATATCAAGGAATTAACCATGCTCGCCAATAAAACCGAAAACCCTGCTTATGTAGGGCAAAAAGCGGCCTCCGGCTTCCGGCTGGCCTTTATGTTAGTCACTACGCTGTTCTTCCTCTGGGGCTTGTCTTACGGCCTGCTCGACGTGCTTAACAAGCATTTTCAGGAAGTGCTGCACGTCAATAAAGCCCAGTCCGGTCTGCTTCAGGCGGCTTACTTCGGCGCTTACTTCGTCATCGCCCTACCCGCCGGTTTCTTTATGGACCGATATGGCTACAAGGCGGGGATTTTAGTAGGCCTGTGCCTCTACGCCCTTGGTGCGCTGCTGTTTGTGCCCGCCGCAGGAGCCAGCAGCTTCGCCATGTTCTTGCTGGCGCTGTTCGTGATTGCTTTAGGTCTGGGCTGTCTGGAAACCGCCGCCAACCCTTATGCCACCGTGCTGGGTGAGCCTGCGGGTGCCGAGCGCCGCCTGAATTTAGCCCAATCCTTCAACGGCTTAGGCCAGTTCGTTGGGCCAATCATTGGCGGCTCGCTGTTCTTCAGCGCCACCCAAGGCCCGGCCTCAGAAAGCCTCGATTCGGTAAAAATAACCTATGTTGCCATCGCCGTGCTGGTGCTGCTGATTGCCCTGTTGTTTGGCCGCACCAAGCTGCCGGATATTCGCGAGAGTGGCTCTGCATCTGAGCAGGCCAGCGGCGTGGAGAAAGGCCTGTGGCAGCACGCTCACTTTACCGGCGGCGTGATTGCGCAGTTCTTCTACGTGGCGGCACAGGTTGGCGTCGGCGCGTTCTTCATCAACTACACCACCGAGCACTGGCACACCCTGTCGAACCAAAATGCCTCTTATCTGCTGTCGATTGGGCTGGTGAGCTTTATGATTGGCCGCTTCTTCAGCACGTGGCTGATGGGCTTTGTGCGCCCGGCCACCCTGCTGGTGACCTACGCCATCATTAACATTGTGCTGTGCGGCATCGTGGTCGCGGGGATTGATAATGTCTCGGTGATCGCGCTGGTGGCGGTGTTCTTCTTTATGTCGATCATGTTCCCCACTATTTTCGCCATGGGCGTCAAGGACATGGGCAAACAGACCAAACGCGCCAGCTCGGTGATGATCATGGCGATTGTCGGCGGGGCAATAATGCCTTATCTGATGGGCGCGGTCGCTGACCATTACGACACCGCGGTCTCCTATCTCCTGCCGCTGGCTTGTTTTGCCGTGGTGCTGGTCTATGGTTTACGTCAGAGAGCGCGTTAAGCGCACAGGCTTGCCGGGAAATTCAAAGGAATGCTGAACCATTATGATTATTTCTGCTTCAACTGACTATCGGGCGGCCGCGCAGCGCAGGCTGCCACCCTTCCTGTTCCACTATATTGATGGTGGTGCCTACAACGAACATACGTTACGCCGTAACACCGCCGACCTAGCGGACATCGCGCTGCGCCAGCGCATTCTTAATAATATGTCTGAGCTGAGCACCGCCACCACGCTGTTCGGCGAGCAGTTGGCGATGCCGGTTATTCTCGCCCCGGTGGGGTTAACCGGCATGTACGCCCGCCGTGGCGAGGTGCAGGCCGCGCGCGCCGCCGCCAAGAAAGGCATCCCTTTCACGCTTTCCACCGTGTCGGTTTGCCCAATTGAGGAAGTGGCGCCAGCCATTGATCGGCCGATGTGGTTCCAGCTGTATGTGTTGAAGGACCGTGGATTCATGCGTAATGCGCTGGAGCGCGCGCAGGCGGCAGGCGTCAAAACACTGGTGTTCACCGTCGACATGCCAGTGCCGGGGGCGCGCTACCGCGACGCTCATTCCGGCATGAGTGGCCCAAACGCCGCCGCACGCCGCATTCTGCAAGCCGTGACGCACCCGCAGTGGGCGTGGGATGTCGGCCTTAACGGCAAGCCGCACGACTTGGGCAATGTCTCGGCTTATCGCGGCAAACCCACCACCCTTGAGGACTATATCGGCTGGTTAGGCGCCAACTTCGACCCATCGATTTCATGGAAGGATTTGGAGTGGATCCGCGAATTCTGGAAAGGGCCGATGATCATCAAAGGCATTCTTGACCCGGAAGACGCCAAAGACGCAGTGAGGTTTGGCGCAGACGGCATCATCGTTTCCAACCACGGCGGCCGCCAGTTGGACGGCGTGCTCTCCACCACTCGCGCCCTCCCCGCCATCGCCGACGCGGTGAAAGGGGATATCACGATTTTGGCCGACTCCGGCATCCGCACGGGTCTGGACGTGGTGCGCATGATTGCGCTAGGTGCCGACAGCGTGCTGCTGGGCCGCGCCTTCGTCTACGCCCTCGCCGCCGCAGGCGAAGCCGGGGTGATAAACTTGTTAGAATTGATCGAAAAAGAAATGCGCGTCGCCATGACCCTGACCGGCGCGAAGACCATCGCCGATATCAGTAGAGATTCTTTGGTGGCGGGGCGTTTTGGTTAACCTAGTCAGACAAAGTGATTATCGCCACTCGTCACGACGCTGGTTTTCAAAGGCAACGCCTTCGACCGACTGGTTTGCCCAGAGCCCAAAAGCTGAGTCATTCTGAATCAGGCCGCTGGTGCGCGCCAATGCAGTGATGGCGTTTCGAATAACCTCATCTCGGGGAACCTGTAACAAGGTTCCCAGCTCATCTAACCGTTGAAGTTCCTTTTCAGATAGATCAATCACCAAGCGAGCCATAGCAACTTCCTCCTAAGTCCTTTTACCCAGCTTAGCGCTTTTACTCTCATTATTGCCAGACCGAAAATAACTGTTTTAGCACCAACAAAAACGCCCGCAATAAGCGGGCGTGATGCAGAGCGAGATCTCGGGTTACTTGGTTAAGGCAACGATACCCAGGGTCACGGCGGCGACGGCGGCAACACCACCGGCGACGGCGCCTGCGGTATCCCAGTTGTCCTGCGTAGTGCCTTTCATACAGGTATTGGTGTGAACCAAACGGCCTTCGGAGTCGTACATCGGCGGGCACGGAGAGTTGGTGGCGCAGCCCGCCAGTAAGGTTGCCAATAGCCCAGCGATAATGAATTTTTTCATGGTATTCCCTTCATGGTGTCACCCTCTGCAATGGCAGGCTGGGTGATTATCGCGCGACTTTACCACTTTTCTATCGCGCGCCATTATCGGGGAATATTTGCAAATTATTTGGAATGTAAAGTTTCAGCAATGAACCGCGAGAACTCTGCGCCAAGTGCTAAGAAAGCGTAAGCGGCGGCAGTTCGAGGTTCTCGCGGAAGGTATCGCCGAGATAATCCTCGTCGAGCAGGTGGCGTTTTCGCAACTCGGGCAGCAGGCCGTTGAGCAGCAAATCTTCCTGATCGGGCTGGCCCAAACCGTGGAGGGAAATCACATCCAGCACCCCGGCGTGATAGCGTTTTTCAATGGCGTCAGCCAGCTGTTCCGGCGTCCCGGCGTTAAACCAGTGGCCAGTTTCCTGCGCCTGAATGATCAACTCGCGCACGGTTAAGCCTTGCTGGGCGAAGCGTTTGAAAATCTCCGCGCGGCCGCGACGGCGGTTGACCTGCGCCACGTCGGGCAGCAGGCTAGCGGGCAGAGGCTGGTCAAGGGGCACCTCGCTCAAATCAATCTCGCCACCCAACATATCGGCCAATTTAAGCCGCCCCTGCTGATAGTCGATGCGTTCGTGCTTTTCGCGCAGTCGGCGCGCCACGTCGGCGTCGCTCTCGCCAATCACCGAATGGAAGGAGTTCATCACAAACGGCAGGTTGTCATGTCGGCCATAGGCCCGCGCCCGCTGGTGTAGCTGTTCGACGAAGGCCACGGCGTCCTCGAAGGTCGGCTGCGAGGTGTAAATCACTTCGGCGTAGCGCGCGCCGACCGAAACGCCCTCTTCCGACTGCCCGGCCTGAAACTGCACCGGCCGCCGCTGAGGGGGAACCGGCACGTTTAGCGGCCCCTGCACGCGGAAAAAATCACCGTGGAAATTCACCGGATGCAGCTTTAATGGGTCAATCTTGGTGCCGCCGGACGCCGTGCGCTGCACCGCGCTGGAGTCGTTGGCGTCAAACAGCGCGTTCAGCACGGCAATAAACTCTGCCGCGCGGGCATAGCGCTGGGAGGGGTCTGGCAGATTAGTCCCGCCGAAATTCTCTTCCCCTACCGAGGAGGTGACGGCGTTCCACGCGGCGCGACCGCCGCTGACGTGGTCCAGCGTCGCTACCAGCCGGGCCAGATTATAGGGGTGCTGATAGGTGGTCGACACCGTGGCGACCAGACCGATATGCTCGGTGACCTGACTGAGTGCCGCCAGCGTGATCAGCGGATCCTGACTGCCGGTAGAACCCGCCAAACCGGCGGGATCGGCTTGCAGTAAGTCGGCGGTAAACAGCCCGGTGATTTTCTGCGCTTCGGCCTTACGCGCCAACTCAACGGCGCGTTTTATGCCCGGTAATGGCCGCGAGTCGTTGGCGGCATAGAGGTAACTTCCCGCCCCCACCAGCGTTTTTAAGCGTCTTCTGTTGTTTCCAGCCACGGTATTCCCTTCTTTGCTAAGCCAAACCTATAAAATAGGGCGCGGTGCTTTTTATTGGCTACCAAGAAAAAGGCATGAGCTTTCCACAATATAAGATAATCAGGGCAGTTACTGGCGCAGCCAAGGGGCGGCGGTGGTCCAGAAAATAATATTCACCCCAAGGTAGTTTTCAGCGAACTGGATAAACTCCTGCTCGGTGAATTTCTTGTGGGTTTTAGGGTTGGTATAGGTCAGCGTGGGCTGCTGTACAGCCATCGCCACCAGATTCAACTTGCCTTTGTATTGATGGAAAAACGGATATGCATTTTTCATCTGACCCTTTTTATAGGGAACAATATCCGGGCCGCCTAGCCCAATATTATTGGCCTGAGCCGTCTCAAACAGTCGTGACATATAACCATGGTCGTTATTCCATTCGCACGGCCAGAAGTTGACGTACTGCACGACATAAGATTTCTTGAACACCGACTTGGCAAACAGCATATTTTCCTGCGTAGCGGCGAAATAACGCTCACAGGTAAAACCACGTTTTGCGGCTTGTTTTTCATCAATATCAATAGAGGTTTCCGGCAAGTTGATCCCGGCAATTCTGCCATCAAAGTTCTTGGCGAGTGCGGCCAAAAGCTGTTGATATTGCTGCCTAAGTGCCGGATTCCACTGCATCGCCACCCAGCCAGAACCCTCGGGCTTGCCTTCTCCGGGGTTGTCCGTTTGCTCCATCAGGCCGCCGAGATACTGAGGCTCCTGCTGGAGATAACTCGGGATATTTTTATGTTGCGGCTCGAAGAAGCGATCTTGCAGTTGAATAAACAGTTTCTTATGCAGCTTATTGGTGAACGCTAAATCCTTTTCGATGGCCGAAAAATCATACTGGCCTTTGGCCTTCTCTAGCTGCTTCCAAGAATAGACAATCTGCACGCCCTGAATATCCTCTCGTTGCAACAGCGGGTGGATATTTTCCAACTGGTCAGAATCAGTAAAGAGATAATTTTGTGGCGTGGCGGCCTGCACGCTGCTGGCAAATAACAGGGCAAACAGAATAAACATAATGATGAATCGCATACCTGAAACCTTATTTCCACTGAGATAGGAATAACAGTATGGCGGTGGCTCCGGGGGGAATTGTCAGAGCAATGTCAGGATGCAAAACTAATTTTGCAATGTCAGCAATGGCCCAGCGAGGCGATGCTCCAGCCGCAGGGTCAAACCTCCCCGCGCCTCCACCCGAATGACCGACATATTGGCCCAGATGGCGTCGGCATCCGCGCGCTGTGGCCACGGCTTGAGCTGAAGATTGTCGCCGCGCTGCCACCAGATTTGTTGGAAGTCGCTACGGCGCAGCAACGTCTGCTCAAGCCACACCGGTGGGCAGGCCGCTGGCACAGTTGGCGGCTGGAGAATGATTTTTTGCCCCTGCCGCTGGAGCCAGTTCAGCCCGCCGCTGCCCTGCAACGCCAAAGTTTGCTGCCACACATCGCCGCCCGAACGGACGGTTAATTGATAAATGCCGGCGGGGAACGGTTCGCCGCGCTCCTGACTGTTCAGCCTAAATTGCTGGTCTGGGTCATATTCGGCCTTGGCCTCATCCATCAACTCTTCACCGTTTAGCAATGTCAGGGAGATGTGCAGGTCGTGTCGCAAACTTTTGCCGCTGAACTGCACGCGGTAAATCCGATTGAGAGGAATATCGCGCTGTATCAGCACCAGCGTCGGGTGATCTAACCACGCGGGCGCGGCTATCGGCAGGTCATTGCCGCATTGGCGAGACACAACGGCGTCCAGCGCCTGTCGCCATGCGTCGCGCTGCGCGGCGCTGCTCATCTGCGGCCAAAGGTTAATCAGCTGCTGCCACGCCTGAGCATCTTGCTGGCTGAATAAGGCGTGATACACCGGCTCGAGAGGCGTCGCGGGCAGCGCGCTCTTTGCGGGAGGAATCATCGCCAGCGTAAGCAACAGGGCAGAAAGAATTTTCGGCGTCATGATAATTTATCCAAACGATAACCCACGCCGCGCACGCTGCTGATAGCAATGCCGGGCAGCTTTTGCCGCAGTTGCAAAATATGAGTGTCTACCGTGCGAGTCGAGGGGAAATGCTGGTAGCCCCATACCTGATTGAGCAGCTCATCGCGAGTAAACACCCGCCCGGCCATCTGCACCAACATCGCCAGCAGGGCGAACTCGGTGGCGGTCAGCGCCACCTCTTTTTGCTGCCAACTGGCCGACTGGCGCGAAGGGAACAGCAGCAGCTCGCCGCTGCCCAATTGCCCCTCCCCCAGCGGCCGCAGCTGCGCGCGAATGCGGGCCAGCAGCTCCACGTGAGCAAAAGGTTTGCTGAGGTAATCTCGCGCCCCGGCTTCCAGACCGGCAACCCGGTCTTCCACATTGACCCGGGCGGTCAGCACAATCACCGGCAGCGCCTTTTTCGCCAGCCAGTTGGGTAAGTACTTCAGGCTGTCGCCATCGGGAAATTGCCGGTCGAGGATAACCAAGTCCGCCAGATGCCAGTGGCGCTCCACCTGACTCAGCTCGCTCAGCCACTGACAGTTAAAGCCTTCCTGCTGCAAAAACAGCTGCAATCCCTGCCCCAGCGCGGCGTCGTCTTCAATAAGCAGCAGGCTATGTTGGGTTTTACTGTTCACAAGGCAGCTCCAAAGTGAAAGTGGTCGGCGGGCCGCTGAGAGTCAGTTTGCCGCCCAATCTGCGGGTTACGCGTTGGACGATGCTCAGGCCAAGCCCCATCCCGGCGCGGGAAGAGAGCTCGCGGCGCAGCTGGGGCAGAGCTTTGACACCCAGATCTCCACCATCGCTGATCTCTAAAATCAGCCGCCCGTTGCGGCAACTGGCGCAAAGACGCACCGGAGGTTTGCCGTGGCGAAATGCGTTATCGAGCAAATTATTCAGGCACAGGCTGGACCAATAGAGCGGCAGTTCAACCTCAAGGTCGCTATCAAGGCAAAATGTCAGGCCGGGATGCGCCTCGGCGATATGCCACAGCCAGTCGCTCAAGGTGATTTTTACCGGCGCTTCCAGCACGTCGCGAATGCCGTCTCCGGCCAGATAGTGCCTGCTGGCCTCGGCCATCTGGCGCATACGCTGCACGCTGTCGGCCAGTTCGCCGAACCCTGCCTGCGCATCCGCCGACAGGCTGTCAAAATCGCGGCGGAAATGCTCGACCACATTCCCTAACTGGCTGATCGGCGTACGTAATTCATGGGTGAGCATCTGCACAATAAACCGTTGGCGCTGCTGTAATCGCCGCCGCTGCCAGCCTGTCCAGCCTAAGGCCAACAGGGCTGCTAGCAGCGCCACGGCCAGCAATACCCGCCAACCGTTGGCATAGCTGGTGGCGGGAATGGCGCACAGGGTACCCAGCACGACGTCGCATCGCCCTCCGGCAGCCACCAGCTCAACTCCCGCGCGCTTGGCCAGCGGCTGCCAGACCTCAGGCGCATAGCGCAGCCACTGCTGGGCCTGCTGACGCCACAGAACCCCGTCCTGCATCAGCCAAGTTTGACCATTCGCCAGCGCGTCAAGATTGTCATCCGATAGCTGACCGACGCCGCCCAGCGCCTGCGGCCTTTCCCGCACATGCAGGTAAGCCTGCAATCGCCCCGCCTCGGCAGGATGGCGCTGGAGATAGTGCCACGCCGTGCTGCCCCCCAGCGGATAGACGGGGTGAGCCACAAACCACTGCTCCGGCAAATCAGTCTGCTGGCACTGTGCCTGTTCAAACTGTTGAAAAGCCGGCGGAATACCCTCGAGCGATCCCGAGCAGTGCTGGCTGTATTGATAAAGCGCGGATAACGCGGGGAGTGGCATTTCGTTGAGCTGAGGGTAGAGAGAGGCTGGGCGTAAAAGCAGCGGATCAAGCTGGCGCAGCGGGCTGAGTGAAACTTGACCCAGAACCGGCGCACCATCCAACAAGCGAGAGAAATCGCGCAGCGCCTGAGATAAAGGCGCAGCCGAGCAGCCGCCCAATAGCAGCGCGCTACAAAATATCAGGCCAAACTTCCTGACTTTCTCCCTCATGGGTGTCGCACTCCTTTGCTGAGAATGCCGCGATTATGCCCTGCAATACCAAAAATCCCAACTCAGCAAAACGGCCTTTATTTATTGAATTTTATTGTTCTCATTTACTCATCGCAGAATTTTATTTATATCCACACTTTATCTACTGGTTCTATTTGAATGTGAATTCATGGGGTTATCGAAACATATTCTGCTAATTTTGCTTAAGTAAAGATTTGTTGGTGCAATTCTGATTCTCTGACTAACATTAAGTCAGCTAATACAACGTAATTACTCTACGTGAAATTAGTGACCTGGCGCACGAATAATGAATTCGCGCTCGAACATTCAAAGATGAAAAGCATGGTAATAAAGGGAGAGAGTCTATGAACGATCATTCTGCTCCTACATCGGCTCATTACAATGAAGCTTATGTAGAACCGGTAAACGGTGTGCCATTAAAACGTATTTCATGGAGCGCTATTTTCGCCGGCGTCATTATTTCAATCGTAGTTTATTTACTGTTATCCATTTTGGGTACCGCAGTGGGGGCTAGCACCATTGACCCGCTGAAAGAGCAAAATCCGTTAGACCACATTGGTACCGGCGCCCTGATCTGGACCGGCGTCAGCATGCTGATTTCCATTGCTGCCGGGGGCTACGCCAGCGGCCGTCTGGCCCAGCGCGAAGGGGCTTTGCATGGAGTATTAATGTTTGGGGTCAATACCTTAATCAGCCTGTGGTTCTTGGTGGTGGTGGTTAATAGCGCGGTGAGCGGCGCAGCCAGCGTGGTTGGTAGCGGGCTACAGACATTGGGTAGCGGAATATCAGCCGCCGCGCCGCCGGTGACTCAGATGGTAAAAGACAAGTTGGGAGAAAATAATATTAATCTCGACAGTTTGCAGAATGAACTGGAGACCACGCTGCGCCAAACCGGCAAGCCAGAATTACAACCTGAGAATTTGCAAAATAAAGCTGAGGGAGAAGTTAACAATGCCCAAAATCAAGCTGCAAATACGGCTAATCATCCACAAACCGCCGACACCGACGTCGTCAACTTTATTAAAGGTTTAGTTCAGCGCAATGAGAGTACATTCCAGGCTGCTGACCGTGACGCGTTGAAAAATATCATTAAAGCACGTACTGGTAAAAGCGATCAGGAAGTGGAACAGATTGTCGCGCAGACCGAGAAAAGCTATCAACAGGCCCGAGCAAAATATGAAGAGTTGAAACAGCAAGCCGAGCAAAAAGCCCGCGAAGCCGCCGATAAAGCCGCTGCCGCGACGGCGAAAGCCAGCTGGTTCGCCTTCTTCTTACTGATTGTTGAAGCCGTTCTCGCCGGTGCTATGGGGGCTTTGGGTCGTCGCACTCAGCCACGCGCGGTGTTTAGCGATCAACGTCCATTAAGATAAGCCTGAAGTAAGTCGTTGTTAACTAAGAGAGAGGATAGCAATATCCTCTCTTTTTCATTTTTACAGCGCCATGGTGAGCAGCACCAGCGTTAACAGCGCCAGATAAATCTTGGCGTGCAGCTTGTCAGGAATTCGTCCCACCCACGGCGTCGCCGCCTGCATGCCCAGCCATGACCCCGCGAGCAGCACCACAAACGCCAGCATATCCACATAACCCCAATACCCATGCCCCGGTAGAGCCGCCGCGCCCGGCGAGGCCAGCATATAGGTCAGCGTCCCGACTATGGCAACCGGCAGGCTGAGCGGGTTCGCCATCGCGGTGGCGACGGTCATGCTTAGCCCCCGGCGGCGCATCATCGGCACGGTAATCACGCTACCCCCGACGCCGAGAAAGGTGGCAATGGTGCCAATCACCAGCCCGCTGAACGCGGTTTTCCCTACGGTTGGCTGATGGGGAGCTGTCTTAGCCGGTTGAGAAACAAAGCCTTTTCGCAACACGCCGTCGGCAATAGTCACCGCCAGATAGGCCACAAAGAGCCAGCGGATCACGCCGCCGCCGGTGGCATTGGCGAGTAAAGACCCGGCCACCGCGCCTAGGGCGATATAGCCCGCCAGCGGCCATATCTGGCTAAGTATCAGGTTGTCTTTGCGCCAGTGGCGGCGAGTCGCCATCGCCGAGGAGACAATCATCACGCAGGTCGAGGTCGCCACCGCGATGTGCATCGCCGCATGGCCTATCGGGCTATTTGCGCCATAAAGAGTGATTAAAGTGCGATACAGCAGCGGCACGATGATAAAACCGCCGCCAAAGCCGAATAAGAGCGTGGTGATCCCGGCGATAAAGCCGAATAGCGTTAACGTGAAGTACAAAGTGAACATGGTGGTGGGCCTGAAGTTGCAAAATAGGCCCCACTGTAAGCAAGCTAGGCTTGTCCTGCTTTCGTTATTCAGTCAATAATGTTTGTGTTTCAGCCAATATGAGAATCCTGCGTGCGCAACGTTTCTATCAATCTGTTGGATGCCACCCCCCGCCCGGTGGTTGCCATCCGCACAGACTACGCCTACGGCACTCAGCTGGCCTGGCACAGCCATCGCCGTGCTCAGCTGCTCTACGGCGCGCCGGGCGTGATGGAGGTCTCTACGCAGCACGGTAGCTGGGTGGTGCCGCAGCAAAGCGCGGTGTGGATACCCGCCGAAACGCCACACAAAGTGGTGATGCTCGGCGTCAGCACGCGCAGCCTGTATATCGAACCGGCGGCCATACCCAGAAGTGGCGAACAGTGTGAAGTGATCGCCATTCCTCCGCTTTTGCGCCAGCTGCTTTTGGACGCCGTGGAGCTGCCTCTGGAATACGCCACCTCTGGCCGCGATGGCGCGCTGGTCAGCCTGATGATGCATGAAATCGCCCGTGCCCCCACCCTGCCGCTGCATATCGCCTTTCCGCGCCAATCGGCTCTGGCGAAGCTGTGTCAGGGGTTTCTTCAGCAGCCCAATATTCACACTCTTCCCAGCCACTGGGCAGAGTTGCTGCATATCAGTGAGCGCACCTTCAATCGCCAGTTTCGGGCAGAGACCGGGATGTCTTTCCTGCAATGGCGGCAGCGGGCCTGCGTGGTGCTGGCGCTCTCAAGGCTCGCCACCGGAGAGCCGGTGACCACCGTGGCGCTGGATATGGGTTATGACAGTCCGGCGGCTTTCTCGACCATGTTTCGCAAAATGCTCGGCCAGCCACCCTCGGCTTTCAGCCATTTCACCGGCGCAGTGTCGAATATTTCACGATAAATCATCGTTTATCTGGCTCATTTCATAAGCTGTGCTAAACCTTAAACAGGCTTATCAACAAGGAGTGAGTTATGAAGAAGCGTTATCTAGTAGCATCAGCGTTAGTTCTTTCCGCCTTACTGGCAGGCTGCTCCAGCAATTACGCCATTCAGACCAACGACGGGCGTACCATTGTCAGCGAAGGCAAACCAAGAGTTGACCGGGATACCGGCCTAATCAAGTACAAGGATGCATGGGGCAAAGAGCGCCAAATTGCCCAGACCGACGTGAAAGTGATGACGGAAATCGGCAAGTAGGATGTACTGAGCCTTAAAAGTAAAAACCCGCTTCGGCGGGTTTTTTGTTGTGGATTTATGGAGAAGATAGCAATTTGGGAGAAAGTGTTTCTTTTTGGGAAACAGGTGTCATCATAGCCATTCTGGAAAACTTATTTTAAAGGATTATCACTAATGGCTATACCCACCCCTCCGCATCCGGGCGGCTTGATCACTGAATATCTTGAAGATTACGGGATCTCGCTTCGCTAATTGGCGAAAGATTTGGGCGTATCTCCCTCAGCCTTGAGCAAGGCCGCTGCGGGTAAGACAGCAATTACTCCCGAAATGGCATTAAGGCTCGAAGTGGGGCTAGGTATCGCGGCCCGCCTTTGGCTGGCAATGCAGGCAACGTATGACCTCAGCAAGGCTCGGGAAAGAGTCGATCTTTCAAGCGTTGTGCCGTCGTCCCACACTCAGGCTCAGACGGCACATTAGAAACGGCACCCCAATGGGGCTGTTCTCATCACCAAACCTGACTGATATTTTAATGCAGTCACTTTAGCTTCTTAAGCTATCAACAGCATTTTTACTCAGAATAAGTACAGATTTCACGCTAGTTTCAATACTCTCGATGATGCTGAGTCGTGGACCATTCCGCCATTCGTCACTGTTGTAAAAAGAATTTTGAGAACTCTCAAGATGCTCAAGACTGTCGTAAGCTCTTATTAGATAGTAAGAATCCGAGTCATGAAGAGAGTTACCGAAAGCCACAATATCCATACCCGCAGCACGATGAAGAGGGCTGCTCTGCTCGACCATGATTTGATGAAAACGATGCCCCGTCCCTGACTTTAATGTGTACTGCAATATCTCTACAGTTTTCATAAATAACCTTATCCCTGATTAGATGGCTGAAACGAGAATCTATCAGATATGAAACACCTGCCCCACGCCTTCAGGCAATTCAACGTTCAGGCTCAGCTTTCCGCCCATCGCCTCAATATATCGTTTGAGAGTAGCCAGTTTTACGTCATTGCCTCTTTGCTCTATCTGGGTTATGGCGGGCTGACTGACGCCCATTAATTCCGCCAGTTTCTTCTGTGAGACCTGCATCTCTTCACGCAGCAACTGCAAACCGGTTTCCAGAATCATTTCATCCGCCATCTCTTTAATGCGAGCCTGGCTCTCTGGCGAACGGGCAGCGATAGCTTCACGTAATGTTTTCATTTTTTCACCTCAAGGAGAGCTAAGTGGCGGTCAACACAGGGCTAACGCTCACATTCAAAAGCAAAATATAAGCTACAACTTATAACATCAATCTTCCACTGCATAGTAAATAGACGAAACGTGAGATGCGATTTAGGCGGGAAAGCAGAATTACGAGGAAATAACTGGAGTTATATTGCTGATATTTAACCCATTCCCAATAAGACTTGGAAATGGGTTTAGGCATCAAACCTTACAGCACGTCAGCAAACAGTTGGTACATTTGAGCGAAGGCGCGGTGGGTGACTTTCTCATTGTACTGGCTCATGCCGGGAACGTTGGCGGTTGGGTCGGTGAAGGAGTGAACCGCGCCGCCGTAGTTAATGAGCTGCCAATCAACGTTGTGACCTTTCATCTCTTCGACAAAGCCAGAAATTTGCTCTGCTGGGATCAATGGGTCTTCTGCGCCGTTCAACACCAGTACGGAGCCGCTGATGTTCTTCGCGCCGTCGGTGTCCTTGGTGTCTAATCCACCGTGGAAGGTCACGAAGGCGTTGAGTTTTGCGCCGCTGCGGGCCAGTTCGAGCACGCAGTGGCCGCCGAAGCAGAACCCGATCGCGGCTACTTTCGCCACGTTCACTGGCGCATGTTGTTGCGCCAGCAGCGCGTCCAGCGCGCCTTGCATGCGTTGGCGCTCGGCGGGCTGGTCTTTTACTGCCATCATCGCCGCGGCGGCTTCATCACCATTGGTCGGGCGAACTTTCGCGCCGTACAGGTCAGCGACAAACACCACATAGCCTTTTTCAGCCACGGATTTCGCGGCGTCGATAGCCACATCGGCCACGCCCATCCAATTTGGCGCTAACAGAACGGCCGGCTGGTTTTTGGCCCCTTTTGGGAACAGCAGACAGCCCTGAAAATCCTGCCCTGCAACCTGATAATCGACATACTCAACGTTGATATTGCTCATTCACGACTCCAATAGATTTTGGTTTGGTTATCATTAAAAACTATCTCGCCATAAATGTATCAGTCAAATTGCGTATAAATATGAATGTCATACAGAATTTCGATGATGATGAAGTTCCCAACCCTTCTCCCCCGCCACCAGCCAATGGGTAAGCCCAAGCTGCGCCAGAAACGCCTCGTCGTGCGACACCACCAGCAGCGTTCCCTGATACTGATTGAGCAGCGCCTCGAGCGCAGCCAGAGAGGGAAGATCCAGATGGTTGCTCGGCTCATCGAGCAGCAGGCAATCGGCGGGTGGGTCGGCATAAATCACCTTAGCCAGCGCGGCTTTGAGCTGCTCGCCGCCGCTGAGTTGCGCGCAGGGCAGCAGCACCCGGCTAGCGTCTAGTCCTAACTGGGCAAGCTGCATACGCAGCTGAGATTTCCCGGCGATGCTATTCACCTCAAGTAACTGCTCGAGGATCGTTTGGTGTGGATTAAGGCTGGAGAGCTGCTGGTCGAGATAAGCCATGTTCGCCCATGCCTCGCGCAGTCCGGAAACCGTCGGCAGCACGCCCGACAGCACTTTTAGCAGGGTCGATTTACCACAGCCATTGGGGCCTACCACGCCAATTCGCTGGCCGCCGCTAATGGCCAAGGTTATCTGGTCGAATGGCGGTGTGACAAAGGGCAGTGTGACCTCGGTCAGTGCCGCCACCTTTTGAGCAGTAGCAGTCGTGAGCGAGCCGGAGTGCATGGCGATATGCGCCGCCGTCTCGAGGTGCTTCGCCGCCTCTTGGACCTGCTGGCTGAGCTGCACTCGCGCTTCAAGTTGCTGCTTGTGTAACTTACCCGCCGAAGCCTCGCTGCGCCCTTTCTGCCTCCCCAGCAATATCTTGGCTTGATTGGCCTCTTTGCCACGGCGATCGCCGCGTGACTGGCGTTTCTCGAGCTTTTCACGCTGATCGCGCAAAGCCAATTCCTCCCGTTTTCGCTCGACTTTGAGCCTCTCCAGCTTCTGCGCTGCGGCGGCCGTCTCCTGTGCTTTCGCCTGCTGGTAAAAGGCGTAATTGCCGCCATAGCTGCGCAACCCTAGTGAAGACAACTCGACAATGCGCGCCATCTGCTGCAGCAGCGCGCGGTCGTGGCTTATCACCACTAAGCCGCCGGTCCAGTTTTGCAATTGTTGCATCAGCGCACGTCGGCTGGGGCCGTCGAGGTGATTGGTCGGCTCATCAAGAATGAGGAAATCGGCGTCAGAAAGCGTCGCGCCAATCAGCGCCACGCGCATCGCTTCACCGCCGCTGAGCTGGCTGACCGGCGATTCCGGCGTGAGATAGCCCAATCCGGCATCTTCCAACTGGGTTTGCAGCCGCTGACGGATATCCCAGTCATCCCCGACCTGCTCGAAATCGCTCGGGCTGACACTCCCCGCCTCAATACGTTGTAACGCGGCAAGGGTGCTGGCAACGCCCGCCAGCGCCGCGACGTGGGGATATTTTTCAGGAGTAAGATGTTGCGCCAGATACCTAACTTTACCGGCGCTATTGCACTGTCCGGAAGAAGGTGCGAGCAGCCCGGCCAATAGCTGCGCCAACAGGCTTTTGCCCACACCATTACGCCCCACCAGCCCGGTGTGGCGACCATCAAATTGCTCGGTGAGATCAGTGAACAGCGGCGTGCCGTTGGGTAAAACCAAAGAGACGCGGTCCAGCGTCAGAATAGGATTCGTCATGCGATAACCTTAAAATTAATGCACCAAAACAACTCCACGGAGGAGCTGCAAGAGAGCCGCCGAGGGTGGCGGTGGGCATTAATTGCGCATTGGACGAATACCTCATTGAGATGTGAAAAGACCGGGTGACTATAAAACAGCCGGTTTTCGGCTGTCAAATCTCCCGGTCAATTTTGTGGTTTTTACAGCTCGGCGGCGCCGGGGTTATCAAAGCCAACCCGTCCGACAAACGGCAGGCGCAGCGCCGGAGATTTGATGTCTACGCCGAGGTTCAGCCCCAGCAGGTTGACTTCAACCCCCTCTTCGACACCCAGCGTAAAGCCGAGAACGCCGAGCACCGAGACCTGAAGGCCGCGCCCGGACGGCGGCAAGCCTATCGGGTTAGTCAGCCCACGGTAGTCTTTGCCGATGGCGTTAGAGGGCATATCCAGCTTAAGCCCCGGCACTTCGCGACCGATATGCGCCATGAAGGTGTTGCTGTTTGGCCCCGGCCACGCGTGATAGGTGTGCGGATAAGGATAGCTCTTTATCGCCGCCTCAATCTGCGGGATCAGCGTTTCGGCCAGCTCGCCACGGCGGTCCGCCAGCAGCTTAGGTTTTGAGCCAAACCAGTAGCCGTCGGGAATAGCGTAATCGCGGCGAACCACGTTATTGCTGCCCCAGCTCACCACGTCATAACGGGTGAACTGGGTGTCTCCCGCCCGTTTGTAGATGATCCACGGATGCACCGCCACCAGCCCGCGCCAGCCATAGGTCGGCGCGGCGTAAATCTGGACAATGGCGGTACTTTTCAGCGCTACCGGATTGGGAGCAATACCCGCAGAATCACGGCGCGCGGTTGACCAATCGCCACCCACGGCCTGCTGCTCTTTGCTCTGCGAGCTTTTAACGTAACTGCATCCCAACGACAGAAACAGGATGCAGACAATGCACAGGGGAACCCATTTAATCGCCATCATGCCTTATGTACCTGTGGAAGCTAGCCCGCGCCCTGCGGGAAAATCAGCCTGATAAATTATCACATGTACCCGCCGACGCTATGGCTCATCCTGCTGTTTAGCACGTTCGGCTCGGGCGAGCTGCCGCCCCTGACGCCAGTTCAGCAGCGGGGTGACGGTCAATCCGTGCACCAGCACGCTGGCAACAATCAGGGTAAACGCGATATCACCCATGCGTTCCGCCTCCGCGCCGCCAATGCCGTGGGTGTAGGCGTAGGCGATGTAGTTAATGCTGCCGATGCCTCGGATCCCCAGCCAGCCAATCATCAGCCGCCGGGCGCGCGGCGCGCCGCTGCCGATAGTCGCCAGATAGACCGACAGCGGGCGGATCACCACAAACAAAATCGCCGCCATCAGCAGCCCTGACGGGTCCCAATGCTGGGAAAGGGTAATGCCCAGCACCACGATAATGGCGGCGGCGAACAGCCGCTCGATGGTATCGCCGAAGGAGAGCGCGTCGCCCACCATCAGCCCAACCGACTTGGCCGGGCCGCCGTCAGAGAACGAGTGGCGAATGTGCGGATTGACCAGCTCTTCGGCGGGGCGATAGCGCTGGTCATCATCCATATTCTCCGGCGGATGCAGGTTCACAATGCGCAGTTCGGCAGCGCGCAGTCCGACCCCGGCGGCGAAAGCCGCGAGGAAGCCCGAGGCGTCGACGCTTTGTGCTGCCGCATAGCTCAGGGCAATCAATGAGAGCGCGATAAAGTCACTCGGCGCGATGTCGCCCTGTACGCTTCTCAGGCGCGTGGCGAGCAGGCCAATCAAGCGCCCCAGCAGATAGCCAATGCCCAAGCCACCGAGCAGCGCCCACAGCACGTCCACCAAGGCCCAGTGGCCGATTTGCAGCCAGCTGAGAGGCTCGGGGGAATTCATAATCAGCAGCGCCAGCATCAAAATCGGCAGGGCTGAACCGTCATTCATGCCCGCCTCGCTGGATAACGAGACGCGCAGATTGTCGTCATCGCTGGCGTTATTCACTGAAATCAGGCTCGCCAGCACCGGATCGGTAGGCGCGACGATGGCCCCGAGCGCCAGCGATATCGGCCAAGACAGGCCAAACAGGTAGTGCGCCACCAGCATCACGCCCGCGACGGTTATCAGCATGCCGGGAAACGCCAGCCTGACGCCCATTCGCCAACCGTGATTACGAAACGGCATACGCAGCTTCAAGCCGGTGATAAATAGCGAGGCCGCCATGGCGATTTCAGTCAGTCGGCCGGTGAGTTCTGAATGCTCCACCATATCCACGTGCAGCAAATCCAGCACCCACGGGCCGCAGGCTACGCCAGCGGCAAGGTACAGACCAAAGGTTGTCACCGGGCTGCGATGGATCCAGCCCGATGCCAATGACATTAGCAACAGCAGTCCACCCACGGCCGCTGTCCATCCTAGAAAACTCATGGACTCCTCCAGTAAAAGCGGGGTTGAGTGAAATTTTTGAAATTTGAAGGGGATACAAAAAGGTTAGACTAAATAACAGATTCCTCAATATAATCAGATTATTCATAAACCAACGTTATATAAGGAGGATTGCCATGCTGACCCGTGAAATGTTTTTCATTTCGCTCGTCCTTAGCGATCGTCGCTGCTCAAGCGTTACCGGTATCGTGCTGCGATAACCTGCTTGAGCGAAGCTAACTAACAACCTGAGAACTTCCCTCCGGCTTACCGGTTATCGTCAGCGATTTTTGACGATAGGCATCTCTATGCCTAAAAATCTGAGTAAGCATCATGAGCACACTACTTTCCGCACAATCTGTCGGCTACGACAACTCCTTCGGCCCATTGCTGGCTGAGATCACCTTTAGCCTAAAAAAAGGCGACCGCATTGGCCTGATTGGACACAACGGCTGCGGCAAAAGCACCCTACTGAAGCTCCTCAGCGGCGCACTTTCCGCCAGCTCCGGCAGCATCACCCTTGCCAGTCACTGTTTGATGGCCACCGTCGAGCAGCACTTGCCCGCCATCTTGCAGCACTCCACCTTGCTTGACGCGGTACTTAACCATTTGCCGGACAGCCTGCATCAGCCCGAACGTTGGCAAGCCGAAGTGCTGCTCGCCACGCTGGGCTTTGATGAATCGGCGTGGGAGCTGACGGCGGGAACCCTCAGCGGCGGGCAGCATACTCGCCTGATGCTGGCCCGCGCGCTGATCCGCCAGCCGGATTTACTGCTGCTGGATGAGCCGAGCAACCACTTGGACCTGCCCACGCTGCTGTGGCTCGAGCAGTTTCTGCAAAACTGGGGCGGCAGCTTTGTGCTGGTTTCCCACGACCGCAGCCTGCTGGACAGCGTCACTAACTGCACCTGGATCCTGCGCGACAAAACTCTGCAATTCATACGTTTACCTTGCACTCAGGCACGTCAGGCCCTTGAAGAGAAAGACGCCGCCGATGCTCATCGCCATCAGGCCGAACAGAAGGAGATTGACCGCGTGGCGAAAAGCGCCAAACGGTTAGCCATCTGGGGCAGCGTGTATGACAACGAGAAGCTGGCGCGCAAGGCTAAGCAAATGGAGAAGCAGGTCGATCGGATGAAGGATGATCAGACTCAGCTCACCGCTGGCAACCAGTGGCAGTTGAAGTTGACGGGTGAAGCCCTGCCCGCCGACCGGGTTTTGGCGCTAACAGACCTGAAAGTTCGCCCAGACCAAGCTGCACCGGTGCTGTTCGAGCTGGACGAAATCCGCGTAAAAAGTGGCGATCGCGTGGCGCTGGTGGGCCGCAACGGTTGCGGAAAATCCTCCCTGCTCCGCAGTCTGTGGCACGCCTTCGAACAGCCCGAAAACCCGCAGCCGGGGATGGTTTTCCACCCTAAGGTGCAGATGGGTTATTACGACCAGAGCCTGCACCAGCTGCGTGACGATGACTCGCTGAGCGACGCGCTGGCTCCTTTCGCCCCTCTGACCGAGGACCAGCGAAAAATGGCGCTGATTGGTGCGGGTTTCCCCTATCTTCGCCACCAGCAAAAGGTCAGCACCCTCAGCGGCGGCGAGCGTTCGCGCCTGCTGTTTATCGGCCTGACGCTGGCAAACTACTCGCTGCTATTGCTCGATGAGCCGACCAACCATCTGGATATGGAAGGCAAAGAGGAGCTAGCCGAAACGCTGAAAACCTTCGAGGGCGCGGTGCTACTGGTTTCCCACGACCGCACCTTGATTGAGCAGAGCTGCAACCGTTTCTGGCTTATTCACCAGCAGCGTTTAGAGGAGTGGCACGATCTGGCCCCTGTCTACGCCATCTTGGCGGACAAGCCGGTGCCAGTGACAAGTGCGAGTGATGATGAAAAACCAGAGGCGACGCCTCTCAAACCAGACAGCGAGGAAGAGCGCCTGCTTGCAACCCTAGTCGAACTCGAAACCAAGCTGGCCGAGGATTTGGCCCGCAAACCCAAGCATCAAAAACCCGCCCTACAGCGGGAATGGCAACAGCAAATCGAGCAGTTAAATCAGTTGTTAGATTTGGCGTAAACGGAGGGCCGCAGGGATGCGGCCTGACTTCGGGATGGGGATAAGGAGAAAGTTATCTCTACAGGAAGGACTTAAAAATGCGTCCTTCTTGTAGACTTAATGCAAGTCAGTCAATCACATCTTGGCGCTCAATCATAATCCCTTTTCATGCTGTGCCAGCTTGGTGCGGTACAGGAACTGTAGTGGTTTACTGAATTTGGCCACCTGAACAGAGGTGATATGCTCACCTCAGAACAACACAGGTGCTCCAATAAAAAGAAGAAATTTTAGTCCTGAATTCAAACGCGAGTCCGCTCAGTTGGTTGTCGATCAAAACTACACCGTCTCTGATGCCGCAAAGGCTATGGATGTCGGTCTTTCCACGATGACAAAATGGGTCAAGCAACTGCGTGAAGAGCGTCAGGGCAAAACACCAAAATCCTCTCCGATTACACCGGAACAAATCGAAATACGTGAGCTGAAGAAAAATCTACAAAGTATTGAAATGGAAAACGAAATATTAAAAAAGCTACCGCGCTCTTGATGTCAGACTCCCTGAACAGTTCTCGATAATCGGGAAACTCAGAGCGCGTTATCCTGTGGCCACCCTCTGCCATGTGTTTGGGGTTCATCGCAGCAGCTATAAACACTGGAAAAACCGTCCTGAAAAACCAGACGGCAGACGGGCTGCGTTACGAAGTCAGGTACTTGAGCTGCATGGCATCAGCCACGGTTCGGCCGGAGCAAGAAGCATCGCCACAATGGCAACGCAGAGAGGCTACCAGATGGGGCGCTGGCTTGCTGGCAGGCTCATGAAAGAACTGGGGCTGGTCAGTTGCCAGCAAACGATTCACCAGTATAAGCATGGCGGTCATGAACACGTTGCTATACCGGCACGATGACCTTACCTCAAGAAGGTGATTCGATTGATTCATCATAAATTTTATTGTGTAAGGGGGGTATTTTCGTATAAACCTCAACCTGTGAAATGTCAGCGGCCTCAGAGTAATCAGGACAAGAAGAACGCCCAGCGTTATCCGGCTCGGATGATTGTCAGCTGAAAGCCAAAGATGTCGTCAGCCTTGGGGATACAGAAGGTCAAACGTCTCGCTCATGCATCGTCATTAAACCTGACACCAAGGCCGTACAGGTTCAGGTGGGGTTAGCAAGCGGCTCTGTAAGTGAACGTTGGACCGTGGTGCATTCCGGTGAAAGCACGCTGTTACAGCGTGCAGACGGCAGCTATGTTGAATATGCGCGTGACTGACCTTTGGGTGGCCAGAACTATTCTTCTGGCCGATTTGGCAGTAACTTAACCGCTATATAGACGACTAAAATTGATAATCCGATGGCAATAAACCGCTCGTGCCATGTTTCATAATGGAAAAACCAATAGCAGCAGACGACGACAAGCAAACCACCCAACAATGAAACGCCGGTCTCAAGAATAGTGTGAAACACTCGCCGCCACAGGCTCAATTTTTGAGGTTCATCTCTTCGCATTAATTTAACTCTCGACTATCTTAAGTATCCGTTCAAAAGTCGGTTGTCCCTGTATTGTGCGAAAATTAAACGCTTCAATAAAATGATTGAGGGCGGTTTCTAAAATTAAGAAACAATGTCAGTCCACGTTAAGAATTTTTTAGCGGCATTAGATTATCGCCGATCGGCCTTTGCAGCTATAAGGTAAGTAAGTCCGTAAACCACCAATCCGGCGATTAGTACCAGTAACGGGGCAATGATGCGCATAGCTCCTTCATTAAGCGTAGCGGCCAGAAAAATCCCTATAACAACGGCCATGAGCACAAGCCCGCCTGATACTTCAGCTATCAGCTTTCGAACCAGCCTAATAATTTTCGATAGCATTGATGAACTCCTGTGAAGCAGAGGGATTTTTGCGCAACGTTTCCCCCATTTGGATAAAGTTTTGAAGCGGCTCTTCAAAGAAAAAGTAAAGCATGTCGTAATCATTCAGTCTGAGTTTTTGCCATAACTGAGGGTTTTGCAACTGCAAACGCCTTGATGCTTCACAAGCGCGCGAGATCACCCCTTGAGCCACCACGCCGCCGGTCATGACTCCGGTTAACCCACGCAAGGCAATCCGGGAAATAAAAGACAGCATCACTCCACTGACCACCTTTGATCCCAGATATGAAGACAGCGCAAGCTGGGTTGATGTTCGGCTGGTCATCGATGTGGCACCGCCGATCAGTTTGTCGTATAACTTCTGTAACACTGGCTCCGGCAAATTTTTGAGCGAGTCATCAATAATGATTTTTGCGATTTTGGTTATTTCATTTCTGTCTCTGAAAGCTTTGCTGATAGCCCGTCCGACGCGAATATCGTCCTGCATATTGCGATTCTGTATCCGGCGACCACCATCCGAAAGATCCAGATCCTGAAAAGTGCGTTCAAGGCCCAGATAAAAATCCATGGGCACCGATATAACGCCCGACATTACCGACCGGGCCAGCATAGTAGCGTTCATTCCCTTTATCCTTTTGGGTAAGCAGAAGCTTAGTTTTTCAGTTCAAATTTAGATCTGAGTGATTCGGCGTCGAAATTTCACTACAGCCTAAGATTGGCAATTCACAGCCATATTTCCGGCCAACACGTCGCCCAATTTCCATATAACTCTGTGTTATCACTGCTTAACACAAAACTAATTTATATTTTAGGGACTGCCAGCTATTAGGACAAACTTTAAGCCAATGGATTTTCTTATGCCGCGTGGCGGCATGGAGGCGACAGACATGGGCAGAGAGAACGCCGAGTCTTAACGTCGCCGGCGACGCGGCGTAGCCGCCCTGAATTGTAGTGGTTAACCTTTTGAGTAACCCTGCCTCTGACAAGCAAAAAAGGATGTCATAATGCAGCAGTTCTTTTTCAACAACAGGCCGAAGAGCAGCTAGCCCTTCTTGTTGAATTATCCCAGCGACCAAAAAGTCAAAATCTATGCGCTTAGCCATATTCCCTCTCCGTGGTATCCATTAAGTGTGTATTCCTTCCCACACGCAGTAAGTCCCGTACAGCTGTCTCTTTCTTGGCAAATTTGATTGGGGATTTTGTCTCTACCGTGCCGGACAGGATGTCGTTCACCGAGCGCTCTGTATGCGTCAACTCAATGACGCCCCACGGCGTTTCATACTCGCCAGAACGTCCCGTGGTCATGGCCGTTAAACGCCCCATCGGAATCTGTGAAATAACGCCATATTGCGAAAGCGCAGATTCAAGACTCACATAGCTGTACTCGCCGCGTCGCATGGCCTTAACAATGTGCTCGAGGATATAGCTGTCTTTCGCGCCACGCTCATAAACATATACCCCCTTAACTGCGCGAGTAAGGATCTGTTTATCGACCAGACGTTTGATTGATTCCTTTAAGGCTCGGGGGGATTCTTCTGGGAAGATTTTTTCGAAGTCACGCAACTGGAAGACATAACGCCCATTGCGGCTGAACTCGTCGAGCTTGGCGATAGCAGTCAGTTTATCCATTGCATTTATCTCTACAATAAAGACTTAAAAATGAGTCTTTATTGTACACTTAATTCAAAGACAGGCAATTATCTCTACAGAAAAGACACGTTTATAAGTCCTTACTGTAGAGATAATAAAAAGCCTTAGTGCCGTGACGCCCGACCCGTCAGCCCCAAAATGGTCTCCACTAACTCATTTTTAGCCTCTTCGGCGCTGATTTGTTGGCCGCCACTCACCAGCAAGCCGAATCACTGTGCGCATAATGGCTCATTTGCCTTAAACAAAACCCGCTTTACCCCCTTATTCCTGCGTTTGATTGCCAGCGGCTGACGGTAAAATCACCACAATCGCCGATAGAGCATTATTTTCTGCCGCTGGCACCTCTTCAAGCACCTCCAATACGGGGCAATTTTTGCGTGGCAAAATCATTTTTACGCAGTGGAAGTTTGGACGATATTCAGGCACTTGGTGAAAACGGCCAGCCGGTTTATGCCTCTGCACTCCAGATCCGCGAAACATTACGTCTTCGCAAGCAGCAGTCGATTGCCGACGTGCTGGCCATTCCCCAACCCAACGAAGCGGGCGACCGCATTGACTGGTATTCCCCTATTGCGGGCAAAGTCACCTCGTGGTTATCCGCCAGCGACAGCGAGCGCGCCTCGGCCATTACCCAGCTCGAACAGTGCCGCGCCGTGGTACAGACGCTGTGTCAGGCGGCGTTGAAGTCCACTAAGCCGGGCCAACAGCTGTTTGGCACCTTGCTGGCGAAAGCCATTCAATTTCCAGATCAAAACCATGTCTATCTGGTGGATGGCAGACCCGTTCTGACCTTCTGGGGCTTTGTCCATCTGGACAAAAAATCCCGCATTGATGCCCTTGATTGCCTGCGCCCGCCGGTGTTTAAACCTGAAAGCTCGCTGGTTGACCTGCCGTTGCCGACCATCAAACGCACTGAGCCTTTGCCGCCACTGGTGGAGCCTAAACCTCAGGTTGAAGTTAAACCGCAGCCAGAAGCCGCGCCTGCCGCCGCCGCAAAAAGCCCGGCCAATCGCGGCTGGCTGCGGTTCTGGTGGCTGATCCCCGGTGCGGCGCTGGCCGCCACGCTGGTGATGCAATTTACCGGCGCATTTGCCCCCGCAGAGCACCCAGCTCCGGTGGCTCCGACAGTTACCGAGAAGCGCGCCCTGCCTGCCAGCGATGCTCCGGTGGTCACCGCCAAGGCCATTGAGCCAAAACCTGTCGTTGAAGATAAAGTGGAAGATAAACCGGCTGCCGTGGTCGCAACACCGGCGCCGCAAGTTATTCCCGCTAAAGCCACCGAGTTGCCATTGGCTCCCGCCGTCGCCACGCCGCCAGTGGTGGAACCGGCTCCGGCTCCTGCCCCTGTGGCAGCCACACCGGCAGCGCCGGATGATAAAAACGCGCTGACCATGCCGTCAGACGCCGTCAAAGTCGGCTCCACCAAGTTCCTTAATGGCAACTGGCGCGTGGTGCTGGACATTAAAACCCCGGTCACCGGCAAGCCGCCGAGCCTGAAATACCAAATCAAAAACGGTAAAGGCACGGCCAAAATCCAATATGGCGACGGCATGAGCTGCAAAGCAGACGTCAGCGCCGGTCTGATGAGTTCAGGAAATCTGGTGATCAACAGTCGATTTAAAGCCAAATGTAGCGATGGTTCGAGGTATCAAATGCCAGAGATTGTCTGTACTCAACCTCTGAACGGTACCGCAGATTGTAAAGGCCGCTACGATGCCAACACCGTCATCCCAATGACCATGAAGCGCGAGGGGAAATAACCGATGCTGGCATCTATTCCTGATTACAAACAGCGTATTACGCTGATTAAGAACAGCGGGATCCAGTTTTTGGACTTCGCCCTTACGCCGCAGATTGATGAAGATCTGCCGTCCAAATTTGTGCGCAAAAGTGCCAATGGCCCGCTGCTGCGCCTCGACCACGACCCGCTGACCGGCAAATACTCCTTGCCGGTGCCGGGGGCGCAGGTTGAAGTGGTGCGCCCGGAATCGAGTATTTCGCTGGCCCAGTCTCTCGCGCTGCTGGAGAAAATTTGGCTGCCGCTGCCTTTCCTGCGCTTTACCCCGCCGCGCAATTTCTCCGGCGGCCCGGATAACTGGGCGCGGATGCAGGTGATTGCGCTGGATAAGCCGGATAACGAAGGCCACACCCATCGCATCATTTTGGCTTTCGATACCAAGGTTGCTGCTGACGCGGCTGAAGTGGAAGAAGGCCAACAGCCCGAGCAGCTGACGCCAAACGATAACGACATCAAGACCGGCAGCAGCTTTGCGCTGGCTTTTTATAATGATGAGCTGAGTGACTTCCTCGACCTGACGTGGGTCGACGGCTGGCTGCGCGAGGTATTTAGCCAACAGGCGATTCAGCGCGAAAACCGCAATCCGCGTGATATCAAATCCGCGCTGCGCGAGTTTGAGTATCAGGCGCACTACCTGAATCTGCTGGAAATGCTCGGCACCCAGCTGTCTATTCCTGAAATCAAAATCAGCACCAGCACCCTGCAAGAACCGGCGATCAATGTGGATCTGATTCTGGACGTCGGCAACTCGCACACCTGCGGGATTTTGGTGGAAGAGAGCCCGGACGAAAGCAACGGGCTGAAGCAGACTTATGAGCTGCAAATTCGTGACTTGAGCCAGCCCCACCAGCTCTACAACGAACTGTTCGAAAGCCGCATTGAGTTCGCCGAAGCCCATTTCGGCAAGCAGAACTTCTCGGTGGAAAGTGGCCGCGACGACGCCTTTGCATGGCCTTCCATCGTGCGCGTCGGGCGTGAAGCCAGCCGCATGGCGCTGACGCGTCAAGGTACCGAAGGCTCTACCGGGCTTTCTAGCCCGCGCCGCTACCTGTGGGATGAAGAGAGCTACGCCCCGGGCTGGCGATTTAGCCAGAGCAGCGGGCGTTCCGCGCAGGAGCCAGCGGCCACTGCGCTGCCGCAAACTTATCTGTTCAATGATGAAGGCCAGCCGCTGTTTACCGTGCCGGTGGACGAACGCCTGCCGGTGTTCTCGCCGCACTACAGCCGCAGCTCAATCATGACCTTTATGCTCTCCGAGCTGCTGGCGCAGGCGCTGATGCAAATCAACAGCGCCGCGCAGCGGATGAAAATGATCCACTCGGGAGCGCCGCGCCAGCTGCGCAATATCATCCTGACGCTGCCTTCGGCGATGCCAAAACCGGAGCGCGAGATCTTCCGCCGCCGCATGCTCGAAGCCATTGGCGTGGTGTGGAAAGCCATGGGCTGGCACCCGGCCGATGAAGAGTTCGCCACGGCAAGCCAGCGCGCGCTAAGTCAGGTTCCGGTGCCAGAGGTGCAGATGGAGTGGGACGAAGCCACCTGCGGCCAAATGGTCTACTTATATAATGAATCGCAGGTGAATTTTGCCGGGCGCACCGAGGCGTTCTTTGCCAGCATGGCGCGCCCGGACAAAGAGCTCGCCGAGGGGGAAACCGTCGGCAAAACCCTGCGCATCGCCTCCATTGATATTGGCGGCGGCACCACCGACTTGGCTATCACTCAGTATTGGCTGGACGACGGCGTGGGCAATAACGTGAAAATCCTTCCACGTTTACTGTTCCGCGAAGGCTTTAAAGTGGCGGGAGATGACATCCTGCTCGACGTGATCCAGCTCTACGTGCTGCCTGCGCTGCAAGGCGCGCTGAAGAAAGCCGGTATCGCCAACCCCGAGCCGCTGATGGATAAGCTGTTCGGCCACGAAGGCCGGATGGACGGCCTGTCGATTCTGCGCCAGCAGGTGACTTTGCAGATCTTCATGCCGGTAGGCCGCGCGATCCTCGAAGCCTATGAAAGCTTCGACCCGTTAGACACCAGCGCCGAAATCGAAACGCGCTTCAGTGACCTGCTCGAGCAGCTGCCGACACAAAAAGTCCGCGACCACATTAATAGCGAAGTGCAGCGCGAACTGCGCAACGACGCCGCGCCGTTCGACATTCTACAAGTGCCGTTAATCCTCAATCTGAGCAAGCTGCACGCCGAGTTTTTGTCGCCGCGCATGCACATTACCCAGCAGCTGCGCTCGCTGTGCGAAGTGGTGGCGCTTTACTCGTGTGACGTGCTGCTGCTGACCGGCCGCCCTTCCCGCTTCCCGGGCATTCAGGCGCTGTTCCGCCTGCTTCAGCCGTTACCGGCCAACCGCATTTTGTCCCTTGATGGCTATCACACCAGCGATTGGTATCCGTTTAACAAGTTAGGCCGCATTGAGAACCCGAAATCCACCGCCGCGGTGGGCGCGATGCTCTGCCTGCTGTCGCTGGACCTGCGACTCAACAGCTTCTATTTCAAAGCCGGGGATTTCCAGCCGTACTCGACCATTCGCTATCTCGGCATGCTCGACAGCAATAATGCGCTGACCGGGGAGAACGTTTATTACAGCGATATTGACCTCGACCAGCCTGATTTCCAGCTCAGCCAAGAGGTGAGTTTCCAGATGCGCGGCCCGCTGTGCCTAGGTTTCCGCCAGTTGGATAATGACCGCTGGCCCGCCTCGCCGCTCTATACCTTGTCGATTAACGACCATAAGCTGGCGCGACGCATTGCCGGTGATAACGTGCTGACGCTGAAGCTTAAAGTCAGCAAACAGGGCGATGGCGACAGCCCGGAGCAGGTGGAAATTGCCCAAGCGGCGCTTCAGGACGGCACGCCGGTGCCAATCGACCATCTGCGACTGAAATTGAACACGCTGGCGGCCAGTGGCTCAGGTGCCACTCATTACTGGATCGACAGCGGGAGCGTATTTAAGAAATGACTTCTACCCATTCCGAACTTCTCAGCAGCCAGCTGACCCATGTCGCCAACGGCGTGGCCCAGGCCATGCAGTGGATTGAGAGCAACCGCTCGCAGTCGCCGCGCCTGAATATGGAAGCCGACCGCCTGAAGCTGAAGCTGCGCCGCCAGCGCCACAAGGCAGAGAATCTTGCCATCTCAGCATCACAGAATCCTGGGATTGGGCTTTATGGTTACTCGCAGGCGGGGAAATCTTACCTGCTGAATGCGCTGGCCGCCGGTGAAAACGGCAGGCTGGAAACCCTGCTGGGCGACCGCGTTCTCGACTACTTCAGCCACATCAACCCGAGCAGTCAGGCTAGCACGCTGGTCACTCGCTTTAGCCGCGAGTCCGAAAGCGTGGACTCGCAGTGGCCGGTGCAACTGGCGCTGCTTAACGAAGCCGAGCTAATAAAAATTGCCGCGCTGGATGCCGCCACCCAAGGCCCGCGCGCCGAGTGGGATCAGCAGCAGATCCTCTCTCACCTGCACAGCCTCTCTTTGCATCGCCAGCCGGAAGCCATTGACGGCCTGACTGGCGACGACGTGGTGGCAATCTGGGACATGCTGGCGCGCATGGATGCCAAAGCCGACCGGCTGCGCGCCCTGCACTTCTGGCCAGCGGCGGTAGAGCTGGCTCCTTATCTGGGCATTGACGACCGCGCGCGCCTGTTCTCCATCCTGTGGAACGAAGCCAGCCACGCCACGGCGTTTTATCGCCATTTTGCTCATGTCCTACAACAGCTGGAAGGCGCGACGCAGCTTCTGGCGCCTCTTAGCGTGTTGGTGGATGACCACCTGCTACCGGCCGATGGGATAATGAGTCCGATCACCCTAACCGCCGACTATGAGACAGAATCACGCGGTCAGAGCCTGTCGGTTCGCCCGCTGCATCAGGGCGTAGCCGGGCAGCCGGTTGAGTTTTCACTGGTGGAGTTGACGGTGCTGACCGCCGAGCTGCTGCTGCCATTAATGTCCGCGCCGCAGGAAGCGCTGTTTGAGCAGGTTGACCTGCTGCTGTTCCCGACGCAGGCTGACGCCCGCGAGCTAGGCACCACCCACAGCCTGCTGTCGCCGGGCCTGTTGCACGCTAAAAACGCCGGACTGCTGGAGCGCTACACCGAAAATCAGCAGGTCAATTCGCTGCTCGTGTGTACCGCCGCTGGCAACCGCGACGCGGTGAAAAGCGTCAGCAAGGCGCTGGATAACTGGGTGAAACAGACTCAAGGTGAAAACGCGCAAATCCGCAGCCAGCGCAAGCCGGGCCTGATTTGGGCGCTGACGCCGTTCGACCAGCGAATCACCCACAGCGAGCATTTCGATGAAACCGTGCAGCGCCACGTCGGCACCCCCGGCGATGCTTGGGGCACCATGCTGGCGATGGACAAACGCGGCATTGAACGCATGGCGAGCTGGCTCACCGCCGAGGTGACTCCCGCCAACAAGCAGGCGCGCCTTAGCGAGCAGCGCGACGAGTTGCGCCGCGTGCTGGCCGATAACCTGCTGGGGAGCTGGCTGCCTTCTTCAAACGAGCAAGAGCTAGCCCAGAAGCAGAAAATTGCCGAAAGCTTGCTAAAAGCGCTGCAAACCCGCGCGGGGGTTCATGGCGAACTGCTCGAGCGCCTGCTGCCCGCCCGCGAAGATCTGCGCCGCCTCTACTTGCAGCAGTTCGAGGTTCAGCCCACGGCCAGCGTTACCAGCAGCGGCGCGACTGCCCCAGCTCTGACCGAGACTTTTGGTATTGGGATCAGCATCGACCTGTTCAGCGACGAACCGCTGGATGCGCCGGTCGAGGAGCAGCACGCCAGCCAGCAGCCTGCCGCGGAAACCGACTTCGCACGCCAAACCCAGCACTACTGGATTAACCATCTGCGCGGGCTGCCGGACAATGCGCCGCTGGTGGATCTGCTCGGCATCGGCAAGCCGGGAGTCGAAATGCTGGTGGAAGAGGTGATCACCGCCGGAGTGCGGATGGACGTCGCGGGCATGCTGTCTGGCGTGCTGGAAGAGACTCAGCAATCCGTGGCGGCCAGCGAAAGTCAGGCCGATCGGCAGGTGTCACGCGTGCTGACGGTGATGGGTGACTTTGTGGCTTGGCTCGGCTTCTTGCAGATTGAAGAGTCGCAGCGCCCGGACAGCCGCATTAACCGTGGCCACAAAATCTTCGCCAAGCCGCCGAAAAACTGGAGCAGCTCCCAGCGTTTAACCAAGCTGACGCTGACCCCGGCCAATAACACCGCGTTCTATATTTATGACTGGTTAGTGGCGCTCAATGACGTGATTATCCAAAACGCCGGATATTCCGCCGGACGCGAAATTCCGCTAGTACAGCGCGAGAAGCTGGGAGAGATTTTGCAGCAGATACGCGGCGACTAGCCGGACCCCAGACTGACAAAAGGCCTGCTTTCATCAAGCAGGCCTTTTTCATTATTAACGCTGGCGATGTGGTCATCTGTTGGCGCTGACGTTAAGGTCCTAACCTTGAAGATAGACAATGAGTGGTATAAGTAACAATAAAATCTTGCAGAGCAATTAATGAGTGCTATAAGTGACAAAAATTGAATTTACATGAGTTAACGAGTACTCTACTACTCATAAGACTTTCTGGGGATCCGTATGGAATATTTAACGCTACAAGTTTTCCTGCAAAATCAATGGGTGGATATGGCGCACATCACCTTCCCCGAAAGCGAAGACAACGCCTTTCGAGTCACTGAACTCCATTATGATTCGGACTATGCCGTTGAAAATCTCGGCCGCGATGATAATCACGCGGTGTCACTGAATCACCCTGTTTCTCTGTTCTTTGAGAACGACGGGCCACGCGGCTGGCTGAAATTCCTTGATGATATTATTCCGAGCGGTGCCAGCAGGCGCTATTGGGCAAACTATCTGGATCTTGAAGGCATGGCGGCCGACCAACAGGATTTCGTATTACTGCGCCACGGCACCATGTCGCCGGTCGGTAATTTGAGAATTAAAGAGTCCCTCCCCGACTATCATCCTCAGGCTGAACAGCTCTTTTTCACCCTCGATGATGTGAAAAATAGAGCCTCAGATTTTCTGGATTACGCCCAGCAGCGCGGAGCTGCCGCCGGGGGTGCGACAGGTGCGGGCGGCGAAGCACCAAAACTGTTACTAAGATGCAGCCAGCATGGTCAAATCTGGATTGATACCTACCAGAACGATTCACTCAATCGAGATACACACTATTTGGTGAAATTCCCGCGCGGCAACCGTAGTGAGGTTGACTGCAATATTCTGCGGGCTGAGTTCCATTTCTACCACGAACTTGCGGCAATGGGTTTTGATACCATCCCAACTCAGCATATGCGTCTTGAGGAAGGCCTGAACTACCCTTCTTTATGGCTGCCTAGATTTGATATTTGCTTTGCAGATGATAGCCACATCAAGCGCTTTGGCATGGAGTCAGTCTATTCGGCATTAAGAAAAGCGCCCGGCACGACGCTGTATCATGAGGAAGCCATCAGGGCGCTTATCAATAAAATCACCCACAGCGACACCGTGATTGAACAGGGTTTTGACTTTGATGTTCCCGCCTTTGTGATTGAATGGGTGCGCCGCGATTTGCTCAATATTATCTTTGGCAATAGTGATAACCATGGGCGTAACACGTCGCTGCTCAAGGATGAACACATCATTCGTCTGGCGCCGATATACGATTTCGCCCCGATGAAAGCTGACCCCGAAGGAATAGCCCGAACCACTAAATGGAGTGCGCCATTAGAAATCGGTGGTGAGTATGATTTTGCAGGTATTGCGGCAGCGCTTGATGACCTTGTTCCGGCAGAAACCCTATTAGATGCTTTGAGGGAAACGGCTCAACAGCTCCTCGGCCTTAAAGCAAGATTGGTGGAAAGAGGCGTGCCCGAACAGATTATTAACATGCCGGGGATCGGCTTTGACTTTATCGCTGAAAAATTGCGTCGTTGGGGGCTGCTATGAAAGGTCATGAATCGGCCCCGGTCTCGGCGAAAGAGACCATTCGCAAAATTCGGGAAAGGCAGAAGCTGTTGCAAAATGCCTCAGATTCTCCGGTCGAAAAGCCAGCAACGATGGCAGAGAGTTCCTCGCGTACTCCTACTCGGCAAAGAGTATCTAAAAGCTCAACAGCTGTAAGCACTCAGGACCGGCAAGCCGTGATGCATGGCATCATTAAACAGCTGCTATTGGGCGAGTTAACACAGGGCGGTGCGTTGAAAAAGTTGCGGATCGAGGTGCTGAACCTGAAGCAGGATGCTTATGCAAAATTGGTTGCTGTCTCAAGGAAAACCTTGTCAGACGTCGAGAACGACAAAGGTAATTATACCTCTGACATCATCAACAAATTGTTCAAGCCGTTTGGCCTGCAAGTTGGGTTGGTGCCTGTATCCAAACAGCTGTTAAGCACGCTGTTGAAGTGACGTTCAACCATGCTTAAAAATAAAAATCTGATATTGGGTTTAGTCAAAGACCTTCCCGCTGATCGTATGCCTGCTGGGCTTTGGTCACTTCTGCAAGGCTATTTTGTGTCCACTCAAACAGAGCAAAAAAGGGTTTCTCCAGCGTGCGGCCCAACGGAGTGACGCTGTAGATCACCGCCACGGGCGAAACCGGTAAGACTTCGCGAACCAAGATCCCACTGCGCTCAAGCTTTCTCAGGCATTGAGTGAGGGTTTTCTGCGTGATCCCCTCAAGACGACGTTTTATCTCATTGAAACGTAATGGTCCTTTGGATAATGCGCACAGCACAACGATGGACCATTTATCCGTGATCTGTTCTAACAACAGGCGCGTAGTACAAGCCCTTTGGATTTCATCATCGTTCATTTTGGTCATCGTGGTTCCTTTTTGGGTACCTAATACCTTTAAAGTGCCTAATTGATATTAAGTATACATTCGATACTATCAAGCTCCAACCTACCCGGAGTTCGCATCATGCCTTCATCAAAGTTAGACGCGCTTTTCCAGCCATTAACCATAAAATCACTGCATTTGAACAACCGCATCGTGATGGCTCCCATGACCCGTAAATTTTCTCCACAGGGTGTGCCGGGTGAGGATGTCGCGCAATATTATCGTCGACGCGCGGAGAATGACGTTGGGCTGATTATTTCGGAAGGCACGGCGATTAATCGCCCCGCCGCAAGAAATGAACAAGGAGTGCCTTTTTTCTATGGCGATGCCCCATTAACGGGATGGAAAAATGTGATAGAAGAGGTTCATGCTGCGGGTGGGAAAATGGGCCCGCAGCTGTGGCACGTGGGGGCAATGGCCGGAGTGGACAGCGATGCAACGGCGGATAATCCGGCAGAAAGTCCGTCTGGCCTGCTTGCTCCCAAAATATCTCACGGCGTAACCATGTCCGAAGAGGATATTGCCGATACCATTGCCGCATTTAGTCAGGGGATGGTTGACGCCAAGCGGCTAGGCTTCGACACCGTAGAGATCCATGGCGCGAGCGGCTATCTATTGGATCAGTTCTTTTGGGCGGAGACTAACCTGCGCACCGACGCCTATGGTGGAGCCACCCTCAAACAACGCACCCGCTTTGCTGCCGAAGTGGTCGAGAGCATGCGTAAAGCCGTCGGTCCCGATTTCCCCATTATTTTGCGTCTCAGTCAGTGGAAAATTAACTACTACGATGTCCGTATGGCCGATACACCGGATGCTATGTCTAAATGGTTGATGCCGCTGGTCGAGGCAGGTGTGGATATTCTCCACTGTTCCCAGCGTCGCTTCTGGGAACCTGAATTCCCGCAGATTGATGGCAAAGAGGGGCTGAATTTTGCTGGCTGGGCGAAGAAACTGACCGGTGCCACCACCATCAGCGTGGGTTCTGTCGGCTTATCCGGTGAATTTACCTCTTCCTTTGCTGGCGAAAGTGTACGCCCTGCCAGTCTGGACAATTTGGTACAGCGACTTGAGAAGGATGAGTTTGATCTTATCGCGGTAGGCCGTGCCCTTTTGGGTGATCCGCAGTGGGTGCGCAAAGTGCGTGAGGGTAATACCGAAGGCCTAAAAGATTTCAACGTGTCAGAACTGTCGACACTTTTCTAGAAATTAACACGCCCGGTCATTGATGGCCGGGCGTCGTTACGCGGAGTCTTAATCAAGGGTCTTATCTACGCAGAGAACTTAGCTACACATGCAGCCGCTGCGTTCTGGCTGGCTGTGCAGTGTTTTACGCCAGTCACCCGGCGTTTGGCCGAATTGACGTTTAAAACTGCGATTGAAGGACTGCTGGGAATCGAAGCCCAGAGAGATAGCCACATTGACGATGGGCTCGCCGCTGTTCGCCAGTCGCTCGGCAGAAATATTTAATTTTTTCGCACGAATATATTCGCCTAACGCCGAGCCGGTATGCTCTTTAAACATCCGTTGCAGATACCATTTTGAGTACCCTGCTCGCTCGGCGACGGTGTTGATATCCAGTCGCTCTTCCAGATTCTTGTCGATCCAGTCAGTTAAATCGTGAATAAAATCAGCCGTTTTCATGTTATTTCTCCCGTCTCTCTGACGAAATGTAGTTTCTGGTCTGTTTTTAGACTGACGGGATTTGCGGATAAATGCAAGTATTATTGTTGCATTAAATCTTCGCTTTTTCTCCGTGACCGGCTTCACAGATATCCGCTTTTGAAAACAGCACATAAAGTGCAACAGTAATTCTTGCTCTTTGTTAGGGACCTCCCTACAATCCCCCCGACTTAATGTATCTTTCATTGATACTTTAAATTTAGCAACACCTCTTTTCTCGCTGCAAAATTGTGTCATTGAACGACGCAAATCGGACAAAAGCCCGCTCAGGCAAAGGACGTTACCCGGATGACAGGATCCGGTTGTATTGCCTGACTGAGCTTACTCACTGGAAATAAAAATAATGGCAAGTCTGCAAAACCCAATGGTTAAACGGGGCCGCTCACTTCGCGCGCCTCTGCTCGCACTGCAACTCTCTTTGGTTGCGATCTTGGTCACGGTTCTCACTGCTTGCGACAACAGCACAGCAAAAAATGGCCCGCCTCCCCCTCCGGGCGTAAGCGTGGCGGATGTCGTCGTCAAAAAGATTAACCAATGGGATGATTTTAACGGCCGTATTGAAGCCGTACAGAGTGTGCAACTGCGCCCGCGCGTATCGGGTTATATCGATAAAGTGAATTACACCGAAGGTCAGGAAGTTAAAAAAGGCCAGGTTCTGTTCACCATCGATGACCGCACCTATCGCGCCGCCCGCGAACAGGCTCAGGCCGAGCTGGTTCACGCGCGCAATCAGGCGAATCTGACCCGCAGCGAGTCAGGCCGTACTGAGAAATTGATTGGCACTCAGGCCGTCTCCACCGAGATCTGGGAGCAGCGTAAAGCCGCCGCATCGCAAGCGCAGTCCGACGTTCTTGCCGCGCAGGCCCAGCTGGATGTTGCTCAGTTAAATCTCGACTTCACGCAGGTCACCGCGCCAATCGATGGCCGCGCCAGCCGCGCCATGATAACCGTGGGTAACCTGGTGACTGCCGGTGACAGCGCGAGCGTGCTCACCACGCTGGTGTCACTCGACAAAGTCTACGTTTACTTTGATGTAGATGAAGCCACTTTCCTGCGTTATCAGTCACTTGCCCGTGATGGTCAGCATATTGCCGCGCCGGGAACCCAGTTGCAGGTCAACGTTGGTCTGGCGGGTGAACAGGGTTATCCGCACACCGGCTATGTCGATTTTACCGACAACCAGCTGAACTCCGGTACCGGGACTATTCGTATGCGCGCCGTGCTCGATAACAGCGAACGCCGCTTCACGCCGGGCCTGTTTGCTCGCGTGCAAATGCCGGGCAGCCCGCAGTTTGACGCGGTGCTGATCAACGATAAAGCCGTGCTGACCGACCAAGACCGCAAGTTTGTCTATGTGCTTGATAAAGATGGCAAGGCGCAGCGTCGCGATGTCGAATTGGGCCGTCAGTATTCAGGTCTGCGTATTGTGCAAAAAGGTTTAGTCAGCGGTGACAAAGTCATCGTCGATGGTGTGCAGAAGGTGTTTATGCCGGGCATGCCGGTGAATGCCAAGACGATTGATATGGCTTCAACTGTCGCTTCTAACTAAGCCCTGAAAGAGAATCCTGAATTATGGACTTTTCCCGCTTTTTCATCGACAGACCGATTTTTGCCGCGGTTCTGTCGATCCTGATTTTTGTTGGTGGCTTAATCTCCATCCCGCTTCTGCCGATCAGCGAATACCCAGACGTGGTACCGCCGAGCGTGCAGGTGCGCGCCGTGTATCCGGGTGCCAACCCGAAAGTGATCGCCGACACCGTGGCTACGCCACTGGAAGAGTCGATCAACGGCGTTGAGAACATGATGTACATGAAATCTGTGGCTGGTTCTGACGGCGTGCTGGTCACCACCGTGACTTTCCGTCCGGGTACAGACCCGGATCAGGCGCAGGTTCAGGTGCAAAACCGCGTGTCTCAGGCGCAGGCTAGATTGCCGCAGGACGTTATTCGCCAAGGGATCACCACCCAGAAGCAGTCGCCAACGTTGACGCTGGTGGTGCATCTGTTCTCCCCTTCCGGCAAGTACGACTCGCTGTATCTGAGTAACTACGCCACGCTGAAAGTGAAAGATGAGTTAGCGCGTCTGCCGGGTGTCGGTCAGGTGCAAATTTTCGGTGCCGGTGAGTACGCGATGCGCGTCTGGCTTGATCCGAACAAAGTGGCGTCGCGCGGCTTAACGGCTTCTGACGTGGTCAATGCGATGCGCGAGCAGAACGTTCAGGTCTCTGCCGGTCAGCTTGGCGCAGAGCCGATGCCGACCAAAAGCGACTATCTGCTGTCGATTAACGCCCAAGGTCGCCTGCAAAATGAAGAAGAGTTCGGCAATATCATCCTGAAAACCAGCGATGATGGCACCGTGGTGCGCCTGCGCGACGTGGCTCGCATTGAGATGGGCTCGGGCAACTACGCGCTGCGTTCCCAGTTGAACAACAAAGATGCGGTGGGGATTGGTATCTTCCAAGCGCCGGGCGCCAACGCCATTAACCTTTCTGACGCCGTGCGCGACAAAATGGCCGAGCTGGCAACGCGTTTCCCAGAAGGCATGACCTGGAAAGCGCCTTACGACCCAACCGTGTTTGTGCGTGACTCCATCAGCGCGGTAGTTCATACGCTGCTTGAGGCCGTGCTGCTGGTCGTGCTGGTGGTGATTCTGTTCCTGCAAACCTGGCGTGCGTCGATCATCCCTCTGCTGGCGGTGCCTATTTCGGTGGTCGGTACCTTTAGCGTGCTCTATCTACTCGGTTTCTCGCTCAACACGCTAAGCCTATTCGGGCTGGTGTTGGCGATAGGGATCGTGGTGGATGATGCCATTGTGGTGGTGGAAAACGTCGAGAGGAACATAGAGGAAGGACTCTCGCCGCTGGCGGCCGCTCATCAGGCGATGCGCGAAGTGTCTGGGCCAATTATCGCCATTGCCTTGGTGCTCTGCGCGGTATTCGTGCCGATGGCCTTCTTGTCAGGCGTGACCGGCCAGTTCTATAAGCAGTTTGCGGTCACCATTGCCATTTCAACCGTGATTTCGGCGATCAACTCCCTGACGCTCTCCCCGGCGTTGGCTGCGCTGTTGCTCAAACCTCACGGCGCGAAGAAAGATGTTCCGACGCGAATCATCGATCGCCTGTTCGGCTGGCTGTTCCGTCCGTTCAACCGTTTCTTCCATAAAAGTTCTGAACGCTATCAGGGCGCGGTTTCCCGTACGCTTCACCGTCGAGGTTCAGTGTTCGTGGTTTACCTGCTGCTGCTGTGCGGCGCGGCCTTTATGTTCAAACTGGTGCCGGGTGGTTTTATTCCGACCCAAGACAAGATGTACCTGATTGGCGGCGTGAAGATGCCAGAAGGTGCCTCCCTTGAGCGTACGGATGCGATGATCCGCAAGATGAGTGAGATTGGGTTGAGCGTGGACGGCGTGAGTGATTCAGTCGCCTTCCCCGGCCTGAATGCGCTGCAATTCACCAATACGCCGAATACCGGGACGGTGTTCTTTGCCTTGAAACCGCTCAATGAGCGCACCCGCACCGCGGCGGCGATCAATGCGGAAATCAATGCCAAGATTTCGCAGCTTCAGGAAGGTTTTGCCTTCTCTATTATGCCACCGCCAATTCTTGGTTTAGGTCAGGGTTCCGGCTATTCACTGTATATTCAGGACCGCGCGGGTCTGGGCTATGGTGCGTTGCAAACCGCGATCAATACCATGTCCGGCGGCATCATGCAGACCCACGGCATGGGCTTCCCGATTTCGTCTTATCAGGCCAACGTTCCACAGCTGGATGCCAAGATTGATCGTGATAAAGCCAAGGCTCAGGGCGTGTCGCTGGATGATTTATTCAGCACGCTGCAAACTTACCTCGGTTCGACCTACGTTAACGACTTCAACCGCTACGGCCGTACTTATAAAGTGATGGCGCAGGCCGATGGTCCATATCGTCAAACGATTGAAGATATCTCCAACCTGCGCACCCGCAATGACAAAGGTGAAATGGTGCCGATTGGCAGCATGGTGAACATCACCACCACTTATGGCCCAGACCCGGTGATTCGTTATAACGGCTTCCCGGCGGCGGACATTATTGGTGATGCCGATCCGCGCGTGTTGTCTTCGACCGAAGCCATGACCAAGGTGAGCGAGCTGGCGGATAAAGTCTTGCCGAACGGCATGAATATCCAATGGACTGACCTGAGCTATCAGCAATCAACGCAGGGCCACGCGGCGCTGATCGTCTTCCCGGTAGCCATCCTGTTGGCGTTCCTGGTGCTGGCGGCGCTGTATGAAAGCTGGACATTGCCACTGGCGGTCATTCTGATCGTGCCGATGACCATGCTCTCCGCGCTGTTTGGCGTGTGGCTCACCGGCGGTGACAATAACGTCTTCGTGCAGGTTGGGCTGGTGGTGTTGATGGGGCTGGCTTGTAAGAACGCCATTCTTATCGTCGAGTTCGCCCGTGAGCTGGAAATGCAAGGCAGAGGGATTGTCGAAGCGGCGCTTGAGGCGTGTCGCCTGCGTCTGCGCCCTATCGTCATGACGTCGATTGCCTTTATTGCGGGGACTATTCCGCTGATTCTGGGCCACGGCGCGGGTGCGGAAGTGCGCGGAGTCACGGGTATTACCGTGTTCTCCGGCATGCTGGGGGTAACCCTGTTTGGCCTGTTCCTGACGCCTGTGTTCTACGTGGCCTTGCGCCGACTGGTAACACGTAAAGATCGTCAAGAAACCGTGACTGCCTGAAGGTAAATAGCAGAAAGCAAAAAGGCCGGGTTAATAACCCGGCCTTTTTTATGGCTCAGTTTCAAACAACACTGAGCACTGATTCTCAATGAAAGCTGCCTTAGCTTATTTCTCGGCGGAAGCTTCTTCATCCTGTTCCGTGCAGGCGTTTTTCTTATCGCTGCACCAGCTGCGAGTGTCATTGCACTCAAACTCACTCAGCGCGTCGGCCACGGTGTGGCGAGCCAGCACGGCCAAAGAAGCTTCTTCAGCTTCGCTAACGACCGATTTGAAGTACCAGCAGGCGTTGGCGCTCACCAAGCACTTAGCCTCCACCGCCGGGCGGGAAGCCCAAATGCGTTTGTCATCAATCACGGCGGTGTAAATGTCACGCAGGGTGATTTGATCCGTCGGGCGGCCGAGAGTGATGCAACCGGTACGGCCAAGCGTCGAGACAATAATGCCGTTACGCGTTAGCGGAACCATCAACTTGCGAATAAAACTGGGGTTAGCTTCCAGAACCTTAGCCAAAACCGCACTGGTTGCACGTACGCCGGTTTTTTCGGCTACGGCGACGCTGAGTACCATTTGCATTGCAGTCGGAAAGCGAAAATCTAACATGTCATTGTCCTGAGCGACGAAGTTCTAAAAGTATATTGGCTTTAGTCAAATACGCCAAAATGCTGAACGTCAATTGGACAATAATATAACAAACACTGCTGCAATATTGAAGTTTAGCGCCCTCGGAGCGCACAGATAGACTATGTTTCAGACGTTTTCACCCTCGCCACGCGCATAAGTTCTATACAGTAGTCATTGTTAATTCAGGCTAAAGGATGACAACTTGGCACTTTAGGGCCTTCGCGTGATAAACGCACAAATGGCTTACTGCCGCTAGGGTTGTTGCGGGGGTTGGGATTCGCTGAGTTACATTTTCTGTGCCGACCAAGTTGGCAGTGGCGACTGATTGGATAGCAATAAATGCGCTTTTCACAAAAGCAGGAGTGAAAATCAGAAAATGGTTGTTCTAAATTTTTAGCCGACTGATAAAATGAGACATCCATCACACTTATGACGCCCCAATGTACAAAACTATAATCTTCGTTTGCTCCGCCTGCTTGCTGTTAAAATTAGTCATGGATTGGCAGGTTATTCTGCAAGTCGCTGATAACTAATCATTGCATCAATCAATCCCATAATCCAAGCATCTTAAAATCTCAGGATTATGGGATTTTTGAATCCTATAATCACCTAATCATAAAATCTCAAGATTCAATGATTCTCCGCCTGATAAATTGCCGTCACGGCCTGTTGGTTAGCATTTAACACCTCATCCAACGACATCTTACCTTCCAGAAGTGCCGAGATATTCTTACCCACTGCGTCTCCCATCTGATCAAAGCCCGGAATACTGACATATTGCACGCCCTGATAAGGTACCGGGAACAGCGTTGGCTGCTCGGGGGTGGCGGTTTCCAAGGCCTGTTTCACCCTTGCCGCGTAAGGAGCCAGCTTTAGATAATGTGGTTCGGCATAAGTCGAGTTACGGCTGCCGGGAGGAATTGCGCCCCAACCTACCGTCTGCGCCACTTGTTGAATATAAGCGGGTGACGTCGCCCACGTAATGAAGGCCTGCGCCTGTGCTTTTTGGTTGCTGCTTTGCGGCACGGCCAGCGACCAAGCCCAAAGCCAGTGCGAACCGTTAGCGGAAATCGCCACCGGAGCTGGCGCAAAGTCGACCTTATCCGCCACCATCGAGATTTGCGGATTGGTCACCATGCCCGCCGCCACCGTACTATCGACCCACATCGCACATTTACCCTGTGAAAATAGCTTCAGGTTTTGCCCAAAGCTGTTCGACTTAGCGTCCGGCGGGCCATAATTTTGCTGCAGAAAAACGTAATCTTTTAAGACGTTACGCCATTCATCGCTATCCAGATGGGGTTTCCAGTCAGCGTCGAACCACTCCGCCCCATAGGCATTGGCCATGGTAGTCACCAACGCGACGTTGTCACCCCAGCCCGCCAGCCCGCGGAGGCAAAGTCCGTAAACGCCTTGTGATTTATCCGTCAGTTGAGCAGCCAGATTTTTAATTTCATCCCAGCTTGGGTTATCTGGCATGGTCAGATGCTTAGCCGTGAACAGGTCTTTACGGTAATAAGTCATGCTGCTTTCACCATAGAAAGGCAAGGCGTAGAGCCTGTCCTGCCATGATAAAGCGCTGCGAATGGGCTTGAGTAAGTCGTCAACGTGGTAATCAGCGGGCAAGTTTTCCAGTGGCGTTAGCCAACCTTTTTGCCCCCACAGCGGGACTTCATAAGTGCCTACGGTTATCACGTCAAAGTTGGCCTTGCCGCTGCTCATGTCGCTCAGCACCTGCTTGCGCAGTTCGCCGTCATTCATCACGTGCCACTCAAGCTTGATATCAGGATGAGCCTGCTCATAACTGCTTGAAAGCTGCTGCATGATGGTCATGTCACCATTGGCGATGGTGGCGATTTTCAAGGTGATCACAGCATGAGCATTCAGGCTAAACGCCGCTAACGCCGGAGATAACACCCATTTTAACCATTTGAAATCAAGCATTAACCGGCTCCAGCGTAACAGGGGGCGCGGTCTTGACTGGTTCAATAACCGGCTGCTTACTCTCTTCAATTTGCGCGGTGGTCGGCGCTTTCTTTAAATGGAAGAAAGCCATTTTCTCCACCAATTTGCTGGCATGAGCATTTACCGTCTGGCTGGCGGCAGTAGCCTCTTCAACCAGCGCCTCGTTTTGCTGGACGGCACTCTCCATGTGCACAATGGCGACATTTACCTGCGTGATCCCGCTCGACTGTTGGTTACTGGCTACGGCAATCTCAGCCACAAAATCCACGACTTTCACTAACCCATCGTTGATTTCATTCAGGGTTTCACCTGAACGCAGCACCAGCTTGCTGCCGATATCCACTTTGCTGACGCTGGCCTGAATCAGAGTTTTAATCTCCTGCGCCGCTTTTGCCGATCGCTGCGCCAGTTGGCGGACCTCAGAGGCTACCACGGCAAATCCTCTGCCTTGCTCACCGGCGCGGGCAGCTTCAACCGCCGCGTTCAGCGCCAGCAAGTTAGTTTGGAAAGCAATTTCATCAATAACGCGGTTAATATCACCAATCTTCTTGCTCGACTGCTCAATATCTTGCATCGCCGTGACAGCGTCACTTAATACCGCACTGCCCTTTTGAGCATGTTGGCGTACGTTTTGGACTAACTGGCTGGCCTGCGAAGCATTATCAGCATTGAATTTCACCGTTGCCGTCATCTGCTCCATGCTGGCTGCGGTTTGTTCAAGAGAGCTTGCCTGCGAGTGCGTTCGGGCCGACAAATCATGATTTCCCTCGGCCATCTGTTCTGCCGCCTGGCTTAGTGCCTGAGCGCTCTCTCCCACGTCGCGTACTATTGATGACAGCCGGGCGTCCATCTGCGCCAGCGCCTGCATCAATCCGCCCATCTCATCCCGTGGGATATCGCCGATATGGTGATTCAAACCACCTGCCGATATCGATTCGGCAAGGCGTTTAGCCCGGCGGATAGCCGCTGTCAGTGAGCGAATCAGCAGGCCTCCTGCAATTAAGGCAATCAGTATCCCAGCGGCGAGAATGCCTAACATACTGTTGCGCATAGTGTTAAAGGCATTAGAGCTGGCGCTGTAGTTTGCTTCGGCCTGCTGGCGCATCAGGTTATCCAGCGCATCGATGTCTTTTTGCAGCGCGAGGCTGCCCGAGCGCAGGCGAGTTTCAATAATCACTAAGGCTCCGGATGGATTGCCGGAGGACAACAGAATACCCGCGTCACTCAGCGCGACCTGATAATTTGACAGGTCTTTGAGAAAGTTTTGGCGCAAAGATGCACTGCCAGAAACCGTCGGCGTTGACTGATAGCCCTTCTGCTCGGCGACGATTTGTTTGCGGTACGTGTCGATTTGCTGCATCCGCTGGCTCACTTCATCGCTATCGGTCCAGTAGCGCAGCGTTTCAAACAAGGTGGCGGACTGAAGCTGTGTCAGTCGGTAAAGCTTGGCGGAGTGTTGCAGAGGAAGTAGTTCGGTACGGTAAGTGGATATGGCTCTCTGGTCGGCTGCGCGTAATCCGATGATCCCCCACCCCGTGGTGATTGCTAGCAAAATACACAGCAAACTGACGATGCCGATCAGTCGCGTGCGAATGGTGAATCGCATAACGCACTCCATAACCTAAGATAAAAGCGATTAATCTGCGGGCTGTCGACACTCCAAAACCAGCGTGATGTCACCACCCAGAGAACAACTTATCGGCAGTTAATGGGTAAACTTTATGCAGCGGTATAAATATTTGGCATGCTTTTCAAGCTGTAAATCTCATAATCCAAGCATCACATAATTACAGAATCCTATGATTTACCGAAGTTCCAGATTTAGAAATCCCTGAATCATGAGATGTTAAGATTCAAAAATCTCACAATCCTTACATCCCAGAATCACCAAATTACTGGCAGCAGAATTTAGCTCATTCCTGTTACCCCCTCCCCTCCTCCGCCATCAACACACGGCACAACCACCTTTAACCAATTGATTTAATATTAATGATTACAGGATTATGAAATCATTAGATTCCAACATCCCAAGATTAGCTTTACAACTCTCAACCTCACATGATTCTAGAATCCCATACTCCTAGCATCCAACAATTATAAAATCATTGGTCATGAGATTTAAGGATTTAAGGATTTAAGGATTTAAGGATTTAAGGATTTAAGGATTTAAGGATTTAAGGATTTAAGGATTCTAAAATCATAGGATACAGTAATTCTATTTTAGAAGGAGAATCGCATGTTTCATATTTCGGATAGGTAAAATCCTGAAATCTTATGATTCTAGAATGAAAGGATTCCAAGATTGCATGACGATAGCAGCTCAAGATTGTGGAATCTTAGAATCTCATAAGGCTGGGATTTAGATGATGCTGGAATCCTGAAATTCTAGAATCCTAATGCCCTGAGATTCTAGGATGAGATAATCACAAGATTGTATAATCGTAAGATATCGTGACCCTAAATCATGCAATCTTAGAATCCTAGGATTATGCAATCATGAGATTTCAAAATCCGGAGATATTGAAATCCTCGCCGTCGAACATTATAGTATCCCGTACTCATGAGATTCATGGATTTCATAATCACAGAATCCTGAGATTATATGATAAAGATAGCTTGAAATCTTATAATCCCAAGATTCAAAGATGCTGAAATCTCATGATCCCATCATCCATCATCAAGAGGTTGCAATGGCAGCGAAAATAATTTCCTTCCTGAACGGGAAGGGCGGGGTAGGGAAGACCACAACGTCCATTAACATCGCAACCTGTCTCGCCAGACAAGGACACAAAGTTGTGATGGTCGATACTGACCCACAAGGCAGCATCAGTAACTGGTATGACGAAAGCAAGTGCCAGTTCGACCTTGCAGAGGCAGCGTCGGAGAAAGAGGTTTATACCGTCAGAAAACAGCTGAAGGAGTATGACTACGTAGTGATCGACGGAGCAGCGGCCATTTCGGCAATTTCGTCCGCAGCGGTCATGGTAAGCGATTTGGTGTTAATTCCGGTTACTCCCTCACCTTTAGACTTTGCGGCCTGTGGCGCTATCCTGGCGGTCGTAGAAGCGCGTGAAAACCTGCAACCCGTGATTGCGCGTTTTCTGATCACCAAGAAGGTGGCTTCGGCTAAAATGTTAGAAGTGTTGAAAGAGTCGATTGCCGACACTGGCGTGCCAGCACTCAGAACAGGCACCTCTCAGCGTCAGGTTTATGTCCGCACCATGATGGATGGCGGCACGGTATTCGATACCACTGACGGCAATGCGAAAGGGGAGATTGAAATTATGACTAAAGAGATCATGGAGTTGCTGAAATGAAAATGAAATTAGGCCAGCATCGGCAACTCAATACGGCGCTAGAGGCCGTATCTAAACCGCCATCCAGTGTCAAAAAGCTGCAAACCAATATCGATGAAGATCTGCATAAGCGCTTCAAGACCAGCTGCTTTTTGCAAGATCGCGAAATGAAAGATGTTCTGACCGAGCTGATCGAAGGCTGGTTGATCCACAACGAACGCATTTAATCCCCGCTCTGCATGCTGATCAGCGATGGTCAGCATGATCTTCTCACTTCTTCGGCAACCTCCATCAGACGCCTGTTTTAGTGGAAGGATCCAAAGATCTAATAACTCTTTTGTTTCTTTTTAACTTTAAACCTTTCTCTTTAGAGCACCTTTTTCACTTTTATTATCATGAGGTTACACGCCTATATGTGGAGTGATTTCATGTCTCATGTGGAGATCATTCCTGTTGAATGTGGATCCTTTTCCTGTTCCAAGTGGAGTAATTTCCTGTGGATAACTTTCGGAAAATCATGATCTTACATATGTGGAGCAATTTCCTGTTGATAACTCAGGGCCGTTTCGGACTTTTAGCATTTTAGCAGGATCCTCGCCACTAAGCGTTATGTGTAAAGGGTTTAGCTCCTCAACAAACAGGGGAGAGTACCAAAGGTGGAGAAATTTCCTGTTGGTCTGCCCGTCCTTATGTGGAGACTTTTCCTGTTACCGCGTCACGGATGAGTCACTGGCTTGAACAGCTGCAGTAATGGCTAAAGGTGGAGAGATTTCCTGTTACGGTTCTGGTTGCCTAATGTGGACACTTTTCCTGTTCGCGCTGCAATACTTGCTCTTAAACCTCCGCTTTATACTTTTCACTAAATCATCCACTTATGGCCGTTGTGACAGCGTCACATTGTTATATGTGGAAAGATTATCTGATCATTTAACATCTCTGCATACGTGGAGAGATTTCCTGTTAACAGGCGTGGATCCCTTATCAATAGGCCTTTCCAAAAGGGGGCAGGGCGATATGTGGAGAAATTTCCTGTTGCCTCGGACTCAGCTATATGTGGAAACTTTTCCTGCTGCTTGGTGAAGGCTAATGTGGAAAGATTTCCTGTGATGGGCATCGGCACAGCTAGAAACCAGTAAATAGCGGGATGAGAGCTGGATCACACAACCCAATAACTCTGTCGGAAGTTCATATGTGGAGAGATTTCCTGATCCCAACCGAAAGAAATCTCACATTGGGTTGCACGGCGAAGTGCGATCCTTATCGCTTAATGTGGAGGAATTTCCTGTTCGGTCAGCGCCACAAATCGCCAAGGATCTTATCTTGCGAGACATCTCGAAAAATCTTATGTGGAGAAATTTCCTGATCGCACTTTTTTGGAACTTACATAACATAATGATATTAAAGAATTAATTAGTTAGTATTTTTGCTTTACGGCAGCAATTTATATGTGGAATAATTTGTCTACATTCCACCTATGGATCCTGCGACATGGAACTCAATAAACTAACCGTTGTTCAGGGAAATGATCTTCTTGAGGGCGCTTATAGCGTTACGCTTGATGAGATGCGGTTACTCAATTTGGCTTTAGCCCAAATCGATAGCAGGAAACCACAGCCAGACACTCTTTACCGACTTTTCCCTCAGGATTATCAGCGGATCTATGGCGTGAATCCCACCAGCAGCCACAGACAGCTGCGCGAAGCCGCTGAAAGCTTGATGAAAAAGCCGGTTACTATCTACAAGCCGGATGCTAAAACCGGCAAGATCCGAACGGTTCAGCTCTCTTGGTTCTCGCGACTTGAGTATGTCAGTAGCGACGATCACAGCGCCGTCGTGCTGCGTTTCGGCCAAGACGTTGCCCCTTATCTCTATGAATTAAAAGAGTCTTTTACCAAACTTAATTTTGCCAACATTGCCAAGCTGGATACGCCGTTCTCGGTGCGATTGTATGGCTGGTTGATCAAAGCCAAGAACCTTTACGGCCGTCGCCCCGGCAAAGCCATTGAGGTGACACTGGATCTTAATTGGATGCGCGAGAAGGCCGGTTTGGCGGGCAAATACGAGGATTACCGCGACTTCCGCCAGAAGCTGCTGGAGCCGACGATCAACCGGATCAACGCCAATACCGACATCTCCGTGGTATGGGAGCCGGTGAAGAGTGGCAGAACCGTGGTATCGATTAAATTCGCCTACATGGACGAGTCCACGCCAGAGGCCACCAAGCCTATGCGACCACGCCTACCGCGTCGCCCACGCGCTGTAGCAGGCTCGCAGCTTGAGGGGGAGTGGGCACGTCGCTGTATCGCCATATTCGAAGATTATCGAATTAAATTAGCTAATTACGATGCTGATGAAAAATCCGCAGTGCCGGATCTTCGCAAGCTGGCGGGCTGGTATAAGATTATTGGCGATAAGAACAAACAGAAAGAAGTGATGGCTGAAGTCGGTTCCCGCAGCAAAAAAGCCGCCGCGAAGTGATGCCGCAGCAAACACAAAATCCGCTTTAATCTTCACGTAATTACGCGTAATTAACTTCTGAAGAACACCTTATTTCGGCGCTCTCCCTCAGGGGAGGGCTCTTTTAATATGGCTTACATGGTTAGTAAGTGCTTACTGGGTGAGAGCAGGAAATCATTCCACCTTTAGCACATCCGGGTGTTTTTCAGTGGCCGCTTCGTGGAAGATGTCGCCGAGGTAAGTGGCTATCTCATGCTCTTCTATAAAGTCTGGAATAGCGACCTGATGATTGAGCGAGTACTTCCGTTCGGGCAGCGCCACGTTGAAAACCTGCCAGCGACCATTGACCTGCTTTACGCCCAACAGGCGCCCGAACACGTTGTAAATCATCATCTGCCCACCCCTTGGTTACATTCTTCATTATGGCTATTTTAGACGTGAGTATAAGCTGCTGTATGGTTCAGCCTTACCAGCATAGTGCCAGTACAAATTTGCTATAAGCCATACTTTTTCGTTGTTAGACAAGCTTAAAACCCGACCTTACTCTTTGTCACGTTTTGTAAAAATTAATGCAAATACCTTGATGAGGAACGTCTTTTGGCAAAGTCTCTGCACGATTCTAAGACCCGCGGCCTGCCGCGTTTTACGCCACTGAAGCTGGCAGTGCTCTGTGGCTCTCTTCTATTCTCCTCTCTGTCTATTGCTGACGAGCAGTTAAAAGAAGGCATTACGCCTGCCACCGATGCCAGCCAAATTCCCGCTGCGGCTAAGTTACGCAAAGATACCGTGATCGCGGGTATCTCTGAACCTCAGGGTATTTTTAACCCTTACTTCTTCGTCAACGGTTGGGATGAAAACGTCACTAATGTGATTTTCGCCCGACTGATCGATTTAGACAGCCACGGCGAATCTGTCCCCGGCTTAGCCGAAAGCTGGACCGTATCCCCCGATGGCAAAACCTACACCATCAAGCTGCACCCCAATCTGACCTTCAGCGACGGATCGCCGTTAACCGCTGAAGACGTGGCGTTCACGCTGACCGTGCTTTATGACCCGAAATATGACGGTGACACCGACATTTCATTAGCCCATATCGTCGGCGGGGATGACTATAAAGCCGGTAAAGCAGATAGCGTTTCTGGGCTGAAAGTGATCGACCCGCAAACCCTGCAAGTCACCACCACGGAAGCGGGTGCGACGACGCTGCAAAAAATCGGCGGCCCGGTGCTGTCGAAAGCCTATTATGGCAAAGGCTACTCGCGCGGCAATCTCGACTATTTAAGAACCCTGCACGGCAAGCCGCTGGGCAATGGCCCTTATGTCTACGAGAAATACATTCCGGGGCAAGAGATCCGTTTCCACGCCAACACCCATTACTATAAAGGTGTGCCGCCAACGCCGCGCTTTATCTACCGCGTGACCAACCCGTCAACTAACTTCCAGCTGTTCCAGACCGGTGACACCGACTACGACGCCTTTACCTCGCGCCCTGATGATATCGAACAACTCAAGCTACTGGGCTTCGCCAACATCAACCTTTATGGTTCGAGCGATTACAGCAAAATTGAGTTCAACTTCCGCCGCCCGGCGCTGCAAGACGTCAAAGTCCGTCAAGCACTGATTTACGGTCTTGACCGCCAGAAATTGGTCGACGTGGTCTATCAGGGTTATGGCACCGTCGCCAACGAGCCTATCTCGCCAATCTCTTGGGCTTTTAACTCCGAAGGCGTGAACCAGTACAAATACGACGCTGCGCAGGCCAAAAAATTACTGGATGAAGCGGGCTGGAAAGTCGGCTCTGACGGCATTCGTGAGAAAGACGGTAAGCGCCTTGAGCTGACGCTGCTGGTCAGCAAGAAAGTGCTGAACGACGCGCTGATCCCGATTGCCAAAGAAAACTATCGCCAGATTGGCGTGCTGCTCAAACCTCAGGTGTTGGACTTCAACGCGCTGATGTCCCAACGCAAAGCGGGCAACTACGATTTGGCTTCCTTTAGCACCAGCACGCTAAACGATCCGCACGACGGCGTATGGGATTTCTACAGCAAAGAAGCCGCCACTCAGGGTGGATACAACAACCCGCAGGTGGATGAACTGATCCATCAGGCCAATGCCGAATTGGACATTGAGAAACGCAAGCCGATTTACCACAAGTTGTATCAGGTATTGGCGAACGATCCGCCGGTTATCTTGTTGGCAAACCGTAAAATTCTCTCGGCCAGTAGCGCACGGGTCACAGGCTTCAAACCGGATATCTACAACGGTCTGACGGGAAGCCTGCCGGATGTGAAAGTAGTTAAATAATCAGAAATAACGCCACTGCCGGTCTTTGCTGGCAGTGGCAATGAGAACGTCATGAGAAATTTTATCCTGCGGCGATTGCTGCAAACCATCCCGATGCTGTTCCTCGCCTCGCTGTTGATCTTCATGCTGTTTGCGTTCACTCCGGGCGACTTTATTGATGGCAACGTAACGCTCACGGCGCAGCGTGCCGCCGAACTCAAAGCGCTTTACGGCCTTGATCAACCCATGCTTACCCGCTATTTCCGCTGGCTGGGCCAGCTGCTGCAAGGCAATCTCGGCTTTTCGCTGCAATACCAAATCCCTGTCAGTCAGCTGCTCAACCAATATATCTGGAACTCTTTCCTGCTGGCCGCGATCTCCATGGTGCTCTATTGGGGCATCGCGCTGGCGGTGGGTATTGTCTCAGCGTTGAAACCTTATTCGCTGTTTGATCACGTGGTCAGCGTGGTGATTTTCGCCGCCATGTCTTTCCCCACCTTCTTCCTCTGTCTGCTGCTGATTAAATGGTTCGCGGTGGATTTACACTGGCTGCCGGTCGGCGGCATGACCAATACCGGCAGCGATGCCACCGGCTGGGCTTGGGTGATGCAGGTCGCAGCACACCTGATCCTGCCTGTGCTGGCCTTGGTGATGTTGCAGGCCGGGAGCCTGACGCGCTACTTCCGCGCCAGCATGTTGGACGTTATCCGCATGGACTTCATCCGCACCGCCCGCGCCAAAGGGCTGCGCGAGAGAACGGTTATCTTCAAGCACGCGCTGCGCAACGCGCTGTTGCCGCTGATCACCCTGATGGGCTTTGAGCTGCCGGGGCTATTTTCGGGTGCGATCATCACCGAGAAGGTCTTTAACTGGCCGGGAGCCGGGCACATCAATATTGACTCACTGGCTGCCCGCGATTACCCAGTATTGATGGGTTTCACGCTGTTTTTGGCGGTACTCACTATCCTTGGCAACCTGATCGCTGACGTGCTTTATGCCTGGGCTGATCCACGAATTCGGGTGAAGTCATAATGTTAAGTTCTCTATTCTCCAGCCAGCGCCGCCTGCGAAAAGCGCAGATCCCCGCACTGGCGCAGGCCACGCCTTCGCCCCTTCATCAGGCGTGGAAAGCATTGCGCAGCAACCCGCTGGCGATGTTCTGTCTGATTCTGCTGGTGGTCATGGCGCTGTGGTGCGTGTTTGGCCCGATGTTCTCCCCTTGGCGCGATGAAGCCACCGACGCCCTGATGATCAACAAAGCCCCCAATGCCCAGCACTGGCTGGGTACTGACTTTTTGGGCCGTGATATCTACACCCGCCTGCTGCTGGCCGGGCGCATTTCACTGGTGATCGGCCTGCTGACCATGCTGCTTTCGGTGACGCTGGGCTATCTGCTCGGGGCGCTTTCAGGCTATGTCGGTGGCCTGACGGACAAAATCGTCATGCGCCTTGCCGACCTGATGATGACCATTCCCACTTTGCCTTTGCTGCTGGTGATGGGCGCGATGCTGTCTGAGCTGGATTTCTCGCCGGACTCGCGCATCTATATGGTCATCGTGATGCTTAGCCTGATTGAATGCCCTAAGCTGGCGCGTCTGGTGCGCGGGCAGATCCTCTCACTGCGCGAGCGCGAATTTATGCTGGCGACGCAGGTGCTGGGGCTCTCTTCTCGCCGCCGCGTGTTCCGCCACTTATTGCCAAACACCGTGCCTATTCTGGTGGTGATGGCGACCATGGCGGTGGCCAACGCCATTCTGATGGAGTCGGCGCTGAGCTACCTCGGTTTGGGCGTCGTGCCGCCGATGGCCTCTTGGGGCAACATGATGGACGCCGCCAACAGCCTGATCGACTTCCAGCGTCGCCCGTGGTTGTGGATGCCACCGGGGATTGCCATCTTCCTCACCGTGATTGCGATTAACGTGCTGGGCGACGGGCTGCGTGACGCCTTAGACCCAAAAATGAAGCGGGGTTAACGCCATGACGCAACCTTTAGTCAGTTTTAACAACCTCTCGCTGTCATTTTCCAGTGAGCAGGGCCGAGTACGCGCGGTGCAAGGCGTGAGTTTCGACGTGATGCCCGGCCAGACGGTCGGCGTGGTCGGCGAGTCCGGCTGCGGTAAAAGCGTCACCGCCATGTCCTTGATGGGCTTACTGCCGCCGCAGTCGGCGCGCATCGACTCCGGCGAGATCCTATTCGAAGGCACCAATCTGCTGACGCTGCGGCCCTCCCGCATGGCGGATCTGCGCGGCAATCAGCTGGCGATGATTTTCCAAGAGCCCATGAGCGCGCTAAACCCGGTACTAACTATCGGCGAGCAGCTGGTGGAACCGTTGATTCGCCATCTTGGTGAGAAGCCAAAAGCCGCATGGGCCAAGGCCGCGGCTCTGCTGACCGAAGTCGGCTTAGCCCGCGCGGAAAGCCTGATGGAGAGCTACCCGCACCAACTCTCCGGCGGCATGTTGCAACGCGTAATGATAGCCATGGCGCTGAGCTGCAAGCCTAAATTACTCATTGCCGACGAGCCGACCACCGCGCTGGACGTCACGGTGCAGGCGCAGATCCTCACCTTGCTGCGCGAGCAGGCCCAGCGCCAGCACATGGCGCTGATGCTCATCACCCACGACTTGGGCGTGATAGCCCAGATGGCCGACCACGTGGTGGTGATGTATGCCGGGAAAATCGTTGAGCAGGGGCCGACTGCCGACGTGCTGCGCAACCCGCTGCACCCTTACACCCAGGGGCTGATTGCCTCAAGGCCGGTTCCCGGCGAACGCCGCCGCCGCTTGTATTCCATCCCCGGTCAGGTGCCTAGCCTTACCGCGCTGCCGCCGTACTGCGCATTTACCGAGCGCTGCGCCAAAGCCACCGAACGCTGCCGTCAGGGGATCCCGCCATTGGTGGGTGATACCCGTCAGGCCGCCTGCTTTTACAGTGGTTTGCCAGCCAGCGGACTTGCCACCGCGACGCCGTTAGAGGTACAGCCGTGAACACAGAATATCTGGTCGAAGTGCAAGACCTTAAAAAGCATTTTCCGATTCAAAATGGCCTATTCGGGCAGGTGACCGGCCAGCTTCGTGCCGTGGACGGCGTGAGTTTCAACATCCGCAAAGGCTCTATCTTTGGGCTGGTGGGGGAGTCGGGGAGTGGCAAAACCACCGTCGGCAGAACCCTGCTCGGTTTATATGAGAAGACGGCGGGCAGCGTGAAGTTTCGCGGCGAAGACCTTTCGGCGTTGAAGCCCAAACAGCTAAAAGCCCTGCGGCCGAAAATTCAGCTGGTATTTCAGGACCCCTATAGCTCGCTGAACCCGCGAATCCGGGTGGGCGATGCCATTGGCGAAGCAATGCTGGAACACAAGCTGTGCGCGCCGGGCGAGCTGCGCGGCAAAGTGCTGGAAGTGATGAAGATTTGCGGCTTATCCGAGCTGCATTACAACCGTTTCCCGCACGAGTTCTCAGGCGGCCAGCGCCAGCGTATTGGTATTGCCAGAGCGCTTATCCTGCAACCTGACTTTATCATTGCCGACGAGCCTATTTCGGCGCTGGACGTGTCGATTCAGGCGCAGATCATCAACCTGTTTTCGGATTTGCGCGATGACCACGGCGTCACTTTCCTGTTCATCTCCCACGACCTTGGGGTGGTGGAGCATCTGTGCGATGACGTGGCGGTGATGTACCTTGGGCAGATTGTCGAAACCGCTGACCGCGACACCCTGTTCCGCCAGCCGCTGCATCCTTACACTCAGGCTCTGCTGGCTGCGGTGCCGACCTTGGACCCCGGCAGCGTGCCGGTGGCGATGGCCAAAGGTGAGATCCCCGACCCGTCGCAGCCGCCGTCGGGATGCCGCTTCAATACGCGATGCCCGTTAGCTACCGAGCGTTGCCGCAAAGAAGTGCCCCAACTGCGCGCAATTGGCGGAGCGGGGCATCGAGTGGCCTGTCACTTAGTGTGAATCTTGGGATGCTATAATCTCAGGATTTTGTGATTCTGAGATTTTATCGCCTCTCACCACCAGCATATAGGTCAGGGTAAATGATAGCACCAGCGCGATGGTCACCCCCATCAGGATGTAGATAAAGTAAGGCCCGATGTAGGCTGGCAGGCTGAAAATGCTCGACAAAATATAGCCATACAGCCGCACGCCGAAGAAAGCGATGAAGGCCGAGGCAATCGAACTGCTGATGGTGGTGGCGATAAAGGCTTTCTTATAACGGGTCAGCACGCCAAACAGCGCTGGCTCGGTAATTCCCAGTAAGCCAGAGACGGCGGCCGAAACCACCAGCGTTTTCTCCTCGCGAGTTTTCACGTGGAAGTAGATGGCAAAGGTCGAACCGGCAATCGCCATGTTGGCCATGAACATCATTGGCATCAACATATCCCAGCCCTGATCGGTGAAGTTCTGCAAGGCAATCGGCGTCATGGCGTGATGCATGCCGGTCAAAATTGCCACTGGCCGGATGGCACCGACAATAAAGCCCGCAAACACCGACGAGACGTCAAACAGCCCCTGAATGAAGAACGCCAGCAGCTTGCCGAGGTAAATGCCCGCCGGTCCAATCACGGACAGCGACACCAGCGCGGCGATAAACAGCGTCAGCGTTGGGGTGAACACGGTCTTCAGCACGTCCGGCATAAACCTGTCTACCCAGCGGTGAATATAGCTGAGCGCCAGAACCGAGAAAATCACCGGGATCACGCTGGCCGAGTAGTTGAACACCGAGACCGGGATGACATCCATAAAGTAAATCGCGTTGGCCGCGCCGGGCGTGTGGCTGGCCAGTGCCTTGGCGGCGTCGATAAGCGTCGGGTACATCAGGCATGCTGCTACCGCCGCGGCTAAATATTCATTGGTTTTAAAGATTTTCGCCGCAGACACCGCGAGGAAGAAGGGCAGGAAGTAAAACACGCCGCTGGCGATCAGGTCGATAACCATCACCGTGTCGCTCTTGGCTGAAATCACTTTCAGCGCGATCAGCCCGGCCAGCAGGCCTTTGATCATCCCGGCACCCGCGATGGCCGGAACGATAGGGCCAAAAACGCCGGAGACGGTATCCATAAACAGCGACACCAGCCCTTTACACGCTTTCGGTTTATCGGTTTTTTCCAGCGTCACCGGCTTGAGATGGCTGACTATTTCTTCATACCAGTCATTCACCTTCGGGCCGATGATGATCTGTACCTGCTCACTTTGGCTTTGCGCACCTAATACGCCGGGCAGGGCTTTTATTTCCTGCCACGCCACTTTATTTTCATCAATCAGATCAAAACGCAGCCGAGTCATGCAGTGCCAAACTTTATTAATATTTTCCGGCCCACCCACAAGTTGGATAATTTTCTGCATTGCTTCTGTTTTTGCCATAAAAGCCTCACTGCGAACAGTTATTATTATGAAGTCAAAAATAATGTGGTGAATAGCATGGGATACTAATGTTCCCATTCTATAAAAACAAACCAATAAAACATGACTCACCTCACAAAACCACCGTTAAAGGCTGGGTTTGATAGGGGTATGAGTCAATTGGTATGGTTTTTATGGGTCTTTAATGTGGAATGCCAAACCATTTAAAATGAATTAAATTTAAGGTTTACAACAGGGCTTAAAATAGGGTGAAATTAATTAAATCAGATTATTTCAATCCACCATGGTCACTCGAAAAATAGCTTTTACCGGCAATTTTATTCGAGCCGCCGAGGAATACATTATGCAACCCACCCTTATTACCAATATTGAATGTCAGATAACTCGCCCCGATCGCCATAATCTGGTGGTGGTGACCATTGAGACAGATAAAGGCATTCGCGGATTGGGTTGCGCGACCTTCCAGCAGCGCCCGCTGGCGGTAAAACTGATGGTGGATGAGTACCTTAAGCCGCTGCTGATAGGCCGCGACGCCAACCATATTGAAGACCTGTGGCAGATGATGATGGTCAACGCTTACTGGCGCAACGGCCCGGTGATGAACAACGCCGTGGCGGGAATTGATATGGCGCTGTGGGACATTAAAGGCCAATTGGCGGATATGCCCCTTTACCAGCTGTTCGGCGGCAAATCCAAAGACGCCATCACCGCCTACAGCCACGCGGCCAGTGACACACTGGAAGGGTTGTATGCCGAAGTAGATCGCCTGCTGGCGGAAGGCTATCGCCATATTCGCTGCCAGCTGGGGTTTTATGGCGGCAATGCGCAGGATTTCCACAGTACCAAAAATCCGACCGAGGGCGCGTATTACGACCAAGATCAGTACATGGACAACACGCTGGCGATGTTCAAAGCGCTGCGCGCGAAATACGGCAATCGCTTCCATATCCTGCACGACGTCCACGAGCGCTTATTCCCGCAGCAGGCTTTGCAGTTCGCCAAACAGGTGGAAGCCTACCGTCCGTACTTCATCGAAGACATCCTGCCGCCGCACCAAAACGAGTGGCTGGAGCAGATCCGCAATCAAACCGCCGTGCCGCTGGCGACCGGCGAACTGTTCAACAACCCGGCCGAGTGGAAAGATTTGGTGATCAATCGCCGCATTGATTTTATCCGCTGCCACGTCTCGCAGATTGGCGGCATCACCCCAGCCCTCAAGCTGGGTAGCTTTTGCCAAAGCTTCGGTGTGCGTCTCGCTTGGCACTGTCCGCCAGACATGACGCCCATCGGCGCGGCGGTCAATACTCATCTGAATATTCACCTGCACAACGCGGCGATTCAGGAGTTCGTGGCCTATCCGGCCAACACTCAGCGCGTGTTCCCAGATGCCGTGAAACCCGAAGGTGGATACTTCTATCCAATTGAAAAGGCAGGGATCGGCGTCGGTTTTGATGCCAAGGCCGCGGAGGAATTCCCGGTGGTCTATCGCCCACACGAATGGACCCAGAGCCGTTTGCCGAATGGCGCGATCCATACGCCGTAAAGCAGGGCGGTTAAAGGCGAGAGTGAGGGTCAAAAGGCGGGAGGTTCAAGCCTGATGACTCTTCCTGCTGAAGCGATGGTTGATGGGCGGTGGGCAATAATGATTCGGGTAATGTGCAGCGCTGAGATCGCCGCGTTAATACAGGCTTCGTTATCAAGATCGAGATGGCTGGTGGCTTCGTCCATAAAGAGGATGCTCGGGCGGCGATATAAGGCTCGGGCAATCAGCAATCTCTGTTTCTGGCCTCCAGACAAACTTCCTCCCAGCTCGCCAATTAAGGTTTCATAACCCATCGGCATGGCAATGATCTCTTCGTGAATATTGGCGTGCTGCGCGCACTCTTCAATCCACTGTTTATCAGCAGACGAGGTAAATCCGGCGATATTTTCCGCAATTGAGCCGGCCAAAAGTTTATCGTCTTGCAACACACAGGCGATGCATTTTCGATAATTATTAATACCTATGGCATGTATATCTACGCCATCAACCCGCAGCGTTCCTGATGTCGGTACTAATAATCCGCACATCAATTTCATTAATGTTGTCTTGCCGATGCCCGACGGGCCGATTATTGCCACGCTTTCGCCGGAATGAATATGGAAACTCATATCCCTAATTAAGGGCTTTGAAATGTCGTCATATTGGTAAGACAGCTGGTGGACATCAAAAGAGAGTGCTTTTCCGGCATGAAAGAGGTTCTGGTTAGGCATCTGTTTTTCTTTATCAGAGAGCACGATGTCTGAGACCCTTTCGTTATGCAGGCTGAGCATTCGCAGGGCCAGCAGCATATCGATGAGGCTTGAGGCGCGCTCAGAGAACTGACCTCGGTAGGCGTTGAACGCCACAAACATGCCTAATGTCATCTGATTTTCAATCACCAGAGAGGCCCCTAGCCACAGAATAACCACCTGATCGAGAGTGGCTATCAGTGAGCTTATGCCGCCAAACAGCATATTCATTTTGGTGAGTTTAATATCGGCATTCACCGTATCGGCGTTCAGATTCATCCAAAATTGAGAGCGCGAACCCGCCAGATCCAGAGATTTAATGGTGCTGATGCTATATAAGGTTTCCATAAAATGAGAGTCAGTTTTGGCTCCTTTAACTAACTGCTCCTCAGAGAGTTGGCGATAATAGCTATAGGTTGATAAACGTAAAATGATATAGAGGGTCGTGAAACCCAGTACCACCCACACTAACCAGCCGCCATAAAACAACATCATGATAAATACGCCAACGGTCATGATGGTATCGATAATGCTATTTACAATGCTGGTGGTGAAAGTGGTTCTAATAATTTCCAAAGAGCCAAACCGAGAATGAATATCCCCAAGTTTGCGTTTCTCGAAATAGGAGAGAGGAAGCTTGATCAAATGGTCAAAAACACCCGCTACCCATTGGATATCAATAACCGCATCCATCACTATTGATGTCCACGACCTCAGCATGGAGATAGCCGTTCGGAACAAAATAAAAAATAGCAGTCCGATGCAAATCAGAGACAGCAGGTTGTGGTCACTCGCCAGAATCACGTGATCCATAATGAGCTGGGTGCCGACCGGCATGAGCAGGTTAATGCTTTCAATCACCACCGACAGCGCAAAAATCTTGATCAAGGCGCCTTTTAAGCCGCCAATATTGGACAACAGAAGGCGAAAACTCAATTTGCTACGCTTGGTGACCGGAGTGAATTCGCTATCTGGCCACAGCTCTAACGCCATGCCGGTGAAGTGCTTCGACACCTCCTGAATACCCAAGACTCTGCGACCAAACGCCGGGTCATGAATGACCACCCGCCCGCGACGCACGGCGATAAGCACCACAAAATGGTTCATATCCCAATGTAAAATACAGGGGGTTTTCAGGGCATTAAGCTCTTCAAGATCAAGGGATAAAGCCCGGCTTTTCATTTTTAAGCTGCTGGCCGCGTCTATCAGCATCGACATCGTGGCACCGCGAGAAGAGAGCCCAAACTGCTGGCGAAGATTGAAGAGATCGATACGCGCGCCGTAGTAGTGGCACACCATTGCCAGACTCGCTAACCCACACTCCGCGGCCTCGGTTTGCAATATCTGTGGCACTTTGCGCCGCCAGGATAGATTCAGTTTTGCACTGAGATCGTTAAAAAAGCGTTTATCCATTTACCGGCCCAGCGACGCTTTTCCGAATGCCGTAAAAAGGGGAAAACATCCATTGATAGAGCGGCCTTTTTTCCAGAAACAGGGTGGATTCGGCTTTCATGCCGCTCGAAAGTGCCAAGGTTTTATTCTGATGGCGAAAGTGAGTTTCCGTTAAAGCCACCATCACTTTGTAGTAAGCCTCGCCTTGTCGATTGGGCTGGCCGATAGGGGAGTTGCTATAGGTCGCCATCTCTTGGGCTGAGGCGGGCACATAGGCAATGCTCTCAATCTGGCCGTGAAACTGACCAAATTTCTCAAACGGGAAGGCTTCATAGCGAATATTTACGCTCTCTCCCCGCGAAATATAAGGCACGCTAGAGTTTGGCAACCACAGCACTAAGTAGTAGGTCGAGTGGGTGCTGGGTATAAGCTGCGCCAGACTGTCGCCCAGATTGACCATCTGCCCGCGGGTTACGCTCAGTGACTCAATGCGGCCATCCGCCGGGGCCTCAATGATCCGCGTGCTGTTGGCGTCAGATTCGGCAAGCTGGCGTTGCAGGCTATTGTGTTCAAGCTGGTACTGAGATATTTGGTTGTCGAAATCCGCCGCGCGCGTGACGATTTCCGTATCAAGGTTGGTTATCTGTAATGACTCTTGAATTCGCTGATTGGAGAGGATCTGGACGCTGTTCTGTTGCTGATAATAGGTATAGGTTTGCGCGTTCAGTTGGTCTTTCGTGGTAAGCCCTTTCAGATGGTAGTCCGAGTAGTTCTTCATGCTCTCTTTGGCGAATTGCGCGCCTTTGCGGGCATCCATAAGGAAGGATAAGGATTGGCTATGCGCCAATTCATACTGCTGTTTCTGCGTTCGTAAGTTATCGACGGTCAGCTGCTTATTTTTTTGCAGCTTGTCGATAATCTTCTCTATTTGAGTCAGCTGTGACTCTATGGCTTCGCGGGTCTTAATGCTGAAATTGCCACCGTGGGTGACTTTGCTAAAATCAATCTGATAGAGACGATCTCCCTTTTTCACCACATCACCGACCTTCACAAAACGGTCTGAAATAAACCCTTGCTGAGTCGCGAAAATGTTCACTGAGCGAGGTTCGCTGGTTATCTCACCAAAGACGTTTATACGGCGGGTGTAGTTGCCGAGGGTTAAAATTGAAATAAATGTGGTTATGAATACTAAGGTTGATATACAGGTTAACCATGTGGGAGCACTGGATATTAATAAAGCCTTACCTGTCCATTTTGTTTGTTGATGGGCAACCGATTCCTTACGGAAGATAGGATTCATGATAACGTAATCATCTTATTTAATATTATTTTAGATTTGAAGGCCACCCCCTACCAAAGATCAATAGGGGGGGCTTGCATTTAATTGCAATGTAAATGGCTATTTGAGCACTATTTTATGTTTCTCTCTATAGTTTCTATAAATGTAGCTAAGTACCTTGAAAATGTTTTTAGTGATAAAAAGGCAACAAGATAATGAAACTAAAAATATAGAAATCTCTTTTGGCGCAGGATTCCAAGACCAATATCCTACGCTGGCGCCGCTTAGTAAAGACGCCGAAAGAAACATACCAGCTAGGACTGATAACATGACGATAATGCTCTTCATAATGGGTTGTATAGCCTTTGTTTTTAACTAAAATCCAATTACCATGAACATGTTCCGCGAGAGTCGTCACAACTATTGCTACTCCCTCCCTTACCTATATTACCGCCACCTTCATTTCTGCTATCGAAACATTTACCTGTAAGTGCTCCACCTAACGTACCGACAGCAACTCCTAGTAAACCCCCGAATGCTCCTGTGGCTGCTCCAACCATCATGCCGTTAATGCATCCGCTAGAAGTGTTTCTTGAATAATAACCTCTATTGTCATTACCTCTTCCCTGATTTCTTCTGTTGCTACTCCTCTCAGAGCGATAATCACCGGTATTGCCGCCGCGGCCACCAGATATGTATTCCACTAATGAATTATCAATAACTTTCATAAACAGCTCCTTGTTTTTGGAAGTTGCATATTTAAATAATAATATGTTCTTTATCGTGAGCTAGATCTCATTGTTAAATCTATCATTTAATTTTTCATTGCTTTTTTAGTTAATTGAATTAGCTGCCCTGCTATAAAAATCACTTTTCAATATGCTGTGTTGTTTTTTTTTGATTTTATTTTATTTGAGGTTTTTAGAATAAAGCTTATGAGCACCTATATTTTTCATGAATTCATCAAGCTTCCTGCCAAACAATAATATATAAATTTCTGTTTTACAAAACAGCTTTATTATCATTAAATTCCTACCAAACACCTTCAATCAAATCTAAGGAACCCTGCGCGATGATGACGCTAAAACGAAAAGAAAGTATCAATGAGGTGGATTGGCAGGCCTTGGTCGAGCTGATTGATACTGCCGGTCTCGGTTTGCGTGAGCTGGCCGATTTAGAAAATGCATTTCGCCACAGCGCCTTTTGCTGGTTTGGCTATGAACAGGGGAAGCTTATTGCGGTGGCGAGAGCCATCAGTGACATGACTTGGTGCAGCTATCTTTCCGACGTGGCCGTAGCGCCTCAGCAACAGGGCAAAGGTTATGGTCGCCAATTGATGGAAGCCGTGCGGGAAGAGTTGCTGCCCTACGGCAAGATTTTCATCTATGCCGCGCCGGGTAAAACAGACTTTTACCAGAGCCTCGATTTCGAATTCCTGTCGACCGGCATGGTATGCGCCAACGGCGAGACATTAGAGAAAATGCAAAATCAGGGCTATCTCAGGTCTGCCTAAAGGCCAAATTATCCTGATTGAAGGGGATGATATAGGTGCAGGTATAATCGATATCAATGATATCGCTGAACGCGTAAACCCGGCCATCGCGCAGAATTCCGCGATTGAGAATGTGCATCGCCGGTGCGCCTTTCTTACAGCCAAGCAGCTCGGCCTGCGCCTTATTGACGATGACGGCGTCGTAGTGGGTGAGGGAGTGAGAAATCTGGCAGCCCTTGCCGAGCACATACTGTTGAATCGAGCTCTCAATCACCTTCTGATTTAAATCGGTAAACAGGCTAAAGGGCATTCTGGCCTGTTCTATCTGTACGCTGTGCTGATTCACCGCCCGCAGCCGGGTAAAAGCCCAGATAAAATCCTCGGCTGTCAGGCCAAAAATCTGCTGCTCTTCTTTATCCGGGCGGCGTTTGTGCAAGTTAAGCATGCGAAAGCTGATTTCAGCGAATTTCTTCTCAGTAATCGAGTTATAAACCAGCGGATTATTGCTGATGCCGGGGTTAATAAAGATGCCGGAACCCTGCACCACTCGCACCGCGCCAATATCCACCAGCTTCTCCAGCGCCTTGCGGATGGTGAAGCGTGAAGCCCCGTACTCCTCGGCCAACTGGCGTTCGGGGGGGAGCTTGGTCGGGCGCTGATCTTCCGGCAGGGCGCTTCGCTGATAAATTTTACTCAGCAGATCCTGAGCAATAAACTCCTTCTTTTTCATCAACCAACCTCCCGTTCAATCATTTCGCGTCGCATTATTCAGAGACTACTGCTGGTGCTGCGCAAACAGAGCCAGCAGGCTGTGCGGCGCCTCTTCACCAAAGCACAGCTGCACGTTTCGCGTGGCTTCTTCCGCCGCTGCCTTACTGCGCGGGAAGAGATCTTTCTCATAGGCGGCCAGTGCTGCTTCAACATCGTCGGGGTGCTCGACAATGGCGCGCGCCAATTCAGCGCCGTCGAACATTGCCAGATTTGCGCCTTCTCCGGCGAAGGGCGACATCAGGTGTGCCGCGTCGCCGAGCAGCGTCACGCCAGCAACGCGTTGCCACTGATGGTCCACAGGCAGCACGTACATGGCGCGAACCACGGCGTCTTTTTCGCCGTCGGTGATAAGCGCAGTAAGCTCCGGTGCCCAATCTGCGAACTCGGCGGCCACCTGCGCTTTGGCTTTCTGCGGGTCAGCAAAATCCACGCTTGAAAGCCACGTTTCAGGCTGGGTTAACGCCGTATAGGCGTGCAGCGTGCCATTGCCCTCGCAGTGCGCCAAAATGCCTCGGCCGGGTTCGAGGGCAAAAAGCGAGCCGTCGCCCACCGCCGCCGCGCTGGCCGGGTGATCCACATTGGCGTTGTGCAGGTAGGTTTCTATAAAGGTGACACCTGCATAGCTTGGCTTGGCCGCAGAGAGAAGAGGGCGCACCTTCGACCATGCGCCGTCGGCACCCACCAAGATATCCGTTACCAACGTCGAGCCATTGGCAAAGGTCAGCTGATGTTGCCCAGAGCCAAGGGGCGCAACTGACGTGACTTTATGCCCCCAGCGGATCATGCCTTCAGGTAGAGAATCCAAAAGGATCTGACGCAAATCGCCGCGATGCACTTCCGGCCTGCCGCCATCGCCTTCGTCGGGTTCATCAAGCAGCACCTTGCCGTGTTTATCCAGCACCCGCGATGCCTGAGCGCCGCGCTGGATAATCGCCTGAAACTGCTCGAAAAGCCCGGCGGCCTGCAGCGCAGGCTGGCCATTATAGTCGTGAATATCCAGCATACCGCCCTGTGAACGCGCATCGGCGGAGGCTTCGGCCTCATAAATAGTGGCGGTAATGCCGTGCAAAAGCAGAACTCTGGCCAGCGTTAAGCCACCCAAACCTGCACCCACGATGGCGATTGATTGGTTCATTCTGGTTCCTTTAACACTTTAAAAAGCCAAAATAATGTCAGATTCAAAGCTAAAGATGCCAGAAGGGTTCCCAAGAACTCAAATAAAAAGTTCTCTCGCAGATAAGGCGGGCCGTTTAGTAGATCCGAGGTGAGTGGGTGGAAGAAACAGACGAAGCAGGTTATCAAACAAAGCATCATTAATACTTTGAGTTTACTGTGCAATTTCCCCCGTGTTTTTGAGTAGATAACGTAACTTATGACAGAAATAGAGAAAGAAGCAGAATTGAATCCAAGTTCATCCATGATAGTGATCCTTTAGGAATAATTGTCCAAAAACACAGGTGACGGCGGCTATCCTAGCCTCTCTTTGAGCATACATCATAAAAGTTCGTGACTTCAAAACCGTGGCTTTCATCACCGTTTTTAACACAGCAATATTAGTTACAACATACTCATACGTGGAAAGATTTCCTGTAAGTGCAACCTGTAAGTTTGGCGGGCGCAATAGCGCCAGAGCCCCTTTGGGGCAAGCTTTAGCAGGGTGGGTGTGTTGGCAAAGCGTGGGCAGTGACTTAGCGAATAATCAGCTAAATAATAACGTAACGATCATTACGAAATGTCTTGACGATTTTGTCTGAATCTCGTTTTATAGCGGCGTAAATGAACTTTCTTCCACTTATAAATCTTCGGGATCTTTTATGACTGAGTGCACTTCCCTTGACGCCCAGCCGAACGCCTCTGCTTTCAAACGATGGTTGAGTGTCATTTCACTCGCCTTCGGAACCTTTGTTCTGATTAATACTGAATTCTTGCCCATAGGCTTACTGACGCCGATTGCTCATTCGCTGAATGTCAGCGAGGGGCGGGCAGGGCTGGCGGTGATGCTACCGGGGCTGGCAGCCGCTGCCTCTGCGATCCTGTTGCTGCTGTTTTCCCGCCAGCTGAATCGCCGCACTCTGCTGCTGTTCTTATCCGCGATGGTGATTCTTTCCAACGCGGCGGCGATGCTCGCGCCCTCTTTTGGGGTTTTGCTGATCGGTCGTATCATTTTGGGTGTTGCGGTGGGTGGTTTTTGGTCATTCGCCATTCCGGCAGGGCGTCGATTAGTGGCCGACGAGCAGGGGGCGAGGGCTACGTCGCTGATTTCTGCTGGCGTGGCGGTGGGGACGGTCGCAGGCGTTCCCGCCGGGGCATTTATCGGTGAACTTTTTGGCTGGCGGATGGCGTTCACCCTGAACACCGCGCTGGCCGTTGGGGTGTTTCTGCTGCAATGGGCGACGCTGCCCTCGCTGCCAGCCAAGCAGTCGATCAAAGTCAGCACGATGTTTAGCGTGGCGAAAATCGCCGGTGTGCGTTATGGCTTGATCATCGCCTTATTCATGGCCGCCGCGCAGTTCTCCGCCTATACCTACCTCGAGCCGTGGCTGCGTTTTCAGGTCGGGCTCTCGGCCTCAAATCTCTCCCTGTTGCTGATGGCTTATGGTATCGCGGGGTTGGTCGGGACTTTTCTGACGGAAGTGATGGTGAAGGGCGTTGGCGTCAAGCACACGCTTCTGGCCTGTTTACTGATTATGGGCGTGGCGGTGGTCGGCGCTTCTCAGCTCAGCAACAGCGCGCTGACCGCGTCAACCCTGATCGTCCTCTGGGGGCTGGCGTTTGGTGCTCTGCCGATATGTTTGAATATCTGGGTTTATCAGGCCGCGCCAGAGCAGTTTGAAACCGGATCCTCATTGATCGTGTTTATCTTCCAGATTTCGCTGGCGAGCGGCGCGTTCTTCGGCGGCGTGCTGGCTGACAGTATCGGCACCAGCAGCGCCTTTATGCTCGGCGGGATCCTCGCCTTGCTGGCCTCGGTTATTGTGCTCTTTACCCGGCCACGGCCCGCTGTGCGCTAAGTTATCCCAGCAAGGGCCGCCGCTTGCTGCGTCTGGCGGCATCTTTTAGAATTGAGGCTATGAACACAGAAAAATCCTCCACATTAAAGAAACGCGGCAGACCTAAGTCCTTCGACCGCGAAGCCGTGCTGGAGCAGGCCATGCGCCTGTTCTGGCTGCATGGCTACGAAACCACGTCGATGGCTGAACTGCTCGAGGCGATGCAAATCACCACGCCAAGCGTCTACAGCACCTTTGGTGACAAAGAGCGGCTGTTTCTGGAGTCGGTGGATCGCTATATCAAAGGGCCGGGCCATTATCAGGTGGAAGCCTGTAAAGAAGTCACCGCCAAGGCCGCCATTGAGCGTATTTTGCGGGAAGCCGCCGAGCGATATGTCAGCCCAGAAAACCCGCCGGGCTGCATGCTGGTGGTCTCGACGGTGAACTCCTGCCCGTCCACTTCTCCCGCCCAAAAGGCGGTGAAAGCCGCCCGCTATGAGACCGAATGTGCGCTTAGAGGCCGCATTGAGCTGGGCATGGTCGACGGCGATGTGCCGAAAACCGCCGACCCGGCTGCCTTAGCCAGCTTCTTCAGCACCCTGCTAAATGGCATGTCGATCAAAGCCAAAGAGGGCGCGTCGAAAGAGACCATGCTGGCGCTGGTCGACAACGCTATGCGCGTCTGGCCCGAGTAAACTGCTGCTCGGTGATAGTGCTTCCCCACTGATCGCCTTGCCACTCTTTCGCCAGTTCAAAGCCAAAGGACTCATATAAACGCCGCGCGGCGGTGAGTTTATTGAAGGTCCACAGCTGGACCGCCGGGAAGGCTTGCTCATCACAAAATTGCATCGCGGCGGCAATTAGCTTTCTGCCCGCGCCGCTGCCTCGACAGCCATCGTCGAGGATAAACCAGCGCAGATGCCCATCACCGTTCCCCAGATCTTCGCCGTCAATTGCTACTGAGCCAACAATGCGGCCATTCAACATCGCCAGCCAAATCTGATTACCGGGCTTATCCAGACGCCCGGCAAACTCGGCCAGTCCCGCCGCCACTTTGGCTTCAAAAAAGCTGCCAAAATCGTGCTCTCTGGCGTAATAGCTGCCGTGCATTTCAGTGATGCGACCAATCATTCCGGGGTGGTAGCCACAAACAATCTCTAGTTGACTTTGAGTGTCCGGTTCGCTCTCTTTGCGGCAGGCTTTCAGCGCCTCGGCATAGAACCTCAGCCCCTGTGAGACAGTCTGCTGCTGGAGGGAATTCATCTTTTGCAGGGCACCGGTTACCTGCTGGCTGCCGTAATTGTTTATTATTTTTACGGTTTTCTTGCCCTGCGTCGTGAGGCTAAGCTGCTTGATCCGCGCGTCGTCGGCCGACGGCGTTTCTTGCAACTCACCGGCGCTCACCAGCTTAGTCAGCATTCGGCTGACGCTCGACTTCTCAAGCCCGAGGATTTGCACCAGCTGCGCCGCCGTCATGGAGCCATGGTTTTCCACTTCGAGCAGGGTGTGAACCACCGACGGGGAGTATTGGGTGGCGGCCAGCGTGTTATTCATAAAACCCAACTCTCGCACCATTTTGCGCGATGCCACGCGGATTTCTTCGACTATTTGGGTTTCTGAACTCATGGGAAACGACCTCGAAAATAAAGTTGTATAATACAACCATATCATCACCTAAGCCGTCAATATGGCGTAGCAGGGATGCAGGAAATAAATGCTTTCAAATCGCCGCTACTGGAAAAAATCGCCCTCTTATATTGTCGTGGTGGATTGAAACTCCGCGCAAAGAATCTACAAATTTTGAGGTTTCACGCTTTCGCATTGGGTTTGGCATCCCGCCATTTTTAGCTGTACCTCCACTCATCAGGTGAAGAAATGATTAACGCTCAACTTATCAATAATAATGCAGACTGGCTGGATGTTCTCGGGCCAAAAATAAAAGTCCTAACCCCAACCGATAGCCAAGATGATGATTACTCAGTGTTATTAGCAACCATTGGGCCGGGTGTTGCTATCCCGCTGCACAGCCACCAAGACCGGGAAACTTTTTATATTCTGGCTGGCGTGGTGCAAGGATTTGTGGACGGTGAGTGGCAGGAACTGAATCAAGGCGGGGTTTTAGATATTAAAAATGGCAAAGATCACGCGTGGCGAAACGTATCTGACCAAGAGGCCAGCATCCTGATTGTGACCACCAATAAGATGAAGGATTTCTTCTTGGAAATTGGCAAACCGCCGTCGGACACCTTCGCGCCCCCGGCCCCGGAAGATATGGCAAATCTGTTTACCGCCGCCCAGCGCTATGGTTACCAGTTGGCCTCTCCTGAGCAGAACGCCGCGATTGGTTTGGTTTTGCCTTTTTAACTGCTGGTAGGTCTGGTTTATCAATATGCAGTCAAAATAATGCCGCACAAAGTGCGGCATTATGAGTGACAAAATCTTCAGTATCGAATTACCCGGCATGCCGAGTTACCCTGACCGGTACAGATTTATAAGACGGCGTGCCACTCTGCTTGTCTATATAGTCCAATGGGATGAGTATGTTTGCCTCTGGATAATAAGCCCCAACGGAGCCTGGAGCGATGTTATAGGCAATGACCGTCATATTTTCCAAACGCAGACTGCTGCCCGCTACCATGGTTTCAATATCCACTAAATCACCGTGTTCGAGACCGCGCTTATCAAGATCGGCATCGCTCATAAACAAGATATCCCGGCGGCCAAATACGCCACGGTACCGATCATCCAACGCATAAATCGTCGTATTATATTGGTCGTGACTGCGCAACGTAATCATGCGCAACACATCATCACCTTCAACCAGCGTGTCCTCATTAACTCCCTCAAATACCGAGAACATGGCTTTACCTGAGGCCGTAGTCCATTTGCGCTCCGTTGGAGGCAGGGGCATACGGAATCCACCGGGGGTGGCAATTCGTTCATTGTAATTATCAAAACCTGGCACGGTTTTTTCGATGAGATCACGCACAATACTGTAGTTGGCGACCAACTCCATCCATGGGACTTTACTGTCAGGCAAGGTGGCCTTGGCCATACCGGCAACGATAGCGGGCTCGGAAAGCAGCATATCGGAAGCAGGTTTGAGCTTGCCGGACGACGCGTGCACCATCGACATTGAGTCCTCAACAGTAACGGATTGTCTTCCGCTGGCCTGCAAATCAAGTTCGGTTCGCCCCAAGCAGGGCAAAATATACGTTTCTTTTGCAACCAGCAGGTGAGAACGATTTAACTTGGTGCCGACATGCACACTTAAATCGAGGGTTTTCATAGCCGGAAAGCATTTTTCAGGGTCGGGGAGCGCGACCGCCAGATTACCACCGAGGCAGATGAGCACCTTGGCCGTACCTTCAACCATCGCCTGCATGGCTTTAACCGCATCGTGGCCGTGCTTTTTAGGCGGAATAAAACCAAAAACTTGCTCAATCTTTTCTAAAAATGCCGCCGATGGTTTCTCTGTGATCCCAACAGTTCTATTGCCCTGAACGTTTGAGTGACCGCGTAAAGGACAAATACCCGCACCGGGCTTGCCCATATTGCCGCGCATCAGCAGCAGGTCGGCGATTAAGCGAACGTTGGCAGTGCCCTTATTATGCTGGGTAATTCCCATCCCGTAGGTCACGATAGTGGCCTTAGATTTGGCATAAAGTTCAGCAATTTGTTCGAGATTCTGACGAAGCAGGCCACTCTCTTTTTCTATTTCAGCCCAGTCTGTGGCGTCTATATCGGCGCTTAATGCTTCAAAACCCTGAGTATGAGCGGCAATAAAGTCTTTATCTAGCACGTCACCTTTGAGCTGCTCAAGCTGCAGCAGCGCCTTGATTATCCCTTTCAGCGCGGCGGCGTCACCACCGGCTCTAACCTGAAAATAGTTTGAGGCGATGTCGGTGGAGCTATAGGTCGCCATTTCTATCACATTTTGCGGGTCGGCAAATCGTTCAAGTGCGCGCTCACGCAGGGGGTTAAGAACCACGATTGGCACATTTTTTTTCGCCAACTCGTGCAGCGTCCCCATCATGCGTGGATGGTTAGTGCCGGGATTATGTCCCATCGAGATAACCAGTTCGGTTTCATCAAAGTCGTCAAGGGAGACGGTGCCTTTACCAATGCCGATAGAGAAGGGCAAGCCGACACTGGTGGCCTCGTGGCACATATTGGAGCAGTCGGGGAAGTTATTGGTGCCGTATTCGCGGGCAAAGAGTTGAAACATATAGGCGGCTTCGTTTGAGGCTCGCCCGGAAGTATAAAACTCTGCTTCATCGGGTGACTGGAGTCCCTGCAACACCTCTGCGATACGGTTAAAGGCAGTTTCCCACTCAACGGGGCGCAGCGTATCTGTTTCACTGTCGTAAACCAATGGATGGGTCAAACGACCAAAATTTTCTAACTCGTAGTCCGATTTTTGCAGCAGTGAGGTAACCGTATTCTGGGCCAAAAACTCCGGCTTAACGCGTTTACTGGTTGCTTCCCACGTGACGGCCTTGGCGCCATTTTCACAAAACTGGAACGTCGAGTGCTGCTCTTTATCTGGCCATGCGCAGCCCGGACAATCAAAACCATCGGGCTGATTGGTACGAAGCAGCGTGGCCGGCGCGGTCAAATTGTCCATTTGTGTACGCACGGCAATAGCCGTCGCTTTCAACGCTCCCCAGCCACCTGCAGGCCCGTCGTAGGGATGTATGCCGGGAACTGCGCGTCTTTTCTTAGCCATAAAAACTCCTTTAAATAGAGGTGAAACACACTCTTTGTACGGATAAGTGTAATCACTGCTCGGGAGCTTGATGCTGAAGGGACAACAAATATTGTAAGAATTTAAGTGTGGGCAGAAGTTAAAACTAATCCGATCTTCTTTTATATGAGGGTACGCTGGCTTAATCGATAAAGGGGATATCGTGGATTGGATTCAGGCAGAACCATAGGATGCGATTGAACCCGTGGAGATCAATGCAGCAGCGATGAGGCCGAATCTTGAAGAGCTTGACTGCTATGAGGATCAGCGGGTTAGGAAGTGTTTTCTCGATACCTCAGTTAATTGAGGTAGGTAAGAAAAACGCGCCCTTATTTAGGGGGGGTCTTACATAGACAGGGTTTCATTAAACATTATTAGGAATAATCGCAGAATAAGAAGACTCATCGCACCTTGTAGATCGGGGACTACAAGGTGCGGGGAACTTGATGTTTCAATTGTTTTTCCCTTGCTGGTGGGTTAAGTCATTAGATTAGTAGAGTCATTAAGAGGACTTTATTTGGCAGACTATTTTTATTACCCATTGATATATCTACATAAAGATAAGAATAGTTCTACTTTGCTAAATAGAATATTTTTAATGCTTAGTCTGCCAACTTACAACTTACTTAATTTGCAAGTCCAGTCGCGGTGGCTCGCAATAAATGTCGCAGTCGCGGGCCAAAATCCAGCGCAACGTGCCCCCATTGTGGAACCTGCTCATAAAGACGGGAGAGGGTTGGCGTAGGGTGTGATACCTGCCAGAAGCCAGCGGCGAGCATAATAGTGGCAGCAATCAAATTTTGCAGTTGTTCAGTGGTCATGCTGCTAGAGGAGGCAAGACTACTGACAATCTCGTCATGCGCCAAAAACGCATTGGTTTTGAACTGACGTGCTCGTTCGATATCAACTCCTCCTTCCAGACTCAGGGTAACGTGAGTCAGCAGGTCGCAAAAAACCGGAAGGGAAATGATGGTGTCGGTTACCAGATCTGCGACTTGGGTTGGTGTGAGTTCATGGGGGGCGAAATGGCGACTTTTTATCGCGTCTCGCCATCTTTCCCATCCACGCTCAGCCAGTTCCAGCAGTAATTCCTCTTTATTCGCATAGTAGCGGCGCGCACCCGTGCGATGTAAACCTGCGCGATCGGTTACCGCAGCGACGGTAAGAAAACGAATACCGCCCAGCTCAATCGCCAGGGACTCCGCTGCATCCAACAGGGCTTCCGAGCGCTGCTGTTTATCTTCTGTGGAACGGGCTCTCTCTTTCATCTCACAAATTTAACACATCATAAGGTGCGTTACAGCAAAAGCTGTGCTAGTTTGAGTTAACGCACCTAGTGATGCGTTAATATGAAATTAATTGCACCACACCCTTGTGAAGGAAATTATATGAAAGCGATACAAGTCACCCAGTTTGGCGGCCCAGACGTTCTTGCTTTGAATGATCTAGCCGACCCAACACCCGGTCCCGGCGAGATAACCATTGATGTCTCTCATGCCGCCGTCGGGTTGGTGGACATCTATTTCCGACAGGGGGCGTTTAAAGATTTACCCGGTATGGCGCACCCGCCTTTCGTGCCGGGGCTAGAGGTGGTAGGCAGAGTTCGCGAGGTTGGGGCTGGGGTCACTGACTTGCGCGTCGGGGAGAGAGTGGTTTCTATGTCGGACGGGTCTGGTACCGGAGGCTATGCGTCAATTTTCGTCGCCAAAGCGGCATTCGTATTGTCTATCGAAGCGTCAGACATTGATTCTGCGCTAGCCGTTTCGGTTATCCCCAATGCGGCTATGGCCTATGTTGCGCTGACCAGCGTGGCTCGTCTGCAACTGGGCGAAAGTGTGCTGGTCCACGGCGCGCTCGGTGGGTTCTCAGCTGCTTTCCCCGGAATAGCAAAACAGCTCGGCGCATCACGGGTGGTGGGGACAGTCCGCGCGAGTAAATTAGAAGCCGCAGCCAATACGCTTTTGCCTTACGACCACATTGTGGATTCTGGCCAGCTGCCGGATGCCCTTAATAATGAAAGATTTGATGTGGTTATTGACCCAGTGGGTGGAGTAGTGCGCAGCCATAGCTTTTCCCTGATGCAGCCCGGCAGTCGGCTTATCGTCGCTGGGAATGCTAGTGGGGATTGGAGCCATCAGGTTAAAACCAATGATTTGTGGCTGGGGAGCATGACAGTAACGGGCTACAACGCGGGGGCTTACTTGCGAAAGAACCCTCAGCTTGTCCAACCCGCGCTGCGGGCCGCGTTGATATCCGTCGAGGCTGGGCTTGGTGAAATCGTCATTGACACCCTGACTTTCGATAAAGCCGTTCAAGCCCATGAGCTCATGGAAAGCCGCGCCCTGAATGGACGTATCGTGCTGGTGCCTTAAGCTACGTTAAAACGATTTGCATAGTCAGATGTGACGCAGAATTCAGATGCAGACTCTATTAATAGAGGATTTGTATCTAGCCTAATACAAATCCTAGTACGGCATAATTCTATACTTTGACTAGAGGATTTTGCATACCTCATCAAATTCAAGGCGTGGCTCTCTTGGATAAAGCTTTTCTTCATCGCCATAACCGAGGGTACAGACAAAGTTTGTTTTCCACGTCGTGCCTTTAAAGAACAGTTCATCCACCTGCTGATTATCAAAACCTGACATGCCGCAGGCGTCGAGGCCCAGAGCGCGAATGGCGAAAATCATATACGCCCCCTGTAAGGTGCTGTTTCTGAACACCGTTTCTTGAACTAATTTCTCATTTCCATCAAGAAGAGGGCGAGGATCGTAGGTTTGGAAAAGCCTTGGTAGATATTCTGTCCAAGTTTCATCATAAGCCAGAATTGCCGTCACCGGCGCGCGTTTTACCTGAGCCGGGTTTGAGCCCCACATGGCAGAAGCCAGCTTCTCTTTGTGTTGTTCATTCTTAAGAAAAAGGATCCGTGCTGGGTTGGAGTTAAGAGCTGTCGGGCCCCATTTCATGATTTCATAGATCTCATGAAGAGTGTCATCAGACACCATACGGTCAGTCCAGTAATGATAGGTTCTGGCCTGGGTAAATATTTGCGCTATGGCTTCTTGAGAAAGGGGGTTTTTAAACATCTTATTTTCCTTGGTCTTCAATCGGTTTTTGAAAATACGCTTACTATTGGTTGTTTACTGGTCGGTAAAGAATTAATCCAAAAAAAGCCGCCATTAAGCGGCCATTCTATTGGATCAGAGTCGGGCTACTGTTCCTTCAAGCACGTCAGTGAGAAAAGTTTTATCTTCCACTGAGTGCCGGAAGATATTCAATCCACAATAGCTTGCCAGAAACACGCGAGCCACTTCCGTGGCCGGGCGGTCACTGGCTAGCTCGCCACTCTGCTGCCCGATGGCAATAGCACTGCATATCGCGGCCTCAAGTTTGGATAGGTAAGCCTGATTGATGCCTTCTATCGCCGGGTTTTTGTTCCCACTTTCCATGGTGGAAAAGAGAGCCATGCATGGGCGGTTGCCCTCGGGGTCAAGACCGCCATTCACCACCCATTGCAGCAAAGCCCTAAGTCGTGCTTTTACCGGGGCTGAGCCTTGCAGGATCTCAAGTTGCGCTTTCAGCCCCAGTTCTTGATAGCGACGCAGAGCCTGCTCATACAGGTTTTGTTTGCTGCCAAAAGCATGGTAAAGGCTGCCACGGCCCAGGCCGGTTTTCTCGCACAGTTCCTGCGTTGAGCTTGCTTCATAGCCAGAGCTCCAGAAGACATCCATCGCCGCGTCAATCACGCGGGCGTCATCGTACTCTTTGGGTCTTCCGCTCATTGTCTGGTCCTGTCGCTGTTGTCTGCACCGGATTAAAACAATAGTTTACTGATCAGTCAACAATATTTTCAGGCAGCCTCTGACCCAGCTATGCTCCCTTTCGCCTCAGCATGGCAAGGTGCAAAATCACTCCACAAAGCCCTTCCAGTTATCCAGATATTTAATAAAGGCATCACCCAAACCTTGCTGTTTAAGATGTTGTTTGGTGACGGGTGTTTGCGGGGAAATATAATCCGGATTGATTTTTATCTGGTTAATAAAATCTTTATTTAAAATAGCCGAGCGGCCAATCATAATAAAATCGAGGCCATATTCGAACACGCTCATCAGGGTTGGTACATTCATCACTTTGCCTGAAGTACCAATTTTCACCGATGTGCCCCCAAGGCGGCTAAATACCTCCAGCATCTTTTGCCCTTCGAAAGGTCCTGACTCGACGGTTTTCTGCACATCCCATGGAACAAGATCCAAGAAATCTATTTGCTGCTTATCGACCAGCATCTGGCAAATATGATAAATATCCTCGAAGGTTTGGCCATATCGTTCAAAGGATAAGCGAACCCCAATCTGGAAATCAGGGCGGCAACGCTCTCTGATCCCATTAATGATTTCAAATATCAGTCGCACACGATTGTCGATGGAACCGCCATATCGGTCAGTTCTGCGGTTTAGTGTCGGCGAGAGGAACTGAGTGAGCACCCATCCAAATGCGCCATGCAACTCAACACCGTCAAAACCTGTTCTTTCTGCTCTTAACGCCGCGCTGATATAAGCCTCCCGCAGCTCTTCGACTTCGGACAGCGTCATAGCTCGGGTGTTGTATTCTTCAATGTCAGAAGGGCCTAAATTCTGTTTATCACCATTAAATTGCGCGCGCATCCCTGCATGGTGTAATTGTACTGACGACACCCCACCGTGAGCACGAATAATATCAGCAATTTTGCGTAATCCCGGCTCGTGTTTGTCTTCGTAAATACCGAGCTGTTTATTAAATGCTTTGCCATTTTCCATCACATGGGCGGCGCAGGTCATCACCATGCTGTATCCGGCGCGAGCACAGGTCTCAATCCAGTCGAAATCATCCTGCGACGCGGTGCCGTCCTCATTACTCTGCTCTGTCGTCAGTGGAGCAAGCAGTATGCGGTTTTTTAGAGCAGGACCTCTTGAGAAATTGAGGGGAGTGAAAATAGTGTTATCCATATAATTTACCCAGTGTTTAAATATGAAAATAATTTGATCAGGTTGATTTCGTGATTATTGGCAAGCCTTATTTCACTTTGGCGGCCATTAAATCTGAATTCATTTAAAGCTAAAGCAGTTCAGTCGCTTTTTCTATATTCATTAAATGGAATAGAGTATTGCCATCAGTGGTAGTAATCTTGAGGAAATTAATTCCTGCCCGACGCCAATTCTCTTAGAGAATAAAAGCGGTCAATAAACGCTGGTAAACAGGATTATTCCACTCAGCGTAATAAAGAAGTGTCCAGACTGGTTATTCTTATAAAAAGAGTGAGGTTTTAGACTGTTTGCACGGTTCGGGAATCGTCCCGCTCCGATAAAACACCAAGGAACCGCACCATGAAAATTTATCAACATCCTCTGTCAGGCCATTCTCACCGAGTGGTTCTTTTCGCATCGCTGCTGGGTTTGAATGCCGAGCTGGTGGAAGTCGATCTGATGTCTGGCGCGCATAAGAAGCCTGAGTTTTTGGCAATGAACGGTTTCGGCCAAGTGCCGGTTCTGGATGACAACGGGGTGATGGTCTCCGATGCCAATGCAATTTTGGTCTATCTGGCCAAAAAATATGGCCCAAGCAGCTGGCTGCCGGAAGACGCCATCGGCGCGGCGCAGGTTCAGCGCTGGCTGTCTGTTGCCGCAGGTGAGATTGCCTACGGCCCGGCGGCGGCTCGTTTAATCACCGTGTTCGGTGCTGGCTTTAATGCTGACGAAGTCATTGGCCGCGCTCATGACTTACTCGGCAAGATGGAAAGCCATCTGGCAAATCGTGACTGGCTTGCTGCCGATCACCCAACGATTGCTGACATCGCGGCTTACAGCTATATCGCTCGCGCACCAGAAGGCAATGTCGACCTTGCTAAATACACGGCTGTTAAGCGCCTGCTGAGCCGCGTAGAAGCACTACCGGGCTTCGTTCCTTTTGTAAAGACCCAAGCCGGGCTGAACGCCTAGGCGTGAAGGCTGCCTGAGATGTGACGCCGAGCTGGGGGCTTAAGCGCCATTTCTTGTAGGTAGTCCGGGTTTGATGCCATCGCTCAGGCGAATGACCTGCGTTTTTGCTGCCCGCCCGAAGAGGTTGGAACGGGCGGGCAGTGAGGATGTCCGGGTTGTTACTTCAATCTTTGCGATTGCAGATCCTGCGCACGCCACTAACGGAGACTGAGAATCATGGCAGTACAGGGACTGGACGAAAGAAAACGATTCGCCATCGTGATTGCACTGACTGCCGACAGCGGCGACTCAGCGCTTTTTGCTCAGCAAGATGAAGAGGGCCGCAGGCTGGGTTTAACAAGGGCGGAGATTGACGCGGCGCGACGCGGTTTCAGTTTCGATTTCAGCACCTCAAAAGCCATTGCTCTGGCGCTGGCGCGCGAAGAGGGCGTCCTTAACGACAGTCGCAGTCAGGCGATGCGGGCCGGTATCGACACCATGACCTGTGCAGAAATAGAGCGAATGGCGGCAGAGTTGGCCGTTATACACTCGGCTAAGGTGTGCCAAAATGAGCGATAATTCACCGAGAGTTCAGACAGGGCGTATGGCATCTGAATTCCTGTCTAAGCTAGTTAACAATCTCAGAGAAATTTGGTCCAAACGTCCAGATTATTATGGTGAAATGCTGCGGCAGCACCCCGAAATTGACCCGGAAACGGTCATGAAGATTGTTTAATACCAGAGAGGGACCGAGAAATGGATCGTTGGCAGGCGATGCGCATTTTTGTCAAAGTTGCAGAAACGGAAAGTTTTGCCAAAACCGCCCGTCAGATGCACATGAGCGCCCCAGCAGTGACCCGAACCGTGGCGGCACTGGAGGAGTTGATTGGGGCTCGTCTCTTTGTGCGTACCACAAGATCAGTGAAAACCACCGAAGCCGGGGCGATTTACTTAGACGATTGTCGCCGGATCCTCAGCAGTATTGCCGAAGCCGAGTCTGCCGCCGCCGGGCATTACGCCACGCCTTCTGGAACCTTAGCCATTACCACCTCGGCCATGTTTGGGCAGTTTTACGTCATGCCCATTTTGATGGAATACCTTGATACCTATCCCGGCATGCGTGCGCGGACTTTCTTTATCGATCGTCGGGTAAACATTATTGATGAAGGAATGGATGTCGCTATCCGTATCGGCCACCTGCCAGATTCGGGTTTCACCGCGATAAAAGTCGGTTCCGTGCGCCGCGTTATTTGCGGCTCGCCTGAATATCTCAATTCCCGTGGCGCACCGGCAACGCCGGAAGACCTAAAAAGTCACCGAATTATTGCCTCTCATAGCGCGTGGGCCTCTCCCGAGTGGCGGTTTGTCGACGGGCAAAGGGTGTTAATTGACGCCGCGCTGCAATGTAATACCAATGAATCAGCCATTGCGGCGGCAAAAGCCGGATGGGGTTTGACCCGCGTGCTGCTCTATCAAATTGGCCCCGCCTTGCTCGATGGCTCATTGCAAATCGTACTCAGTGAATTTGAAGAGCCTGCGTTGCCAATTCACGTGATGTACCCCGAGGGCAGGCGTGCTCCGGCGAAAGTGAGATCTTTCGTCGACTTAGCCGTTTCTCGGCTGCGAGAAAATCCGCTCTTTAACTGAGGGCTCAAAAGCCAGAGACTGACATTCATGTGAGAAAGCGGCCTAAGGCTCCCATTGAGCCCCATCCTCTCGACGTGCAATTTTTTACAATCCAGCCCCTTTTACCCGCGCCATACTCAGGTTTGCAGTTAAAAAAATCACCAATAAAAACCAGAGGAACATCGCATGACGCGCATTTTAAGCCGGACTCAACCTGAACTTATCACCTGTGAAAGCCCAATTTTACACACCGGCGAAGATGAAAAAGGGCGCTATTTCGTGGTTGAGCAGACGGTGTTTTACCCACAGGGCGGCGGGCAGATGTCCGATCACGGCAGCGTGTCCCAGCACGGGCAAAGCCATTTGGTGCGGCAGGCGCTCAATCATGGCGGGGAAGTGCGCCATTATTTGGCTGACCCCCAAGTCACGCTGGAAATCGGCCAAGCCGCGACTTTGCAGATTGACGCCGAGTTTCGCCGCAGAGCGTCGCTGGCCCATACGGCGGGGCATTTGATTGCCCACGTGGTGGAAACCCTGATGCCTTCCTTAGTGCCTGCCAAGGGCCACCACTTTTTGCCCGGAGCCTATGTTGAATTCACCGGAAACAGCAGCCTAGCCGCCGACCAGCTGTTGGAGCAGGTACGCAGCAAGGTGGCGGAGGCGATTGAGCAGAATTTGCCGGTCACCGTCGAAAGCCTCTCCTTTGATGAAATCGCCCGCCTGCGGCCTGAGCTGGCGGGGTCTATTCCGCAAAACGAAGAGATGCGCATCGTGCGCATTGGCGACTATGTGCCGGTAGCCTGTGGTGGCACCCATGCCACCACCACCTCGGCGTTGAAAGGCTTGGAACTGCGTAAAATCAAAGCCAAAGAGCGGGTGAAAATCAGCTACGAATTGGCCTGACAGCCCTGAGGCTTGGCTTCTACGCTTCCTTTTGTGGCTGGTGGTGAGTGTTTCTGATGCGGCTCAGGCTGACAACAATGGCCAGAGCCGTGGCTATCACCGCCACCCACAGACTTAAATGAATCGCCTGAGCCTCGTGCGCCGCGTCGCCGATGGAAATAGACAAGATAACCCCGACCAAGGCGGTCCCCAGACACTGCCCGAAGGTGCGCATAATCGCCAGCACGCCAGAGGCATAACCGCTGTTTTCACGCGAGGCGTTAGCCAGCATTTCGCGGTTATTGGGGCTTTGGAAGCAGCCAAACCCGATGCCGCACACCAGACTGCGCAAACAGATATCCCACATTGCAGCCTGTTCCGGCAGCAAAGAGAGCAAGATGAGTCCCAGCGCGAATATCCCCAGCCCGATGGTTGAAATCACCGCGGGCGAATGGCGGTCGGCCAGTCTTCCGGCGTTCGGCGCGGCGAGGATAATGCCAATCGGCCACGGGGTGAAAAGCAGGGCTGAGGTAAAGGCGCTGTAGCCATAAACGTTTTGGAACAGAAACGGCAGGGCGACAAAGGTGATGCCTTGGCTGACAAAAGAGGCCAACGAGGTCAGCGCCGCCAGTGAAAAGCGCGATGAGGCGAACATGCCGAGGGGCAGCAGCGGCTTGGGCGCGCGGCGCTGACGCCAGACAAAGGCTATCCCGGCCAGCATGGCGGCCACGGCGTAGGCCAAAGCGTCCAGCAGAGTCTGCGATGAAAAATGGCCATTATCCGCATGGGAAAAGCTATTCGCGGCCATGATCAGCGCGCCGAGCGTGATGGCAGACAGCGCCCCTCCGGCGACATCAAAAGGTTGGCGCACCGTGCTGATTTTGCCGGGAACCACGCGCAAAGCCAGAAGCAGCGCCACGATGCCCAAGGGAATATTAATCGCAAACAGCCATTGCCAGCTCAGTGCGGCCAGTATCGCGCCGCCGAGCATCGGGGCGACCGCGGTGCTGGCGGCGATCAGCAGGGCATTCACGCCTAACACTCTGCCCAGTAGCCGATTGGGGAACACGGTGCGCAGAATGGCCGGGCCGATACTCAAGGTGGCGGCTCCGCCAATCCCCTGTAGCAGCCGCATGGCAATCAACATGTCCAACGAGGTAGAGAGCACACAGCCCACTGATGCCAGAGTGAAGAGGATCAGCCCGCCGCTGAACAGCGCGCGAAAGCCAATATGGCTGCCGAGGGCGGCGAAGATAGCCAGCGACATCGCCGCAGACAGCAGGTAGCCGTTCGACACCCAAACGGCGGCGGCGGCCGTCACCTCGAGTGACCGTGCGATTTGCGGCAGGGCGATATTGACCATTGAGCCGTCGAACACCACCATGGCCGCCATGGTCATCACGGTCAGCATGGCAAAGAAACGGTCGCGGCCGGGCAAGCCGTCGTCACCCGGTCGGTTGGAGAATAATTCCATAAATAGCCTTTACCACTCGCATTACGTTATTGATGAAAGGAATATACTCGTCGCTGAGATAAGGCGGAAGACGCAGCATTTGCACTTATAACCTGCACCAGACGCCTTCTCACTGTGACTGACTCTGGAGTAGAATGCGCGCTATGACTGAACCCGACCTCAATTTACTCATCGCCCTCGACGTGCTGCTCAATGAAGTCAGCGTCGCCGCTGCGGCACGCCGCCTGAGTCTCAGCGCCTCGGCCATGAGCCGCACCCTCAGCCGCCTGCGCGCCGTCACCGGCGACCCGCTGCTGGTGCGCGCCGGGCGTCAGATGGTGCTCACGCCCTACGCGGAAGAAATGCGCGAACGTGCGCAAAACGCCGCGTTGGAAGCCCGCGCCGTGCTGCGCCCAGCGGCCACCGCCCTCAATGTTGCCACCCTAAAGCGAACCTTTAATCTGCGCTCCAATGACGGTTTTATTACCGCGTTCGGCGCGGCGCTGATTGCCGCTGCCGCGGAACAAGCGCCGGGTGTCTGTCTGCGCTTTCTGCCTAAACCGGAGAAAAGCGCGAAACCGCTGCGCGAAGGGCGGGTAGATTTGGAAATCGGCGTGCTGGGGGAAATGGGGCCGGAGATCCGTTTGCAAACGCTATTTCGCGATAAATTCGTCGGCGTGGTGCGCAAAGGCCATCCGCTGTGCCAAGAGGGGGAGATGAGTGTCTCTCGCTACGCCTCTTTCGGCCATATTCTGGTGTCGCGCCGCGAAGGCGTGACCGGCCCGGTGGATCAGGCGTTAACCGAATTAGGCTTTACGCGCAAAATTGCCGCCGTGGTGCCGGGCTTCTCCGCCGCGCTGGCGATTGCTTATGCCTCGGACCTGGTGGCTCACGTTCCGGCATCATTCCTGATTAATCAGCCAGTTAATCAAAGCGACGGCCAGCTCGCCAACCTCTATTCATTCCCTCTGCCAGTACAAACTCGAGAAATCACCATCTCGCAAATGTGGCACCCAAGGTCTGAAGTGGATCCCGCCCATCGCTGGCTGCGCCAGCTGGTGCTCAGCGTTTGTCGGCGGCTGGTCCCCGGCTGAAGTCCATCGCCACTGTATTTAATTTATACCCTTGAATTTACAGGCTGAAAGCCTGAAAAAAGTCTCGCATTTTTAATGCATAGGTTATGTCTTTTTCTTATTTGCCAGCGCGGGCGGGGTTTGAAAAACTCACGCCACAAAACTAGCCCGGCGGGCACCTTCACTTTGGTTGTTTTTTATAGTTTAAGGAAAGACATTGTCTATGCGCACCTCTCTCAAACACGCGGTAAAAGCTTCTTTATTAACAGTTTCCTTGGCAAGCGCGCTGATCCTCAGCGGCTGTGGCCCGAAGAAAGATGACAACCACATCAAAGTCGGTATCAGTGCCGGTATCGACCAGCCGCTGTGGGACACGGTCAAAAAAGTCGCTAAAGAGAAATACAATCTCGACGTTGAAGTGGTGACTTTCACCGATTATGTGCTGCCAAACTCAGCACTGAGCAGCGGCGACATCGACGCCAACTCCTTCCAGCACGGCCCTTATCTGGAAAAACAGATCAAAGAGCGTGGCTATAAACTGGCGGCGGTCGGTAACACCTTCGTGTACCCAATCGCGGGCTACTCGCGCAAAATCAAATCGGTCTCCGAGCTGAAAGATGGCGCGCAGGTTGCCGTGCCGAATGACCCAACCAATCTGGGTCGCTCGCTGTTGCTGCTGCAAAAACAGGGCTTGATCAAGCTGAAGGATAACGTGGGCTTACTGCCGACTTCTCTGGATATCGTCGAGAACCCGAAACACCTGAAAATTGTTGAAATCGAAGCGCCGCAGCTAACCCGCGCCATCGACGACGACAAAATCGACTTGGCTATCATCAACACCAACTACTCCAGCCAAGTTGGCTTGACGCCAGCCAAGAATGGCCTGTTTGTAGAAGATAAAAACTCACCTTACGTGAACATTATTGTGGCGCGTGAGGACAACAAAGACAGCGAGAAGGTGAAGGATCTGGTTAAGGCGTATCAGACTGATGAAGTTGCCGCCGCTGCCGACAAGATCTATCACGGTGACGCGGTCAAAGGTTGGTAATGATTGTGGAATCCCGAGATTTCAGGATTCCATGATACTTATTGATTTAATTAGTGATTTATAACTAGTAGTGAGAAGGCGCGACGCCGAAAGCCCAGCGGAACGCGCGGTTGAAATGGCTTTGATCATAAAAACCCACTGCGGACGCGATGTCCGCAATGCTTCTCCCTGGTTGCCCCAGCAGGCTACAGGCCACTTCCAACCGCAGACGTTTCAGCCAGGCATAAGGCGTCATGCCGGTCTGTTTACTGAAACAGCGCAGAAACTGAAATCGATTCAACCCGCACAACCCCGCCAGTTCGCTCAGTGAGATTTTCTCCGCCAAATGCGCGTGGCAGTAAGCTTCAATCTCTCCCCATTGGCGTTTTGACAAGCCCTGTTGCGTCTCCACCGGCCTCGTGACTTTTAGCTGAATAAACAGCGGCTCGAGTGCGGCCAAATATTGCTCGTCAAACGAATGCCCTGCCGAATCACTCTTTTGCGCCATCAGTTGATGAAGCACCGACAGATGCTTGCTGAGATCTGGCGCTTCAATAATTCCCGCGCCGACGGCCAACGGCTGGTGGCGGCCAGAAAACTCTTCCGCCAGATTATTGAGCAAAGCAGGGGCAACGCGGAAGGTGCGCAGGGTATAGGCATTGTTGTTTTCCGGCGTGCCGGTGTGGATCTCGCCGGGCGGCATAATCGAAACCCGACCGGCGCCCAGCAGCCCGGTTTGCCCACAAAATCGCTGATGCTGCACGCCATGGCTTATCAGGCCGATGTGGTAATCCAGATGGAAATGCGGCTCAAAGCTGAAATCGGTGAAGTGCGCCTCGCCCAGCACCATGCCCGGAATATCATCCGGGCGATAGTAACGCACTTGCTCAGGCTTGCTCACCGACTGCGCCATGGGTCAGGCCGGTTTTTGTGCCAGCAGGGTGGCGAAACGCATTTTGTAGCGATTACCGTTGGCGTCGCGTTTGTGCAGTTCGCCGACGTCTTCGTTGTATTTCACTATGTTCCAACCTTGGTAATAGTCACGCAGTTCGTTGGGCTGGAAGCTGAAGGGGAAAGGCAGCGGGCAAGGGTAGTCTGGGCTGTCCATGGCGGCGACAATCAGGTTGTAGCCCCCCGGTCGGGTGCTGGCGTGCATATCGGCAATAATATTCGGGATGCTGCTGCGCTCTAAGAACATCATCACCACGGTGGAGAGGATAAAGTCATACTCGCCGCTAAAGCGATGCGCATTCAGGTTAACTTCTGCTGTTTCAATCCCTTGCAGGGATTCTGCTTGGATAATGTCATTGAGTTTAGCAATGCTCAGCGAGTTGAAATCCCACGCGGTGACCGTCGAGCCTTTGAGATTGAGATACAGCGAGTTGCGACCACTGCCGCAACCTAAATCAAGCACCTTGCCCGGCGGAACCTGCTGGGCGGCAAAAATAACTTCGGAGTGGGTGCGGGTCAGGCCATATTTTTCGGAGTAGTAATCTTCTGCTGCTGGCTGGTTGGACATCATACTTTCCTTTGTCTCTGGATCCTCAGAATGCCGCCATTATCCTCCGAAAGCCGCGCATTTCCCCGTAGTTTTTGTTCCGAGTTTTTAACTCAGCGCATGGCGCGATGCTTTTCGGCGACAATGGTGTATACCGCGCTGCCGATTTTATGCCCCTCTTCGGCAAGAGAACCCACCTGATGCATGCCGACTTTTTCCAGCACCCGTCGCGACGCGAGATGGTTCTCTCTTACCGTCGCAGAAATCTCCGGCAACTTAAGTTGCTCAAAACCATAATCAAGTGCAGCTAAGGCCAACTCGGTCGCCAACCCCTGCCCCCAAACCGCCGTTGAAAACCGATAGCCGAGATTGATATTGCGCGTTTCATCTATCTGTCGGCGACTAAGGCCACCACAGCCAATCACCTTAGCGGGCGCGCTGCGCAGAGAAATTGCCCAGTTACCAAAGCCATTGCGAGACCATTCGGCTAGCCAGTTGGTCAGTTTTGCTTGGGTATAGGCGATATCAGGGTAAGGACCCGCCGGATTGAAAAGGTGAGTCTGCGGATCGCCATAAATTGCCCAAATTGATTCTAAATCTGTCTGGGCGATAGGCCGGAGATATAAGCGTTCGGTTTCGATAATCATTTAATCATACCCCATAAAATTCCATCACTTAGCTTAGCCAGACTTCCTCAGCCTGCCACCCGGCGCTGTAAAAAGTCGATAAAAGCCCGCACTTTTTCCGGCACGTGGCGTGTGTTGGGGTAGAGGGCATAAATCCCCTGCGGCGGAAAACGGTGATCGGGCAGCAAATGGATCAGCTTTTTAGTGACAATGTCACTTTCTACCAACCACGCGGGCAGTAGCGCAATGCCCGCGCCGTTAAGAGCAAAGGCCAGCAAAGAGGAGGCGCTGTCGGCCATTAGCATCGGGCTTTGACCGGCGTTAAAAAGCACGCTTTCGCCGGCTGGGGTCAGTACTTGCCAAGTTAGCGGGGTATTCAGGCGGCTGTGGGCAATCCACCGCGCCTGCTCTAGCTGGGGTAAATCCGTGATATCGCCACCCCATTGCTGCAAATAGTCCGGGGCTGCGACGGGCAGAATATCAAATCGGTCAATCAGCGCCGCGTGGTGGCTGGAGTCTGCCAACTGCCCGAGGCGAATGGCCACGTCGAAACGGCCAGAAATCAAATCGTCGTGATTGGATGAAGAGACGTGCTGAACCCTAAGCTGCGGGTGAAGCAGGGAGAAAGCCGCCAGCGCCGGAACTACCACCCGCGCGCCATATTCCGGCGTGGTGGTGATGCGCAGCAAACCTTGCAGGCCGGAGTGGTCGCGGCGCACGTCGTCGAGCACGCTTTCGGCGTCTTGCAGCAATTGCAGGCAGCGCAGGTAAAATCGCTCTCCGGCGTCGGTCATGGCAATGCGCCGGGTGCTGCGGGTTAGCAGGGCGACGCCCAGCTCATTCTCCAACTGCTTAATGTTGAAACTGACCACGGCTTTAGTCAGGCCGAGGGTATTGGCCGCGGCAGTAAAACTGCCTGATGCCACCACCGCAACATACATTTCTAGTCGCTGTAAATTCAGCATGATTTCTCGCTTCGCTGACATTATTGTCAAAGTTATTTTGACAGTGTAACGCCAGTAAGCCGATTTATCTCGCACAGTTAAGGCTCTAGACTGCTCGCTTTACTGCTTTATATTCTGAGAACTCTATGACTTACCGGATGCGCGTCGCCAGCGTCTACCTGCTGGGCTTTTTTGTCGATCTGATCAATATGTTTATCGCTAACGTGGCCTACCCGGACATCGGCCGCCACTTCGCCGCGCCGGTCAGCCTGCTGGCTTGGGTCAGCAATGGCTACATTCTTGGCCTGACATTGATTATTCCGCTCAGCCGCTGGCTGGCCCAGCGTATTGGCGCTAAACGACTGTTTATCATCTCATTATTGATATTTATTCTCGGCTCCTGCGGCGCGGGGCTGTCGAATTCGATGGCGCAGCTGATTGGCTGGCGGGTGGTGCAAGGGTTGGGCGGCGGCTTGCTGATCCCGCTCGGCCAGACGCTGACTTACGCACTTTACCCGAGTCACCAGCGAGCCAAGCTTTCATCCGTGATCATGCTGGTGGGGCTTATGGCGCCGGCATTGTCTCCGGCCGTTGGCGGCATGATCGTCGACAGCCTGAGCTGGCGCTGGGTGTTTTTTGCCTCCCTGCCTCTGGCTTTTATTGCGTTGATTCTGGCGGCCTGCTGGTTAAAACCTGAAACCGAGAAAGTTGCCGCCGGGCATTTCGATGGGCGAGGTTTGGTGATGCTGTGTGGGGCGTTGACCCTGATTTTACTCGGCCTGACCTATCTGGGGGATGGCCAGCAGATGCTGTTCGGCGGCGGGCTGCTGCTAGCGGGTGCCTTGCTGATGACGGCTTATGTGCTTTACTCGCTGCGTTTACCTCAGCCGCTGCTCAATTTGCGACTGGTGCAGGATCCGCTGCTGCGCATTTCGATGATTATCTATCAGTTCATTCCGGGGCTGTTTACCGGCGTCAGCCTGGTCGCCATGCTCTACCTGCAAGACCAGCTCAAAATGCATGCGGCGCAGGTGGGTATTTTGATGCTGCCGTGGTCGCTGGCTTCTTTTATTGCCATTAGCCTGACGGGGAAAACCTTTAACAAGCTGGGGCCGCGCCCGCTGTTTATTGCTGGCTGTTTGGTGCAGGGGATGGGCATTGCCACGCTGACTCAGATCAGCGGCGCGGCGGATATCGGCCTGCAAGTCACCGCCTTCGCGCTGATGGGGTTCGGCAGCAGTTTGTGCAGCAGCACGGCGCAAAGCACGGCGTTTATTCAGATTGAAGACCGCCAGTTGGCCGACGCCAGCGCGCTGTGGAACATCAACCGCCAGCTGAGTTTTTGTCTCGGCGTAACCCTGCTCAGCCTGCTACTCAACCTCTTGCTCGGTTATTCCGGTCTGAGTGCCGAACACGCCTACCAACTCTGCTTCTTACTGGCCGCCCTGAGCGTCTTTATTCCCATTGCGCTGTGTTGTCGAATCGCCAATCGCAGCCTTGTTAACACCTTAAACCAGGAGACATCGTGAACCGTTATTTTCAGGAAGTGCTTGATGCACATGACTTAATCGCCAGCTGGCTGGGTGATGCCAACTCTTCGCAAACCACCTGCGACCAGCTGCTGGGCCGCTTCAGCCCGCATTATTCGATGGTGACGCTGAGTGGTCATGTGTTGGATTTTGAGAAGTTGTGCGGGTTTTTTCAATCGCAGCACGGCGCAAAAAACGGCCTTCAGATTGAAATCGCAGACATGAAGCTGGTAGCAGAAAGCGCCGACGGCGCGGTGGTCAGCTATCAGGAACGCCAACAGCTTCCCGGCCAGAACGCCACGCTGCGCTACTCGACCGTGGTGTTTTCAGTGGATGCGGAGGGCAAAGTGATCTGGCGACATTTACACGAAACCGCCGCCGCAATCTAACAAGCGGACTATGATTAAACAGCCAAGGGCCTGCATTGCGGGCCCTTATTGTTTGTCCACCAGACGCAGATTGCGCTGGTTAATGATGCGGTGCAGGTTGGTTTCCACCCAGTCCGTTAGCCCGGCGAGCTGTGTTTGCACCTCGACGCCAAGTGGGGTCAGGCTGTATTCCACATGGGGTGGCACTACGGGGTAGGAGATGCGATCAACAAAGCCGTCGGTTTCCAGCGTTTGTAAGGTTTGGGCCAGCATCTTCTCACTTACTCCGTTGATTTTACGGCGTAATTCGCTGAATCGCTGGGTGCCGTCGCTCAGAGCAATCAGCACTAAAACGCCCCAGCGGCTGGTGACGTGGCTGAGGATCTCCCGCGATGGGCAGTCGGCGCTCATCACTTCACCCCGGCGAAGACGCTCTCCAAGAATATTCTCTGTGACTTGTTCTTCGCCCGTTTCGATCGGCAATGATGTTAATTTCATACTAACCTTTTTGTACGTACTTACGAAAAGTTAGTATATCGCATAGGATGTATTTCACGGACGCGATATTCAGACTGTTTCGTCATAAGACGACCGTCCAATCGAACTTAATTCACTTTCGGAGAAACATCATGATCGCTATTACCGGTGCTACCGGCCAACTGGGCCGCCTTGTTATCGCAGCGTTGTTGAAGAAAGTGCCTGCGAACCAGATTGTCGCGGCAGTGCGCAGCCCTGCAAAAGCCAAAGAGCTGTCTGACCTTGGCGTCGATGTGCGTCAGGCGGATTACACCCAGCCCGCCACGCTGGACAGCGCCTTCAAAGGCGTGGAAAAAGTGCTGCTGATCTCCTCAAACGAAATCGGCCAGCGTGAAGCACAACACCAGGCGGTGATTGACGCGGCGAAACGCGCCGGGGTGAAATTGATCGCTTATACCAGTTTGCTGCACGCTGACACTACCAAACTGGGGTTGGGCACTGAGCACCGCGCGACGGAAGCGGCGCTGAAGGCCTCCGGCGTGCCGGCGGTGATTTTGCGCAACGGCTGGTACACCGAAAACTACGCGGCGAGCATTGCTCCGGCACTGGCTCACAATGCGTTTATCGGCGCAGTGGGCGAAGGCCGCATCTCTTCGGCCACCCGTGAAGATTACGCCGAAGCCGCAGCGGCGGTATTGCAGCTGGAAAATCAGGGCGGGAAAATTTACGAGCTGGCGGGAGATGAAAGCTATACCTTGGCTGAGTTCTCCGCCGAGATTGCGCGCCAGTCGGGCAAAAAAGTGGACTACGTTAACCTGTCGCAAGATGAGTTCGCCAAGGCACTGCTTGGCGCGGGCTTGCCGGAAGGTTTCGCCAATCTGCTGGCGGATTCAGACGCCGGTGCGGCGCAGGGCGGCCTGTTCGACGACAGCAAAACCCTGAGCAAACTGATCGGGCGTAAAACCACGCCTTATCAAGAGGTTATTGAGGCGACCTTAAAATCTCTTTAAGTTCTGGGCAGCTTAAAACCGGCGCTATGGCTGCATAGCGCCGGTTTTTTTATTGGCTTTTTAACAGGATTGCCAAGACAAAAATGCCGCCTAATCCGGCGGTGATAATGCCAATCGGCAGCTCTTGGGGGGCAATCAGTAACCTACTCAGCAGGTCGCCGCCTGACATTAATATGGCGCCGAACAGTGCCACCACCGGCAGCAATAATCGGTGGCGAACCCCGCACAGCGGCCGTGCCAGATGGGGCACCATCAGCCCAACAAAGCCAATCACCCCGGTTAAAGAGACTAATAAAGAGGTCGCCAGCGCGCAGCCGAGGAAGATTTCAATTCGCAGGCGGGTGAGGTTTATTCCCAGAGAAATCGCGGTTTGTTCTCCTGCCAGCAGGGCATCCAGCCAGCGCCAGCGCAATGCGACCAAGGCAGACAGTAGCGCAACGGCCGCCACGGCAAAGCCAATGTTGTCCCATCGCGCCAGCCCTAATCCCCCCAGCGACCAAAATAGCACCGAACTTGCCGCGCGCTGATCGCCTGAAAACACCAGATAGTTAGTCAGTGCGCCAAACAGGAAAGAGATCGCCAGACCGCTAATCACCAGTTTTTCTGCCCCTTTGGCGCGTTGCAGCATAAAGAGCAGCATCACCGAAACCGCAGAAAGAATGCCCCCCGCGAAGGCCGAAATCGGCAAACCCCACGCGCCGAGCCGATCGCCATAGCGGGTGATCACCGCCACGGCTCCGGCAGAGGCCCCGGACGAGAGTCCGAACAAAAAAGGGTCGGCCAGCTCATTGCGGGTAGTGGTTTGCAGTAAGGCGCCCACCATCGCCAGACCCGCTCCGGTCAGCGCCGCCAGCAAACTTCGCGGCAGGCGCAGCTCGAACACGATGCGATGGATCATGTCAGGAACCGGGGGCTGATAAAGCCCCAGCGAGGACAACACCTGCGAAATCGGCAGGGAAACGCTCCCCGCCGCAACGCCAAACAGCATCAGTAATATCAGCGTAAACAGGCTCAGCGCAATAATCAGAAAGTAACGATAACGACTCATTTTCAATGAGTTGCATCCGGATAAAGCACTTTGGCCAGTTTTTCTACTGCGTCAATATTCGCCGGACCCGGCGTCAATTCGCTGTACTGCAACTTCACATAGCGATGATGTTTAACCGCAGGTGTCTCTTTCATTAATGGGTGAGATTCGAGGAAATGCTGCAAGGCCGCCGCGCCGCCGCCGGTCTGGTAATCCAGCAATACAATCACATCCGGCTCTTGAGTTGCCACGCTCTCCCATGAGGTGGTGGTCCAACTGGCGTCCAGATTATCCATGATGTTTTTGCCTCCGGCGGCTTCAATAATGGCCGTAGGCATGGCGTATTTTCCACTGGTAAAAGGTTTGTCTTCGCCAGAGTCATACACGAACACTTTTGGCGGTTGGTGTTTGCCGATTTTTTGCTGCACCGCCGAGACGCGGGCTTTCCAGCCATCGACCAATTTTTGCGCCTCTTCGCGTTTGCCAAAAATTGCGCCCAGCTTCAACTCGTCGCCATAGAGTAAATCCATGCTGGCGCGCGGGCGGTGCTTATCAACAAAAATACAGCTTTCGCTCAGTACCAGCGTTTTCACCCCGTAGTGGGCGAGCGACTGTGGCGTGACGTCACCGCCGAGTTTCATGCCGTAGTTCCAGCCAGCGAAAAACAGATCGGGCGCGACGGCGACCAAGGTTTCTAAAGAGGGATATTTAGCCGCCAATTCGGGGATATTTCCCTGCTGAATTTTGAATTCTGGCGTCACTTTGTACCAGCCGCTGATCCCCGTCACGCCGACAATGTGGTTTTGCAAACCCAAAGCAAAAGCCATTTCCGACATATTCAAATCATTGATCACGGCGCGCTGCGGTGCCTGAGTAAAGGTCAGCGGTTGGCCGCAGCTGTCCACCGTGACCGGGAAGTCGCTGGCAAAGGTCAAACTGGAGAACAGTAAGCCGGGCAATATAAAGGCAAGATTTTTCATGACGTTGTCCTGGAGAAAAGTAAAACACTAGGCGCACAAAGGCGCCTCAAAAATGCGCAGAGGGTTGCCGGTAATAGGGTGGGTGACAGTGTAACTTTCCATGCCAAACACGCGGTTTATTATTTGAGCAGATAGCGCGATCTCGGGGTAACCCCATACCACCAGTCGGCCTTTTTGCATCACCAGAATGCGATCGGCGAAAGGCTCGACCAGAGGCAAATCATGCAACACGGCAATGGTCGAAATTCCTTTACTGCGCACCAGCGCCAAAAGGGTGGCGCGGCTTAAAGGGTCGAGATGATTGGTTGGCTCATCGAGCAATAAAAGCTGTGGCGTTTGGGCAAAAGCCCGAGCCAGCGCGGCGCGCTGTTTTTCACCGCCGGAGAGTGAGCCGATCAGCCGATGGCGCAAATTTTCAAGTTTGGTATCGACCAGTGCTTGCTCAATACAGCGCCGATGATGAATCGGTGTGCAGCAGTGGTGATGAGGAATACGGCCGAGGGCGACATAGTCTTCAACCAGCAATCGCGGATCGGGCGGATCGTCCTGCGCCACAATCGCAATATGCTTGGCGCGCTCTTGCCGCGAGAAGTTGGCCAATGGCTGTCCGTTGAGCAAAATGCTGCCTTCGCTTGGCGCGAGTTCGCTGGTCAGAGCGCGCAGTAAGCTGGATTTGCCGCTGCCGTTTGGGCCGATCACCGCCAAACATTCCCCGGACGAAAGTTGGAAATTCACTCCGCTAACCAACAAATTATTGCGCTGAGTGCGGATACTCAGGTGTTCGATGCTAAGAACGTCAGGGATGAGCATAGAGAAAGATTCGATGTAGATAGATATTGTTATGTTATAACATATCAAATAGAAGTGAAATCAAATAAATTGGCTTTTTTATGAGCATAAACCCCGCATATCCTTGGCTAAATTGACGCTGCCGGGGTGACTAGAATTCACCATTCGCACTCTTTGTGACTCCAGACTTAATAGGTCTGGAGTCATAAACGTTTTGCCTCGGTCTGCTGAAGTTGTTATAACTGCGCTCCGGACTTTTGCCTGTAGAAATTGCCTGAATGAACCAAGCCGTGACCGAACCCGACATTGCCGCCGATCAGGTTGGCCGCCATGTGATCCTCTTTCTTAACCAGATCAAGAATGCGCCCTTGGCCGAGCTGGATAATATGGAAGAAGAGGGCAACGCGACCGTCGAGCAGGTGATGAAGGTGTGGATCAGGCTGTCGCTGATGATCACGCGGCGGCGCCCGGAAATTGCTATTTCTTCTCTGCTCAAACACGTGCTGCCGATGATTGGTTCGCTGCCGCTGAATAAAGTGACGCGACTGCGACTCAACCGGCTATTTAACGTGCTGCTGGCCGAGAGAAAAATTGCCGAAGCCAAGCGCGTTTTTGCTCTGTGCAAACAGTTTATGAGCTGGGCGGAAACCCAAGGTTATATCGAACACTCACCGATTGGCTCGATGAAACGGCGAGACGTCGGCGGGCGAAATACGCCGCCAAGAGAGCGATCTCTGACCGACGCGGAAATCTGGATTTTCTGGCATGGCCTTGATTTATGGGATATTTCAGAGCAGTGTCGCTGGGCTTTGCGTCTCTGTTTGCTCACTGCCAGACGCCCGGATGAAGTGGTTCGGGCGCGCAAAGACGAGTTTCATTTAACCATTGGTTTGTGGCGTCAGGGGCAGAGAAATAAGTCCCGCCGTGACCACAGTTTGCCGCTCACCGCGATGATGACCCGCTGCGTTGATGCACTTTTCGCAGCCAGTCCGGCCGAAAGTCCGTGGCTGGTACCTTCTCCTTCGGACCCGCAAAAACCTTTATCGCGCGGGGCGATCACGCAGGCTTTGCGCAGAATGGTTCGCGCAGAAAGAGGGCTTGGCATCGAGGCTTTCACCACCCGAGATTTGCGCCGAACCGCGCGATCTAAACTCGCATCACTGAATATCGCCAACGACGTGGCGCGTAAAATCATGAACCACTCGCTGGAAGGCATCGACCGCGTCTACGACACCCACGACTATTTACCGCAGATGAAACAGGCGCTAGAAGCCCTGTCAGCAGACATCGAGCGGATAATTTCCAGCGACTCCTACCAAAGCCTGCACCACAATTATCAAGGCGAATCGCTGCAAATTAGCGAACGATCGCTGCTGTTTATGGTGGGTTGATGTCTCACTTTATACTTTCAAGCCTTCCTGCAAAGATGAAAAATGATACTTATGAAGCCGACATTCTCCGGCATCATAGAAAAATTCATTATATGAAAAGACAGTCAATAAAATGGATACTTTCAGATTAAATACAAGTCGAGCTTTCAGATTTACTTAAAATATTCTTAAGGGGAGAAGTAAATACGGGGTTTGAAAAGTAATATAATGAGAGTTTATAACTACCGCGCGAATGAAAGAAATGGCTGAATATATTTTCAGGCCTGTTTTACGTGTCGACATTTATAATTGGATGAGCTAGTTTTTAGGGAAAATAAAATGATAGAGGCACTGTTTAGACAGGATATTTTGTTTGAGGATGGGGCGAAATTCTTCGAGCTTGATGGCGATGCACGCATGAAACTATCCCCGAAAGCAGCAACAGAGGTCTGTGAAGAAGCAACTCGCAGAGGGATTTTTATTGGGGCAATTGAAGGTGGACATTGGCTGAATCCGGGGTTTAAACCTGATATGAACACCAATTGGGACTCATTAAAATATTATCAAGCCGATGCCGATCTCAAGACCAATAATGACCGTGCAATCGAAAACATCAACGATGATGCCAAGGAGGGGTACACAGCGTTTATTATTACTCTGATCTAGAGCTTCAAGTTGTTGTCATTAGGACGCCCAATAATTCTTATTGTTGGGCGTATTTCAATGATCTGCTAGCTTTTTATGTTTAAGGGAATATCAATGACAGGGAAACTGTTTAGACAGGATACTTTGTATCATGAGGGGGCTAAGTTCTTCGAACTTAAAGGTGATTCATGCATGGCTCTATCTCCTCATGCTGCGAGAGAAGTCTGTGAGGAAGCCACCCTTAAAGGATTTTTCGTCGGGACCGTGGAAGGGGGCCACTGGCATAATCCTGGCTTTCAGCCTGATTCGAATACCCGCTGGGACTCATTGAGATATTACCAAGCCGATGCTGACCTGAAGACCAATAATGACCGCGCTATCGAAAACATCAACGATGATGTTAGCGAAGGATACACCGCATTCGTCATTACTCTCATCAAGAGCCTCTAGCCCTTTTCCTGTTTTGACGTCGGGCTTTTGCCAACAATCAGCCCCTTTTTACCCTCCTCAAACTCAGAATTTAAAGTGTGACAGAATTTCTCATGAAACCGGTATGAAATGAATTAATGCTAGACTTTGCTCTGTACTTTGCATGGTCAGAGAACGGAGAAAATAATAATGAATTTAGCAAAAACGACGACCGCCGGGTTGCCTGCACCGACCCAGACTCTCTATTTAAGTGGCCGCAGTTCAGAGGAAAAACGACAGGAGATCCTCAACTATTTCCAGCAGACTTGGGCGCTGTATGAGCGTCTTTTCGACTGTCTGGACGACGAGCGCGCCTACTTCAACAAGGCCATATCCCTGCGCCACCCGTTGATTTTCTACTTCGGGCATACCGCCACTTTTTACATTAACAAGCTGATGGCCGCGGGGCTGATTAAGCAGCGCGTTGATGATGAAATTGAAGCCATGCTGGCAATCGGCGTGGATGAAATGAGCTGGGACGACCTTGATAACAGCCACTACAGCTGGCCGAGTGTTGCGCAGTTGCGCGACTATCGCGGCAAGGTTCACTCGTTAATTACTCAGTTTATCAAAGAGATGCCGCTGGAATTGCCTTTGGACTGGGACAGTCCGGCGTGGGTGATTCTGATGGGGATCGAGCATGAACGCATCCACCTCGAAACCTCTAGCGTGCTGATCCGCCAGTTGCCGATTGAGTGGGTGAAGCCGCAGGCGCACTGGCCTGTCTGCCCTCAATCGAGAACCGAGCGCAACGCTGTCCCTGCTAACTCACTGATTTCGCAGAAAGGTGGTGAGATTACCTTGGGCAAAACGGATGATACTTACGGCTGGGATAACGAATATGGTTCATTCAAGGCTGAGGTAAAACCTTTTAAAGCCAGCAAAATGCTGGTCAGCAATGCTGAGTTTTTCGAGTTTATTCAGGCCGGTGGTTATCAAAATAACGACTGGTGGGATGAAGAAGGGCAAGGCTGGCGCGACTTTGCGCAGGCGGCGTGCCCAACATTCTGGGTGGGGGATATCGCTTCACCGGACTCCCTGAAGCTGCGTCTGATGGCAGAAGAGGTCACCATGCCGTGGGACTGGCCTGCCGAGGTGAACCAGCTGGAAGCCGCCGCGTTTTGCCGCTGGAAGGCGGATGAAACCGGTAAATCTATTCAGTTACCGACCGAGGCCGAATGGTACGTTTTGCGCGAACAGGTTGAGGGCGACCAGCCAGACTGGCAGCAGGCGCCGGGCAATATTAACTTGGCGTGGTGGGCCTCTTCCTGCCCGGTAGACCAGTTCCCACAAGGGGATTTTTACGATGTGGTGGGCAATGTTTGGCAGTGGACCACCACGCCAATCAGCGGTTTTTCGGGCTTCCGCGTCCACCCGCTGTATGACGATTTTTCCACGCCAACCTTTGATGGCAAGCACTCCATCATCAAGGGCGGCAGCTGGATTTCTACCGGAAATGAAGCCTTGCGCTCCTCGCGCTATGCCTTCCGTCGGCACTTCTTCCAACACGCGGGCTTCCGCTATGTGGTGTCTACTCATCAGGAAAAACAGATTGTGAATCCGTACGAAACTGACACCTTGGTGTCGCAATACCTTGATTTCCAATATGGTAAGTCCTACTTCGGCGTGGATAACTACGCCTGTGCTTTGGTCGCCATCGCTGAAAAACTGTGTGATAAACGCCAGCGCGCTTTAGATATCGGCTGTGCCACCGGCCGTGCCAGCTTTGAGTTGGCCCGCTCGTTTGAGCAGGTCACCGGTCTGGACTACTCGGCGCGCTTTATTGATGTGGCGCTGTCACTGGCCGCCGGAGAAGAGTTACGCTATCTGATTCAGGAGGAGGGCGAGCTGATGGAGTACTGCCACGCTCGCCTGTCGGATGTGGGGCTGAGTGCCGAACTGGCGGCGAAAGTGCATTTCTCGCAGGGCGACGCCTGTAACCTCAAGCCGCAGAAAGAGCCTTACGATCTGGTGCTGGCATCCAATTTGATTGACCGTCTGCGCGAGCCGAAGCGTTTCTTACGTGACGTTGTCACTATGATTCGCCCCGGCGGCATCCTGATGCTCTCTTCGCCATACACTTGGCTGGAGGAGTTCACGCCGAAGGAGAACTGGCTGGGCGGCGTGCGTGAAAACGGCGAGGCCCTGACCACTCATCAATCCTTGCAGCGCCTGCTGTCGAGTGATTTTGAGGAAGTGCAGCCGCCGATGGATGTGCCTTTTGTTATCCGCGAGACGGCGCGCAAATACCAGCACACCGTGGCGCAGCTGACGGTATGGCGCAAGAAGTAACTCTGCAATAAAAAACGCAGTCCGGGGTCAATCGGGCTGCGTTTCCTCTTATTACTCTCCTTATCTCACGGCTTTTTCGGCCGCCGGAATGGGCAGCTTCGCCAGCTTAGTTTTGCCATAAATAATGGTCAAAATGGCCGGGACGGTAAAGGCGACGGCGATAGCGGCGACCTCATAAATCATCTTCGAATCAGGTCCGCTGAACAGGCCAAGCTCAAACACGTTCAGCACTGGCAAGAAACTGTAGGTTTTCACCCCCAGCAGGCCGGTTATCCCGCCCCCCAGCGCCGCGCCGATGCAGCCAAACACGAATAGCATGCGGTACTTGAGATTCACCCCGTACAGCGCCGGTTCGGTAATGCCAAAGAAGGCGGAAATCGAGGCTGAAATGGCAATCTGTTTGTCTTTTACATTGCGGGCAATAAAGATTGCGCCAAAGGCCGCGCCGAATTGCCCCATCACCGCCGACATAAACATCGGCATAATAGTGTCGAAGCCTGAAACCTGAATGTTGATCAGCGCAATCGGGATAATGCCCCAATGGACGCCGAACACCACGAACAGCTGGCCAATGCCCGCCAGCAGCGCGCCGGAAATCACCGGGCTGAGCTGGTACAGCCAGAAGTAGCCTTTGGCGATGCCGATGCCCACGTAGTCAGCAATCGGGCCGATAAAGGTGAAGACCACGAAGCCGGTGATAATCAGCGACAGGCAGGGGACGAACACCAGCGCGGCGACTTCCGGAATGACTTTCTTCAGATAGCGTTCGACATAGCTGAGGAAAAGTACCGCGAAAATCGCCGGGATCACCGCGCCGCCGTAGATTTTCATACTCAGCGACAGGCCAAAGACGCTGATTGCGGCGGGAATATCCGTGGTGGTCAGTGGGTACACCATTGCCGCCGTCAAAGCTAACGCAATGTATTTATTGGTTTTAAACTTCTCAGCGGCGGTGACCGCGATAAACAGCGGCAGGAAGGTGAACACGCCGCTGGCCAGTGCGTTAAACACGGTAAAGACATAGGCATCGGTATGGACCAGATTCATGGTTTGCAGTAAGACCACGATACCTTTGAGCATGCCGACGCCCGCCAACACACCAATATAGGGAGTGAAAATGGCCGAGATATTGGACAGTAGGCGGTTAAACAGTGAAGTTTTTTCCACCGGTTCGGCGACTGTCTGGCTTGCAGGCTCGGCGACCCGAGCCTGCTCAATTGCTCGGTAAACGTGCTCGACGCGCGGACCAATGACGATTTGGAACTGGCTATTGTTATTGATGACTTTAATGATATCCGGCATGTCATTAAGAGCAGATTCATTAACCTTGGTGAGATCTTTGAGATTAAAACGTAACCGCGTGGCGCAATGCGTGAGATATTCAATATTGTTATCACCACCAATATTAGAAATAATCTGACTTGCCATCATTTTATAATCAATAGCCATGTTATTTCCTTCATTAAACCTTAGTTATAATCACCGGGTTTGGTTTTACTTTTTACCGACACACCAAAATCGGTAAAAATACGCTGACCGAGGTTATTGCCTTTATCTTCAGCAATATGATGAGCCAATATCTGGAACGGGATCACCGCAATCAGTGGCGCAATATATTCACTGACCTTGGCATCAATCGATAGGGTTCGCGGCTCGTCGCTTTTACCGATTTTCAGGCTGTAAATAAAAGGCGTGCATTTCTTCTCATACTCGCGGAGCAGCAATAAACGCTCTTTGGCGACGCTTTCCACCTCGATAAAGAAGATGCGATGCTGCGGATTCACCTCGAAATAGGGGCCGTGCATAAAGGTTTCCATCTCAATTCCTTGAGAGGGGACGCGCACGGTTTCGGCAAATTTAGTCGCCATCTCCTGACAGACGCCCACCGCCGGGCCATAGCCAATACTGGTGAAGCGCGGCGAGGCGACCAGCTCATCCTTCCAGGTTTGGTAGAAGGTTTCGGTGTCATCAATGATAGTGGGAATGGCGTCAATGGCGGCCTTAAACATTGCCAGCTCGGCGTGTTCTTGCTGTTCGCTAATCGCGCCGTCGGCTCTGGCACTGCGTAAACCTAGTAACATCAGGGTGAGGATCGTCGCGGTATAACCTTTGGTGACGTAGCCTACACGTTCTTCGCCGTTTTGAATATCAATAGCGATATCAACGCTTTTCGCCAGTTCGCTGTCCATCTTGCTGGTCACGCCGTAGGTCTGCGCGTTGCTGTACTGCTTAATGTGGCGCATAGCGTTGAGGGTGGAGGTGCTTTCGCCACTTTGTGAAACGCCCATCACTAAATCAATCGCCGGGTTTGGCTTCTCAAAGAACTGATAATTGAACGGTTCTTCGATAGTAATTCTGGCGCGGGTTAATTTCTCAATGTAATACTTCGCGCTTTTCGCCGCATTAATGCTGGAGCCGGTGGCGAGTATTAACCATTCATTCTTGTCTTGAATAACAGGGATTGTCTTAGGATACCCATTAAGGATATTTAACAATACTTCATGCTGCTGATGAATATAGGTCATCATGGTCGGCTTCACGGTCTTCTCCCTTATTTACGGTGTTTGTTAGGTTTTAAACTGAAAACCTGAAAACGTTTTCAGTAAAATAGGAGTCAGCAATAGGAAGATCAATACGAGGAGAGTGAAACTGTGAGCGAAGTGGCAAAAGGCAGGATTAAAACGCCTTTTGTTAAGAGAGGGGCGGCTGCTCGTTTTGGGGTTTAACGGGGGGGAGATTTGTGGCTTGAGTAAGCACTCAAGCCGGGACAACCTTAGCAAGACTCGCCTTCAATCAGCACAGAGACAATTTCTGGGTATTCACTCGCCTGCTCACGCGGCTCGATGATGTCCAGAATAGTGGTAGTAACCGCTTGACCTATCTGTGCATTTTGATGGTCAACCGTGGTAATGCGTGGAACATAGTATTCGCTGCCGGGGAAGTACTCGCAGCTGGCGACCGCGATATCTTGCGGCACGCTGATGTTGTTATCTTTTAATGCGCGGATAGCGCCGATGGCTACCTGATCGTTAATCGCCAAAATGGCTTCAGGTAAGCCGCCTTTTTGGCTGTGCTGAATCAGGCGTTCTGCGGCCTGATAGCCGTGCTGCAGGTAAAAGTTGGTTTCAATAATCAGGCTGTCGTCGGCCGTTAATCCAGCTTTCGCTAACTGATCTTTGAAGGCTTTTATCCGCTGTTTGGTGATGTAGACCTTCTCCGAACCGCCGATAAAAGCGATTTTCCGATAACCTTTATCAATCAAATGTTGGGCTACCAGCTCAACGCTGTGGGTCTGGTCGCGGACGATACAAGGGTAATCGAGCTGCGCAATGTTACGCCCGACTACCACGGTAGGGATGGTTTCGGTGAGTTTTTTCAGTGCCTCCAGATAGCTCTCTGGCACCACAAGGTAGTCAATTTCGCCGCCAAGAATAATCACCCCGTCGAGCTGGCTGCTGATCACCGAGGTAAAGATATTCTCGTCGATATGCTGCGTGGAGCCGGTCGGGCCTTTATTGGCGGACTGGGTGTCGAACAGCATGACCTTATAGCCTGCCTGCAAACAGACCTTTTCAATCTGTTCGACCAGCATCACGAAGTAGGGGTTAGTGATGTCAGAAACCACCACCGCGAGCATGTGGGTCTTCTTCGAAATCATGCCGCGCGCCACTAAGTTCGGGCTGAAATTATGCTCCTTGATCACCTTATCAACTTTGGCTTTGGTTTTATCCGCCACCCATTGGTTGTTATTCAGTACGCGAGAAACCGTGGTGATCGACACCCCGGCCATCTCGGCAATATCTTTTATGGTGATGCTTTTCTTCATTATGCGTCTCTTTCCTTCAAATCCTGTCGTCGCAATCCTTGGCTGGCAGGGGCTAAAACGGCCTATAACGTCGCATAAAGCGGGAGATTTTTGAAGGTTTACCTGAATCTCCCTTGATAACCATCCCAATTCCGAGCAGGGAAACTGCCATTCCGGCCAGCATGGTCCATGAAAGTGGCTCGCCAAACATCGCCCATGCCCAGAGCAGGGTGACCGGCGGGCTGAGGAACAGGACGCTGGTGACGCGCACCGCCGAAGTGCGTTGCAGGCAGAACCAGTACAGTCCGTAGCCGCCGAAAGTTGAAAACAGCCCGGTCCACAGCACGCTTAATGCTAATCCGCGTGACATTTCCGGTAGCAGGGGTCCCTGACTACCGGCCACGACGGCAAATGCCACTGACGACGCGGCGCTTTGCAGCCACAGCGTGGTGGTGAGATTGAGCGGAGTCGAGGGCTGAAATTTCTTTTGCAGCAGGGTAGCACCGGCCAGTGACAGCATCCCAAGCAGCGGCAGGGCATAGGCCCACGGCGGAACCGCCTTCAACGACAGGCTGCCCCAGCTGACCATCAGCACCCCGGCAACGCCCAATAGCAAGCCGAGCCAGACCACGTTGGCCGGTTTTTGGCGCATAAATATCAGTGCCAGCAGGGCCGTGCCGATGGGCAGAAGGTCAGCCATCAATGCTGCAAGCCCCGCAGAAACGCCCAGCTCAATGCCTTTCACCACCCCCGCCAGATATCCCGCCATGGCCAGCAGTCCAATACCGCTGTTGAGGGCTAGGGTGGCAAGCGGCGTGTGGCGTAACTGGCGAATAACAAAGGGGAATAAGATGACCGTGACCAGTACGCAGCGCCAAAAAACCACCACCAAAGCCGAGGTGTAATCAATGGAAAATCTTGCGCCCACGAACCCCGAGCTCCACGCGACGACTAATAGTGCTTCACAGGCCAGCAGTGAAAAGGTGCCGATGACGGCCTTTTTGTCAGTTTTTCTCGGGAGAATGTCTGTTGTATTGCCATTTAGCATGTTTTTTCGCCTCTCTTTGACTTGATCTTAGAGAAACGATGTAATTCAATAAAACGAAATAAATTAACTCAGTGGTTTATAAAAACGGAATGATATCGACAACCTTAGATATAGAACTGCTGCGCACCTTCCACGCTGTGGCGAAGTTAGGGCAATTTCGCGCGGCGGCCGCTCAGGTGAATAAAAGCCCGGCGGCGGTGAGCGTGCATATCCAAAGGTTGGAGGCGATTGCCGGCGGCAGGCTGTTTGAACGCGATAACCAGTCGGTGATCCTGACGCCTTTGGGTGAACGCCTGCTGGCGACCACCGGCAGCCTGTTGCGGGCTCACGACCAAATTCTCGATGAGCTGCGTGCCACGCCGCTAAAGGGCCACATCAAGCTTGGCGTGCCTGATGAGTACGCGGCTTATGTCATTCGCGATATCCTGCCGACCTTCAATATGAATTACCCCGAGGTGGCGCTGGAGATCACCACCGCGCCCAGCTTTACGCTGAGAAATCTGATAGGGCAGGAGCGTCTCGATATTGCCATTTCCGTGTGTGCGGCGGGTTCGCGTTCTGAAGGATTACTGCTGATGGCCACCACGCCGGTGTGGGTGGGGGGAGCGCGGATGGCACTCACGCCGGGAAGTCCGCTGCCGTTGGCGCTGCACGCCAGCCATTGCCCCTACAGTGAAGCCATGACCCGTTCGCTTTCTGACGCACAATTGGACTGGCGAGTTATTCTCACCAGCCCCTCTTCAAGTGCAATTGAAGCCTGTGTGGAAACTGGCTTAGGCATCAGCTTGATTGATCGCGCGCGGGTAAAACCGACCATGCGCATTCTGGAAAACTTACCCAAAGTCCCAACTTATGAAGTGTATTTGCTGCGCTCGCCATCGGCCGACGCTTCTCAAGCGGTGTCGGCACTTGAGAAGCTGATTGCCGAGCAGTTTCGGCTGTGATGAAGATTTTTTTACTCGTCATTGACCGCCAAAACTGCGATAGCGGCATCAACAAATGCACGTAAACGATGCATTCTCTTCAAATCACTGTGATAGCCGATCCATAAGTCGCGCGTTGGGGGAGTGGCTGAAATTTCAATCCGTTTCAGTTCTTCCATACGATCACCAATCACTCTTGGCAGGACCGCTAGCCCAATACCTTCAGCACACATTTTCGCTTGCACGTTACGACTATTGGAGCGGAATACGGAGCGGGCATTTGGCAGGCGCTGTTTGAGCCATCCGGCCTCGTAGCGCTCACCAGTTGGCATATCTTCAATGATTTGAAGTCCTGTACCATCGCTGTCTTGGTCGACTGAGGTACCGGCGGACGCATAGATCCCAAAAGACAAGGTCATCAAACGTCGTTGAATGATGTCTGGTTCCGTGAAGGGCACAACGCGAAAAGCCAGATCGGCTTCTCTATAGGAAAGACTATAAAGTCGAGTTGCCGTGAGTAATTCGATACTTACGCGAGGATGCGCCTGGGCGTAGCGCCTTGTGACCTGTGGTAACAGCCAAGTGCCGAACCAGTCTGAAGCCGCAACCCGCAGCGTACCGTCAAAATCCTTGGTTTGCCCTGCGAGTCGGCGCTCCATTGTTAAAGCGGTCTCTTCCATGCTCTCGGCAAGCGCGAGCACAGACGTCCCTTCAGGCGTTAGGGTTAGTCCGTCAGTGTTTTTCTGGAAAAGCTTTTGTCCAAGAGAAGCTTCAAGTGTTTGTAGTCGCCGCGCAACAGTCGGATGACTTACGCCTAGCGAACGGGCCGCAGCGCCAAAGGTTCCGGTTCTAGTGAGGGCGAGGAAAATCCGAATATCACTCCATTCCACGATATATACCTAACATTTTTGTACGGCAACAGTGTAAAAACGTTCGTTGCCTAATGATATCGTAAATTGCAAGATCAGCTCAATCGATGAGTTGAGTTGGCAGTTGATGTTCCACATACCTTCGTATAATTGGGACATTAGCCTCTATCAAAACTCAGTAATGTTGTGCTGGAAGACGAAAGAGGAAGAATATGAAAATTGCAATTATTGATGATTTCCAAGGTGCCGCACTTGAGAGTGCTGACTGGTCCCCCGTTGAGGCACTCGCGGAGGTCACGGTCTTCAGAGATCACCTTACGGACATCGATGCTTTAGTGTCGAGACTGCAATCCTTTGATGCAATTTGCGTGATGAGAGAGCGGACCCCGTTCAATCATGCGCTTCTTACACGGTTACCGAATCTAAAATACATCGGCTCGAATGCACCGAGCAACGCATCTATCGACCTTGATACTGCCAAGAAAATGGGAGTGACGGTAACTTACACGGACGGCGTTGGTAACGGCGCGCCGGAGCTCGCTTGGGCTTTAATAATGGCCTCGGCGCGGCATATCCCCGTTGAAACACATTCGTTACGTAACGGTGGATGGCAACTAACTGTTGGGCAGGATCTCGAGGGAGCCACACTTGGAATAATGGGGTTGGGTCGTATCGGCACGAAAATCGCGGCTATTGGACGAGTTTTTGGCATGCGCGTCATTGCCTGGAGTGAGAATTTGACTGCCGAAAAAGCTCAGGCCGCGGGCGTCGAGCTGGTCGACAAAGAAACGCTGCTGCGCCAATCTGATTGGCTGACAGTTCATCTCGTCTTATCGCAGCGTAGTCGCTTGATAATCGACGCAAGCGATCTTGCTTTGATGAAGCCTTCAGCATGGTTAGTAAACACTTCACGTGGTCCACTTGTTAATGAGACGGCTCTGATCGACGCGCTTAAGAGACGTACAATAGCCGGGGCTGCTCTGGACGTTTTCGATAACGAGCCGCTCGCACCATCGCATCCATTCCGCACTATGGATAATGTGATAGCGACCCCTCACCTCGGATATGTGACACGGCGCACGTATAATGTCTTTTTCCAACAAGCAGTCGATAATCTCGCTGCTTGGTTGAAGGGCGATCCGATCCGCACTATGAGCTAATTCCAACGCGGTCTTATATCTCTAAACCTAATTCAATAGTTCATCAGCAACTGCGTGGCGACTGGTAGCCGTTCTAGGCGTTTTCCGGGCGGCGTAGAAATAGCCAGTCAGCTACAGAAATTAGGAATACGACAAAGCGTTATACCAAGCACGAAGACTGGACGCCAAGGCGATCTTATTCTTCCAGCCTTCGCTCATGCGAAAACATTCCTACATAAGCGTGAATCATTTAGATGGTAAATCGAACTAATTCGGGTGCCGAGATTCCACAGCACTTTACAAAAATTTCAAATCAATCGCGACTTGCAATGGCTGCATTGATGGTCTCGATCGCGCTTGCGATTCTGGATACGGCAATCGCTAATACAGCATTACCGACGATAGCCCGCAGCCTCGATACGGACGCAGGCACCTCTGTCTGGATCATAAACGCCTATCAGTTGTTCGCGGTCGCAACGCTCCTACCATTTGCGGCGTTGGGAGCCGTTATTGGTCATCGCCGAGTTTACATTGGTGGCTTAGTGATTTTCACCATCGCTTCGGGTGCCTGTGCTTTTTCAACTGATCTATCTAGCCTTATAGCTGCCCGGGCGTTTCAGGGCGTTGGCGCGAGCGCGATAATGAGTGTCAACACTGCGCTGATCGCACTTTTATATCCGGGAAAAATTCTTGGTCGGGGTCTTGGATTAAATGCGCTTGTTGTCGGGGTTGCTTTCGCTTTTGGCCCGACAGCCTCGTCGATTATCCTTTCATTTGGTGCATGGCAGTGGCTGTTCGCTATTAACGTGCCTATCGGCGTTATTGCCTGTGCGTTATCTGTTTTCAGTTTACCGGACTCGCCCCGGGCATTGGGAAAATTTGATCTTCCTGCCGCGGTTTTGACCACAATCGCGTTTGCGGCATTGATCTACGGGCTTGGCGCGACGGCTCAAGGGGATCCACTGATATATTCGGCAGGAGCATTACTTCTTTTCGTCGTCGCTTTGGTGGCTCTCGCCACCTATGAACGTAACAACCCAGCGCCCATGCTGCCTTTGGATCTTTTGATGCGCCCCATCTTTGCACTCTCTGCTTTCACTAGCTTCTGTGCATTCACAGCACAGGGTCTCGCATTTGTTGCATTGCCGTTTTATCTTGAGCACGCAATTGGAATGAGCTCTCAGACGACGGGTTTTGTCATGACACCATGGTCGGCGGTCGTTGCCTTGATGGCACCGCTCGCTGGGCACTTGTCCGATCGCTTGGCACCGGCCAGCCTTGGTGGACTCGGGCTTATACTCTTGTCGGCCGGAATGCTGCTCTTTACCTTACTCTCCAATTCCGCACCGATCTTATGCATAGTGATAGCTATGATTGTTTCGGGTTTTGGATTTGGTCTATTTCAGTCCCCGAATCAAAAATCCATTATGTTAGCCGCTCCTTCAGCCCGCTCCAGCGGCGCTAGCGGAGTGGTGGCGACTGCTAGGTTGATCGGCCAAGCAACTGGAACTGCTCTCGTAGCGCTTAGCTTTAGTATGGCAGGACAGAATGGACCCGTTATATCGTTGTTGCTCGGGGCCGGGTTTGCTGCGATTGGGGGAGCCGCAAGTATAATTCGGCTGGTAGTCAAATGACTTGTAGTTTGATTGACACAAGATATGCCCGATAACAACAGACGACGACAAGCAAACCATTTAACGACGTAACACCTGTCACAAGAAGAGTGTGGAGCACTCGTCGCCATAGGCTCATTTTTTTAGGTTCATATTTACTGTTACTAACTATTCATTTAAATCTAAACACTGTACTGAGTGTATCTCTGTCTACAGTGTTTAAGACAACTTTGTGAGGATTATGATCCACGAATTTCTAGAACAGCTTGCAAATCTTCTAACCTGGTGGCCCGTGAGGGATAAAAAACCTCAGGATAAGACAGTGGGTGACAGGCAAAAAATAGCAGATCTCCGATATAAACCCATCTGTAATATATACGCAAGTAAGCCCGAAGATAAAAAGTGTCCCCATCCGGTTTCCCCACGAGAACAAGGGCAGGACTGAGAATTTATGATGACTTTGGGTCAGATACCTGACTGTACTTATCCGGACATCTATCACTTAGCCAGCAAGCTACTCTGAGGAAAACAAACGGCTTTTTTCTTTGTTCTCTTTGGCGAAGTCTTAAATATAAGCCGCTAAATATCAACATTATGCGTCAATGACCTTACGGCGGTGCCGGCTTAGAATATTGAAAAATGTCTAACCAAGGCTGCAACGACAATCCCAAAAGTGATAGCAATCAACGGCCTTTTAAACACCAGCATCACGAGAGCAGTGGTCAATAATGCCATCTGAGCGCCTTTGTCACCCGTGAGAGCAACAGGGGCTAAAATCGCCATGAGAACGGAGCCTGACATACCCTGAATAAAGGCTTTTATTCTGTTATTAAATGGAACAAAAGACATAATCCAGACACCGCCCCATCGGGTGGCAAGAGTGACAAGAGCCATAACGATTATAATAATCAGAGGTCCCGTCCCTACAGTCTCAATACTCATTTTTCATCTCTCAACATAGCTCCCGCGATGCCACCGGCGAGGGCTCCGGCGATCACGTGGCTGTTTTCCGGTAACCATTTATACGCTATCAGCGATGCACTGGCCGCTACCGCCCAGACAACAAACAACCTCAGATTTCTTTCCCCTTCAAACACCATGGAAAGGAGAAAACAGCCCATGACCATATCAAGGCCATAGTTTTTGGGATCTTGTATAGCATTCCCGAAATAGAGCCCTGCTAGGGTGCCTGCTACCCAAAATAGCCATAACGCAAGACCGCCACCAAAGAGTAATCCCAGCCCCGCTTTTCCCCTGCTGAATGCCTGAATGGACATAGCCCAGTTAGCATCGGATGCCACCATCATGATCCCGTAACGTTTGGCTGGTGTTAAACAGCGCAACCACGGGTAGAGGGTGGCCCCCATTAACAGGTGTCTGGCATTAATGGCAAAAACGGTAGCTATAAGTGTTAATACAGGGACGTGAGGCGCCCAAAGCTCCAGTACGGCAAATTGAGCGTAGCCGGCAAAAACCAGCAAACTCATCATTGCCGCCGACGTCTGATCCATCCCTTTCTGCGATGCGGCGAGCCCAAAGGCGGCACCAAAAATAGCCACAAACAGCGAAACCGGAATAAGTTGCCGAAAACCAGCCCATATCAGTGAATGATTAAGTTGAGATAAATCGGGTTCGTGATACGTCATCTGGGACCTCATGACCTTCCAAACAGTGAGAGCACAAACAGGAAGTCACTATGCCAGTGTTGTGTGATCTATAAAAACGCATAATAATTGACGTTAATATTTGATAAACGAATACAAGGCTTAACTGTGCATTATCAAGACCTGCAGATGGATTGGCTCAAATGTTTTGTTGCGGTAGTCGATGCGGGATCGCTTTCGGCCGCGGCACCTGAGGTTTATCGCTCACAGTCTGCAGTCAGCATGCAACTTAAAAAGCTGGAATCCGCATTAGGCTGTCAGCTTTTACTTCGCGGTCCACGTCAGCATCAACTCACGTCTGAAGGGCAAAAACTGCTGGGATATGCTCGCAGGATGCTCGACCTGCATGCTGAAACGCAGGCAGCGTTCCACGGTAAGGAGTTAACAGGGCGTATTCGTTTGGGTGTTCCTGATGACTATGCAGCAAAATACCTTACTCCGGCCCTAAAGAGATTTGCGCCTAACTTTGGGTCAGTCGAGATTGAGCTGAGTTGCGAGCAATCAACGTCATTAATTCCTCGCGTTGAGGCGGGCGATCTCGATTTGGCGCTCGTCTCCCGTGAACATCCCAGCCAAGGAGCATTATTATTTTATGAGCCGATGGTGTGGGTAGGCTCTTCACAGTTTGAGGTCTGGAGACGAGACCCATTACCTATCGCGGTTTATGAAAGCACAAGCCTTGCTAAACGTAGTGCTATCAACGCATTAGCACTTCAAGGGCGGAGATATAAAGTGGTGTATAACAGTTCCAGCCTGTCCGGGCAGATCACCGCAGTGGAAAGTGGCTTGGCTGTGGCGGTTCTGACTCAGTGCAGCGTGCCGCCTCATTTGCAAGTGCTTGGCAGTGAACATCTTTTGGGCCCTCTTGAACCTATGGAGGTATCACTGTTCAGAAGCCGTAGTTCTCAGGGGTCTTTTGCTGTGGATAGCTTATATGAATTGCTACTCAGGACATTAAGAGTTAGAAAAGTCGAAAGCTGAGATCATTTATTCGATGTACTTACATCAGCTTCTCAAGCGGTGTCGGCACTTGAGAAGCTGATTGCTGAGCAGTTTCGGTTGTGAAGCGGTTTATTTAACTAAGTCGCTGATGATGCCACGAGCCTGCGTAAACAGCTGTTGGAAGTGGTCGGCGCGAACCTGCTCTTCCAAGCCTAATGTGTTGTAAAGAAAGTCGATTTTAGTGTCGTCCACTTCAAGATATTTCATCATGCCGATGGCGTAATCCGTCATGTTCTTTTCCCAGCCGTACTTCTCGTGGGTGGCCTGAGTGCCGCCGACCAGCGCGATAAAGCGGAACTTTTTACCTTTCAATGTGCTGCCGTCGCCATAGGCCAGCCCATTATTCCACACGCGGTCGATATAGCCTTTCATGATGGCCGGGAAGCTGAACCACCAGACGGGGAACACCATCACCACGGTGTCATTGGCTTCTACTTCGGCATACAAACGGTGAATATCGTCGGAATAATGCTTCGCCGCATTGTCCCAATCAGGCTCGTCGGCCTCGGCCAGTACTGGATCGAAATGGCTACGGTAGAGATCAAGATTGGTTACTTTGATCCCGTGTTCAGCAGCCTGACCCTGCATCTCTTCTACCACCCGCGCGGTGAGGGAAGTGGTACGCGGATGAGCCCAGATCATATATAATTTCTCAGTTTTCATTAGGTTATCTCAGTCTGTTTTCATATGGCTATTACTCTACAAACAAGGGATAATTTTGTGAAACGCAGTTATTGAGATGGGTTACTGAAGGATTTTCATCAATGCGATTAAAGCATGCCGACTTCGCCGCATTTATTGCCGTGGCGCGACACAAAAGCTTCCGAGCGGCGGGGGATGAATTAGGTTTATCCGCTTCGGCGGTGAGTCACGCGATCAAGCAGTTGGAACAACGGCTGAAAATTCAGGTGTTTAATCGCACTACGCGTAGCGTTTCGCTGACCGAAGCGGGGGAGAATCTGTATGTTCGCCTGCGACCGGCATTTGATGAAATCGACACCATGCTCGATGAAGTTAACTCTTACCGCACCACGCCGATGGGCACGCTGAAGATCAACACTTCACCGCTGTTTTCGCGCTTGGTTTTAGTGCCTTTGGTGGCCGGATTTGTCCGCCAATATCCAGACATTAAAGTGGAGATCACCACGGACGATAAACTGGTCGATATCGTGAAACAGAATTTTGACGCGGGAATTCGTCTCAGCACTGCGCTGGAAAACGATATGATTGCCGTGCCAATTGGGCCGAAAATTAAGATAGCTGTGGCCGCCACTCCGGAGTATTTCGCTCATCACGCGCCGCCGGTTGATCCTCGCGAGCTCAGCAGGCATCAATGCATCGTCTTTCGGCTACAAACCGGGCGTCCCTATCTTTGGGAATTTGAGGGGCCAGAAGGGAAGGTGGAGATCGCACCCTCGGGCAATATCGTCTTAGATGACTTGGACTCGGCGCTGGAAGCCACGCTCTGCGGGGCAGGGGTGGGCTATCTTAACTATTATCAGGCCAAACCTTATCTAGAAAGCGGCAAACTGGTTTCAGTGCTTGAGTCCTGGCTGCCGGAACGTCCTAACCTGCAACTCTACTACCCGCGCAGCCAATATATGAGCTGTAGCCTGCGCGCCTTTCTCGACTTTATAAAATCCACGTCTGCTTAGAAGCTGTTGAAACCTTTGTCGCTGATTAGCGAAGGATGATTTGCACAATGGTGCATGATACACGGTTGAAGTTAATCAAACTAATTGTATGTTGTAACTAAAAGAAGGTTTTTAAAAGCCTACGAAGGAGCAGGCTTGGCGAAAGAAGGTCAGTGTTTGATATAAAAATAGATTAGAAAGTAATGACAAAATGTCTCTTTCCTCGCTATGCCCGCACCGCAATATGCAGCCCTTCATTCACTGAATGGAGTTGAAAACCAAAGTTGCCCAGCAGTTTGGTTAAAGCTGCGCGAGTAAATATAGTGATATGGCCATTTCGAGGTGAAATGTACCAGTGATTCACGCCACGTCGTGATGCGGCATTCGACAGCAGGGTAGAGAACAGCATCGCGCCGGATTCATTGATTAAAGATAAAGCCTGACAGAGGCTCGCCAGCGGATCGGGCGTGTGCTCGAGCACCTCGAACGCCGTGACTAAATCGAAACTTCCCAAATGCGCGGAGAGGGGTTCTTCATTCATTGGGTCCCAGCTCTGGGCATCAATCCCGGCATCATTAAGTAGCTTGGCCAAGCGCCCGTTGCCGCCGCCGTAGTCCAGAACTTTTGGGTGCAACCCGGGTTTGATGAAACTGATAATTAGCGCGGCGTTGTCGCGAGAACGAATGTCGACATAGTCCGGGTCAACTTTGACGTAATCTTCATTGTAGATGTGCTGTAGATAATCAGCTTTGCTCCAACGGTCGAAGGCTCGGGTGAAAATCAGCCCGCAGGCGTCGCAGCGGTGGTAATAGATAGGAACACCGGCAAGGGGTAAAAAGCTGCCTCGCCGCTCTTCGCACGACTTGTTTAGGTCGCAAACCCCATGCAAGGTGGCGTGGCCTGAACATACTTTGCAGGGCGTTTCCTGCGTAACCGCCATCAAAGGCGGCAAATTATTGTAGATCATTGGCTTCCCCAATCAGCCCCTGAGAGTCTTCAACAGGGGCTGTGTCGCGAATATTGTTTGATATCACTACAATGCGACACGTGTTGGGGAAAACTTTAACTCTGTATTATTGCGGGCGTGCCGGGATATTTAATCCGCGCTGAACGGCGTCGCGCGAAATCCCACGCGCCAGCCATGCCGGAACATTTTTTAGTTTGTCGTAGCCGACCAGTTCGCCCGCGCCATAGAAAGTAGGAATGGCGCGAACCCAGCCCAGCAGGGCGATATCCGCAATGCTGTATTCATCGCCCATGATCCAATCGCGGCCTTCAAGACGCGTTTCCAGCACGTTCAGCAGGCGCTCGCTCTCTTTACGGTAACGCTCCAAAGGGCGCTTATCTTCATATGCGCGACCGGCAAACTTATGGAAGAAGCCGAGCTGCCCGAACATTGGGCCGACGGCCGCCATCTGGAAGAACACCCATTGCAGGGTTTCGATGCGAGTTACTGGGTCTTTTGACAAAAACTTGCCGGTTTTCTCCGCCAGATACAGCAAAATCGCGCCAGATTCGAACAACGCCAAAGGTTTGCCGTCCGGCCCGTTCGGGTCGAGGATTGACGGGATTTTGCCGTTAGGATTTAGCGCCAAAAACTCCGGCGTCCAGGTTTCATTTTTACCAATATCAATCAGATGCACCTCATAAGGCAGGCCGATCTCTTCCAACATAATCGACACTTTCACGCCATTAGGGGTGGGCAGTGAATAGAGTTGCAGGCGATCCGGGTGCTGCGCAGGCCAGCGGGTAGTGATGGGGAAGGCGGTAGAGTCAAACATAGCAGCTCCAAATTATAAGAATAGGTGTGAATACGGGTTTGCAACCTATTCAGAATAACTGAAACACTATGGCTGGCTTTTGATTTTGTGCTCTCCGCCATCTTTTCTTTCTGTCAAAATTGAGGCAATAATCTCCTCAGCCTGCGCCAAATCGACCTTGTTAGACAGCCTGCACCCGTCGTTCAATATTTTTCGCGAAAAAGTAGATAACCGAAGCCATCAGGATGTAGAACACCGCGGTCAGCGAATAGGTTTTGAAGAATTCGAAATTACCCGCGGCCAGCTCCTGCATCCGCGCAAACAGCTCGGGATACTGCACCAAAAACGCCAAAGAGCTGTCTTTAAGGTTATGGATCACCTGATTGGTCAGTGCCGGGACAGAGGTACGTAACACCTGCGGCAAAATGATATAGCTGTAGATCTGTAAACGGCTAAAACCCTGCGCCGACGCGGCTTCCAACTGGGTTTTGTCTAGCCCGTTGTAGGCTGTTAGCATATACGCCGCGTTGTAGGCCGCAATGTTCAAGGTGAAGCCCAGCACCGTCACTTCAAACGGAGACATCCTGAATCCCAAGGTCGGCAGCCCATAATAGAGAATGTAGATAATGCAGATCAGCGGCGTGCCGATAAAAAAGGACTTATAGGCTTCAACCCAGCGAGCGAGGCGGCTATTTTTGCTCAAGCTGAGGTAGAGCACCACCACACCGAGCAGGAAGCCGGTGACGGAGATCACCACGGTCAGCTTAATCGTCGCCCAAATGCCTAAATAGATCAGCGGCCACTGGTCGAGAAAGTCGTGGTAGAAGCTGAGCATGCTGTCACTCATAGTGCATTTTCCCAAAGAAGCGCTGCACTTCAGGAAGGGTGGAAGAGTTGGCCAGTTGGCTCACCGAGCCTTGCGCCATAATCTTCCCGCCGTACATAAAAGCGACGTTGTCACTTATTTCATTAGCAAAGGCGATGTCGTGGGTCACGCAAACCGTGGTGACTTTGCGGCTCTCGAGCTTCTTAATTAATTGCGCCACTTCCTGACTCATCAAAGGGTCGAGGGCCGAGGTAGGCTCATCCAAAATAACAATTTCAGGTTTCATTACCAGCGTTCGCGCCAGCGCCACGCGCTGCTTTTGCCCGCCGGACAGCTGGGCCGGAAACTTTTTCTCGTGGGCTGACATCTCAAAATAGGCCAGCTCTTCCCGTGCCAGAGCACGCGCCTGCTCTTTGCTTTTCCCCTGAATTTTACGCAAAGCCAGCGTCACGTTGTCTAACACGCTGAGATGGCGGTAGAGCGCAAAGCTCTGAAAAACAAAGCCGATTTTGCTGCGCAGCAGGCGCACATCCACCTCTTTACCTAGCAAATCTTCACCATGAAAGCTAATTTGCCCCGAGGTTGGTTGCTCCAGCAAATTTAGGCAGCGAATCAGCGTGGTTTTGCCACAGCCCGAAGGCCCCATAATGACCTGAGTCGCACCGGCGGCGATAGTAAGGTTGACGCCATCTAATACCCGGTTGCCGTCAAACTGCTTCACCAAATCGGACACTTTTAAAATCGACACGCTTTCCTCCCGGTTTTTATTCAACCGCGTATTTATTTTTGGTTTTTTTCATAATGAAAACGAAGAATTGGTAAATGATGAAATACAAAATCCCGGCAATCAGGTAGATATTCATTCCCAACATGGTGGAGGCGGTTAAGGCTTTGGCCTGCCCCAGAATTTCCGTTATCCCTACGGTGTAGGCAAAAGGGGTATTTTTCAGGATTGAGGTCAGTTCATTCATCACGCCAGGAATTGAAAAACGCAGCATTTGTGGGAATTCGATATACAGAATGATTTGTAAATCAC
>NZ_JMPJ01000075.1 GCF_000735345.1 Ewingella americana ATCC 33852 | reverse complement strand
TAAAACCCATTGCTTTGGCTGCCGTAATTTCATTTTCCTCGACTGACTCCAGCGCGCCGCGAAAGACTTCTGAGATATAAGCACCACCAATAATGCCTAAACTTAGGTTCATGGCGACCAACGGCGGGCTGCTCAAACCAAAACTCGGTAAGCCGAAATAAATTAAGAATAGCAGGACTAATACCGGCACGGCGCGAATAAGGAAAACCAGAAAATCAAGAATATAACCGACTCGGCGGCCAGTGAGTCGCCGCAACGCGGCGACTACCAGTCCCGAAATAAAGGCCGTAATAAAGCAGGTGAGCGTGATATAGAAGGTATAAACCACGCCGTGCAATAGCAGACCAGTAATATCGAAAAGTTCTTTAGCGAACATGGATTATGACTTCAACCATTTATCCATAATGGCAGCCAGCTTCTTCGGACCCAATTGCTTAAGGTAAGCGTTGAAGTCGTCACGAATTGGCGAACCCTGTTGGAATGCGAAGCCCAGATGGTCAACGCCTTTAAACGAGTAGCTAATCGCCAGAGGCATTTTCTGGTGGAAGCGGTAGTTGTCATAAACTGGCTCTTCGATAAACGCCAAGTCCAGATTACCGTTTTTCAGGTCAGTCACGGCTTCGTTATAAGAAGGATATAACTTCACGTCAGCAACTTTATAATAGCCTTTTGGCTCAAGGTCGCTTTTGATTAAGTCTGTGTAAGCCATACCGCGTGGGTAGCCGATGCTGTATTTTTTCAGCTGTGACAGGTCAGTGATCGTCAGTTTCTTAGATGCCAGGCTGACCAAGTTAAAGGAGTTCTCATAATAAGAGTCAGAGAAATCCATCACCTTTTTACGTTTATCAGTAATAGAAATCCCAGAGAAGGCAACATCAGCCTGCTTGCTGGCAACGGCGCCTAACATACCATCCCAGTCATACTCTTTAGTTTCAATTTTACAGCCGCGTGCTTTGCAATAATCTGTGAAGATTTCCAGATCAACGCCCTGCAATTTACCATTCTGATCTTTAAACAGCATAGGTGGCGAGTTTGGAGAAATGGCAACAGTAAGTGTTTTACCTTTAACCACATCTGCCGCATAGGTACCTGTTGTTGTAAAAGCTAACAAAGAAGCAAGAACGATCTTTTTAAGATGTTTCATATTAATCCTATAGAAGATTATTTAATGAGGGTGGCCATGAGATTTAAATAGTTAATCTCGGCGATGAGGATACTGCTCGCATTATTAAAGATCGTCAACATCGCCAAATTCAATTTCAGCCATTAATGGCCTATTTAAAAATCAATAATTTGCTTTTAAATAGTGGTTTATGCCGCCAATTTGCAAGTCATGGCATAAAGAATAGGGAGGAGTGAGTTTTTGCGAGAGTTATAGCTCAAGATAAGAGGCATTCTTGATGGGAATGTAATATTTTATTAATTACGCATATTTACAGGGGGTTATTATTTTTAGCAAGGAAGCGTTGGAACTAAATTCGTTATTTTTCCACGCCCCAAACTTGTACTTTATTTAATACAAGCTGGAAGCTTATCCATAGCTTTAATATGGAGATCTTTTTTGGTACTAAAATGGTTATACAATAAAATCAGGCCACGGAGCAATACCACAGAATAAGTATAGGAAGAGTGATAAATGCAATTATCGATGCTGTCTCGGCGAGCAGCCAATAACGCGTTTGAAAGCTTTACCAAAGGCGCTTTCAGATTCATAGCCAAGAGAAGTGGCAATGCGCGCAATAGAATCTGCCGAATTTTTTAAACGATCGCAGGCCAGCAGCATCCGCCAGTGGGTCAGGTACTCAATGGGCGCGCTGCCTACGGTATCCTTAAAATGCTTGGCAAAAGCCGAGCGAGACATGCCGACGTGCGCGGCCAGGCTCTCTAAAGTCCAGCGCTGCTCTGGGTTATTGTGCATACAAGCCAGTGCGGCACTTAACTGCTTGTCAGCTAAAGCAAAAAGCCAGCCGACGCCGCTATTTTTGGCCTCGTGCAAATGCAGTCGCAGGGCTTGGATCAGCATCATATAAGCTAACTGCTGGGCAATCAGGCTGCCGCCCGGCTGGGGTTCGCGCACCTCCTGCGCCATACGCTCCAGTGACCAGCGCATGGCCGCTTTGTCCGCCTCTTGCTGAATATGCACCACGGGCGGCAAGGAGCCAAGCAGCAGACCGGCGTGATGCCCGGTCAGCACAAAGTGGCCACCCACCAGAAAACACTGCTCTTCGCCGCCACCCAGCACGCCTTGGCCAAAAAGCCGCGCCTCGCGCAGAATCATGAAGTCTACCGGCGCGGCTTGCAGGTCGGTGGCAATAACAAAAGAGGGCCCCGGCGGCAGAAGGTAACAGTCTCCCGCATTGAGCTTTATCGGCCCCTCAACCCCCTCAACTGACAGCCAGCAATGCCCCGACACCACGGCATAACACTTAATTCCGGCATGCTCAGGCCATTGAATGGCCATCTCGCGCCCCATCGCCACGCCACCCGAGGCATAGCTCTGCGGCTTGAGCAAAGCGAGCAGTTCTGACAAAGGATCCATTTTGAGCCTCACAAGGTTGGACGATTAGACGAAAAATAACGACTTTCCAGCATAGATCGTGCAGCAAGCAGAATCTAGAGTAAAGGCCACGGGACGCTGAAGTCCTGACCAACCAGAGGCGAATTCACCATGCGTATTTTTCTCACCGGCGCGACCGGTTTTATCGGCACCGCCGTCACTCGCGAACTTATCGCCGCGGGCCACCAAGTGCTGGGCTTAACCCGCAGCGAGCGGGGCGCACAGATCCTTACAGCTATGGGTGCCGACGCCCATTTCGGCGACATTAATGATTTAGAGAGCCTGCGCCGCGGCGCAAGTCAGGCTGACGGTGTGATCCACACCGCCTTCAATCACGACTTCTCGACGTTTTTAGCCAATTGTGAAAGTGACCTTCACGTGATTGAAGCGCTGGGCCGCGAACTGGCTGGCTCATCTCGCCCGCTGATTATCACTTCTGGCGTGGCGCTTGGCGCACTTGAACCGAACACCCTAGCCTGCGAGGACAACTTCAACCCGGATCATCCTAACCCGCGCAAAGCCTCCGAGCTGGGTGGCATTAAGGCCGCCGAGCACGGCGCTAGTGTCTCAGTGGTGCGTTTGTCGCAGGTTCATGACCCTATCAAGCAGGGTTTGATCACGCCGCTGGTCGAGCTGGCTTTGCAAAAAGGCGTCTCGGCTTACGTGGATGAAGGGGCGAACTGCTGGTCCGCGGTGCATATCAGCGATGCGGCGCGGCTCTATGTGCTGGCGCTGGAGAAAAACGCCGCCAATAGCCGTTACAACGCCGTGGCCGAACCTGCTATCCCGATGAAAACCATCGCCGAGACGCTGGGCAGAGTGCTGAATTTGCCGGTAAAACGCCTGACGGCGCACCAAGCCGCCGAGCATTTCGGCTGGATGAATATCTTCATTACCCACGATATGTCGGCCTCCAGCGACCTCACCCAGCAGCGTTTGAGCTGGAAACCGACGGGTCCGTCACTGATTAGCGACTTGGAGCAAATGCCAATCAAATAACCTTGTCGGCGGCTCCCGCGGCGGGAGTCGCTGCTCGCGTGGCGAGGAAAATCAGCGGAACCGCAATCAGGTAAATCGCCACCACCGACAGCCAGACAGCGCCCGGCCAGTGGTGCTGCACGGCAAAATAGAATGTTGAGAAAAAGAGTGGCGCGACAATAGACGCCAAACTCACCGCCGACATTAATACCCCCTGAAATTGCCCCTGCCGGTCGGCGTCCACTTGCCGCGTTGCTAGCGCCTGAAGGGCAGGTGTGCCCATACTGCCCAGTGCAAACAGCGGCATAATGGCGAACACCATCCAGCCTTGTTGAACAAAGGCCAACGCAACCAGTGCAAGACAGGAACAGCCAATTCCCACCAGTGTCGCGCCGCGCTCACCGAAAAACTTCGCGGCGGGGCCGGGTATAAACGTCTGTACCAGCGTTTGGCACAGGCCAAAGGCACCAAGAGATAACCCTATCCACAAGCCGTTCCATTGGAAAGCGTCGTGTCCCCACAGCGCCCAGCAGATGCCGTAAGCCTCGCCGGTGGCGCTGAGAATAAAGAAAGTCATGACAATCGGCATCAGACCTTTCATCGAGAAAACCCAGCGCAGCGGCCGCAACGGGTTTATCAGCGCGAAGTTAATTTTACCCGCGCTGGCTTTGCGCGACTCAGGCAAAACCCATAGCGCCAGCAGCAAGTTCGCGCCATTAAGCGCCGCAGCGGCAATAAACGGCAGATGTACATTGATATCACCCAATACTCCACCGAGAACCGGGCCGACAATAAAACCCAGCCCAAACATGGCGTTAAACAGCCCAAATCGTCTGGCACGGGTTTCTGGCGGCGAGATATCCGTGATGTAGGCCATCGCCACTGAGACATTGGCACTGGTCATCCCGGCAATGGCTCGACCAATCAACAGCCAAATCAGCGAGGAGGAGAATGCCAGCAGCAAGTAGTTCAGCGCCGCACCGGCGAGGGAGAGCAGCAGTACCGGCCTGCGCCCAAGCCGATCGCTCAATGCCCCCAGCACCGGCGCGAAGAAAAACTGCATCGCGGCGTAAAGCGCGGTCAGGATGCCAATATAAAAGGCAACATTGTCACTATGAGTGACCTGTTTAAGCAGCGAGGGCAGGATAGGGAAAATCAGGCCGATGCCGACGGCATCAAGCGCAATTGCAGCATAAATAACGATAAGTGATTTGTTCATAACGCGTTCCTGTCGACATTCAGATTCAGCCTTCATAAATCTGAATCCATTGACCTGCCTGACCGAGAGTCAGACCTTTAGAACGCTGGCCGAGGAGTGCGTTTGAGCACCCTCGACGTATGTGTCGGCACCGAAGCGCCGATTTTTCGCGAGAAAAGAGTTATAGCATAGCTCGGCGCGGGTGGACAATTCTCTGCCATCGCGCACACCCAGAATTAAGATTTTCCACACCCGCTCACCTGCGGGTAATTGCGGCACACCAGCATCAATTTGCCTTTTGGCTCGAAGCCTTTATCCAGCATACATTGCTGAATGCCAGCAGCCTTGCGCAGCGTTGGCACATAGGGGACTGAGCCTAAAGGGTGCGGATATCCGCATTGATACATCACGGACTCGGCCAGCTTGTCATTCTCAGCCTCCTCGGAGAAATGCTTCGACGCCCCGGCTTTGCGCCACGTGATGAAAGAAGACTTCACCTCGGCATAATCGGGTCTCATTGGGTGGAAGCCTCTGTCAGCCACAAAAGGCAGCGCGTCGAGCTGGTTCTGGCTGAGAGGTTTTCCCTGCTCCTGCTCACGGCAGGCTTGGGTATCGTGGTAAACGCGGACACTACAAATTTTGAATTCATCCTTGCGGGTAAACCCTTGATTTTCCATGCACTGATAATAAAGCACTGACTCATTATCGGTCTTGGGAATATCGGAACCAGGAAGTTTCACGCCACATTGCCCCATCGCAACGCGTACGCCGTCAATATCCGTATTCGGGCGCTGCCACTGGGTCAGGTCGGGTGGCGGCGGGCATCCTGTTAGCAAGAATACGGACGCGGTCAGCAGAGGTAAGGTCAACAAAGTTGATTTACGGAACATTGAAATTCCTTATTTATTATTGTTTAAACTGCGTCCTCATACTGCCCGTATTCCCGTTCTGCAACAATCTTGTTCTCCGAAGAAGTTTCTATGAAATAAAAATTTAACCTCACCCGGATTGACTGTCACTCTAAACGTAATATTATAAGTTACATGAAAAGAGACAGTAAATTATCCGGCATCCTGCACGTGTTGCTGCACATGGCCGAACAGACTACGCCCGTCACCTCAGAGTTACTGGCACAAATGATGAGCACCCACCCGGTGGTTATCCGCCGCACCATGGCGGGGCTGCGCGAACGCGGCTATGTCAGCTCGGTGAAAGGGCACGGCGGCGGCTGGACTTTAACCTGCGACCTCAACCAAATCACCTTGGCGGAAATCTGGCGCGCGGTGGGTGAGCCCGCGCTTATCGCCTTAACCCATCGCCACGAATCTCCCGGCTGTCTGGTCGAGCAGGTGGTCAATCAGGCATTAGATACTGCCAGCCGCGAGGCCGAAGCTTTATTAATCGCCCGGCTGGGTGAAGTCACGCTGGCCGAGCTTTCCAAAGATTTTCATCAGCACTTTTCTGCGCACCGGTCAGCCGCGCATCGGTCAGCCGCACACGCCTGCCAACCCGAGGATCCCGCATGAACAACACCAATGACATCTTCAACAGTGAATTCTCACGCCAGTATGATGCCTACAACGAAAGCCTGAATGAGATTGCCAACAACCTGCATATGTTGATTGCCGTGTTGCTGCGTGACCTGCCGAAGCAGGCGAGAATTCTCTGCGTGGGAGTAGGGACGGGTTCTGAAATCCCCCGGCTCGCCAAGCAGCATACGGATTGGCACTTCACCGGCGTCGATCCTTCTCCCGATATGCTGGCAGTCTGCCAAGAGAAGTTGCAGCGCGAGGGGCTGAGTGACAGATGCACTCTGATCGAAGGATATCTGGGCGACGTGCCGGTGACCGGCGACTATGACGTTGCGCTGTGCCTGCTGGTAACCCACTTTATTCAGGACGCCGAGCGTTTGGGTATTTACCAGCAAATGAATAATCAACTTGCGGCGGGCGGGCGAATGATCTGCGCCGAAATCGCCGGAGACATGGCTTCCGCAGGCTTTGACGCGCAGCTTATCAGCTGGGCAGCCATGCACTCTGTTGCCAGTAAAACCGAGCGCGACCCTCAGGAGATCAAAGCCATGCTTAGCCAGCGGCTGCTGTTGCTGGCCCCTGAGCAGACCGAGCGCCTTATCCAGCAATCAGGTTTTGAACTGCCGCAGCGCTTCTTCCAATCCTTGCTGATCCACGGCTGGATGGCGAAGAAACCCCAGAGATAGCATTTTTCGTCAAACGCCGACTGTGAACGAACATTCTCAAAACTTGAACAGGCGTCCAGCTTTTGGCATGATGCTTGCCCCACCGAGTTTTGATACGGGTATTTCGTGGTTTATCTCTGTAAACAGGACAGGCAGGCCGCCATATTGCAGGCCGCCGCTCGCATTGCATTGGATGAAGGGTTATCTGCTACCACCGTCAGGCGCGTTGCCTGTGAGGCACGCACGGCGGTGGGCCAGGTCCATCACCACTTCTCCAGCGCGGCTTCACTGCGGGCCAAAGCCTACGCGCTGGTGATGCGCGAGCTGCAATGGGATCTGGAAGCCACCAGCTGTCACCTGCCTGCGCTGGAGCGGCTACAGCTCTATCTGATTGATGCCAAGCATGAACGGTATTTGCAGGCTATTCGCCTGTGGCGCGAGGCGATGCTGCTAAGTGAGCAAGATGACCTCATGAAAGACGCCTTTGCCGGTTCGCTCTACGATTGGCATCGGCTGGTGACCAATGTCATAGATTCCGGACTACAAAGCGGGCAGTTCAAGGCGACGGATGAGGCACAAGACATCGCCTGGCGGCTGATTGGTTTAGCCAGCAGCTTCGACGGCATGTCGCGCCTCGAGTCGCTGGGTTTAACGCGGGAAAAAGTGGCTTACAACTTAAACCGCGCGATTGAAAAAGAGTTGTTTTTTACCTGCTAGCACCCATTGATTGATGACAATTAAAGAGTCGATTTCCGGCAATAAAGCTTGGGATCCGCGATAAACATCAGGACAGTTCGGAGCGCAATTTGTACAACAACGAAAAACCTGATTTCCACGACCAGCTGATCAAAGAGCTGCTGTACTGGATTGAAGTGAATCTGAATGACCGTCTGACCATGGAGAGGGCTTCGAAGAAAACGGGCTACTCGCCGTGGTATCTGCAACGTCTGTTCAAAAGTAAAACGGGCTATGCCTTGGGGAAATATATCCGCGATCGCCGTTTGACCATGGCGGCGATTGCTTTGCGGCTGACCAATATGCCGATTCTGGATATTTCGCTCTATTACTCGTATGACTCGCAACAGACTTTTACTCGCTCTTTTAAGAAGAACTTTGCCGAGACGCCGGCGGTGTTTCGCCGCAATACCGAGTGGAATATGGGCGGCATTACTGCGCCGCTGCTGATCGACGAATTCCCTGCACCAAGCTATGAGATTATTGAGCTGCCGGAGATGTCGTTTGTGGGTAAAACCCAGCGCCATAGCTATCCGATTGAAGCTTTATTCAATCCGAAAAACCACGTGCACCGCGACGCCATGCATCAATATATCAAAGATCCGTCCTGCCTCGACCGTGCGGCTTGGGGTTTGGCAGATTGCCGGGCAAGTGATGAAGTGGAGTCGGTGATGGGCATGGACATGCTCTACACCGTGGCGCGTGAGCTGGGCGAAGAGAGTCGTGAGGGAGACTGCGACGAGCTGGTGGAACAGGTGGTGATCCCCGCCGGGCGCTACTTAAAATTCGACTATACCTACGAGCTGGATCGCCTCAACGATTACATTCTGTATATGTATTCGGTGTTTTTACCGACGCAAGATTTGCAGTTCCGCCTCGGCCACGATCTGGAAAAATACACCCGGACCGCCAGCGAAAACGGCGTGACCTGCGAATATTACATCCCCATCGCCTAGTTCCTATCCTGTCAAACCGCTTTCAGCAGGGGCCGTCACCGGCCCCGCTGACGCTCGCGGTATTCGCGCGGCGAACAGAGCATCACCCGCTTAAACGCATTACTAAACGCACTGTCCGAATCATAGCCCAGCGACTGCGCCACGGCGGAAACCGTCAGATTGCCGACGGCCAGACGCCGACTGGCCAGTTGCATGCGCCAGCGCAGTAAATACTCTAATGGCCCAAAGCCGACTTTTTGTTTGAAATTCAAGGCGAAGGTCGAGCGAGACACCCCGGCGACCTCGGCCAACTGCTGCACGCTCCAACGCTTTTCCGGTTCGGCATGCATAGCTTCAAGCGCGGCATTCACCCGCGGGTCGGACAGGGCAAACAGCCAGCCTGCCGGGCTGTCTTGCTCAATGCCCAGATACTGGCGCAGCACCTGAATCAGCATGATATTGCCTAACTGCTGGACCATCATCGCGCCGCCGGGCGAGGGGTTGGACACCTCTTGTACCAGCAGCTCCAGTGCCCAGCGCAGCACCGGCGCGGAATCGGTATTGGCATTGACTACCGCCACCGAGGGCAAGCTGTCGAGCAACAGGCGAGCCTCCTGACCGTAGTTAAAACGCCCGCCAATCATAAAGAAATCCGTCTCGGTGCCGTATTGCAGCATGCCTTTGACCGATTGGCGAAACAGCGCCACGGCATCCTCGGTTTTCATGCCTATGGCGCTGGTCAGCGTAAAGGCGCGTGGGCGGGTGAGAATGAAACAGTCGCCCGGCTGTAAATGAATGGGCGCGGGCTCGCCGTCGACCGTTAACCAACAACTGCCTTCGACCACGGCGTTGAACTTAATATTTCCCGGCGGTGGGAGATGCATGCCCCAATCGCCGCCGGTGCGCAGCCCGACCACATAGGCTTTATCGGCATTGAGCTGGGAAAGTACGTCTGAAAGTGGGTCCATGGGTCGACTCCGCAAAGTGCCGTGATGGCGTCATAATGCACGGAAGATATCAGCTATACTCGCCGCACGGATAACCTTTTCATGGCTTATTCCTGCCAACTCTGTTCTCACACACAGGCGCACTGCATGATAGAAAAAATCTTAAGCACTATGCTGTTAGACCCTAATAACCTTTCAATTCAAACCGTTCAGACCCGCCATCGCCTCAATCTGGCTGCATTCTGGGACATCAAACCCAATCAGAGAATTCTTGAGATTGGCTGCGGGCAGGGCGACACCACCGCGGTGCTGGCAGAGCTAGTCGGCGAAGGCGGACAGGTGGTGGCGCTGGATATCGCCAGCGGCGACTATGGCAGCCCTTACACCCTCGCGCAGTCTCTCGACACGCTCACCTCCTCGCCGGTAGGCAGCCGGATCAGCGTGCATTTGGAGACAGACTTCCTGTCCGACGCCGTTGAATTTCCACCCAAGCACTTTGATAAAGTGATTATTGGCCACTCCTCGTGGTATTTCGAAAACCTCGACGTGCTGGCACGCATTGTTGAAAAAGCCCGCCGCGTCGCCAAGCAGTTCTGCTACGCCGAGTGGGATACCCGCATCACCGACGTCAGCCAGATGGCCCACCTTTACGCGGTCCACATTCAGAACCAGTACAACCTGTTCGCCCACCACGACGACTGTAATATCCGTACGCTGATCACCCACGATGACGTTGCCGCGCTGATGGCCGCGCGGGGCATTAAGCAGCAGTCGGAGCAAGTCTTTGAGCAGCACCAACTGCAAGACGGCGGTTGGGAAGTGAGCCACGTGCTGCACCATCTCCAGCAGGTGATTGCCAACAGCACAGAGCTAAACGCCAAGACCAAAGCCTTCTTCCACAGCCAAATCGCCGAGCTGAAGCACTATGCCGACCGCGGCGTCGCGCCGTTAAATGCACATGCTTCGCTGTGGGACTTGGGGGAGCTGAGTAAAGCCAATAACCAGCAAACCTTAGAAGCTATTGATGACTTAGACAATGATGTGGAAACAACGCGGGTGGACAGCATTGCTGCGCTTAAACGTGACCTAAAATGGTGACGATGCTGAAAAGTGAGTGTAGTGGTGGTTAATCAGACGATCTCGACAGTATTCGGGACGTTAATGCATTCCTAGTCTGAGCCATATCCAGCATGATGAGTTGTCGGCTAACCGATGACCCCGGGGTTGTCTAACGATTCAACCACATTGGAACTGACTCTATGACCACGCAACAACAACCACTGCATTCTGGATTCGACAAAAATTCTACTGCCAGCGAGGTGCTGGGTTCGCGCGACCTGACCGGCGTGAATGTGATTGTCACCGGCGGTTATTCCGGTATTGGGCTAGAAACGGTGCGCGTTCTGGCCGAAGCCGGGGCGCAGGTCCGGGTGCCTACCCGTGATGAGGAAAAGGCTAAAGAAGCGCTGAAAGGCATTCCAAATGTTGAAACTGACTTCTTAGACCTGATGGACCCCGCGTCGATTGACGCCTTTGCCGAGCGTTTCTTAGCCACGGGCCGCCCGCTGCATATCCTGATCAACAGCGCGGGCGTCATGGCATCGCCGCTGCATCGCGACGCACGGGGCAACGAGTGGCAGTTTTCCACCAACCATCTCGGCCACTATAAACTCACAGCGCGCCTGCTGCCCGCGTTGAAAAAGGCTGACGGCGCGCGCGTGGTCTGCGTCTCTTCGCGCGGCCATCGTTTTGCCGGTATCGATTTTGCTGATCCAAACTTCAATCAGCGCCCGTATGACAAATGGCTGGCTTACGGCCAATCGAAAAGCGCCAACGCACTCTTTGCCTTGCAGCTCGATAAGCTCGGCGAGGCGCATAATATCCGCGCTTTCTCTCTGCACCCGGGGGCGATTTTTACCGCGTTAACCCGTCATATGGAAAAGAGCGATTACCAACGCGTCGGCGCGCTTAATGAAAAGGGTGAAGTCAAAACCACTGAAGAGGCAGGATTCAAAACCGTGGAGCAGGGCGCTGCAACCTCGGTGTGGTGCGCGACCCATCCAAGTTTGGCGGGCAAGGGCGGCGTGTACTGTGAAGATGCAGACATTGCCCCGCTGGCCGCCGAGGACGGCGCAGAGGTAGGCGTCAGCTCGTGGGCCATCGACCCCGAAGCCGCCAAACGCCTGTGGCAGCTGAGTGAAACACTCACCGGCGTGCGCTACGTCTGGTAAAACAGGCAAAAAAATGCCGCAGACCCTTTGTGGAATGCGGCATTGTTAATTTCGTCATGACTGCTCTGCAACATTAGCCATAGGCCGCTTTATGATTGATGTGATAGAAGGTCGCGGTGGCGGCCATTACGTGTTGGTCTTCTTTGCCCGGTTTGTGCGATTCCACATTAGTAATGTGATAACCGACAGCACCGGCGTCTAACGCCTTTTTAACAAATGCGCTATTCAGCTCTTCCATAGAGGTTGCCCAAGAAACCGAGGCTACGCCGACGGCTTGCAGGGACGCTATTTCACGATGCGATAAACCTGTACGAACTAAAACAGGCGTGACCGTCTTGGGGTTGAATATGGATATGATATCATTTACTAAGTCTTTCATGGGCTTACCCCTCCTCGGGTCAAGTTCTACATCGGACAGTCAGAGAATGCCGGAAATAAACAGAGGTTGACGCTCACTCTGATTTATTCACCGGCACCGTTCCAATAAACACCCATTTTTGTTTCGATCTTTAGCTTTAATTGCTAATTAGTTGTTAAGAAAACTCCCGCCACACTTAACGTAATCTTCAAAGAAGATATTTTCAGTTGGTTACAGGTTAGGGGGAATTGAAACGGGTCTGCTGGCGGCTATTTCACCGCCGCCAGTTGGCGAACTTCAGCCTTGGGTTTTACGGCAAATTGGTTTTCCGGCTCGCGCAGACCCAGATTCTCACGCAGCGTTTCCCCTTCATACTCCGTGCGGTATAAGCCTCGCTGCTGCAAGAGTGGGATCACCTGCTCGACAAAATCGTCGAAGGCCGTTGGCGTCCCGCCGCGAACAATAAACCCGTCCGTCGCGCCGCTGGTAAACCAGTGTTCCAGACCATCAGCCACGTCGCTGGCACTGCCAATAAAGGTCGGGCGCGGGGTCGCGGCTTCCAAGGCCACCTGACGCAGCGTCAATCCGCGCGCTTTGGCATCGCGCTTGATGGAGTCCGTGGTGCTGCGGAAGCTGTTTTGGCCTAACTCACCGATGTCCGGGAAAGGCTCATCCAGCGGATGCTGGCTAAAGTCATAATGCTCGAAGTAGCGCCCTAAGTACTCCAGCGCCTTATCGGCCGTCACTAGCTGGGCCGTTTGCTGATATTTCTGTTCGGCGTCAGTGACACTGTCACCTACAATCACGCTGATGCCTTGGAAGATGCGGATGTCTTCGGCGTCGCGACCGTTTTCAACCAGCTGACGTTTGACGTCCTGATAGAATTCGCGGGCCAGCTCCGGCGTAGCCTGACGGGTATAAATCGCGTCGGCGGCCTCGGCGGCAAAGGCTTTGCCCTGCTCGGAAGCTCCGGCCTGAAACACCACCGGCTGGCCCTGCGGTGAGCGACCAACGTTGAGCGGCCCCTGCACCGAGAAATATTTCCCCTGATGGTTCAGGGTATGCAGTTTATCCGGGGCGAAGAATTGTCCTTTGGCCTTGTCGCGCACGAAAGCATCGCCTTCCCAAGAATCCCACAAGCCTTTGACCACGCTGACATATTCACTGGCGATGCGATAACGCTCGTCGTGCTCCGGGTGCTTATCACGCGAAAAGTTCTTGGCCGAGCCTTCCAGCGGCGAAGTCACCACATTCCAGCCCGCGCGACCGCCGCTGAGGTGATCCAAGCTGGCGAACTGCCGCGCCACGGTAAAAGGCTCGCTATAAGAGGTGGAGAGGGTCGCCACCAGACCAATTTTTTGCGTCACCAGCGCCAGCGCGGAAAGCAGGGTGATGGGCTCAAAACGGTTGAGGAAGTGCGGAATCGACTTCTCATTGATATACAGGCCGTCGGCGACAAACAGAAAATCAAATTTCCCCTGTTCGGCCTTTTGCGCCAGCTGCTGGCAGAACTGGATATTAATGCTGGCGTCGGCCACCGCGTCGGGGTGACGCCACGCGGACATATTCCCTGACGCGCCCTGAATGATCGCCCCCAAACGTAATTGTCTCTTGTTACTCATGACACTTTCCTCAATGTTGGGTTGATATGGTTCGAGCTAGGCCGCTTGACCGGGAAGGGCGGCCAGCAGTTGTTGAGTCCAGCGGTGCTGCGGATGGTTGAACACCCGAGTCACATCGCCACTTTCGACCACCGCGCCATCTTTCATCACCAGCACGCGGTCGGCGAGGTGGTGAATGACGCCAAGGTCGTGAGAGATAAACAGCAGCGCGGTGTGGTGCTCCGCCTGCATATCAGCCAGCAGATCCAGCACCTGCGCCTGCACTGAGACGTCGAGCGCGCTGACCGGCTCGTCGGCCACCAGCAAAGCAGGATTGGGCGCGAAAGCGCGAGCAATGGCTACCCGCTGGCGCTGCCCGCCGGAGAGTTCACGCGGGTAACGCTGAAGAAAACGCTCGCCGAGGCGCACTTCATCCAACAGCTGCAACACGCGCTGGCGGCGGGCCGCGCCGAAAATGCCCGCTGCGTCGAGACTTTCGCCAATGATTTTCTCCACCGTATAGCGCGGGTCGAAGGAGCTGAGCGGGTCCTGAGCAATCAGCTGAATGCGGCTGCGGCGCAGGCGCCGTTCGGCCTCCGCCACGTGACTCCACGGCTGCGCTTCAATCTGGATCAGGCCGCTGTCCGGCTCCGTCAGTCCCAGCACCATGCGCGCAACGGTGGTTTTGCCCGAGCCAGACTCGCCGACGATACCCAGCGTCTCTCCCGCCGAAAGCTGGAAACTGACATCGCGCACCACCTGATGCTCGCCGTAATGCTTGTTCAAATGCTGGGCCTGCAACAGCGGCTCACCGGCGGTGATTTTGCGCTGAGGAAGGGCCACCGGCGCGGGGGAAGAGAGGCGAAAGCCTTTGGTGTCGGGGGTCGGCACGGCGCGTAGCAGCTGGCGAGTCCACTCATGGACCGGAGCATTAAGCACTTGCCAGGTCGCGCCTTGCTCGACCACTTCGCCATCCTTCATCACTATCACTACGTCAGCCAGTTGGCCGACCACGGACAGGTCGTGGCTAATCAGCAGCAGCGCCTGCCCGTCGTCGCGGCGGCGCTGAAGGAGGTCGAGGATCTGCTTTTGCACCGTCATATCCAGCGCGGTGGTGGGTTCATCGGCAATCAGCAGCTCGGGTTTCCCGGCCAATGCCGTGGCGATCAGCGCGCGCTGGCGCAAGCCGCCGGAGAGCTGATGCGGATAGAGGCTCAGACGGCGCTGCGCCTCCGGCATGCCTACCGACGCCAGCAGTTGCAGGCTCTGCTTGCGCAGGTCGATTTTGCCCTCGCTTAGATGCGCCAAAATAGCGTCACCCAGCTGCTGGCCGATACGGCGCAGCGGGTCGAGGGAAACCAGCGCGTCTTGCAGCACATAGCCAATCTGTTTGCCGCGCACGCCGCGCCATTCGCGCTGGCTGGCGCGCAGCATGTCGCGGCCATCAATCATAAAACGGTCCGCCGTCAGCTCGGCTTTATCATCCTGCAAGCCAATCAGCGAGCGGGCGGTGACGGTTTTCCCCGAGCCGGACTCCCCTACCAGCGCCAGAGACTGCCCGCGCTGTAATTGCAGGTTTAACCCGCGCACCACCACTTTGCGGCCCTGCGGCGAAGGGAAGCTAACGGTCAAATTGCGGATATCAATAAAGAGTTCCTGACTCATGCTTGTCTCCCTTCAAAGCGAGCCTGCCAGTGGCGGCCGACGGTGTTGACTGCCACCACGGTGAGGGTAATGGCCACGCCGGGCCAGACGCCAATCCACCACGCGTTGCGCAGATAATTTCGCCCTTCGGCCAGCATCAGTCCCCACTCCGCGGTGGGCGGCTGCGGGCCCATGCCGAGGAAACTCAGCCCGGCGGTGCCGATGATCGCAGTGCCTAACCCCAAGGTTGCCAGCACCGGAACGTGGGCGATGGCGTGGGGCAGCACGTGCCGCCAAACCAGCGTGCGGCGAGTCAGGCCGAAGGTGCGCGCCTGCTCAACGTAGCCTGAGGACATCACCACAAATGTTTGCGCACGCACCACGCGGGCAAAGCGCGGGATCGAGGCGACGCCGAGGGCGAAGATAAGATTGGTGGTGCCGGGGCCGGTGAAGGCAATCAGCATCAGCGCCAGCAGCAGGTCGGGGAAGGCGGAAATCACATCCACCGCGCGGCTAATAAACTCATCCAGCGCGCCGCGCGCCAGCCCGGCCAACAGCCCGAGCAGGCTGCCGACGGTGACCGCCACGGCCATCGCCGCGATGCTGATTAACATCGAATAACGGCTGCCGTAGATAATACGCGTCAGCACGTCGCGCCCCAGTTGGTCGGTCCCCAGCCAGTGGGCGGCCGAAGGAGGCAACTGGGCGTTAATCGGGTCGGCGCTCAGCGGGTCATATTGGCTGATAAGGGAAGGAAACAGCACCGCCAGCAGGACGAAAATCAGGAACAGAGCTGCCACTGCTAATCCTGTTGAAGGCCAACTGCGGCGGCGCTGTAAGCTTAGAGAGAGGCTCATGCTGCGCCTCCCTGTGAAGAGGGTTGGTCGCGCAGGCGCGGGTCAATCAGCAGGTAGAGAATATCCACCAGCGTGCTCATCACCACGTAAACCAGCGCCGAGAAAATCGCCACCGCCAGCACCACCGGCAGGTCTTTGCCGAGCACGGCGTCCACCGTCACTTTGCCCAGCCCCGGTCGGCCAAACACCTGTTCGGTGATAACTGCCCCGCTGAGCAGCCCGCCAATCAGCCAGCCTGTGAGGGTGACGGCGGGCAGCGCGGCGTGGCGTAACGCGTGGCGCAGTCGAATGGTTAAATTCCCCAGTCCCCACGCCCGCAGCGTCAAGGCAAAAGGTTCGTTTAATGCGTCTTCCAGCCCACGGCGCAACACCTGCGCCACCACCGCGCCCTGAGCCAAGCCCAGCGACAGCGCCGGTAATACCAGCGCCGAAAAGTTGCGATCTCCGGCGACCGGGAACCAGCGCAGGGTAAAGCTGAAGATAAACAGCAGCACGATCCCCAGCCAGAAAGAGGGAGTCGAGGCCAGCAGCAGCTCGAAGAACCCGGCAATCCGGCGGCCAAAGCGGCGGTTAGCGGTGAGCACCGCCATCGCCACGGCGAAGGTCAGGCTGACCAGCAGCGCCGCGCCGGTCAGTTTCAAGGTCGGCCAGAGCTGCGAGAGGACCAGTGAACTGACATCAATATTGAGCAGGTAAGAGCGGCCGAAATCGCCGTGCAGCACCCGCCACAGATAGTGCAGGTATTGCAGCCACAGCGGCTGGTCTAGCCCCCATTCGGCGCGAATTGCAGCCTCAATCGCCGGGGTGCGCACCTGCTCGCCAATCAGCAGGCTGACAATATCTCCCGGCGCGAGGTAGACGCTGATAAAGGACAAACTCACCGCCGCCCACAGCACCAGAATGCCGCTGCCAATGCGGCGCAGAATTCGCCATAACAGCGGCGCGCGCCAGGTCGGCGGGCTGCGCCATCTGCGCGGCGTATCAAGTGAAGTTTCAACAGTCATCGGGCGGCTCCTTGGTTCTTTTACAGTTCAGTTCGGCGCGATTTAATGGTCGCTCAGCCAGACGTCATAGGCGTTTTCAGGCATCTGCTTGAAAGGTCTAAAGCCGACACCGTGGACATACGACGCGGCGGCAATCTGGTCTTCCGGCTCATATAACGGGATGGCGAAGGCCTGCTGCACAATGGCAAACTGCTGCAACTGGGCATAAAAACCTTTGCGTTTGTCGTTATCGAGGGTTTGCGCCGCGCCGTGCAACCACGGAGCGATTTCTGGCGCATCGGTACGGCTATAGTTGATGGCACCGCCGCCTTTCACCGGCAGATAGTGGTTTTCAATATCAATGCCGTCGGTGTCGGTGTTGGAGTTCGCAATCGAGCCAAACAGTCCGGTATTGCGCACATCGGTGTAAGTGCCGGAGTCGACATATCGAATCTTCAGTTCGATGCCCAAACGCTGGCGAGCCTGCGCCTGAAGGGCTTGCAGCAGCACATCGCGCTGGTCGCGCACCGTGGCCTGCGCCTGAATGATCTCAATGCTCAGCCTTTTGCCGTCTTTGCTGCGAAAGCCCTCGCCATCGCGAGTTTTCCAGCCGGATTCATCCAGCAGTGAGTTGGCGAGCTGCGGATTATTGCCATATTTGCCGTCGAGGCTGTTGTCATACAGCGGGTCCACCGGCGAGGTAATACCCCACACCCGCGTGCGCTCGCCGCGATAGATAGATTGCAAAATCGGCCCAATATCCAGCCCCTGCAACAGCGCCTGACGCACTTTCACTTCCTGCGTTGGGCCGTAAGTCACATTGAGGAACAAGGAGTAAGGCGTGCCGGTGTTCAGAGCGTGTTGATAGGTGAAGTCTGGGTTATCTTTGAACTCCCCCGCGTCATTACCGGAAATCCCCTCAATCACGTCCACTTGACCCGAGAGCAGCGCGCCGGTGCGCACCGAAGACTCAGGCAGGAAGCGATAAGTCACGCTGTCGAGATAGGCCGGACCTTGGTGCGAGGCATTGGCCGAGGCCCAGTTGTAGGCCGGGTTTTTCACGTATTCCACCTGCTGGCCTTTCTCATAGCGTTTGAGAATAAACGGCCCGGTGCCCGCCAAATCTGGTCCACCGGCTTTAAGCTGCGGAGAAGACCACGAGGCCGGAGAGAGCAATTTCAGCCCGGCGGCGAAAGAGAGGAAGGGCGCGTACACCTGCTTGAGGGTGATCACCACGGTGTTTTCATCCGGCGTGGTGACGCTCTCGATACGGCTGGCAATGGCGCACAGGCTAGAACCGGCGCAGTAGGCCGGGTCTTGCGCGTGGCGGAAGTTCTCCGCCACGGCGTTGGCATCAAACTTTTTACCGTCAGAGAAAGTCACGTCAGGGCGCAGGGTGAACGTGTAGGTTTTGCCGTCATCGGACAGGCTGTAGCCCTTGGCCAACCACGGAATGTAGGAGCCGTCCGGCTTGCGGGCTAGCAGAGATTCATAGGCCACGCGCAGGATAAGTTCGGCTTTCGACTGGCCGTTAAGCTGCGGGTTGAAGGTATTGGGTTCGGTTTCCACGCCCCAGGTCAGAGAGCCGCCGCTGCGCGGCTTTTGATCGGCAGCCAAGGCTGAATAACTGACAGACAGCGCCATTAACGAAAGGGCGGTTAGCCCGATAGTTGGTTTTATAAGGTTCATTGTTTTCCCAGAGATCAATAAGTTAAAACGGCATTTAGACGAAAAGCTTGGCCTCGGGCACGGTGCGCACGAACTCTTTTTGCGCCTGCGCCTCATAGAGCGAGGAGTTGAGGATTTTGCGTAAATACACCAGCTCCACCCCCAGCGGATTCACTGCCGTGTGGAAGGGCTCATAGCCGCGACGCTGATAGAGCGCCGTCAGCCAAGGGTGGCGAATGGCGGTCGCCAGATAGACGGCGGGCACTTTGAGGGTATCGCGCAGAAAAGTGTTTTCGACATGCGTCATGATCTGGCCGCCATAGCCGTGGCCTTTGGCATTCTCATCCACCGCGAACCAGTGGACAAAAGGCCAAGGCGCGTACTCTTTCTTGGTGGTCGGCGTCCATGGAAACCGCGTGGTGAGGGTCGCCGTGATGCCTTGCTCGGTTTCCAGCACATAGGTGGTTTCATTGCGGATCACTTCACGCACGTCCTCGACGCTTGCGCGAGTGATGGTGAAGTGAATGTTCAATTTCACCAGCGGCGAGTAGGCGCGTTGCAGCAGGCCATGCAGCTCGGCGGCCTCATCTTCACGGGCCAGACGGATAAGTTGACTCATTGCTAACCCCCTAAGCCAGCGCCCGGCTCTCTGCGGCGAGCAGCTCGAGCGAAGCCAAACGCGCCTGCGGCTGGGCCAGCGGCGTGTCGATGACAAACTCTTCAACGCCATAGCGCGCCTGTAGCTCTTCTAACTGATGGTGCACCTGCTCGGCGGTGCCGGTGATAATCGAGGAGACGCGCTCTTCAATCTTGTGCGAGGCGGCGGTGGATTGGCGAATGTAAGCCTCGGCCTGCGCCACGCTGCCCACGGTAACGCTCTGACCGTCGCTACCAATCACGCGGAAAGCCTGTTTGTCAGCCGCCAATTCTTCGGCTTTCGCCGCCGTCTCCGCCACAATCACTGACACCGCAAGCAGGGCGCGACGCCCCTGACTGTCATGGGTATAAGCTGAAAGGGTGCGGCCGATTTCAGTCTGGTCGCCGTTCAGATGCGCGGCAAAGACAAAGTTCCAGTTCAGGCTGGCCGCCAATCGGGCGCTCTGCTCACTGGCGCCGAGCAGGAAGCGCCCGGCACTCTGCGGCGGCAGCGGCGTGGCGAACAGGGTGTCGCCCTGAGTGTCATTCGGCTTGGCATTTAACCAGTCGTCGAGCAGGCGCAGTTGGTCAGCGAAATCTCCTTTCAAAGCGGGATCGACCGCATATTGCAGCGCGCGCGTCGAGAGCGGCAATCCGCCCGGCGCTTTACCCACGCCCAAATCCACCCGGCCCGGCGCTAGCGAGGAGAGCACGTTGAAGTTTTCCGCCACTTTGTAAGGGCTATAGTGCTGCAACATCACGCCACCTGAGCCCACGCGAATACGCTGGGTGTGGGCGAGGATCCAGGCAATCACCACTTCCGGCGACGAGATCGCCAGCTTGTCAGTGTTGTGATGCTCCGCCAGCCAGAAGCGGTGATAGCCCCAGCGCTCGGCCTTCTGCGCCAGTTCCAGCGTACGTTTCAGCGCACCGCTGGCACTTTCACCTTCATCGATTGGACTTTTTTCCAGCAGACTTAATCGGTAACCCATCTCGTTATTGTCCTTATGTTCCCTGACTCGGTATGGGTTCGATTATTAAAGGCAGGTTAGAAAGTTGTAAAACAACAATAGTTGCTATGAAGTTGCGCGAAATGAGATAGGGATGGCGAGGAAATAGAGGTAATTGCCCAAGAACTTGGTTTAAGATGCCACTTTCTGTTGTGCCGAGATAAGGATTATCATTAATGGCCACCATGCATAACCCACCGCATCCGGGGCTTCTTGTGAAAGAAACCATGGAAGAGTTAAACCTGAGTACCCGTGCTTTGGCGAAAGAGTTGGGGGTTGCGCCCTCGACGGTTCAGAGGATAGTTGCCGGGAAGTCCGATATTTCGCCTGAAATGGCCATTCGTCTCTCGGTGGTGATCGGCAGCTCCGAATATGTCTGGCTCGGCATGCAGAATGATTATGATTTGTGGCAGGCGAGGCAGATTGTGGACGTTTCACAGCTGCACCGATTGCAAACGGCATAGCGATTTAAATTGAAAGACAGCAGGGCTGCGAACCAGTCCAATAATTAGGCCCACGATGACACAACAAACCTCCAGCCAAGATTTTGACCAGCGCTTCAGCGCCTTGGTGGCGACCCTCACGCTCGCACCCAACACGCCGGACAATCAGGTTATTGACCGTATTGCCCTACATTTTCGCAAGTTGCTGAATTTCCTGACCCAAGACGCAGCGCTGACCCAGCAGGCGTTTGGCGATAGCCATAAAACCGCGCTGGTTGAGGCCATTAGCAGCCTATTGGCCGGGTGCCAACAGAGCGGACTTTTCCGTCAAGACCTGTCCTCACGCTGGGTAGCGCGCTGCTTTGTCGGCATGCTTGATCAAATGAAAGAGGAGCCGGGCGACGCGGCGGCTCGCCACCAGCAAAGTATTGGCTGTGCCAAAATCCTGTGTGAAGGGATTTGGCCGGGCGCGGCGGACGCCAGACCTTAATCAGCATAAAAAGATGACATAAAAAAAGCCCGGCGATTGCAGCAATCACCGGGCTTTTTGATAGTTAAAACCTTAGCGAGTCAATGACTTGAACTGGCGGGTGGTTTCGGTCAGTGCCACTTCGGTCGGCAGACGCTCCATTGAACTGGCGCCGTAGAAACCGTCAACCTGTGGGCAGTTCTGCATGATGAATTCTGCATCCTGTGGTGACGAAATGGGGCCGCCGTGGCACAGCACAATCACGTCTTCGCGCACAGATTTGGCTGCTTTGGCCCAGTCATTAATTAACGGCACGCAGTCTTCCAGCTTCAACGCAGTGCCCGCGCCGATATTGCCGCCGGTGGTTAAGCCCATGTGTGGCACGATGATGTCGGCACCGGCTTCGGTCATGGCGATGGAGTCCGCCGCGCTAAACACGTAAGGCGTGGTCAGCATGTCTTTCTGGTGGGCGAGGCGGATCATATCCACTTCCAGCCCATATCCCATGCCAGTCTCTTCCAAATTCGCGCGGAAGTTGCCGTCAATCAGCCCGACGGTCGGGAAATTCTGCACGCCGGCAAAGCCCAGCGCTTTCAAATCATCGAGGAATTTGTCGAACTGGCAGAAAGGGTCAGTGCCGTTCACCCCGGCCAAAACCGGCGTGTGTTTTACGACTGGGATCACTTCCTTCGCCATGTCCACCACGATTTCATTGGCGTTGCCGTAGGCCAGTAAACCCGCCAGAGAGCCGCGCCCCGCCATGCGATATCGCCCGGAGTTGTAAATCACAATCAGGTCAATGCCACCCGCTTCTTCACATTTTGCCGAAAGGCCGGTTCCCGCGCCGCCGCCAATAATAGGTTCACGGCGAGCAATCATTTCACGGAATTTTGCCAGCAGCGCCTGTCGTTCAAATTTAGCCATGATGGTTTTCCCTTAATGTTGAGCAATATCTTTAAAGAGTCGTACTGCCGTTTCTGCAAACTCTGGATCATTGATGTTGCAGTTCAGCCTAATTACACGCCGCTTCGCGGTCTGTTTTACGGTGTTTTCCAAGGTGTTAGCAAAAGCATTCAACGCATCGGGGTTCCAGAAAGGTTGCCCGACTGCATCTAGAGCGGAAAAACCGCCCTCTGGTATCAGGAAACGCACTTCGCCTTCGCAGGCGTTGAGCTTCTCCCCGATCCATTTCGCCATTTCGGCGTTCTCTTCCGGCGTGGTGCGCATCAGCGTCACCTGCGCGTTGTGTTCATAAAACTGGCGGTCGGCATATCTGGCCGGAACCGTGGAAATATGCCCGAAGTTGACCATATCCAGTGCGCCGCAGGAGCCAACGAAGGGGATCTGCGTCTGCGCCATGGCGTCGAAACGCTCCGGGCCGCAGGCCAGTACGCCGTCAAACAGCAGGTCGCACACCTCGGTCGTAGTGAGATCCAGCACGCCAGATAACAGCCCGCTGGACACCAATTTCTCCATCGCTTTACCGCCGCTGCCGGTGGCGTGAAACACCAGACAGTCAAATTCGCTCTCTAGCAACTCGCTGGCGCTATTGATGCACGGGGTGGTGACGCCAAACATGGTGAGGCCAACCGCCGGTTTGTCCTCCTGACCGTCTGGCTGGGAAAACAGCACCGCGCCGGCAATTTGGTGCGCGGCGTTAGCCAGCACTTGGCGCGAGATGCGATTTAGGCCCGCGACGTCGGTAACCGAGTACAGCAGGGCAATGTCGCTCGCGCCGATGTAGGCGGAGACATCGCCAGAGGCCATGGTCGACACCATCAGCTTCGGCACGCCAACGGGCAGAGCCTGCATGGCTGGCGTGATTAACGCCGTGCCGCCAGAACCGCCCAGCCCGAGCAGCGCCGCGACGTCAGTCCTTGAGGCCATAAAGCCTTCGAACGCCTGCGCCATGGCAGTGATTGCTTTACCGCGATCGCCACAGAAAACGGCATCGATGCCCTGAGGATGGAACGCAGCGACGGTGGCGGCGCTGATATCAGCCTGCCCGTCATGGGTTTTGTGCTTGGTTGATAAATCAACCGTCACCACCTTGGCACCGGCCGCACGGACTAACTCGGCGACAAAAGCCTGCTCCCGGCCCTTGGTATCAGTGGTGGTAGCAATATAAACACTGGCTTGTTTTGCGTTCATCAGGACATCCTTTTTTGATTAATATCCCTGCATAATGAGACGCCAGTCTCATTGGAGCAAGGTCATCATACACATTTGAGACTCGAGTCTCATAAAATTTACATTTCGGTGATTTTGCTTTTTCAGCAGGCATTTTTTGTTAAAGTTGCTTCATCAGACTCCTCGGTGGAAACCCTAATTTGACTCCTATTCATACGCCAGTCGCCCTGACCGAAGCCCAGACCCGCACCCAGCAAAAGCTGGTGGCCGCAGCCATGCGTCTGGCGGAAAGCGGGGCGTTACCGACGCTCACCGAAGTAGCGGCCAGTGCCGGATTTTCCCGCGCGACGGCGTATCGCTACTTCCCCACGCAAAGCGCGCTGGTGGCGGCGATGGTGGAAGAGAGCCTGCGCCCCATCATTGAGTGGCACCCGCAACATCCGCACGCCAGCGAGCGCATAAGCGAGTTGCTGCGTTTTGCGTACCCACGAATGCTAGAACATGAAGGCGTTTTGCGCGCGGCTTTACAGTTATCTCTGCAACAATGGTCAGAAAAACGCCGCGATCCCCATGCTCAAGAGACGCTGGTGCGCGGTAACCGCAAGAAAATTTTGAAACGCGTGGTCGAGCCGTTAGAAGGCAGGCTTTCGCCACAGGCTATCCAGCGCACCATGCACGCCTTTTCGCTGATTTACGGCTCAGAAGTGTTTATGGTGATGAAAGACATTTGGCAGGTCGGTGACGGCGACATTCAGGATCTCACCCAGTGGATGGCCAAGGCCATCTTGCGACAAGCAGAGGAAGATGCGCGCTTGGGGAGTGAGCAGGATTAACATGCCCGCGCGGAGCGGGCATTTGTGATGATTTGTGAACTTAGTTGAGCCGATAATTTAAATTCACCGTGATCTGCTCACCGCGGTATTCATAGCTGGCTTTGTGGCTTAGCGAAACCACGGGACCGGTGTAAGTGATGTACACCTGATTGTCCGCCTCTTCACGGATCCCAGAAAGCGTGCCTGTTCCCGTCAGGAAAGGGCTTACCTCAGCAAGGCTTTGGATTATGTCATTTTCAGTGCCGCTCTTTTCACTCGCCACATAGTGACGGTAGAGGGTATGAGTGGGAGCACTTTCGCTTTGGCTCTTTATCACGTACAACCACATGCGGTCGCTGACTTTAGAAGTACGCTCTAACACATCATCCGAACGACCATCCGTGCTTGAGATGCTCGTAAACAGCCCCATCAGCACAACCAAAATTCCCGCAATGACAATCCATGGCAACCATTTAGAAAATGATTTCATTAATAACTCCCTGTTATTTTGTGGTTTTAAAGGTCATATATTACCACTCACTGCGTCAGGAAATCCGCAGGTGAAAGAGTCTTTAACTGAATCAAAGATAGCTACTGGTGGGGGCGCTTGAGGGAGGAAAGCTGAGAGCCTAGCTCTCAGTTCCAAAAAACAATCAGGACGGGAAAGGAAGTTACTTCTTGCTCTGCTCGGTGAAGCGGCGGAACACTTCGAGGGTTTCATCGCTGACGTGGTGCTCAACGCCTTCGGCGTCAAGGCGGGCGGTTTCCGGGCTGATGCCTAACGCGATGAAGAAGGCTTCAACCACGTTGTGGCGCTCGCGGTTTTCGGCGGCTAATTTCTCGCCCTCTGGCGTCAGGAACGTCCCGCGATAGGGAAGTTGACGCACTAATCCGGCACTGGCTAAGCGCTTGAGGGTTTTGGCGACTGTAGGCTGAGAAACGCCTAAACGGGCGGCCAAGTCGACCTGTCTAGCTTCGCCAAACTCACGAATCAAATCCGAAATCAGTTCGACGTAATCGTCCATCAGTTCGCGGCGATGCGCTTCTCGCACTTGTAAAAAACCCTGAGCGTGCTCTTCAACATCCAGTAAAGGATTCACCTTCTTTTCATTCACAACGCTTGCCTCTTTCTTGCTCAACGGTTTTTTACCGCCGCCATTTACGGCGACAGGGACTGATATTGTAAACCAAGCTGGCGCTAGCACCAATTTTTGCAAACTTTGCATTGGCTAAGGAGTATAGCCTGTGCTATACCTGTGTAATAAAACGTCGCAACGCTGCAAAAGAGTACACAGGAGAAATTTCATGGAGAGAAAGCAAAGTGTTTGGAAACTGTTCAGCCTTACCCCGTTTCAGTTACGGCTGATGCTGATTGGCATGCTGGTCGCGCTGCTGGGTGGCAACGCGCAGGCCGCTGATAAAGAAAAGAAAAAATTCAAAGTCGTCACCACATTCACCGTGATACAGGATATCGCGCAGAATGTCGCGGGCGACGCAGCCACGGTTGAATCCATCACCAAGCCGGGGGCGGAGATCCATGATTACCAGCCGACGCCGCGTGACATCGTCAAAACCCAGTCGGCCGATCTGATCTTGTGGAACGGCTTTAATCTTGAGCGTTGGTTCGGGCGTTTCTTCGAAAATATCAAAAATGTGCCCTCCGCGACGGTCACCGACGGCATTACTCCGCTGCCAATCCAAGAAGGACCTTATCTCGGCAACCCGAATCCTCATGCCTGGATGTCGTCGAAAAATGCCCTGATTTATGTCGAAAATATCCGCGCCGCCTTGGTGAAGTACGATCCGGCCAACGCGCAGATTTATGACAAAAATGCCAAAGACTACTCAGAGAAAATCAGTCAACTGGATGCACCGCTGCGTGCCAGACTGGCGAAAATCCCTGCCGAGCAGCGTTGGTTAGTTACCAGCGAAGGCGCTTTTAGCTATATGGCCAAGGACTACGGATTGCAGGAAGCCTATCTGTGGCCGATTAACGCCGAAGAGCAGGGCACGCCGCAGCAGGTGAAGAAGCTGATTGATTTGGTGCGCGAGAAGCATATCCCGGTGGTGTTCAGTGAAAGCACCATCTCAGACAAGCCCGCCAAGCAGGTGAGCAAAGAGACTGGCGCGGCCTATGGCGGCGTGCTGTATGTCGATTCACTGTCAACTGCCAGCGGCCCGGTGCCAACCTACATTGATTTGCTGAAAGTCACCGTGGGGACCGTGGCTAAAGGATTCGGCCAATGAGCGCAGAAACCTTAGAACTCAATGTTGAAAACGTCAGTGTCACCTATAACAACGGCCACACGGCGATTGAAAACGCCAGCTTCCGGCTGGAAGGCGGCTCAATTTGCGCCTTGCTGGGGGTGAACGGCAGCGGCAAGTCCACGCTGTTTAAAACCGTCATGGGTATTGTTCGACCGACCACCGGCAGCGTGTCGCTCAACAAGATGGACGTGGCTAAGTCGCTGCGCCAAAACCTTATCGCCTACGTGCCGCAGTCAGAAGACGTCGACTGGAACTTCCCGGTGCTGGTGCGTGACGTGGTGATGATGGGCCGCTACGGCAAGATGTCCTTCCTGCGCATTCCGTCCAAAGAGGACAAAAAGCAGGTGGCGTCGGCGCTGGCGCGAGTGGGCCTGACAGACTTGGCACAGCGCCAAATCGGCGAGCTGTCCGGCGGGCAGAAGAAACGGGTGTTTTTGGCACGCGCGTTGGCACAGCAGGGCAGCGTGATGCTGCTCGATGAGCCTTTTACCGGCGTTGATATCAAAACTGAAAATGCCATCGTGGAGTTGCTCCGACAGCTGCGGGAAGAGGGCCACCTGATTCTGGTGTCGACCCATAACATCGCCAGCGTGCCGGATTTCTGCGACCGCGTGGTGCTGATTAACCGAACGGTTATTGCCAAAGGCCCGCTGGAAACCACCTTCACCCATGCCAATCTGGAGCACGCCTTTGGCGGTGCCATGCGCAATATCGACTACTTGGCCAAAGAGCGCGACGCCGAGCGCCCATCGCCAATGAGGCTGGTGCAATGATTGAGCTATTACTGCAGCCTTTTCACTATAACTACATGGTGAAGGCGATTTGGGTCAGCGCCGGAGTCGGCGCGGTGTGTGCCTTTCTCTCGGCTTATTTGATGCTCAAAGGCTGGTCGCTGATGGGCGACGCCCTGTCGCACTCGGTGGTTCCCGGCGTGGCGGGGGCTTACGCGCTGGGCTTCCCCTATGCTATTGGAGCTTTCGGAACCGGCATTCTGGCGGCGTTATCCATGACTCTGCTGCGCCACTACACCCGGCTGCGTGAAGACGCCATCATTGGCTTTGTCTTCTCCTCCTTCTTCGCGCTGGGCCTGCTGCTAGTGTCACTGAATCCCACCTCGGTGAACGTCCAGTCCATCCTGTTTGGCAATATTTTGGGCATTGATGACGCTGATATTTTGCAGGTGCAAATCATCGTCGGCGTCTCCCTGCTGGTGCTGTGCGTCATCTGGCGCGACCTGTTGGCGGTGTTCTTTGATGAAGCCCATGCCCGCTCCGTCGGCCTGTCGCCGCTGTGGCTTAAGGTGATTTTCTTCACCCTGTTCAGCGCCTGTAGCGTGGCGGCCCTGCAAACCGTCGGGGCAATTTTGGTGATCGCCATGGTAATTACCCCCGGTGCCACCGCCTACTTGCTGACAGACAGATTCTCCCACTTATTGATGATTTCAGTGGCTATCGGCGCCGTCACCAGCGCCGTGGGAGCCTGGCTGAGTTACTACTTAGATGGCGCCACCGGCGGGGTGATTGTCTGCTTGCAGACCAGCGTGTTCCTGCTGGCCTTCGTTTTCGCCCCTAAGCACGGATGGCTGGCGAATCACTTTCGTATCAGAGCTAAGGCGCAGCACAAGGAGAGTGCCTCATGACCTCATGGTTTGACCTATTGATGGAGCCCATGGGCTTCGTCTTTATGCAGCGCGCCCTGTTGACCGCCATGGCCACCAGCATCGTCTGCGCCATTTTTTCCTGCTTTTTAGTCTTAAAAGGCTGGTCATTGATGGGAGACGCCATCTCACACGCGGTGCTGCCCGGCGTGGTATTGGCATTTCTGGCGGGCATTCCGCTGGTGATTGGCGCTTTTGTTTCCGGCTTATTTTGCGCGGTGGCGACGGGGTATATTAAAGAGCACTGCAGAGTGAAAGAAGATTCGGTGATGGGCATCGTGTTCTCAGGCATGTTCGCGGCGGGCTTGGTGCTGTTCTCGCGCGTCAACACCGAACAGCATTTGAGCCATATTCTGTTCGGCAACGTGCTGGGCGTGACCGACGGCGAAATGCTGCAAACGCTGGTGATCGCCGGGGGCGTAACTCTGGCTATTTTGCTGAAGTTCAAAGATTTGATGCTGTTTTGCTTCGATCCGGTTCAAGCCAAGGTGATAGGTCTGCCGGTACGCTTTTATCACTATGCGTTGCTGTGCCTGCTGGCATTAACCATTGTCGCCGCCCTGCAGGCTGTCGGGGTGGTGTTGGTGGTCGCCATGCTGATAACGCCCGGCATCACGGCTTTCCTGCTGTGTAAAACCCTGCCGAAAATGCTCATGGTGGCGGTGACAACGTCACTGATTGCCGCCGTTGCCGGGACCTTTATCAGTTTCTATATTGACGCAGCAACGGGCCCCGCGATTGTTCTGGTGCAGGCAACGCTGTTCTTGCTGGCGCTGGCGGGCTATTTGTTACGTAAAATCCCCGCCCGGCGCGCGGAAAATATCGCCTGAAAAGAGAGATCTTTGCCATACTGTCGGCAGATTCCCTTTTCAGGAGTATTCATGGAAATCATTAAATCAGGCCATGCCGATGCGCAGGCTATCCTGCAAATTCTGAGTGAATCCAAAGGTGAAAATTTGACCCCCGAGCAGCGCGCCAGCGAGGGGTTTACGCAGGGCAATATGGATGAATCCCTGCTGAAAACCTTTCAGGACGGCGTCGGCGTGTTTGTCTGCAAAGAGCAGGGGGAGATTGCCGGTGTCGCCATGACCTCCCTCGGCAAGCAGGCCAAGCAGGGCGTGGCGCAGGCCACTTATAACGCAGTGGTCAGTAATGGCAAAGTGCCAGCCGAGCAGATTTTCCTCTACGGGCCGGTAAGCGTGCGGCGGGAATTTCGCGGCAAAGGGATATTGACTCAGCTACTGGTGCATATCTGTGAAACGTTGCAACATCGCTTCGCGCTGGGCGTGGCTTTTGTCGATAAAGAAAATCAGAAGTCGCTGGCTATTCATCGCCATTATCCGATGACGGAATTTGATACCATCAGTTTGAATCGTCGAGAGTATGTTATTTTCACTTTTGAACCGAGCCGCGTTCTCGCCTTTTATAAAAATCGCTAAATCCTCATAGTCATCTCACAGATATAGAAAGCAGAAATCATCATTTTATTTCTGCTTCATTCCATTGTTAACTGGTTTCAACGAAGAGCGACGCGAAACGCATTTCTCTTTCAGAAATTTATTTATCAAGGGGTGCCAACATCATGACGCAGAAAAACTCGGTTTCTTCAGCAACGACTTTGTGGCAACGCGTTAAAGATAAATGTTTAACCGCATTTCTCACTGAACCTTCACAGGACAGCACGCGCATGATGGAAGCCTTAATCCCAACAGGAAGCTTATATGGTATCGAAATGGGCAGTTTTTCAATGGAAAGAGTTGACCCAGCCTGGTATCGCACGAAATAGCTTTTACCGGCGCAGGGTGCGCTTTAGTTACTGGAATGAGCTGTGCCTCACTTATCAGCCGTAATTCCTGATCTTTCTCCTGATAGACCAAGTAGTAGTGCAGTAAATGTTCAACACTTTTAGCCTTAGTTCTCTCTGACCTCGTCGTAAATGTGATTTTTCTCTCATTTGTGGAGCCCATAACTGGTATCAGTTATGGGTTTTTTATTGTCTCGAATTTGACTTGGCATTCCTCTAAAACCCGTCTTTTACTCTTTCCCACGCGAAATAAATATCTATTTTATATATTCAAACCCAATGCATTTATTAAATAAATCAAGCCAAAAGAAATAGTTAGCAATAAATAATAAATCAATTTCTCGAAATTTAATTAATGCCAGAGGGAACTCTGTCGTTATTATTAGACGGAAATATAATATATATGAATTTATTATATTGAAAATAAAAATATTCATTTGAATGATGAAAGGAATGAAATCATGAAATTAAAAGCATTGGCATTAATGGTTCCCGTTTTACTGATTGCAACCGCTACCCACGCTGCCGAGATTTATAATAAAGACGGCAATAAATTAGACCTGTACGGCAAAGTTGATGGCTTGCACTACTTCTCTGACGATGCGTCAAAAGATGGCGACCAGTCCTATGCCCGTTTCGGTTTCAAAGGTGAAACCCAAATCAGCGACCAGCTCGCAGGCTACGGCCAGTGGGAATATAACGTTCAGGCCAACAACCCTGAAAGCAGCGGTTCTTCTAAAAACGCCACGCGTCTCGGCTTCGCGGGTCTGAAATTCGGTGACTACGGCTCATTCGACTATGGCCGTAACTATGGCGTGGTGTATGACGTTGAATCCTGGACAGATATGCTGCCTGAGTTCGGCGGCGACTCTTATACCACCACCGATAACTTTATGGTTGGCCGTACCAATGGCGTGGCAACTTACCGTAATAATGGCTTCTTCGGTCTGGTTGAAGGCTTGAACTTCGCACTGCAATATCAGGGCGCGAACGACGGCACCAACAACGGCGAAGGCACCAACAATAGCCGCGACGTTCGCCACCAGAATGGTGATGGTTACGGCATGTCTACCAGCTATGACTTCGGCATGGGCCTCAGCGCGGGCGCGGCATTTGCCTCTTCTGACCGTACCAATGACCAAACCAACGGCGGCACTAACGCCTACGGCGATAAAGCAGACGTGTGGACCGTCGGCCTAAAGTACGACGCCAATAGCCTGTATCTGGCGACCATGTATGCAGAAACACGCAACATGACCCTGTACGGCGGCGGTAAAACCACGCTGGCTGACGGCTCAACGCAAGATAACGACGGTAACGTCGCCAACAAAACGCAGAACTTCGAAATGACCGCGCAATACCAATTCGATTTTGGTCTGCGCCCAGAAGTCTCTTATCTGCAATCCAAAGGCAAAAACCTGAACGTCAACACCACCAATATCAACAATGATAAAGATCTGGTGAAATACGTGTCAGTGGGTACCACGTACAACTTCAATAAAAATATGTCGACCTACGTTGATTACAAAATCAACCTGCTGGATAACACCGATAGCTTCTATAAAGGAAGCTGTATTTGAATGAAAACTTGGGGTTTTATCCAAAGATTACAAAGAATTATATAAGGAAAAATAATTCTTCTGCAAAACCCCTGCAAAATTCTTCTGCAAAACCACCTAAAAACCATACCGCACTCAGATCGCGACAACTGTCCAATCACGCCCTCGATCATCATTGTAGACATCAGTCATTTGCTGGTTTTTATGTCCAAGCAGCTGTTTGGTATCTATACCTTGATCACGATAAATTCTCTCAGAAAGAGAGCGCTGTTCGTGGAATGTCGGGGGTGTACCCTTACTCCATTTAAGGCTTGTTGCATCTCTCGCAGAGCTAAACGCCTTAGTGATTGACTGCGCCTGTATTCTCGTTCCACGTTTTACCCCCCTCATAGAATGGTGGTGATGCAAGAGGTAAGGGCTCAGAATTTTATCTCGACAAAGCGCAACGATCTCTTCCAGTGACTTATCAATCGCATAGCACCGCAAAGCCAACGGAATTGCGACTCTTGCCCCCGTTTTCTCTTGAGTTATATGCAAATTTCCGTCCCAGATATCGGTGAATTTCATTTTCGCTATGTCACCCAGCCTTTGGCCTGTCACTAGGGCCAAAAGCATGGCTCTTTGCAAATATCTCGGGCCTGATGCTGCCTGTTCGTAGATCGCATTCCACTCATCAAACACCAGCCGCTGACGTTGTACCCTTACCTTCGGGCTCTTAGCGGATTTAGCCGGGTTAAACCCAGATGGAACTTCCCCAGCTTGTTGGGCTTCTAAAAAAACGTCGCTCATGAATCCACGAACTACTCTTGCCATTCCATTTTTACCGCGTTCCTTAAATTCATTGAGGATGTCGATAATGTCTCTGACTTGGATCGTTGTAATGTCCTTATTGCCTAGAGCCTGTTGCATAACCGATAACGGATATTTTTTGCTATTTAAAGTTTTGGGCTTTAGCTCGCCAATTTGGCAGCGCTCCTCCTGAATTTTCCAATATTTTTTAAGCCACCCATCAACTGAAATTCCGCCCCCCGTCTCACGGCTCAACTTGTCGCGAATGGTCATCAATTGGCCCATCTTTTGCTCGGCGAGCCGGACATTTGCCTCCATGGCCACCGCCTTTGCTTCTTCTTCGTTATCACCTAATCCATGAAATTTACCGGTAACCGGGTGCTTATAGCGCCAGTAGACCTTTTTGGTTCTGGCGTCGGTGTAGCAGGAGAGACCGGGAATATTCACGTTGTATTTACGTGGACGGGCCATCTTTGAGAATCCTCATTAAACGTGGATTATCACCTTTCTTTATCACCGGCTTATCTGACATCCCGATAAAGCGCGCTGTAGCTTCGACACGCCAGCAGCGCCCGGCCTTGAAAGGTGGGGGAAAGATCATGCCGCTTTTCGCATACTTCAGCAGAGTCGGTTTGCTTGGTATCGGCGCGGAAAACTCATCCTGAGCCCATGCATCTAACGTTAATGTTCTCGTCATAATTCACTCCACACTGGTTAATTTCTGCTGCACACAGAGTTTCTATAGGTTATTCCGGCCTCTTGCCCGACCGTAATAGCGGCCCTCGAAGAGGTTAATCATCTTGACGCCCGCCGGCAGTCGTGCCGAAGGATCTGGTGGAGAGAACCACCAAAACCCCGGATATGATACGAATTCCCCACGCACGCGGGGGAGGCGCTCGGCCATGTCACTCACCATCCTTAACGACGATGCCAGCGGCTTGCATCTGCCTCTTGGCGTGATCAACACCTGCCACCCATGCCTCGCATTGCTCTTCCGAGTACCAGTGGGCCATATGAGATACGGCTCCAATGTCGCAATCACTCAGCACCACCACGGGCTTAGGCTGGCGGGAGAGAGTGAAGTAGCCTTTCAATTCCCGCGACAAAGCATCACGCAAGCATTGAGCATTTTTGTATTCGAGAGCTACGTCTCGCGCGGTATTCACCAATGAGGCGAATACGTTTGGCATCATGTACACCATTGTGTCGCCATGGCCTTGCTCACCCCGAAGCGCGGCGAGTTCTGCCTCTGCCTCCTCTCGCTGCTGACGTTCTGCTTCGAGTTGGTCGAGAATGACCTTGGCTTGCTGGGTAGTTAGAGTTATGACCACCTCATCTGACATTCCTAAAACTTTCTGTTTCAGGACTTCAATTGCGCTCATAGGTTTCCTTATATTTCGAAAGCTAACTGTGGAGTGAACCGATCCCTCTCCTCGTCATAATTTAGAGAGCTAGCACTATTGTTGGACTCAATTCTCTCAACCAATACGGCAGCTCTAGTCTCCTTCGATGCTGGAGCATATGCAGATTTATTCCACGACTTATCTATACCAATATTCCTTGCGACGTTAGTGCTGTCAGCTGATGAAAGTGGTATGTGCATGAAGATGTTCTTGTCAAGCATTCTCAAGCCGTGCAAGTGAGATATTGGGTATCCATTTTCATCAACAACATGTTTTATCAGGTCGCGCAATTTTGCCCGACATGCTCGCGGCCTTTTGGCGTCGTATTCACCCATTGAACCTATGCAAACGCGCGGATACTCATGGCATAGTCGAACAAACCTCTCATCAGGCTCATTCATATGCCAGACAGGCGCGCCGACGAAATTTCCATGAGGCCACTCCTTGAGCAGGGCGTCGTTTTCGATTGACGTACCTCCAATCACATCCGGGATAACTGCAAAGGAAAAGCGGGGGTGATTTTTCCATCTCAGGACAAATTCGTAATATCCAGACCAATCATCCCGATTCTTTTTAGATTTACTCCACACAGAGAAAGCACCGTTGTCCAGAGCGAAACTTTGAGTCACTTCACTAGCAAGAGGTAGTTGCTCTGGGTTCTCATAAGAAATAAATGCATGCCTCCCTTTCCATGCCTTGAGAGCAGCCGTGGCCGGGGTAATCGGTCCGCCGTGGTAGTGAATCATCAGCCACTCCTTTTGGTTGTCTCAGTCATGAGGTTGTTCCTTCACAGGCGCGATACGCGATGTTGACCAAGTAACGCTGTGATTTGCGGTAAGGGTAAACGCGTGGCCGCACTCACCACATTCCAACTCTTCGCCGTCTGCATCATAAGATTCGTCAGTGCATACCTCTGCGTTGCAGTAAGGGCACTTGGCCTCATCTTCGTATTCGTAGTCATTTTCATCGAATTCATCATCCGGAAGGATGCGGGACAATGCGGCTTCGCGAGTTATCGCCTCTTGTCGCTCATGACATGGATGACAAGTCCAACCCCAGACACCACAATCGTCATGGGATCCCCACATCCCGCCGCCATGGTCATGCTCGTTTCGCGGCGGAATGCCGGTGCAATCTGCTCTTTTTTTGTTGCAGCCTTGGCAGCGGTCATGTTCTTCACAAAACTGATAAGACATTTTATCGCCATTGTCATTGCAGTGAACGCAGCCATTAACCCACAACCAAACACCAGAAATTTCCAACGCATAAAGGTGCTTCTCGGGCGGAGTCAGTGAGAAATCGCACTCCTGAATAACCTTTCCGCCTCGAACAATGCGATCGCCAAATTGCTGCGTACTACCGCTTCTGGAACGGTATAGGCCGGGCGTGAGCCGCAGATCATCAATTGGCCCAATGATGATTTCGCCGTCTTTTGTTTTTTCAATCTTCATCCCTTCCTCCCAGCGCGCAGAGCATTGGCCGACATACGCAACATAGAAATCATCGCTTCCACGCCGAGATTAAACCCGGTATCGACCACGTCAGCTTTCTCTTTGCCAATGGCTAACTGTTCTTCAGCGGCGTTAGCAAACACATCGAGAGCGCCAGCTTGCGTGTTAGCGATAACTGCGTCAGTGGCTGGTGTTGCTGGTGAGTGCGGTATTTTATCCTCTTCATCTGCCCACGAATTCCAGTGACCAACTGCTTTAGCATTGTTTGAAAACCAATCATTCAGCGCCGCGTTCTCCGCCGCCAGAGCATCCCGCTCTGCCTGAATGGCAATGAACTTCTCCAGCACTAACTGTGAGAACGGGCCGTCGCCGGTGATGCCTAGCCCGCGCAGGATGTTATCGACTTGCAGCTGCAGGGCGTCCTTCTGTTGAACTACGGCCAGCGCCTCGCGACTCAGCACCAGTGGTTCGTAGAGTCCCGGTTCGGCGGCGGCATTAGGCTGCTCGGTAGGTGTCCAGATATGGCCGGTCATTTTATTCAGGTAGCCAACTGGAGATAGCTGTTTTGAAATGGTCATGATGGGATGCCTTATCAGTTAGTCAGGTATTCCCAGCGGCGAAGAAACTCGGCGCGGGCCTGTGATGGGTTCAGTGGGAAAATGCGAACGTCCGCCGGTGCTACGCCGTCAAGCATCGGCCAATGGTTATCAACATCGACTTCCAGATCGCGCCGTTCGGTGGCCAGCATGATTAGGTCCGCCTCTTTAACGACTGAGCTCATCTGAAGCGGCAGGTCATACTTCTCGCGGATTAGGCGGTCCATGCTGTCTTCAATGCGCTGGTAGTCGGGCAGCAGGCGTTTCAGCGGCGCTGGGATATCCTTGCAGTAGGCTTCGACCGCATCATGCAGCAGCGCTTCAAGGGCAAACGCTGGTGGCACAATCAGGCTGCACAGCACGGAGTGCTGGGCCACGCTGTAGAAGTCGGAGATCTGCCCGGCAAATCGGCATTCGTGTGACAGCCCCTGTGCGATATCGGTAATGTTGAAGGCGAGCACATTGGGGTTTGAGAAGTCCAAGTGCTGGCCGGAGAAAGTGGTTAACCAAGTCATGAAATTACTCCACACGTCATTTTTAGGTTGAGCGAATCCCTTGCCAGTTATGGCAATAAAATTTCGTTTATCAGTTTTTTTCGCCCCGGCGAGCAGGGCGTCATTCTTACTGAGGGTTGATCTCTTTTTCCTGAGGTTTGTAGCTCAGCAGGGTGCACAGAGTATTGATGACACTGCTAAGCAGCAGCGTGGCGACAGCGGCTTCATGGCGCCAGCGGAACGGCAAGTCATCTTCATCGTTGTCAGCCAGCTCGCGCAGATCAACACGCTTGAAGTGGAAGTTTTCAGTCAGCAGGAACGTCACATCACCGAAGCGCAGGTTGATGCAGTCAACGATGTAGCCATTATCCAAGTTCTCGCGCAGCTCTTCGCTGATGCTGTCGATATCAGCTGCGTATTTGATAACTTCTTTCTGGTCCACTTTTCGTGAAAGCTGGGTGAAGTCGCCTACGTGAAACCCTTCAAAGGCCTGCTGATCATCATTCAGATAGGCTTTCAGCTTGGTTGTCAGGCCGTGCTTGATATCGCTGATATGGATGGTTTCCGTTTTAACCGAGCCAACGGCCTTGACCAAGTAACTGACCAGAACCCCTGCGTAATGCTTGCTGCCAGTGGCGACAATGAGCAGGCGATGTTCTGTGTTGTAGAACGCATTCAGAACGGTAGTTTTCACAAAAGCCTTTTTGCAGAAGTCCTGAATCACCAAATCTTTAATGTTGGATTTCTCAGCGCGCTTGAGTTTTTTGCCCACTTTCTCTTCGATGGTTGCCACGCGCTCGAGCACTTCTTTTCTCACCGCGGCGCCGGGAATGATTTTCTCATCGATGCGCAGCGATACAGACAGGCCGCCTTTGAATGGCGTAACCACTTCCGCGGTGATCAGGTTCGGGATAAAGCCCACGCGCGCCATTTCCAGCTCGCTAATTTCCGAGAATGGGAATTCGTTCAAGTGACCTTCCAGCAGGTCTGCCGCTGGCAGCTCAGCCTTATAGACGATGGCATTTTTGATTGTTGCTAATTTCATCTTGCTCTCCACACTGTTTTAAAAAGGGCATTTCTCTGCACATCGATACCCAGTTAACACACATAGATAAGGGCCGCCGGATAATGCACAGGGCGTGCTGGACGGGGCCAACGAACCCTTATCTATGTCTGTAAAAAAGGGGCGACTGACCTGATAGAACATTATCCTCACTCCCCCTGATGTTGGTTGATTGAAGGATCAGGCCAGTCGCCAAGAACTACACACAGCAAATATCGGTTTTCCACGTCGATTAGGCGTGTGGCGGCGGTAGTCGAAACCGCAACCGGGCAGGGTAACCCGACCATCCCCTGATGCCTGCCACAACGGGAAGAGCACTGGATCAACTGTGGTAGTTGCCCGCCTGTTGGTGAGTTCCTCAACCCCCAGTGCCCTTGCCGTTGTGTTATGACTAACTATGACTTGGGTAATAACTCAAGTCAACACGAAACCTCAAAAAGTTATTACATTGGTAATAATTGGTTGAGGGATGGCACAATTTTTTTTGTTATCTTTGAAAAGGTCAATAAAATACTATATGGATATACAGTATTTTGTTGGGCGGTAAATAGCGTTACCGCTCATCCGAGATAAGGAATGGCTTTATGAGTATGGGCGTGTTGCTAAAACGAGAGGGGAATGGGGATTACGGCAAAAGCGTGGTTGATATTGAAAAGGTCACCTATTACCGTAATTTTCGAATGAGGATTTGCTCAATAACGCCAATAATTGAGGAGGGATCTTTAACCTCGAAAAGAGGAACCCGGTCATTGTCCACACCAAGGAAGCCATGTTCCGTTCCCCCATCAAGAAAACGATAGGCTGAAATTTCCCCACGAATATTGGCTATAACCAAGTCTTCATTTCCCGGCCTTAGAGAGGGGTCAACAAGAGCAATTGCTCCCGCTGGAACCTTATCTATACCAGTGTTTTTACGTATTACGTATGCTCTGAAATTATCCGGCATAGCGTCAGGCCATGAGATAACGTCATCCGTAATGCCGGACTCGTTCCACACTGAAATCAAACGTGAAACATCCACTTTTTCAAGATTTGTGTCATTACCTTCCATACTGCCTGATCCATTAATCAACCAGTCAGCACTAATCCCCAGCGCAGCGGCAATCTTCCCCGAGAACTTCGAGGTTTCGTTTTTACCCGTCAGGATTTTGGAAATGATGGATTGGTTTACCCCTGACAATCTTGCCAGCTCACTTTGAGAAGTAACCCCGTTCCTCTGCATCGCGATATGCAGTCTTTCACATAGTGTTTTCATGCGATGAAAATATTACCTAAGTAATTGGCAGTCAAATTACCGGTGTAATTGATTAAGTCTATTACTTGGGTCATAATCAAGTCTCTTTAGGTAATAGGAGTTTGAGATGAACAGCATTATCCAAAAGGCCATCACTGCCGCTGGGTCTCAAAAGGAGTTAGCCCGCAAGGTAGGTGTTGACCAGTCAGCTGTGAGTAAGTGGCTGAATGGCGGAGGTATTCGTTCTCAGTATATCCCCGCAATCATAAGTGCATCGAATGGACAGGTCACAGTGGCTGAAATTCTGAGTTCTTTGGAACGTTCAGAGCCATCAAATCCTAGCGCATCGGCCGCTTGATTTTAACTACCGAAGGAAAAGCTAAATGGTAGACATCAAAACAGCAGTAAAAGCGATGTGCAAAGCCTTCCCCGGCGGTCGGTCTGCAATGGCTGGTGGACTGGGAATGACTGAAACGCAGTTCAACAACAATCTGTACGAGAAAAACGGCTGTCGTTTTTTTGAAGTGACTGAGCTGGAAGCAATCGAGGATCTGAGCGGTACCAGTTTCTTGGCTGAGTACTTCGCCCAGCGCCGCGGTGGCCTGTTCGTGGACATCCCACAATTGGATGAACTGGATCAGGTTGAGTTGTTCAGCCGGAGCATGCGCACAGCGGCGCATCGTGGCCACGTCGACATGATTATTCAGGCATCACTTGAAGATGGCGTGATTGATTCGGCAGAAGCCGCAGAAATCATGACGTATCACCAGCGCCACTTGGCGGCACGTGATGCAGAGGTTCGGGCGGTGATTGCGCTATTCAGCAAGAAGTCGAAGGCCGGAAAGGTTGAAGCCCCAAGTGTGCAGCTCGGGGCTTCGGGTGCATTAACTAAACAGTGTGGAGTAGATAACGCATGAACAGTTTACTCGTAAAAGCTGGGATACCGCAAATGCGCTGTGTGGCAGTGCCTAGCAGTACCTGTGGCTCTTTCTCGTATGAAGTGATGATAGGTGGCAGCTGGGTGCCGTGCAACTACCAGTTCGCCGTCCGTTGGGTAGGTTATGTGACCGCGCAGCGTAAGAAGGTGGACGCATGTCAGAAGAAATCCAAAAGCTGGACAGGCGTTACAAAGATTGGCGGGGCGTTCTGGTCCACGTCGTGGGATTTGATAGACCCGGCGAACGAGTCATCTACATGCGAGAAGGGTATGAGCATGAATGCGCCTATCCAGTTGAGAGATTCCGTAAGAGGTTCACGAGGATTCTATGAGCGTTAAGTTATCCGCATACGTTTGGGATGGTTGCGCGGCTGCCGGTTTAAAAATATCGGCGGTGGCCATTATGGCGCGCCTCGCTGACTTTAGCTCTGACGAGGGCCTGTGCTGGCCGTCTATTGCAACCATTGCCCGCCAGCTGGGTGCCGGTGAAAGTACCGTGCGCACCACGCTTGGCAAACTTGAGGCCGACGGCTGGGTCAGCAGCACCCAGCGCCGCAAGGGAAACCGCAACACATCGAACATGTACCAGTTGAACATCGCCAAGCTGCGCGCTGCTGCTGAGGCGTCAGATTCTGACACGTCAAAATCTGACACATCAAATTCTGACCGTTCAAAATCTGATGCATCAAAATCCAACACGAATACCGGTTTTCACCCGCCAGAATCTGGGGGGGATCCGTTAGTAAATTCAAAACAAGATCCATCAGATATTAAAACCCTTTGTCAGCCTGCTGCGCAGACCGACGCCGAGGTTGAAATTACTGATCAGGCTAAACAGGTCTTGAACTACCTGAACCAAATCACTGGCTCACGCTATCAGGTCAGCAAATCCTCGCTGGATAACATCCGGGCTAGACTGCGCGAAGGCTTCACGATTGAAGAGCAGCAGCTGACGGTTGATTACATGCATGCCAAGTGGGGCGGCGATCTAGAAATGGCCGAATACCTGCGACCGTCTACGCTGTTCCAGCCTTTGAAATTCCCCGGCTATCTGGAAGGTGCAAACGCTTGGAAGCGCGCTGGCCGTCCCGCCCGCAAAAATGGGAAGTGGGATCGCGGCGGTGACGTGTCCGTTGATACGACAGAGCGCGACATGGCTTACCGTCGTTTCATCAGCGGCGTCGCCGGAACCAAAGCGCCAAGCGATTTGGAAAAGCAGGTTTGTGCCGAAGCCAGCAAGGCGAGTGTCCGTGGCATGCGTAGCGATTACGCGATAAGCACTTGGAACCGCATTTGGAAGGACTGCGCACAGCGCCAGCAGCAGGGGACCGCAGTATGAATGAATTCGCTAGTCATACCCCGGTAGAGCACAAAGACCGCTGGCAGACGCCGCTGGAAGTGTTCACCGCTTTGGATCTGGAATTTGGCTTCTACTTGGACGCAGCTGCCGACGACCAGAACGCGCTGTGCGCCCGGTACCTGTCCGAAGCCGATAATGCGCTGGCCACCGAGTGGGAAAGCTACGGCGCCATCTGGTGCAACCCGCCGTACAGCGCAATCACACCATGGGTAGAGAAGGCCGCCGAGCAGTGCCACGTCCAAAATCAGCCCGTAGTTATGCTGCTGCCCGCCGACACCTCGACAGGTTGGTTTGCTCAGGCACTGGCCACCGCCGACGAAATAAGGTTTATCACTGAGGGCCGACTGTCGTTTATCAATGCCGGAACCGGCAAGCCGGGCAAGAACGGCAACAGCAAGGGCAGCATGCTGGTTATTTGGCGTCCTTTTATCAAGCCGCGTGGACAGTTCACGACAGTGTGTCGCGACGTGCTGCTGAGTATTGGCGCTGACTATTTGCAGGAGGTGGCAGCGTGAACGAATTCCAGAAAATCTGGCTTGATGCCTATAACCGCTGGTTACTGGCTGAATCCGCAACGGGTGAGTTGCATACCTTGGATTACACCGCGGCGCGGGAACATGCAGATGCTGTGCTGAACAGCCTCATTAAGGCGGGGGAGGTTGCATGCAGCTGATCCTGCCATTCCCGCCGAGTGTTAACGGCTACTGGCGCGCCACTAGCAAAGGCATGCTGATCAGCGCACGCGGCAGGGTTTACCGTACAAACGCTGTAGCCGCCGTTTATGAGCAACTCAAACGCAAGCCTAAGCCGCTGACCGCCGAATTAGACGTTCACGTCGTGCTGTTTCCGCCGACCCGCGCGCGCCGGGATCTGGATAACTTCCAGAAGGCGCTATTTGACAGCCTGACGCATGCCGGGGTCTGGGCGGACGACAGCCAAGTGAAGAGAATGACGGTTGAATGGGGAGAGTTAACGAAAGAGGGAAAAGCAGAAGTACGGATCATCGATTTCAAACCAGCCGGTGTGCAGCCGGTTTAACGTGTGGGGTAATTATGTCGAACAGTTTGCTGTCCGGAAAAGTGGTAACGATGTCGAGCCGAGAGATTGCCGCGCTGGTGCAGAGTAAGCACGGCGATGTGAAGCGGTCGGCTGAACGTTTAGTAACTGGTGGAGTTTTAAGCGCGCCGTTGGCGCACACCCCCTATTTGCACGAGCAGAACGGGCAGGAGTACCAAGAATACTGGTTCAATAAGCGTGATTCACTGGTTCTTGTGGCGCGCCTCTCGCCGGAGTTTACCGCCGCGGTTGTGGACCGGTGGCAGGAACTGGAATCCAAGAGTCTGGTACCGCAGACACTGCCGGAGGCTTTGCGCCTTGCTGCGGATCTCGCCGATGAGAAACAGGCTCTGGAATCTCAGCTGGCGCTGGTCGCACCGAAGGCTGAATTTGTCGATCGGTACGTGGACGCTAAAGGTTCAATGGGATTTCGGTCAGTCTGCAAGCTTCTGAAGGCCAAGGAGCCGGAATTCCGCCTGTTCATGGTTGAGGAAAAAATTGTGTACCGGCAGGACGGGCAGTACACGCCTTATAGCGTGCATATGGAAACAGGCAGATTCGAAATGAAGACTGGCACCAGCCAAGTTAGCCAGCATGCTTTCCGGCAGGCGCGGTTTACGCCAAAGGGGATTCAGTGGATTGCCGGGCTTTGGGCAGACTACCAGCGCAAGAAACAGGAGAACGCAGCGTGAGAGCATTACTAAAGCCCTACGCCCAGCGCGCCGCCGGTGTTGGCATATTTACGCCCGGTACAGACTTAATGTGGCTGTTCGACCAAAAGCAGCTGCTCGTTTCTACGGTTCCACCGGAGTTGGCGGACCAGCCAGACGGCAAACTACCGGATGTCATTCATTCGCTGGTGGATGATCAGCGCCTGAAAGATTTCTTCATGAATGAGCGGGTATTGAACGCTGCTGGCGGCGAGTGGGCGCTGAGAGACTGGTTAAAACGGATCATGACCTGCCAGTGGACGCGCAGCGACGATAAGTACCACACCAAGGAAATGGACACTCTTAAATATGGCCACAGCGGCGTCCGCCTGTGCTGGCACCACGAAAACAAATTCAGAGAGCACATTCTGGACGAGCTGGACAGGCTGGCCGACCGTAACCGCGCTGAGTTTATTGTCGTAAGCGCCGTGAGAGAGCTGAAGCTGTCGGAAGGCCACCAGCTGAGCTTCTATGACTTGTGCTGGTGGGCCACGCTGCGGGGATTGGTTGACCTGATGCCCTACGATGCCGCGCGCCACGCGTTGCGCTGGCAGCCAGAAAAGCCGATTAAGTCGGTTGGCCGCGAGTCGGACATTGCGCCGGAGGCGCATCCTGTTCAGGTGCTGAAAGAGCGCGTTGAGCCGGTTAAGGCAGTTCTACACGTTGCCATTGACCCGGAGACGCCGGAATCCTTCATGCTGCGACCGAAGCGCCGCCGCTGGGAGAGCGCCAAGTACACGCAGTGGGTTAAGCGTCAGCCGTGCTGCGGATGCGGTAATCAGGCCGACGATCCGCACCACATCACCGGTAATGGCTTCGGCGGTATGGGGACAAAAGCGCATGACATGTTCGTGATACCGCTGTGCAGGCAGTGTCACGACAGGCTCCATGCGAATACGGCCGAGTGGGAAGAAGAGAATGGCAGCCAGTTACTTCTGGCTATGCGGACAATGGACAGCGCGCTGGCGATGGGTGTAATCGCTACGGGCAAAGCAAAATAAGTGTGGAGAGAATAATGCGTGATATTCATGAGACTTTAGAACTTTGGGGCGCATGGGCAGCAAGCGAGAATAGCGGTCTGAGCTTTTCACCAATTGCTGCTGGCTTTAAGGGAATTTTACCTCAAACCTCAAAGTCGAGGATACAGTGTAATGATGATGAAGGAGTTATGGTTGACGGTTGTGTAGCCAGATTAAAAAAATACAGAGCACAAGAATATGAATTAATTATATTACACTTTGTTTTCAGAGTATCTTTGAGGGCGATAGCAAAGCAAAAAAAATGCTCGGATGGAACAATTAGAAAAGACTTGCAGACAGCCATTGGATTTATTAATGGGGTGTTAGCAATACTCGAAGGTTAACTAATTAAACGGTACAAAAGCCCAAGGGTGCCTATTCCTACTGGCACCCAGGCTATTGTCATTAGGGATTTTAAAACCATATTGCAAAACTCTGCATTGCTCTTTAGTTCTTCCTTGGCTTCTATTAATCTTATTTTTAAATCAGAGTTATCATCTTGAATTTTTTTTTCAATTGATGAAAAAACAATGTCTTTAGCATGTGATATTCTGTTTAGTTGTTTTTGTTGAGATATTATTATAAGTGATATTATAATACTAGCAATCACCAAGCCAGAAAATGTTATAGAAATCTCAATCTTACCCGTTAGCTGAAATATTGCGATTGAGGCTACTAATGAGATTGGTATTGCTAAAGCTTTATTGGCGATTTCTGTTGTAATTTTTGATATTTTATCCGCATATTCTATTTCAGTTTCCGCAACTTCTTTCCTTGCTTTTTGAAACGAAAAAGCAGACATGTATACAGCAAGGTTATTGCTATATAAAGTGGTTATTAACCCCCAATTTTTAATAATTTCCTTGAAAGTAATTTCCGATGAGTTAATATATTCGATGAGTGTATTTCTAAAGGTGTTTACTTTTTCATCATAGTGGAAATCGGACGCTGGTTTAATTGAGGCCAAGGAATTTATTAAGCTTGTATTTATTTCTTCATATTCCAACATCTCTTCTGATAGTAATGTTTCAATTACTGCTGAAGATGATTTTGACTCCGAGTGAAGCACAAAAACAAGTCTATAGAAATTACCATGGCCACTGTTTTTCATATCATGAAAATGTGATAATTTTGAAAGGGATGTTATCAAGCCACAGATGGCTTCAATTTTCTTTATTGATGTCGGTTTTCCCTGTTCGCTTGATAAGTAATCAAGATCAACAATGTAGTATTGTTCTGGAACTTCACCACGCATGAGACTATTTATTTTAATAAATTCTTTTTCTGATTCGTAAAAGCTTTCGGCACTGGATTGGCTGACTAAAAATTCGAAGTTTAGTAAACTGCCACTAGCAGGGATGTCTTGAATGCAATAAAACTCTTCATCATCGACATTTAAATCATCAAAGCTGCCGAATCTAAAGCCCTCAGAAAGAATAGACTCAAGTGTATTTTTTAGTTCTTTCGAATAACGTATAGATGCAGAAAATCTCCCATCGATAAATTCAGGGCGATTAGCCAGTCTATACAGCTCCACGACACTACTTAGACTATTCACTCTTTTTCTCACCTTTCACCGGTTTTTTTTCTTTTAAGGCAGACCTTATTTTAGTTTTTGCCTCTTCTGGGAGGTTGTTAAAAATAAGGTTTCCTGTTGCATCATTGTAGTATATTTTTGCATCTGCGTTGTCTCCCAAGAGTTCTTTATCGAAGTTAAAACTATACGATGGATTTTTATATATTACCTTTCTAAGTTTATCAAGGGAACCTTTATTTACAACAAAATCGGAAGGGATACCAACTCCTTCACTATTTAAGTGTTGCATCATTTTCCCCAAAAGGTTATCTCGTTTTTCATCATCGTTCAAAAACGATAACTGTTCAAATGCTTTGGCTTCAACATCTGATAAGCTTGCCGATATTTTTGATTCATATTGTTTCTCGAGGTATTTTATTATTTTATTTTTAAACTCTTCAGCATGTGGTGCTAATTCAGGGTGTTTCTTGAAAAACTTCTTAATCTCGGTTGGTAGTTTTCTTGTGGCACCAGCAGATGCTATCCCCTTATCGCACCCAAGAGCAGCTATAAAATATGCTGAAGCGGATTGCCCATTAGTCTTACTTATGAAACTAAGATAGCTAATTTCAGTTTTCTTAATATCATCAGCTACAGAGTATTCGTGATACTTTTGAAAGTTAATTCTCGCAGCCTGATTTATGTAATTAAGCTCTAAATGAATCATTTCTTCGGGATTAAGGTTTTCACTTATAGTTACGCCATTTTTTTTCTTTATCATAGTAACTAAAAGATAACGCAGACCCTGAGACTCATAATCCGTAAAAACTACATATCCACCGGAAGACCAGGTTTGATTTTTTGCTTCCTTATACATCTGCATCATGATTTGTTTCGAGATGTTGATAAAATCCACTGTATTCGAAGGAGTAACAGAGCGGTAGGTATTGAAGAGATCAGGCACTGGTCCACATAGAGTAGGATCACTCTTGAATACCCCATGATGTGCTAAGTTACCTCGTGACCCATATAAATCGACAACACCATCAACTAATTTTTGTACTATCGCGTTGGATTTATCCAACTCTGTATCGCGAAGGTTGTAACGATTTGAGTGGTCGAAATCTTTTTGTGCTTCCTTGATTAATTCATGAACAATGACGTGTTTTATAGATAACTTGCTCATTTTTTGTTCTATCCATTTTATGAGAATACTGTGTATTACTGAGAGTAATAAAATATTAACGCGTACGCAAAAGTTGTTGTAATGTGTTAAGAGTGGTCACGTAGTCACAAAGCTTAGAAAGTGTAGAAACCTCGCTCCGGCGGGGTTTTGTTGTTTTAGGGCTATACTCTCCAAAAAGGAGAGACCAATGTCATATAACCTCGCTAACTTGCCCAAGGATGAAATGGACAAGGTCAACGTAGATTTGGCCGCCGGTGGCGTTGCATTTAAAGAACGCTACAACATGCCGATCATCGCTGAGCAAGTAGAACGTGAACAGCCGGAACATCTGCGGGAATACTTCCGTGAGCGACTGGCCCACTATCGAAGCTTGAAAAATCAGCTCGGCAAGATGGAGCCAGAAGCTCCGTAACAATTATCAAATCCAAATTTCTAAGGCTGCCTCCGGGCGGCCTTTTTTACTTCAAAGAAAAGCCCCAGCAATGGCCGGGGCTAAAATGTTTGTGGAATGGGCGGCGTACATGATGCTGGTAACATCGTGCACGCCATTCACCCGTTAGTTGGTCACGAGCGAACCGAGGCCCATTGCTGATGTGCACACAGCAAATGGAGCCTACCAAAAACGGCGACTCTGATCTATGAAAAACACTGTGAATTTAAACAGTATAAATATTGTATGCGCGGATTCTCTTCAGTACATCAAAACGTTACCCGATGACTGTATCGACCTGATAGCAACAGACCCACCCTATTTCAGGGTTAAGAAATGCAAATGGGATAATCAGTGGTCTGGCGAATCCGCCTATCTGGCTTGGCTCGATGAGATGTTTGCAGAGTTTTGGCGAGTGCTTAAACCCTCGGGCAGCCTGTATGTGTTCTGTGGTTCACGCTTGGCCGCTGACACCGAATTGCTAATACGCGAGCGGTTTAAGGTCTTGAACCACATCATTTGGGCCAAACCATCCGGTCCATGGAATCTCCAGCATAAAGAGGGCTTGCGGTCATATTTCCCCGCGACAGAAAGAGTTCTCTTTGCAGAGCATTACAGCGGGCCATTTCGAGGGAAGCGGTCTAATTATCAGGCTAAACAGCAAGAGCAGCGGAAAAACACGCTAAAGCCGCTGGTGGATTATTTCAAGAATGCGCGCAAAGCGCTGGACGTCTCGGCAAAGGACATTCACGAAGCCACTGGAAAGCAAATGGCTTCACACTGGTTCAGTGAAAGCCAGTGGCAACTTCCTAGCGAGGGAGACTATTTAAAACTCCAGCAGCTCTTCGAGCGCATAGCTCGTGAGAAGCATGCAAAGCATGATCTGGACATCCCGCACCACCAGCTGATCGAAACGTACCAAACCCTTTCGAAGAAATACTCGGAGCTCGTGGAAGAGCACAAATCTTTGCGCCGAGTATTCAGCGTTTCAGCAGATGTGCCTTTCACAGACGTATGGAAGTACAAGTCTGTACCGTTCTATCCCGGCAAACATCCCTGCGAGAAGCCAGCGGAGATGATGCACGACATCATTAATGCCAGCAGCAAGCCCGGTGATGTAGTTGCTGATTTCTTCATGGGGTCAGGCTCCACGATAAAAGAAGCGATCAAGCTTGGGCGATACGCTCTTGGTGTAGAGCTTGAAGAAGAAAGGTTTAAACAAACATGGGGAGAGATTTTCCCCGAATAATTTCTAGGCTGCCCAGTGCAGCCTTTTTTATGCCCTCGATTCGATGGAGGACAACAACAGCGATAAGGGGTTTATCAATGTCTGAGCCTGTATCAGCAACAGCAGCTTCAGCAGCACTCGCTACGGTCGGTGTGTTTGGGTGGTTCACTGGCCTTGATTACGGCGTTGTGTTCGGTGCGTTTGCTGGGGCTGTGTTCTATGTCACATCAGCAGTAGACCTGTCAGCGTGGCGACGTATCTCATATTTCGGCGTGTCGTTCCTGTGCGGCCTGTTTGGTGCTGGTGTCGCTGGCGCAAAGTTAGCGGCGTGGCTCAACTATCCCGATAAACCATTGGATGCCTTGGGCGCGGTGATCATCTCCGCACTGGCGGTTCAGCTTTTGACGTTCGCCAGCAACCGGGCAAAGAACCCAACATCACTGATTGATCGGTGGAGGGGGCAAAATGGTACTAAATGACCCGCTTGTTATCTCGAACGTTGTGCTGTGCAGTCTGGTGGTGATCCGGTTGTGCTTCTTTCGAAAGAATGGGGCAACGCACCGGCGTTGGGCCGCTTGGTTGGCTTACCTGCTTATCTTGGCTTACGGCAGTGTGCCGATCCGCTTCTGGTTCGATCACTACCACAACACGCACTGGGCGTCGTTCGCACTTAACGCCATCATCTGCATCGCGATATACCGCGCTGGCGGGAACGTCGCCAAACTCTTCAGTGTTCTGAGACATCCACAATGACAAAAGACCAATTTCAACGGGCGGCTTCACTTAGCGCCGACTTAGCCGCGCGCTGGTATCCGCATCTGGTTTCTACCATGACCGAATTCGGCATCACGACACCGGCGCGGCAGGGGGCATTCATCGCGCAGATCGGCACTGAGTCCGGCGGGTTCATAACGCTGTCCGAGTCGTTCAACTATTCGATTGCTGGCCTGTCAGTGTTCGGCAACCGCCTCACCGCGTCGCAACGTGAGCAGCTGGGCCGCCGGAACGGGGAAGGTCCGTTATCGCTCGAGCGCCAGCGCGCTATTGCCAATCTGGCCTATGCGAATCGCTTCGGCAACAAAGCTGCCGGAGACGGCTATAAATTCCGTGGCCGGGGCCTGAAGCAGATCACGTTCCTCGACAACTATCTCGCCTGTGGCCGCGCGCTGGGCATCGACCTTATCAGCGATCCGGATCTGCTATTGCAGGACGAATACGCGGCGCGGTCGGCGGGCTGGTTCTGGAAGGCCAACAACTGCAATCGCTTTGCAGACCCAGGCGATTTCACCGGGCTGACGAAGTGCATTAACGGCGGCATCAACGGGCTGCCAGACCGTCAGGCCCGCTTGCTGGTGGCGCAAAAGGCGCTGGGGTTGAAATGAACGTTAAAGCGTTAGTGGTTGTCGCCGCGCTGCTGGCCGCAGGTGTGACGTGGTGGGTTGAGGGCATGCGCTGGGATAAAGACGTTTCCAGCCTGAAAGAGTCCCACGCCCTTGCACTGAAGAAGATCAGCGATAAAGCCTTCGCAGATCTGGCCGCCGCCAACCAGCGCACCGCTGAAGCGCAGGCCGCCGGAGCTGAGTTAGATATGAAGCATACCGAGGAATTAGCCAATGAACTGGCAAAAAATGAAGCCCTTCGCGCTGACGTTGCCGCTGGCACTCGCCGCGTGCAAATCGCCTCCGCCAACCTTGCAACCTGTCAGCTCTCCCGGAGCAACAATACCGGAGGCAGCAGCGTGGGCGATGCAGTACAAGTCGAACTCTCTGACGCTGGTGGACGGGCTGTTCTCGATCTCCGAGCCAGCGCCATCAAAGACGACCAAGTGATTCAGTACCTTCAGGGATACATCACCAAGGTGGTGAAGCAGTGCAGGGTAGGCATTACAGCAGGCATTCACTGAGTGCCTGTGATAATGTTGAATTGACGGACTCGTCAAAAAAACTTTTAAAAACAGTAAGTTGACTAACCTTGTCGATGATGATTTACTCTCCTTGTCAATCACAAAGGAGGATTTATGTCACTATCTGCACTCGCAATTGAGCTAGATCTAACCGATGAAGAACTTGATTCTATCCCGCTGGAGCCTCAAGACCTTCAGGAAAGCACGGGGAATTCAGGTGACATGGTGTATGAATATTATTTCTATGTTCCAGATAGCACACCTGTCGAGATTTTGAAGAAGAAAGGTTGGGCGGTCGGGGAATGTGTTTATGTTTCACGAAACGTGTTTGACGAGCCAGAAGAACCAGAAGAGTAATAATCCCCAACGCAACCAATTCAAGCCACTGGCACAAGCTAGTGGCTTTTTTATTAGGGGCAATATGTTGTCGCTTTAGCAAATGTGAGAGGTTGAGCTGTTGTCACCACTCCAACCCAATTGGTTAGCATTCAAACTATATCAATTCAATGGGTCCTCCCTGCGGGGTGGCCTTCCACGGGGCGGCGCGCTCGCGGGAAACGGCTAGTTTTTCGGATCCTAGGTCATCATCATCATGTGGATAGGTCTTTGTTTTCTCTAGAGGCCATTTTTCAAAGATGTCGAATCGTTTAAAAAGTGTTCACCATCATGGACCAAGAAATAGCCTCCCTCAAACTCAATATTAACCAGCTGGCTGCCATCACAGATGTGCATCGGCAGACGGTTGCCGCGCGGTTGAAAAACGTCAGCCCAGCGCCCGGCAGTAACAGCAAATTAAAGCTTTATTTCGTCACCGAAATCTTAACGGAATTGATGGTGCCGACAGTATCAACAGACCTTGACGACATGCAGCCTTCTGACCGACTGGCGCATTGGAAAGCAGAGAATGAGCGCATCAAATTTGAGCAGGACACCGGCCAGCTAATTCCAGCTGACGAGGTTGCGCGCGAATTTTCACTGATGGCGAAAGCCGTCGTCATGATCCTTGAAACCCTTCCTGACATTCTTGAGCGCGACTGTGCGCTAACGCCGGCGGCAGTCTCTCGCGTTCAAAGCGTGATTGATGACTTACGTGATCAGATGGCTCAGAAAGTTCTGGAAGCCGAAGAAGAGGAGGACCATACGGAGGAGGACTGATGGCAAAGAGGGCATCAGCCCGAGGCATCCGCCATGATGTTTCAGGTATTTTACGTGCCCCACGCCGTATGCAGGTGGCTGATGCGGTCAGCACTTATATGCGCGTACCAATGGGCGCGGGCAACTCCGTACCGTGGGACCCCGATTTAGCTCCTTACGTCATTGAACCAATGAACTGCCTTGCATCGCGTGAATACGATGCCGTGGTTTTCGTCGGCCCAGCCCGAACCGGTAAAACCATTGGTCTGATAGACGGATGGATTGTTTACACCATTGTCTGTGATCCGGCTGATATGCTGCTTATCCAGATGACGGAAGAGAAAGCGCGCGAGCACTCGAAAAAGCGTCTAGACCGTACGTTTCGCAGCAGCCCGGAGGTTAAAACCCGCCTGAGTCCGCGGAGAAACGACAACAACGTCTATGACCGCACGTTCCGCGCCGGTAACTATCTCAAAATTGGCTGGCCGTCCGTGAATATCATGTCTTCTTCTGACTATAAGTGCGTAGCACTTACAGATTACGACCGTTTCCCCGAGGATATTGACGGCGAGGGTGATGCATTTTCATTAGCCTCGAAGCGAACCACGACGTTTATGTCATCAGGAATGACGCTGGTTGAGAGTTCACCGGGGCGCGATATTCGCGATACAAAATGGCGCCGGACAACGCCGCATGAGGCGCCGCCCACAACGGGTATTCTGACCCTCTATAATCGCGGGGACCGCCGCCGCTTGTATTGGCCTTGCCCACATTGTGGCGAGTATTTTCAGCCAGAAATGGACAACATGACGGGCTACCGAGAAGTTGCCGACCCTGTCATAGCCAGCGAGGCGGCTTTTCTTAAATGCCCAGCCTGCCACGGTAAAATTACCGCCGACATGAAGCGCGCGCTCAATATGAGATGCGTGTGGCTTCGCGATGGGCAAAAGATTGATGCAGCGGGTGTGGTGACCGGTGAAGGACGCCGTTCGCGTATCGCGTCCTTTTGGATGGAAGGGCCTGCAGCTGCATACCAGACCTGGTCCCAGCTTATTTATAAATTCCTCACCGCAGAGCAAGAATATGAAGCGACGCGGAGCGAGGAAACGCTAAAAACTGTGGTCAATACCGACTTCGGCAGGCCCTATCTTCCACGCTCAAGCATGGAGCAGAGAAAGAGTGAACTGCTGGAGGCACGGGCCGAGGACATACCGAAACGCTCGGTACCTGACGGCGTCAATTTTATTGTGGCCACCGTAGACGTTCAGGCGGGTAAAAATCGTCGTTTCGTTGTTCAGGTTACCGGCTATGGAAGCATGGGCGAACGCTGGCTGGTTGACCGTTACAACATCAAGCAGTCACTGCGATGTGATGCCAACGGCGAGAGCCTGCAAATTGATCCGGCAAGTTATCCTGAGGACTGGGACCTGCTATTAAGCGACGTGTTCAACAAAACGTGGCCGCTGGCCTCTGACCCGTCAAAAGGTTTTAGGCTGATGTCTATGGCAGTGGACTCCGGCGGCGAGGATGGTGTAACCGATAACGCCTATAAATTCTGGCGTAAATGCCGCCGTGAAGGGATCGGAAAAAAGGTTTTCCTCTTTAAAGGGGACAGCAAAGCCCGTGCAAAACTCATTAGCCGCACATTCCCAGACAACACAAACCGAACTGGTCGCCGCGCCATGGCCGCCGGTGATATTCCTCTCTACCTGTTGCAAACCAATGCCCTAAAAGACCGCGTAAATAACGCGCTATGGCGCGAGTCGCCGGGGCCGGGCTATGTGCATTTTCCAGCATGGTTGGGGAGCTGGTTTTATGACGAACTTACTTATGAGGAGCGTTCTACTGACGGCAAATGGAGCAAGCCCGGACGCGGCGCTAACGAAGCATTCGACCTTCTTGTCTACGCCGACGCTTTAGCGATCCTAAATGGGTACGAAAAAATCAAATGGCCGGATGCGCCGGAATGGGCTCAACAAGCTACGTGGTTAGAAAATATCGCCGTGCTGGGAGATGACGAACCTATGCCGCCACCCGCGCCTGTAACAGCAAAAAAGCAGAAGCGTAAAAAAGACGCGACTAAAGATACCAACCCATGGACAACCGCAGGAGGTTGGGTGTGAACAGAGGTGATATTGAGTCAATGATCCAGCGTTATGCAGACGCTGAGTTGGCCGTTCTTGACGGCAAGTCTATTCGTTTCAACGGTCAGGAAATGACAATGGAAAACCTCTCTGAAATCCGCAAGGGGCGGCAGGAGTGGGAAGGGCGATTGACGTCTCTTATTAACCGGCAGCGCGGACGGCCGGCATACAGACTGGCGAGGTTCGAATGACATTTCTGGATAATGCAATCGGCTTGTTTTCGCCCGGATGGAAAGCATCACGTCTAAGGGCGCGGGCCGTCATTCAGGCTTATGAAGCTGTTAAACCAACCCGAACGCATAAAGCACGGCGAGAAAACCGCTCTGCTGACCAACTCAGCCAGATGGGGGCTGCCTCACTACGTGAACAGGCGCGTTGGTTGGACAATAACCACGATTTGGTGATCGGAGTTTTCGACAAACTGGAAGAGCGTGTGGTCGGGGCGAAAGGGATCATCGTTGAGCCGCACCCTAAATTGACCAACGGTAAGATTGCCAAACAACTCGCGGCAGACATACGCAAAAAGTGGGGGGAGTGGTCAGTAAAGCCTGAAGTGACGGGGCAGTTTACCCGCCCCATGCTTGAGCGGCTGATGTTGCGCACTTGGTTACGTGACGGCGAAGTGTTCGCTCAACTTGTTCAAGGGAAGGCGACAGGACTAGAGCCTGTTGCCGGGGTGTCCTTTTGGCTTGAAGCACTCGAGCCTGACTTTGTCCCAATGAACAGCGATACCGCCAAAAAGCTAAATCAGGGGGTATTTCAAGATGATTGGGGGAGGCCTAAAAAGTATCAGGTTTATAAAGCCCTACCTGTCTCTGGCCGGCAATTCGACACCAAAGAAATCGACGCCGAGAATATGCTCCACCTCAAATTCACCCGACGCCTTCACCAGACTCGAGGCACCTCGCTCTTATCAGGCGTACTGATGAGGCTGAGCGCGCTAAAGGAGTACGAGGATTCAGAACTCACCGCCGCCCGCATAGCTGCCGCGCTAGGCATGTACATCAAAAAAGGTGATGGACAGAGCTTTGATGGGGACGCCGAGCAATCGGATGATCGAGAGGTCATGATTCAGCCCGGTATGCTCTATGACGATTTAAAGCCCGGTGAAGAGATCGGAATGATTAAGTCCGATAGACCAAACCCGAATCTTGAGACGTTCCGTAACGGCCAGCTGCGTGCCGTGGCGGCGGGCAGCCGGCTTAGTTTTTCCAGCACCGCGCGAAACTACAACGGCACTTACAGTGCTCAGCGGCAAGAGCTGGTGGAATCAACAGACGGTTATCTGATCCTTCAAGACTGGTTTATCGGGGCGGTTACGCGGCGCATGTATCGATCATGGCTGAAGATGGCTATTGCGTCAGGTGAAATAAAAGTGCCGCGCGGCGTGGATATGGAAACGCTGTACGGAGCAGTTTATTCAGGTCCGGTGATGCCTTGGATTGACCCGGTAAAAGAGGCTAATGCTTGGAAATTGCAAATCCGTGGCGGTGCGGCGACTGAGTCAGACTGGGTTCGCGCAAGTGGCCGTAATCCTGATGAGGTGAAAACTCGCCGTAAAGCTGAGGTTGATGAAAACAGTGAACTGGGACTGGTGTTTGACACCGACCCCGCCAATGATAAAGGAGGCACCAGTGCCGAAGTCAAACAACCGGGCGAACCACCGCCCGAAAGCCAGCGCAAAAAATAACTCCTGGTTCCGTATGCAGGCCAGCGCCGCCAATGAAGCTGACATCTTCATTTATGACGAAATCGGCTATTGGGGCGTTACGGCGAAACAATTCGTCAGTGATCTGAAAGCGCTTGGCGAAGTCAGCCATATTAACCTTCACATCAACTCGCCCGGTGGCGATGTCTTCGACGGCATCGCCATTTTTAATGCCTTAAAGCACCACGGGGCAGCCATCACAGTCCACATCGATGGACTGGCGGCTTCGATGGCCTCGGTTATCGCCATGGTCGGGAACCCGGTCATCATGCCGGAAAATACCATGATGATGATCCATAAGCCGTGGGGATTTGCAGGCGGTGACGCCAATGATATGCGCGACTATGCCGACTTGCTGGACAAGGTAGAGTCGGTGCTTATCCCCGCATATGTAGAAAAAACCGGTAAATCCGCGGAAGAGATTTCCTCGATGCTGGATGATGAAACTTGGTTAGACGGGGCTGAGTGCCTCGCTCTGGGTTTTGCCGATCAAACTACCCCCGCCTTGCAGGCAATGGCCTGTATCCAATCGAAACGTATTGAGGAATTTGAAAAGATGCCAAACAGCATTCGTAATATGGTCACTCCACCGCGCAACACCACTCAGCGTGAACTGCAAAAGCCTCAGCCGCAGGGCAGCCAGACAGAACCAAACCAGCCGCTGCCAGTGGATGAGGGGACGATTCGCGCCCAAATCTTGGCGGAGCAAAAGGCCCGTGTAAACGGCATCAAGGATTTGTTTGCCATGTTCGGCGGCAAGCATCAGGAACTTCAGGCGAAGTGCGTGGGCGATATTGACTGCTCGGTTGATGATGCCAAAGATCTTCTGCTGGCAGAATTAGGCAAATCCGGCACGCCATCGAATAAAACCGGCAACGAGCATATCCACGCAGGCAACGGTAACTTTGTTGCGGACGGTATTCGCCAGGCGCTGATGGCGCGATCTGGTTTCGAAAAACAAGAAAGCGACAACGTCTACAACGGCATGACGCTGCGCGAGTATGCGCGAATGGCGCTCACTGAAAAAGGCATCGGAGTATCCAGTTACAACCCGATGCAGATGGTGGGGATGGCGCTGACACACAGCACCTCGGACTTCGGCAATATTCTGCTGGATGTTGCCAACAAAGCGCTGCTACAGGGCTGGGATGAAGCTTCAGAAACCTTTGAGCTTTGGACCAAAAAAGGCCAGCTCTCTGACTTTAAAACGGCAAATCGCGTCGGTATGGGCGGTTTCCCATCACTGCGACAGGTTCGTGAAGGGGCAGAGTACAAATACGTCACTACGGGTGATAAAGGCGAAACCATTGCGCTTGCCACCTACGGTGAAATTTTCTCTATCACCCGTCAAGCGATCATCAACGATGATTTGAACCAACTGACCGATGTGCCGATGAAAATGGGCCGCGCCGCCAAGGGCACTATCGGCGATCTGGTCTATGCCATTTTAACGAAAAACCCGAAATTGTCCGACGGCAAAGCACTGTTTAGCGCCGATCATAAAAACCTCGGTAGCGGCGCTATCTCGGTCGGCAGCATTGACGACAACCGCAAGCTGATGCGCTTGCAAAAAGAAGGTGAGCGAGCGCTGAATATTCGCCCGGCTTATATGCTGGTACCGGTTGGTCTGGAAACACTGGCTAATCAGACCATCAAGTCTGCCAGCGTCAAAGGCGCGGATACTAACTCGGGTATCAACAACCCGATCCAGAACTTTGCAGAAGTTATTTCTGAGGCGCGACTGGACGATGCCGACCCTAAAGCCTGGTATCTGGCCGCAGCACGAGGCACTGATACCATCGAAGTAGCCTATCTCAATGGTGTGGATACGCCGTATATCGACCAGCAAGAAGGCTTCACGACCGACGGCGTTGCAACGAAAGTGCGCATTGACGCCGGTGTGGCACCGCTTGATTACCGTGGCCTGACGAAATCCACCGGCCAGTAAAACACGCCAGCAGCAATCCAACGCCCGTAAGGGCTTTTTTTATGCCTGAAACCAGCCCCTTCGGGGGCTGAACGGAGAACATTATGGCTAAGAATTTTTTACAAGACGGCAAAACTATTGCCATCACTAACGGCACCACAAAAACCATCTCAAGTGGCGACCCTGTCGTGATCGGGGCCGTAATTGCTGTTGCAATCACTGATATTCCAGCTGGTTCGGTGGGTGACGGCTTTACATGCGGCGTATTCATTTTGCCAAAGTTGCCGGCAGATATCGTTCCCGCCGGTACGGCCGTGTTTATCAAGGACGGTAAAATTCAGCTTGATAGCAAAGATGCCGTGGCCGCAGGGATCGCGTGGGAAGACGCAGGCGCAAACGCCACTGTTGTTGCAGTAAAAATCAATGGCTAATGCCTTTGAAAGAATGGCCGGCCGCATGGATGCGGTCACCATCAAGGTTATGGGGAAATCGGCCAATATTAACGGCATTGATTATGCGGTTGTTCCTGCGGAGCTTCTAGAGGAAATGGGGCCGTTGTCCGGCACTGGCACCACGCTGGTGGTTTTCTCAAGTGATTACCATGCGCGGCGAAATGATGTCGTCATTTTCGACGGTGAGTCACTCACGGTAACGCGACATGACAAGTTCAACGGCAAGCCGCGCATCCATATCGAATAGACGGGAGGGCCGATGTCGATAAAAGGGTTAGAAAGAGCAATCCAGAACTTAAACAGCCTAAGTCGTTGGATCGTTCCCGACGCAACGGCCAAGGCTCTAAACCGTGTTGCAGGCAGAACCATCAGCCACGGCAGCCGGAAAGTAGCCAAAGAGGCGACTGTCGACGACAACCGCAAAAAAGGACTGCCTGTCAGGCTGGTTCGCCAGCGTGCAAAGCTGAAAAAAGCGAAGCCAGAGCGCCTTACTGCCTCAATTAAAATTAACCGCGGCAACCTACCGGCCATCAAGCTTGGGGCGGCCCGGACGCGACTATCCCGCCGAAAAGGCGCAAAGCATGGGCAAGGAAGCGTTCTTAAAGTGGGTCCCTACACCTTCCGAAACGCTTTTATCCAGCAACTCGCTAATGGCCGGTGGCAGGTGATGCGCCGTGTTGGGCGCGCTCGTTATCCAATCGAGGTGGTGAAAGTGCCGCTTGATGCGCCGCTGACAGAAGCATTTACCACTATTTCAAAGGGGCTCATTGAAAGCGATATGCCTAAGGAGCTTTCTTCAGCCCTTAAAAATCAGTTGAGGATCCACCTAACGCGATGAACAAGCACACCGCTATCCGCGCGGCCGTACTGGATAAGCTGAAAGGCGACATCGGTGATTCAGTGACTTGGTTTGACGGCCGACCCGTATTTCTTGAAGAGCAGGACTTGCCCGCCGTTGCAGTCTATTTGTCTGATGCTGAGTACACCGGCGACACACTCGACGAAGACAGCTGGCAGGCCACTTTGCACGTTGAAGTGTTTCTGAAAGCAGCAAACCCAGACAGTGCCTTAGATATCTGGATGGAGGAAAAAGTCTATCCATCAATGGCGTCTGTACCTGCCTTGGCTGGCCTAATCGAAACAATTACCCCACAGGGCTATGAATATCAGCGTGATGATGAAATGGCTACGTGGGGATCGGTAGACCTGTCCTATTCCCTCAATTATTCAATGTAAGGATTTTTATGCCTACTCCAAACCCGCTGGCGCCAGTAAAAGGCGCCGGAACTACGCTTTGGCTGTACACGGGAACTGGTGACCCTTATGCCAGCCCGCTCAGTGATACCGACTGGACTCGCCTTGCAAAAATCAAGGATCTAACGCCGGGCGAAATGACCGCCGAGTCCTACGATGACACCTATCTGGATGACGAAGATGCGGACTGGAGTTCAACTGCGCAGGGCGAAAAGTCAGCCGGCGATACCAGTTTCACATTAGCGTGGAAGCCGGGAGAGGTGGGCCAGCAGGGCTTGGTTGACTGGTTCACCCTCGGCGACGTGCGTGGCTACAAAATCAAATATCCGAACGGGGCCGTTGACGTGTTCCGTGGTTGGTTGAGCAGCTTAGGCAAAGCGGTACCGGCGAAAGAGGTGATCACCCGTACCGTTAAGGTCACCAACTCGGGTAAACCGTCTCTGGCGGAAGAGGACCGTTCAGCATACGTGCCCGTTACTGGTTTAACCGCCACGCCCAAAACTGGCACGGTGACAGTCGGCAATACCACTACAATCACTTTTGCCGTAAGTCCGGCAGGTGCGACAGACAAGACCCTGCGCATTGTTTCATCCGACAAATCGATTGCAACGGTAACCGTGCTCGATAACGTCGTAACCGTAAAAGGGGTTAAAGCCGGTACGGTGCAAGTGATCGGTATGACGCCAGACGGTAGTTTTGTGGCAACCGCCGACATCACAGTTTCTTAACGCGAATTCACTCCACTTTCAAAGCCCCATCACAGGGGCTTTTTTTATAGGTACCAATTATGTTTCTGAAAAAAGACACGCTGACTTTGGGTGACCAGAAGGTAACGCTTCACGAATTATCGGCGCTTCAGCGCGCAGAGTATTTTGATTTTCTGGCAGATAAAGAGGCCAGTACCGCTGAGGGCGAAAGCGATTTTAAAGCTAATGCTCGTTTAATGAAATTCAACATTGAAGTGAATGCCTGGTTGGTTTCACGGTCATTGTGGCACTCGGAACCTGAGCGCGAAGAAAATGAAATTTGGCGGGAGGTCATGCGCAAATGGCCAAGTGAAGGTTTGAATGAGGCCGTTGAAATGGTTCTAGAGCTGAGCGGTATGGTTCCTAAAAAAGCTGATGCGCCGGAAACTGCTAATGATGAACCTCATGTAGAGGACGTGACGGTCGAGGCCCGCCCACTGGCAAAATAGCCGCCCGTGAACGCGACTTTGCGTTTCGACTTGCAAGGGAATTTCGGCGAGCGGACTGGCGGCGGATGTTAAGCGAAATGAGCGCGTCCGAGTTTTCAGACTGGACAGCCTTTTTTTCCAAAACACCCTTCACGGATCAGTTACTTGATGCTGAGTTCGCCACGGCTAAAGAACTCATGGTGGCAATGTTCACGGGTAAGAATGACCTTTCAGCCATAGATTTTAGCCTTCTCTCTCAGCCGGAAGATGAACCTGAAAAAACGGATGAGGAGCTGATGTTGGCTGGAGAAGGGCTTTTCGGGGGAAGTAGATATGTCCCAGCAAATTAGTGATCTGGTCATTAATCTCGATGTTGATAATGCCACGTTTACCGAGCAGATAGCCCGGATCAAGAGCCAGCTCAAGAACATGGCCGATGACTCAGATAAGTCCCTCGGCAAAGTTGGGCAAGCTGCCGAGCGACAAGCGGCAGCACTCAAACAAATGGGGGATGCCGGTGCGCGGGCGGCAAATGACATTCAGGCCCAGCAATCCGCAGCTGCCAGCGCGGTAAGTAGCGAGTGGCAGAAAACTGAGGCGTCAATGGAGGGGGCTCGCCGCGCAATAAGCGGCATGAATGTTGAGCAGCTTTCCAATATTAAATCTCTCCTAGCCGGAATGACGGCAGAAAATGAAAAGGTACTGGACCGGTTGGGCAGCGCAGCCGACCGTCAGGCTGGCTCTTTAATGCGAATGGGCGAAGCTGGCGCCCGCGCTTCAGAAGAGATAAGAGAAAAACAATCCCTAGCGGCCAATGCTGTAAGCAGTGAATGGCAAAAATCCGCTGCGTCGATGGAAGGGGCGAGACGTGCGCTGAGCGGGCTTAATACGGACCAGCTGAACAGCGTAAAATCTATCCTTTCAGGCATGTCTGAGGAAAATGGCAAGGTTTTTGACCGCCTTGGCAGAGCAACAGAACAGCAGACTGAGTCCATGGTAAGGCTGGGGGCGGCCGGTGCGAATGCGGCAAATGAAATCCGCAACGCTCAGACCAAGGCGGCAGGGGATGCCACCAGTGCGTGGAATAAATCAGCTGAAACGATAGAGGAAACAATCGCCCGCGCTAAAGAGCTCATCAAACAGAATGAAGATAACGCTGCCGGAACGAAGGAAAACCGTCAGCAGCAAGAGGCATTAACTAACTCTTTCCTTCGTCAGATTAATAGCATCAAAGATCTCAAATCTGGTACGGCAGAAATGGCGCAGGTGCGTCAAAAAGCGCTTGAAGAGTTAAGTAAAGGTAACCTGACCGGGCAAGACCATCTGGCTATTTTGGGGCAGATCACCCAGCGCCAGAAGCAGCTAACAGCGGAAGATAACAAGGCCGCAGCTGCGAAAGCTAACTTCATTCAAAAATTGAAATCGCAGCTGGCGGCGCAAAAATTAACGAGCGAGGAGTTACTCCGTAACAAGGCAGCTCAGCTGGGTGTTAGCAACGCAGCAGAAATCTATATCAGTAAACTCGAGGCTGCGAAAAAATCGACCCATGGGCTTGGGCTTGAGAGTGCAGGAGCGCGTCGTGAGATCGGCATTTTAATCGGCGAAGTCGCGCGCGGAAACTTTGGTTCACTTCGTGGCTCAAGTATTACGCTGGCAAACCGTGCCGGATGGATTGAGCAGCTCCTGACGCTGCGCGGGCTCGGTATCGCGGGTGTTGTAGGGGGGATTGCAGCCTCTATTTATGGATTGGGTAAAGCCTGGTACGAGGGCAGCCAAGAGTCGGCCGAGTTCAATAAGCAGCTCATCCTCACCGGTGATTATGCAGGGAAGACATCCGGGCAGCTTGCAGAGTTGGCAAAATCCATCGGCGGCTCTCAGGCAACAAACGCTGCGGCACTTGCTCAGGTAGTGGGAAGCGGAAGCTTCAAGGGTTCGCAAATCGAGAGCGTGACCCGTGCCGCAGTGGCAATGCAGGAAGCGACGGGTAAATCCGTCGAGGAGACGATAAAGAATTTCGAAAAGCTTTATGACTCTCCAACAAAAGCTTCTTCCGAACTGAATAAGCAGCTTCATTATCTGACTGCCGGTCAGTTTGAGTACATTTCTCAACTGGAACGTCGCGGGGATAAAGAGGCTGCCGGTCAGGCTGCGGCCGATGCTTATAGCCGCGCCGAGCAGCAAAGAAGCCAGCAGATCCTTGATAATCTCGGATTGGTTGAGCGCGCAGCGTTGGCTACCCGCAATGCGTTTAAAAACATGTGGGATGAGTTGCTCAACATCGGGCGCGGAGGGAATGACGCGGCCACGCTTCAGACGATGAAAGATACGCTGGCTGAAATTCAGGAAAACAGTCAGCAGGGGCTTTTAGGGCGCTTTAAAAATAACGCCATGGGTGTGGATAAAGCTCAGCTTGAGGCGGATATCCGCAATCTTGAGTTCGTCGTGAAATCTCAGGAAGGTTATAACCGGTCAAAAGCCGAATTTAACAAAATCAATAATGACGGTATTGAGGCTCAGGTTTCGTTTAACAAGTACCTTGATGCCGGAACCACGCAAGCTGAAAAAAGGGCCTTAGCCCAGAAGGACCTGAACAAAGCCATCGCAGATAACGCTGCTGCTGCCAAAGCGACTCAAGGGCTATCACCCGACAAGCAAGTTAGTCTTTGGAGTTCCGCTGACATAGAGAAGGCTCGCGCAGGTATCGAAAAGCTTTATAAAGATCCGAAGACGGCTAAGGCTAAAGGATATGTCACACCGGCCGGCGACCGCGCCGAGGATTCAGCTCAGAAAGACCTGATTGCTTTACAGTCCCAGCTGAAAGTCCTTCAGGAGCATAAGAGCATCACCGATACCATTAGCCAGCAGCGCAAAGAGCTCTGGGGGACAGAAGCACAATTTTCTGTCCTTGAGGACGCTTCCCGAACCCGCCAATTATCCAAGCAAGAAAAATCGCTACTCTCCAGCAAAGAGCAGGTGCTACAGCTCGCCCGACAAAAGGCGCTGCTAGGTGATCAGATCGTTGCTCAAGAGCAGTTGAATAAACGCATGGATACGTCGCAGAAATACGTCACTCAAATGGCCGAAAAGCAGTCTGCCTTAATGGGCAGTGCCACTATGAGCGACCGAATGGCAGGCAGGGAGTCCACATTCGCCCAACTGCGCAGCGGCTGGAAAAATGCGGGCGGCTCGTTGGATGATGAAGGCTACCAGCGCCAGCTGGCGGCAGCTAAACAGTACTATGCAGCAGAGGACAACTTGCGTGGAAACTGGCAGGCGGGCATTCAGAAAAGCTGGGCCGATTACGCCGATACTGCGACCAACTCGTATGAGCAGATCAAGAATGTTAGTGGCAGCGCCTTTAATGGCGTGAGTTCGCAGCTGACGACTTTCCTGACGACCGGGAAGGCAAGCTTTAAAGATTTCACCAAATCTATTTTAAGCATGCTGACCGACATCCTAGTCAAAATGTCGCTGGTTAATGGATTAAACAGCGCCGCTAGCGCGTTTGGGTGGGGAGGTTTGAAGGCCAATGCTAATGGCGGTGTTTACACCTCTTCGGGTCTAAGTGCTTTCAGCGGCAGTGTCGTCGACAAACCGACATTCTTTGCGTTTGCCAAGGGCGGCGGCGTGATGGGTGAGGCTGGACCGGAAGCTATCTTACCGTTGCGCCGAGGTGCTAACGGTAAGTTGGGGGTTGTTGCCGGTACGGCCAGCGGCGGAGGAAGCCCGGTGTTTAACAACACCATCATTTTGCAAAGTGACGGGTCTGCCAGCGCTAAAACGTCTGGTGCTGACGACGCGGTAAGCAAATCGATGATGAAAGTGCTCGATCAGTTCTGTCAGAAAAACATCCTGAAAGAACTGCGTTCCGGCGGAATTCTATTCAATGCGTTGAAATCGCGCTAAATATACGAAGGACAATCATGGCAGTCGAAACTTTCACGTGGCCTACACAGATCGCGAGCCAGCCCGCCTCTGAATATACCCGAACAGTCAGGGAGGTTCAGTTTGGTAACGGGTACGGCCAGATATCAGAAGATGGAATTAATTCGGAAAAAATTAAATTTCCCTATTCGTTCCGCGGCCCCCTCGAAACCTCATTGGCGATCAGGGATTTTTGTCGGCGACATTGTATTAAAGCATTTATTTTCAAGCCGCCGCATGGAGAGGTTGGGTTGTACCGAGTAGCCGCTGATTCAATCCGTTTGGTGCCGATTGGAAAGACGCAGGCAACGGTATCGGCAACATTTGAGCAGGCTTATTCTGCCTCGGGGGTTTGATGTCTATAAACAGTGACTACCAAAAATTAGAGCCTGGTAACACCATCAGGCTTTACGAGGTTGACGGAACGGCTTTCGGTACTGGTGAAGTGCTGCGCTTTCACGCTTATAACATCCCTCATTCCGAGCCGGAAATTCTGGCGGCCGGCGGCGATGAATCCAAGCTGGCGGCGAAATCCATCTGGTGGCAGGGCAATGAGTATTCTGCTTGGCCTTGCCAGATAGAAGGTATTGAAACCTCAACTAGCGGCAGCAGCGCGCAGCCAAAGCTGACTGTCGCGAACCTCGACGGCTCAATCACAGCGCTGTGCCTTGCCTACGACGACATGCTTCAGGCAAAGGTGTCAATCCATGACACCCTTGCAAAATATCTCGACGCCCAGAACTTTCCCGGAGGGAACCCAACGGCAGATCCGACACAGGAGAAGCTGAAGGTTTTCTACATCGACAGCAAAAGCGTGGAAACGAAGATCGAAGTCGAATTCACGCTGAGCAGCCCTATGGACCTTCAAGGGCTACAAATCCCTACGCGGCAGCTGCATTCCCTTTGCACGTGGTGCATTCGTGGGAAATATCGCTCAGGTGATGGTTGTGATTACGCGGGCACGGCCTACTTCGACAAGTTCAATCGGCCTGTTTCAGATCCGTCGCTTGATGAATGCAGCGGGAATCTTACCGGCTGCAAATTACGATTCGGCGAAAATAACGAGCTTTCGTTCGGCGGCTTTCCGGGCACCTCATTAATTCGGTCATAACCATGAGACAAAAAACGATAGATGCAATTATGCAGCATGCGGCCGCCGAGTATCCGCGAGAGTGCTGCGGCGTCGTGGCGCAGAAAAGCCGGGTTGAGCGTTATTTTCCCTGCAAAAATCTTGCTGCTGAGCCTAGCGAGAGTTTTTACCTAGACCCCGTGGGATATGCCGAGGCGGAAGACTGGGGCACGGTCATAGCGATTGTGCATAGCCACCCTGACGCCACGCCGCGCGCCAGCGATCTGGATAAGGCGCAGTGCGATGCAACCGAATTGCCATGGCATATCGTGAGTTGGCCCGAGGGCGATTTAAACACCATCCAGCCACGCGGGGAGCTTCGGCTCATTGAGCGGCCGTTTGTGCTTGGCCACACTGATTGCTGGGGGCTGGTTATGAGCTATTTCCGGCAGACGCATGGCATTGAAATGACCGATTACCGTGTTGATTACCCATGGTGGGAAGACCAGTACCCGGACAACTTTTATCAGGACTGCTGGTATGAATGCGGTTTCCGCGAGTTCACTGGAGCGCCGCGGGCCGGCGACATGGTGATCATGCAGGTTCAGTCCAATAAGTGGAATCATGCAGGAATACTGTTGGAAGGAACTATGCTGCTTCACCATCTGTACGGACATTTGAGTAAGCGCGTTCCATATGGCGGCTACTGGCAAGAAAGGACAATGAAGGTGCTCCGTTATAAGACCCTATGCTAATCTTCTGGTGATTTTCAAAAAGGAAAAGGACATGAAAAAACTACTTCTAGTCTTGGCTGTTGTGGGAATGGCTGGCTGTTCCACTTCTCCTGTCACCGCAGAAAAAGCAAAAGCAGTACCCAACGACCGAATTCTTCTTGAGTCTCAGGGCAATTCAACAATTATTATCACCCGAGATAATGGATGGTTTGCTGGCGGAGGTTGTTTCGTTTCGGCTCTAATAGATGGTAAGCCTTTTGCTAGAATTGGAACTGGGGAAACTACCTCAATAAAAGTTCAAGATGGCAGGCACATCCTCGCTATTACCGGTGATAAGGATGGGAAAGGATTGTGTGGATTCCAAATTGGGCAGCCAATTAAAGAGAATTCCACAGAAATAAAACCTAACGAAATTCAGAAATTCAGAATTACGGGAGACACAAGTTCTGGGTTAGATCTGAGACCAACAAGCATTTAGTAAAGGCCGCGCAAGCGGCTTTTTTTATGGGGGTAATATGGCAGAGCTAATGACTCAAATTGAGCTGGGGGGAATTCTTGGCAAAACTTTTGGGAAAACACATCACCGGCTGATAAGCACCATACATGAAGCATCCCGCTCCTTAGCAGCAACGATTGAGGGATTCGAAAAGTTCATGATTACAAGTAATAGGCGTGGATTAACATATGCCCTATTCAGAGGGAAAAAGAATATTGGTGAGGATGATTTGGGTTATCCGGTCACTTCAGATGTTATTCGCATTGTACCTGTAATCATTGGTAGCAAAAGAGCTGGCCTTTTTCAGACCATATTGGGTGTCGCCTTAGTGGTCGCTGGCTATGCGCTTTCAGGTTTTACAGCTGGTGCAAGTATGGCATTAGTCGCGCCTGGTATTGCCTTAGCGGCTGGTGGCGTTATTCAGATGCTATCACCGCAAGCTTCAGGGCTCGCCAGTAAGCAGGATTCAGCCAACCAAGCCTCATATGCCTTCGGTGGTGTGACGAATACGGCCTCACAGGGCTATCCGGTGGCTTTAGGTTATGGCCGTCGCCGCGTGGGCGGGGCGATTATCTCTGCGGGTATCTACGTGGAAGACCAGCAGTAAAAAACACTTATCTAATTCCTTTCTCTAAGGCTGCCTTCGGGCGGCCTTTTTTATGGGCTAAATATGGCAACAGCTACCGCAATCAGAGGCCGCAAAGGTGGCAGCTCTTCATCACGCACGCCTGTAGAACAGCCGGACGATCTCCAGTCCATTGCGAAAGCAAAGGTGTTGATCGCGCTGGGTGAGGGAGAGTGGGCGGGCGGCCTGACGGCGCAAAATATTTATTTAGATGGGACCCCACTCCAGAACCCTGATGGCAGCAATAACTTCAGCGGCGTGACGTGGGATTTCCGGTCGGGCACGCAGGCGCAAACCTATATTCAAGGGTTGCCGGGTTCCAATAATGAAATCAATGTAGGGACCGAGGTAAAAAGCACCAGCGCATGGACTCGGACATTTACGAATACTCAACTGTCAGCGGTTCGATTGCGCCTTAAATGGCCCGCGCTGTTTAATCAAAAAGACAACGGAGACCTCGTTGGCTACAGCATTAATTATGTGATCGAGCGTCAGACCGACGGGGGAACATGGCAAACCGTCGTAGACACCTCGGTTACTGGCAAGACGACAACTGGGTATGAAAGAAGCCATCGAATTGATTTGCCGCAGTCTGGTAGCACATGGACGCTTCGCCTGAGAAAGGTAACGGCAGACGCCAACAGCGCCAAGATTGGCGATGCGATGATGCTGCAAAGCTTTACGGAAGTTATCGATGCTAAATTGCGCTATCCGAATACCGTTCTGCTTTATATCGAATTCGATTCAAGCCAATTTAACGGATCGATCCCGCCTGTGTCGGTTGATACAAAAATGCGCATCGTGCGGGTGCCGGACAATTACGACCCTATCAACAGAACATACTCTGGAATATGGCAGGGTGGCTTTAAGTGGGCGTGGACGGATAACCCAGCATGGATTTTCTACGATATCGTGGTCTCCGAGCGCTTTGGGCTTGGCGATCGGCTGACGGCAGCCAATATCGATAAATGGACGTTGTATCAGGTGGCCCAGTATTGCGATCAGCCTGTTCCCGACGGTCGAGGTGGAAACGGCACCGAGCCGCGCTACATCTGCAACGTGTATGTCCAGAACCGCAACGATGCCTACACCGTCCTGCGGGATTTCGCGGCTATTTTCCGTGGAATGACATACTGGGGCGGGGATCAGATTTTTGCTCTGGCAGATATGCCTCGCGACGTGGATTACAACTTCACAAACGCGAACGTTGTTAATGGCCTATTTACCTACTCCAGTAGCAACACAAAAACCCGCTATTCGTCTGCTCTGGTTTCGTGGTCTGATCCTGATAATGCTTATGCTGACGCGATGGAGCCTGTGTTTGAACAGGCGTTGGTTAACCGCTACAAAGTCTTTAACCAGCTTGAGTTGACCGCGATTGGCTGCACCCGCCAGTCAGAAGCTAATAGGAAGGGGCGATGGGGGATTCTGACCAATAACAGCGACCGCGTTGTCACATTCTCTGTGGGCCTTGACGGTGACATTCCCCAGCCCGGCTATATCATTGCCGTTGCAGATGAGAACTTGTCCGGGCGAATCACCGGCGGACGCGTTAGTTCGGCTTCGGGCCGCGTCATAAGCTTGGATAGAGTGCCAAGTGCCAAGCCCGGCGACCGTATGCAGGTGAACTTGCCGACAGGAATTTCTCAAAGCAGGACGATTCAGGCGATCAACGGGAATGTTGTCACTGTCAGCACCGCCTATTCAGAGACCCCGGAGGCTGAATGCGTGTGGGTGGTTGAGTCGGATGAGCTTTTTGCACAGCAATACCGAATCACTAGCACGGCTGAAAATGATGACGGCACATTTACCATCACCGGCGTTTTGCATGATCCCGACAAGTTTGCCCGAATTGACACTGGCGCTCAGATTGACCAACGGCCAATCAGCGTGATTCCCCCCGGCAACCAGTCAGCGCCGGCCAATATCCAGATCAGCTCATTCTCCGTGGTCGAGCAGACAATTAGCGTTCAAACGATGAGAGCGACGTGGGATGCCACTCCAAATGCTATCGCCTATGAAGCACAGTGGCGCCGTAACGATGGCAACTGGGTTAACGTGCCACGCAGCTCCACAACGTCGTTTGAGGTGCCCGGCATTTACGCTGGCCGCTACCTCGTTCGCGTTCGTGCGATCAATGCCGCCGAGATATCCAGCGGGTGGGGGTATTCGCAGGAAGCCACGTTGACAGGTAAGGTGGGCAATCCACCGAAACCCATCGGTCTGGCGGCCACGGCGATAAACTGGGGGATCTCACTTAACTGGGGGTTCCCTGCCAACACTTCGGATACTCTCAAAACCGAAATTCAGTACACCCCAAACGAGGACAAATCTAACCCGATTCTGCTGTCTGACGTGCCATATCCACAGGCGACGTATACTCAACTTGGGTTGAGACCCGGTCAAATATTCTGGTACCGCGCCCAGTTGGTGGATAAAACCGGCAACGAGTCGGGGTATACCGATTGGGTGCGTGGAATGTCCAACGACCAGGCCAATGACTATCTCGGCGAAATTGCTGATGACTTGCTGAATGCGGAAGATGGCCGCCGGCTGACCGAGCAGATTGGGGGAAGCGTTGAGGCCATTCTGCAAACGGCGCTGGCCAACAATGCTGGCATACAGCACCAATACGCACAATTGGGCGCGGTTCGCGCTGATGTTCTGATTGTCACTACGACTATTGCTAATACCCAGCAAGCTCTCGCAGACCTTACAACCACGGTACAGGCCACAAACAGCTCAGTCGATTCATTAACCGGAAAGGTGCAGACAAACACGGCTGCGCTCGAACAGAAAATGACATCAGTCTTCAATAATGACGGCTCAGGCAGCGCTATTTATAGCATGAAAGCCGGCGTAAATATGGGCGGGAATTATTACGATGCAGGCATGTCGATCGCCGTTATTGCTGAGCAGGGAAAACCTGTATTAACCCGTATCGCCTTTAACGCGAATCAGCTCGTTTTGATGAGTGGCTCTAACGGTAATTATTACTCACCGTGGGCCGTGGTGAATGGAGACGTGTTCATTAACTCTGCATTTATCCAAACCGCAAGTATCGATTTTGCGAAAATATCGGATACTCTCCAGTCCACAAACTTTGTCAGTGGCCAGACTGGTTGGAACTTGCCGAAAAGCGGTAAAGTCGAATTTAATGACGTAATAGTGAGAGGCACGGTTTATGCAACCGATGGCCATTTTCGTGGAACGGTAGATGCCACTGATGGCAACTTCGCTGGGACAGTTTATGCCGCGAAATTGGTGGGCGATTTGGCTGATTTTAGCATCGCTCGCACACTAAATGCCCGAGAGACAGGCGTTCCATCCGGTGGCGTAGTTACCGGTACGCTGTTTAGCGTGGCGCAGGACCCCGGATTCGCTCGTAAAGTATCAGTGTCTGGTTCGTTTATTGCTTCGATAACTGCCAGTGGCGCAGGTACTGGATCTTATATACGAATAATGGTGCTGGGAGCTGTTGTAGCTGGGGCTGATGCCAAAACATGGTCATCAGAGGGTTTCACCTTTATGGTCCCCGCAGGCACGGGCAATGTCCCAGTTACTTTTGCGATAAATAATGGTGTCAATGCTCCCGGCACGGTGACTATTAGCAGCGCAAGCTATAACGTTTTCGTCAGCCGTAATGCTAGCGTTATTAGCTAACCTAAAACTTTCCATATCCAACCCGCTTCGGCGGGTTTTTTTATGTCTGGAGAAAAGAATGACGTGGTATTCAAACGGCACGGTAGATACAACCGCTAACAGCGCGGTGGTAAGAGGGACCAATACTTGGTGGATGAGCTCCGGCCTTCGTGCAGGCGACATGCTGCTGATTGGTTACAGCACAGCCAGCCCGCGTGGTTATGAAATTAAAAGTATCGATAATGATGTCCAGATAACGCTGGTTATGCCCTTCCCGGTTGCTGCCACTGGCGCTCCGTATGTCGGTATTCCGATGCTAAGTGGTGACAGAACTGCCATCACGATGACGCTGGCGACGCAAATATCCAAGGCTTTTACAGACAATCAGGCTATGGCCGCAGTGTGGCAGGCTTTCTACACTGGCAACGGCACGGTAACACTCACGATGCCTGACGGAACAAAGGTAACAGGATCATCATTTTTAAAGCTGACAGCCGACATGGAAAGCAAAGCAAACACAAATGATGTGCTTCTTAAGACAGGGAGTGTCGCCTCGGGATATATGAGATTTAATGGTGGATCAGAAGTAAATCTAGCTGGGGGGTTTTCATTTCGCGGGCGCTACCAAGGCGGGTTGGGTAGAAACAATGATATTGAGATGTTTAGCTCTGACGGATCAGCAGGCACTAATGATTTTGTAGGAGCACTCCTTTATAAATGGTTTTCTGATGGCTGGTTGGCGGGTATAAAGCGGGGAGGTGGTTTAAATTCGCTCTCGTATTCAATTTATTATAATGGGGCATCCACAAGTGGAATCGAGCGGCAGTGGACATTTAGTGTTGATGGATCTGCTACGTCTTCAGGCGCTTGGATAAATGCTTCGGATGAGCGTCACAAAACCAAAATAAAGGAAGTTGAAAACCCTCTATCGGCGGTCTGTAGCTGGCGCGGATGCTCATACGAAATGAAAGATGGCGGGGAGGCGGTTGGCTTAATTGCTCAGGACGTGGAGAAGTTCTGCCCGGTAGCAATCAAAACTTATGGGGACCGTGAATTTAGCGACAAAACCGTCATTAAGGACTTCAAATACCTCGACACAACTGGTGTGTCAGCTGCGTACCATACCGGAGCTATCAAGCAGTTATTCGCACTTCTTGAGCTCGCCCTTGAAGACCCTGACGCCTGTCGTGCTCAGATAGAGGCTGTAAAATTAGCAATGATCGACGTTTCTCAGGCAGAACAAGCTTCATAATTTTCTTTCCTTCCCGATCAGCATCATAACGGCACTTTTCAAAATCGGACTTCCCAACACAAAAAACTCATGATTATACTGTATGTATAACCAGTTATTTGTGGGCGTGCATTATGAATATCTTTTACCCAGTTCCAGAACCTTTAAAGCTTTCCATCCCCTTTTTTCAAGACAAAGTGCAGGCGGGGTTCCCTTCGCCCGCGCAGGACTACATTGAAAAAGGCATCGATCTCAATGAGCTTTGCGTTAACCACCCGGCGGCCACATACTTTGTGATGGCCACGGGTATGAGTATGGTCGATGCGGGGATTTACGAAGGGTCATTGCTGGTAGTGGATAGAAGCCTGCAGGCAAAGCATGGTGACATCATCATCGCGTCTGTGGCGGGTGAGTACACAGTAAAGCGGCTTTGCACCCACCCAGTCCTTCAGCTAATCCCAATGAATCCCGACTTTCCGCCTATCGTTCTGCATGACGGCGGGGACGAGCTGGAAGTTTTCGGTGTCGTAACGTTCACCATTAATGGGTTGCAGTGATGTTTGCCCTTGCGGATGTGAACAGCTTTTATGCCAGTTGCGAGACGGTATTCCGGCCTGACCTCAAAGGGCTGCCAGTTGTCGTTCTCAGTAACAACGATGGCTGTGTTATCGCCCGCAGCGCGGAGGCAAAAAAGCTTGGCATCAAGATGGGGGACCCGTTCTTCAAAATGCGCGATCTGTTTGAGCGCCACAAGATTGTGACGTTCAGCAGCAATTACGCACTTTATGCAGACATGAGCTCACGCGTCATGACGGTGCTGGAAGAGATGGCGCCCGCCGTGGAAATATACTCGATTGATGAAGCTTTCATGAACCTCCAAGGGGTCAGTAATTGCAAGAATCTCGAGGAGTTCGGGCGCGATGTCCGGGCAAAGGTTTTGCAGTGGACTGGTCTAACGGTCGGCGTGGGCATAGGGCCGACGAAAACACTCGCCAAGCTGGCTAATCATGCCGCTAAAAAATGGACCAAGACCGGCGGTGTTGTGGATCTGTCGCTCTTGGCGCGCCAGCGAAAACTCATGGCGCTGGTCGAGGTTGGTGATGTATGGGGAGTCGGCCGCCGGATATCGAAAAAGCTCAATGACATGGGCATCACAACAGCTCTTCAACTGGCTGACGCACCTACCGGCCTAATACGAAAGCATTTCAACGTAGTGCTCGAGCGTACGGTCAGGGAGTTGCGCGGAGAGCCGTGCTTAGAGCTGGAAGAGTTTGCACCAACTAAGCAGCAGATAGTCTGTTCTCGCTCCTTCGGCGACCGCGTTACCGAATATTATCTGATGCGCGAAGCCATTTGCAGCCACGCGGTCAGAGCTGCGGAGAAGCTGCGCGGTGAGCGGCAGTACTGCCGGCACATTTCGGCGTTCGTTAAAACCAGCCCGTTCTCTGTGAATGAGGTCTATTACGGCAAGACTGCCGGGACAAAGCTCCAGATACCCACACAGGACAGCCGGGACATCGTGGCCGCCGCAGCTCAATGTCTTGATGCTATATGGCAGGACGGGCACCGGTTTCAGAAGTGCGGGGTAATGCTCGGTGATTTTTACAGCCAAGGCGTGGCGCAGTTAGGTTTATTCGATGAGTATAAGCCGCGGTCCAACAGCGAACAGCTAATGGCTGTGCTGGATGGGATTAACCACAGTGGGAAGGGGCGTGTTTGGTTTGCAGGGCAGGGCGTGCAGAAAAGTTGGGAGATGAAGCGACAAATGCTCTCTCCCGCGTATACGACCCGCTTTAGTGATCTGCTACGTGTAAAGGTTTAATCTGCGCTTATTAATCTGATGGGAATGAGCCACCTAAAAGTGGCTAGGCGGGAGTTAATTAGGTTTGATTTTGTTCACAAAATGAACATCAATAGTGTGGAAATATAAATGACTGTTTCTTTATAGGAATTTGTCATGAGCAGAGCAATTGCTTACCTGAGGTTTTCCAATGCTATCCAACAAAATGGCGATTCTGTAAGAAGACAAAGAAATCTGATTAATCAGTGGCTAGATTTAAATCCGCAGTATGATTTGGATGACACTAATTATGAGGATTTAGGCTTGAGTGCTTACACAGGGGCCCATGCTGAACGAGGTGCCTTTGGTGAATTTATGGAGGCGGTTGATCTTGGGCTGATAGAGCCGGGCACGGTATTGCTTATAGAAAGCCTTGACCGCCTATCTCGAGAACGCATAGGTGAAGCAACTGAGAGATTGAGGAGTATTCTCAAAGCCGGTATAGAGGTTGTCACGTTATGCGATGGATCTCATTACACGGCCTCATCTTTGGATGACCCATACGCTTCCATCAAAGCAATTCTGATAGCACAGAGAGCAAATGAAGAAAGTGAAATAAAGTCGAAACGATTAAAATCAGCTTGGGAGAAAAAACGCGAAGAAGCCGCTCTAACTGGGAGAGTAATGACAAGTGCATGCCCACGATGGATGAAATTAAATCCACAGACGCGAGAGTTTGAACTTATTAATGAACGGGTTAAAGTAATAAGAGACATATTTGAATATAGAATTAAAGGGATGTCTTTCAATAAAATAACAAAAATATTAAATGATGAAAGCACTCCAACCTTTAAAGGAAAAGTTAAGGAATGGAACCCTTCCACAATTGAACACTTGCTATCAAATAAAGCATTGATTGGGACTTGCGTTCCATCATATGCTTCAAAGCTAAAAGGGATGAAAGAAATCCAAAACTATTACCCTCCAGCTATGAGTGATGATGTTTTTAATTCAGTACAAGATATTAAGCTTTCACCTTTCGGGAAGTTAAGTGAACGAGATAACCCCAACTTAATAAACATATTTCGTTCTATCATGAAGTGCAGCGTATGCAACCACTCAATGATAGTGACAACTGTAGCGGGTGATAATCCGGGCTATTATGTGTGTCCCATGAGGCGTCTACATCGCTGCTATGCGCCACCAATTAAGAGGGGGTTAATAGACTCAGTTTTGATTCATCAGGTTTTAGTATTCACAACCAAGTTTACAAAGTCAGGCAATTCCAAAAGCTTAGTTCAACAAATAACGAAGCGTAACTTTGAGCTTAATAAGCAAATAGAGAAATTAATTGTAGCTCTTAAAATGGCTCCAGAGGTGTCAATACTGGCTAATGAAATTAAGGAGTTGGATAAAGAGCTTCGTAAGAATGAGACGACATTGAGACTTTTAAGAGAGAAAAAAAGAATAAGTATAATAGATGATGTTAATAAATTAGACTTGAAAGTTAAGGCCGATCGTGAAACTTGCCAGAAGTATGCGTTTAAGATATTCAAAGATATAAGAATAGATACATCCAGAAAAACATGCTGCATATTTTTTATTAATGGCCTCAAGTTTATAGACTTCCCGCTATATAAAACCACGCGTGGAGAGGCAATTGTTGAAGCCCTAGCATATATTGATGAAGATATATTATTTTTCTAATGCCAAAATAATAATCATGAGTGAAAAAAAGCCCACGTTAACGGTGGGCTGCAATCAGTAGGTAGTCTTGGTCTTGGCGGACCGGCTGTTCTTTGACAGCTACTTTTAGTTTAGACAGACCTGTCAGATTTGCCATGTTGTAGGCGTTAATCTAATCGGGCATGTTATTCGGACAAACAATCCAAACTGCTGGGTGACTTATGAGTGAATCATGGGAAGAAGAGCGTTCTGCATTCATAGCTGGTGAGATTGGCGGTGCGGTGATTGAGCTGATAGCCGAGGGCGTTGTCATTGACCGGGATACCATCGTCGAAAGGCTTGAGGATAAGCGCAAGAGCGTGGGTAACACCATCCACAAAGGGATACTGCGCGATGCTGCTGAGTTCGTGAGGAAAGGGCGGTAGCCATCTGCAAATTGCAGGCATAAAAAACCTGCTTGGTGCGAGTGTGACCTTTCATTTTTTGCGGATAGGATAGGGCCGAAAGACATTGTTTCATGCTAAAACGATGCCAAAAAGCTTCTGCAAAACGAATTTTATTCATTTCAAATTCATAGAGTTACAATCTGCCTTTTTTTCATAAAATTAGCGTTCAAAAGCTATAGAATATATTTTAAAACAATAGGTTAACCTTATCCCGCCTCCATACTATAAAGACAACGGTATCTCCACTGACGACGTGGTCGCCATGGGTCTGGTTTATCAGTTCTAACTTCAATTCGAAAACGCACTACCCCAAGCCCGCCGCTATGGCGGGCTTTTTAATGGCTTGACATTAGTTCTGCTCGGACACCAACACCGCCTGAGTATCCGCCACCAACGCGCGGAAAATATGCTCCTGATCCGCCGGATAGCTAATGTAATCCCCGGCATTGAGCACATAAGGTTCTTCTGTTAGCCCCACCAGCGCCTGACCCTGAGTCACAATAATGTGCTCCACCGAGCCGGGCGAGTGCGGCTTGGAGACGCGATCGGCACCCGGCTCGGCGCTCAGCAGATAGATATCCCGCCGTGACCCCGGAGGGCAGGTTGCTAGCAGCACTGCCTTATAGTTGGCTAATTCGGCAATCACCGCCGGACCTTCGCCGCGGCGGATCAGCTGCGACTTATTAACCTGCGGCTCCATCAAACGCGCGAAGGGGATCTCCAACGCCACGCACAGCGCCCACAGCGTTTCAATGCTCGGGTTGCCATTTGCCGACTCGAGCTGCGACAGGGTGGACTTGGCAATACCCGCGCGCCTAGCCACTTCAGCCAGAGAGAGTCCGGCACGTTGGCGCTCTCTTACCAGCGATTTAGCAATAATGTCGATGGGTTGGATCATAGATTTGGCCTGAATAGAGATAATGTTGATCGTTATAACGAACGATCGTTCGTCTTGTAAAACGATATTAATGTGTTCATTATAACAGCCTGTTTGTTCGTTATGAGAAAGAAAGATGCGTTTTCATCAATTTTCCGTACTCAAATCCGGCACCATCAAGGCGATCATTCTGGTCTGTCTGGCTGATGGCATTGTCGGCATATCCTACGGGTCACTGGCTACCGGCGTTGGCTTCCCATTCTGGGTGCCGATGTCGCTCTCGCTTTTCGTGCTGGCCGGAGCCTCGGAGTTTCTGTTTATCGGCATTGTGTCGAGTGGCGGAAGCCCGTTCGCTGCCGCAGCGGCCGGTTTATTGGTGAATGCGCGACACCTGCCGTTTGGCATCGCGGTGAAGGATTTGGTCGGCAAAAAAGCCACCAGCCTGCTGGGTTGCCATATCGTCAATGATGAAAGCGTGGTGTTTGGCGTCTCTCAGCCCAGCAAGGCCGAATGTAAAGCAGCCTTCTGGCTGTGCGGCTTGGGCATTGCCCTGTGCTGGCCGCTGGGGGTGATCATCGGCGGCTCGATAGGGCAGATTATCCCTGACCCACAGGCTATCGGCCTAGATGCGGTTTTCCCCGCCATCTTACTGGCCTTAACCCTTCCAGCATTGAAAAACGCTAAAACCATTATCTCCGCCTGCTCGGGGGCGCTGATTTCACTCGCGGCGGTGCCTTTCGTGCCGGTCGGTATGCCGGTGCTGTTTTCCCTGCTCGGATTGGCTATCAGGAAGAAAAAATCATGAACCAACACACTCTGATCATCTGCGGCATCGCGCTTTTGGCCGTGGGTACCTATGCGTTTCGCTATGCCGGATTTAAGCTCGGCTCGCGCATGACCTTCACCGACAACACTCGCGCGCTGATTGCCGACGCTGCCACCACGCTGCTGCTCTCAGTGGCGGTGATTGCCACCCTGCTGGAAGGTGAGCACTTTGCCGGATTCGCGCGTTTGTTGGGGGTAGGGGTAGCGGCGATAATGGCGTGGCGCAAAGTGCCGCTGATTGCCGTCATTTTATCCGCCGCTGCGGTCACTGCGTTAGCCCGCTGGCTGGGTTTGCCTTAAGTCATTGGTCATAACCAGATCGCCGGGATCAGCAAATTTCTACGAAAGGTTTTGAAGCTAAAAAAAGGGCCGCGCAGCAGGGTTGGGGAGTAGTCAAATTACTCACAACTCTCTAGATTAATCGCTAGAGCGACGAGTCGTTGCCGTGCGCGGTTTTATGACGCCATCTACACCTCGCCACTTCAATATCACACATGATTTCATGTGTTTGGGCTTAGCATTTTTAGTCAGTTTTTGGAGGCGCAGGTGATTCTGGAACAGTTCGGCGTTATCAATCTTTGGACCTATCTCGCAGGGTTAGTGTTTATTATTCTCCTGCCGGGCCCTAACTCTCTCTTTGTCCTAAAGACCAGTGCTTCTCATGGCGTTCTTAGCGGCTATAAGGCAGCGGCTGGCTGCTTTTTGGGCGACGCGGTGCTGATTTTCCTCGCCTATATCGGTGTGGCTTCTCTGATAAAAGCTTCCCCCGTGCTTTTTATGCTGGTTCGGTTCTTGGGCGCGTTTTATCTGCTCTATCTGGGCATAAAGATTATTCAGGAGAATTTCTTCTCGAAGAATAAAGAGCAGGGCGAAACGGTGAGCGTGCGCGGAAATGTGTTCAGGAAATCGCTGACCCTGAGCCTGACCAACCCGAAATCCATCATGTTTTATATTTCATTCTTTGTGCAGTTTATCAATTTCAGCTATCCGCACGCCGCCGTGCCGTACCTGATTTTGGCGACCATACTGGAAATCCTCAGCTTCACTTACATGACCACGCTGATTTTCGGCGGTGTAGCGTTGTCGAAGTTCTTCCGCTCGCGCAAGAAACTCACCAAGTTTGGCAATGGCGTTGTCGGGCTGTTTTTCATGGGTTTCGCGGCGCGTCTGGCCAGCTTGACCTCTTAAGTCCCAGCGACACATGGCATTGATGTGACCCAACAACGGGCTGAAGCTATTACACACCTCAGCCCGTTGCACAGATAAATTTTCCGCAGGCAGGATTTAGCGGTTTTCATTCCGGCCGAAATAAAACACAATACTCCTCACAAAAAATGACATTTCTCGCCGTCATTAAACAAGCAGTTAACCCATCACTTACAAGTCAACATCTCAATGCAATCACAAAACGTTTCGCGCAAAACCGAGTGGCTACGCGTCATCATGCTAGCTATCGCCGCGTTTATTTTTAATACCACCGAATTCGTTCCCGTCGGCCTGCTGTCAGACATCGCCAGCTCCTTCTCTATGCAAACCGCGCAGGTTGGCCTGATGCTGACTATCTATGCCTGGGTGGTCGCCTTGATGTCACTGCCGCTGATGCTGCTGACCCGCAACGTCGAGCGGCGCCTGCTGCTGATGGTGGTGTTTGGCCTGTTTATCCTCAGCCACGTGCTGTCGGTGGTGGCCTGGGACTTCGGCTCGCTGGTGGTATCGCGCATTGGGATTGCACTGGCGCACGCCATCTTCTGGTCAATCACCTCCTCGCTGGCTATCCGCGTGGCTCCGGCCGGTAAGAAAACCCAGGCACTGAGCATGCTGGCGACCGGCACCGCGCTGGCGATGGTTCTCGGCCTGCCGCTCGGGCGGGTGATTGGTCAATATCTCGGCTGGCGCATTACCTTTGGCGTGATTGGCGTCGTGGCGTTGATCACCTTAATCAGCCTAAGCCGCCTGCTGCCAAAACTGCCAAGCGAGCATAGCGGCTCGCTGAGTAGCGTCCCGATGCTGTTCAAACGCCCGGCGCTGGTGTCGATGTACCTGATGATCGCGCTGATTGTCACTTCGCATTACACGGCGTACAGCTACATTGAGCCGTTCGTGCAAAACATCGCCAAAATGAGTGAAGATTTCACCACCTTCCTGCTGCTGATTTTCGGCGGGGCGGGCATCTTGGGCAGCGCGCTATTTAGCGTGATGGGTAACAAATTCCCGACATCATTCTTTGTCGGCGCTATCTCCATCATCGCGCTGGCGATGCTGTTGCTGCTGGTCTCCTCGACCAGCGCGTTCAGCCTTTCTGTGCTGACCATTTTGTGGGGCGTCGGCATGATGGCTATCGCGCTGGCGATGCAAATTCGCGTGTTGGCGCTGGCGCCGGATGCCACCGACGTCGCCATGTCGCTGTTCTCAGGGATTTTCAATCTGGGGATTGGCGCGGGCGCGCTGCTGGGTAATCAGGTGATCGTGCATCTGGAACTGTCGGACGTAGGTTACGTCGGCGGGGCGATGGGCTGCGTCTCTCTGGCGTGGTGCCTGTTTATCCTGCGCCGCTACCCTCAGCTGCGCACCGTTTAAACTTGCCCGCCAGCGCGTTTTGGCTCGCAAATAACCACTAAAGAAACATATCATTAACAGTACCGACCCATGTCGGTACTATACTCCCAACATTAGCCGGTGTTTCCGGTCCTTTTACTTTGCGAATCACTCATCTATGCATGCACAAAAGAAGCAGCCGTTGCCTGCCGTCACGCTGGCGGCCATCGGCGTAGTGTACGGTGATATTGGTACCAGTCCGCTCTATACCTTGCGCGAATGTCTGACCGGTCAGGCCGGGATAACCATGACCCAAGGTTCAATTTTCGGTTTTCTGTCGCTGATTTTCTGGCTGCTGATGCTGGTGGTGTCGTTTAAATATATTGGCTACGTGATGCGCGCCGACAACGGCGGCGAGGGCGGGATCCTCACCCTGATGTCGCTGGCGGTGCGGGACATCAACCCACGCTGGTACGCCACCGTGGTGTTCCTCGGGCTGGTGGGCGGCAGCTTCTTCTATGGCGACGGGGTGATCACTCCGGCCATTTCGGTGCTTTCGGCCATTGAAGGGCTGGAGATCATCGAGCCTTCGCTGGATAAATTTATCATCCCCATCTCCATCGCGGTGCTGACCCTGCTGTTTGTTATCCAGAAGAAGGGCACGGGCAGCGTCGGTAAGCTGTTCGCGCCGGTGATGGTGCTATGGTTTGTTTCGCTGGGCGTGATGGGCATTGGCGGCATCTTGCATAATCCGGGCGTACTGCAAGCCCTGAACCCTTACTGGGCGCTGCACTTCTTCATTGAATTCAAAGGCATTTCCTTCTTCGCGCTGGGCATGGTGGTGCTGGCCGTGACCGGGGCCGAGGCGCTGTATGCCGACATGGGCCACTTCGGCAAAAAACCTATCCGCATCGCGTGGTTCCTGCTGGTCGCACCTTCGCTGGTCCTGAACTACTTCGGGCAGGGCGCGCTGTTGATGAGCAACCCGGACGCCATCAAAAACCCGTTCTTCCTGCTGGCCCCTGACTGGGCGCTGGTTCCGCTGCTGATTATTGCCACCATGGCGACGGTTATCGCCTCTCAGGCAGTGATTTCCGGCGTCTTCTCCCTGACCCGTCAGGCGATGCGTTTGGGCTACCTGCCGCCAATGCGCATTGTCTACACCTCGGACGTCGAGTCCGGGCAAATCTATATTCCGGTGGTGAACTGGCTGCTGTACGTGGCGGTGCTGATTGTGATTATCAGCTTCAAACACTCCAGCGATTTGGCGTCGGCCTACGGCATTGTGGTGACGGGCACCATGCTCCTGACTTCAATCCTGCTGTGCATTGTGGCGATTAAGAACTGGGGCTGGAAGAAGCGCTGGGGCCTGCTGCTGCTGGCACTGCTGATGATGATTGATATCCCACTGTTCGCCGCCAACCTCACCAAGCTGTTCTCCGGCGGCTGGCTGCCGGTGGCGCTGGGGTTAAGCATTCTGCTTATCATGATCACTTGGCACACTGAGCGTTCACGGCTGTTGCGCCGCCTGCGTGAAGACCCGGACGCCCTGAGCGCGCTGATCACCTCACTCGAGAAATCCCCGCCGCGCCGCGTGCCGGGCACTGCGGTGTTTATGGCCCGTGCGCCGGACGCCGTGCCGCTGGTGCTTTTGCACAACTTGAAGCACAACAAAGTGCTGCACGAACGCATCATTTTGCTGACCATCAGCAGCGCCGACGTGCCTTATGTGCATAACCTCAAGCGCGTGACCATTGAGCACCTGTCGCCATCCTTCTGGCGCGTGGTGGCGAGCTATGGCTGGCGCGAGACGCCAAATCTGGAAGATGTGTTCTATCGTTGTGGGCAAGATGGGCTGCGCTGCACCATGAGCGACACCTCATTCTTTATGTCGCGCGACACGCTGGTGCTGGACAAACGCCCTTGGTATTTGCAGATCCGCGGCAAGCTGTTCCAAGTGTTACAACGTAACGCACTGCGGGCGCCGGATCAGTTCCAGCTCCCGCCTAACCGCGTTATTGAACTCGGTGCCATGGTGAAGTTTTAAGCTTTTATCGTCTAATCAATGGATTACGGACGATAGTCTGGCGGCACATTGCTATCAGGCAAATCGCCGTTGTAATCCGGTGGCACGCTGCGCGGATCAGAGCCGGGGTGGTAATCAGGGGGAACCTCTGACTGCCCCGACCTTGGTTCATCGTAGCTGTAGGCCACCGGCACTTTATTTCCCTTGGCGTACATACATTGGGTGTAGATAACGTCGTACTGATCTTGTAAATCGCCGCTGCTCATTCCCGCCGTATTACTGCCCATCGCACTACCCACCAGCAGGCCGCTGCCAGCACCAATCAACGCCCCCGGGCCGGCATGACCTGATGCCGCGCCAATCAAAGCGCCCGCCGCTGCACCGACCACCGTTCCCGCAGCCGCCGTGCCCGCCGCGCTGTTAGAAGCCGCCTGAGCGCCGCCGTCCACGCTATTTTGCGCCGTGTTGCGGCATAAAATATCATCCTGCCTAAACTGCCCGTAGCTCTTGGTACTGCCCGGTAAAACCTGCACTTCCGGCCCTGAAGGGGGCGACACGCAGCCCGCCAGCGCCATCACCAGCGCCAGTGGAGCTAATTGATAGAGACGTTTCATGGTTGAGTCACTCAGGCTTAGCGCGGTGCAGAATCGCCAACCACCACTTTCATCCAGCCCTGCGCACAGCGCTGGACGTGCGGATAGTAGCCCGCTGGACTCTGGCAGTAGTAAGCGTAATTAGGGGTTTTCTCCACATAGGTTTGCGGAGGTGACGGTGTCACATACACCACCGGAGGTGGTCCGTAATAGACTGGCGGCGGGGGTCCCCAAGGTGCGCCAATAATCACCCGCGGGCCATACCAACCGTGATAATAACCATGACCATAATACCCGTGGCCGTAATAGCCATAGGCGAAAGAACTTTGTGCCACCGACATCATTGCACCTGCGGCCAGCAACAGCAGCAATAGCCTTTTCATAACCACCTCGACACCCGTTTAAACCGCTCATTTCTCGCCGAATTGTTACCGGTCGATGAGTAAGAATATACGCGTTATTCGCTGTTTTTTTACGCGGCAAATCAGGTGGAATGCGCTAAGGGATCGGCAGTAATTGTGTAGAAATATTGGGAAATTTACCGAGGAGGACAAACCTCCCCGGTAGAGACCGTTTTTAGCGGAATGGCGGCTCGTTGAAGGTGCGTAATTTACGCGAATGCAGCTTGTCGCCTTCTTGACGCAGCAGGCCAATGGCGTGGATACCAATCTGTAAATGCTCGGAAATCGCCCCTTCGTAGAAGTGGTTTGCCTGTCCCGGCAGCTTGATTTCGCCGTGCAGCGGCTTGTCGGAGACGCAGAGCAACGTACCGTAAGGCACGCGGAAGCGATACCCCTGAGCCGCAATGGTCGCACTCTCCATATCCACTGCAACGGCGCGACTCAGGTTGAAACGCATGGCCGAGGCCGAGTAGCGCAGCTCCCAGTTACGGTCATCGGTGGTCACCACGGTGCCGGTGCGCAGGCGCTGCTTAACTTCTTCCCCCGGCATGTTGCTGATGGCTTTGGTGGCGTCGTACAGCGCGCGCTGCACTTCGGCAATGCTTGGGATTGGGATGTCCGGCGGCAGTACGGCGTCGAGCACGTGGTCGTCGCGCAGATAGGCGTGAGCCAGCACGTAGTCACCAATCTGCTGGCTTTCGCGCAGGCCGCCGCAGTGACCAATCATCAGCCAGGCGTGCGGGCGCAGCACCGCCAGATGGTCACAGATGGTTTTGGCGTTAGACGGGCCGACGCCGATATTCACCAGCGTGATGCCTTTGCCATCGTCGGCAATCAGGTGATAGGCCGGCATCTGGTGCTTTTTCCACGCCAAGTCAGAGACGGTCTGCTCAAGATTGACCGTTTCTTGCGTGACATAAGCTCCACCGGCGCAGGAGAGCGCGACATACGGGCTGGCAGGATCTACGATTTGCGCGCAGGCCCAGCTAACAAACTCGTCCACGTAGCGGGTGTAGTTGGTGAACAGCACATAAGGCTGCACGTGCTCCGCCGGGGTGCCGGTGTAGTGTTTCAGGCGCGCCAGCGAGAAGTCGGTGCGCAGCGCGTCGAAGTGCGACAGCGGGAACTCGGTGGTGGAACTGGATAAACCGTCGGTTATCTGGTCGCCAATTTGCGACAGTTCGGTGGTCGGGAAGTGGTGCGCCAGCGCCGCGCTCATGGTGCGGTCGAGATTCAGGTCAGAGCCGTCGATAACAAACGGGAAGGGGATTTCCAGCTGCGAAGGCTTCACCACGAAGCTGGCGTTATATTCGCTTTCCAGCAGGCTCAGTTGGTCAGCCAGATAACCACGGAACAGCTCCGGGCGTGTGATGGTGGTGGTGTACTTCCCGGCGCGCGGGAAACGGCCATAGGCACGAGACTTAAACTGATTTTGCTGAGCACCGTCCCAGCTGACGCTCAGCTCAGGATAGGTGAAAAGTCCTGCCGAACGCACATCGTTATCAGGCAGTGAACCATCGTGAATAAAGTCACCGATGGCGGTACGCAGTGCCACCACGGCACCGTTGTACAGCGCCTCCAGCCGATCTAGCGCTTCGGTGGCGTTCAATTGGGTTGCGGAATAAGCATTATTCAAAATCGTTCCCTTATGCAGATGAGCAAGACTTAACACAAAGTATGGCATTGGTTAACAAAGGATTCTAATCCAAAGATCTTGCTAACCATTACTTGACCATTAACTCAGGCTCATTCTTACTTATCTGCAAAAGGTCAGGCAGCTATTACTGATCCGCTGGATAATCCGTCGACATCGCCAGCGTTTTCTGTGCTTCGAGGTCGGCTAATCGCGCACTGAGCTGGCTGTGCATCGCGCCATAGGCGTCGCTGCCAAGGGCGATTCGGGCCGGAGCGGGGTGCTGGTCGACGCTGGCTATCATCGCTGCCGCCATCTTTACCGGGTCACCAATCGGCTGGCTGCTGCGGTCGGTCAGTCTTTGGCGAGTCATGCTGATAACCGAGGCATCATAGGCTTCAATACGCGTGGCAAGCTGAGCGCTGCGAAAGCGGAAGTCGGTGCGCGCACTGCCCGGCTCAATCAGCGTGCAACCAATATTAAAGGCCGCCAGCTCGAGTCGAATGGCATCCACAAAGCCTTCAATGCCCCATTTGGTGGCGTGGTACATTGAGCCGCCGGGGAAAATAGCCTGCCCGCCAACCGATGAAAGCTGAAGAATTCGTCCCGCCTGCTGCCCGCGCAGATAAGGCGTGGCGGCGCGGATCAGCTGAATGGAGCCGAGCAAATTGGTATCGAGCTGATGCATGATTTGCTCATCGGTCATCTCTTCCGCCGCGCCAAATAGGCCATAACCGGCATTGCTCACCACCACATCGATGCGACCCAGCTCGAAGAAAGCCCGGTCTACCACCCGGCGAATGGCCGGCGTGTCCGTCAAATCAAGCTCCGCCAGCCATAATTGCTCGCCATGCTGCGCCTTGAGGTCAGCCATGGACGAGAGGTCGCGCACGGTCCCCGCGACGCACTCTCCGCGCTGCAAAAGCTGCTCGGTGAGGTGCCGACCAAAACCGCTATTAACTCCAGTAATTAACCAATTTCTCTGTTGCATGCTTTCTGCTCCTGACTTGTTAGATTCAATCGACAATCCGAGACGCCCCGTTTGGCAAGGCGTCTCAGCTCTGGTATGCAGAATAGGCGGCATGGTTAAGATTTTTAATACTTGAACGTCCAACTTTTATGCGTGAAAATCTGAGAATGAACCTTGATCCCTTTTCCGACTTATTACAGCTCCTCAATGCACGTTCCGTACTGGCCGGTGGGCTAGTGACAGGCGGAAAGTGGGCGGTGGAGTTCCCGACGTCTGACCAAATCAAATTTTGGGGCATCGTACGCGGTAACTGCTCGATGCAGATGGCGGGCGAACAGCAGCCCGTGGCAGTAGAAAGTGGTGATGTTTTTCTGCTGCGAACCCCGCGCTCGCACGTGCTTTCCAGCGATTCAACCCTCGAACCCGTTCCTCTTGCCAAGGTGCTGGCAAATCGTCAGAGCCTGGTGGTTAAACATGGCGAAGGGGATGAGTTTTTCATGATTGGCGGCAAACTTGAGCTGGCCGACAACAGCGCGCAGGTGCTGATTAACGAATTGCCGATGCTGATCCACATTCGTGCCACTTCGCGCCACGCCGGTTCACTGCGCTGGTTGCTCGAGCAGTTGGTCAATGAACAAGAGGGCGACCACCCCGGCGCGGCGGCGGCCACGTCTCAGCTCACTCATCTGATGTTTATCCAGATCCTTCGCGCCTATTTTGAGCAGTCTGCGCCTTTAGAGGGCGGGAGATTAAGAGCCATGGGGGACAAGCGTTTGGCTCCCGCACTGCGGCTTATCCACCAACAACCGGCCCGCGCGTGGCAGCTGGAAGAGCTGGCAAAATCTGCCGCCATGTCGCGGGCGACCTTTGCCGCCTACTTCAAAAAAGTCGCTGGAATCGCTCCGATGGCCTATTTGACCGAGTGGCGCATGCGGCTGGCCGAGCGCGTGCTGCAAAAAGGACGTACCAGCGTTAGTGCGCTGGCTCTTTCGCTCGGCTACGGCTCGGAAAGCGCCTTTAGCAACGCGTTCAAACGCATTATTGGTCAATCCCCGCGACATTATCAGCAGGAATACCAAGCCCCGGTTGTCAGCCTCGACCAGATTGATACTATTGGTTAATCGAATACCAGATGAATATGTATTGATTAAATGAATCGCTACCCGATGTTTAGCCCTCAGCAGTTGCTGAGTTTCGTGGCAGTCTGCGATACCGGTAGTTTTACCCGCGCCGCCGAACGGGTGTTCCTCTCTCAATCCACCGTTAGCCAGCAGGTGCGCCGCCTTGAAGAGATGCTCGGCAAAGCCTTGCTGGAACGTACTTCTCATCAGGTTTTGCTCACCGAAGAGGGGGAGAGGTTCCTCGGCTATGCGCGGCGGATTATCGCGCTGAACGGCGAGGCGCACGACGCACTTTCCGACCAGTGGCGCGACGGCGTGGTGCGCCTTGGCGTGCCGGAGGACTTCGCGGCGGCCACCACCGGGCTACTCGCCGAGTTCAGCCGTACTCATCCTCATTTGCGCCTCGACGTGACCAGCGGCCTGAGCAATGAGCTGCGAAAATCCTGGCAGCAGGACGAGCTGGATATCATTCTGGTGAAGCAGATCAAAGGCGACAAACCCAACGCGGCGCGCCCAGAGCCTATGCTGTGGCTGGATAGCGCAACTTATCCGGCGTTTGAAAATGACCCGGTGCCGCTGGTGCTGTTTCCGCTCAATGGGCTGTATCGTGAGGAACTGTGTCAGGCGCTGGACGCCATGGGCCGCAACTGGCGCATCAGTTACAGCAGCGCCAGCCTTGCGGCTTTAGTCGCCGCCAGCGCCGCCGGGCTGGGCGTGACGCTACTGCCCGCCAGCTGCCGCCTGCCGGAGCACCGGGTGTTAGGCGCAGAGAGCGGATTACCGCAGGTTGATAATGTCGAGTTGGCGCTGTTTTATCGCCCCGATGCTACCTCGGCGCAGCTGGCGTTGGCCGAGAAGCTGCGCCAGTTCTGCCAGTTGAGTTAACTATTGCGTTTGCCACTGACCACCAGTGGCAAATATCGCAGCCAGCGAAAGCGCCTTATTTTATGGTGAAGCGGTAACGCAAATTTTATCTCTGGATTTAAGGAAATCGACGTGCAGAACACTCAACAACAAAGCCGCAGAAATTTTCTCTCAAACACCGCGAAATTGACCGCCGGGGGCGCGCTGCTGGCCACCGGCATGGCTTCAGCTCAGGCTGCCACTCAAAATAAAACCGATTCTATGGCCAAATGCGAAGACAGTAATGCCGTTACCTCGCTGCCTGCCGCCCACTACCAGCTGCGTAATGTCCGGCTGGAAGAGGGTTTCAAGCGTGAAGGGGAGATGATTATTGGCACCCAGACCGCGCTTTATCATCTGGAGATAAAAGACGGCAAAATTGTGGCCATTCAGCCCGCCAGCGGTGCGGCCGCCAGCAGCTTGCCTGCCTTCGATGCCAAAGGGTTGTTGCTGCTGCCTGCCACCCGCGACATGCATATCCACCTCGACAAGACCTTCTACGGAGGCCCGTGGGAAGCGCCAAGGCCGCGTAAAGGCAAGACCATTATGGACATGATTGCCCGCGAGCAGGTGCTGATCCCACAGCTTCTGCCGACCTCGGTTCAGCGCGCGGAAGCCATTATTGGTCTGCTGCACTCTAAAGGCACCACCGTGGCCCGCAGCCACTGCAATATCGACCCGGTAAGTGGGCTGAAAAGCCTCGAACATCTGCAAATCGCGCTGGAAAAACATAAAAATGACTTCAGCTGCGAAATCGTCGCCTTCCCGCAGCACGGCCTGCTGCACTCGAAAGTGGACGGCCTGATGCGCGAAGCGATGCAAATGGGCGTGCAATACGTTGGCGGGCTGGACCCAACTAACGTTGACGGCGCGATGGAAAAGTCACTCGACGCCATGTTCCAGATTGCCCTTGATACCCACACCGGTGTGGATATCCACCTGCACGAGACTTCTCCGGCGGGCGTCGCGGCGGTGAAATATATGATTAAAACCGTCGAGCAGAACCCGCAGTTAAAAGGCAAAGTGACGCTCAGCCACGGCTTTGCTCTCTCAACGCTGAAAGATGCAGAGCTGGATGAAGTGATTGACGGGCTGGCCCGTCAGCAGTTTACCCTGGCTTCCACCGTGCCAATTGGCAAGCTGGCAATGCCGCTGCCGCAGTTGAGCGAGAAGGGCGTGTTTGTGATGACCGGCACGGACAGCGTGATTGACCACTGGTCGCCGTTTGGCACCGGCAGCATGCTGGAAAAAGCCAACCTTTACGCCCAACTTTATGGCAATTCAGACGAGTTCGGCCTGACACGCTCACTGGCTATCGCCACCGGCAACGTGCTGCCGCTGGACAACAGCGGCACTCGCCAATGGCCTGCTGTGAATGACAGGGCCGAGATGATTCTGGTCGACGCCAGCTGCTCCGCCGAGGCCGTGGCGCGGGTTTCCGACGTCAAAGCCACCTTCCATCAGGGCCGTCTGGTGTTCGGCAGCGTGCAAAAAGTCTAACTTCCCTCTGCGAGCCGTGCGATGCGGCTCGCAATTTTCTCCGGCCTCATCTTGATCTATACTCTTCTCTCACCGTTTAATGCTGACTGGACGACCAGAGACTCGGCTTCATTGAATAGGGACGACCCTGCGATTAAATAAGGTCAGAATATGGCTTGGGTATATCTGTTGTTAGCAGGTTTGTTTGAAGTGGTATGGTCGACGGCGATGAAAGAGTCGCACGGCTTTACCAAGCTGGTTCCGAGTATTGTCACCTTAGTCTTCATGCTGCTCAGCTTCGCGCTGCTGGCTATCTCCATGAAAACCCTTCCTTTAGGCACCTCCTATACCGTGTGGGTCGGCATCGGTGCTATCGGCGCATTTATCCTCGGCGTCACCATGTTTGGCGAGAGCCTCAACCCCATGCGGGTCATCGCCGTACTGCTGATTTTCTCCGGCGTAGTGCTGCTGAAGCTAGCGACCAAGTAAACAGAGTTAAATCCATTATTTAGGGTGTTAAACCGGTTTTTGGCGGATAACACCCAATATCTTGGATTTACACCTGTGCATTCGGAAAAAACAGCCCAAACGTAGTGGTGCCTTGGTCGCTCTCCACCCAGCAGCGGCCTTGGTGCAGTTGCATGATTGAGGTGACAATCGACAGGCCCAGCCCGCTGGAGTTTGACGAGTTCTGCCGCGCGGAGTCTGCGCGGTAAAATCGGTCGAAAATCCTCTCCTGATGCGATTTAGAAATGGTGTCGCCCTGATTCACCACCTGAATAGTCATGCCTTCGGCCGAAGGAATGGCGTTGATTTCAATCAGGCTGCCCGGCGCGGCGTGGCGCACGGCGTTGGACAGCAGGTTAGCCAGCGCGCGGCGTAACAGCATGGCGTCGGCGAACAGCGTGCCTTCGCCACTGACTTGGATTTGAATGTCTCGGTCGGCGGCCAAATCCTCGAAATAGTCACAAAGCCGCCTCATGTCCTGCGTGGCATCCAGCAGCGTACGCTCAATCTCAAGGTCGGGCTGCTCGGCCTGCGCCAAGAACAGCATATTGTCGATCATCCGCGACATACGCTGAAGCTCTTCAAAATTGGATCCGAGCAGCCGCCGGTAATACTCGTTCTCACGCGGCGCGCCGAGGCCGACCTCAGTTTGCCCCAGCAAAATAGTAATCGGCGTGCGCAGGTCGTGAGCCATGTCGGCACTCACCTGCTTCAACTGCTTAAAGCCGCGTTCGAGCCTCTCCAGCATGGCGTTGATCTGGTCAATCAGGGTATCCAGCTCGGTTGGGGCGTCATCTTTGGTCAGGCGCGATGACAGAGTGCGCGTACCAATCTTTGCGGTTCTCTCCGCCAGCCTGCGCAACGGCGAGACGCCGCGACGGGCAAAGATAAATGCTAGAAACACCGAGATAGCCGCCATCATCGAGGCGAACAGGATAATGTAATTGCGATATACGTCGAGAATATGGGTGCGGTCGGTTAACACTCGGCTGGAGATGATTTCCAGCGGCACTAAATCATTAGAAGAGGGGCTGGTGGCGGCCATGTAAATCATCGGCGTGCCGTCGGCAGTCTGCGAGTGATGGACGGCGTTTAGCGACAGCCGCTGCTCGGCGGAAACTGGCGTGACGTTGGGAATGGGGCGCTTGAGCGGATTGACCTCAAGCAGGGTCGGGCCGCCGACATAGCGGATCACCAGCAGCGACTCGGTATTACCCAGCATATTGGCGAACAGGTGCGGCTTCTCATGGATCAGCTGGCGGGCGTCCAAATCGCGCAACAACGTGCCTATCTGGTCGACGCGCGACACCAGCGCCGCGTCGTCGCGCAGCGTCAGTTGATGGCGCAACGCGTAATACAGCGCGCCGCCCATGACGGTAAACGCCACGAAGGAGAACGCCGCCAGCAGCACCGCCAGCCGAAAGGTGAGGGAGACGCGCCTCATGCCTCGGCCTCACAGCGATAGCCAACGCCATGAATCGTATGGATTAACTGGTTGTCGAAAGGCTCGTCGATTTTCTGCCGCAGCCTTCTCACCGCCACGTCCACCACGTTGGTGTCGCTGTCAAAATTCATGTCCCACACGCGGGAAGCCAAAAAGGTGCGCGACAGAACCTGACCCGGATGTTGCAGGAAGCAGACCAGCAGCTTGAACTCTTTATTGGTCAGGGTGATGCGTTTGCCAGCCCGCTCGCAGCGGAATTTTTCAATGTCCACCACCAGATCCGCCAGCGAGAGCACGTCGCCCGACTGCGGCTGACCGCGACGCAGAATGATACGAATGCGCGCCAGCAGCTCGGCGTAGGAGAAAGGCTTCACCAGATACTCATCGGCACCCAGCCCCAAGCCGCGCAGGCGGTCTTCCAGCGCACCACGGGCGCTGAGAAACAGCACCGGCGTCTGGCTGTGGATGCGCAGACGCTCCATCACCGTCCAGCCGTCCATCTCTGGCAACATGACGTCCAGCAGGATCAGGTCATAAGCATTTTCCCGCGCCATGTGCAGGCCGTCGATGCCATTCGCCGCCCAGTCTGCGGTGTAGCCCGCTTCGTTAAGGCCATTGCGCAGATACTCGGCGGTTTTTTCTTCGTCTTCAACGATGAGGATTTTCAAGCAGTGTCAAACCTCGAATACAGGAGCAAAGGGCGCACTAGGCTCCCCGTTCTCATCATGATGATGGGGTAAAACTCAGTAACCCGGCACGTGCGCGGCTTTCATAATCAGGTTCGCCACGGCTTCCGGCTGGGAAATCAGTGATACATGGCTAGATTTTAGCTCGATCGTCTGCGCGTGCATACGTTTCGCCATGAAGCGTTCGAGATCCGGGTTGATGGTACGGTCTTCGGTCGAGACAGCATAGTAAGTTGGCTTAAATTCCCAAGCCGCGACGCTAGTCTTGGCCATGGTGATGGCGCGGCCCATAGGCTGCTGCACGGCGTAGTAAGCCTTGGCTTCTTTCTCCGGCAGGTCACCGGCAAAATCATGCACAAAGGCCGATTCGCTCAAGGCACCAAAATCGCTGTTCCACTGGATACCGGCAGAGGCTGGCGCGGCTGGGAATTTCTTGGTCAGCGCCGGATAGTCTTCACCCGCAGCCGGAGCGCGCGCGGCGATATATACCAAACCTTTCACTTCCGGCTCATTACCTGCTTGGCTAATGACCATGCCGCCGTAGGAGTGGGCGACCAAAATCACCGGGCCGTTTTGCAGCGCCAACGCGCGTTTCACCGCGGCTACGTCGTTATCCAAAGAGGTAGTTGGGTTCTGTACCGCAGTGACGTGCAGGCCTTTGGCTTGCAGCAGCGGAATAACTTTACCCCAGCTCGATGCGTCAGCGAACAGGCCGTGAACCAGCACAATGTTGGTGACTTCGGGTTGAGCAGCGGCTGGCTTGCTGGTATCTGCCTGAGCAGTAGAGAGAGACAGTCCGGCCAGAACCAGTGAAGCGACAAGTGACAGATTGCGTAATTTCATCATAAATCCTCTTGGTAGGGTGTGATTGCACTTTAGCAAGCAGGGGCCAACAAAAGGCTGACGAGAAAATGACAAAAGAATGACAAAAAGTTGAACCACGCTGAGGTTAGGCGAGCTTGTTGTTACTTCATCCGCTCATTTCAGCTATGTTAAATCCTGTAAATCCACAGGTTACTCAGCAGGATAGCAATGAACTCAAAAGTGTTATTAGTGACGGGCTCAAGCCGTGGGATAGGGGCCGCTACCGCGTTACTGGCGGCGAAACGCGGCTACGCGGTCTGTGTAAATTACGTCAATGACCAGCAGGCCGCCTTTCAGGTTCGTGATGAGATTTTAAGCCTTGGCGCTCAGTGCATCGCGGTGCGCGGCGATGTTTCTAACGAGCAGCAGGTCAAAGAAGTCTTCACCACCATCGACAGCCAGCTTGGGGCCATTACCCATTTGGTCAATAACGTCGGGATCTTGAAGCAAAAAATGCCGATGATCGACATGGACGGCGAACGTTTCCAGCAGGTGCTGCTGACCAACGTGATGAGCCACTTTTACTGTTCGCGTGAAGCGATAAAACGCATGGCGCTGTCCCGAGGCGGCGCGGGCGGGGCGATTGTCAATGTGTCCTCCGGCGCATCGCGCAGCGGCTCGCCTTTTGAATATGTGGATTACGCCGCCTCCAAAGGCGCGGTCGACACCTTCACCGTCGGGCTGTCGAAAGAGGTGGCGGCTGACGGCATTCGCGTTAACTGCGTGCGCCCCGGCGGTATTTACACTGACATTCATGCCGACGGTGGCGAGGCCGAAAGGGTTGAGCGCATCGCCAAGAACTTCCCGATGAAGCGCGGCGGCACGCCGGAAGAGGTCGCCAACGCCATACTTTGGCTACTGAGCGACGAAGCCTCTTTCGTGACCGGCAGCTTCACTGACCTGTGCGGCGGGGTCTAGGCTAAAAATCTTTTGGAACTCGGCCCCGGTTCTGGCCACTCAGTCGCCATGATCCGGGGTGTTTATTCACGAGTTTAGCCTAGAGGAAATTCACAGATGAGTGCTATCAAGCCAGAGTGCAGACTGACCCAGCCGCAGCCTACTTTTATCGGCAAGCAGGGGCTGTCATATCAGGTCGGGGTTTCGCATGAGTTGGTCGGCTCGGAGAATATCCATATGCAGCTGGCGACTATTCCGCCGCACTCGCAGGCCAAGGCACACCGGCACGAACACCATGAAACCGCGATTTACGCCCTCAGCGGCACTTCGTCGGTGCGTTACGGCGACGCGCTGGAGTACT
>NZ_JMPJ01000074.1 GCF_000735345.1 Ewingella americana ATCC 33852 | reverse complement strand
CAGGCAGCTTCTTCTACATCCCGAAAAACATGCCCCATCTGCCATACAACAACACCGACACGCCCGCCGTGGTGGTGATTTCCCGCACCGACGCCAACGAGCAGGAAAGCGTGATCATGATGCCCGAGTTGGATTTTGACGTGCTCGCCTCTAAGGCGTAACCGACACGCTGGCAGACAATCCCGCCACCAGCTCAATGCCTGCTGGTAGCTTATCGATTTGAATGCGAACCGGGACTCGCTGCGCCAATCGCACCCAGTTAAAGGTCGGGTTGACGTCTGGCAGGCCGAGTTCGCCCGTCTCGTCATTGCTGTCGCCAATACCGCGCCCGATGCTCTCCACATGACCAGCAATCACAGGGTCGAAGCCCATTAGCGCTATTTGTGCGCGGCTTCCCACGTGAATATGTCGCAGCTTGGTCTCTTCAAAATAACCCACCACCCAGAAGCTGCTGGCGTCGATGATCGCCACTTTAGTCTCGCCAGCGCTGGCATAATCGCCGGGTCGCAGCCGCAGATGGGTGATATAGCCATCCACCGGCGACACCACGGTGGCGTGAGATAAGTTGAGTTGTGCCAACTCTAGCGCCGCCAGCGCGCCTTGGTAATTGGCAACCGCGACGTTCGCCGCGCTGTTGGTTTGCTGCAAATCCTCTTTAGAGATCACGCCCTGAAGCTGAGTGCGCCTCCTCGCGGCGTCTTGACGCATCGACATCTCATGGCGTCTTACCTCAACGTCGGCCTGCGCGCTCAAGACCGCCAACTTCAGCCAGCGCGGGTCAATTGAATAAAGCACCTCGCCGCGCTTCACCCACTGGTTATCTTTCACCGCCACGCTGCTCACCGGCCCAGAGACATCAGGCGCGATTTGCACCACTTCTGCCCGCACTCGGCCATCGCGCGTCCATGGCGTCTGCGCATAATGCTTCCACAGCATAAAGGCGATCAGTGCCGCAGCGGCAGTTGCGCCGAGGGTCAGGACATAGCGGCCCAACAGAGAGAAAAACGATGTCATATGATTAGCCCCAGTGCGTTAACTCCCTGCATTAGCAGGAAAAAGGTCAGGATATAAGTAGTGAAATCCACCAGCGGCCGTAAGGGCAGACGGCGGTAAAGCTTGCTGAGATTGAGAAAGGAGACCAGCAGCATGGCGCAGAGCAAGGCCGCGAAAGCGATAACCAGCAGAGCCGGGAAGAACACGCCAGCCAGATTTATGTCGTTAATCATCGACTTGCTCCTGAGGGGCTTCTTGCAACGCGCCGTGCAACGCAACCAGCCCGCCAATCAGCCGGTGCGCGGTTTCACTCTGCGTCGGAGAATAAAGGTTAATCATCGATTCAATCCGAGGACGCAGGGCGTCCGGCCTTTTCTCGTGAGCCAATTGCCCAAGCAGTTGATTCACTTCTGACGCGGTTTTGTTCTCAAGCTGAGGCATTAGCCGCCGTAACTGGCGCGCGGCGAGGCCTAGTCGCAGATAGTGCAGCATCTGACTAAGTATCTGCTCGGAGGATTGTTCGCTACGCGACAGGCGTGGTAGCAGCAGCGCGGTTCTATCCATCATCAGATTGGTCCAGTACAGCTCGTCGCGGGCAAAAATACCTTTCACGCTGCGCCTGATATCACTACGGCAGATGCGCAATAACCGATTGATCGCCGCGTCTGCCTGCACCGTTTGCAGCAGACTCATGCTGACAAAAGCAAAGCCAGTCCCGGCAAAGAGGGCGATGGCGGTATTGAGGGCTGAGGTGAAGTCGGCGCTGTATTGAAACCCCAGCTCGGACAAAATCGGCAGAGTCAGGGTGATGCCCATCGCCATAAAGGTGGTCTGCGGCCGGGCCTGTAACGAGCCCGCCAGTAAATAGGCCGGGGCGAGCACCGCCACCAACACGCAGAACTCAGTCACTTGGGGCAGAAGAGCAAAGCTGTAGAGCAAGCTGAGCATCACCCCGTAGGCCGAACCCAGCATGTATTTGCCGATGTGCGGTGCCGGGGTATCAAAATTGCCAAACAGCGTGCAGCACACACCAATCACCGACACCGCCGTGCCGCCATCGGGCCAGGCAGAGTAGATCCACAGCAGGCAGCTACTCAGAATGATGGTAAAAGCACCCAGCGAGGTTCGCGCAGCGGACAGGCTATCCCGATGATAAACATAGCCTTTGGCGGATTTTGTTCTCTTCTCGGATGTATTGAACGCCGTCTGGTGAAGTGCGGCAAAAAGCCTTTCGCATTGCAACAGCAGGCTAACTGCCTCGTTGAGATAGCGGCAAAAACTCACTGCTAGCTCATCATCAAAGCCTTGCGCATCAGCGGCCAACTGCGCGGTTAACGCCGCACTGCGCTGTTGCAGCATGTCTCCTGCCAGCCTGCGTTCGCTCGCTTGCTCAACGCCCAGCCAGTTGGTGACCTCATCCCGCAACTCGAGCAAAGGGGCAGGCATTGCGACTATTCTCTGCACGCCATCGCGCAGCTCGCTACTCACCACCAGCAGGCGCGCCAGCTTATCGTGAAGCCTGTTTCTGGCATTTCGTACCGGAATTGACAGCGCAAAGTCATAGGGAACATGGTGACTCACCCCCTGCAAAAACTGCAACGCTGAGGCCATGCGCAGATCCCCCGAGGCCAGCTGGGGCGGGTTAGTCAGAGCATTGGCGAGCATCCGCCGTGCATCGCGCAGCGTTTCCGCCATCTTGCTGTTAAACAGCCCGGATATCCGTTTTGGCAGAACATAGCGATGCATCACTCCCGCGCAAATAATGCCAATGACTATCTCCTGCACGCGAGCAATGGCGGTGTCAAAAATTTCGCCGGGGTGCTGCACTTCGGGAAAACCAATCAGGCTCGCGGTGTAGCCCGCCAGCAAGAAGGCGTAAGCGCGGGGAGTGCGTTCCAGCAGCGAGAAATAGAGGCACAGGCAGATCCAGCCGGCGAGAACCACACTGCACAGCACCGGCATATTCACAAAGGCGGGCACTATCAGCACCGTGGCCCCCGCACCAATCAGGGTGCCGACCAGACGATAAAGGCTTTTACTCAGTGAAGCGCCAACCGAGGTCTGGGAGACGATATAAACAGTAATGATCGCCCAAGATGGCCTTTCAAGGCCAATTGAAAGGGCGAGGTAATAGGCGAGCATTGCGGCGGCGAAGCTCTTGGCGGAGAACAGCAGGGCACTGGCGTCGCTCAACAGGCGGGAGGAGGTCATAACCTCCCCGGCACGGTGCAACGCCTCGCCCAGAACCCGCAATATATAAAAGTGATTGAAGTCTAATTTGCTCATGCCGGGATTATTACCGGCTTGCGAGCACCGTTAAATCCTATATTCTGTCAAAAAATATCTAAATGCTGCCAATTCTATGCCTACCAACTTAGCCACAACGCTATACGATCCTGACTCTACTCCGTGCCCGGCGGTGGCACGCCGTCTGGATTTCGTGGATTATCAGGCCGAAGTGCCGGTGCATACTCATCGCAAAGGACAATTGATTATTGCGCTGTTCGGCGCAGTGATCTGCCGTGCCGAGAATGAGATTTGGATAGTGCCGCCCGACTGCGCGGTGTGGATCCCGGGTGGTGTTCCCCACAGCGCCAAAGCCACGTGGAATGCCCACCTCAACTATCTATTCATTGAGCCGGGCGCGGCCGCGTTACCGGATAGATGCTGCACGCTGGCGATTTCACAGTTGGTCAAGGAGTTAGTGGATCGCTTAACTCGCGAGGGCGTGGACTACCCGCCAGATAGCCACGTCGCCCGGCTGACCCGCGTCACCCTCGACGAACTCGCCGCTATGCCACAGCAACAATTCAGCCTGCCGGTCTCAGCGAATGCGAAGATACGCACCATGGCCGACGCGCTAGTGGGTAATCCCGAAGACAGAAGCACCTTTAAACAGTGGGCAAAACGGCTGGCAGTCAGCGAGCGTTCGCTGGCGCGACTGATGCAACGCGAAACCGGCCTCACCTTCGGCCGCTGGCGTCAGCAGCTCTATTTGATCATCGCGCTCAGGGAGTTAGCCAGCGGAGAATCCGTACAAAACGTCGCCGCGAAATTAGGCTATGAGTCAGTAAACGCCTTTATTACTATGTTCAGTAAGGCGATGGGGAGCACACCGGCGCAGTATTTTGGGGGGCGGGTGGAAGGAAGGATATAAGCAGGCTAATGTTGAATCCTCATGAATATATAGCCCCTTGGCTCATTGTAAGCACTTAACACTAGACAGTACCGGTAACCTCTCAAGGACTTCCCCATGCGCACTCGCCCGTCATCACGTCTCATCGTCATTTCACCTGACAACCGCGTCCTGCTATTTCGTTTCTGCCACAAAAATGATGCCTTGAGTGGAGAATCTTACTGGGCAACTCCCGGTGGTGGGCTTGAGCCAAATGAATCTTTTGAACAGGCTGCGATGCGTGAATTGCAGGAAGAAACGGGTTTAACGGTAGGTTCTGTGGGGCAACAAGTCGCCTCCAGAAACTTCACCCTGTTGCTGCCGAGCGGCGAAACCGTTGCTGCTGATGAGCGTTTCTTTATCATTCATACAGAGAGAGTAGATATAGATAATTTAGGGTGGACCGCCAATGAAAAGGAAGTCATTGGCAATCATCATTGGTGGACAATTGAGGTACTCAAACACAGTGATGAAACTATATTTCCACGCGAGTTACTCATCGACACCCTTGGCAAACTGTAGGATTTCAGCTTTAAGACACGCAGGAATTACAAACTCAAGGAAGATATAGCCATAGAGAGCATTAGGTCTATGATTCCTCACTATCACCATTGCGCCTTGACTTACTCTATATTTCGACTATTCTAGAAATATAGTTTCAAGGAGGCATTATGGATCTCAACACAGCGGCCAGTGCGTTAAAAGAGCTTGGTCATCCTACGCGACTGGCTGTCTACAAGGCGCTGGTCAAGGCGGGGCACGGCGGGTTGCCGGTCGGCGAGTTGCAGGCGCAGCTGGATATTCCGGCTTCGACTCTGAGTCACCATCTCTCGGCGCTGTTGACCGTCGGGCTTATCCGCCAAGAGCGACAAGGCCGCACGCTTTTTTGCCTGCCGCAGTATCAGCGGCTTGAGCAGTTATTGGTGTTTCTGGTCGAGGAGTGCTGCTCGGGGGACGGGGGATGCGACATTCGTTTGCCAACAGATCTAGGAGGAAAATCCAATGGATATGCAGATGAATAATTTGGATAAACAACTTTTTGACGCGCCGATCACCGCTGAGAAGCTAGCGGCCGCCCAGCCAGCACACCCACCGCGCATACTGCTGCTGTATGGCTCAGTGCGTGAGCGCTCATTCAGCCGTTTTGCGACAGAAGAGGCAGCGCGCCTGCTGGAGGCAATGGGGGCCGAGGTCAAAATTTTTAATCCGTCCGGCCTGCCTTTGCCCGACGATGCCCCTGAAACCCACCCTAAAGTCGCCGAGCTGCGCGAGCTGGTATTGTGGTCCGAAGGCATGGTGTGGTGCTCGCCGGAACGTCACGGCGCGATGACTGGAATGATGAAGGCGCAGATTGACTGGATCCCGCTGTCAATGGGCGCGGTGCGTCCGTCGCAGGGCAAGACGTTGGCAGTTATGCAGGTCAGCGGCGGCTCTCAGTCGTTTAACGCCGTCAATCAGATGCGTATTCTGGGGCGCTGGATGCGGATGGTCACCATCCCCAATCAATCATCGGTGGCCAAGGCTTGGGCGGAGTTTGACGAAGCGGGAAGGATGAAGCCGTCTGCCTATTACGACCGTATTGTCGACGTGATGGAAGAGTTGATGAAGTTTACCGTGCTGACGCGCGGGCACGCCGCCTACCTTACCGATCGCTACAGCGAGAGAAAGGAAAGCGCCGAGCAGCTGTCGGCCAGAGTGAATCAGCGAAGTATATAAAAGCCGCTGAAAATATTGGGTCGGGCAGCATGGCTTTCTCTATGCAAAGATAGGGTTAATCCCTACACAATCCCCTGAGCAGGTAGCAAAGTGAACAATTCAGCGAACCATGAATGGCGTGAGAATAACTATCTGGTCAGCACCGATAGTGAAAAGTTGAATGTGCAGGCAGTCCACCAGTATTTGACGCGATCCACGTGGGCGCAGGGCATCAGCCTTGAAACCGTCACGGCGTCCATAGAGAACAGCCTTAACTTTGGCGTTTACCATGATGGCTCGCAAATAGGTTTTGCGCGCCTGATAACCGACTATGCGACCTTCGCTTACCTCTGCGATGTCTACGTTCTTGAGGAATATCAGAGGGAAGGGCTAGGGAGATGGCTTATGGAATGTGTTCATGCTCATCCGCTGTTTGAGAAACTGCGCCGGATCATGTTGTTCACCACCACCGCCCCGTGGCTGTATGAAAAGTTAGGCTATGAGCCCGTCAATAGAGAAAATTATGCGTGGACCATTACCCGACCTGACATTTACACCCGTGGTAAAAATCAGCAGTAACGGCCCATCACATTAATGCTCTTGATCAGATTGCGTGGTGAGATTGGCTGATGCCAGTATCAGGGCGATAAACGACCCAGCGGCCATTCCTGCCACCATAGGAAGCGGGCGTCCGTTGGTGAACACTCCGACCACGGCAACCATGATTGCGCCGGTCAGCATTTGTAGCGTACCCATGAGTGCCGAGGCGGTACCGGCGTTCGCGCCGTGCTGGTCGAGGGCCAATACGCTGGTGGTTGGAATGACCAACCCCATAAATGCCGAAGCCACAAAATAGGGCAGGATCAGCATCCACATGTTGTCACCGCCGCTGGCGAAGTAGGCAAGCATGGTCAGCGTGGCCACGGTGCAGCCGCAAACGGCCATTTTAACCAGTGTCACCATGCCAAAACGTTTACTCAAGATTGCCGTGAACTGCGCGCTGCCGATGAGAAACACGGCGTTGGCGGCAAAGCATACGCTGTAAACCGTGGGTGAAAGGCCATAGTGGTCAATCATCACGAAGGATGAGTTGGCCAAAAAGGTGAAGAACCCCGCCATGGTGAAACTGCCAATAAATACCAGCAGCAGGAAATGGCGATCGCGCAGCAAGCGTCCGTATGCGGCCAGTCCACTTGTCAGGCTACTATGAATGCGTTCCGAAGCCGGGCGCGTCTCATGCAGCATCTTAGACATCATCACCAGCGCAACTAACGCCGCAAGGGTCACTGCCCAAAATACGCCGCGCCAATTAACAAAGGCAATCACCGCGCTTCCCACCAGCGGCGCCAAAATCGGTGACACGCTAAACACCAGCAACAGCAAAGACATCAGCCGCGCGGCATCCGCCCCGGTATGCAAATCTCGCACGATGGCTCGTGGAATAGCCAACCCGGCAGCAGCCCCCAGTCCTTGTAAAAAGCGCAGCAAGATAAGCATATGCATGTCTTTAGCCAGCGCACAGCCAATGCTGGCGAGGGTGAAGAGCACCAACCCCACATACAGCGGCGGCTTACGCCCATACATGTCCGACAGCGGGCCATACAGCAACTGGCCCGCGCCAAGGGCGAGAAAGAATGCGGTCAAGCTCATCTGCACGGTGCCGATATCGGCGTGCAGGCTGGTGCCAATGGAAGGCAGGGCAGGTAAATACATGTCGACGGCGAAAGGGCCGATGGCCGACAGCAGGCCAAGCACGATGGCCATTTTAAAAAATGATTTGGATTGCATCTGTTACAAACTCATAGGGATGGGGTAGGTAGGGTCGAAAGCGTAAAAGCGCGCCAGCGCTATCACTTGTGGCCGCCGCTGACGGTGATGACTTCGCCGGTTATCCATCGGGCATGGTCTGAAGCCAAGAAGGTGACGGCGGGGGCGATGTCTTCTGGCAGCCCCATGCGGCCCAGCGGGGTCTGCGCGATGATGGCCTGCGTCATCTCATTGGGCTGCGACATAAATGCGGCGGTGCCTTCAGTCTGCGTCGGGCCGGGGCTGACGCTGTTTACTCTGATTTGTCTTGCGCCCAGCTCTTTAGCCAGCACCACGGTAATGCCCTCTGCGGCTTTTTTGCTGGCGGCGTACACTGTCGACGACGGCGGTGCCATGCTGGTGATATTGGAGCCAATGTTAATAATTGATCCACCGGCTGTGAGGTGTTTAGCGGCGGCCTGAATCATCAGGATCGGAGACAAGACGTTGATATTGAAGGTGCGATGGAAATGCTCCTCGGTAATGGCTTCCAACGGATTGAACTCATAGATACCGGCATTGTTGACCAAGATGTCGAGGCGGCCATAGGTCGCCACCGCGGCCTCAACCACCCGCTGCGCGTCTGCTGCCAGTGACACATCACCCTGCACGGCAACGGCTTTGCCGCCGTGAGACTCAATGTCCGCCACCACGGCATCGGCTCCCGCCTTGCTCGACGCGTAGTTCACCACCACATAAGCGCCATTCAGCGCTAAGTCGCGAGCGATTGCAGCGCCAATACCTTTGGAGCCTCCCGTAACAACGGCCACTTTGGCATGTAAAATTTGGCTCATGTTGACTGCTCCACTGACTGTTTTTTGCGAAATGCGGAAGGGTGAAAAACACCCTTTTTCCACGGTCGGCTCACTATCTCAAAGCTTGCTGGCTCACACTTATGGCGTCGCAACGACTTTTCAGCTAGTTTCTTACCGACCGGTAAGAAATATTTGCGCATAATATACGGGTAGTCAAGCAACCATTTCGAGCAAAGAGTTTTTATGTCAAAAGTCAGTCAGGAAAAAAACGCGGTTTCCCGAGTCGGGCGACCTAAAGCCTTTAACGAGGATCAAGCCCTAGACGCGGCGATGGAGGTGTTTGCTGCCTATGGTTATGAGGCTGCGTCGCTGACGGCGTTGACGGAGGCGATGGGCATTAATCGCGTCAGCATGTATGCCACTTTTGGCAACAAAGAGGCGCTGTTTTTACGCGCATTTGCCCGCTACACAAAATTAGCCGAAGAGGATGGCGCGCGCTGCTTAGCCAACGGCAATGCCAAACAGGGCTTACTCACTCTACTGACCGACTGCGTTGAGCGTTTTACCTCTCAAGAGGTCAATGGCGTCTGTTTTATGACCCAAGGCCCCTTGGATAAACTGAGCGTTGCGCAGGAATCTCGTCTCGCCTTTGCACGCCACCGTGAGACGCTCGAGGTGCTGTTGCAACGCCATGTTCAGCAGGCGGTGGAGAAGGGAGAATTGCCGGAAAGCACAGAGATTTCCCGGCTCGCCGGTTTTTATACCGTGGTCATTCACGGTCTGGCTTTGCAGGCCCAGCACGGCGCAACGCGTGAGGACCTGCTCGGCGTGGTGGACGTGGCGATCGGCGCTTGGCCCGAGGCGATTAAGCCTTAATCGCCTTCCCAGCCTTTAAGGTCACAGTTAGCGCAAGCCCCGTCCACAGCAGCAGTTGCCAGCAGACCAGCGTCCAGCCGCCGTAGTTCCAGGCGGCCACTCCCGCCCCCGTGCCAATCGCGCCTCCCCAAAACAGGCTGGTCATAAAGAAGGTGTTGATGCGACTGTGCGCCGATTCATCCAGCCGGTAGATTTGCGAGAGGTTGTTCACTTGGGTGATTTGCATGCCGATGTCCAGCAGCAGGGTAGCAACCACAATGGCAGTAATGGCGCTGTGCCACAGTTGCAGCGTTAACGCCCCCAAGACCATCAGCAGCACGCTGTAGATTTGCGTGCGTCGCGGGTCGGCACTGTCAGATATTTTGCCGAACCACGGGGCTAGCAGCGTGCCGGCCACCGCAATCAGCCCGAACAACCCAATGGTGCCACTGGAAAAGTGAAAAGGCTCGGCGGAGAGTTTTAGCGTCAGGGTGGTCCAGAATGAGCAGAAAGCGCCGAAGATCAGCGCGCCAAGCAGGGATAAACGGCGCAACTGGCTAAAGCGTGTACCCTGTTGCAGCGTTGAGCGCAGCAGAGACAGATAGTGGCTGCTATGGGTCGATTTTGTATTCGGCAAAAACACGATAAACAGCAGTGTGACCAGCAGAACCAGTAGCATTGAGAAGCCAAAAACCCAGCGCCAGCCGAGCCATTCGGCTATGTATCCGCTAACCACGCGCGCGGCTAAAATCCCCGTCAGCGTGCCGGTGAACACCATCCCCACCACTCGGCCTTTACCCGTCGGCAGTGCCAGCGAGGCGGCCATCGGCACCACAATTTGCACCGAAACGCCCAGTAAACCTATGCCGAAGCAGACCAGCGACAGGCCAATCATCGAATGTACCTGAGTTGCTGCGAATAGGATCCCCAGCATCAGTACCTGCAACAGAATAATCAGCTTTTTGCGGTCAAACATATCCCCTAGCGGCGCAATGAAAAACAGCCCAATGCCGTAACCAACCTGAGTCCAGACAGGTAACATGCCGGTCTGATGCGCAGAAATAGCTAGCGATGCGGCGATAAGCGCCAGAATGGGTTGGCAGTAGTAGATATTGGCGATGGTTACGCCGGCCATCATCGACATCACGATGATTTGCCACGGCGTGGCAACCGGGAGAACGCGGGGGTGTAGCGCCATGCTGTCGTGCCTCAAAAGTAGAATGCAGCAGTTCGCATCACTTCACGAAGTGATGGCGTTGTGCCAAAAGGAGTAGGCAGGGAGAGCCACGTTGCGTCGCTCTCCCTGAGGGAATTAGCGGTTTTGACCCGCCATCAGCACGTATTTCACATGCACGTACTCTTCGATACCGTAATGACCGCCTTCACGACCATAACCGGAGTGCTTGATACCGCCGAACGGCACTGAGGCTGTGCCCACTGAACCGGAGTTGAGGATAACCATCCCGGCTTCCAACTGCTTGGAGAGGCGGAAAGCGCGGCCTAAATCCTTGGTCCAGGCGTAGGCCACCAGACCGTATTCGGTGTTATTAGCGCAGCGGATCGCTTCTTCTTCCGTGCTAAAGCGATAGATAGCAAATACCGGCCCGAAGATTTCGGTGTTGTGAACCGCAAAGGTGTCGTCCAGATCGCAAAGAATGGTCGGCTCATAGAACAGGCCGCCTTTCTGATGCGGTTTACCGCCCAGACGTACCGTCGCGCCGTTAAGCACGGACTCATTCACCAGCGAAGCAACTTTATCAATCGCCATCTGGTTAATCAGCGGGCCAACCACGAAGTCCTTTTGCATCCCCTGATCGACAGGGATTTTGGCGACCGCGGCAACCAGCTGTTTAACGAACTCATCGTAGATGCCGTCCTGCAAGAAGATACGGTTAGGAGAGATACACACCTGACCGGAGTTACGCAGCTTGGCGCTCACCAAACCGGCAACGGTCTCTTCAATTGGGCTGTCGTCGAAGACGATAAAAGGTGCGTTACCGCCCAGCTCCATGGTCATTTTCTTCAGGGTTTCGCCGCAGCTTTGTGCCAGCAGCTTGCCCACGCGAGTAGAGCCGGTGAAGGAGATTTTGTGGATCCGCTCATCCTTGGTGAAGGCTTCACCAATGGATTTCGCATCGCCACTCACCACCTCAAACACACCTTTTGGAATACCGGCCTGACGCGCATATTCCAGCAGCTTATAGGCGGTCAGCGGCGTCTCTTCCGCAGGTTTGATGATCATGGTGCATCCCGCCGCCAGCGCGGTAGCGATTTTGCGGGTGATCATCATGAACGGGAAGTTCCACGGAGTAATAGCCGCAGTAGGCCCAACCGGCTCTTTGACCACCAGCACCGAGGCGTTGGGATCGTGCGACGGCAGGGTATCGCCGTTCAGGCGCTTGGCTTCTTCGGCGTACCATTCGATAAAGCCCAGTCCATATTCGATTTCACCCAGCGCTTCGCTCAGGCATTTGCCGTTTTCTTTTACCAGCAGCTCGGCGAAAACGTGTTTGTCGGCGCGAACTAGGTCGTACCAGCCGCGCAACAGGTCGCCGCGCTCTTTAGCCGTTCTGCGCGCCCAGGCCGGGAATGCATCACAGGTGCGGTTAATCGCGGACGCCACTTCGGTGGCATCAAGGAAGGGTATTTGGCCGACAATGCTGCCGTCAGCAGGGTTAGTGACTTTAATCATCGAGAGATATTCCTAAGCAGGTGACGCTGAGCCTCAGCGGAGGTGCACCGGCAAATACTTTTGTCCGGTGCGTTCTAACGAGGCTGATAATGCGGCGGTAGCAATTTCCCAACAATCGATTAAAATTGCTCGATTGTTGAGAAAAACTAAACGGTTGAACCCCATGCGTGAACTCCCTCCCTTAAATGCTTTATTAGCTTTTGAATTCGTTGCCAAAACCGGCAGCGTGCGCGCGGCGGCGGAAAGCATGTCGGTGACGCCGGGCGCGGTCAGCCGACAAATTCGGCTGCTTGAAGACCACTTCGGCACCGCGCTTTTTCAGCGGCAGGGGCGCGGGTTAATCCTCACACACCCCGGCAATGCCTATTTTCAGCAAATTAGCGAACACTTTGAGGGGCTGCGCCGCGCGGGTCAGGTGCTGCACCGTAACGCCGGGCGGTCGGTGATCCGCCTGCACTCCTTCACTACTTTTGCCACTCGCTGGCTTATCCCGCGACTGGCGAAATTCCAAATGGCATATCCCGATATCGACGTCCGCCTGACCACGGCATCTGAGTGGGATGACGCCACGGACTGCGACGCGGCGATCCGGCTTGGTAACGGAGTTTGGCCACAGCGCCATGCCGCGCCGCTGGTGAAAAACGTCTTGGTGCCGGTGTGCCGACCGACCGAGGGGCGCAAGGCAAATATGGCACTTGAAGGTTTGTCACAGCACACGCTGCTGATGGTGCGCGGGCGTCCGGATGATTGGCAGTTGTGGTGCCGGGCTTTTAATGTCGATATGAACCAGCTGCCGCACCGGCGGGATATGGAGAGTTCAGCACTGGCCTATCAGGCAGCACTGGAGGGACAGGGTATCGCGCTGGCGCAGCGCGTACTGGTTGAAGATGAGCTGCGTTCAGGCACCCTGATTGCCATGGAAAACCATCAACTGGACTGTGGTTCTCTGACCTATTATCTGGTGTGGAATGAAGACAGCCCGAAAGAAGTCACATTGAAAAGGTTGGAGGAGTGGCTGACGCGGCATGAGGAGAGTTAGGTGCCTAGGATCGGCTTTCGCCATGACTCAGATTTTCTGATAATTGCCGTTTTTTCATCATCCAAAACCTAATAAAGCGCCTCTCGGGGCGCTTTAATTTTTTCATGATACAAAGACTTACCAAAATTTCTCTCGCCGCTCATTTAGCAAAAATGGCCGTAAGCCCTTAGTGGCAAAGGGTTTCGTATAGCGTTACAGACGTCTATACGTCTGGACATGAAAATAGCTCATGTTCAATGAAATAAAATCACTTTTCCTCATCCAGCGACTAGGGCATAAATTGTCTTCAGAGATTTGCTGTAGATCACATAAGGGCGACTTTATGACAAAACTAAAACAGAAAATTAGGAAGTCCTGAGTAAAGAGCAATTAACCATATTTTATACCGGAAGTTAGGAACCAAATTACAATGAATAATAATTTCACATTTACGACCAAAAGTTTGCGTTTTGACGAGAATTACAATCCCTCGAATAGCACGCGCATTACGACTAACTTTGCTAATTTGGCTCGCGGCGAGAAACGCCAAGAGAACCTGCACAACGCATTAGTGATGATCGACAATCGTTTCAACTCTCTGGCGAACTGGGATAACCCAAAATCAGATCGCTACGCCGTTGAACTGGACATCATTTCCGTTGAATTGAAGATTGAAAGCGCAGGCACTTCCTTCCCGGTTATTGAAATTTTGAAAACCAATATCGTTGATAAAAAAACCAACGAGCGCATTGAAGGTATTGTCGGCAATAACTTCTCCTCTTATGTGCGCGATTACGACTTCAGCGTGTTGCTGTCCGAGCACAATAAGGGCAAAAACCAATTCACCATCCCAGAAAACTTTGGTGAGTTGCACGGCAACATCTTCAAATGCTTCATTAATTCAGAAGCCTACAAGAACAACTTCAACAAGACGCCGGTTATCTGTCTGAGCGTCTCAAGCAAGAATGTTTATAACCGCACTGGCAATGTTCACCCGATCCTGGGCATTGAATATGAGCAAGATGACCAATCCTCTTTGACTGACCTCTATTTCGGCAGAATGGGTTTGCAGGCTCGCTACTTCATGCCTGCGGGTAGCGTTGCGCCGCTGGCGTTCTATTTCGCCGGTGATTTGCTCAGCGATTACACCAATCTGGAACTGATCAGCACCATCAGCACCATGGAAACCTTCCAGAAGATTTATCGCCCGGAGATTTATAACGCCAACTCTCCGGCGGGTCGCTGCTATCAGCCAAGCCTGAATCAGCAAGATTATTCACTCACTCGCATTGTTTATGATCGCGAAGAACGTAGCCAATTAGCTGTTGAGCAGGGGAAGTTTACTGAAGAAGAATTCATTAAACCGCACCAAACTATTCTTGAGCAGTGGTCTGCTAATTCCGTTCTTTGATTAACCAAAACACAGGGTCATCTATTATGAAAAAGTTATTACCGACTTCAACGGCTGGCAGCTTACCTAAGCCTTCATGGCTGGCACAGCCAGAGCAGCTTTGGTCACCTTGGAAATTGCAAGATCAAGAACTCATCGACGGCAAGCAGGATGCTCTGCGTCTGTGTCTGGAAGATCAACAGCAGGCTGGTATTGATATCGTCAGCGACGGCGAGCAAACGCGTCAGCACTTCGTGACCACCTTTATTGAGCACCTGAACGGTGTGGATTTTGAGAAACGTGAAATCGTTAAAATCCGCGACCGCTATGAAGCCAGCGTCCCAACCGTGGTTGGCCCGGTAAGCCGCCAGAAGTCGGTGTTTGTTGAAGATGCCAAGTTCTTGCGTAAGCAGACTGACCAACCAATCAAGTGGGCGCTGCCGGGTCCTATGACCATGATCGACACCCTTTATGACAACCACTACAAAAGCCGCGAAAAACTGGCGTGGGAATTTGCAAAAATCCTCAACGAAGAAGCCAAAGAGTTGGAAGCCGCAGGTGTGGATATCATCCAGTTCGACGAGCCAGCCTTTAACGTATTCTTCGATGAAGTGAATGACTGGGGTATTGCTACTCTGGAACGCGCCATCGAGGGCCTGAAATGCGAAACCGCGGTGCATATCTGCTACGGCTACGGCATCAAAGCCAACACCGATTGGAAAAAGACGCTGGGCACCGAGTGGAGACAGTACGAAGAGATCTTCCCGAAACTGCAAAAATCCAACATCGATATTATCTCTCTGGAATGCCACAACTCCCACGTTCCAATGGAGTTGATGGAGCTGATTCGCGGTAAGAAAGTGATGGTTGGCGCGATTGATGTGGCAAGCAACACCGTTGAAACCCCAGAGGAAGTTGCCGCCACGCTCCGCAAAGCGCTGCAATTCGTTGACGCCGACAAGCTCTACCCATGCACCAACTGCGGCATGATCCCACTTCCTCGCGGCGTAGCGCGCGGCAAGCTGGATGCCCTGAGTGCAGGTGCAGAAATCGTCCGTAAAGAGCTGCTGGCTAAATAATTCCGCCAAACGCGCTTTAAGATGAAACAACTCAGCCCGGAATGTGCAATCGAATAGATTGCCTTCTGGGCTGAGTTGTTTTGGGTTAGTGCTATCTTTTCAGTGCGAGGGACAATGCTGCTGTTCTAGCGACTCTAATCCCAAAGCCTTTTATTTACGCGCATCACGCAGTATCTGACGTGCTTCTTTAACTGACATACCTCGGCCCTGAAGAATTTCCTGTTTTGCCAGCATAGAAAATTTAAGCAGCGCATTCGCCTGAAGCTCTATGGCTTGGGCCTGAACATCGGTTTCACCTGATTCTGAGGTCTGAATGAACAATTTCGAAACTCCAACTTTGATAATGTTCCTTCACATAGTTAATAACTACGGAATGCCAAAATCTTTACCGCCGCTGCCTGATGAAAGATTTTTTAAGAAGTAGGAGAAAGCATTTAACTCCATGTCCTACTGTATAGCATTCGTTCCTGAAACAGACCTAAAGAATCCCCATAAAATGCCGATAACATCTTCAGGCTTGGGTCCAAGCCGTGAGCAATTTTTGTTTTGAAAAGGAGAATAGAATGGATGTATCGCAGATTGCTTCAGTTGCGACCGGGCTTGATAACCTGGATCTCGGCAGTAAGGTGAACACTATCCTGCTAAAAAAAGCGCTGGATAACCAACAGACTACGGCCGCCAGCCTGCTTGATGCCATTCCGCCGTTGCCTGCTAACCCAGCTATCGGCCGCAATATTAATATCGCCGTCTGAGTCATCAATGTCCGACGTAAGATAAGCGGTGGCGGGATAACTTCTCCCATCGCTTCCCTCCTTTGATAGCCGTTTTCCTCTTCAAAGCCAGCATGGCCGCCAACTGCTGGTGGGCAAGTTCATTGAAAAAAAAGCAAGAAGCGGAGTGCTATCCTGGCCTGTTAAAAGATATTCTACCTTGCATACTGAGTTCATCGCGCAGTTGTCATCATTACATCTTATAAAAAATATGTGGAAGCATATAAAGGGGCCTAAAGCATGCGTATTGCAGATTACCTACGATTACTCCTTCTTGCCGCAATCTGGGGGGCGAGTTTCATTTTCATGAGAATTGCGGTTCCGCATTTTGGAGCGGTGAATACGGCATTTTTGCGGGTGCTTTTCGGCTTTATTGGACTTGGCACGATTCTTTTAGTAATGCGTTCTTCATTTAATTTCGAGAATAAATTTAAATCATCACTGTTCCTCGGGGTTATTAATTCCGGTTTACCTTTCCTAATGTATTGTTTTGCCGCCCAGTGGCTGCCCGCCGGTTATTCGGCAATATTCAACGCCACGACGCCGCTAATGGGCGCGATTATAGGTTTTGCGTTTTTCAGCGAGAAACTGACCGCCCGTAAATGGGGTGGAGTGGTATTAGGATTAGTGGGAATAATAGTGATCACCACCATCGGGGATATAAACTCGGCCAGCGGCATGCTGTACGGTATTCTGGCCTGCTTGGTGGCCACCAGCTGTTACGGCGTGGCGGGCTTTTTGACTCGCCGGTGGATATCCAACCGAGGCGGGCTTGATCCTAAGATGGTCGCCTTTGGCAGCCAGATGGGGGCAACGCTATTCCTTCTGCCTTTCTTTGCATGGTCGATGACCAGCGGCCCGGTGGTTGATTGGCAGCAAATTGACGCGTGGGCCAGCGTGCTTGCCGTCGGCCTGGTCTGCACCGCCTTGGCCTATATTCTCTATTTCCGGCTAATTGCCGATATCGGTCCACTGCGTTCATTGACCGTAACCTTCCTGATCCCACCCTTCGGCGTGCTCTGGGGATACCTCGCGCTGGGCGAGACCATTACCAAAGGTTTCGTCATCGGCGCCATCATAGTCGGCGTCGCCGTATGGATGATAGCCAGCCCCGGAAAACAAGCGATGGTGGTGAAAAGCGCGACGGTGAAGTAACTGAGTGCAACCATCTTCGGTGGCTGTACAATAAGAACACCTTTTAATTAATAAGGGTTAGAAGGTGTTCAATCCCTCTCTTCTATTATTAGTAGAATCCGTTACTTTTATAGTTATATATTCCATGTGGAGTTAACGCCTCTTTTGAAAAAGTTTCGTCAAGGAAGCTATTTTTATTTGTCATTTTTTTGATAAAGATTATTATCGGCAGCAAGCCAATATGAATCACCGTAATAATAATATCATAAATTATAAGGATAAATGGCTTACTTAGGGTTGAGAAGACTTACAGAAGACACTAATTAAAATAATTTTTTACCCAACCTCATTTGTTCTTCGGTGATGGGTAAGGCAGCAATTGATGAGCATATTTTAATAATTAGTACGGAATAAAACTAAAATGCTCAAACCTTTTAAAGTGCAGGGAATTATTAGAAACGTCATTTTACCGGGGATTGTCCTCAGTACCACTTTGCAGGCTAACGCAGCGGAAACGGTTAAAGACAATAATCAATCCAACGTCGGGGAAACCCAGACGGCTCCTCGTGTCAAAAAGAAACCGGTAGCTCGCAAAGCGCAGGCTCCGTTGCAGAATAATGAAGACGTGATGACCATCACCGAGACGCTGCCGGATAAGAAACCGGGCTCGAAAACCTCGATTTCTGCGGCAGATATGCAGAAGAACGGCGGTAACGATTTCGGCACCATCATGCGCTATCAGCCGTTGATCTCTGCCACTGGCTCCAGCGGCGGTTCGGGGAATGGCAAAAGCGGCTTCGACCGCAGTGGCTATACCGGCTACAACATTCGCGGGCTGGAAAGCAACCGCGTCGGCATTGACGTCGATGGCATTCCGCAACCCAACGCCACCGGCCGCAGCTATGTCAGCCGCGCGGGTTTGGGGACCTTTGGCATCGGCCGTGACTATATTGACCCGTACATGTACGGCCAAGTTGATATTCAGTCTGGCGCAACCTCAGCCGAGCGCGCCAACACTTCCATCGGCGGCGAAGTCTCCTTCTTGCCAAAATCTGCCGATGACTACCTGCATCCCGGTAAAGAGACCTACTTCGGTTATCAGTCCGATTATGACTCGGCAGATCGCTCGTGGCACAACGGCATCACCGCCGCCGCCGGGGACGACACATTACGCGGCCTGATAGCCATTAGCCGTCGCGACGGTCAGGAAACCAGCAACAACAGCGGCACGCATGACGCCTATCCTGAGAACTGGCACTCCGACGCGGTGATGTCATCGGTCATCTGGCAGCCGACCGATGAGCACAAGTTCACCGGCACGCTTGATTACTATGAGAAGGTGAACCACACCCATTACGACGCGTGGGACGGTTCTGGAAACACCATTTTGGGCACCGCTCAGCAGCAGAGTAATACCCGCCGCTGGGGGATAAGCCTGAAGGATGAGTGGACGCCGTTCAACGATTATGTCGATGCCGTGGTGTCTAAAGTCTATTACCAGTACACCCAAGCGCACGATAATACCTATCTGCCAAACTCCAGCGACCAGATGATCAACGTCTATTCCAACTATGACGTTGACACCTACGGCGCTGAAACCAGCTGGCTGAAAACGGTAGGGCGCCACGAGCTGAGCGCGGGGCTGAATGGCCGGGTGTCCAACACCGAGCGTCCGTTCCGTCAAAGCCCGACGCAGGATATTTTCAACACCCTGATGCAGCCTGAAGCTGATAGCCGGACCTATATTCTGGGCGGCTTCGTGCAGGACACCGTGAAGTTTGACCTCGATGGCCACAACTTTGCCATTGTCCCGGCGGTGCGCGTTGCTCACCAGAACACCGAGGCGCGGGACTTGTCGGACTTGGCTAATGGCGTGGTTTCAGCTGGGCAGGTTTCAACCTTATACAACAAGGCGAACTCGGATACGCAGGCTCTGCCCTCTCTGGCATTCACCTACGACATCACGCCTAAGCTGATGACTTACCTGCAATATCAGCGTGGAGCCCAGTTCCCGGATGCCAGCCAGCTCTACGGCTCATGGAACCTTGGCTCCTCCTACGCCGGTTCTGCCCAATACGCCTTGATAGGTAATACCAACCTGAAAACGGAGACCAGCAACAACTTCGAGTGGGGAATGAAGGGCGAGTTGAGCGAAGGCGTGACCTTCAAAACCTCCGCATTCTACAACACTTACAAGAACTTCATCGCCAATACGCGCTACACCCGCAAGGCGAATCCAGAGCTGTTTGGCAACGTACCATCCAATATTTACACCATTTATCAGGCCGAAAACCGCGATAACGCTTTCATCTATGGCGCTGACTTGACCACCAAAATCAACTATGGCACTTGGTTCAGCGCGGTAAATGGCCTGAGCACCAGCTTCGCGCTGGGTTACGCGCAGGGCGAATCCAAGTCCAGCTATGCGGGGGATAAATACGTCGACCTCGATAGCGTCCCGCCAATGAAGCTGGTAGCGGGCGTGGCGTGGGATGATCCATCAGGCATTTACGGTACTGCGCTGACCGCGACATTCGTCAAAGGTAAAAAAGCCGAGGCCACTAACCGCCAAAGTTACAACAATAGCGGGGCACCACTCACTGACTCCAGCACGGATTACATGAACGTGCCGGGCTTCGGCATGCTTGATGCCACTGCCTACTGGCAGGTCGCCAAAAACGTCAAACTCAGCGGCGGCGTGTATAACATCACCGACCGTAAATACTGGGATTACCTCAGCAGCCGCACTCTGACTGATACCAGCAATCAGGATGCCTACAACAAGGCGCTGGCCGTCATGCCGGGGCGTAATTTCCAGTTGGGCGTCAATGTTGATTTCTAACGGTTGATGGCTCGCTGAAGAGCAGGGGAATGGTGCTACATGGCGGGGCTGTGTAGCACCATTTTTTACGCCGAACGGGTGGCAAGCTCGTCCACTATTTTGGCCGCGATAAGTTCAGGGGCTTGCATCGAGAAAATCTTTAGGTCACCCATCTGGCTATATTCATCAAAGCGTTGGCTAAATTTCAGTTCTTCTTTTTCCCTCACCAGACCAAAACCTCGGTTAAGCTGCCTGTTAATAATACAGCCAAGTGCTTCAGCATAGTTTCGCGACGGCATCAGCAATACGCTAAGACCCTGCTCACTCACCATTTTCCTATTAGTGTCTACAATATCTGGACGCATATCCGTTGATAAGAAACCCGAAGAGAGGATAAATAACCGATTATGTCCGGCATATTCCACCAGCAGCGTTCTTAATAATGTTGAATTCTGCTCAAGATAGGACTCATAACCGTGGGATTTTATATATTCTCTGATGTTGGCAATCCTTGCGCAGAACACATCATCAAGATCTATCGCCACATAGCCGAGTTGTTCGGCCAGGAGTTGACCCACGGTGCTTTTCCCCGCGCCACCGGGGCCTATCAGAAAGATACAATCCACCATTAGCTCCCCTTTATCCTTCATTAATCACCGGTTTTTATCATAGCCTTTGCTGCTTAACTTTCGAGCAAATGCACAATTTAAAATCAAAAAAAACAGAGCTATTTAAATTAACGCGCGCTGTTTTTAATTACTAAAGTCAGCAAGGTGACACTGTGACTTTTACTGGAAATAAATTGTATGAAATTTAAAAATGCTGCCGTGATCGGCTTCGGATATTATGCGCGGATAACGATAAAATGCAGTTCTTGTGAGTTAGTCTCCACCTATGAAATGGTTCTCCAAAAGCGCAGTCCTGTTCTCGCTTAAAACCTGTTTTGCCGCATTTCTCGCACTATACATCGCACTGGCTCTTAATTTAGACAAACCTGCCTGGTCAATAGCCTCAGTTTTCATCGCTTCACAGTTATATTCTGCTTCCACACTCTCAAAATCAGTCTTCCGCTTGCTGGGGACGATGCTGGGAGGGCTGTTTATTCTGCTGATTTATCCGGCGACGGTTCAGCTCCCGCTGCTGTTCAGCCTGTGCGTTTCTGCGTGGGTAGCCCTGTGTTTGTACCTCTCGCTGCACGATCGCACTCCAAGAAGCTATGTGTTTATGCTGGCAGGGTACAGCGCCGCGATCATGGGATTCCCCGACGTGACCTCTCCGCAGGCTATCACTTACACAGTGCTGTCACGTATTGAGGAGATCGGCGTGGCGATTGTGTGTAGCAGCCTGATACATAGCCTGATTTTGCCGGTTTCCATGAGCAATATTCTGGAAAAAAGCATCACCGACTGGTACGACAGTGCCAAGAAGCTGTGCAACGCGCTGCTTACCGCGCCGACGCCGGAGAAGTCGCCGGACCATGAAAATATTCTGATCCAGATGGCCGGTTACCCCGCCAATGTCGAAGTGCTGATCACCCACTGTATCTTTGAAGGTAATGCGGCACGCAAGCTGATTCGTCTGGTGACGGTGCAATATCAGCATCTCTCTTATCTGGTGCCAACGCTGACATCCATTGAGCTGCGACTGAACATGTTAGCCCAGCGACAAATCGCTTTCCCGGAGAACGTGCAACAGACATTCCGCCATTTTCTGCTTTGGCTGAACAATAATGATAAAGCCGAAGACAGCGCAACCATTCAGCAAAATATCGCCCAGACTCAGACCGAGCTGCAACAGGCTCATCAGTCTAATGCGATGAATGTTGAAGACAGTCTGCTGCTCAATGGCTTGCTGGACAGGCTAGGGGACTTTGTCAGGATCGCCGAGGCTAATTTTAGTGTCGGTAAGCGCGTCGACAATTTTGATGATAACAAGGCAAAACGCTCCACGGCCCACTGGCATATCGACAAAGGGATGCTGCTGCTCTCGTCATTTACCGCGTTTTTGGTCACGTTCCTGTGCTGCTTGTTTTGGATTGGATCCGGCTGGAAAGACGGAGCAACCGCGCCGATGATGGCAGCCATCCTCTGTTCTTTCTTTGCCGCGATGGACAACCCCGTGGCACCGATGAAGGTATTTTTGACCGGCGTGGTGGTGGCCACCGCCATCAGCATCTTCTATGTCTCGATGCTTATCCCGCTGACCACCACCTTCGAAGCCTTGGTGATCTGCCTGTTTCCCGGTTTGTTTGTGCTGGGCGTGCTCATCGCCAACCCGGCGACCAACTTGCTGGGCCTGATCATCGCCACTCAGATACCGGGCTTAATCAGTCTGGGCCATCACTTTAAGCCTGACCCGCTGGCGACCTTGAACGGCGCGATTTCAAGTCTGGTTGGCGTGTTGATTGGCGTGGTGGTGACGGCGATTATTCGCAGCAAGCGGCCATCATGGACCGCCAGACGGGCATTGCTCAGGGGAATAAAAGAGCTGATTCAGTTCTTGGCCGAGATTAAGCTGCATCGCGCCTCGCTCAATACACGCCAGCGCTTTGTCGCCAGAATGCTGGATAAAGTGAATGTGATTTTGCCAAGGAAGAAGAATGACACGACGGAGGAATTGGCTTCAGGCGGAGATTTGATAACCGAAGTGTGGCTCGGCGCTAACTATTACGATTTTCATATGAAGAATCAGGAATTATTGGCCGACCATATCCACGCCACTGACCGCATATTCTATGAACTCAAAGGCTACCTGAAAGCGCGTTTAAAATCGTTTCAGGCTTCGCCACACCCGAAATTGCTCAGGGAAATAGACCTGTTGCTGATTAAGCTGGAGGCGCAATCCAGCAAAGATGCCCGCTATTACGCCCCGATGCTGTCACTGTTTAACATCCGGCTGGTGCTGTTCTCGCGCTCGCACTGGCCGAGCTTGAATAGGGTTGAGACGGATATGTAGTTGCACATTATTGCGCATTATCTTCAACCAAGACTTCCCGGAAATGAGTCACCAATGGGCGAAGATTGGCTTTATGCCATACCGCCCATAATTGCGTGGTGTAGAACATCCATGGAATTTCACGCAGCACCACGCCTTCGGGGGCGTTGTGGCGCAGGCTATGTTGGATAAGCGTCAACCCTAATCCCGCAGCTACCAATCCTAATGCCGTCAGCGGTTCCCCTGCTTCCAGCTTAATATTCGGGCTAAATCCGGTTTTAACGCACGCCGCGACAAAATCATCTCTCGAATTGGCATCTTCTTTATGAATCACCGAGATCCAATCCTGCTCGATTAAGTCAGCAGGCTGAAGATTGTCTTTATCGACCAAGGGATGCAGCTCCGGCAGCGCGAGCAACATACGGTCATCAAGCACCTGCGCGAACTCAAGATCGGGATCGTCGACATCCGGCTGCGTGTTCACCAAGGCGATATCAAGGCTGCGTTGGCGAAGGCCTTCGAGCTGCATGGATGAAGGCTGGCTGTACAAAACGATGTGTACGTCGGGTCTTGATAGACGCAATTTACGCAGCGCATTGGATAACACGCCTGAATGCATGGCGTTTTCAATATAACCAATGCACAAGCCGCCATCTTCCCCGCGCCCCAATCGGCGACCCAAAGATTCCAATCGGTTGGCGTGGGTCAGCAAGGCTCGCGTTTCCGCTAAAAACGTGTGGCCATCTCGAGTTAAACGGATACGTTGCTGATTTCGTTCAAATAACATCAACCCTAAACGCTCTTCAAGCTGCGCTATTTGCCGACTTAATGGGGACTGCGAGATGTGCAGCCGTTCCGCCGCGCGCCCCACGTGCTCCTCTTCTGCTACCGCGACAAAGTATTTCAACTGGCGTAAATCAATCATGCTAGACCCTAAAGGACTCAAGTTAGACAAATTATGTCCTATCAAGTCATAAGTGATCAAACTATATTTTGCCTCGAAGACAGAGCAGACACGGTCACGTGCTGAACTGAAAAATGATTTCTTCCCGAGGGAAGAGTGCAAATAGAGGACATATCGTTATGAGTATTCGACATATTTTACCGGCAAACATTGGTTTTGGCGGCGCACCGCTTGGCAACATGTTCCGCGCCATACCGCAAGAAGAAGCCCTAGCCGCAGTGAGTGACGCATGGGACCACGGCGTGCGCTACTTTGATACCGCACCGCTGTACGGCTCTGGCCTGTCAGAAATTCGCATGGGTGAGGCACTGTCTCAATATCCTCGCGATGAATACATTCTGAGCACCAAAGTGGGCCGCATCATGCTTGATGAGATTGAAGACACTTCATCACGCGATTTGGGCGACAAGGGCGGCCTGTTTGAACATGGCCTGCCAAACAAAATCGTTAATGATTACTCCGCTGACGCCACGATGCGCTCCATTGAAGATAGCCTTAAGCGTTTAAAAACCGACCGTCTGGATATTGTTTGGATCCACGATCCAGCCCAAGACTTCTACGGTGATAGCTGGCTTGAACAGTTCAACATTGCTCGCACCGGGGCGTTCCGTGCTCTGACGCGTTTGCGTGATGAAGGGGTGATTAAAGCTTGGGGCTTGGGCGTAAACCGCGTTGAACCTTGTGAATTGGCCCTCGGCTTAAACGAAGCACAGCCTGATGCCTTCCTGTTGGCTGGGCGCTATTCAATTTTGGATCACGAACGTGCGCTACAGCGCTTGATGCCTGAAGCCTTGCAGCACAACGTCGATATCGTGGTCGGTGGCCCTTACAACTCCGGCGTGATAGCGGGTGGCGAGCATTTTGAATACCAGAAAGCGTCTCCAGAGATCTTGCAGAAAGTATCGAAAATCAAACAGATCGCTGCTCGCTTCAACGTGGATGTGAAGGCCGCTGCCCTGCAATTCTCTTTAGCTAACCCAGCCGTGGCGGCAGTGATCCCAGGGTCTAGCCGTCCGGGCCGTATCGCTGAGGACTTAGCGGCACTGAAAGCAGTGATCCCGGCAGATTTCTGGGCGGAATTACGCCACCAGAAACTGATTGCTGAAAACGCACCTTTACCTGTTCTTCGTTAATTAAACATAGGCGGCCGCTGCGCAATGGCAGCGGACTTGCCTATGAGGAATGCCTAATGAAATTAGATCTAACGGACAAAATTGCCGTGGTGAGTGGTTCCACCTCCGGCATTGGTTTGGGCATCGCCAGCGGGCTGGCTCAGGCGGGGGCGACAGTGGTGATTGTTGGCCGCCATCAGCAAGGCGTTGACGCCGCGGTCGCCACTATTATTCGCCACCAACCGGATGCCCGCTTGCAAAGCGTGGTCGCTGACCTGACCACAGAACAAGGGGCTAAAACCCTGTTTGCCGCCATACCGCGGGCCGATGTATTAGTGAACAATCTTGGTATTTATAACGATGTCGATTTCTTTGCAGTAGAAGATGACGAGTGGGCGCGTTTTTACGACGTAAACGTGGTCTCTGGCGTTCGTCTTTCACGCCACTACGCGCAAGGAATGGTCGAGAAGGGGTGGGGCAGAGTTATTTTCATCTCCTCCGAATCTGGCGTCGCCATTCCGGCTGACATGATCAACTACGGCGTGACCAAAAGCGCCAACCTTGCCGTTTCTCACGGCTTGGCAAAACGGCTGGCAGGAACGGGCGTGACGGTTAACGCCATTTTACCGGGGCCTACCTATACGGATGGTTTAGGGGAAATGCTGGCCGATGCCGCCGCGCAATCGGGCAAAACTCGCCGCGAACAGGCCGATGAGTTCGTTAAAGTCTCGCGCCCAAGTTCCATCATACAACGGGCCGCAGAAGTGGGAGAGGTCGCAAATCTTGTGGTGTATATCGCCTCCCCGCTGTCTTCGGCGACCACGGGTGCAGCACTGCGCGTTGATGGCGGTGTGGTTGACACCTTAGCAATGTAACTCACTAAATTTTATGGAGTAATAAAATGTCACACGTTAGCGTTTCTATCGAAATTCCTGCATCACCCGATCAAGTATGGCAACTGATGGGTGGTTTCGACTCACTGCCAGACTGGCTGCCGTTTATCCCTAAAAGCGAGATAACCGAAGGCGGGCGAGTGCGCAGCCTGACAACGGAAGACGGCGGCACCGTGGTTGAGCGCCTGCAATCTTTCGACAATCAGGCAAAAAGCTACAGCTATTCCATCTTGCAGGCACCTTTCCCTGTCGTAGATTATCTCGCTACGCTGTCTGTTCATCCTACCGCAGATGACAATGTCAGCCGCGTCGAATGGTCCGGACGCTTCACGCCAGTGAATGTCAGTAATGCAGAAGCTGAAGCTCTGTTCAGCGGTATTTTTGAAGGCGGCCTTCAAGCACTGAAAAACAACTTCGTTGCCTGATAATCCACACCGAGCCCTTTGGGCTCGGTGATTTCACTGCAACAGACCTCAAGACGCCCGCAGCTCACGCACCCCTCGGCCAATTCTGCGTCGCAGCAAAGTTCGCAGGGTGACGCCATCGGCATAACCCACTTGTTCAGCAATGTAATCAACGGTGTGTTTGCTGGTTCTAAGCAGATGTACGGCGCGCTCTATCCTCAGATCCTGAATGTATTCAACCGGAGTTTTACCCAGCGCGGCATTTAAATGACGTGCGAGGGTTCGCTTTGTGGTGCCAAGCGCATCAGCGGCGTTATCCACGGAAATGGCTGAGCAAAGGTTTTCTCGCACCCAGCGGTCAAAGCGCTCCACCAGCGGATTAGAATGGTCAATATGGTCAGATATCGCATAGACCGATTGCGAGACACGCGTATCGAATACCATATATTTGGCAACGATTGCCGCTAATTCAGGGCTGCAATTGCGGATCAAAGACAGGGTAAGATCGAGATGACTCAGTGCCGCGCCCGCCGTCACTATTCGGTTATTGGGAACCACAATTCTGTGCGAATCTACGTTTATGTTTGGGTAACGCTGACGAAACACTGATGAGAGCCACCAGGTGGTTGTCGCAGCAAGGCCATCGAGCAGCCCACTCTCAGCAAGCAAGAATGTGCCCGTACAGGCTGCCGCAATCCCCGCTCCCTCTTTGTGCCATTTACGCAAAATGGCTAAAGCATCGACAACGTCCTCTCTTTCAAGCACCGGCAGCAGTGCTTCAGCATTGGTGTAATTCAGCGCAGGTAAGATCACCCAGTCTGGAGTAGGTGAGTTGGCAATATCGCAGACAGGCACCCTCATCCCTAGAGCCGTATGCACCTCCTGCCGTACTCCGGCGATAGTGATATCAAATCCGGCAGTGGCGATCCCCGAAGCCTGAGACAAATTATTAGCCATCGACAGACTATCCAGCACGGCGGTTAAACCGGTGTCGAACACGCCTTCAAGGACCAGCACGTAAATTCTCATGTCAAAATAGATACCATTATTGTCGATTGGGACAATATACGTCGTTATCCTCCCTCCGTATAGTCGATATCGCTGAACAAGATGCTGATGCAATAGGAGATTAAAGATGATTAAACATGCGTTATTTGTCCGTCTGGAAGCAAAACCGGGAAAAGAACAGGCGGTAGCCGATTTCCTTTCCATCGGGCTAGAACTCACTAATGTCGAAGAGACCACGCCACTCTGGTTTGCTCTGAAACTTTCGCCAAGTACCTTTGGCATCTTCGATGCTTTCTCAAGCGAAGAAGACCGCCAAATACATCTTCAAGGTGTATTAGCCAAAAAATTAGCGGACCACGCTGATAAATTACTGGTTAAACCGCCATCAATCGAATTCATTGATGTTTTAGGTATGAAGAACGCTTGGTGCCAATAGCTTTAATTTAATTTCTTCGAGATGTGCGTCGTCAGTTGTTGATGAATAAGTAAAGTCTGATGTTCCATATTAATAATTTTATTCTAGAGGTGTGTTATGTTGAATAAATACAAATTTGGCATTTTATTAGCAGCAATGTCAGTGTCCAACCTGGCATCTGCTCAAACGCAAGATATTCAGCCTGAACGTATTCGTGGCGATATTATTTCTTTTAAAGGTGAAATATTAACGGTGCATCGCACGGCCGGTGACACCGTCACTATTGACCTAAAACCTAACGTTGGCGTTTCATCTTTCAAACCAGCCATGCTTTCCGACGCGAAGCCCGGTACTTACGTCGGCACACCGGCGATCACCCACAGCAATGGCAAACTAATCGCGACATCAATGATAATTTTCCCAGAAGCGGCACGCGGCACGGCTGAAGGGCACTTCCAGTATGATTTCGGCCCAAAAAGCACCATGACCAACGCAAACGTGGTGTCGGTGGTTACCGGCTCATCCGGGCGTGAACTTCACCTTTCATATAAAGGAGGCACGAGCACCGTGACAGTCCCCACCAATGTTCCCGTGGTGACGCCGGTTCCAGCAAGTAAAGATGATTTAATAAAAGGCAAGAAAGTCTTTCTGGTCGTCACACCAACAAATAGCGGCGTTTATGACGCGCAGGTGTTATTCGTTGAGAAAGACGGCATTGTCCCAGCCTTCTAATATTTAAATCCCTTATTACTTGCATTATTAATCGCGTAAACAATACATGATTTTTAATGAGAGTTTATGCTTTAGATAAAATAGATGAATCTCATTTAATTAATACCTCTGGACATAAATTAATTTAAAAGAAAATTAATGGTTTTTCACCCTCTTAAAAACAGTACGCGTGGAGTTTAAATATGAGCGAATATGAACCAGTAGACGGTATTTATCCTTTCCCAACCTCAATGCATTCACAGAAAATCGAGGTGAATGGCGCCTCCATACATGTGCGAATGGGGGGAAGTGGCCCCGCGGTGCTTATGCTGCACGGCTTTGGCACAACGGGTGACATGTGGGGCCATTTGGCGAGCGCGTTAATTCAAGATCACACGCTTATTATCCCAGACTTACGAGGTTTGGGCCTCTCCTCGGTGACCGAATCTGGCTACGATAAAGAAACACAGGCAGGCGATATTGCCGGGGTGCTTAATGCCCTAGGCATAAATGTGGTCAGATTAATAACTCATGATATCGGCATTATGGTCGGGTACGCCTTTGCGGCGGCACATCCTGAAAGGGTGAGTGAGTGGGTAGCTATTGATGCTCCTTTGCCGGGAATAGGGCCATGGAAGGAGATCCTCCAAGACCCAAGCATGTGGCATTTTGGATTTGGTGGCCATGATATGGAGCGAATGGTTGAAGGGCGCGAACGGATTTATCTCGACCGATTCTGGAATGAACTCTCTTACGAGCCCGCCCGTTTCGACGAGGCTAAGCGTCAGCACTATGCGCAGTTATATGCTCAGCCGGGCGCGATGAGAGCCAGCTTCGCTCATTTTCTGGCATTCAGTCAGGATGCAATAAACAACGAGAAACTGAGAATGAAGGGCAAATTATCCATGCCGGTGTTGGCTTTGGGCGGTTCAGCTTCTTTCGGCCCAATGATTGGCTCAGTGATCAATTGCGTTGCGGCAAACGTTCAGGAGGAAATCATCCCTGAATGTGGCCACTGGATCACGGAAGAGCAGCCACAACTGACCACAAAGCTGATTGTCGAATTTTTGAATCGCTTTACTTCACTATAAAATGAGCCAGACAGAACTCAAGCCCACAAGGTTATAGACTCTCCCCCGCAGGCCAGAGCGGCTGCGGGTTTTACACCACCTTCTCACGCTGGCCAAACTCGTCATCGAGTTCGGGCCAGGCGATAAGAGGCAGGCGATTTAGCCCCGGCTTGGCAAACAGGCTGCCCTGAAAATGGCAAATGCCTGCCGCTTCTAGCCACATCCACTCCTCGACCTGTTCTACGCCGGTGGCGGTCAGCGAGATCTCAAGCGACGAGCAGAACTTAATGATGGAAAGCACAATCGCCTGCTTCGGTCCGCTTTTATGCACGTCTTGGATAAGGCTCGGTTCAATCATCAGCTTGTCGGGCTGCATCTGGGTCAGCTGTAGCAAGCCCGCAGAGCCTGCGCCGAAGTTCTCCACCGCCAGCCGCATGCCGGAAGCCTTGAGCTTTTTCATCGCCAGATAAAACGGCTCTTCCGCCGTAACTGAGCCGTTTTCAGTTAAGGCGATAACTACCTGTTCCGGCACCAGTCCGCTGGCGGCTATCTCCTGCAGCAGAAACTCCACCGCGTTCGGCGCATTGGACAGGGTCATTGGCAGCAGTGAGATAGTCAGACTTTTATCACCAATGCCGAATTCGCTAGCCATCGCGAACGCGTGGCGCTTGGACTCGAGATCAGCGCTGTAGATATTCTTATGTTCAGACCGCGCGTAATACCCCAGCGGCGAGCCGCCTTGCGGGTCACAGAGCGTGGCGACAAATGAAACAATCTGCTTTTTCAGCGGATCGACCACCGGCTGGAATGCATAGCTGCACTCTGGGGAAGACGATGCCTGCACCGGGTAGGACTGAGAGCTATCGACCACAAAGGACCAGCTCTCAGGCGAGGGAATATCAAGATAGTTTTCTTTTTCGCGCGCCTGCACAAAAGTGGAAAGGAACTGCAATGCGCGGTCATCGTAGGTTAAGCGATACTTTGACGTGCCTTTATCGAGCACGGCCTGAAATACCACGTCTTCGCTGTAGGTTCTGAGGTCGAAAAGCTCCATGCCGACCTTGCCGAAGCGTCGAGCAGGGGCATGGTCACGCATCAGCTCCACCACATTGTTATGGCGCTTATCGGCAGCAATCTTAGCGAAGATGCTGTCTACGGCGTCCTCTGGACCTTCCAACAGCTGGAAAAAGTGGGTGTCATCATGCAACAAGATGCCGGTGACCGAGGATTGGCTATTGGTCATGCTGGCTTTAGCGACCATATTGTCCAAATCATCAAGCTGGGTGTTGCTGCTGATTTGGCTGCGGTAGACGAGGGTCAGGAGCATGTAGGGGACCTTGGATTAGCAATTCAGGGTAAGACCCTAACAGAGAATGCAGGGGGAGAGCCAAGGATTAAGTGAAATTGTATGATCAGCGATGAAGTTGATTTACCCATTAAGTGAATAATTGATGAAGCGCCATGACGACGCTTCATCGAAAGAAAGTTACTTGTTATCGACAAGTCCCAGTTCAATTAAGCTTTTCGCCGTGGCAATAATCGCCTGTTCAGGGGAGCGAGGCGCCCAGCCCAACAAGCTTCGTGCCTTGGCATTGGTCACATTCATATCAACGCCCAGCAGTTTGACCATCCCCAGCATGACCGGGTTTTTATCGGCGGCGGCCCGCACCATGTCATCACTCAATGCCAGAGTCGATACCTTGCGAGACTCCTCGCCCAAGTTATCGCGCAACGTCTGCGCCACCTGCAATAGAGTCAGACTGTTACCCGAGCTGGCAAGAAATCTTTCGCCATTGGCCGCCGGATGGGTCATCGCCAACAAGTGCAAATCAGCCACATCCCGCACATCGACAAAGCAGGAGTTGATGTTTGGGCAGCCCGGCTCGCCTTCCAGCATATTCTTTATTATGCGAGTGGAGTGGGAGTAGTCGCCGCCCAACACCGGGCCTAGCACCGCAACCGGGTTAACAGAGGCAAGCTCAAGTTCGCCCTGAACGCTGGCGATAAAGTCCCACGCGGCGCGTTCCGACAAGGTTTTTGATTTCTGGTAAGGCCAGACATCGCCACTGATGTCGCTCCAGTCGTTTTCGTCGAAAGGGCGGCGATAATCAGCCGGGTGGCCGACCCCGATGGCACCAAACGCCGAGGTTAGAACCACACGTTTAACCCCCGCATTATGCGCCGCACGCAGAACCCGCAGGTTGCCCTCAATCGCCGGCTTGACCCAATCGTCTTCCGTCACTTGGCCACCAGAAGGGGTAGGCGACGCGCCGTGCATGACATAAGTACAGCCTGCCGCCGCCTCGTCCCAGCCCGCGTCCGACATCAAATCAGCGACCACAAAGGTCAGATTATCCTGCGCGTCAACGCCGCCCTGATGCAGATGCTGCCGGACTTCAGCCTCGCGCTCGAGAGAACGCACGGTGGTCCGAACCTGATAGCCGCTGTTCAACAAAGCAATAATGCAGTGCTGCGCGATAAAACCTGTACCGCCCGTCACCAATACTTTTTCTTTACTCATCACGTTAACCTCTTGATGTTGTGTCGCATTAATCCCGTTGCTAAACAGCTTAGAGGAGGATGGGCGTACTTAAAATCCTTGATAGTCCGGATTAGTTGCTGGATAGTACGGAAATGAACAATGATCCATTTTCTGACATCATCAAGCTCACGCAGGCCCAGTCTTTGGTTACTGGCGGTTTTACCGCGGGTGGTCAGTGGGCGCTGCGCTTTCCTGCCCCGGATAAAATCAAATTTTTCGCCATCGTAAAAGGCAGTTGTTGGGTCATTTTGCAAGGGGAGCCAGCCCCGGTGCGGTTTTCGACGGGGGATGTGGGGCTGCTGAGCGCCAAGCGATCTTTTATCCTCGCTAGCCATCCGGATGTTGAGCCAGTTGACGCCATGAGCGTGTTTTCTGGTGCAGGTAAAGTCGATGTTGCCGTGGGGGAAGGGGATGATTTTGAGCATATTGGGGGCCATATACTGCTCAATCCCACCAGCGGCAAGCTGCTAATGCATGTCCTCCCGCCGTGGATCCACATACCGGCAGCCTCAGACCAAGCCGCCTCTTTTCGCTGGCTGCTCGACCAACTGGTGCTGGAGCGCCGTAACGCTCGGGCTGGCTCACAGCTGGCCTCCGCGCACTTAGCGCAGTTACTGTTTATTCATATCCTGAGAGAATATGTGCAAACCAGCGATGTTCTATCTTCTGGGTGGTTGCGGATACTTGCAGATAAACGTCTGGTTCCGGCATTACAGCTGATACACGGCGATCCGGCCCGTAAATGGCATCTGGAAGAGCTGGCTAAATCCTGTGCCATGTCACGCACCACCTTTGCGCAAAATTTCAGGGTAATTGCGGGCATGACCCCAATTGCCTATCTGACTCAATGGCGCGTGCGTCTTGCCGAACGCGCATTGTCCGAAGGAGAAGAGCAGATTGCCGTGGTGGCTCACTCACTGGGTTATGCTTCGGTGAGTGCTTTCAATACCATTTTTAAACGAGAGACCGGTCTGTCCCCCAAAGCTTGGAGACTGGCTGTGCGCGCTTCGCACTCCGCATAACTATGCCGGAGACATATTTACAGGGGAACTACATCCGCATACCCTATTTGCTCCGCAATATAATTAAATATGGGTTTGTTATTAGGGGATGACCTAAGTCATATAGAAAGTCATCAAACACGTAGGATAAGGCGAGTGCCAATTTCTCACTCACCCTTATTTTTAAAAATTTATCAAAAAATGCCCCTGACTACATTTCATCTAAAAAATGATGATTTTATTATAAATAATTTATACTAAATGTTGCATTTCCATCCATATGCACTTGTTCGTTTATTCCCAATGCTGTTCGGCTAGACAATGCGGCTGATATTTTAACCGGCACGACTGCTGTAGTTACTGCTATAAATTCTTTTTTGTCATTTTCCTTGCTTGTAAAAGCAAACTGTTGATTATTATCGCCATTAACGAACGCTGCTAAAGGGTAACCCCATGGACTTCCACTGTTGCTAAACATTATACGTACTGACTTTCCGTTAGCGACCGTTCGGGTATAATCGTAGGCCATTGCGAAAGCACCGATCGGGTGTCCGCTCGAATTCTTTCCTAGTCCATATTGTTGAACGTTAAAAGTTCTCTGATCATCACCATTGATACCAGCTCCTTTAATAATTGCGTTCGATTCTGTAGTATTACGGTTATCCATCGCCGAGAAAGTAAAAGTGGTGGCCGTAGCGCATGTGAAATTTAAATTTATATATTTATGCTCCAGCTGGTTATCCCTTTCATTAAGATCATCAGTGCTTATATTTCCGTAATCCACCACACCGCCATTTTCCAGCGTGAGCATACAGGCACCCGTTTTCACCGTTCCTTTTATCGACAAGTTCGTACTAGGACCTGGAGCAGCCATGGTATTTAAGCTCGCTACTATCAGGCAAAATAGTGTTGAGACTTTCAATGTATTTTTCATTGCCTTGCTGGTCATTTCAATCGCATCCCTTGATTAAGTTATTTATTAATTCGGCCCATTATTTGGACCGAATCATTTAGCTTATCAACGTCTCTCTCTGTTACAGATATTCGAAGTTGATGGTGGTGTTACCGTCTAGGTTCGCCGTTTCGGTGATACCGCCTAGTGCAGAACTCAGCGCCGGTGTCGCTTTCAGGCTAAAGGTGAATACCGTCGCATCTTTTGGTGTCGTACTTCCGGTTGCTGCAAAAGTCAGGTACTGCTGCGACGTATTGTTATTGGCGAAGGTGTCCAGCGTCATTTTGCTCCAGGTCGTTTTGTCGGAGCTCATCAGCAGGTCGCCGGCGGTGCCGTCACCCTGAATAGCGGTAACACTCAGACCATAGGAACCGATTTTGATGTCGCCCGCTTTGCCCAGGCCGAAGGCTGTAGCTGCCGCGGTCGGCTCATTAGTATGAGTAGGCACGGAGTCTGCACGGTTGTCTACAAAGCTCATAGCTACTTTGGTCGCTGTGGTACAGGTCACGGTAGCGGTGATAGATTTACCCGCCAGTGCAAAGGTACCGGTGGCCGGCAACTGGTCAACAGAAGTTTCGCCGAAGTCGATGATACCGCTGTTGGTCAGCACAGGTGAACAGGCACCCGGCGTGATGGTACCAGTAATGCGCAGGGTGGCCTGAGGAACTGCCATCGCAGAAGTGGTGGCCGCCAACAGGCAAGCCAGAGAGGTCATTTTCAGTACTGATTTGATATTGCTTTCCATAGTGGTAAATCTCCATTAGTTACACGTTTAAAAAATATATTTTCGTTAAGCAGACGACTTGAGAACGGATCCTCCCATCCTGACGCAGCGATCCGTTTCCTGTTCTTAGAAAAGCCCTCTGCGTCGGTCGTTATTGCTGCTAATCTCATCATCGCATAATAATTAGGGGCAATACCGCACGGCTAATAATTAAGGCGAATTTAATTTATGTTCAACTTATAACAATAAAAAACTTTTAATAATACTTCAGAGCAATCAAATGGCATGACATCAAATACAATGACCAATAATTATTTAACGCTTACTCACAAAATAACCACTTCTTCTATACTAATTACCCAACGTCGGAAGTTATGTTATTTTTTTCGACCACTTGACGTGAACAAGTATCTTATAAAACCACCTGCACGGCAATCCGGTATAATTAACAGAACATATGAAGAAATAATAAATAAAGGGTCATTATCTCTGCGATTTATTGTGTCCATTACTCAAAGGCTTGAAGAGCATGCTCGAGTTGCAGGGGCACGCCGTGACCTGCCCGGCGCTGACAGGATCTCAGGTCAACCGCTTTAAGCTGCCCAGTCGCAAGTATGACCAAGCCCGTAATAAAAAAGCCACCCGGCTAGCCCAAAAGTAGATGCTTGGTATGCAAGATGAGGGAACAAGTGCCAGCGACTGGATGAGGCGAGGGCGGTAGGCATCGGCAAGTTCGCCAATGAGGCGATTTCCGAGGACGCATCCGTCAGCAATAGGGTCTGCCGCTGCGTAGGCAGTATGCCGCAGGGTTAACTGATTGCTTCAAGACCATAAACAATGTTGCAGACAAGGAAGGTAGGCCAATTGCCTGTAGAGGGAACGTGCCATTTATAATTGAAAACGCCCCTGAGTTGGGCAATATTTTTCTAAGAAATTACCCAGCATTCCCATTATCGGAATTTAGCCCTGCATATATTCACCACGCATGAACTTTCTCAGCACTGGCGATGAGAATAACCCACCATCTTGCCTGATATTTATTCGCCATCACCTTCTCCTAATAGCGGAAGAAACTTATCAATCTATTGATTTATAAGAACATTACTCATCCAAAAAGATATTGGCACGGCCTAGTAGTCCATTTCCTACATTCCATGGTGACTTTTCTTATTCTGCGATTCCTCTTAATAAAGTCTAATACACCCAGTAAAAATTCTTTTCTATAAGGATATTTTTACTCAATACGGATGTTGTATTTCCTCATTCATTTGGAACTGGTTAAAAGGAATGCCTTCTCTAAATACCAGCATATATTCCTTTTAATAAAATCCTACTTCTCATGAGTACATATTATGAAGGTTTCATCTGCGCACTTTATTAAGCGTCGCACGGCCGTCGTCGGCTGGCTGACGATTTTCACTCAGGCGGCCTTGCCTCTGAGTTTTGCCTATGCACCCCTGGTTCACGCGGCACAAGATCCTGCTGCTAAATGGTATCAGTCTGGTAATAACGACCTGAATGCCCAATCAATTTTTGAAAATCATTCTGACACTTTGGCCTCTTCCGGCTCGGCCCTGTCCGAAGGCAATGCCGCAGGCATGGCGCGCTCCGCTGCTACCGGCGCGGTGAATAATTCCATTGAGGAGTGGCTGGGCCAGTTCGGCACCGCCCGCGTCCAGCTCAATCTAGACGACAAGTTTAAAACCGAGGGCAGCGAAGCTGACCTGCTGGTGCCGCTGTATGAAAATAAAGACAATATTCTGTTCACCCAGCTTGGTTTCCGCCACAAGGACGAACGCAACACAGGTAACCTCGGCCTCGGCGTGCGTCACTTCACCGGCGACTGGATGCTCGGCGCTAACACCTTCTTTGATAACGATTTTACCGGCGAGAACCGCCGCATGGGCGTCGGTGTGGAAGCGTGGCGCGACTACCTAAAACTGTCTGCCAACAGCTATATTCGCCTCAGCGATTGGCATCAGTCGCGCGATTTTGAAGACTACGACGAGCGCCCGGCTAACGGTTACGACCTGCGCGCCGAAGGCTGGCTGCCAAGCTTCCCGCAGCTCGGTGCCAAAGTGATGTATGAGCAGTACCAGGGTGACGAAGTCGCCCTGTTCGGCAAAGATAATCGCCAGAAAGATCCGTGGGCCTTCACCGGCGGCGTCAACTACACGCCAATTCCTCTGCTGACCCTCGCCGCGCAGCACCGCGCCGGTAAAGACGGCCAGAGCGATTCCCAGCTTTCCTTGCAGATGAACTATCGTCTCGGCGAGTCGTGGAGCAAGCAGGTTGACCCGAATCTGGTGGGCGCGTCGCGCACCCTCAACGGCACTCGCTACGATTTGGTTGAGCGTAACAACAGCATCGTGCTCGACTACCGCAAGCAGGAAACCGTCAAGCTGGTTGTGCCGGAGAAGACCTCGGGCAAGAGCCGCAGCACGGTGCCGGTCAGCTTCACCGTTGAAACCAAAAACCCGCTGCAGCGCATCGACTGGGATGCCTCGTCGCTGGTCGCCGCAGGCGGCTCGTTGACGCAGGTTGGCAGTAACCAACTGAGTATCACTATGCCGCCCTATCAGGCAGCGGGCAGCAACGTCTATCGCTTCGCAGGCGTGGCCTATGACGCCAAAGGCAACAGCGGCAGCGCCACCGGCGAGCTGCATGTGGAAGTGGGCGAGGTTAGCGCCGGAGCCACCACGGTGAGCGCCAACCCAACCACGATTACAGCCAATGGTACCAACACCTCGACGCTGAGCATCGGCCTGTTCGATGCCGAAGGCAATCCCGTGCCGGGCATGGGCAAATCTTTAACCTCTTCCATCAAAGAGACGTTGGCTGCTAAGCAGGCCTCTACGGCTCCGGTGCAGTCGGCGGTCGTCGGCCCGATTGAAGAGACTTCTCCGGGCGTTTATCAGGCAGTGGTTACGGCAGGTACCCGCGCAGGCACTGCGGTGGTCTCCTCGCAGTTCAACGACATCGCCTTACCGGACATCACCATCACCCAGTCTGCCGATGCGGCCACCGGCCATATCGACAGCGGCGCTATTTTAGTGGCGACCGACAACAGCGCGGCAAACGACAGTTCAATGAATGAAGTCAATGCGGTGATCACCGACTCAGGGAGCAACCCGCTGCCTAACGCGCCGGTGACCTTCTCACTGACAGGCTCAGCTACCGTGGCACCGGGCTCATCCCTTAATGCCATGACCGATGAAAAAGGCCGAGTGGGTATCCGCTTCATCAACAAAGTGGCCGAGAAAGTCACCGTCACCGCCACGCTGGAAAACGGCAACTCGGGCAGCATTGATACCCACTTTATCGCCGACGCCAATACTGCCAGCATAAACAACGGCGACCTCGGCGTGGATAAAAACGAGGTGGTCGCCAACAACGTCGACTTCGCCACCTTCAAGGCTGTGGTGAAAGACGCCAACGGCAACCCGGTGCCGAAATTCACCGTTAACTGGAGCAACGACAAAGGCAGCTTGTCTGCAAATAGCAGCGATACCAATGAAAACGGCGAAGCGACGGTGACGCTGAAGCACACCGTGGCAGAAGCCGCGCAGGTGGCGGCATCGGTGGGTAACTCCGGCAGCATCAATGCGCCGGTGGTTAACTTCAAAGGTGATAGCGGCAACCTGTCTGCGGCGAACTCCGCGCTGGCAGCCACGCCGGATACTATCGTAGCAAACGACATCGAAGCATCAACCATCCAACTGGCGTTGAAAGACGGCAATAACAACCCCGTTACGAGTCAAGCAGTCACCTTTAGCAGTAGCCTTGGCGGCAATTTTGGTGCCGTGACCGACAACGGCGACGGCACTTACAGCGCACAGTTTACCAGCACCACGGCGGGCGCGGCGAGCATCACCGCCAACGTAGGCGGCAGCACCTTTGGCGCGACGGCGACCACGGTCACCGTGAAAGCGGACAGCACGAATCTGTCAACGGCGAATTCCGCCCTGACGGCAAGTGAACCGAGCATCGTGGCCAACGGTATTGCAGCATCCATCATTACCCTGAGCCTAAAAGACGCGCATAACAACGCCGTCAGCGGCCTGAACGTGGGCTTCGCCAGCGACCTTCCAAACAGCAGCATGGGCACAGTGACTGACAACGATGACGGCACCTATAGTGCGTCGCTGATTGGCACCACGGCGGGTATCACCACCCTCACCACCACCGTCGGCGGTAGTCCGTTCAGCGTCAGCGCGGCCTCTGTCACTCTGACGGCGGACAGCAATAACCTGTCTCCGACCTACTCGACGCTGGGCGCTGCTCCGACGAGTATTGTGGCCGATGGCGCGACAACCGCGACGATCACGCTGAACCTGAAGGATGCGAATAACAACCCGGTTAAGGGGTTGAGTGTGGCATTCAACAGCGACCTTGCTAACAGCAGCGTGGGCACGGTAAATGACCACGGGGACGGTACCTACAGCGCACTGCTGACCGGCACCACCGCGGGAACCACCAATATCACCACCACGGTGGAGAACAGCGCCTTTGGCGTGGCGGCGACCTCGATGACCCTGACGGCAGATAAAAATAACCTGTCTGCGGCCAACTCTATTCTGGCAGCAACCCCAGACACTATTGTGGCGGACGGCACCACCGGTTCCACTGTTCAATTGACTTTAAAGGATGCCAACAACAACCCGGTGGATGGTCTGAACGTCGCATTCAACAGCGACCTCCCGAACAGTAGCGTAGGTACCATGAGCAACTCAGGCAATGGCATCTATACCGCAACACTGATCGGCACCACGGCGGGTACCGCGAATATCACCACCACCATTGATGGTAATCCGTTCGGCGTGACAGCAGCTTCAGTCACTCTGACGGCGGACAAAGACAACCTGTCTACGGCGAACTCGACGCTGGTAGCTGCGCCACTCAGCATCGTGGCTAACGGCACCGCCGGTTCCACTGTTCAGTTGACTTTAAAGGATGGCAACAACAACCCGGTGGATGGTCTGAACGTCGCATTCAACAGCGACCTCCCGAACAGTAGCGTAGGCACCGTGAGCAACCCAGGCAATGGCATCTATACCGCAACGCTGATCGGCACCACGGCGGGTACCGCGAATATCACCACCACCATTGATGGTAATCCGTTCGGCGTGACCGCGGCCTCTGTCACTCTGACGGCGGACAAAGACAACCTGTCTACGGCCAACTCGACGCTGGTCGGAAACCCGGTCAGCATTGTGGCCAACGGCACCACCGCATCTACCATCACGCTGACCCTGAAGGATGTACACAACAACCCGGTGAAAGGCCTGACGGTCACCTTTGACAGCAGCCTGCCTAACAGCAGTGTGGGTGGCGTAACCGATCACAACGACGGCACTTATACCGCGTCGCTGATCGGCACCACGGCGGGTGATAGCAGTATCACCGCCAACATTGGCGGCACGCCATTTGGCGTCAGCGCGGCCTCTGTCACTCTGACGGCGGACAGCGGCAATCTGTCTACAGCAAACTCGATGCTGGTGGCCGCTCCGGACAGCTTCGTGGCAAACGGCACTGACAGCTCTACCGTCACGCTGAGTCTGAAAGATGTGCATAACAACCCGGTCAAGGGTCTGACGGTCACTTTCTTAAGCAGCCTGACTAACAGCGCCATCGGCCTCGTAACCGACCACGGCGACGGCACTTACAGCGCGTCGCTAAAAGGCACGACGTCCGGCTCTACGACCATCACCACCAAAGTGGGCGGCGCAGCCTTCGGCGTGACGGCGGCTACCGCCACGCTGAAGGGGGATATCGCCACGGCGAAAGTCGTTACGCTGGCTTCAAACGTGGTAAATCTCATTGGTAATGGCACCGCAGGGGCAATTTATACCGCCACGGTGAAAGATGCACATAACAACCTGGTTGAAGGCGCTGACGTGAGCTGGGGTACCACTTCGGGCAGCATGAGTAATGCAACATCAACCACCAACAGCAGTGGTCAGGCAGTCAGTACGCTGTCCGGCATCACACGTACTGCATCGACAAACACATCGGCAACGGTTACCGCAACGGCCGTCGCTGGCAATAAAACGGCGAATATTACTGTTCGAACGGTTGTGCAGGTTGGCACTCGCTTTTACTGGTCAATGACTAATCTGAACGACACTAACGAAGCCGGAGCACAGGCGAAATGTGCTCTTTACGGCGGTGGGCGTGTGTTAGAAGAAACTGACCTTGCCGACTTTAAAAATGGTGGCGGCAACTACAATACCAAATCGACGAGTGACGGCGAATATTTAGACAAGTGGTACCGTTATGCTGGTCAGTGGACAACCAGAACCGTCGATCTTTACGGTAATGTGGGACGCACTGAAGACTGGGAAGGCGAAAGCTACACCTGTATAAAATAGTTTTGGGTAAAATCAGCTAACAATTAATAAAACCAAGGGGTTCTGTGCAAACAGAACCCCTTTTTCAATGTGTAAACAGCTCAATTATTACAAAGATATGATTGAGCATTCAGGCGACTTGAAATGTTTCAATGATGCAAATAAGAGAACCGCGTTTGCTTCATCTGCTTTATTCCTGCGTCGCAATGGGTTCCTGCTTCGATTTTCCCCAAGTCATGAAGAGCTGACTGTTGCAGCCGCGCAGGGGAACATGGATGTTTGGAATATTGCTAAAGCATTGAAGCAGTCAACCTAGTTTGCAAGCGCAGCAAGGATTGCGGCTTCCATTTTCTCAGGGGTGGTGGTCGGTGCAAAACGCTTCAGCGGTTTACCGTCGCGCCCTATCAAGAACTTAGTAAAGTTCCACTTGATTCTTCCACCCAACACGCCGGGCAATTCTTTTTTCAGATAACGAAATACCGGATGCGCTGCGCTTCCGTTAACCTCGACTTTCTCGAATATAGGGAAGGTCACTCCATAGTTAATCTGGCAAGTCTGAGTTATTTCGTCTGCGCCGCCGGGCTCCTGTTTACCGAACTGATTGCAGGGAAACCCCAGCACCATCAAACCTTGGGCGGCATATTTCTTGTAGAGAGTTTCAAGACCACGGTACTGTGGCGTAAAACCGCAATGGCTGGCGGTATTCACCACCAGAACCACCTTACCCGCGTAGTCGGCCATAGAGATAAGCTCGCCCCTCAAAGTTGTGGCGGTAAGTTGATGAAATCGGGCCATTTGGGGATCCTTAAGGCAGAATCATCGCACGAGTGGAGTGGCTACTTTAGCTGATCTGCGTAAAGAGAGGCAATTGTTCGACAAGAGGGAGCTATCAGAAGATTGAAGGGTTATGAGGACCGTGAAGTTATGACTGCGCACAGCCTATTTAACATAATCAATATTATACGCACCTAGATTTTATTAACATAAATCAATAATCAACTCGCCAGAATTATAGTTCGCAAGCAGCTCATCTTTTAAAGAAAAAACCACAGATAACTGCAATTTTTTCTTTTTCATTTAATGAAGATTCTTATACAGGATTAATCTCAATCAAACCGGCTTGGAAATCATCTACTAAGAAAAATGGCAAAGTAAGTCTCCACTGGCCGTCCCGCACTACACTATAGTAGGTATAAGGTTTTCCGTTTATCACGAGATTAATGGGCTGCATACTCTTCTCAATCAAAGATGAGCGACCGACGACATATTGATACCCCGCATTACTTCCAACATGGAACTCTTTCGTTTTCCAGCGAATGGGAGGATGCGTAGGCCAAGGCTGTGCCTGATGGAAATCAAACAGTTCATCATGGTTAAGAATGCTTTGACGTATTGTTGACCAAAGTACTGCCTTCAAAAAGTATTGGTCTGTAAAACGCTCCCGTCCTTTATATTGCACAACAAAGCTTCGAATTTTTTGTTCAATATTTGACAGCAGTCCATTTACCCCACCCCACATTCCCGCTAGCAGCAGTTCAGTATGAGTAAAGTAATCCCGCATATGATGGAAGTAGTAAGGAGATTTTAACCAGGCTTCAACAGCAGCCTGCTCACGCTCAGCAATTAATGAATCCGCATCTCGTACCATGAAACGCTCGACAGAGAGATCATCCATAACCAAGAACCGCCAAAGCGTTGGGGGTATCTCTTTTTCAGAGGTCATATCAACAAGCTGCGCGTTAACCTGTTGTAGGCGTGACCAAATATGCTGAGGCACGGTGTCGTCCAGATAGATACGACATACCCAAGACGGATAGAGTTCTTTTGCGGTCTCAACATTCTTAATCAATGTCTCGCAATAGCGTGGGTCTGCCCCATAAAGGCTAAAAGCAATAATGTTCTTAAAAGGTAACTCAGTGTTTAGAGGCTTGATAGGAGTAAGCGGTAACCATTGGGCCGGTACAGACTTGAAATGATCGTCAGCTAAGCGAAGAGACTCATGACCATATCGCTGCAATTCAGAAGGCTTGTTAAGCCAGCCACAGACTTCTGCTAACCCATCAAGCCAACTTTCCGCCGCTTGGTCTTGATTGGATGAGTTATAGATCCGCTTATAAACTTTGTAAGATTTTTGGTAGTTACCCTCACGCATTAGGCTAAGTCCATAATCACTCAGCACCGCCATATTGTTGGGCATCATTTTAAGAACTTCTTCACAGCTTAAACGCGCCAGTGAAAAATCACGCTGAGACATAGCATGATTGAACTGGTTTGAAAGTTTGCGCAGCTTGTCTTGCTTCAATGCAGTAGGTTTCGCTGGCTGGGTGATATGTCTGGTGTAAGTCGAACGCATAGATTGCTCAAATCAAAGAATTTGCTCAATTATGAATCAGTGAATGTCTTAGCCACCATGCGACGCGTCTCGGAATGGCGTCAAGAAAGGGGGGGATTGGTCGAATCGTTGGTCTAGCCAACGATTCGTTATAGGGATGCTTAGAGGTCACATTTTGAGTTGGCGATTCAATTAGCGAGTTGTTTCGCTATCAGTAAGAGTTATGTTTTCAACCCGACCATCGGAAAACTTGATGCCTGCAACCACACTTCTCGGCGACTGCCGTTCATTCGGAGCTTCGAGTATATACTGCACAACGTACTGTCCATTTTCCGGGAAGTGATAAAAGCTGGGTGGAATACATAACTCCCCATTGTTTATCGCTAAATCAGGTGAATCAGTTGCGGATAACTTTTGTGCAGGCGTCCCTCTAGGGTTTATTGCTATCAAAGATGGCCGGTAATTCCTTGCATCTGGAACTTGGAAACATATATTTTCTCCGACCTTGCTTACCGTAGTTGTTTCGTCTGCTTTCAATCTGTCACCTGAACCCGGACATCCAGCGAGCAAAAACACGGAGGTTAGCACTATAAGACAGCTCATTTTAGAGTTATTTTTCATCATCATCCCCATGGAAAGTAACGCATCGTCTCTTGGTGCTTTTGCCTGATCATTGTGCAGAACATGATGGCGTATGTCCTGCAAAACCGCACCGCTCACTTATCTGGACAGCCGGTTGCCCCCCGCTCCCGTTAATACGATTATTTCTTGTCCTAATTTGCACAGAATTATTAGCCTGACAAAAAAGGCCGCTACTCCGCACTTTCAGAGCGGAATATAGCGGCCTTGGTCAGACACAATAATGATTAGTTGCGTTTCACATTGCGGTCGAGGAACTCAAGAATATCCTTGCCGATTTCATCCACATGGGTCTCAAGCGCGAAGTGGCCGGTGTCGAACAGGCGTACATCGGCATGCTTTAAATCACGCTTGAAGGCCTCTGCTCCCGCCGGGATGAAAATTGGGTCGTTTTTACCCCACACCGCCAGCAATGGTGGCTGCTTATCACGGAAATATTGCTGAAGCTGCGGGTACATATCGACATTGGTTTTGTAATCGCAGAACAGGTCGAGCTGAATCTCTGCGTTAGCAGGGTCAGAGACGTGAGCGATATCCATCATGTAAGTCTCAGGCGCTATCAGACTCGGATCCGGTGTGCCATGCACGTATTGCTCCTTGATTGCGCCGCCCTGCAAGGTGGCTCGAAGCGCATTACGGTTGGCCTCGGAAGGATTTTCCCAATACTTCTGCACCGGGGCCCAGCCCTGACTCAAGCCTTCAACATACGCGTTACCATTTTGGGAAACGATCGCCGTAATGCGTTCCGGGTGTTTGACCGCCAAACGCCAACCCACCGGCGCTCCGTAGTCGAAAACCTCCAGCGCATAGGTTTTTAAGCCCAGCGTCTGGGTAAACTGATCGATGGTATTAGAGATATTCTCAAAGGTGTAAGCGTACTGGCCGCGCGGCGGGCTCTCTGTTAAGCCAAAGCCCGGCAGGTCAGGTGCTATCACGTGGTAACGTTTTGCCAGCATCGGGATAAGATTGCGATACATGAAAGAGGAGGATGGGAAGCCGTGCAGTAAAATAATACTCGGGTTCGCTGGGTCACCCGCCTCGCGATAAAACACATTGACCTCTTGCACTTTCGCGTAGCGATAGTGCACCTGATCCGCCGATTCCACCTTTGCGCTGATGGTTTTCTCGGTAGCCGCGTTAGCGCTCATCATCCCTACCCCGTAATTCACCAGCGCCACGGTGCACATCGCCATAAACAACCTATTGAATTTCATAGCTTCTACCTGCTCATAAAATGATTAATGAAAGCCTAGAGAGATAACTCAACACTCTCCCAGCCCCTTGGTAGAGCCAGTATGCATATTCACGATAACCTTGATAATCCGGTGAAATTGCGAATCACCTCCAATAAAAATGGGAAGATAAGTTGCTGGGAGGTATTTGCTGGTTTATAAATCATTGAATTAACGGCTCTAGGGCTAATTTTGATTATAAGGCTGGGGAAATGGACCGTATTGAAGCTATGACCATGCTATTAACTACCGTTGAAACCGGGAGCTTTTCGGCGGCCGGACGCACGCTACGGATCCCCGTGCAGACGATAAGTCGCAACGTGGCCGACCTTGAACGCTACATTGGGACTCAGCTTTTAACCCGCACCACGCGAAAAATAAGCCTGACGGATGCCGGTGCCGCCTACGTGGCCGCCGCGAAAGTGATTCTGGAACAGATTGCCGACGCCGAGCGCATCGCCGCAGGTGAGTTTGTCGAACCGCGCGGAGACTTGGTGTTATCCGCCCCCGAGCTTTTTGGGCGACTTTACGTGCTGCCGGTTATCACCGAGTTCCTAAAAAACTATCCAGAAATCAATATCAAGCTGGTGTTGAGCGACCGCAATCTCGACTTACTCGACGAACAAATCGATATGGTTGTGCGCATCGGACATCTGCCTGACAGCGGCATGATAGCCACCCGCGTCGGCTCAGTGCGCGGCGTGATATGCGCCAGCCCTGAATTTTTGCAGGCTCACGGCGCGCCGCGAAGGCCACAGGATCTGACTAAAATGCCCTGCATCTCCACCTACGGCACCCATTTGACCTCTGGCTGGCGCTTCGTCGATCCTGACAAAGGCTCCCCGATTGAACTGGCCGTTGCCCTTCGGCTCCAAACTTCCGCGGGCGCACTGAGGGATGCGGCGGTTGACGGCGTTGGCATTGCTCGACTGCTGCACTATCAGGCTTACGATGCCCTTCAGTCGGGGAAACTATCTCTGGTGCTTGAAGAGTACGAGCTACCGCCCTTTCCCATCCATCTGTTGCACGCAGCGCATAGCCATATGCCGCTGAAAATGCGCCGATTTTTAGATTTTTCCGGGCCACGCCTGCGCGAGTCATTGGCCCATTTCTCTCGTAAAAGCTGAAGATCCCAGCCACTAACTTGCTTGCTGCTTGCGAGAGCCCCCTAGGTTCACTGACAAAATTTATGCTTGACGGCAAGTTTTGTCGTGAACAATAATTCATTTGTACCGAACGTTCGGTATAAATGTGATTCAGGTGAGTGCGATATCGCGGGACAGGGTGAGTGGTTGTTTCTTTGGGCAAAACCTAGCAATGCTCAGGAATAGGATGCCAAAATGAAAAATTCGGTTTTACTAAGGGTTTTCGACGACAAATGGCTAAATTACGTAAAGTTGAAGACGATGTGCTGATTGAGCGTCTTAGCAAGAAATTCAAAGATGTAGGCTTTGAAGGTGCTTCGATGGCCATGCTTTCAGACGCGGCCGGACTCACCAAGTCCAGTCTCTATCATCGCTTCCCTGATGGAAAGGAACAGATTGCTGAAGAAGTACTGAAGCATACCCGGCGCTATCTGGATGCCGAGGTGTTCCCCGTGCTTGACGGCAATCTGCCACCAGCGCAAAAAATGGACTTTTTTGCCTCTGCCATGAGCCAGATTTACCTGCACGGCGCGGAATCTTGTTTGTTGAACATGCTTTCACCGCCACGAGGCCAAACCAACTCATGCGGGGATGCCATCGCGACAACGTTTCGTCAATTATTAGCCAGTCTGACCAACGTCGCGAAACAGTCGGGTGCCACGGCTGACGCAGCTGAGGTTCGCGCGGAGCAAGTGTTAATTGAGTTGCAAGGCGCGCTGGTTGTGTCTCGTGGCGTGGCTGATTTGGCTATTTTCAAAAGAATGCTTGCCAGACTGCCGAATATCATACTCCACAACCGTGACCCAATATAAACGCAATAGTGGGTGAAATATCCCCTATTGTTATTCCATGATATAAACAATCACCTGAACCCCTGCCGATTTATTTATTCTAAATTCAGGAGTTCCTGATGAAACGTATTTTAATGATTCTGGCCAATGGCGTAGAGCCAATGGAAGTCGCGGCTTTTACTGATATTATGGGCTGGGCCGAATTAATCGGCAATGAGCCGGTAAAACTTATTCATGCCGGACTGAGGCCAAATATTGTCACTACTTTTGGTTTAAAACTGAGTATTGATAATTTACTCAGCGATCTGGACCTCAATGACTACGATGCGCTGGCGCTGCCCGGCGGATTTGGGCCAGCGGGTTTCTATGAAGAGTCTCTTAGCGAGCCTTATCTGTCCGCTATCAAACACTTCGCCGATGCTGGTAAACCTATTGCCAGCGTCTGTGTCTCATCAATATCGTTGGGCATGGCGGGCGTGCTGGTTGGCAAAAATGCCACGGTTTATCATAAAGTTGGAGGCATGCGAAAGCAGCAACTTGTCGATACCGGCGCTCAGTTTGTGGATCGCCCCGTGGTAGTCGATGGCAACTTCGCGACGTCCAGCGGTCCGGGTACTGCGGTGGAAGTGGCATTTTGGCTGCTTGAACGCCTTACTACTACCGAAAATAGTTTGGATGTGCGTAAAAGAATGCGTTTCGACCTGCCAAGCAAAGCCTGGCTGGAAACGCCACAGGTAGAATAACCCCTCTCCCTCCGCTAATATATTTCCCTATATTTACAAGCTAAAACACGGGTGCTGCGATGAATCTTTATTATTCTCAGCCGATGTGTTTTTTTTGTTTTTAAACCCACCACCACTTATTTACGCCATCAATTGATTGTTCAGTAATCCGAACAGTCAATTCGAGTTATCGCGGTTTATCCCGAATTATAGTTTCGATAATATTTTTTCAGCCCCGGTGAACCGCCCGGAAATAGAATTTAAATATCGAAACAGGATAGAACACTCCATGAAAGAGACGACGCGCGATAACCAGCCAAAAGGCTACGAACCCGCCAAGGTATGGCGCCCAAAAACCGATCACGGCGGCCAGTTTGCCACCATCAATCGCCCGGAATCCGGTGCCAGATTCCAGCAGGAACTGCCGGTCGGCAAGCATCCATTGCAGCTCTACTCTCAGGGCACGCCAAACGGCCAGAAGATAACCATCATGCTTGAAGAGCTGCTTGAAGCGGGCTATTCAGACGCTGAATACGACGCATGGCTGATCGATATCTTCAAAGGCGATCAATTCGGCAGCGGCTTCGTGGACATCAATCCTAACTCCAAAATCCCTGCGCTGGTTGACCACTCGACCAATCCGCCAACCCGCGTATTCGAGAGTGGCTCCATTCTGGTCTACCTTGCGGAACGTTTCGGGGCCTTCCTGCCGACCACGCCGCTGGCGCGGGCCGAAACCTTTAATTGGCTGATGTGGCAGATGGGCTCAGCGCCTTTTGTCGGCGGCGGCTTGGGGCACTTCTACGCCTATGCTCCGATCAAAATTGAGTACGCCATTGACCGTTACGCCATGGAAACCAAACGCCAGCTGCACGTGCTTGATACACATCTGGCGACACATGAATATCTCGCTGGCGACCAATACACCATCGCGGATATGGCCGTCTGGCCTTGGTATCCGGGCAGCCTGTATGGCGTGTATGGCACCCACGAGTTCCTCGAGGTCGAGCAATACACCCATTTGCTGCGTTGGTACAAAGCCATTGCTCAGCGCCCGGCGGTGACTCGCGGCCGCATCGTAAACCGCACTTCCGGCGCGCCGGGTGAGTTTTTGCGTGAGCGTCATGATGACGCTGATTTTAAAACGTTGTTTAAATAGAAAGAGGTTGTAATGAAATTATATTTTTCGCCGGGTTCCTGCGGTTTAGGTCCACAGATTGCGTTGCGTGAGGCTGGCCAAACCTTCGAGTTGATCAAAGTCGATTTCAGCACCAAGCAGACGGTTGAAGGCAATTACTATCACGTCACGCCTAAAGGCTTCGTCCCGGCGTTAAAACTGGAAAATGGCGACGTGATCACTGAAGTTGCCATCATATTACAGTGGATTGCTGATAATCACCCGCAGAGCAAGCTGCTGCCGGAATTTGGCAGCAGAGAGCGCTACACCGTGCTGGAATGGCTGAACTACATTGCCAGCGATTTGCATAAGGGTATGGCGGTGATGTTCTCGCCATTAATTGATGCTAAATCGAAAGCTAACTTCGCCGACATTAACTTAGGCGAAAGATGGCGTTACATCGATGAGCATCTGGCTCACAACACTTATCTGTTAGGTGAGCAGTTCTCCGTGGCCGATACCTATCTCTACAATGTGCTGTGCTGGCCGCCGCGCGTGGGAATTGACATTTCGGGCTACAAATCGATTCAGAAGTTTATGATCAATATGGAAAAACGCCCAAGCGTTCGGGCGGCTCTGGAAGCAGAGGGGCTGCTGGTTAAATAACCCAGCAGGCGGCAGCTCAAGGGTCAGAATGGATGACTTGCGAGCTGCCGAACTCGGTTCAAGACAGCGTCGGGTGGCGCGAGAATAGCTCTGTTGCCCAATCAACAAACACCCGCACTTTGGCCGAAAGATGGCGGTTTTGCGGATACACCACGTGAATAGGCAGCGGCTCGTTGCTCCAATCATCCAAAATCGATATTAAACGCCCCTCGGCAATCATCTCCACCATCAGAAAATCCGCCATTTGGATGATCCCCAGACCGCTCAGCCCGGCAGCCGTATAAGCATAGCTGTCACTCACCGCCATATGGCTCGACAGCGTGACCTGAAGCCGCTGCTCATTTTGGGTGAAATACCAGTCAAACACCTTGCCGGTGCGCGCTGAGAAATAGTTAACACAGCGATGATTAACCAAGTCATTAGGGTGTATAGGTCGCCCGTATTGCTCCAAATAGGCCGGAGAGGCGCAGGTGACATAATTCATCGTTCCGACCCGCCGGGCAACCAGCCGTGAGTCGGCCAATCGGCGACCACCGCGTATCGCGCAATCTACCCCTTCTTCAACCAAATCAACCTGACGATCGCTGCACCCCAGCTCCAGCTGAATATCGGGATAACGGGCAAAAAACTCAGGAAGCGCGGGGATAATCACCGTGCTGGCCAAGCCGGTAGGCGCATCAACCCGCAAGCGCCCCGCCGGACTCAGGCGATTGCGCCCCACCGAGTCTTCAGCGTCCCGCACTTCAGATAAAATGCGGATACAGCGCTCATAATAAGCCGCACCGTCAGCCGTCACGCTCACGTGGCGAGTGGTTCTGTTCAGCAGTTTCACCGACAGAGAGGCTTCTAGCGACTGAATCAGAGTAGAAACCGTCGCCTTTGGAAGCTTGAGATTTTCCGACGCGCGGGTAAAACCGCCGGTGTCGACCACCTGAACAAACACTTCCATTGCCTGCAGCTTATTCATTTACACCTTCTATGGATGACGCACTTTTTCCTGCCAGTGATTATAACATTCACTCCCCCCATTTCGCCTCAGCCGAGCCAAGTCGCGAGGCGGGGATTTCCCAAACCAGAGGCAAGCCGCCGACGGTCAGTGGAGATTTGCAGCGTTTGGCCTCGCCCCACGGCGTTTTTTCTACTGTTGGAGATAGGTCGTCGGGGCCGATTTCTAGATCTTTTGCCTCGACGTGACCTCGCGGTAGCGCAATCAGCGAATGCGCCACGCGTGCCAGTGACAGCCGCGCGGTGGATGCCTGCCTTTCTGTCACTCGCCGCACCAGCGCGCGGAGAGTCGCCGCCGCCATTAAATAGCCAGTGGCGTGATCCAGCGCTTGCACCGGCAGCGGCACAGGACGGTCCGATTGCGCCCCTTGCATGCCGCAGTGGGCAATGCCGGAGCTCATCTGCAACAGGCTATCAAACCCGCGCCGCCCGGCCCACGGGCCACTCCAGCCATAGGCATTAAGAGAAACATCAATCAGGCCGGGGTTGATTCTGCGCCTTTCAGCTTCGCCATAGCCCAACCGGGCAAGAGCGTCGGGGCGATAGCCGTGAACCAACACGTCGGCTTGCGCCAGCAATCCTTCGAAAATTTGGCGTCCGGCGGGGGTTTTAATATCCAGTCGTGCACAGCGTTTGCCTAGCGTCACCTCAGGGGCTACCGAGGGTTCATCCCACTCTGGCGGGTCCAGCCGCAGCACTTCTGCCCCATACCCGGCGAGGAATCGAGTGGCTATTGGGCCAGCCAGCACGCGGGTCAAATCCAGCACTTTTAGCCCGGCCAATGGCCGTTTTTCTTCAGGTCGCCAAGATGATGAAGGAAATGCCGCCTCGGCTGAAGACCAGGCAATCAGCGGTTCCGCAGCCACGGCTCTGCCCTGCGGATGGGCCTGCCACTCGGCCAAACTGCGCATTACCGCCGCGCAGCCTTTGTTCCCCACCACCGCCGTTTCCAGCGCTTCACCGGACCACTTGGCAACCTCTTCTGCCACCGCCGCGCGGTCATCAGCACACTGCAATACCTGAAGTGCGGCGGCCTTATGGTGCGGCGCATTGGTGTGCAGCCTTATCCAGCCATCTTGGGTTTTATAATCTCCGGCAATCGAGTCCCACGCGGCGGGCATCTGCCAGCCCATCGGCTGAATCGACCAGCCAAACCACAGCGAAGCCAGTTTGCGGTCAACCACCACCCGCGGCTGCTGCCCAAACTGCACTTTTATCAGTTCGCTCAGCGCCATTCCCGCCGCGCCAATGGCCGCAACGGCAAAATCAGTCACCGGGAACTCAGACGCCAACTGCGCCGTGCCTTGCACATCGAACTGGGTTAAAGCTTCTTCAGGGAGATGCAGCGCCTGTCGGGCTTGGTCAAAAAAAGTCATGGTTGCATTCGTCATATGTCCGCCTGATTACACTGGGTGTAAGGGAGCACTGGGCCGCCTTTTAACCCCAGAATAATCTTGCTAATGTTGACGTCAATCTTGACTCTAATCATCAACATCAACCTGAGGATCGCCATGGTGTGGATAACGGCTGCAGAAGCCCTGACTATTTTAAATGTCCGCCCGCAAACGCTTTATGCCAATGTCAGCCGGGGAAAAATCCGCGCGCAGCCGGACAGCAAAGACAGCCGTCGCAGCCTTTATCACCGCGAAGATGTGATGCGCATGGCGAAGCGAACTAACGGCCGCCGCACGCTGGAAGTGGTGGCCGCGCAGGCCATTGAATGGGGTGACCCGGTGCTGCCTTCGGCGATTTCGACGGTGATTGACGGGCGGCTTTGGTATCGCGGGCAGGATGCGGTGGCGCTTTCACGCACGGCGTCGTTGGAGCAAGTCGCGGCGCTGCTGTGGGAGTATCCGCAGGCGGACTTTCAGCAGGCGCTGGTTGCTGGCGGCAGCCCCACTCGTCATTTCAAAGGTTTTTCTCAGGCTTCGGCAGCTGGGCTGATAGCACTGGCCGAGCGCAGCGGCAGAGATTTACCTTCAACGGGGCGCGCCCTGCCGGTGCTGCGTGCCGAGGCTGCAGGCGTACTCGCCACGCTGACCGAAGCCATGCTCGGCATCGACATAACCAGTAGTGAAAGCACGCTCAGCGAGAGTTTGGCTCAGGCGTGGCAATGCCCCGAAGCGGAAAAGGTGTTGCGCCAGACGCTGGTGCTGCTGGCCGAACATGAGTTGAATGCCTCGGCGTTCGCCGTGCGGGTGACTATCTCAACCGGCGCGTCGCTGGCCGCCGGGGTGCTCTCCGGGCTGGCATCCTTGACCGGGCCTCTGCACGGCGGTGCTTCGCGCTCGCTCAACGTGCTGGTTGACTCGACCCGGCGAGTCGGCGCGCAGCAGGCCGTCAGGGAGTGGTTGGCGCAGGGGCGGACACTGCCGGGCTTTGGGCACCCGCTCTACCCCGACGGAGACGTGCGAGCCAATGCCATCATGGCAATGTTGCCGAGCGGCGGGCCTTACGGCGAACTCATGGAGTATGTGGCACAGGCAGCGGGCGAGCGCCCGAGCATCGACTTCGCACTCGCCCTGCTGGCGGACACCTACAACTTGCCACAGGAAGCACCCTTTATACTGTTTGCCGTCAGCCGCTGTTCCGGCTGGCTGGCCCACGCGCTGGAGCAGGTCGCCGCCAGTCGGCTGATCCGCCCGCGAGCGCGTTATGTCGGCATCCCGCCTCAGGCGCTTTAAGGCCACGTCCGTGGCCTGTTTCATCGGCTTAAAATGACTCTTTGAAGGGGCGCAGGTCGATCTCCTGGGTCCACGCCGAAGGGTGCTGCTGGTGCAGGTGCCAGTAAGTCTCGGCGATAGCATCAATGTCCAGCAGCCCGTTAACACCGCGCTTATCGACGACGTCTGGCATCGCGGACTTCAGCCGGTTGCCATTGATGCCGCCGTCTATCAACACATGAGCCACGTGCAGCCCCTGCGGCCCAAACTCGCGGGCCAGACTCTGGCTGAGCATACGCAGCCCGGCCTTGGCGGCTGAGAAATGGGCATAGCCGGGACGGCCGCGCAGGCTGGCGGATGCGCCGGTAAAGATGAGGCTCCCCTTGCCCTGCGGCAGCAGCAGATTGACCGCCTCTTGAGCCACCAAGAAGCCTGCGAAGCAGCCGACGCGCCAGAACTCCTCAACCTGAGCGGAGGTCAATTCACGGAACGGGATATGCTGATTATTGCCCGCGTTGAAAATCACCGCGCTCGCCGGTGCTCTCCCGGCGCCCGGCGCGGATGCCGTCTGAAACAGCCGCCGCACCTCTTCTGGCTGCGTCACGTCGACCTGTACCGCCGTGCCATTGCCCTCGCCAAGGCTCTTCGCCACGGACTCAATTTTTTCAACGGTTCGCCCTGCGACGATCACGTGAAAACCGCCTTTAGCAAAGCGGCGAGCCAGCGCCCCGCCCAGCCCCTCTTCAGAACCTACGCCAACAATCACTGCGGTGGGTTGCATATTTGTCACCTTAATGTTCAGTACCGGAGCATTCATCCTAGCCCCTGCTTTCACTGCCTGACAAAGGCAGGATGTGCCCTGAAGGGGATTTGCGATGGAGAATTAAAGCTGGAATTTATGCTGGTCGATCCCCAAGGTTGCCAGCCTCTCGCGCAGCGGCTGAGGCAGAGTCTCAAACCACTGCTGCTCCTCGCCCGGCCCCGGCAGCACGCGACCGTACTCCACCATGTCAGTTGGGTTGAGCATGCACATATTGATCCAGACATTTTCGGCGGGAATACCCGAAATACGGCTTACGTCGCCAACAATGCGCAGCATCAGCGCTTTTAGCTGCTCTTCGGACCGCCCGGCGCGTAAATCGGCGCGTATCCAGATGTATTCGGTGGTGGCGAGGGCTCCGATATAGCGTTTCAGCGTCCCCTCTTCTTCAATAATGACCTGCACAAAAAAAGGCGGCGCGCCGGTGGCTTCACAGTGGCTATGGGTAATGCAGGTTGCTATCTCCTGCTTCTGGGCGTCGCTTAACAGCCCATTCGGCACAGAACAGACGTAGGATGGCATGGTGAACTCCTTAATGGTCATGGCCCCGCCGTAACGTGGCGGGGCCAAATGTGTTCTTAAGACTTGGCAACCAGCACCAGTTTTTGGTTCACAAACTCTTTAATGCCGAGTTCAGACAGCTCGCGGCCATACCCCGAACGTTTCACGCCGCCAAACGGCAGTTCCGGCGCGGTGCTGGCGAAGGTGTTGATCCAAACTGCGCCAGTTTCGATACGGGACGCCAATGATTTAGCGCGTTCGATATTCTGTGAGAATACTGCGCCAGCCAGACCGTAGCGGGAGTCATTCGCCAGTTCGACCGCCTCGTCATCGCTTTTCACCACGTAAATCTGCGCCACCGGGCCGAAGAACTCTTCGAAGTAAGCCGGGTTGTCGCGCGTCACGTCAGTCAGGATAGTTGGCTCGAAGAAGTTGCCTTTGCCCGCGATGGCTTTGCCACCTAAATGCAGCGTTGCGCCGTTTTGCAGGGCGCGTTCAACCTGTTTGGACAGGCCTTTTACTGCCTCTGCCGAAGACAATGGACCAAGCTTGGTGCTCTCATCCAGCGGATCGCCGATGGTGACGGTGGCCATCGCCGTGGTGAATCTTGCGAGGAATTCGTCGGCAATGTTCTCATGCAAAACAAAGCGTTTGGCACAAATACACTCCTGACCGGAGATATGAAGACGGGAGAAGACGCCGATTTCCACGGCTTTCTCCAAGTCTGCGTCGTCGAGCACCACAAAGACGTCGTTGCCGCCCATTTCCAGCGTCGATTTCTTCAAATATTTGCCAGCCTGCGCGGCAATCGCGCTACCCGCCCCTTCGGAGCCGGTCATCGCCGCGCCCTGCACCCGCTCATCAGCAATGATGTTGGCGACCTGCGTTGAGGTAATAAACAGGTTTTTCCACGCCCCTTTTGGCGCTCCGGCTTCGTTGACCAGTTCTTCAAACACGCTCGCACAGTGCGGCACGATGCTGGCATGTTTGGCGACCACCGGGTTGCCCGCCGCAATCGCCGGAGCAAATACGCGCATCAGCTGATAATAAGGGAAGTTCCAAGGCTCGACCGCCAGCAGTACGCCAATCGGATGGTTCTCGACCCAGGCCTCGCCCAGCTGAGAATCAATTTTCGACGGGGCTAAGAATTTTTCGGCATTGCGCGCATAGTAACGAGCGATTTCGGCAATGATCCATACTTCGTCACGTGCATCAGAGATAAGTTTTCCCATCTCGACGGTGGCGATGCGCGCCAGCTCTTCTTTACGGGCATCAATCAGGTCCGCCAGACGTTCCAGCACCTGTAAACGAGGTTGAATGGGGCCTTTCGACCATTGGGATTTATACAGTTTATGTGCCGTATCTAGCGCCGCTTCGATGTCAGCATCAGTGTGGTTGGCGTAGGTTTTCAGCAGTTCGTTGGTGGTCGGGTTAATCGTTTGATAGGCCATTATTGACTCCGATATCTAAGATAATTACGCCCCCTGTGGCAACTATATGCAGCGTATTCAGGGTTTGCAGTGGCGAGAAGACCAGTCTGCCGGTCCGTTGTCGCCATCTTAGGCTCGGCGCATCAATGGCAGCAATGCCGTATACGCAAGGATTTAGGCCATGGAATTCGGACGGTATTGGGCAATTTTTCGCGCAATTCCGCCCGCTTTTTATTACTCCAGCACCACCGCCGTGGCTTCTATCTCTACCAGCAGTCCGTCGAGCGCCAGTCGAGGCACGGGCACCAAGGTGCTGGCCGGATAAGGCCCCTCGCCCCAAATTCGCTTGGCGGCGGCAGACCAAATCGGCAGCAGCGCCTCGGTGTGGTTCACGATATAGAGATTGATGCGCACGATGTCATGCACGGTTCCCCCACCGGCCTGAATCACCGTTTTCATGCCAGCCAGCGCGCCGTCTAATTGTGCTGCAAAATCAAGGGGCTGGCCGTTGTGGTGAATGTCTCCACACTGGCCAGAGGCGAAAATTGTCCGCCCCGCCAGTGGCGCGGTCACCACGTGGGTGTAACAGCTCGGCGTAGGATCATGCAGACCTTGAGGATTGATATGGACCAGTTTTGATGAGCTTGGCTGTGACATGGGATCTCCTGATAATCTGGATATAGCTAGGTTGTAGAAGGTTACTGTAAAGCCAGAAAATTAATATTCCAAGTAATTTCTTTGTAAATTGAGTACTAAGTTCATTCCATGGCGACACTCAATCCTGCTAATCAATGATCGGTCTTCAATTCAGGTCAACAGCATAACTCAGGGGTTTATCCTAAGTTTTAAGGCCAAATGAATAAGATTTTTCATAGCGGAATAAAACCAACTCCATTTTATTCATTAACGATGCTTTTAATTTTCTTTTTTCAAACGCGGAAATAATGCGATGTAAAACAGGCGAAGAAATAAGCATTGACTTCAATAAAGCGCCAATAAATACTTGAATACTATTTAACCTTACGCCGTGAAATACATTACACCACAGGCTAGTGGTGCCTAAAAATAATGGGAGCATCTCGCTGATCCTCTCAAATAATTAAGGGATGAATATAATGACTCAGCATTATCGTGAGATTTTTGCCGTTCCCGGCGTTTTGGGATTGGTTGTCTCTGGGACCATCGCTCGCCTGACATACGCCATGATGGGTATCGGCATTATTACTATGCTGGTCATGCAAACGGACCACTACGGGCTGGCGGGCACGGTGGCAGGGACCTTCACTCTTTCCAGCGCGCTGATTGCTCCCCGGGTGGCGAAGTTTGTCGATAGCCACGGGCAGCGCCGAGTGCTGCCTTGGGTCACGGCTTTCAGCACCCTGATGCTGCTATCGCTGGTCGCCGCGGCTTATCTCGCCGCCCCGGCACCGATGTTATATCTTCTGGCGGTCCTCGCCGGGACCATGCCCAGCATGTCAGCCATGATCAGGGCACGCTGGGCGGCGATGTTCCGCGATAGCCATCACTTGCACACCGCCTTCTCTCTCGACACCGTACTGGCGGAGATCACCTTTATTGTCGGCGCACCTTTAGCCATTGCCCTCAGCTCTGGGCTGTTTGCCGAGGCTGGGCCATTAATTGCCGTGCTGCTGCAAATCTTGGGCGTGACGGCTTTTCTGATGCAAAGAAAGACCGAACCCAAGGTGGTGGCTGGCGGCAGCAGCGACGGCAGCTCGGTATTGCGCACGCCCGGCCTCGCCACTATTGTGCTGGTGCTGCTGACCATGGGGGTGATGGGCGGCACCATTGACGTGTCAGCCGTGGCCTTCGCCAACGAACACCATTGGCCGACGGCGGCCAGCATCATGCTCGCTGCCTATGCGCTGGGTTCCATCTTGTCTGGCCTGATGTTTGGCGGCCTTCGGCTCTCTATCTCGATGCCAAAACAGTTTTTCATCGGCACGCTGCTCACCGCGCTGACCATGGTCCCTACGGTGTTTTCTCACACTGTCTTTGCGCTGGTGGCGACGCTATTTGTGGCGGGCATCTCTTACGCCCCAACCATGATTGTCGCGCTGAATATTGGCTCAAAAATTATTGCTCCGGGCAGAATTACCGAAGGGCTGACTTGGATGATGACCGGAATTAGCGTTGGCGTGGCGGTTGGTGCGGGTCTGGCGGGTGCGGTGGTGGACCATTATGGAGCGCGGGCAGGTTTGCTGCTTGGCACCTCGGCCGGTTTTATTATGCTGATTGTTTTAGTCGCTGGCTGGAGCAGGTTGCGCGATGCCAGTTTAAATTCTTAATCAATTAATCAGGATGGATGCATAGCCTCTTCCCCGCTATGCATCCATCCCTTTAATATTCTCAATAAGCTTACTTGTGTAAAAAATATAATCTTATGTACATCAAAATCGGCAAAATAAAGATAATGGTAATAGCAATTCTATATTTTAGGGTTTTAGCTAAAGACTGTTCTCTGTGATTTACTTCAGAAAGTGCTCTCTCTTTTGCCTCGGCCTGCGACTCAGCGTAAGGCTCGTGGAAATCAGGGCCATGGGTATCTGCTCTGTCTTTTAGAATGGCATTTTTCTTGCGACGCCAATCCCACCACGTCAGGGCGATGATTAAAATAGGCACGATAATCACGTACAAATTATATTGTGGATGCATTTTCACTCCTTGAGACATTTCGTATTAGTGATTTATTTTTTCATAAATTTAACAAAAGAACCACATTGAACTTTATAGGGTGATTATTGGGGAATGTCCACCAGCAGGTTTGTGGGTGGAATGGCAGCAATTTTCCCCGACCTAACGGAAGTGTAGAACCGACCTACGACTTTTCGTGGCCGTCTCGACTTTTTCTTTAAAGGAGAATGGGGGGATGCCTATGCCTTGTTACGTAGCGAGCATCACTTGAGTTCTGACTCTCACTTGAGCTAAGCACTGTCTGGCGCCGAAACTGTGAAATGAAGTAAGGGGAAATCATTCCCCTTGGCTATTAATATGACTCACTGATGATATTTATCGATTCATGCGTCCGACGATATAAACGACCAACAGCGCCAGAATTAAAATCAGCGTTCCTAGCCACATTGAGCTGTGCAAGCCGAAGTTGTTGACGGCCACGCTCCCCGCCAATGATCCAAGCCCGATAGAGAGTTGGAACACGCTGGTATTCATTGCCTGTGCGGCTTCAGGGGCATCAAGCGTTGCGTTGTATAGCCACAGTTGGGTGCCTACTGGCGCCATTCCCCAGGATATCGCCCATACCATCAACGCCAATCCTGCCAGTATCGGGCTGCCGCCAAATGTCGCTATCGTGCCCAGTGACAAGACAAATAGCCACGCCGTGGCGACTACGGTACGGTGTAGATTTTTGCCCGCTAAAGCCCCACCGAAGAAATTGCCCACCACCGTTGCCACCCCGTAGGCAAACAGTAAAACACTGATGACTTCCGTATTGAGATGGGTAATTTGCTCTAAATAGGGCGTCACAAAGGTATAACCTGCATATTGCCCGCCAATAAATAGGATCACGGTCAGGAAAATAGCCAGCACGCGGGTATTCCTCAATAAACTGAAGAAATCACGAGCACTCACTCCCTGCTTCATTTTGAGTTTTGGCAGGAAAATCAGCTGTAAAATTAAACAGAGAATCGCCAGTGCGCTGGCTCCCAGAAACCCCTCTCGCCAATTAGCATAAGCCCCGATGTAAGACCCGGCTGGAACCGCCACAACAGATCCAATTGAAATGCCAGCAAAAACTAAAGAGGATGCGGCATGCACCTTTTCTGCGGGAACAAGTTTAGCGGCGGCGGTAATAGATATGGCCCAGAACCCACCGATGGCAATCCCTAAAATCACCCGAGCAATCAACAGCATGGTAAAGCTCTCGACTTTCCATGACAGCAGACTGGAGATAACCAGCAAGGCTGTAAAGCCCAGCAGCACAAGCTTTCTATCCATTTTGCCGATGGCAACGGCGGTAATAGGCGCGGCGATAAACCCCAGTATCGCAGTGACGCTGACAATCAGGCCGGCAGTACCTTCCGCAATGCCTAGATCACTGCTAATACCGGGAAGTAGGCCCACGGGTAAAAACTCGGTGACAACAAGAGACAGTGCGCCGAGCGCGATAGTCAGCACCCCCAGCCAAGAATAGGTTGGCGCGCTCTCGGCAACATCAAATGATGAAGACATAGTGACTTCCTTAAAATGAAACGCTTTTAATCGACTACTTTGGTCCGTTAATGACACGTATTGACGTGCTATTTGGCAGCAAGCTGATGCGGATTATTGGAGGCAAGCAGCTTGCCTCCAGCTATGCATCTTTATCTAAATTGACGACCAGAATTAGGATTGGCGATAACGCGGAGCTGGCGTGCCTACCTGTGTGGCGGCAAACAGGGTGAAGCGTGCGTCATCAAAGGTTTTCCACAATTCTGCGTCGGCCACGGACGGCCAAGTGACCAACTCGCCCATGTCAAAGCCGGTCAGCGCGGCATCCACGCAATCTTCCGCCGTCATGACCGTATCCTCGCGCAGTGCCGAAAGCGGTACGCCAGACACCTCCTCACTCCAAATCTCTGTAGCGGTGGACGCCGGCAACACCACCTGTACTTTCACACCGGTATTAGCCAACTCGGCTTGCAGGCCGCGGCTGAAAGCCAACACATAGGCTTTGCTGCCGCTGTAAACCGAACTGGTCGCCAGTGAATGCACGGCTAGCACCGAAGCAATATTGATAATCGCGCCCTCTTTGCGCGCCACCATCCCCGGTAATAAGGCATGAGTAAGACGCGTCAGGGCGGTGATATTCACCCCAATCTGGGTAGTAGAATCTTGCAGTGGAGAGGATGCCAGTGGGCGCAACTTCGCCAGCCCCGCGTTATTAACCAAGAGGCTGATTTCACTATCAGTAGACAGGATCTGTTCGATATTTTGCAGGTCGGCTTCGCTCTCAAGATCAGCCGCTAAAACCTGAACTTCGGCACCATGCTCGGCAGATATTTTGCTGGCGAGCGTGGTCAGTCGGTCAGCACGACGAGCCACTAAGATGAGGTTATAACCACGAGCAGCAAGACGGTCTGCATACACCGCGCCTAAACCTGAAGATGCTCCGGTTACCACTGCCGTTTTTTTTAATGGAGACATAATTTTCTTTTCCGCATAAAGTTGAGTGCTCAATCAATTTAATTGAGTGCTCAAGTTTATAATGAGATAAATTGTCCTTGTCAAGAGGATGGGACTCCCCCATCCTTGCAATATTCGGTAAATGCCTGAGTAGAACCAAGACGGTAAATGTCATGAAAAGCAATGAAAACAAAGAGATGAATGTCTTTGAGGTGCTTGCGTGTACCAACACAGCATTGAGACGTGCTGCACGCAGATTGAGCAACTTGTATGACGACGCGCTGGCTCCCCTTGGGCTAAAGGCGACTCAGGTCAGCTTGCTATCCGAAATTGAAAGGTTAACTGCGAGCAATGAAGGCCAATCACCATCGTTACAAAGTCTGGCCGACAAGCTTTCTATTCAGATCTCTGCGGTAACCCATGCTCTTCGCCCATTGATCCGCGATGGTCTGGTGGCACTCAAAGCACATGAAAACGATAAACGAGTGAAATGTGCATTTTTAACTCCGCTGGGCGTTTCACAATTGAGTAAAGCGCTGGAGTATTGGTCAACGGCAAACAATCGGGTTGAAGCCGTATTGGGGGCGGAATCAGCGGCAACCTTGAGATTGCTGAGTGATCATGTCGCTTCCGACGAATTTCTTGCCGAGTACCAAGAAGCACAATCCCATCACTAAGCTGCACAAAACTTGCCGCTGCGGCCTGATTCATAAGAGAATGGCGATCCCCACGTGACCACCAGAAAACACTGGAGAATATCATCGCCCGTCATCGTCGCTTTCCCGCGCTAACTCGCGTTTTGCGCTTAGGTGCACTTTTTGCCGGTGCCCTGTGGCTTGCCAGTTGTTCCTCCACGCCGCCAAAATCTCTGGTCACCCCGCTACCGCCAGTGGCGAAGCAGCCACTACCGGATAAAAGCTCGCACCCGCAAGAGCCGATGCGCGGCGTCTGGCTGACCACGGTGTCTCGCCTCGACTGGCCGCCGATCTCGTCGGTGAATGTTAGCAATCCGGCGGTTCGCATTAGTCAGCAGCAGAAGGCGCTGACTGACAAACTGGATAAGCTGAAACGTCTCGGCATCAACACGGTATTTTTCCAAGTGAAGCCTGACGGCACCGCGCTCTGGCCTTCAAAGATCCTGCCTTGGTCAGACGTGATGACGGGAAATATCGGTCAAGATCCCGGCTACGACCCCCTTCAGTTTATGCTGGATGAAGCCCACAAGCGCGGCATGAAGGTCCACGCTTGGTTCAACCCTTATCGCGTATCTGTCAATACCAAGCCGAGAACCGTGGCGGAGCTAAACCGCACCCTGTCAATGCATCCGGCCAGCGTCTTTGTGCTGCACCGCGACTGGATCCGCACCGCCGGTGACCGTTTTGTGCTCGACCCCGGCATTCCCGAAGCGCGCGACTGGATAACCAGCATCGTAGCGGAAGTGGTGTCGCGCTATCCGGTCGACGGCGTGCAGTTTGACGATTATTTCTACACCGAGTCGCCGGGCTCGACGCTCGACGATAGCCAAACCTTCAGGAGATACGGACAGGGGTTCAGCTCGAAAGCCGACTGGCGTCGCCACAATACTCAACTGCTGGTGGAGCAGGTGTCACGCACCATTAAGCAACTGAAACCTAACGTAGAATTTGGTATCAGCCCGGCGGGCGTCTGGCGCAATCGCTCGCACGATCCGGCAGGTTCCAACACTCGCGGCGCGGCGGCCTATGATGAATCCTACGCCGACACTCGCCTTTGGGTGCAAGAAGGGTTGCTGGATTACATCGCGCCACAGCTCTATTGGCCGTTCGCCCGTGACGCGGCTCGCTACGACGTGCTGGCAAAATGGTGGGCCGACGTAGTGAAGCCGACCCATACTCGCCTCTACATAGGTATTGCGCTGTACAAAGTGGGCGAACCCTCGAAAAACGAGCCTGACTGGATGGTCAGCGGCGGCGTGCCTGAGCTAAAAAAACAGCTCGACCTCAACGACGCGGTACCGCAAATCTCCGGCACCATTCTGTTCCGCGAGGATTACCTCAACCAGCCGCAAACCCAGCAAGCAGTAAATTACCTGCGTAATCGCTGGGGGAGTTGATTATCTCCTGAGGATGGGGTGGCGGACTTGTACTGTGTCACGTGGCTTGAGTTGGAGTGGCTTAAAAAAAATCTCGCTTTAATGATTATCATTTTCCATCTTATATCTTCCCACCTTTTGGGGCTGTTACTTCAGCCCCTTACTCGGGTCACACTGCATTCGGCTCCAGCCTTTATAATTCTTCACTTCTGGCACGCTGGTGGGCATGTCCTGCCAATTTGTAAGAAGCTCTGCAGTCAAACCACCTATGGCTTTTGTCGCGATATACTCTAACCCCCATCGAGGGCCAGCAGAGCCAGGAGCAATGTTCTGCTTTTCACCGTCCATATCCACATAATCAACGCCTGGCCCACCCGGCATAACTCGCGGATCATCAAAGGG
>NZ_JMPJ01000073.1 GCF_000735345.1 Ewingella americana ATCC 33852 | reverse complement strand
CATGATTATAGGTTTGGCACCCGAAGGAAAAGTCACGGTCTGGCTGCAAGATGTGGGTAAGTATCCTAATTACCATGTTACACCTTTAGCCATAGAAACACTTTCAGGTGACCAGTTAAATGCATGTAAAGGTATTACCCGATTTTCTAATGGCTATGAATATGGAGAAGAAACAAAGGCTTTCATCAAAAACAAAATCTACCCCTACGGCAGCTGGTAGAGGCCGTGCTTTAGCATCACTTCCCCGTCACTGAACCCAACTCCTCGTGCTCGGCCCATTCGTGCCACGAGCCAACGTAAATTGCGAGGTTTTGGTAGCCCGCCAGTCTGAGGGCGGCGAGAACGGTGGCGGCTCTAGCGCCGCGATGGCAGTAAATCATAATGCGCTGTCGCGAGTGTAAACCCGCCTGCTCGGCGCGTTGGGCGATTTCAGCGGCGGGTCGAAATGCGCCGTTTTCCAGTACATCTTCCCAGAACAGCAAGTGTGCGCCAGGAATGCGGCCTGCGCGGTGGCAGCAGTCGTGGACAAAGCTGCCGTCGAATTCGCTCGGGCGTCTGGCGTCCAAAATCACACTCTGCACGCCACCGGCGGCAATCACTTCGTCGCGGCTGGCAACCCATTGGCGCTGCCTTGGTGTCAGTGCGGGGGCGGGGATTTCGCTTGGCGAGACAACTGCCGATGCGCCTTGCCCCGGCGCTAATGGGCCTCCGGCAGCGACCCAAGCTTCTAGCCCGCCGTCAAGGATCAGTGCCTCTTCGCAGCCGATAAACCACGCAAACCACGCGCCGCGCGGGGAGCGCATTCCCACCCGTTGCTCGAAGAATACCGGAATGCGGTTTTCTGCCTGTGGAAGCTGCCGCCAAGCCTGTTGGAAAGAGTGCGCCATGGTGGCGAGGCCCGCCTCGGTGCAGTCGGGGATAAAATAGTCGTAAACGTTGAGATTGACCGCGTTCGGCAAGCTAGCCTGCTGCCAGTCAGCCTGTTCGCGCACGTCAATCAGTAAAAATTGCTCGCCCCGTGCCAATTGGGCCAATAAGTCAGCGGCTTGAATGAGCATCAGGCGCTCCGTTGAATAGGGGTAACAGCTGGCCGATCTCTTGCTGCTGGGCGTCATGCAACAGGCGGGCGGCGAGGGCGATATCAAACACGTTCAGGCCAAATGAGGAGAAATAGACGCAGTCATCTGCCGAAGGCCGCCAGTGGTCGATAAGCAACTGCGCGAGGTCGGCGTCCAGCTGTTCGGCGCTAAACTCTCCGGCGCGATACATCTGGAACAGGCTTTTAGCGCTGGTCTGGCAGAAGTCGCCCCATAAATCGGCGACGACCTTGCTGGCTTGCCGAATACCCTCAAAGCTCATCTCGTGGTAGCCCACTTGCAGAATGATTCGCCCCTGCTGCATCACCTCGGGGCCGAGAAATGGCTCCGCGGCGCTGGTACAGGTAATGAGCGCGTCGAAAGGCTGCGACAACGCCTGTTCGAGGCTGTCCGGCAGCGCCACTGGCCAAGGCAGAGGGCCGGAATTTTGCACTAATTGGTCGCGCTTCTCGGCGGAACGGTTCCAGCAGATCAGGCCATCCAACTCAGGGAAAAGCGCTTTTAACATATGCAGATGAGCCTGCGCCTGCACGCCTGCGCCGAGCAACAGCACCCGCCTGACCGGGCGCGGTGCGGCTAAACGCAGAGCCAGCGCGGAAACTGCGGCGGTGCGGGTGGCGGTCAGCCCGCCGCTTTCCACCAGCCCGACGGGCATGCCGCTGTCGGCCTGATTTATCAGCGTCATGGTCAGCGCCAGCGGAAAACCGTCTTGCGGCTGCGGGCGGTGAGCCGTCCATTTGACGCCCGCGGCGTTAAACCGCCCGCCGACGCTGGCGGGCAGCGCGTAAGCCTTGGCGCGCGGTGATGCTAAATCGACATGCGTCTCGGCGGGCATCTGTGCCGCATTGCTACGCATCAAATGCACCACGTCGGTCACGTCCTGCACCGCCCGCTGCGGGCTGTCGCCGCCGAGTGCCAGCACGTCTCGCGCAGTCAGATAACGCAGCATCGGCAACATCTCAGCGCTCCAGCAGTTTTTGAGCGAAGGGATAGAGGGCCGGAGAGCCGCCGCAGTGGACGAAAATCACTCGCGAGTTGGGTTGGATTTTGCCCTCCTGCACCAGTGAAATCAGGCCGTGCATGGCTTTGCCGGTGTAAACCGGGTCAAGCAGCACCCCTTCGGCCTGCGCCACGCGATAGATGGCCTCGATCCCGCCTTCAGAAGGCACGCCGTAGGCCGCGCCGACAAAGCCGTCTTCAATCCAAATGTCCTCTGGCGACCAGCTTTGCGGCCATTGCAACAGGTCTGCGCAATCCTGCGCCATCGCGGAGATCCGCTCTTGAAACCACTGCGCCTTGGCACTCACGCTGATACCAACGATTTTGGTCTGTGGCCAATACTGGCGTGCGCCGACATACAAACCCGCCAGCGTGCCGCCGGAGCCGGTCGGGGCGACAATGACGTCTGGCGGCTGTTGGCCACGGGCTTTGAGCTGCGCGTCTAGCTCTTCCACGGCTCGCACATAGCCCAACGCGCCCAGCGGGGTTGCACCGCCGAGGGGGATAATCAGCGCCTTTTCGCCGCGCGCGGTGGCAGCATCGGCGTGAGCCTGCATCGCATCGGCAATCTGGGTGAAATAGCCGTCCGGGTCGAGAAACTCTAGCTCTGCGCCAAACAGCTTGTCGAGCAGCAGGTTGCCCTGATAGCTCTCCGGCGAGTTACCGCGCAGCACCAGCACCGGCTTCATGCCAAATTTACGCGCCGCGGCTGCCACCATGCGCGCATGGTTGGACTGGTGCCCACCGGTGGTAATGATCACATTGATCCCCTGGCGCACGGCGTCGGCCATCAGATATTCCAGCTTACGGACTTTATTGCCGCCGCCGCCAAAGCCGGTGTAATCGTCGCGTTTGATGTCCAGCTGGATACCCAGCGACTCGCCGAGGCGGGTTAACGGCTCAAGCGGCGTGGGGAAGAAACCGAGTTCTACGCGTTCAAAATCATCTGTCTTGTGCATATTTTTTATCCTGAAGTCAGGTTGGGTGGTTCCCTGGTGTTAACGCCCGGCCAGAAGCCGGAAAAATCAAAATGCGGTCAGCCAGTCGCTAATGGATTGCTGAAAACGCTGCAAACCGCGCAGCGTAACGAACTCGTTGACGCCGTGGGCATTGCCGCCGTGGCCCAGACCGCCAATCAGAAAAGCCGGGGCGATGGGGGCGAAGGCGTAGGCGGGCGCGCAACCCGGCGCCCACGGCCAGATCTGTGGCACGGCCTGTTGCTGGTGGTAGCTGGCGAGTAGCGGCTCGACGCCCGTGGCCTCTAGGCCAAAGCGGCATCCGGGGTAACTGTCGTCGAGCTGTAATGCTGCGCCGGGCAAGGTAGCAAGCTGCTGTTGAATCGCAGACAGCAGGGCGGCAGAGTCAATGCCCGGCGGCGTGCGCAGGGCGAACTCGGCCTCGGCGTGATGTGGGATCACTCCGCGCCCGCCCTGAGGTTGCGTGTGGATCTCGGCTATGTTCAGCACCGCGCTGCCTAGCCACTGTTGCAGGCAGCTCAGGGTGTCGCCGCTGACTGACAGCGCCTCGCTGCGGCGAAAACGCAGTTCTTCTTCAATGCTGAACGTCTTCGCCAACTCGCCAAGCAGGGCATTGGCCGGGGCATCGGGCAAGATTTTTGCCAACACGCCGTTGGCGCTTGCCGGAGCGATTTGGCCAAGGGCTTCGACTAAGCGCCATGCCGGGTTGGCTATCCAACTGGCGTTGCTGGCGTGAATGGCCGCATGCGGGCCACCCCACGCGCCGCCGCTGACGCTGAGTCTGCCGCCAGCCAGCCCGGTAAAGCCGAGGTAAACGCGCGGCGCGCCGCCGCCGTATTCGCACAGAGAGGGGAACAGCACGGCCTCTGCCGGAGCAATCGGGCAGGGACTCCGGGCCAGATAGCGACGCAAATAGCCGCTGCCGATCTCCTCTTCACCTTCAAGAATAAATTCCAGATTGACGTTAAGCAGGCCAGTATCCAGCAGGTTTTTCACCGCCATCAGCATGCCCGCCAGCGGGCCTTTATTGTTCTCCGCGCCGCGCGCCACGTAGACTTCGCCCAGTTCCGGCCACTCCACCACGCCGCCAGAAAACGGCGGAATATCCCAGCCGCTGTCGGTGGCGGGCATCACGTCATACATGTTGTAGAGCACCAGCGTTTTGGCCGCGCCGCGTTCTAAGCGGGCGTGAACCAGCGGCGGGGCAGGCTGCGAAAGCTGCGCGCTGACCGGCAGCACCGGCTCGGCACCCAACTCGTCGAGCAGCCAGTTTTCCAGCCACTGGGCCAACTCGCGCTGTTGGTTAATTTCCCCGGCGACGCTGCGAAAAGGGGTGATGTCGGCGAGCAGTTGCAGCGTGGGTTTGATATCAATCACAGGCGGATCCTCGGGTTGAGCACCACGTACAGCAGGTCAATCAGCAAATTGATGCCGACGAACACCAGCGCGGCCAGCAGGACAATGGCCTGAACTAGCGGGAAGTCGCGGTTTTGGATGGCTTGCACCGCCAATCGGCCAATCCCCGGCCAAGCAAAAATGATCTCGGTGACCAGCGCTCCGCCTAGCAGCGAGGCGAAATACATCCCCTGCACGGTGATAACCGGGATTAAGGCGTTGCGCAGCCCGTGTCGCACCACAATCCGCCACTGGCTGAGGCCCTTGGCGCGCGCGGTACGGATGTAATCTTGCTGGAGGACGTCAATCAGGCTGGCGCGCACTAATCGCGCGATGGCGCTCATGTAGTAAGCGCCGAGGCTCAGGGCGGGCATCACCAGATTTGCCGCCTGACCATAGCCGCCCGAGGGCAGCCAGCGCAGGTTTAGGCTAAACAGGATGATCATCATCAGTCCCAGCCAAAACACCGGCACCGCCTGTCCGCTGAAGGCTATCAGGCGCGAGAACAGATCCCATAAGCTGTTCTGCTTGAGGGCGCTCAGGATGCCGAGCGCCAAGCCGACCAGCGTGCTCCACGCCAGCGCGGTAACCGCCAGCAGCAGGGTGGCGGGGATGCGTTGACTAATCAGGCTAGTGACCGGCTGGCTGTAGCGCAGGGAATCCCCTAAATCGCCGTGCAGTACGCCGTTGAGATAGTGGCCGTATTGCCACAGCAGAGGACGGTCGAAGCCCATGCTGTGGCGAAATGCGTCGATTTCCTGCTGGCTGGAGCCGGGGGGCATCATCACCGCCGCCGGATCGCCGGTCAGGTGCAGGCTCAAGAAAATCAGCACCGAGACGCCAAACATCACTAAAACTGACTGGCCGAGGCGGGCCAAAATGTAGCTCAGCATATCAATCCAGCCTTATCTGCGTTCTGCGCAGCAAACTGTCACCGAGCAGGTTGCAGCCAACCACCAGCGCCACGATAAACAGCCCCGGATAGAGCACCAGCCACTGCGCCAGCAGCATGTACGAGCGGCCTTCACCAATCAGATTACCCAGCGTCGGGGTCGGCGGTTGAATGCCCACCCCGAGGAAACCGATGGACGCTTCCAGTACGATCAGCCGAGGAATATCCAGCGTTAACAACACGATAAGCGGCGTAGCAAGGTTGGGTAACAGATGGCGCAGCAGGATGCGCGGAGTGGAAAAGCCCATCGCGCGCACGGCTTCGATATATTCCAGCTCACGAATTTCCAGCGTTTTGGCACGCGCCACGCGGGCATAAATCGCCCAACTGGTGACGCCCATGATCACGATGATGTTGCTGAGAGAGGCACCGAACAGCGCCATCACCAGTAAAATCAGCAGGATAAAGGGCACGGCGAGCTGGATATCCATCAAACGCATAATAGTGGCGTCCAGCCAGCCACCGACGTAACCCGCCAGCATGCCCAGCAGCGAGCCGACCACGGCGGCAATCGATGCCGACATCAGCACGATAAACAGCGACAGCCTGCTACCGGCCAAAATGCGCGAAAGCATGTCGCGCCCGAGCTGATCAGTGCCCAGCCAGTGCATGCCGGACGCCGTGTGGCTGCCGGGCGGCAAGAAGGTATCGGCCAGACTGTTGGTCAGTGGGTCGGGTAGCGGCAGCCACGGCGAAAGCAGCGCGGCGAGGATAATCAGCGCCAGCAGCAGGCCGCCCAGAATCCCGTCGCCATACAGGCGGCGACGAGGTTTTCTGCGCAAAACGGAGAGCGGTGAAATCATTTAATGCTCATTGTGAACAGGGAAATACGCGCATCCGGGCGACCGGAGAAGGTCAGGGCGTCGCTGCTGGCGTAAATCGAATCCTCACGGTACAACGGGATCAGCGGCTGCTTGTCGGCCACCACCTGCTGAATCTGCTGCAAGATTTTCTCGCGCTTGGCGGGGTCAACCGTCAGGCGGCTCTCATTGAGTAATTTGTCCAGATCGGGGTCGCTGACGGTTGAGTAAGGCTCGCCGGAGTGCAGAATTGGGTACAAGGCGGCGTCGGCGTCCAGCGTTTGGGTGGAGCCCCACGCCAGCATATAGAGCGGAGCCTGTTTTTGCGCCGCCACTTGCTGGGTGTAAACCGACCACTCCGGCACCTCCAGCTCGGCTTTGACGCCAATCGCAGCTAAGTCCTGCACGATGGCCTGCGCCACGTCAGCACTGGCGATGTAGCGGCGCGGAGCCTGAAACTTCAGGCTAAATCCGTTCGGATAGCCCGCCTCTGCCAGCAGCTGCTTGGCCTTGGCGATGTCCTGCGCCGGTGCGGCAATCGGCTGATAACCAAAATCTTTTTCCCCCGCCATAGTGCCGGTCGGGGTGCCAAAGCCGTGCAGTAGCTGGGTGGTGTAAGCCGTGCGGTTGAGATCCAGCGAAAGGGCTTGGCGCACGCGCACATCATTCAGCGGCTTTTGATCGTTCTTCAGGCCGAGATAAATCGTCAGGCCGCCGCCTTTTACCTGTTCGAGATGAATGCCCGGCTTGTTTTTCAACGCCGGTACCAAGTCGGCCGGCACGCTGTCCACCAGCTGTACTTCCCCGGTCAGCAAGGCCGTGACGCGGGCGGTGGCTTCAGGAATAGGCTTCCAAGTCACCGTGTCGATAGCCGGTTTGCCGCGCCAGTAGTCCGGGTTGGCTTTCATCACCACTTTCTCGTCAGGCACGAACTCGGACAGTGTGTAAGCACCGCTGCCAATTGGCTTACGCGCGAACTCGGCGGCACCGACTTTACTGACATAGGCCGGTGGCACGATGTAGGCCGGGTAGCGGCTCATGCGGGTTGGCAGCAGAGGGTCCGGCCCATCGGTGTGGATGCGAACTTGATAATCGCCGGTCACTTCGACCGACTTGATGGTGCGGATGTAAGAGATGGTCGGCGCGTGGTTGGCCGGGTCGAGAATGCGGTCGAGGGAGAACTTCACTGCCTTGGCATCAACCGGCTCGCCGTCGGTAAACTTCACCCCTTGGCGCAGGTCAAATTGCCAAGTCGAGGCATCAATGGCTTTCCAACTCGTCGCCAGCCCCGGCTGTAATTTCATCTGCGGGTCGCGCAGCACCAGCGTATCGAACAGGTTATCAACCAGCGTGGCGGGCTCTTTCAAAAAGCCCGGATCCATGGCCGTGGCCGAGGTCGCCTGAGCAATGGTTAATTCAGAAGCTGAAGCCAGAGGTGATATCAGGCTGATTAACACAGCCAGCGAGGCAAGTTTGAAGGCAGGTAGTCTCATAGCATTTCCCCAATATGATGTCGTCAACAAGCGGTTGGCGAAAGTAGAATGCGTCTTTGACGGCGCGTGGTTGTTTACTCACTGTTCGATTTCTTAATACAGGATATATCCTATATAATGTATTTTTTGCAAGCCATGCATAAAACCGCAAAAGCAAAGTCAATTTTTTGCTAAAGGAAATTCACATGTTTGAGATGGAAAAAGCGCAGCGGGTTAGCCTCACCATGCAGGTTGAAGCCAATCTGAAGAGCGCGCTAATTGTCGGCGTGTTGAAGCCGGGCGCGCGGTTAGTGACCAAGGAAATTGCTGGACAGTTGGGAACCAGCGTGACGCCGGTGCGCGAGGCTTTGCTGCGGCTGGTGGCCGCCGGTGCGTTGGATGCTACCCCCGCGCAGGCTTTTTTGGTGCCGGATATTTCTCTGGCTCAGTATCAGGAGATCACCCTGATCCGCAAAAATCTCGAAGGATTAGCGATTGCGCAGGCCAGCCAGAAGATGGATGCCAGCAAGCTAAAACGCCTGACCGCGCTCAATGCCGCTTTTATGAAAGCCAAGCTGGCGCAGGATACCGAGCAGGCGTTGCAGGCCAACCGCGAGTTCCGTTTTGCGTTGTATGAGTATGCCGAGATGCCGACCCTGACCTCGCTGATTGAGCAGCTTTGGGTGCAGATTGGTCCGTGCTTCAACTACTTATATCCGCAATCTGCCGACATGGCGCAGGGCCACCATAACTATGATGAGCTGTTGCTGGGGCTGAAGGCGGGGGACAGCGCGCGCTGCGTGGCGTCGATTCATAAAGCCATCGACGACGGCGCCGCCATTCTCGAAAAGCACTATTTCGCTTAATGATTGATTTACTGATACAAAAAGGCCCGCACGACGGCGGGCCTCAACTGTTGCTTCACACTGCCATTACAGGCCGCGTTGGTCCATCAGCACGGCTAAATCGACCAGACGGTTGGAGAAGGCCCATTCGTTGTCGTACCACGCGAGGATCTTCACCAGATTGCCGCCAATCACCAGCGTGGACAGCCCGTCGATAATCGACGAACGCGCATCTCCCTGATAGTCGCTCGACACCAGCGGCTCGTCGCTGTAGCCCAAAATGCCTTTCAACGGACCGGATCCTGCGGCTTGGCGGAAGGCGTTATTCACTTCTTCGGCAGTGACGTCGCGTTTTAGCGTCACGGTCAGGTCAACGATAGAAACCACCGGCACCGGCACGCGCAGTGAGTAGCCGGTCAGGCGTCCATCTAGTTCAGGAATGACTTTGCCCAAGGCTTTGGCCGCGCCGCTGGAGTAAGGAACAATCGACAGGGCCGCCGCACGCGCGCCGCGCAGGTCTTTTTCTGGCTGGTCGTGCAGTGCCTGACTGTTGGTGTAGGCGTGGGTGGTGTTCATCAGGCCATGCTCAATGCCGAAGCTCTGATGCAGAACCTGCGCGGCCGGAGCCAGACCGTTGGTGGTGCAGCTGCCGTTGCTGACAATTTTGTGCTGCGCCGGGTCATATTTCTCATGGTTCACGCCCATCACCACGGTGATGTCATCGTCTTTGCCCGGCGCGGAGAGGATCACGCGCTTGGCGCCGCCTTTGGTGATGTGCACTTCGGCTTTGGCTTTTTCTGTGAAGAACCCGGTGGACTCAATGACCAGTTCGACGCCCACGCTGCTCCATGGTATTGCACCCGGATCGCGCTCAGAGAAAACGCGGATGGCGTCGCCATTCACTTTCAGCTGGCCTTCGGAGGCTTCGACATCGGCCGCGAGGGTGCCTTGCAGTGAGTCATATTTAAGAAGGTGTGCGAGGGTTTTGCTGTCGGTCAGGTCGTTGATTGCCACGACTTGAAAATCGCTGCGGCCGAGCGCGGCGCGCAGAACGTTTCTACCAATGCGACCAAAACCATTAATGCCTACTTTGACCATGATGTACTCCTTGGTGAGTTGTCTGGTTTCAAAATAGTGCTTTGGCTGGTTGGCGTAAATGACAAATAAGAATCAATTTAGGCCATATTGCGCGCATAGAAGCGTTCGCGATAATCCGACGGCGTGAGTTGCAGATTGCGTTCAAACACCCGGCGCAGATTCAGGCTATTGCCAAATCCGGTCATGGCGGCGATCTGCTCGATTTTGTCTGAGCTTTGCTCAAGGTGCTGGCGGGCGACGTCGAGACGCACTTCTTCAACGTATTTCGCCGGGCTGCTGCCGGTTTCTCGGGTGAAGACGCGGGTGAAGTTGCGTGGGCTCATGGCGACGCGCTCGGCCAGTTTCTCCACTGACAGGTCGCCGGAAAGATTTTGCAGGATCCAGCTTTGCAGGTCGCGGATAGGGCCGGGGGTGTTGGACTGGCTGAGCAGGAAACGGCTGAACTGTGACTGCCCGCCGGGGCGGCGCAGGAACATCACCAAGTCTTGTGCAACGTCGCGGGCCAGCGTGAAGCTGTGATCATCTTCCACCAGCGCCAGCGTGAGGTCAAAGCCGGAGCTGACACCCGCCGAGGTCCAGACATTGCCGTCTTGCAGATAAATCGGGCCTTTCTCGACCAGCACGTTGGGATAGGTATTTTGCAGGTTATCCAGCTGCCGCCAGTGGGTGGTGGCGCGACGCCCGTCGAGCAAGCCCGCCTGCGCCAGCAGCAGCGCACCGCCGCAAATCGACACCACTCTTTTGGTATGAGGCGCCGCGCGGGTGATCCAGTTGGCGACCAGTGCGGATTCCTCAGGAGTCGAGCCTTTACCGGTGATCATCACGGTATCGCGAGGCACTGCGGGGTCGAGGTCCTCCAGCCGATGGTCGGCCAGCAGGTTCAAACCGGACATGCCGCGGATCACGCGATGCGACTGGGTGGTGGCGATTTCCACCTGATAGGGCGGATGAGGGGAATCCTTGGGCCTCAAGCGATTGGCTTGCATCAGGATGTCGGCGATGCCGGTAGGCTCGAACAGCATGCCCCCTTCGGGGACAATAATCAGGAATGTGTGCATGTCCTTAAAATACAAAAAAGGACAAAATAGGTCAAGAAAGGCCCAAGTGAATGGGCCTTAAATTTTATGGCCAAGGGGTGAGGATTTCATAGCCATCTTTGGTGACTAACACCATGTGTTCCCACTGCGCGGAGAGGGAGTGGTCTTTGGTCACCACTGTCCAGCCATCTTTTAACAGTTTGGAGAAACGCTGGCCGGCGTTGATCATCGGCTCGATGGTGAACAGCATGCCCTCTTTCAGCACTAAGCCTTGGCCTTTTTGGCCGTAGTGCAGCACCTGCGGATCTTCGTGGTAGCCCTGTCCGATGCCGTGGCCGCAATACTCTTCTACCACGCTAAAGCCTTCGCGCTTGGCAACGGCGGCAATCGCAAAGCCCACGTCGCCAAGGGTGGCGCCCGGACGAACCACTTCAATACCCGCGTGCATGGCTTCGAGGGTGGTGTCCACCAGTCGGCGGGCGAGGATTGAAGGCTCACCGGCATAGAACATGCGGCTGGTGTCGCCGTACCAACCGTCTTTGATCAGCGCCACGTCAACGTTGACGATATCGCCTTTTTTCAACACTTTATCGGAAGGAATACCGTGGCAAATTACGTGATTCACCGAGATACAGGTGGTTTTGGTGTAGCCCTGATAGCCAATGTTGGCCGGGATAGCGCCCAGCTCGTTGACGATAAAGTCGTGGCACAGCGCGTCCAGATGATCTGTGGTGACGCCCGGCTGCACGTGTGGCTCAATCATTTGCAGCACACGGGCGGCAAGGTGCCCGGCGGCGCGCGCCTTGATGATGCCTTCGGGGGATTTAATAAAGGAGTTATTGCTCATTAACACTCTTCCTTGTTGTCACGCCATCGTTAAGTAGTGTCTTTATGCCATCGAACTGCTCGTTCGATTCCGTGCTGGCTTTTACCAATAGCTGGCAGATATCACGGTGAGAAAGGTCTGGGTGCATTTCCATCAGCATGCCGACTTTCATCCAATGCTCGGCCTGAGCATTCATTGAACGAGTGAATGCCATGCTGGCGATACGCAGGTTTTCATGCATCATTTCTGAGATTTTGATAATGCCCATCGGGGTTCTCGCAATATATGGTTTATATATGATTCGTATATGTTCCGTATCTTAGCTGACTTGCGCGCCAAGTTGCAACTCCGAGGATATTGTTGGAGAAAGCGGCGGGGCTGGTTGGCAAACCACTCGGTGAGAACTATGTTGGAGGGGAGAAATAGCTGCCAGCAGAGCGAAATTAACGGAGAGAAATGATGAGCTTAATGCCTAAAATCGGCGTTGGGGTACTGGTTTTCCGCGAAGGGAAATTGTTGTTAGGTCGCAGGAAAGGCAGCCACGGAGCGGGTTTTTGGTCGGCTCCCGGCGGCCATTTAGAGTTTGGTGAAACGCCAGAGCAGTGCGCCATGAGAGAAACCCTCGAAGAAACCGGCCTGTCTCTTGACGTGGTGCAGCCCGGCCCGTGGGTCAACGACATTTTCACTGCTGAACAAAAACACTATGTGACCCTGTTCTGTATCGCGGAATCAAAAGCCGGGCAGGGCGAGCCGATTAACACCGAGCCTGAGAAGTGCGAAGGCTGGGGTTGGTATGATTGCGAGCAGCTGCCACAGCCGCTTTTTCAACCACTTGAAGACTTGATAGAAAAAGTGGGAAATATCAAAAATTTGATTTAATTTTCGGGTATGGCTGAGAATAAAAACATGTTCTTAAATACAGTGTTGACACCTCGCTAAGAACGAGTAGATTGGGACTTAACGGTGAAGCGAAGTTTGAAGTAACAAGTATTTCTTACCCCTCCTTCATCGTTATATAGAGAGTTTTAAATACTCTATAAAATAGAGTGCGATACGGGCCACGAAATATTGTTGTTTGGGCGATTCACCGCGGAGAGGGATGAAAACCAATTCGAGTGATGACGATTTCAGGCCACGTAGTTAATCTTCACAATCGCACGCATGGGAATGCGCGATGATGTAAGGCCTTGTTGTTAAGAGTAATGTTCGCGATTTGGGTACGAAAGTATGTGATCGAGAATGTCGCGATGAAAGTAAGGCAACGCATCAAAGAGTATATATCGCGTGGGAGATGTACTTATCCGCTTCTCTATTTCGAACAGAGAAACCGATAAATGACACAGGATTGATGCTTTATTCCATTTTATTATAGGAGGACGGCAGTACCTGAGTTACTAATATATCCTGTGAAGCTATGTACATCATTTGAAGTAGTATTAAGTTATAAGTTGATGAATGTTAATTACTAACACTGTAGTACCTTAAAAGCCCCGGCAAATATCGCTGGGGCTTTTTCATTTCTGCTACAGAAATACTTTGTTTTCTCTTATCAGTGCAGCAGTTGGCCGAGGATCTCGGCGACGTGCTGCAACGCGATGTCCTGCGAGCGGCGCTGATGCCAGGCGATGTGTAGCGGGAAGCCCGCCACGGGTACCGGCAGGGGAAGTGCAGTAATGCCTTGGGTTAAAGGCACAACCCGTGAAGGGAGCAGCGCCATTAAATCTGACCTGGACAGCAACGGCGGCACCATCTGGAAATTTGGCAGCACCAGCCCGACCCGGCGGCTCAACCCCCTTTGTGCTAACGCGGCGTCAACCGGAGTCGTATTCTCACCTTTACCTGAAACCACAATGTGCGGATAGGCTAACCAGCCATCAATGTCGAAGTTCGCGGCGGCGGGATGCTGCTCGCGCATGGCAACCACGTACTCCTCTTCCAGCAGCGTTTTGCAGTAAAGCTCCTCTTCCACCTGTGGGAAAACCGAAACTGCAATGTCAGTTGAACCGTTAAGCAGTGCCGTTTTTGCACTGTCGGCTCCGGCCCATGTCTGAATAACTAAGTTAATTCCTGGCGCAGACACCTGCAAAGTCTGCATCAGCGGCCCGATCACAAAAAGTGCCGGGTAATCCGCCATGGTGATGCGTAATGTCTGCTGGATCTGATTGAGAGGAAGCGAAGGCGGATTGATCAGTTCGACCACGTTTCCCAGCAGCGATTTGAGCGGCGCGCGCAGCGTCTGGGCATAAGGCGTGAGGCGCATGGTGCCTCGCCCGCGCTCGAGTAAAGGGTCATTAAACAGAGAGCGGCAGCGCGCGAGAGCAGCCGAGGTCGCAGACTGTGACATGCACAATCTGTCCGCCGCGCGGGTGACGTGTGCTTCGTCCAATAAGGCGTCGAGCACCACCAACAAGTTGAGGTCGAGCGTTCTTAAATTCATCTCATCGATAATAGATTATCTTTATTATCTGTTGGAGTAATTTCTCACCGCTGCTCATTATCTCCTTATCAACCTAAGGAGACGCGCCATGAGTAAAACATTAATCCTGATTTTCCATCCAGACCTGACCACTTCCAAGGCGAATGCAGCCCTAATCGCCGAAGCGTCCAAGCTTGAAGAAGTTGAAATCGTTGATGTTCAGTCACTTTACCCGCAGGGGATGGACATCCATGCTGACGGCGAGCGCGAAGCCGCGCGGCTGCTGTCTGCCGATCGCATCGTGCTGCAATTCCCACTTCACTGGTACAGCATGCCAGCCGTAATGTTGCAATGGCAGGCGGCGGTACTGACGCGGATGTTCTATCTGTGTTATCTGCAAGAGGGCAGTAAGCTCGAGGGTAAACCGCTATTTATTGCCGCCACCGCGGGCAATGTTGAAGAGTCTTATCGCCGCGGGGGGAGAAATCTGTTCAGCATTGAGTCCCTGCTGGCGCCGCTGCAAGCCACTGCTCATCGCTGTGGGCTAGCGTGGAACACGCCTTTTGTGGTGTATACCGCCGACAAGCTGGAGGCTGATGTTTTACAGGCCAAAGGTGAGGAATATGCACAGGCGCTGCGTGGATGGATGCAGAGTGAATAATTCACCTTCAAGGGTTTTTCTGGGTAACTGACTTTTGCTATTGTTATGCCGCCTAACGAACGACAAACAGAAGCGAGCCTAGCCGCCAAGGAACCCTGATGAACGAATTTATTGCGCCCGTTGAACTCGAAAAATCATACCGCTTACTCAATCACGGACCGACGGTGTTGGTGTCTGGCAGCCACGGCGGGGTGGATAACGTGATGACCGCCGCGTGGTCGTGCGCGCTGGACTTTACCCCGTCCAAAGTGATGGTGGTGCTGGATAAAATCACTAAAACCCGCGAGCTGATCGAAAAGAGCGGCACCTTTGTGTTGCAGGTTCCGACCGTGGCTCAGTTGCAACTGACTTATGATTTAGGCCGCAGCAGCCTGTTTACCGAGCCGGAGAAATTGGCGAAAACCGGCGTGCAGCTGTTCAGCATTGAAGGCCACGACGGCCCCTTTGTCGAAGGTTGCTCGGCGTGGTTGTCCTGCCGGTTAATCAATGAGCCGCACAACCAGCAGGCCCACGACATGTTTATTGGCGAAGTGATTGGCGCATGGGCCGATACGCGCGTGTTTAAAAACGGCCACTGGGCGTTTGAAAGCTCCGACCCAGATTTCCGCAGTTTGCACTACATCGCTGGCGGCAACTTCTATGCCATTGGCGAGTCACTGCAAGTCGAAAGAGAGTAACCAGACGACATAGGGTCACATGAGAAAATTTTATTCATGTGATCCTTGCTTACTTTCCCCGTCACTCATCTCCCCAAAAATATTTATCATTCCCCCTCTTGCGTTCAGATTTCACCACTCATAGTATTATGATCATAATATAATGATGTGAGCTGATGGGCGTTGCCCTTCATGCCGCGTAGCGAGCAGCCTTAACCACACCAGGGTGAAAAAATGAACGCGAATGTCCAACCAAGCAGTGAGGCTGTGAAGCGCCAAAAGCGCGAAGCGATGCTTAACGGGCCTGTGTTTAAAACCATGATGCGCCTCGCGCTGCCAACCATTGGCGTGCTGGTGGCACAGACATTGGTGAGCGTGGCCGAGACTTACTATGTGTCGTTTCTGGGCACATCCGCGCTGGTCGGCGTCTCAATGGTTTTCCCACTGTGGATGCTAATGACCATGATGGCCGCCGGTGGGATTGGCGGCGGCGTGGCTTCCGCCGTGGCGCGGGCCGCAGGGGCGGGCAGACATGCTGACGTGGACGCGTTGATCCTGCACGCCATTGTAATTGCCGTTGCCTTCGGGCTGGCCTTTTCGGTGCTGGTTATCGGATTCGGGCCGCACCTGTATGCCGCGCTGGGCGGCACGGGTGAGGCGCTGAAGTCGGCGCAAACCTACTCGATTTTTGTCTTCTTAGCCGCCGTGCCGATTTGGATCGTCAATCTGCTGTCGGCAGTGCTGCGCGGGGTGGGGAATGTCAAGGTTCCCGCCACGGTGACGCTGGTCGGCGCGCTGGTGCTGATCCCCCTTTCGCCACTGTTTATCTTCGGGCTGGGGCCTTTCCACGGCTTCGGATTGGCCGGGGCCGGTATCGCCATCAGCCTCTATTACTGGCTGGCGGCCATTGTGCTGATTCGCTACATGGCTAGCGGGCGCTCGGGTCTGCACCTTCGCCGCTCTCCGCTGCGTGTGGACTTATTCCGCGACATTTTGAAAGTCGGCATTTTGGCGGCGCTGGGCACTATTCAGTTGAATATCATGGTGTTGCTGGTCACTGGCGCGGTGGGCAAGTTCGGCGTTGAAGCCATTGGCGGTTACGGCACGGCGTCGCGACTCGACTATGTATTGATCCCCATTCTGTTTGGTCTGGGAACCGCCGTCCTGACCATGGTCGGCACCAATATCGGGGCAGGGCAGATTGCCAGAGCGCGGAAGATTGCCTGGATTGGCGTGGCAGCCAGCGTGGTTATCACTGAAACAATCGGTCTGATGGTGGCGCTGTTCCCTGACCTGTGGCTGGGTCTGTTTACCCACGACGCGGCGATTAAACAGACCGGCGCACTCTATCTGCACGTCATCGCCCCTCTGTACGCGGCCAACGCCATTGTTTTCGCGCTCGGTTTTGCGGCGCAGGGCAGTGGTCATATGTGGCGCATTTTCTTGGCAGGCACGGTGCGTCTGGCGATAGCGGCGGGAGGTGGCTGGCTCGCCGTCTCGGCCTTCGGCGCGAGTCTGGAAGCGCTGTTTATCATCGTGTTATCGGGCATGGTTATCTCGGCGGTTATTTGCGTGGTGACTGAGCTTTCAGGGGCGATGTGGCCGCGAACCTCCCCCGACGATTCAGCGAAAGCCCAACTGGCCTAGTTGCTCCAATAGTTTTGAAAAATAAGTTTTAACGCTGAATGAGGAAGAGGTAAACCATGAATACGCAAATCGGGGCGACCTGGAAAATTGGGCAGACGATTGTCACGCGAATTGAAGAGTTGCACGGCCCAAGCTTTAGGCCAGCGGAGCTGTTCGACAACTGGGACCCAGAGGTGCTCAAGGAGCACGGCCACTGGCTGGCGCCGCACTTTTACCAGCCTGCCACCGACCAGATTGTGATGTCGGTACACTCGTGGTTAATCCGCACGCCGCATCACACCATTCTGGTTGATGCCTGCTGCGGCAATGACAAACAGCGCCCGGCGTCGCCGCACTTCCATCAGTTGAACGAGCCTTATCTCGACCGATTGAAAAGCGCGGGCGTCTCGCCGGAAGAGGTGGATTACGTGCTCTGTACCCACCTGCATGTGGATCACGTGGGCTGGAATACGCGGCTGGTGGACGGGCGCTGGGTGCCGACCTTCCCCAACGCCAAGTACGTTTTCTCCCTCGAGGAGCTGAATTTCTGGGATCCGGAGAAAAACCCGCATCTGCCGCAGGAGCCGCGCGACGTGTTCACCGACTCGGTGCTGCCGGTGATTGCCGCCAATCAGGCGCAGGTGGTGAACATGAGTGACCAGCTCAGTGACACGCTGTTAATCGACCCAACGCCGGGCCATTCGCCGGGCCACATCAGCCTGCGTCTGGTCAGCGGGCAGAATGAGGGGATATTTACCGGCGACGTGATGCACCATCCGATACAAATTTATCGGCCCGAGTGGAACAGCCGGTTCTGCATGGATCCGCAGCAGGCGGTGACCACCCGCAAGCAGCTGCTCGAGCACTGCGCGGAGCATGATTCGCTGATATTCCCCGGCCATTTTGGCGCGCCGCACGCCGGGCGCATTCGCCACAACGGGCAAGGTTTCCTGTTCGATTTCTGACACTTGCCTGATGCATAAAGGCTATCGCAGCACTTAATTAGGGTTATCTTTGGCGAACATTAAATAGATGATGACTTACTGACGCCTTCTTATATTATGATCATAATTTAATGAAGATGAAGATAACCCGAGGAGAGCGATTTCATGCGCTATGCAAAAGACCATAAAGAAGAGACGCACAAGCACATCGTCAAGGTGGCGTCGCAGCGATTCCGCGAGGAAGGAATTGAAAAGGTGGGGGTTGCTGCCCTGATGGGCCACGCAAATCTTACCGTAGGTGGCTTCTACAGCCACTTTAAATCCAAGGAAGAGCTGATTCAGGAAGCCGTAGGCAGCGCGGCGGACGAGACTTACTGCCGCATTTTCGGGCGTCCTGAAGACGCGGCGAAAGTCGACCTTGAGTTGATTCTAACTCGCTATTTGAGCGTCGAGCACCGCGACACGCCAGAGGCGGGCTGCGTGGTAGCGGCGCTGGCTTCGGAGCTGAAAAATCGGCCACCAGAGACGCGCGCCATGATTGCCAACAAGACCCTGGATTTCATTGGGCGCATCGCCGACTGCCTGCCGCCAGAGGCAAGTGACGAGATCCGCCAGAGAACGGCCCGCTCTATCTGGGCGGTGATGGTCGGGACGCTTCAGCTCTCCCGTTTGGTTCCAGATAAGGAGCTGTCAACGCAGCTTCTGCAAGACGGCATCGCCAACGCATTAAGGCATGCCTCGGAAGTTAAAAATCTCACCTGAGGGTGAGCACAACTCAATAGGTAAATAAGATGAATATTCAAGGCAAAACGGTGTTTGTTACAGGTGCCAATCGCGGTATCGGCGCTGAGTTAGTGCGCGCGCTGCTCAAGCACGGCGTGGGCAAAGTCTATGCCGGGGCGCGTAACCCTGAGACGCTGCCTGACTTCGGCGATAACCGCGTTTCCGCCATCAAAATTGATATCACGAAAGCGGATGAAGTGACCGCCGCAGCGGCCAGCGTCGGTGGCGTGGATATTTTGGTGAACAACGCGGGCGTGATGCACGTTAATGGTATTTTGACCGCCACCAGCGCCGAGCTGGCCGGGGATATCGAGGTCAATTACTACGGCACTCTGCGCGTCATTCAGACCTTCGCGCCGTTAATCGAAAAGAACGGCGGTGGCGTAATTGCCAACGTGCTCAGCGTGCTGGCGTTGGCACCTATGGCACCGGTTGCTGGATATTCTGTCTCAAAAGCGGCGTTGCACTCAGCCACTCAGGCGGCACGCGGCGCGTTAAAAGCTAAAAATATCAAGGTTGTCGGCATCTTCCCTGGCCCTATCGACACGGAATTATCTTCCGGCCTGCCAATTGATAAAACTTCTCCTGACGTCGCCGCCGAGGCCATCGTTCAAGGGTTTATCGACGATCTCGAGGATATCTATCCCGATCCGGTTTCCCAGCAAGTTTCTGGTTTTTGGGGCAGCAACCCTAAAGGTCTGGAGCACCACTTCGCCAGTCTGTGAGTCACACCGCGGCGGCCTGCGCGGTTGACTCACACCCGCAGGCCGCTGGAAATCTTAAATCTGGGGCATTGATGATGAAAACCTTTCTGGTAACCGCTGCGGCGGGGGACACGGGCGCGGCGACGGTAAAATTCCTGCGCGAGAGTGGGCACAAGGTCCGTGCGCTGGTGCGCCGGGACGATGAGCGCGCCGAGCAGCTGCGCGCACTGGGGGCGGAAGTGGTGATCGCCGACATGCTGAAGCTGAAACAGGTTCGTGCGGCGCTTGACGGGGTGTCTGCCGCCTATCTCTGCTTTCCGCTGGCTGACGGGTTGGTGGAAGCCACGGCGATTTTCGCTCAGGCGGCGAAAGAGGCGCATCTTGAGCTGATTGTGAATATGTCGCAAAAGCAGTCGCGCTCGAACGCCACCAGCCAGCAGACGCTCAACCACTGGATGGCCGAGCAGGTGCTGAACTGGTCCGGCGTGCCGACCACGCATCTACGGGTGACGTTGTTCGCCGAGTGGCTGCTCTACACCTCGCACCTGATCCGCGAAGGGCGCTATGTCACGCCGTTCGGGGCAGACAGCCGCTTTGCACCGATTGCGGCCAGTGATATTGCACGGGTGATTGCCGCGATACTGCTCAACCCCGAGCCGCACGTCGGCAAGGTTTACCCACTGCACGGGCCGCGCGAGCACAGCCATCTCGATATCTCAGAGCTGTTGGCGTCGGTATTAGATAAGCCGATTCGCTTCGAACAGGTGGAAGTTGATGAGTTCCTGAGCCTGCTGGGTGCGCCGGATAACCCGACGCTGCGCAGCCATTTCACGGCTATCCGGCAAGATCAGCATGAAGGTTTGCTGGCCGGGCTGGATGACTTCGGCAGGGAGATTATCGGCCAGCCGCTGATGACCTTGCCCGAGTTCATCGAGCGCCATCGCGGGCAGCTCGGCGGCTGATCTCACTCACTTAATGGCCGAACTCCGCCACCATCGCATCCACAAAGCTGCGGAGTTTGGCCGTTGGTCGGCGAGTGGGCGGGTAGACAATGTGCATCGGGCGGGCCGGGCCTTGGTACTGGGTTAACACCTGCACTAGTCGGCCTGATTTGACTTCACTTTCTAACACGATTTCCGGGCCGAGCGTAATGCCAAAGCCGCTGATCGCCGCGTGCAGCAAGGCATTCCAATTATTGCAGTGAAAACGCCCGGCGATATGCACTTCCTGCGTTTTGCCGTCGCGGCTAAACAGCCAGCGGCAGGGCTGCGAGGCGGGGGAAGAGCCATAGTGCAGGCAGTCGTGGTGAGCCAGCTCCTCCAGCGTTTCCGGCGTGCCGCGCTTGGCCAGATAGTCCGGCGAGGCGCAGGCGATCAGCCGGTATGGCCTGAGCTGGCGGGCAATCAGCGATGAATCCACCAAATCCCCCAGACGAATAATCACTTCTATGCCCTCTTCCAGCGGATCCACGTAACGGTCGTCGAGGGAGAGGTCAATCTGCATATCCGGGTGCTGGGCCAGAAAACGGGTGACAAAGGCGGGCATGGTAAAAGCGCCGAAGGTGATGGGCGCGCTGACTTTCAAAATGCCTTTGGGATGCGTTTGCATATCCAGCGCCAGCGAGTCTGCGGCTTCAACCTCAGACAGCACGCGTTTACAGCGTTCATAGTAGGCGCGGCCCACGTCGGTCAGCTGCTGGCGGCGGGTGGTGCGGTTGAGCAAGGTAATGCCGAGCTGCGCTTCCAACGCGGCGATGTGCTTCGCCACCATTTGCGGCGACATGTCCAGCGCGTCCGCTGTCGCGGCGAAAGAGCCTAAATCGGCTGATTTCACAAACACGTTCATGCTGGTCAGTCTGTCCATGATTCACCACTCTGGGTTGTTAGTTATCAAAATAAACGGCCATTTATCTTCGAATCTATATCAATCAAGCTCTCTGTGTCATTAACCTCGGAGAGAAGATCATGAAGATAGGCATTATTGGGGCAGGGTTTGTCGGCCGGGCTATCAGCAAGCTGGCTTTAAAAGCGGGGCATCAGGTGATGTTGAGCAATTCACGCGATCCCAAAACATTATTCACCTTAACCCGCACCACCCAGTGTCAGGCGGGAACTCCGCAGCAGGCGGCCGAGTTCGGCGATATCGTGGTGATCGCCATTCCATTAGAGGCGTATCGCAGCGTGCCCGCCGCGCCGCTGGTGGGCAAGGTGGTGATTGACGCCAACAACTACTATCCCGACCGCGACGGGCGCATCCCTGAGCTCGACCAGCATCAGACCACCACCAGCGAAATGTTGGCAAAGCACTTGCCCGAGTCTCGGATTATCAAAGCTTTTAATGCCATCAGAATGGATGATTTGCTGAATGACGGACTGCCTGCTTCCGCTGCGGAGCGCCGCGCTTTGCCGATTGCCGGTGATGACGCGCAGGGCAAGGCGATAGTTACGGCGCTGCTCGACGAGTTCGGTTTTGACGTGGTGGACGCCGGTGGGTTGGCGGAAGGTTGGCGTTTCGAAGCCGGAACGCCAGTCTATTGCGTGCCGCTCAATCAAGAGCAGCTGAAAGCGGGGCTACAGGCTACCGCCGCTAACCATCTTGCGTAAAAAAGTCAGGCAGAGTTCCAGCTGCGACAGCTCAATGTATTCGTCGGCCTTGTGCGCCTGAGTAATGGAGCCGGGGCCGCAAATCACGGTAGGGATGCCAGCCTGCTGGAACAGCCCGGCTTCGGTGCCAAAAGCCACGGATTCGAAGTCGTGCTGGGGCAGCGCGCTGGCGCATTGCTGCTTGAGGGCGTCCATCGACTCATCGTCTTGCAGCCCCGGATAGGCGACTTGCTGCGACAGGTGAATATCCGTGTCCGGACTGACGCGGCGCATATCGGGGAGCAACTCTTGGCTCGCCCACTGCTGCAAGCTCTGGGGCAGCTGCTGGTGGGGAGAGCCGGGCAGGGCGCGAATTTCAAAGTCGAATTCGCAGTGGTCCGGCACCACGTTGACGGCGGTTCCCCCTTTAATGGTGCCGACTTGCACCGTGGACCACGGCGGATCGTAGCGCGCGTCGCCCGTCTCCTGCTGCCAGCCTTTGCCCTGCTGGCGCAAAAATGTCACCAGCTCGGCGGCAATTTCAATCGCATTCACCCCCAAATCGGGCTGAGAAGAGTGGGCAGCCTGCCCGTGCACCGCGCAGCGCCACGCGCTTTTGCCTTTGTGCGCGGTAGCAACTTTCATCAGGGTCGGCTCACCGACGATACAACCACTCGGGCGCACGGCGTCGCGCGATAATTCATCCAGCAGGCCGCGCACGCCGACGCAGCCAATCTCTTCATCGTAGCTGACCGCGATATGTACCGGCGTGGCGTCCGGGTGGCGCGTGGCTTCAATAAATTCGGGCACCAGCGCCAGCACGCAGGCCAAGTAGCCTTTCATGTCGGCGCTGCCGCGACCATAGAGGCGGCCATCGCGGGCGGTCAGCACAAAGGGGTCTTGCGACCACGGCTGGCCTTCAACCGGAACCACGTCGGAGTGGCCTGAAAAGCAGATCCCGCCGCGCTGAGGGTTGCCAATGGTGGCGTAAAGGTTGGCGCGCAGACCGTCTTCGCTATAAACCCGGCGAGCCGCGATGCCATAATCGGCCAGATAAGTGTCGATATAGTCAATCATCGCCAGATTGGACTGGAGGCTAATGGTGTTAAAACTCACCAATTTAGACAGGATATCTACCACGGTCTGCATCATGCTTTCCTTATGATTTTACTGCGATTACGTCAATCTCAACCCACCACTCAGGGCGCGCCAGCGAGGTGATCATCAGGCCGGTAGAGACTGGGAAAACGCCTTTCAGCCAGCGGCCCATGATGTTGTAAACCGTCTCGCGATAGCGCACATCGGTGAGGTACACGGTGATTTTGCAGATGTCTTCCAGCTTGCTGCCCGACTCTTCCAACAGCATTTTAATGTTGTACATCGCCTGCTCGGTCTGTGCCGCGACGTCGCCCTTGCCAACCGACTCGCGGGTATCAAGGTCTTGACCAATCTGACCGCGCAAAAACACCATATTTCCGGCGACCACCGCCTGACATAAATCATTATCCAGATTCTGTTCAGGGTAGGTGACTTTGGTGTTAAACGGGCGAATACGAGTATGTGCCATGATGCTTTTCTCCTGGTTTACTGCATTAAGGTGTTGGACTCAAGGTGGGGGAATGCCCCGTAAAACTGCGTAATGCTGCTGCCGAAGCTAGGCAAGGAACTGCTTTAGCTCCGGCGTTTGTGGTGCGGTAAAAATCTGCTCCGGGGTGCCCACCTCGTGGACTTTCCCCTGATGCATAAAGACGATGCGATCGCTGACTTTGCGCGCAAAGTTCATCTCATGGGTCACCATGATGATGGTCATCCCCTCTTCGGCGAGGTTTTCGATTACCTGCAGCACTTCGCCGACCAGCTCGGGGTCGAGCGCCGAGGTGATTTCGTCACACAGCAGCACCTCCGGGTTCATCGCCAGCGCGCGGGCAATGGCCACGCGCTGCTGCTGGCCGCCGGAGAGACTGGCGGGCCACATGTCGAATTTTTCCTCTAGACCGACGCGGGCCAGCAGGGTTCGCGCGGCGCGCTCCGCCGACTCTTTTTGCATCTTCTTCACCAGCGTCGGCGCGAGCATGATGTTGCGGCCCACGGTGAGATGCGGGAACAGATTGAAGCTCTGGAAAATCATGCCGACGTTTTGGCGCAGCTCGCGCATGGCGGCCGGGTCGTCATGGCGCAAGGCTTGGCCGTCGACGGTTAACGTGCCTTTGTGGAAGCTCTCCAGCCCGTTAATGCAGCGCAGCAGGGTGCTTTTACCCGAGCCGCTTTTGCCCAGAATGCATACCACTTCTTTGCGTTTGATCTTCAGATCAATGCCCTTCAGCACTTCATTGTCGCCAAAGCGTTTGTGCAAACCGGTGATATCAACGACCGCAAAACCGGCCTCGGTGTGGTTAGTGTCGGTCATGGTTATCAGCTCCACGCATTACTTGTTTTTCGAGATACCTGCTCCACAGCGAGAGCGGGAAACAGAGGATGAAATAGAGCAGCGCCACGCTGCCGTATACCAAAAATGGTGAGAAAGTGGCGTTTGCAATAATCTGCCCGGAGCGCGTCAGCTCGACGAAGCCAATCACCGAGGCCAGCGCGGTGGCTTTGACGGCCTGCACCATAAAGCCCACGGTCGGGGCGATAGCCACGCGCACCGCCTGCGGCAAAATCACGTAGCGCAGCTGCTCGCCGAAAGAGAGCGCCAGACTGGCGGAGGCCTCCCACTGCTGCTTTGAAATGCTCTCCACGCTGCCCCGCCAGATATCGGTCAGATAGGCGCTGGCGTAAAGGGTTAAACAGAGGCTGGCTGCCACCAGCGGGGTGGTATCAATGCCAAACAGCGCCAGTCCGAAGTAGGTCAAAAACAGCTGCATCAACAGCGGCGTGCCCTGAAACAGGTTGACGTAAATCACCACGATGGTTTGCAGCCAGCGGCGATGGGACAGGCGCATGACCAGCAGGATTGCGCCGACGATACCGCCGCCGATAAAGGCAATCAGCGACAGTCCGACGGTCCAGCGCAGCGCCAGCAGCAGGTTGCGGTAGATATCCCACAGCGAGAAATCACTCATGATCTTTTTCCTGTTTGTGGACCAAAGATAAAGCGCGGGCCGAACCACCCAAGAAACTGACGCACCGCGATGGCAAGCAGCAGGTAAATCGCCGTCGCCACAATGTAAGACTCAAAGTTGCGGAAAGAGCGGCTGGCAATCAGGTTGGCCGCGTAAGAGAGCTCCTGAGTGGAGATTTGGCTACAGACCGCCGACCCGAGCATGATGATCACCACCTGACTTATCATGCTCGGCCAGACGCGACCCAAGGCCGGAGGCAGCACCACGCGGGTGAAGATTTGCCATGGGTCAAGCGCCAGACTTTGCGCCGCTTCAATCTGGCTGCGCGGGGTGTTTTGAATCCCGGCGCGGACGATTTCAGAGGTATAAGCGCCGAGGTTGAGCACCAGAGACAGGGTGCTGGCCTCAATGGCCGACAAGTGAATGCCCAGCACCGGCAGGCCGAAAAAGATAAAGAACAGCTGCACCACGTAAGGCGTGTTGCGCAGCAGTTCGACATAGCAGGCCACCAACAGCCGCAACAGGCCGCGGCCGTTAGCGCGCGCCCAGCCGCTGGCAATCCCCAGGCAAATACCCAAGAAGGTTGATATCAGCGTCATGACTAGCGTGATCAGGGTGCCACTCAGCAATAACGGCCACTGCTGTAGCACGGTAGTAAAATCAAACATAGAGACTCGGCTCCTCAAGTGGCATAGATGCCCGATATTGGCAATTCACTTCCCCCCGCCAACGCAGTGCGGCAGGGGGAAGTGACTGCGGGTTATTCCGGTAAGTTGCCTGCCGGCGCACCCAGCCATTTCTCAGAAAGCTTGTCCAGCGTGCCGTCTGCCTTGGCGGCGCGGATAATGTCATTCACCTTGGCAACCAGCTGCGGCTGGTCCTTCGGCATCCCGACGTAGCACGGCGAGTTGGCTAGCATCACTTTCATATGCAGGTCGAGCTTCGGGTTCTTCTTCATCATGGCGCCCGCCACCGGAGTACCAATCGCCATAAACTGCGTTTGCCCGGAGAGATAAGCTGCCACGGTGCTGTTGTTATCTTCAAAACGCTGAGGAATGGCGTTTGGCGACTGGCTGGTCAGCTCTTGGTCTTCCATGGAGCCGCGCGTCACCCCAACTTTCTGCCCGGCCAGCTGGGCGAAAGTGGTGATATTTTGCTTACTGCTGCCAAATACCGCGTCGAAGAACGGAGCATAGGCAATACTGAAATCAATCACTTTGGCGCGTTCTGCGGTTTTGCCTAGTGACGAGATGGTCATATCCGCCTTGCCGGTTTGCAGGTAAGGCACGCGGTTGGGCGCGGTGACCGGAATTAGGGTGACTTTCACTCCCAGCTTCTGTCCGATCAGCTTGGCGACGTCGACATCAATGCCTTCCGGCTCCATGGACGCGCCGACATAGCCGTACGGCGGGTAGTCCACCGGGATGGCGACGCGCAGGTTTTTGTCCGCCATCACCTTATCCAGCACGTTTTCAGCGCTGGCGGTCAGGCTAAACATGGCGCTGGCCGCGCCGAGCAAGACGGGTAGGACATAAGCAGCAAGTACACGACGAGTTTTCATTGCGGTTATCCTGTGTAGTGAAGTGATGAATGTTTTTGTTGCGCAGTCGGCTGCGCTTATAAGTTGAGCCGGTGAAGGCTCCCTGGTGTTGACGCTTTACTGTTGTTTGGCACTTTATTTTTTGAAGTACCCGGCCCGCACGGCCATGCCAATCAGGTTGACGAAGAACCGGCAGGCGGTGATGGCGGTAATGCCGTTAAGGTCTTTTTTCGGCGTGATTTCAACGATATCCATCCCCACCACGCGGCCTTTCTTGACTAACCCGTGGATCAGTTTGCGCGCTTCGCTGTAGGTCACGCCGCCCAGCGCCGGGCCTGCCACGGCGGGCATAATGGTCGGGTCGATGCCGTCGGCATCCATGGTCAGGTAGTAATTGCCGCCGTCGGGAATGCGGCTGAGAATGGCCTCGACGCCTTCGTCATGCAGCTCGTGGGCGGTTATCAGATGTGCGCCATAGGCCAGCGCGGCGTCGACTTCTTCCTGACGCGCGGAGCCGTTGGCACGCAGGCCAATCTGGAAGATTTCGCCGATGTGGGCCATTTCAGAGGCGCGGCGGATTGGGCTGGAGTAGCCGTCGGTCACGCCATTGACCTCCTGACGCCAATCCAGATGGGAGTCGATCTGAATCAGGGTGATCGGGCCGACGCCGTCCAGCGCGCGCAGTACCGGGATTGGCACGCCGTGGTCGCCGCCGATGATCAGTGGCATGCCGCCGAGGGAGAGAATTTTGCGCACCACGGTTTCTGCCGCGTCGTAATGGCCGTTGAGCTGGCGGGCGTCACCGGCGATGTCGCCGCAATCGACCATGCGGATAGGCTGGTTGTCCATCAGCGGGCCGCCGATATCAAAGTCATAACGCTCAATGCTGCGCACGGCGCGGTCGGTCGCCTGACGCACGGCGGTCGGGGCGTTGGTCTGATCGTTGGTCACTTCATCAATCGAATACGGCGAGCCATAAGGAATGCCCAGCACGGCGATATCCACGGAATCCAAGGTGTTCAGGTCGCTGACCACTTCTGAGTAGAGCAGGCTTTTGTGGCCATGTTTCGGGGCGGTAGTCAGTTCTGGTTTGTAAACGCTCATCTTTATTTCCTATCAATTAGGGTTGCCAAGGGCCGGGTAAGATCTATTTGTGGCTCCACCATTCGCCCATCAGCCAGAGCTTCTCTTCGGTGTCCGTCACGCAGGCGCGGACATCGACTTTCGCCGTGGCCGCCATCAGCGTGGCTAAGAGTTCGCTGACTAAAAAAGCCGGCGTCATGGCGTCAAAAAACGAGGTGGTTTGCTTCTGAACTAAAATGGTGTCGCTGGCCAAACGCGCGACGGGCGAACTGGCGTCATCAGTGATGGCGACGATTTTGGCTTTCTGCTGCGCCATGTAGCGGGTCAGCACCACGGCGCGGCGCGAATAGGGCGATAGGCTGCACACCAGCAGCACGTCTTTCGGACCGATGCTGTGCATCAGGGTCATCAGGCCGCTTTCACCGGCGCCCTCCACCAAAATCAGGTTGCTCTGGAAGTAAGAGGCCACGTGATAAAAGTGAAATGCGATGGAGAAAGAGGCGCGCATGCCCACGCAGTAAATATTGCGCGCCTGCGACAGGGTCTTGGCCGCGCTGACAATCGAAGCCAGATTGCTGGCCTGACACAGCGACTGAATGTGGGAGATGGTGGTGTTCGCCAAATCCAGCACCAGTGAGCTTTCGCCGACCTTCTGCTTCATTTCGACCAGCGCCGAGACTCGCGAGCTGTATTCATTGCCTTTATTGCGCAAGGCATTGATAAAAATCTCGCGAATGTCGTCATAGCCGGAGAAGCCCAATCGCTTGGCGAAACGGGTCATGGTCGAAGGGGGAAGCCCGGCCAGCTTGGCCTGCTCACGCATCGACATCACCGCCACTTCCTGCGGGTAATTCAGCACAAAGCTTGCCACCAGCCTTACCTGCTTGGGTAAAGACTCATATTGATCTTTGATTTTCTGAATCAGTGCTTGCTGTTCCATAGGGCCTCGCCATCGATATCTCTCTCATGATGGTTGCAACGGCCATGCCAAATTTTTTCCAAGGTGAAACAGTTGAATCAAAATTGGCTGGATATTTTTTGCGCGAAAAGCCTAAAAAGTGGTGGGGGGATTAAGTGGATGATTTGAATGATTCACGGCAGGTTAAAAATAGTGGTGACTGTTTTGCTTTGCGCCATTTTGCGCAGAATTTGCGGCAGTTTCCCCTGCGCCAGTTTGGTGCGCAGGGGCGATCATTAAGGCGCATTGCCACTTTTGTTGCACCTTTTGCGACATTTTTCGCCAACGGGCAGCTTAGTCTTGAGGTAGCCCGAAGCGAGCGCTTTCGCCTTGCCAGCCAGTGGCTTTCAGAAATTGCTCCCACGTCAGGCTGGCGGGATTAACGCGTCGACTCCATTCTGTATCGCGGTTCGGGCGATAGTAGCCGTGCTCCACGGCGTACTCGGCCATGCCCACCACTTCATCAACCAGCGCATTCATCCCGGCGAATGACGGGAAATGCTGCACCAGCTCTTCTCGGGTAAAGGCCGAACTGTAGGCCGCTTTTCGGCCCGTGACGCGGCTAAAGGTGTCGACAATCTCTCTGGGTGAGAGGAATTCGCCAATCACCGGCAATGACTGGCCTGCATATTTCTCGCGATTATCCAAAATTTCTAACACCGCTGGCCCCGTTGCGGTCAGGGGATCGACAAAAGGCGCGCGGTGATTTTCCGGCAGATAGAGGGGGAAAATCAGCGTATCGCCTTCAAGGCGTGGCGGGTAATACTCCAAAATATTGGTGTAGAAGAACGCCATATAAATGAAGGAGCTGGTCACCGGCAGGGCGCGGATATACTCCTCGACCCGGCCTTTATCGGTGAAGTGCGGCACCCACTTTTTGCCTGCAGTGATGCTGTCGACATTCTCCAGCGCGGTGAAAACGATATGCTCCACGCCCGCCTCGACGGCGGCATCGGCCAGCTCTTTGCCCAGCGGGGCTTCGTCGCTTTCAGCATAATTGGCATCCGGCGCAATGGGCGGCGTCATCAGAAAGGCGGCCCGCGCCCCTTGAAAAGCCTCAACAAACAGCGGTTTATGGCCTAACTCAAGGGGCACCGCCACCAGCTCGGCACCAAGACGCGCCAGCTCCTGTGCCTCGCGGGAGTCCACCCGCCGGGTTAAAGCTCGCACTCGATAACGCTGACTTTGCAACAGAGTCTGCACCACGCTGCGGCCCTGTTTGCTCAGCGCACCGACGACGGTAACAAGGGGTTTTTGAGAGGAGTTCATCGACTTTTCCTGCCTGATAGGGGGTTGAACTTGCATTATCAGCAGAACTCAGGGATAACAGAAATCGATTGATTTATATTAAGGAATCCAAATTATGGATACCACGCGCATGGATCTCAACCTGCTGGTCACCTTCGAAGCCCTGCTTGCCGAGCAGAATGTCACTAAGGCGGCGGCGCGGCTCAACCTCAGCCAGCCTGCGGTCAGCGCACAGCTCAATCGACTGCGCGAGATGTTTGACGACCCGCTGCTGGTCCCCGCTCGGCGCGGCATGACGCCCACCGCCAAGGCGCTCGAGCTGCTGGGGCCACTGCGCGAGGCGATGGACCAACTGCGGCGCACGCTGCAATCTCATCAAGATTTTCATCCGCAGAGCGCACAGTTGACGGTGACCATCGCCTGCACCGACTATATTCAGGCCGCCGTGGCGATGCCGCTGGTGCTGGCTCTGCGCCAATCAGCGCCCGGCGTGCGCATTGCGCTGCGCCACTATATCCCCGACCAGCTGGAGCCACAGCTGGCCAGCGGTGAGATTGATCTGGCAATCGTCACGCCGGAGAGCCGCCACGCCCAGCTGCGAACCCGCCATTTATTTGATGAAGACTATGTGCTGGTGGGAAGGCGCGGGCATCCGGCGCTGAATGGCGAGTTGAGCATGCAGGCATTTGCCCAGTTGGAGCAGGTGATTGTTTCCCCCTCGGGCGGCGGTTTTACCACCCCGATTGATGACGCGTTGGCGACTTTTGGCCTTCAGCGCAGGGTAGTGATGTCGGCGGCGTCCTTCCTGTTCGTGCCGCAAATCGTTGCCATCAGTGAGCTGGTCGCGCTGGTTCCTCGTCGGCTGCTACAGCAGGTGATGACCGATCGCCTTTCGCAGGCCGAAGTCCCGTGGCTGGTGGAGCAGTTCGAGGTCAGCCTAATCTGGCACGAGCGCAACCACGGCCACGCCGGGCAGCGCTGGGTGCGAGAAGCGATTTTAGGGTTGGTGAAAGAGTCATAGCTGGCGGGACCCGCTTGACGGCAATCACCGCCCCTGCCAGATTTTAACTCTTACTGCGCGACATCATGACCAACAGAAGGGATTCACTCTATGCGCCATTTCATCTCATATTCGCTAATGATTGGTAGCCTTTTAGCCATATCGCCGACCATGGCAGCCAGCAAAAACGCCGAGCTGCGCTTTGATTCAGCTTGTGATTTCAAAGCGTTAAATCTGAGAGTGCTGGAAGAGGATAATGTGAATCCGGGCAGCGTGCTGTTGGAAATTAAGCTGCAAGATAAGGCGGTGAGCCGCATGGCACAGGTGACGCGTGACCATCTGCATCAAAGCCTGAATTTTTATGTTAATGGCACCAAAGTCAGCACCGCCACCGTGCAGACCGAGCTAGCCATGCAGGAGATCCAAATCGCCGTCGATAAACCCACGGCGAAGAAGATCTTTCCGGGCCTAATGGCAACCCAGTGCAAGGCTCGGGGGTAACCGGCTGCCAATTAAAGCAGCTTGGTCCCCAGCGGCACGTCGCCGTCGGGGACGCACAGCACTACGTCGCCATTCTGGTCGTGGAAGCCGGTCACCAGACACTCTGACTGGATCGGGCCAATCTGCTTTTTGGGGAAATTCACCACCGCCACCACCTTTTTACCCACCAACTCTTCAAGCTGGTAATGCTTGGTTATCTGCGCGCTGCTTTTGCGCACGCCCAGCTCTTCACCAAAGTCGACGTGCAGAATGTAAGAAGGGTTTCTGGCCTTGGGGAACGCCTCGGCTTTAACGATTTTACCCACCCGCAGCTCAACTTTCAGAAACTCAGGGAAAGTGATTTCATCCATAGCGACCTCTGTCTTCGTTGAATCGGTTAATTCTCTATGTTACCGAGAATCAGCTATTTTATCCAAGTATCCAATGATCTCTGCTTTCAATTCAATAGGCGGCGAGTTAAATAAACGAGTAACTTATTCCATTAAATAATTGCTCCAGTAAGAATATATTTTCTGGAGCAATGTTCTAGAATTTTAGCTATTTTATTTTTTAAATTTCTCAGCAAACAGATATTTAACCAAGAAGTTAGCAGCCAGAATGAAGCACCCTGAGAAAACCACCGTAACGATAATTATTGATAATTCTTTTGGGGCATTGTAGCCGTGAGTAAAAGTCACTCCGGCACCGCCGAGAAAACAAGTGGCTAAGGTGAATCCGATGAAGACAAACACTGCACGAATTAATTGATACATACCGTTTACCATGAGCTGAAAAATAGGGTTTACTACTGTTTTAACAGGTTTTTACCAGCTACAGCCACCGGAGTCGTTCTTGCCTGCGCAGTTCCCCACACCGCCTTTATTGCCACCTTTACCCATGCCAACATTGCCGCCACCTTTATCGCCATTATCAAAGCAACCTCCTTTGAAAGCACCAACAGCAACGCCTGGAAGACCGCCTAGCATTCCGGTAAATACGCCATTAACGCAGTTAGGATTGGTGTGTCTGGAATAATAGTCGCCATTATTTCGCCCGCCTCTTGAGTTGTTTCTATTACGCGTTCCACGCTGGGCTGCACTATCATTACGGCCACCGCCACCCGAGATTCCATCAAGTTGAGAGGATTCTAATACTTTCATAAACAACTCCTTTGTTATGTGAAATAATACTATTTGATAATTCCCGCCGAATTACTTTGAAGTGAATTGCAAAAAAACAGAAATTTTATTTAAATGCCTTTTATTATTTAAAATACATTCCAAAACCATAAGTAATTTATATTGTTTATCGAGTATTCATCTGCTGTGCAAGCTGATGAGAAGCTGTGATCCCTCCTCAAAGTCTGATCGAAAGAAAATGGGTAGAAATTCAGTGCGGCCAAAACAGAAATCATCTATTCTCATCCTATCCCCCCCGATAGGATAAAAATATGCATTTGCACGAAACCCACCCGGAGATCATCAAACGTTTAAAACGCGCGACGGGCCATCTCAACAGCGTCATAACCATGCTGGAGAGCGGAAGAACCTGTCTTGATATAGCTCAGCAGCTGCAAGCTGTTGAAAAAGCGGTGAGTAACGCCAAAAAGACGCTGATCCATGACCATCTCGACCACTGTCTGGACCATGCCGTAAAGGCCGATGGGGAAGGGTCGCCGGATTTGATCCGCGAATTTAAAGAGATCACTAAGTATCTTTAAGGCTGACTGGCTGAGGCGGCGTTTGCGCCGCTGGCAGCTTCAAGGCGTTGAACAATCGAAGGTTTACCGGAGGGCATATGCTCTGGATCATCACAAAGTACATCCTGACTGCGGCAGTCGTGGTGGCGGTCTCTGAAGCGGCAAAACGCAGCGATAAGTTCGGCGGTTTTATGGCGGCTTTGCCGCTGATCACCATTCTTGCCTTGGTTTGGCTGTATGTCGAAAAGCAACCGATGGAGAAAATTGCCAATCATGCCTGGTATACCTTTTGGTATGTGATCCCGACGCTGCCGATGTTTCTGGTTTTTCCTGCACTGCTTTCACGGTTGGGGTTCTGGCCCACGCTTGGCGTTTGCGTGGTGATGACGACCCTACTTTTTGGGCTGTTTGCTTTGGTAGTGCGGCGTTTCGGTATCGAGCTTTTGTAACCCCAAAACCTCAGTTGAGGCTAAGAGACCGCCCCGCTGGAAGTGCGTTTGATGGCCTGCGGCGGCATGCCGAAGGCACGGAGAAAGGCTTGGCGCATTCTTTCGCGGTCGCCGAAGCCGGTTTCTCGCGAGATGATTTCAATCGGATGATTGGTGGTTTCCATCATCAGGCGTGCGGCCTCAACCCGCAGCCGCTCAATGGCCTTCGCCGGAGACTGCCCGGTCTCCTCGCGAAATACCCGGCTGAAGTGGCGCGGACTGATACTCGCGGCCTCGGCCAGCGATTCTACCGACAGGTCAGAATTCAGGTTCTCTTTGGCGTAGGAGAGCGCCATTTGGATTCGATCAGATTTAGCATCCAGCTCCAATAGCGCGGAGAATTGCGACTGCCCGCCGCCACGGCGCTGGTACACCACCAGTTTGCGCGCAACCTGACGCGCGGTATCCAATCCAAAATCCTTCTCGACGATAGCCAGTGCGAGGTCGATACCCGCCGTCATTCCGGCCGACGTCCAGATTTGCCCGTCGGTAACGAAAATGCGGTCTTCGTCGAGCATGACGTTGGGGTACTCTTTTCTGAATCTCTGCGCGTGCATCCAGTGGGTGGTTGCGCGCTTGCCGTCCAGCAGCCCGGCCGCCGCGAGAATAAAAGCTCCGGTACAAATCGCCGTGACGCGACGGCTTTCGTTGGGCGCGTTATGCAGATAATCCAGCAAGCTCTGCGGCGGCAAGTTGCACTCATTGTCACCGGCAACAATCAGGGTGTCATAGGTGGAGTCTCTGAGTCGCTCAGTGTTGACCGAGAAGCTTTGCGAGGTCATCACCGGGCCGCCCGCCTCGGAGACGAGCTTGAACTGGTAGACTTTTTCACCACGCAAAATATTGGTGTATTCAAACACGCTGGAGACGGCGAGTCCCAGAGCCTGAAAGTCTGCAAAAACAACAAAGCCAACAGTGTGCATCATTCCCTTCTTATTGAAGTGGCGTAATTCATTGCATTGAGCATAAAACAGATATTTCTATTGTGCCAGAGGGCAAAAACAATGTCCTAAAACGTGGCATATACGTCATTGAGGCTGACTCGAGTAGGGGGCAGAATAGCCCCATTCCCGATATTTTGCGGGCTACCCTATGAAAAGAGAGATGATGAAATGAGCAACTCAACAACTTCCCAAAAAGGCAAAGCACTGATCACCGGAGCCTCTGCGGGCATCGGTGCGATTTACGCAGATCGTTTGGCCAAACGCGGTTATGACCTGATTTTGGTTGCCCGCAACGGCGAGCGTTTAAAGGCGCTGGCCGAACGCCTGAGTGCTGACACCGGTCGCTCGGTCACCACGGTGGTAGCCGACCTTAATGATAAAGCCGGGCTGCGTCAGGTCGAGAGCCTGCTGCGCGAAGATAAAAGCATCACCATGCTGGTCAACAATGCCGGTATCGGTTCGGTGGCTTCCGTGCTGAACAGCGATGTTGATGAGATGGAAGCGATGATTGCGCTTAACATCACCGCGCTGACTCGCCTGACCTACGCCGTTGCGCCGAGTTTTGCTACCAAGGGGAGCGGCACCATTATTAATATCAGCTCGGCGGTGGCCATTGCGGTTGAAGCGCTTAATGGGGTCTACAGCGCCTCAAAATCTTACGTGTTGAGCTTTGGTCATACCTTGCAACGTGACCTTGCTGACAAAGGCGTGCGTATTCAAACCGTGCTGCCAGCGGCCACCGCGACAGAGTTTTGGGACGTGGCGGGCTACGCCAAGCAGAAAGAGTCAGCCAGCACCATGAGCGCGGCCGACATGGTTGACGCTGCGCTGGCCGGGCTGGATAAAGGCGAACTGGTGACCATCCCTTCTCTGCACGACGGCGAGGACTGGCAAGCATGGGAAGCCGGTCGCCGCGCGATCTCCGCAAAATTCTCCAATGCCAAACCTGCTCCGCGCTATGGCATTACAGGCAAAGTCGGCCAGTAAGATTTCCCGCGATTTAGTGCGTAAAACAAAAGCCAAGGGCGTTTTTCCCTTGGCTTTTTTGCGTTAATTAACCTCAGCCGAGCTTGGGTTGAGGACAATATCAAAATTCAGCGTGCAGAAAGGTTGTGCTGAATAGCTGCCATCAGGCGCGATGCCGGCATCATGCATTACCCACTCTTCAATCAGCGATGAGCGCACGCCAAACACCGCGTCGGAATCCAGATATTCATCCCCTTGTTTGAAGATATGGGTAACCAGTCTTTGGTAGCCGTCGGCGTGGACCATAAAGTGCAGATGAGCAGGGCGCCAAGGGTGGCGATCGAGTGCTCGTAGCACCCTACCTACCGGGCCATCGTCGGGGATTGGATAGGCCACGGGCACGATGGTTTGAAAGTTAAAATAGCCCTGTGCATCGGCCCTGATAATGCCGCGGCCTTGGGCTGCTTCAAGGTCGGATTTTTGCACGTCGTAGAAACCTTCTTCATCGGCTTGCCACACTTCCAGCATTGCGTTGGGGACAACTTCGCCATCCAACCCTCTTACCGTGCCACTGACAAACCACGGCTTGCCGGGCATATTGGGCGAAATATTCCCCCACGGCTCAATGGCCGGGGCATCAGCCACGTGGAACGGGCCGAAAACCGTCGCTTCGGTGCAGCCTTGCGGCTTGCGATGATTCTGCGCGGTGACCAGCGTCGAGAATCCGAGGATGTCAGAAAGCAGAATAAACTCCTGCCTCACCGGGCTACAGGTTTGGCCCACGCTGGTCAAAAATTCGATGCCTTTTTCCCACTCTTGCTCGGTGAGATGCACTTCTCTGGCGAAGTCGTGCAGATGCTGTATCAAACTGCTGAAGACGTGGTGTAAACGCTTGTCTTCCGTTCCTGTCATTCGCGAGAGAACTTCCTGCGTGATGGTGTGTTCATCGAGGTTCTGCATCTTGACTCATATCTCCGGTTTTTTATTTTTGCAGGGCAGTGTTGACCCATCGCTGGGGTCGTAAACCTCGTGCTATCACTGGTCACAAGGCAGAAAATCCACTGCCATACTAGTTGAGCTAAAAGTGTGCATTTTCAACAAGGTGTAACCAAAACCTGCAACAGCGATTTAGCGATAATGAGGGGCGATGACGGGCAGTTCGTAACAGCGGAACTGGCTAGCGAGGTGAAGTGCGCGAGGGTCAAGATCGGCGGGGAAAGTCTACAAAATAGGCTGGCGGCAGCGCGCCAGCTTTTGAGATGTAGATCACGTTATGGTCGATTGCCCGCAAACGCATCTTGTAACAGTTCGCGCACGGCTTCGCGCTCGACCGGCCTTGGGTTCCAGTATGGATTGGCGAGCGCGATGTCAGTCGCGCGGTCTAATTCGGCCTCTTTCATTCCTAATGCTTTTAGCGACAGCGGCGCGCCCAGCGAGGCGGCCAGATCGTAGATTGCTCGTGCAGCATTGGCGCCTTCAATTCCTAAAGCCCGACAGATGCGTTTTGAAGCTTCTGGGGTTTGCGACGCGTTGTAGGCCAGCGCGTGGGGCAGCACGACGGTGTGAGTTGGGGCATGAGGCAGATTGAAGCTGCCGCCCAAGGTGTGGCAAAGCTTATGGTGCAAGGCCATTCCAACGTTGCCAAGCACGGTGCCGCACAGCCACGCGCCGTAAAGGCAGTCGCCGCGAGCGGCAAGGTCTTGGGGCTGCTCGACCACCTTGCGCAGCCCTTGAGCCAGTGCGCGAATACCCTCTTCGGCCATGAGCGACATCACCGGGTTGCCGTCTTGTGCGTACAGACCTTCAGCCGCGTGGGCGATGGCGTTGATGCCGCTGGTGACTGAGAGTTCGACGGGAAGCTGCAAAGTCAGCGTGGGGTCGTAAATCACGGTTTTGGGCAAAACGCGCGAGTCTTTGCCGGTCCGCTTGACGCCTTTCTCGGTCAGCCCATAAACCGGGGTCATTTCCGAGCCGGAATAGGTAGTGGGGATGGCTAAAATTGGCAAGCCGGATTCCAACGCAATGGCTTTGCCAAGGCCGGTCGTGGAACCACCGCCAATGGCAATTGCACAATCAGCACCGAGGCTGCGTGCCACGTCGCGGGCCTCGCGGGCTGTCTCAATGGGCACATGCATCACCGCCTTGTCGAAAATGCCCACGGCGCGGTTGCCGAGTCGTGCGGCGATATTCTCCGCCTGCGGGCGTTGCCCCGCTGTCGACAAAATCAGCACGCGAGCCGCGCCCAGCCGGTCCAGCTCCTCGCCCAGTTGACTCAGCGTGCCCTGACCAAAAACAACCCGGCCGGGTTGCGAAACAAAAGTGAATTCCATCAATGACATCGGGCGTTCCTGTGAGTGGCTGCTGGTGGGATTTCGCAACAGCTTATATTCACAACCGCGAGGAGGAAATGGGGGAAGTGCAAGACTCTATTTCTGCTGGCAGGCTGTCTTGAATCTGATGGCGGAATGAGAGGTATGCTGGCAAAACAAAAGCAGGGGGAAGTAAATAATGTCGCTCATGCCATTACTTGCTTTAATATTTCAGGATATTCCAGTGCTATACAGAAGTAGGGGGAATGTGGCCAGATGCGTTTTTCGGGTTTTCATGCTTAATAAGTATCAACTTACTCGAATGATTTAATAGATTAAGTATTATTAACGCATTGAGTTTCGCATTACGCTAATTCAATTCTGATTCTCGCGCGAAGGGATCTATTCCACTATTTATAAAAACTTTCAGATACGGCGCTGCCATAATGTAAGGCAATCGCCCCGCAGGTTGCTTCATCCCCTTCAAGTACGCGAGACCTACCCAAGACTGAAACAGGGCTGGTGCCAATGAGCATGGCCTCCACGCCGCACTTGGGGCAATCGAATCTATGCCCGGTCAATACTGCCGCTGCGCCATCGATGCTCAGCAGGGGTTCACCTTCGCATATTGTGCCGCCGTGGGTGGTGGTATCACCTAAAACAATAAAGGATTGACTCATTATGGCTCTCTTTATACTTCACTCTATTCGCCACTCCCCAAGAAAATTCTTAAGGTGAAGGCGATTAAATATAAAAATGCAAAGTTCCTAAGAAAATTCTGATGTGGTTTTGCATCTTTACTATTAGTGAAAATTAAATGATGAAAAAGCTAGGGTTATAATTATATATTTATTATGATTTAGCAAATTTCGTTATCATTGACGATAACGACGCAATAAAAGGGATGCCAATGTACGGATACTCGCTAACTCCTCAGCAACCTAAATTTATTCCAGAAGAGTCGCTGAATAAATACTTATTAGATATCCCCAACTCTGAATTTGTCGCTGATGTGGAGTCTTTCCACGGCGAGGAAGCCCTCAGCGAACCTTACCGGTATTGCATCCGCTTTACCTCAAATGAGGCTGACGTCGCCGCAGCCAGTTTGCTGAAAAAGAGTGCCTCATTCAGAATGCGAGGGTTCAATCCTGATTGGTCAAGCTTGATACAAACGGCCAATCGATGGACAGCCTTGCGCCAAATTTGTGGCGTGATCACTTCACTTGAACGTATCAGCACCAGTGTGGATGAAACGTTATACGAAGCCGTGCTGGAGCACCCTCTGGCGCTATTGGATACTCGCCTGCGTTGTGCGATTTATCAGGAAATGTCCGTTCCAGAAGTGGTCAAAAGCATTCTGAAGGAGCACCGTTTCGAGGGATATGAGATTAATTTTGATTCTCTAAGCTACATTTACCCGCGCCGCGAAATGATTGTGCAGTGGAGAGAAACGGATCTGGCTTTTATCCGGCGACTATTAGCAGAAGTGGGCATATGGTTCCGGTTTGAGGCTCATCCTGAGCATGCCGATATTGTCGTCATCGTATTTGGCGATTTACAGACTAGTTATCTTTTTGACCATAAAATCACAGCGGCTAACCCGTCAGGTAATGTCGCAGCGGGTTATAGCATCCAGAATTTGGTGGCAAAACATGTTGTTGTCCCCGGTTCTGTTGACGTCAGAAACTACAGTTATGTGTCCAGTAAAGGTTATCACCAACTGGATCAGCAAGCCGACTCGCTTCGTGACGAGGATTTAACCCACGGCGGCGAATATCACTATGGTGATATCCATCTCGAAGGCGGTGACCGCTGGAAGATTGGCAAAAACCAGCAGGCGGAAACCAGCTGGCACTACGCCAAAATGAGAAACGAGCTGGCGCTCAACGGCATGACGATCTTAACCGCTACCACCGACGATCCTGGCATCGTTCCGGGTACCGAAGTCAAAATAGAAGGGGCTATCCCTCAGGCATTTATCAACGCTATGGTCGTGACGAAAATGCGGCTTAGTGGCTCTCGTCAATCCAGCTTTCAATGCCAACTCACCGGGATCCCTTACAACGAGAGAGTCTGTTTTCGCCCGGCTCGTATAGCGCGGCCAGTGATTAGCGGCACTATTCCCGCCCGAATATCCGGGCAAAAGCTCAATGACCAGCTGGCCAGAATTGATAATATCGGGCGCTATCGGGTGCATTTCGATTTCGATAAAGCCGATTGGAAAAAGGGGCTGGAGAGTATGCCGGTGCGCCTTGGCCGCCAGTACGCTGGTGACCGATACGGCATTCATTTTCCTTTGCAGGATAATACCGAGGTCGGTATAGGCTTCCAACTAGGGGACCCCGAACGGCCTTATATTGCTCATGCCTTCCATGATGAAATCAACCCAGATTTGGTCACAGATTTTAACTCAACCCGCAACGTGATCCGCACATTGCGCAATAACAAATTGCGCATGGAAGATAAGGCGGGCAAAGAGCACATCAAGCTGGCTACCGAATACGGCAAGAGTCAGCTGAATTTAGGCCATCTGGTTAATGCTCAGGGCGAGCCACGAGGCGAAGGGGTTGAGCTTCGCACTGATAAACAGGCAGCCCTGCGTTCCGCAGAAAGTTTTCATATCACCACCGAGCGGCAAACCAAGGCTGCGGGCCAGCAAAATGACATGGCCGCCACCATCGCGCAGCTCGAGTCAGCATTACAGCTAGCGCGATCCCTTGCTGCCAGCGCGGAAATTGCCGACACGCCGGCGGCTGATCTGTCATCCGTGACTGAACTGCGCCAACACATTGCCGAGGCGCAGAAGCCAACCTTGTCAATGCACGGTGAAGCAGGTGTGACGGTGACCTCTCCGGCCAGCGTGATGGTGCATGCAGGTGAAGATCTGGCATCGACCGCCAAGCGGGATATGAACATTAATACCTTCCGGCGGCTCACCATGGCCGCAGGCGACGTGTTCTCGGTGCTGGTACGCAAGGCGGGGATGGTCTTCACCGCCGCCAAAGGCCCGATCAAGCTGACTGCCCAGCAGGGTGAGATAATTCAAGTCGCCAGTCAGGATATCAACCTCACCAGTTCGCAGGGGCGGATTGTCCTCAACGCGCAAAAAGAGTTGCTGTTGATGTGTGGCGGCGCGGGTATTCGGCTCATGAATGGCAGGGTGGAGGTTATCGCGCCTGGCGACATTTCTTTCAAAACGCAGCATGTCGCTTACATGTCACAAGCCAGTATCGATCAGGTGAAACCCTCCTTCAATGAGGGCCAACTTGCCCAGCAGTTTCGCCTACATGCCCCCAACGACCCCGGCCACATCTTGACCCAGCAACGCTTCAGGCTGCATAGAAAAGGCGAGGTGATTGAGGGGATAACCGACGATCAGGGGGAGTCCCCGTTACTGAACAGCAGTGAGCTGGATACCTGGTCGCTTGAAATACTGCACGATAATGACAGCCCGGAGGGAACCGCGTGACTGAACAACCTGAACAACAAAACTCCAACCCCTTTGATGACGCGCCAGAGCCGCACGACCCACAAAGCCAGAAAGTGCATACTCCGCGTTTTCTGGCCAGCGATTGCATCGGCGTGCCGGTCAGCGCGGGCAAGAAAAGCTATACCACCAACTGTCCGGTGAATCGGCCGATGCCGGGCATCGTCATTCTGGTCCACGGCGTAAATGATGTGGGGGAGGCCTATCAGAATCAGGAGCGCGGCATCATTGAGGGGCTGAAAAAGCGTTTGGGACGTGATGACCTGTGGCCGCACCAGTGGGAAGAGAAAAAGTACCGCATTCGCAGCGCGTCCGGCGTGATGGAGGATTGCCACGAGCCGCAGCAAAAACAGATGACATGCTCAGACAGCGCCCGTTCGCCGATCATTCCTTTCTACTGGGGCTATCGTCCTGTTGACTACGAGACGTGGCAAGAGGACCAACGCCAGTATCGTGAAGCGATGGTCCAAAACGGTAAAAACCCTGATACGCCTCTGCCTTACGATGCGTATCGAGAAAATAACCCGGAAATACTGCGCCATTTTGGTGCGAAATATCCGATGGACTGTTTCCATAACACTCTGGATTTAAAAGGTGTCTGGGGCGGCGGAACCTTTGCCAACGCGACCACAAACATCCCCGATATGCTTGGGCCGGGCGCGGGCGGAGCGACGTTAGGCGTGGTCGGGTTTCTCAGCCGCGCCGAGCTCGCTAACGGCGGCGACTTTACCCACCCCGTGTACAACAATCCTCACCGGATTTACCAGTTCTATGCCGCGCAGCGTCTTGCCAGTCTTATAAGGACCATTCGTAGCAGGAGAGAAACGTCCAAAGATACGATCAATATCGTGGCGCATAGTCAGGGTACGATCATTACCATGCTTGCAAATATGATACTCAAAGCTGAGGGTATAAACCCCGCAGACTGCGTGATCCTCAATCACTCCCCTTATTCGCTGGAAAATCGCTGGCTGGAGAACGGCCAGCCGGGTCATCACCAGACGGACGCGGCGCGGCAGAAGACCTTTGAAAATTTCTGCAAACTGATGGCGACCAACAGCAAATATTGTGCCGACGGCGACGGCTTAGTCAGTCCTGCAGAGCAAAAGAAACTGCTGGATACCATGGCGCTGCCTCGCAAAGAGTTTAATAACAGTTGGTACAGCACGCCGCTCAATCAGCGTAATAACTTCGGCAAGGTCTATAACTACTTTTGCCCCAATGACGGCACGGTGTCGCTGTTGCCGATACAGGGTTTTGGCTGGCGAGGCGTACCGCAAGAGATTGCCAAGACGCTTCCCAATCTCAAACAGCGAGTCTTCTTTCAGAACAGCAGCGTCGGGCTACCGCCTGACGGCAAAGCCTTTAGAAGACCCCCTGCCGCTAAAGGGGACTTTGAGTACTCCACGGCGACCAATGCCCGCTGGTCCTTCAGCGACGTGATCCCCAACGGTGAGACGCTTCCCGAGCCGTTTATTTTTACCCTGATGGGCCAGCCTGACCCATTGGATGACGCGGGTGATAAAAACAAGGCCTACCATGCTCCGGTGGGTGGGAATGACGCCATGGTCTCCTATAACGCCCGCGCGGGGGCGACGGGTGCGTCTCAGCGAACCGTGGAAGAAACCGTTGATTGCCCGCCGTATCACCCCTTCAAGGATTTGCGGCCGGGGCACGTAATGACCCAGCGAGAACTCGATACGCTCAAATACTGGCGCAACGTGGATATCGTCAGTGCCAAAGTGGTCGGCGTAAACGAGGCGAATAAAAAGATTGTTTTTCGCCGCAGGCTGACCGAGGCGGAGCTGCATGATTTATACAGCAAGTCCGACGACGTGATGTTTAGCCAGCACTCCTCGATAGTGATGTCAGACAAAGTCCCCGAGTTGGCAATGGCCTACGATTTGGCCATCGGGCCCTGTAAAGCATTCGATATGGACCACGGTGACTTCTGGAAAAGATTGATAAAATTTGCCGACTGGCGTGAATGGTCAGATGATCAAGACGCCAGAGAGTATTATCAAACAGGAATATTACCTTTCGAAAATACAAAAAAATTTATGAATAAACCAGACCAAATTTTACCGACTGGTGAATTTGGCGTAGTGAATCTGTTTATGAACGCCACCCGCGTTGTACCGGCACGCTATCCGGAGATTCATAACAAAGAGGTGGCTAACCTGCAGTGGTCGATGCCGCGAGTAGAAAGCTATGACAGAGTGCCTGCTCAACCAAGAAGGAAGACTGTATGAAAATCAAAGGACTGTCTCTGGTCATGATGGTCAGCTTACTCACAGTCTCGGGCTGCTCCCGATCGCAAGAGACACCCACGCAGGTCATCTACCGTTTTGACGACCACCGCTATCTGGAGCTAAAGGGATGGTACTGCCAGGGAGCACTGTATTACGTTGACCCCATTCGCGGAATCCGTTCTGAAGTGGCCAGCCAGTTTTACCGCGCTTTTGCCGATAAATATGTCCATCCATCTGAGCGCTACATCGCTATCCCTTCGTGGGACCCCGACGCCTTCGCGGTATCAAAAGATTACGGCAGAACCTGGCGCAACGCGCAGTATGCAAGCAACACTAATACCGTAGAACCGAGCAAGACTCGGCGGCCTACCAGACAAAATATGCTTTCCTTCACCGTGGTCAACGATCAGGGTTTCCTGCTCACCCGTCAGGGAAACCTGTATATGAGTTCAAAACCCTTTGATGATCCGCGAGTTATGCCGGGCGGCCCCGGCGTTGATTATGTGGATATGGACGGTGAAAAGCAGAACATTGCTCCTGGCTCAGCGGGCCCCGGTTGGGGGCTCGAGTATATTGCTATAAAAGCCATAGGTGGCCTGACGGCAGAGCTTCTTACAAATTGGCAGGACATGCCCACAAGCGTGCCAGAGGTGAAAAACTATAAGGGCTGGAGCCGAATGCAGTGTGACCCGAGTAAGGGCTTGCGGTAATTGTTGGCGTGGTCAAAAAGGAAGACTGTATGAAAATCAAAGGACTGTCTCTGGTCATGATGGCCAGATTACTTACAGTGTTTGGCTGCTCCCGCCCGCAAGAGACACCCACGCAGGTCATCTACCGTTTTGACGACCACCGCTATCTTGAGCTAAAGGGGTGGTACTGCGAGGGTGCACTGTATTACGTTGACCCCACTCGCGGAATCCGTTCTGAGGTGGCCAGCCAGTTTTACCGTGCTTTTGCCGATAAATATGTCCATCCATCTGAGCGCTATATCGCCATCCCTTCATGGGATACAGACGCCTTCGCCGTATCAAAAGATTACGGTGAAACCTGGCGTAGCGGTGATTTCGCTACCAACACTCATACCGTTGAGCCAAACGGGACTTGGAGTCCGTTAAGAGAGAATATGCTTTCCTTCACCGTGGTCAACGATCAGGGTTTCCTACTCACCCGTCAGGGTAATCTGTATATGAGTTCCAAACCCTTTGATGATCCGCGAGTTATGCCGGGTGGGCCAGGTATTGATTATGTTGATGATGACGGTGATCCACACCACTTAAATTATGGCTCAGCAGGTCCAGGCTGGGGGTTGCAATACATCGCCATAAAGGCCATAGGTGGCTTGACCGCAGAATACCTTTCCAACTGGCAGGAACTGCCGACCACGGTCCCAGAAGTGAAGAATTATAAGGGCTGGAGCCGAATGCAGTGTGACCCGAGTAAGGGTTTGCGGTAACTGTTGGCGTGGTCGAAAAGGAAGACTGTATGAAAATCAAAGGACTGTCTCTGGTCATGATGGCCAGCTTACTCGTACTGTCGGGCTGCAGCCGCCCGCAAGAGACACCCACGCAGGTCATTTATCGCTTTGATGACCACCGCT
>NZ_JMPJ01000072.1 GCF_000735345.1 Ewingella americana ATCC 33852 | reverse complement strand
CCTTTTGATGATCCGCGAGTTATGCCGGGTGGGCCAGGTATTGATTATGTTGATGATGACGGTGATCCACACCACTTAAAGTATGGCTCAGCAGGTCCAGGCTGGGGGTTGCAGTACATCGCCATAAAGGCCATAGGTGGCTTGACCGCAGAATACTTTTCCAACTGGCAGGAACTGCCGACCACGATCCCAGAAGTGAAGAATTATAAGGGCTGGAGCCGAATGCAGTGTGACCCGAGTAAGGGCTTGCGGTAACTGTTGGCGTTGTCGAAAAGGAAGACTGTATGAAAATCAAAGGACTGTCTCTGGTCATGATGTCCAGCTTACTCGTACTGTCGGGCTGCAGCCGCCCGCATGAGACACCCACGCAGGTCATCTACCTTTTTGACGACCACCGCTATTTGGAGCTAAAGGGATGGTACTGCCAGGGAGCGCTGTATTACGTTGACCCGGTGCGTGGTATCCGTTCAGAAGTGGCAAGCCAGTTTTACCGCGCCTTTGCCGATAAATATGTCCACCCTTCTGAGCGATATATTGCCATCCCTTCATGGGATACAGACGCCTTCGCAGTATCAAAAGACTACGGCAGAACCTGGCGCAGCGGACAGTTTGCAACCAATATGCATACTTTCGAGCCAAATAGGACTTGGAGTCCGTTAAGAGAGAATATGCTTTCCTTCACCGTGGTCAACGATCAGGGTTTCCTACTCACCCGTCAGGGCAACCTGTATATGAGTTCAAAACCCTTTGATGATCCGCGAGTTATGCCGGGCGGCCCCGGCGTTGATTATGTGGATATGGACGGTGAAAAGCAGAACATTGCTCCTGGCTCAGCTGGCCCTGGTTGGGGGCTCGAGTATATTGCTACAAAAGCCATAGGTGGTTTGACGGCAGAGCTTCTTACAAATTGGCAGGACATGCCCACCAGCGTGCCAGAGGTGAAGAACTATAAGGGCTGGAGCCGAATGCAGTGTGACCCGAGTAAGGGCTTGCGGTAATTGTTGGCGTGGTCGAAAAGGAAGACTGTATGAAAATCAAAGGACTGTCTCTGGTCATGATGGCCAGCTTACTCGTACTGTCGGGCTGCTCCCGCCCGCAAGAGACGCCGACGCAGGTCATCTACCGTTTTGACGACCACCGTT
>NZ_JMPJ01000071.1 GCF_000735345.1 Ewingella americana ATCC 33852 | reverse complement strand
CGCCCCTCAAGGCCGGTGTGGCGGCAGCGCACGACCTTGACCTTGACCTTGACCTTAAAAGGGCGCCAGATTTTCGCCCCTCCAAAATCTTAAATAGCCCATCCACCTGCATAGAACACTACCAGCGCCACGGCGATGATAACTGTCCCGATGTTCAGCTTACGCCATTCGCCGGAGAAGATGCGGCCGATCACTAACGCGCTGAAACCTAACATAATACCGGTCACGATATTACAGGTCAGAACGATAAACACCGCGCACAGCAGGCCGGACATTGCGTCGACGAAATCGGTAAAATCCAGTTTGGTGACGTTGCTTAACATCAACAGACCGACATACATCAGCGCAGGGGCGGTGGCGTAGGCTGGGACCAGATACGACAGTGGAGAGAGGAACAGCATCAGCAGGAACAGCACGCCGACCACGGTGGCGGTCAGGCCTGTTTTACCGCCTGCGGCAGTACCGGCGGCGGATTCGATATACACCGCGGCTGGCGATGCACCTACCAAACCGGCAAACATGCTGCTGATTGAGTCGGAGGTCAGAGCTTTGCCGCCGCTGATGATCTGACCGTCTTTATCCAGCAAATTCGCTTGGCCGGCGACCGCGCGGATAGTGCCGGTGGCGTCGAAGACTGCCGTCATTACCAATGCCAACACGCTTGGCAGAACCGCCAGTTTCAGCGCGCCCATGATGTCGAGATTAAACAGCACCGAGTGGCCGTTAGCGTCTGACAAAGATGGCATGGCGAACAGGCCCTGATACTTCACCGCAGGGTCAAAAATCAGGCCGATAATAGAAATCACGATGATAACCAGCAGGATGCCGCCCGGCACGCGCAGTTTCTCTAACCCGAAAATTACCGCCAGACCTAACAATGTCATGACTACAGGGAAAGAGGTGAAAGCGCCAAGGGTCACTGGCAGGCCGTCGAGTGGGTTCTTGATAACCAAGCCGACACCGTTTGCGGCGATAAGCAGCAAGAACAGCCCGATACCAATACCCGTGCCGTGCGCAACGCCCATCGGCAAATTGCGTAAAATCCACGAACGAATCCCGGTGACGGAAATAATGGTGAACAACACGCCCATTAGGAATACCGCGCCCAGTGCGACCGGCACGCTAATGTGCTGGCCCAGCACCAGACTGAAGGCGGTAAAGGCAGTAAGGGAAATTGCGCAACCAATCGCCAAAGGCAAATTGGCCCACAGCCCCATCAGCAGAGAGCCAAAGCCCGCCACCAAACAGGTGGCAACAAACACGGCGCTCGGAGAGAAACCGGCTTTGCCCAGCATGCCCGGCACCACAATGACCGAGTAAACCATTGCCAAAAAGGTCGTCAGACCGGCAATAATTTCCTGACGAACGTTACTGCCACGCGCAGATATTTTAAAGAAAGCATCAAGCGAACCGGCAGGCGCAACGCCACTGCCCGTTTGATTGTGTTGACTAGCCATGTGCAACCCTCTGAAGTGTCTTGCTGAAATGCCTGCGTGGTCATTACGAAACCGTTTCGTCACGTTCGCTTCCCTAACCGCCGTAATGTGCTCGAAAACCTGCAAGATCGATGCGCAAAACCAAGGCAAACGTTTAACTCTCATCGCGTAAGGCGGAAATAAAAACCACGGGTACTGCAAAGCAAACGATTATCCAGCCATTAACCCCCTCTTTTCAACTCCCGTTCACGACATTTTATGGCGTTTTGTTCAATAAAAAGCCAGATCGCCACAGAATTTGCGCAAACCGCCTATTTTGAATGGTTAGCAGGCTGCGCAACTTGCCAAAACGGTGATGAAAAAATGGAAAATCGGATAGGGCTTCAGGAGAGAAGAAAATAGACCGCGCTATTTTGAAAGGGAGAAAAAAGGCCGAAGAGATAAAGAAATAAAACCGGACAGGATTAATAGCTTAACAATATTCCTATTACGTTATTAAAATTCAGACCCGCCGATTTGGAGATAATAAGCATCACTTATGTTTTCATGAAAATAAAAATCGGCGTTGCTGAAAAATAGATAACACTGGAATTTTGATTAGCTACCAATTTGGTAGGGACCACCCTGCTCTAAGGCTTTTTGATAGGCTGGGCGCGCATGAATAGTAGAAAGCCAAGTATGCAATTTAGGATATTTATCTAATCCTCCGCGCGACACCATGGCTTCCACCGGGAAACTCATCTGCACGTCGGCAGCACTGAAATCGCTACCAGCAAACCACGTATTTTCAGTCAGATGCTGCTCAAGATAGGCACCGTGGGTCGCCAGCTGCTTATCCAGATAATTTTGCTGCACGCCTTTGCCGATAGCGCCGGCAATTGGGCGGATCAGCCACGGCATTGGCGGTTTGCCTAATCGTCCAAAAATCAGCTTCATCACCAAAATCGGCATCAACGAACCTTCGGCATAGTGCATCCAATAGCGATACTGCTGGCGAGCGAAGTGATCGGTAGGTTTGAAATTTCCTTGGGCATCATAGGTTTCTTGCAGGTACTCCAGAATCGCACCCGACTCGGCCAGCGTCAGGTCGTTATCCACCAGCACTGGCGATTTCCCCAGCGGATGCACCTTCTTCAGTGACGCCGGGGCCAGCATGGTCTTTTCATCACGTTGATAACGCTGAATTTGATAAGGCAATTCCAGCTCTTCGAGCATCCAGAGCACTCTCTGGGAACGTGAGTTATTTAAATGGTGAACCGTGATCATGTTTATAACTCCAAACTGATTAGCCAAATTAATAGTTAACTATAGACCATCTACCCGCTGGCGTATTTTATTAAGGCAAAGACCTTGTTCCTATTACGTTTACTCATAACAAGTTTTACAACTCAATTTATAAGAATTGAGCAATAAGCTTAAGTAAATTTAATAGAAAGGCGCTAATTCAATAGCCTTTATTATTATTTAATGCGATTATCCCGCGCCAAAATTAGCACTTAATATAGATAATCCTATTGTGTGGAGTTTGCATGCTTTCCAGTAATTACAACGATGTCCTGATTCTGTTCTCCTTCATCGTTGCGATGCTCGCGTCTTACACTGCGCTCGACATGGCTGGACGAGTGGCAACGACACAGGGAAGAGCGTCGAAATTGTGGTTAGCGGGCGGGGCACTTGCGATGGGAATTGGCATCTGGTCGATGCATTTTATCGGCATGCTGGCCTTCAGTTTGCCGGTGTCGATGGGCTATGACCCGCTGATCACCCTCTTTTCGATGCTGATCGCTATCGTTTCTTCCGCTTTTGCCCTGTGGCTGGTGTGCCACGAGCGTCTGCCGACCCAAAGCCTGTTGCTTGGTTCGCTGCTGATGGGCGGCGGCATTGTGGCAATGCACTATACCGGCATGGCGGCGATGCGCATGATGCCCGGCATTGAGTACGATTTCCGCTGGGTGACACTGTCGGTAGTGGTCGCAGTGGTGGCTTCCGGTGCCGCGCTGTGGATGGCGTTTCATCTGCGCCAGCACTCGCCAAATGTGAAAATGCTGCGCGTTGGCGCGGCGATCGTCATGGGCACCGCAATTGTCGGCATGCACTACATCGGCATGGCCGCCGCCAATTTCCCCCACGACAGCCACAGCATGGCGGCCTATTCCGGGGTGAATAACAACTGGCTGGCGCTGCTGGTGATTGTCGTCACCTTGGCGGTGCTCGCCATCACCCTGATCATCTCCGTGCTCGATGCCCGTCTTCAGGCCCGCACCTCGATTCTGGCTTCCTCTTTGGCGCAGGCCAACCGTGAGCTAACGCAGCTCGCCTTGCACGATAATCTAACGCGCTTGCCAAACCGCCTGTTGCTGGAAGACCGCCTGAGTCAGGCTTTCCAAAAAGCGGAGCGTACTCAATCCTCCTTCGCCCTGCTGTTTTTCGACCTCGACGGCTTTAAGGCGGTGAATGACGCATTCGGCCACCACGTCGGCGATTTGCTGCTGATTGCCGTCACCGAGCGGCTGCAAGCCCACCTGCGCGCCTCGGATACCTTGGCACGCCTCGGAGGCGATGAGTTCGTGCTGCTGATGGAAATCGGCGACCCGAACGACGCCGCGACGCTGGCCGATAAGCTGGTGCATCTGATTGCCAAGCCTTTCCAAGTGTCGCGCTATGAGCTGTTGGTGTCGGTGAGTATTGGGATTGCGGTCTATCCGGGTGATGGCGAAAACGAGCGCGAGCTGATGCTCAACGCCGACGCGGCGATGTACCACACCAAAAATGCCGGGCGCAACGGCTACAACTTCTTCCAACCGTCGATGAATGCCAATGCGCAAGACCAGCTGCAAATGCTCAATGACTTGCGCATGGCGGTGGAGCATAACGAGCTGCGCCTGCACTATCAGCCGAAGTTTGTCGCGCCGCACGGCCCGGTGACAGGCTTCGAGGCTCTGCTGCGCTGGGAACGCCACGGCGTCATGCTCAGCCCGGATGTCTTCCTGCCGATGGCGGAGAAAACCGGCCTGATCATCTCAATTGGCGAGTGGGTGATTAATGAAGCTTGCCGCCAGCTGCGCCAGTGGCACTTGGCTGGGCATCGCACTTGGACCGTGGCGGTGAACCTGTCGGCCCTGCAATTTGAGCAGCCGAATCTGGTGGAAAAGGTGATTGCTACGGTGCAGAAGCATCAGATCCCACCAGAGATGCTAACGCTGGAAGTCACCGAAACCACCGCGATGCGCAATCCGGACGCCAGCGTCGAGATCCTCGAGCAGCTCACGCGTTTCGGCGTTAAAGCCTCAATTGATGACTTCGGCACCGGCTACTCCAGTTTGCTTTATCTGAAACGTTTACCGGCCAGCGAGCTGAAAATCGACGGCGCTTTTATCAATGACCTGATTGCGGGAAGCGAAGACGCCAGCATCGTGCAAGCCATCATCGCCCTCGGCCAGACGCTGAATTTGAAAGTGGTCGCCGAAGGGGTGGAAACCACCCAGCAGCAAGATTTCCTCACCGCGCTAGGCTGTGATTCGTTGCAGGGGTATTTGCTCGGCAGGCCCATGACCGTGGAGCAAATCGCGAGTAATCCAGATTTGGAGTAGTTTTTGAACTTGCCCCCTCCCCTAAGTAGGGGAGGGGGCAGAGCAAAACTCAACTCACCGACACCTTCCTTCGGCGCTTATCCAAGTCCTTAATCAACTTATTCACCTCGTCGTCGGCAAACATATCTTCCAGCGTTCGCGTCAGTTTGCGCCGCCAGTTGGGGTATTCGTCGCTGGTGCCGGGGATGTTGACCGGCTCACCCATGTCCAGCCAGTCTTCGGGTTGCAGGCCCAACAGAGCGCAGGCGCTGTCAGCAACATAACGCTGGAGGCCGCGATTCAGCGTCGGGGTCATGCTCATCACGTCCGCATTGTGGCCTGTGCTTTTCGGCACGCAGCCATAGTGATGCAAACCATTGAGCAGCCCCTGCCGGGCGCGACCGCGATCGGCGTACAGCTCGGTTAACACCTCTTCATCGCGATACAGCCCCAGCTTCTTGCCTAGCGCCAAATCATCCCCCTGCCAGTAGCCGCGCAGCGTTGGAAGATCATGCGTGGTGATGGTCGCCATCGCCTGCACCGGGTAAGACTGCGGCGCGCGGAAGTTATTCTCCGCGTCGCGCTCGAAGTACAACACTTTGTAGGAGTAAACCCCGCCTTCGCGCAGCTTACTGACGATCTCCACCGGCACGGTACCGAGATCTTCTCCAATCACCATGCAGCGGTGGCGCTGGCTTTCCAGTGCCAGAATCGCCAGCAGATCGTCCACCGGATACTGCACATAAGCACCGTTGTCGGCGGTTTCACCGTAAGGGATCCACCACAGCCGCAGCAGGGTCATCACGTGATCGATGCGCAACGCGCCACAGCTGGTCATGTTGGCGCGCAGCAGATCGATAAAAGGTTGATAGGCGCGGCGCACCATGACGTGCGGATCCATCGGGCGCAGATCCCAGTTTTGGCCGAGCGGCCCAAGGATATCCGGTGGTGCGCCGACCGAGGCTTTAAGACAATAAACATCACGATCGCCCCACGTTTCGGCACCGCCTTCCACTACGCCCACAGCTAAATCGCGATACAAACCAATCGGCATCTCGGCCTGCTGGCTGTCGTGGTAACAGCGGCCAAACTGATACTCGGCTAGCCACTGTAGCCACTGGTAGAAATCGACCTCGGACTCATACTGCTGGCAGAAGGCTTTGACCGCGGCACTCTGCGCGCTGCGGTACTTTTCCGGCCAGTGCGGCCAGCCTTGTGGCTGCTCGCCCTGCTTTGCCAGATGACTATAAAGCGCGTCATACGCCGCCTGCTGATAGAGGCTGTCGCCTCCCTCGCGGACAAATTTTCGATAGGCTTTTTGCAGCGGATCGGACGCGCTACGGGTGACAAAACGCTGATGCGCCAGCGACAGCCCGGTGAGCTTGAGCGGCACCACGCGGGCGTAATCCACCCACGCGCTGCGGCGAACTTCTTTGAGGATTTTCTGCGTTTGCGGCTCGCGCCACCACGCCTGCGCCGCCTCGCTGAGCTGGAAATCCTCCACCGCGTTGACGTCGATATAAATCACGTTCAGCCAGCGCCGTGAAGACGGGCTGTAAGGGCTGGCGGCGATTGGGTTGCCGGGATAGAGCGAGTGGATGGGGTTGAGGCCGACGAAAGCGCCGCCGCGTTTGCCCATCTCCTGCACCAGTTGGCGCAAGTCACCAAAATCGCCGATGCCCCAGTTGTTATCGGAACGCAGCGTGTAGAGCTGCACGCAGGCGCCCCACAGCTTTTTTCCAGCCAGCAGCGCATCGGGCTCATAGCAGCGTTTTGGCGCCACGATGATGCTGCACTCCCAGCTTTGCGCGTCCTGAGTCAGCGTCAACTGGTGATAGCCGCTAGAAATCCGTCCCGGCAGGGCCAAGGTCATTTTGGCGCTGGTGCGCCCTTGCTGCACCGCCCCGCTTTCCAACTTTAACTGCCACTGAAACTCACCTTCGCCGCCAATCGGCAGGGCTAAACGGCTGCCCTTAATAAACACTTTCACCACCGGCACTGGCGCTTCCACGGCGTGAGGAACGCCCGCGGCCCAGCCCATCGCCTCCAACAAATCCCGTTTGGTGGCGGCAGCAATAGCCTGTTGTTTACCATGTGCATTGATATAACCGGCGGCGATCCCAGCCTCGATCGCCGCTTGTTCTAGCTGTTTGCTCTCCATTGCTGCTCCTTAGCGTTTCGCCTGCCAGATCCGTTGCTGATAGTCACGGATCGACCGGTCTGAACTGAACATGCCAACACGGGCCGTATTGAGTATAGTGCGCTTCGTCCACTCCGCCTGATCGCGATACATCGCGTCAACTCTCTGTTGTGCCTGACAATAATCAGCAAAATCGGCTAACACTAAGTAGGGATCGCCACCAGACAGCAGGCTGTCGAGCATCGGGCCGAAGGCGGATTTATCCCCGTGACTGAACAGGCCGCTTTCCAGATCCTTCAAGACGGCATGCAACAATTTGTCTTTTTTACGCCATTGCAGCGGCGAGTAGCCTTGGGCTTTTAGGGCTTTCACTTGATCGACGGTATTGCCGAAAATAAAGATATTGTCTTCGCCCACCTGCTCAGCGATTTCCACCGTCGCGCCATCCAGCGTGCCGACGGTCATCGCGCCATTGAGCGCCAGCTTCATGTTGCCGGTGCCAGAGGCTTCGGTGCCCGCCGTGGAGATCTGCTCGGAGACGTCGGCGGCCGGGATCATCAGCTCGGCGACCGAAACGCGATAATCTGGAATGAACACTACTTTCAGACGATCGCCGACGATCGGATCGTTATTGACCTTCTCCGCCACCTGATTGATTGCATAGATAATGTTTTTCGCCAGATAGTAGCCCGGCGCGGCTTTCGCCCCGAACAGGAACACGCGCGGCACCATCTCGAGCTGCGGGTTGTCGCGCAATTGGCGGTACAAGGCCACGATATGCAGCAGGTTGAGATGCTGGCGTTTGTACTCATGCAGGCGCTTAATCTGCACGTCAAAAATGGCGTCAGGGTTGAGGGTGATCCCCATGCGCTGCTGCACATACTCGGCCAGCCGCACTTTGTTCTCGCGCTTAATCTGTTGATAACGCTGGGTGAATTTGGCGTCATCGGCGAATTTCTCCAGCCCGCGCAGTGCATCAAGCTCGGTAACCCACTCGGTTTTCAGGCTGTCATCAATCAGCACCGACAGCGCCGGATTACACTGTTTCAGCCAGCGGCGCGGCGTGATGCCGTTGGTCACATTATGGAATTTTTGCGGCCACAGCTGGTGATACTCGGGGAACAGGTCTTTCACCACCAGATCCGAGTGCAGTGCCGCGACGCCGTTGACCGCGAAGCCGCTGACCACGCAGAGGTTCGCCATCCGCACCTGTTTGTCCTGATGCACCGACAGTTTCTCCCACACCGCTTTATTGCCCGGCCACTGCTTCTCCACCACCTTTTTGAAGCGCGCGTTAATCTGCTTAATCAGTGAGAAATGGCGCGGCAGCAGGCTGCGCACTAGCTTCTCATCCCAGCGCTCAAGGGCTTCCGGCATCAAGGTGTGGTTGGTGTAGGCGAAGGTGCGACTGGTGATGGCCCAAGCCGCGTCCCACTCCATCTGGTGTTCGTCGAGCAGAATGCGCAACAGCTCGGGAATGGCGATGGTCGGATGGGTATCGTTAAGCTGAATCACTTCAAAATCAGGCAGTTCAGCAATTTTGCGCCCAAGGAAGTGGTGACGGCGCAAAATATCCCGCACCGAGCAGGCGCACTGGAAATACTGCTGCATCAGGCGCAGGCGTTTGCCCTGCTGATGGTTGTCATTCGGGTAGAGCACTTTAGTCAACTTGGCGGCATCAATGCCCTTTTGCTCGGCCTTGAGGAACTGCCCGTCGTTAAACAGCGTCAGGTCAAAAGGATGCACATCCGTCGCCTGCCACAGGCGCAGCGGCTGGGTAACGCCGTTGCGATAGCCCACCACCGGCAGGTCCCACGCTTCGCCACGAAGAGTGAATTCCGGCTGCCAGCGCTCCTGTCCCTGCTCATTTTTCAGCAGCTTACCGCCAAAACCGACATCCACCGACAGGTGGCTATTGTGGCTAAACCACGGGTAGCTCTCGCGATGCCAATTATCCGGCGCTTCCTGCTGCTGTCCTTCGCTAAAAGATTGGCGGAACAGGCCATATTGATAGTTCAGCCCATAGCCGGTGGCTGATTGCCCCACGGTCGCCATCGAATCAAGAAAACAGGCTGCCAAACGCCCCAGCCCGCCATTGCCTAAAGCAGGGTCGGTTTCTTGCTCGAGGACGTCGGCCAGTTCAACGCCCTGCGCCTTCAGCACTTCGCTGACGGTGTCATACCAACCCAGATTGATCAGATTATTGGAGGTCAGGCGGCCAATCAGAAATTCCATCGAAATGTAATTTACGTGGCGTTGCTGCTGTTTCACCTGAACTGGCGCGGGTTGCGCGGCGAGCTGCTCGGACAGCGCGCCGCTCACGGCTTGCCACCACTGGTGCGGCGTCATGTCTTGGGCACTCTGTAAACCAAAGCGCTGCCATTGGCGCGTCAGGGCGTGTTCAAACCGAGTTTTCTCTAATGTGGATGGCAACATAAGCTCCCTCTATGGGGTATTTGTAGAGTAGGTGTAGGGTAAAAAGCTGGAACATTGAGGCTATGCTGCAGCCAAGTAGGAAGTGCAGCATCATCCCGTAAAGGATTAGACAGGGAGGAGGAAAAGGGCGTAGCGTTATCAGGATTTTTTCGGCCAAAAACAGGGGCCTAAACTGTGATCGAGAGCAACTAAACGACACGTAATTATGTAACAGCCTTGCAATACTTTCGGCATTGGCAGACCTTAGGAATAATATTAATTACGCGCTGTAAAATAAATAAACACACCTTTCATTTGCTTACGGTTCATAAGAATCTATAAAAATGCTGATCCCTTCGAAACTGAGTCGCCCGGTGCGACTGCAAAATACGGTGGTGCGCGATCGCCTGTTAACCAAATTGGCGAGCGCACAGAATTACCGACTCGTTCTGGTTGCTTGCCCTGCTGGGTACGGCAAAACCACGCTTGTTGCCCACTGGGCGGCGGGTAAAAGCGATCTCGGCTGGTATTCTCTTGATGAAAGTGACAACCAGCCCGAGCGTTTTGCCAGCTACCTGATTGCCGCTATTCAGCAGGCAACCGGCGGGCACTGCGCCAAAAGCGAAGCACTCAGTCAGAAGCATCAATATGCCAGCCTCTCAGCACTGTTTGCGCAACTCTTTGTTGAGCTGTCTGATTGGCATCGCCCCCTGTTGCTGGTGATTGACGATTATCACCTGATTTCCAATGACGCCATTCACGAAGGCATGCGCTTCTTCCTGCGCCATCAGCCGGAAAACCTCACATTGATGGTGCTGTCACGCACCCTGCCGCAGCTTGGCATTGCCAACCTGCGCGTGCGCGACCAACTGCTGGAGCTGAATGCCGCCCAGTTGGCTTTCAACCATTCCGAAGCCCAGCAGTTCTTTGATTGCCGTTTGGCCGACCCTATCGAGCAGGCCGACAGCAGCCGCCTGTGCGACGACGTGGCCGGTTGGGCCACCGCGCTCCAACTGATTGCCCTCTCCGCCCGCCAGTCGCACACCTCGACCGCCTCGGCCCAGCAGTCGGCCAAAAAGCTTGCCGGGCTGAATGCCAGCCATCTGTCCGAATATCTGGTGGATGAGGTTCTGGATCGCGTGGACGCGCCAACCCGCGACTTCCTGCTGCGCTGCTCTTTACTGCGCTCAATGAATGATTCGCTGATTGTGCAACTGACCGGCGCGGAAAACGGCCAACACCGGCTAGAAGAGCTTGAACGTCAGGGGCTATTCATTCACCGAATGGATGATTCCGGCGAATGGTTTAACTTCCACCCGCTGTTTGCCACTTTCCTTCGTCAACGCTGCCAGTGGGAGCTGGCGGCTGAACTGCCTGAGATCCACCGTTTGGCGGCTGAAGGTTGGCTGGCGCTTGGCTTCCCCGCCGAGGCCATTCATCACGCGCTGGGGGCCGAAGATACCGACATGCTGCGCGACATTCTGCTGCAACACGCTTGGGCGCTGTTCAACCAAAGCGAGCTGGTGCTGCTGGAAGAGTGCCTCAGCGCCCTGCCCTATGAGCGACTGATTCAAAACCCGAAACTGGCGCTGCTACAGGCGTGGCTGGCGCAGAGCCAACACCGCTACAGCGAAGTGGAAATGCTGCTTGAGCGCGCTGAAAACGAGATGCAGGTCGAGCAGATCGAGATGGATAAAACCCTCAGCGCCGAATTTGACGCGCTGAGAGCGCAGGTCGCCATCAATGACGGCAAGCAGGATAAAGCCGAGAAGCTGGCGGCGCAGGCGCTGAAATATCTTCCCTATTCAAGCTATTACAGCCGTATTGTCGCCACCTCGGTGACCGGCGAGATCCAACACTGCAAAGGTGATTTGACCCGCGCCCTGCCGCTGATGCAACAAACCGAGCAGATTGCCCGCCGCCACGAGGCTTACCACTACGCGCTGTGGGCCTTGCTCCAGCAGAGTGAAATTCTGATCGCGCAAGGCTTCTTGCAGGCAGCCTACGAGACGCAGGATAAAGCCTTCGAACTGGTGCGCGAGCAGCATCTTGAACAGCTGCCAATGCACGAATTCTTACTGCGCCTGCGCTCACAGCTGCTCTGGTCGTGGGCGCGTCTTGACGATGCTGAAAGCGCCGCGCGCGAAGGGCTGGAAGTGCTGGCTAACTTCCAACCCCAGCAGCAATTGCAATGTCTGGCGATGCTGGCGAAGTGCTCGCTGGCGCGCGGGCATCTCGACAATGCTCATCGCTATTTGCAACGCTGCGAAGCCCTGTTGCAGAGCGGGCAGTACCACACCGACTGGCTGACCAACACTGATAAGCCGCGGGTTATTTACTGGCAAATGGTCGGCGATAAAAACGCCGCGCGCAGCTGGCTGAATCAGACGTCAAAACCGGGCATGGCGGATAACCACTTCCTGCAAGGCCAGTGGCGCAATATTGCGCGAGTCCACATCCTGCTCGGCCAGTATGACGAAGCTGAGAAAATCATTGATGAACTGAATGGTTACGCGCGCCAGCTGAAGCTGGTCAGCGACCTTAATCGCAACCTGATCCTCAGCAACCTGCTTTATTGGCACACCGATCGCAAAAACGAAGCCCAGCGCGTGCTGATTGAAGCACTGGAATTAGCCAACCGCACCGGATTCGTCAGCCACTTTGTGATTGAAGGCGAAATGATGGCGCAGCAGTTGCGCCAGCTTATTCAGCTAAATCTGTTGCCAGAAATGGAGCAGCGCCGAGCGCAGAAGGTGTTGCGCGACATCAACCAGCACCATCGCCACAAGTTCGCCCATTTCGACGAAGGCTTTGTCAGCAAATTGCTCACGCACCCTCAGGTGCCAGAGTTGATTCGCACCAGCCCGCTGACCCAGCGCGAATGGCAAGTGCTCGGCCTCATCTACTCCGGCTATAGCAATGACCAGATTGCCGGCGAGCTGACCGTGGCTTCAACCACCATTAAAACCCATATTCGCAACCTGTATCAGAAGCTGGGCGTGACTCACCGTCAGGACGCCGTGCAGCATGCGCAACACCTGCTGCAAGTGATGGGTTACGGCGCCTGATTGCCTCTCCCCAGCTTTGCCCTGCCCTGTAAAACCGCCGGACTGGCGGTTTTTTTATGGCTTGATGATGCAGATCAAACCGAATTTCGACTTTTTTTTGCGCATCGAATTAACCCTCGCTACAATGTGACGCAAATCACATTTTTATTTCTACGCCTCCTTGCTCCACCCCGGTATTCAGCCCCCCTGAGGACTGCCTTTGGATTGGTGCATTTCAGGTGCTTAATTCAGTTGAGGAATTTGTTCGATGGGTACGTTAGCCACGGGTTTGATGATGATGCGTTGGGAATTACTGAGCGCGTTTCTGATGTTTTGCACCAGCCAATTAAACATTCGCTGCCGCCAGTCCAGCCATAACGTCATGGCCTTTGTCTGTAGCGGAATTGGCCTGACGGTGACCTGCTTCTTCGTCATGAGCCTGATGGGCATCAGCTACAACGCTGAAGCCGTTGCGCAATTCTGGTCCGTCTCCAAAGACGTGTTCTTCGACGTGATGAGCAAAACGCCGACCGACATGCCGCTGCTGTAATGTCTCTTCTTCCTACTTATTACTGTGCGCAAATTCCTAAATAACGGAATTTGCGCGCTATCTCGTATCAGTATTTGCACATCGATTCTTAATTCAGCGTAAATTGCGAGCTGTGACGACTCGCGGTAAATAAGTCGTTTTTGCAGAAAACTATTGATTGCTAATAATTGAGGCGACGTATTAGATTCTCACGCTATAGTTTTCTTATAATGATCATTACCTTGTTCGCGTTCTGGCTAGGGGCTGTTTTTAACCTAAGCCGCATGTTTTTTGTCTGAAGGATATTCGATGAATACGCATCACCTGATTGGCGCGTTGGTGTTAATAGCAGGTTCTACCTCGTCGTTTGCTGAGCAAGCGTCGAGCATTCCACAAAATCAGACCAAAGAGCGCGATGCCTTTGTCTCTCATCTGATGACCCAAATGACGCTGGACGAAAAAATCGGCCAGCTTAACTTAGTCAGCGTCGGCCCCGACTACCCGAAAGAAGCCATTATGGCTGACGTTCGCGCGGATAAAGTCGGCGGTATGTTCAATACCGTGACCAAACCTGACATTCGCCGCATTCAGGACCAAGTGCAGCACAGCCGCCTGAAAATCCCACTGTTCTACGCCTACGACGTGGTTCACGGCCAGCGCACTATTTTCCCGATAAGCCTTGGCCTTGCCGCCAGCTGGGACATGCAAGCCGTCGCCACCAGCGCACGCATCTCGGCGATTGAAACCGCAGCCGATGGTCTGAACATGACCTTTTCGCCGATGGTGGATATCACCCGCGACCCTCGCTGGGGACGTGTCTCAGAAGGCTTTGGCGAAGACACCTACTTGACCTCGCGTCTGGCCCACGAAATGGTCAGCGCCTACCAGAATAACGACCCTTCTGCCCCTGACAGCGTGATGGCCAACGTGAAGCATTTCGCGTTGTACGGCGCAGTAGAAGGCGGCCGCGAGTACAACACCGTGGACATGAGCCTGACGCGCATGTTCAACGACTACATGCCTCCTTATAAAGCCGCGCTTGATGCGGGCGCGGGCGGCGTGATGGTGGCGTTGAACTCGGTGAATGGCATTCCGGCGACTTCTAACCCGTGGCTGTTGCAGCAAGTGCTGCGCGACCAGTGGAAATTCAAAGGTTTAACCGTCAGTGACCACGGCGCAATCGGCGGCCTAGTCAAACACGGCGTGGCCGAAGATGACCGTCAGGCTGCCGCCATGGCGCTGAAGTCCGGCGTTGATATGGACATGGCCGACGACATGTACGGCAAATACCTGAAAGGCTTGGTTGCCGACAAGATTGTTAGCGTTAAAGAAATTGACCGCGCAGTGCGTAACGTACTGAATGCTAAATGGGATATGGGCCTGTTCATCGACCCATACCGCCACCTTGGCCCGGCTTCAAGTGACCCAGTCGATACTAACGCCGAAAGCCGTTTGCATCGCAAAGAGGCGCGTGAAGTGGCGCGTACCTCACTGGTATTGCTGAAAAACCAGAACGAAACCCTGCCGTTGCAGAAGAAAGGCACCATCGCCCTGATTGGTACTCTGGCCGACAGCCAGCGTGACGTCATGGGGAGCTGGTCCGCTGCCGGTAAAGCCAACCAGACCGTCACCGTGCTGCAAGGCATGAAAGACGCGATTGGCGACAAAGCCACGCTGCTCTACGCCCGTGGTGCCAACATCACCAACGATCAGGACATCGTCAACTTCCTTAACTCCTATGAGAAACAGGTAGTTAACGACCCGCGCCCGGCGCAGGAAATGATTGACGAAGCCGTGAAAACCGCCGAGAAAGCCGACGTAGTGGTCGCCGTAGTCGGTGAAGCCCAAGGCATGGCGCACGAAGCTTCCAGCCGTACTGACCTGAACATTCCACAGAGCCAGCGCGACCTGCTCAAAGCCCTGAAAGCCACTGGCAAGCCGCTGGTTATCGTACTGATGAATGGCCGTCCGCTGACCCTGACGTGGGAAAACGACATTGCTGACGCCATGCTGGAAACTTGGTTTAGCGGCACCGAAGGCGGACACGCCATTGCCGACGTGCTGTTTGGCGACTACAACCCGTCCGGCAAACTGCCAATGACCTTCCCGCGCTCCGTGGGTCAAATCCCGTTGTATAACAGCGTGCTGAACACCGGTCGTCCGTTTAATCCACAGCATCCGGATAAATATACCTCGCGCTACTTCGACATCACCAATGGCCCGCTCTTCCCGTTTGGTTATGGTTTGAGCTACACCCAGTTCAGCGTTTCTGATATTTCATTGTCTTCCACCACCATGAGTGCCAAGCAGCCGCTGACCGCCAGCGTGACGGTGAAAAACACCGGCAAACGCAGCGGTGCGACCGTGGTGCAGCTCTATCTGCGTGACCTGACGGCCTCTATCAGCCGCCCGGTTAAAGAGCTCAAAAACTTCGAGAAAATAAATCTGGCGCCGGGTGAAGAAAAAGTCGTTACATTTGCGATCAATGAAAAAGATTTACGTTTCTTCAATGACAAGCTCAAATGGGCATCTGAACCGGGCAAATTCAATGTATTCATTGGATTGGATTCGCAGGACGTGAAGCAAAGTAGCTTCCTGTTGAAATAACTGCCGCAGAGAAGGTGATGGTGCGCCGCGTGGAGCGCCATCACTGGTAATAAAAATCATCTAAAATCAAGAGCGGGTCTCTGTTATCAGGGCCCGCGCTTTTAATTGCAGGTTGCTTAAACATTGTCAGATCAGGTTGCTGGTGACACGGAGAAACTTTCATGACAGACGCTCAAGATGACTCCATTCTATACCTGCATTTTGGTACACCTCGCCCCTACTGGCGCTTAGGTTCTGATAGCAACGCGCTCGAACTGTCTGCGGAACAGGGCGTGACCAACGTCGCCGTAGCCCTCACCAGCCCGCAAGCTGCTCGCATTCGCGAACTGACCGGCATCACCTCTTGCTTCACCATAGACGTCACGTTGTTCGGCGAGCCGGTTTGCCTCTATCTGGTCGGCCGCAAAGTGGACAGCAATGTCTGGGCAGGCACTGCCTCTGATTTTGAAGATACCGCCTCGGTGGCGCACGACCTTGAAGTGGGTCTGACCTTCGCTGAGCAGGTAGTGTCAGAAGCCAACTCGGTTATCGTGATCATCGACCAAGACGGCAAAGTGCATCGCTTCAACCGCCTGAGCGAAGAGTACACCGGCCTGCGTGAGCAGGACGTGATTGGCCACAGCGCCTACGACATGTTTATGTCGATGGAAGAAGGCATCGCCTCGCGCCAGAACATCACCAGCTTCTTTCAGAAAGAGCAGTCATACGAAGTCGAGCGCTGGATTAACACGGTTAAAGGCCAGCGCCTGTTCTTATTCCGCAATAAATTTGTTCACAGCGGCAGCGGCAAACAGCAGAAATTCCTTATCTGCTCCGGCTCGGATATCACCGACGAGCGCATGGCGCAGGAGCGGCTGCGAGTCTTAGCCAATACCGATCTCATCACCGGCCTTGCCAACCGCAATGCCCTGCAAGACCAGCTGAAAAGCGCGCTGGAACTGCGCGGTGACAATCAAATCGGCCTGATTTATCTCGACTTAGATAACTTCAAAAAAGTGAACGATGCCTACGGGCATATGTTCGGCGACCGCCTGCTTAAAGAGGTGGCTCACGCCATTCAGAGCTGTTTAGAAGAAACCGAAATCCTTGCGCGACTGGGCGGCGACGAATTTATCATTCTCAGCACCCAAGCCTCGGTCGAGAAGCTCGAAGCCATTAGCCAGCAGATCTTAGGCCGGCTCAAAGCCCCTTTCCGCATCGGTTTGATCGAAGTCTATACCGGCTGCTCCAGCGGCATCGCGGTATGCCCGCAGCACGGGACCGACGCCGAGAGCCTGATCCGCAACGCCGACACCGCCATGTACGTGGCGAAAGAGGCGGGCAAAAACGCGCACTGCGTCTTCTCGCCGGAGATGAACAAAAAAGTCTCCGAATACATGTGGCTCGACACCAACCTGAGAAAGGCGCTGGAAGAGCAGCAGTTGCAGCTCTATTACCAGCCAAAAGTCTCGAACAATGGCGAAGTGCGCAGTGTCGAAGCCCTGCTGCGCTGGCATTCGCCGGAGCGCGGGGTGATCCAGCCGCAAAGCTTTATCTCCTACGCCGAAGAGTCCGGCCTGATTGCGCCGCTGGGGAAATGGGTTATCGAAACCGCCACCCGTCAGGCAGCCGAGTGGCAGAAGAAAGGCTTGAATTTGCGGGTGGCGGTGAACCTGTCTGGCCGCCAGTTAAACAGCAGCTCGCTGGTGTCAGATTTTACCGAAGCGATGCAAAAAGTGGGCATGACCCAATGCATGTTGGACTTTGAGCTGACCGAAAGCTGTCTGGTAGAAGATGAAAAAGCGGCTGTCACCATGATAAACCAACTGCACAAGCTGGGGGCGGAAGTGCATCTGGATGACTTCGGCACCGGCTACTCTTCCCTGTCGCAGCTGGCGCGCATCCCACTGGATTGCATCAAGCTGGATCAAAGCTTTGTACGCGGTATCAACCATAATTCGGTGTCACAGGCGCTGGTCCGCGCGATTGTCGCCGTGGCAAGAACGCTGCAACTCACCGTGGTGGCTGAAGGGGTTGAAACTCATGAAGAAGAGCGGCTAATTGATGAAATTGGCGTAGACAGCAAGCAGGGATACCTGTTTGCCAAACCAATGCCCGCCGATGAGATCGAGCACTGGCTTGAACAGAAAGCAATTGCTTCACCCGGTAGTGTGAACAACGTTACTCGCTAGTCGTCAGTCAAGGCGGCTAGCAGCAATAACGACAATCATGAGCAGACTAGCCGGATTTGCGTAACGTGGCCGTGTGGCGGTTTTGCAACATCACCAAACGCTCCATGTACGCGACATCTTTTTCTTCCAACGTAAATGCTGAATCCACCCAATCTTCCGTGATATCCATCAGTTCGGAGCGTGACAGCTGCAATACCCGCTGGCGCGCCCGCAGCATGGCCCGAATGCCGTTGAGCTTGGGCCGCAGGGTGTCGATAAACGTACGCGTGGCAATAAAGCCCTCGCCCGGCTGGAACAGCACATCCACCAGCCCGCGGCTTTCAAACCACTCGGCGGTGTGCGACTCGCCGGTAGAGATCAGCTCCTCCGCCAAGCGCATGCCTGCTTTGCGTGAGACCAGCGAATAGCCGCCCATGCCGGGGAACAGGTTAAAGGCAATTTCGGGGAAACCCATACGGGCGGTGTTCTGCGCTAAGACATAATGGTGCGCCAGCGCGGCCTCAAAACCGCCGCCCAGCGCCGATCCCTCAATCATCGACAGGCTAATGGCCCCCACGTCAAAGCCACGCGCGGCGGCGTGTACGCAGTCAATGCAGGCTCGCGCATAGGCCCGCAGCGCCTCGCGCTTGTTATTGAGGATGGAATCGACAAAAAAGCTTAAATCACCTCCCACATTATACATATTAGGCACCAGCGACCCGGTGACCCAAAAATCAAAACGCAGACCCGAGGCTTTCGCCGCATAGGTCAGTTTCATAATGTCTTCTATTAAAGGCTGATTAAAACATGGGCGCGGAAAGGCTTTTAGCATCATCCACATCACATTTCGCCCCTCTTCATAATAGGCGGCTATTTGTGATAAATGCCCAGCTTCGGTGAATGGACGGCAAGCCGTATGGTCAATAAGATTCATAGTTTATACCCAGGTTGGAATGGTAGGTTGGGTGAAGCAGCACCAGCCTAGACCAGCCACCACCTGAACTGAATCGATTCGAAGCGCGCCCATAAAAATAATCCTAATACTCTTAAATAATGTCTTTTATATAAACTTGTAGAAATTAAATAGCGGCAATAATGTTCTTATTTTTATTTCATGGGGAAATTATTGGCTCAAGAAATAAATACTCTTAATACCATTCATAAAAACAAGGCTGCTAATAAATTAATCTTAAGGCTGGCGCTTCGACAGGCATTATTTGTTGTTTTCAGGGCATAAGATGATCTTTATGAACTGCATCACATTCGGCATCAGTCTCCTTTCCAATCTGGCGTTCTACGGCTAAATTGACACTTATCTCATCCGACCACTTAAGGGTCTGACTTATGACCGAACACAACGCGCCGTTTTATCCTCACCTGTTGGCTCCGCTGGATTTAGGTTTTACCCAGCTGAAAAACCGCGTGCTGATGGGGTCAATGCATACCGGGCTTGAAGAGTTGGAAGAGGGGCCGCAGCGCATGGCGGCTTTCTATGCCGAACGCGCCGCCGCAGGCGTCGGCCTGATTGTCACTGGCGGCATCGCGCCCAATGCCCAAGGCGTGGTCTATCACGGCGGCTCGGTACTCAATCAGCAGCAGCAAATCGCCCATCACCAAGTGGTCACCGAGGCGGTGCATCAGGCTGGCGGGAAAATTGCCTTGCAGATCCTCCATGCCGGGCGTTACAGCTATCAGCCTAACCCCGTGGCACCTTCGGCACTGCAAGCGCCAATCAACCGCTTCTCCCCGCTGGCGCTGACTCACGAGCAGATTGAAGAGACGATTGCCGACTTCGCCCAGTGCGCCGCGCTGGCGCAGCAGGCCGACTATGACGGCGTGGAGATCATGGGCTCGGAAGGTTATTTGATTAACCAGTTTTTGGCTGCGCGCACCAATCAGCGCACCGACCAGTGGGGCGGCAACGCGCAAAACCGCATGCGTTTCGCCCTTGAGATAGTACGCGCCGTGCGCCAGACATGCGGGCCAAACTTCATTATTATCTATCGCCTGTCGATGCTGGACTTAGTGGAAGAAGGCTCGAACTGGGACGAAATTGAAGCCCTCGCCAAAGGCATTGAGCAGGCTGGTGCCACCATCATCAACACCGGCATTGGCTGGCACGAAGCGCGAGTGCCAACCATCGCCACCATGGTGCCGCGTGCCGGGTTCAGTTGGGTGACGCGCAAGTTGATGGGCAAAGTGAATATTCCGCTGATCACCACCAACCGCATTAATGACCCGCAGGTGGCCGAAGAGCTACTGGCTAACGGCTGCGCGGATATGGTCTCCATGGCCCGCCCCTTCCTCGCCGACCCGGCCTTTGTGCAGAAAGCCGCGCAGGGCCGCGCCGATGAGATAAACACCTGTATCGGCTGCAATCAGGCCTGTCTGGATCAGATTTTCGTCGGCGAACTCACCTCCTGTCTGGTGAACCCGCGCGCCTGCCGCGAAACCGAAATGCCGCTGATCCCAGCCCAGCACGCTAAGCGTCTGGCGGTGGTTGGCGCGGGTCCGGCGGGGCTCTCCTTTGCCATTACGGCGGCCAGCCGGGGGCATCAGGTCACCCTGTTCGACGCCAACCGTGAGATTGGCGGCCAGTTTAATATCGCCAAGCAAATTCCCGGCAAAGAGGAGTTTTACCAGACGCTGCGCTACTACTCGCGCCAGCTGGCTATCTTGCAGGTGACGCTGCGTCTGGGGGAAAAAGTGGATGCCAGCCAGCTCCATGGCTTCGATGAGATTGTTTTGGCCTGCGGCATCTCTCCGCGCCTGCCGGAGATCCCGGGGATAGACCATCCAAGCGTGCTGACCTATCTCGATGTGCTCAGAGATAAGAAGCCGGTCGGTCGCCGCGTCGCCATCATCGGCTCCGGCGGCATTGGTTTTGATACCGCCGAATATCTGGTGCAGAACGGCCCTTCGGCTAGTCTCGACAGCCGCGCTTTCAGCCACGAATGGGGCATCGACCAAAGCCTCACGCAACGCGGTGGACTGAGCGCGGAAGGCCCGCAAGCCGAACCGGCAGCGCGGCAAATTGTGCTGCTGCAACGCAAAACCAGCAAAGTGGGCGCTAATTTGGGCAAAACCACGGGTTGGATCCATCGCGCCAGCCTGCTGCAACGCGGCGTGAAGATGTGGAGCGGCGTGACTTATCAGCGCATTGATGACCAAGGTCTGCACATTGTGCGCGACGGCACGGAGGAGTGTCTGGCGGTGGATAACATCATCATCTGCGCAGGTCAGGAGCCGCAGCGAGACTTGCAGGTTCCCCTTCTGGCAGCCGGGAAGACCGTGCATCTGATTGGCGGCGCAGAAATGGCCATGGAGCTGGACGCCCGCCGGGCGATTGATCAAGGAACTAGATTGGCGATGGCGATTTGAGGCTATCGGGCGCAGCAAAGGCCGCGCCCGACATGACTTCTAAAAACCTACCCTCTTGCCGCCGATTTCACCGCGCGCAGAATAACGAATTTCTGGTTGGTGGCGATGGTGGTGCAGTTGCCGAACAGGCGGCGCAGCTTCTGGTAGTAGTCCAGATGGCGGTTACCGACGATGCGCAGTTCGCCGCCGGTTTGCAGGCAGCGCTTGGCATCGCAGAACATGCGCCACGCGGTGTCATCGCTGATCACCGTGCCCTGATGGAATGGCGGGTTGCATAGCACGGCGTGCAGGCTTTCGCGCTCAACGCCGGCCAGCATGTTATTCACTTCAAACTGGCAGCGGTTGATATCTTCCGGCAGGTTGTTTTCGACGTTCAGCTTGCTCGACTCCACCGCCATGTATGACTCATCGACGAACAGCATCTCTGCGTCTGGGTTTAGCGCCAGCGCGGTCATACCAATCACGCCATTACCACAGCCTAAATCAGCAATCCGGCCTTCAATGCCTTCTGGTAAATGTTGCATGAAGAAGCGCGCGCCAATATCCAGCCCGGTGCGTGAGAACACGTTGGCGTGGTTGGTGATGCGGAATTCGCTATCATCCAGCGCCCACTCGGTGGTCACCGGCTCGGCGGCTTGCGCCGGTAAAGTCGGCTGGCAGTGGATCAGGCGCGCCTTCTTCCATGCCAAGGTGGTTTTGGTCGGGCCGAGAATTTTTTCAAACAGTTGCAGCGTGGAAGTGTGAATATCACGCGCCTTGGCACCGGCGATAATTTGCGTGTCAGGCGTCACCACTTCGCGCAGGGCAATCAGCTGTTGCTCCAGCAAAGCCAAGGTTTTTGGCACCTTGATAACCACCAAGCCCGGATTAATTGGCAGTGGGACCAGACTGCTTTGCTGGGCTACGCGGCTTTCGTCGAAATGGTTCAAACGCAGATTGTGGCGCGTTGCCAACTGACTCATAAAGGAGTCGCTGATGCTGGTCGGTTCGAACTGTTGCAGCGCGCAAGCCAGCGTGCCGAAAGCATCGTTAAAGATCAGGACAGGACGGCCATTGAGCGCGTCGGTGGTCAGGGTTTGCAGCAGATATTCGTCCGCAGCTTCCCATGCCTGCAACTGCGTCGCCGCCTCATCTTGCGGGTAACGTTCCAGTTCCAGTTGCAGCAGTTGATCACCTTGTTCGAGTTCGAATTGGCTCATTGGCCCTCCTCATTATTCAATTTGCGCTGTTTATCCCTTAAATTGGGCTATCAGTAAAATGTTTTTTCAGTTAAAAAGGCTTTATCTGCCGCCTTTGCGGCACTCTTTGCGGATCAATGAGAGCTAAAGCAAACAGTTATGCCTGAATTGACCTATCTACAAGGTTATCCCGAGTCGCTACAGGCTCAGGTACGCCAATTGATTGACCAGCAGCGTCTGGGCCAAGTTTTGCTGTCGCGCTATCCGCAACCGCACGAACTCACCACCGACAAGTCGCTGTACCAGTATACGCTGGACCTCAAAAATCAATATTTGCGCAGCTCATCGCCGCTGAGCAAAGTCGCCTATGACAATAAAATTCACGTCATGAAGCACGCACTCGGCCTGCACACGGCCATTTCGCGAATTCAGGGTGGAAAGTTGAAGGCGAAGGCTGAGATCCGCGTGGCGACGGTATTCAAAACCGCGCCGGAAGCCTTCCTGAAGATGATCGTGGTACACGAGTTGGCGCACCTTAAAGAGAAAGATCACAATAAGGCATTTTATAGCCTTTGCTGTCATATGACGCCCGACTACCATCAATTAGAATTCGACACACGCATGTACCTGACGCATCTGGAGTTATTCGGGAAACTTTATCAGTGATACTGATGGTGCGTGTTTCTCAAAATACACCATACCTACCCAAAATCATTCGGATTGCATCAAGGCGGCAACTGAGTGAATCACCAGGAGCATACATCAGTATGTGACTGGGGTTCGCGAAGGCAGCCAACGCCGAGGCAGTTCGAAGGATGAAGGGTATTGGAGCAACCATGATTCGTTTTGCAGTAATTGGAACCAACTGGATCACCCAACGCTTTATCGATGCCGCTCATGAGAGTGGCAAAATGAAGCTCACCGCGATCTACTCCCGCACGCTTGAGGGTGCCAAGGCCTTCGGTCACGATTACCCGGTGGAGCACTATTTCGACTCTCTCGACGCCCTCGCCGCCTCGGACCACATTGACGCGGTGTATATCGCCAGCCCGAACTCCATGCACTGCCAGCAATCCTTGCTGTTCCTGCGCCATAAAAAGCACGTTATTTGCGAAAAGCCGCTGTCGTCGAATCTGCAACAGGCCGAAGAGATGATTGCCTGCGCCACCGAGAATAACGTGGTGCTGTTCGAAGCCTTTAAAACCGCCTATCTGCCAAACTTCCTGCATATGAAAGGCGCGCTAAATCGCATCGGGAAGCTGCGCAAAGCCATTTTCAACTACTGCCAATATTCGTCGCGCTACCCACGGTATCTGGCGGGCGAGAACCCAAATACCTTCAATCCGGCCTTTTCTAATGGCTCGATTATGGACATTGGCTATTACTGTCTGGCGAGCACGGTTTCCCTGTTTGGCGAACCGCTTTCGGTTCAGGCGACGGCCACCCTGCTGGAGAGCGGTGTCGATGGTCAGGGCACCGTCGTGCTGCAATATGCCGATGGTTTCGACGTGGTGATCAATCATTCGAAAATCGCCGATTCCCATCTCGCCAGTGAGATCCAAGGGGAAGAAGGCACTTTGCAGATGGAGAAAATCTCCGAGTGCCAGACACTGAGCCTGATCCCTCGCGGCAGCCAGAAGTTAGACCTTACCCAGCCACAGCACATCAACACCATGCTGTATGAGGCTGAAACTTTTGCGCTGTTGGTCGATAACCAGTTCGTCGGCCATCCGGGACTGGAGGTTTCGCGTATTACCGCCAAGCTGCTCAGCGAAATCCGCCGCCAGACCGGCGTGGTGTTCCCGGCAGACAAGAAAGCAGACAACCCAGCAGATAAATAGACGACATGTGAGTGGGAGTTGAGATGAGTGCAGCCAATCTGAAGCCATTACTGATTTTACAAACCGGCCATGCGCCGGGGCCGATTCAGGACGTCCACGGCAATTTCCCGCAGATGTTCCTGCGTCAGGGGGACATCAATCCGCAGCAGCTGCAAATTATCGATTTGCAGGCGGGCGAACGCCCTCTGCCGCCGGAAAACTACTGTGGCGCGATCATCACTGGCTCGCGCAGCATGGTGACTGAGCATCTGGACTGGAGCGAAGCCGCCGCCGACTGGGTGCGTCTAGCGATGTTGCAAGAGTTGCCGCTGTTTGGCACTTGCTACGGTCATCAGCTGATGGCCTATGCCATGGGTGGCGAAGTGGATTATCTGGCGCAGGGCATTGAAGTCGGAACGCTCGACATTGAACTCACGCCGAGCGGCCATCTCGACCCGCTGGTGTCGCACCTGCCCGCTCGCTTCGCGGCAAACCTTATTCACCTGCAAGCCGTGATCACGCCACCAGCCTGCGCGACCGTGCTGGCGCGCTCCTCCGTCGACCCACACCAGATCCTGCGCTACGGCCCGAACGCCATCAGCACGCAATTCCATCCTGAATTCTCGGGATCTGTGATGAAAACCTATCTGGAATGGCTGGACGCGCAGGCGTTTGAAGACAACGTCAACTATGCTGAGAAATTGCAGCAACTCAGTGATACGCCGCTGGCTCAGGGGCTTTTGCTGTCGTTCGTTGCAGCGCTCGGCAAGCGTAATGCATTGGCAGGCTGAATATTTCATAATGTGTCAGAATGTTTGACTTTAGACACGGGTTGGATTACTTTCTGCCATGCAAAGGGGAGTAACTTCTTCGTCGGATAATCGTCATTACGGTGTCTGGACCCGCGCTGTCGCAGCGCACGTCTCAGCCACCCGGTTTCCGGGCAATCCAGATATTCATCGAATGAATAGCGACTATGCGAAAGCATTCGAGTTGCAGGTAGGCGGCAAGCGCGTGAATCCCTATGAGCTGACAAAAGTCAGTGATTAGGGTGAGCAAGCGCAGCCAACACCCCTGCAGCTCGAAGGATAAAGCATAGTGGGTTGTAAGTGAGACCTTGCCGTCAGGCGAGGTTTGCTTATAGCTCAATAAGAGCGGCTAACGTCTTCTGACGTGGCCGTTTTTTTTTGATGTTTTTTCGAGGATAACAGAATGATGAATTCCGTAGGCAACCCGATGCTCTGGGGCAGTTTTGCCGTCGTCGTGGTCATCATGCTCGCCGTGGACCTGTTCTTACAGGGCCGTAAAGGCGCGCAGGTGATGACCATGAAAAGTGCCGCCATGTGGTCGCTGGTGTGGATTGGCCTGTCGCTGCTGTTTAACTACGGCTTCTGGTGGTATCTGAACGGCGAATTTGGCCGCGAAGTGGCGGACAAACAGGCGCTAATGTTCCTTACCGGCTATCTGTTGGAAAAAGCGCTGGCGGTGGATAACGTCTTCGTCTGGCTGATTCTGTTCAGCTACTTCTCCGTTCCGGCAAACCTCCAGCGCCGCGTGTTGGTCTACGGCGTGCTGGGCGCGATTGTGCTGCGTACCGGGATGATTTTTGCGGGCAGTTGGTTGGTCGGCCAGTTCAGCTGGATCCTCTACGTCTTCGGCGCATTCCTGCTGTTTACCGGCATCAAAATGGCGCTGGCGAAAGAGGATGATGGCGAGATTGGCGAGAAGCCGATGATCCGCTGGCTGCGAAGCAAAATGCGTATGACCGATGAGCTGCACGGCGAGAAGTTCTTCGTCCGCCGCAACGGCCTGCTGTTCGCCACCCCGCTGCTGCTGGTATTGATTATGGTGGAACTCAGCGACGTAATTTTCGCGGTAGACAGTATCCCGGCTATCTTTGCCGTGACCACTGACCCGTTCATCGTGCTGACGTCTAACCTGTTTGCCATCCTCGGCCTGCGCGCCATGTATTTCTTGCTGGCAGGCGTGGCGGAACGTTTCTCGATGCTGAAATACGGTCTGGCGGTGATCCTGATTTTCATCGGTATCAAGATGCTGCTGCTCGACGTGTTCCATATTCCGGTTGGAGTATCACTGGGCGTGATCGCGACCATTTTGGTGACCACGCTGCTGATCAATACTTGGGTCAATCATCGAACTGACCGCGCAAAATTAGAAAAATAAGCGGGCATAGCTCGCAATATGAGAAGCCAAAACGGGCGCCTTAAAGTGCCCGTTATTTTTTAAGCTAAATTCTGCTAGGCCACCTCTCAGGATTGGGAAAGGTGCAACACTACAAGGAAAAACAACATGCAAACACAGTCTCCACCATCGCTGATTCAACGCATTCTGCACGCAAGTTTGGTTAAACAAATCCTCTTCGGCCTATTGGCAGGTATTGCTTTGGCGTGGCTTGCGCCCGGCGCGGCGACCTCCGTCGGGCTGCTCGGCAGCTTGTTCGTCGGCGCATTAAAAGCCGTCGCGCCGCTGCTGGTCTTAGTACTGGTTACCGCCTCGATCATGAACCACCCGCTGGGCCGGAAAACCGTGCTTGGCCCTATCCTGTTCCTCTATCTGTTCGGCACCTTCTCGGCGGCGTTGATCGCCGTGGTGGTCAGCTTTATGTTCCCTTCGACGCTGGATCTCAAAATCGCCGATGTTGCCATCACCCCACCGGGCGGCATTGTCGACGTGCTGAAAGGCTTGATCATGAGCATCGTGTCGAACCCATTCAAAGCGCTGATTGATGCCAACTACATCGGCATTCTGGCTTGGGCCATTGGTCTGGGGCTGGCTATGCGCCACGCGGCTGACACCAGTAAGGCGATGATTAGCGACGTGTCTGAAGCCGTGACCAAAATCGTCCGCGTGGTGATTCGCTTCGCGCCATTGGGGATTTTTGGCTTGGTGGCCGAAACCCTCGCCACCAGCGGCTTCGGCGCGCTGTATGACTACGCGCACCTGCTGGTGGTGCTGGTTGGCTGTATGCTGCTGGTCGCTCTGGTCTTCAACCCGCTGATTGTGTTTGCAAAAACCCGTCGCAACCCTTATCCGCTGGTCTTCGCCTGCCTGCGCGAGAGCGGCGTCACCGCCTTCTTCACCCGCAGCTCGGCCGCTAACATTCCAGTCAACATGAACCTGTGCCGCAAAATGGGGCTGGATGAAGACACTTATTCCGTCTCCATCCCGCTAGGCGCCACCATCAATATGGCGGGTGCGGCAATCACCATCACCGTGCTGACGCTCGCGGCGGTCACCACGCTGGGTATTGAAGTGGATATCCTCACCGCGCTGCTGCTCAGCGTGATGGCGGCGGTCTGCGCCTGCGGTGCCTCCGGCGTGGCGGGCGGCTCGCTGCTGCTGATCCCCATGGCCTGTAGCCTGTTTGGCATCCCCAACGACATCGCCATGCAGGTGGTCGCCGTCGGCTTTATCATCGGCATCATTCAGGACTCGGCAGAAACCGCGCTGAACTCCTCCACCGACGTTATCTTTACTGCGGCGGCGTGCCAGAAGGTGTGATCGGTAATTATTAGAAGCACTTGTACGTCAATTTGTCCAATTGTACAAATTGACGTACAATGAATGCCGTACATACCGATATAGGATATTCACGATGAGAACGGTTAGTTATAGCGAAGCTCGTCAGAATCTCTCAACGACCATGGTGCAGGCGGCAGAGGATCGCGCCCCGATCCTTATCACTCGCCAAAACGGGACGCCTTGCGTACTGATGTCGTTAGAAGAATACGAGTCCTTAGAAGAAACAGCTCATCTGTTACGCTCACCAGCCAACATCAGACATCTCATGGATTCTATTGATGAACTGAGGGCAGGCAAAGGCGTTGAGAGGGAGCTATTTGATTGAAACTTACCTTTTCCAGCCAGTCTTGGGATGACTATCTCTACTGGCAGCAAACGGATAAAAAAATAGTTAAACGGATTAACGAACTCATTAAGGACATACAACGAGAACCCTTTGCAGGAAAAGGTAAGCCTGAACCCTTAAAGTACAACCTGACGGGTTTCTGGTCTCGGCGCATTACTGAAGAACATCGTTTAGTCTATGCAGTCACCGAACATGCGATCATGATCGCAGCCTGTCGCTACCATTATTAAAATCAAAGTCGGAGATTTCCCCCCCGGCTTTTTTCATTTCTCCGATCATTATTTCCGTTGCAACGGGGTTTATAAATCTGTCGCAATGATGGATTATCGTTATGCTTCTAACTATATAACGGATAACTATCATGACTCTGTTCACTTCCCTCGCCACTTTTTCTGGCAAGAAAACCCTGACTGCCGCTGCCCTGCTTCTTAGCCTTACCGCCGTGCAAACCGCCGATGCCGCTGACGACTTCCGCGTGACCTACGCCGGTTCGATGGGCGTGGTGATGGACAAACACCTCGGGCCGACCTTTGCCGAGCAGAACCACGTCAATTATCAGGGTCAGGGCCAAGGGGCTTATGGCATGGCGAACCTGCTGGCGTCGAAGAAAGTGGTGGCAGACGTGTTTGTCTCAATCACTCCCGGTCCGATTGAAGTGCTGAAGAAAGCCGGTCTGGTGGACTCTGCCGTGCCGGTGGCCAGCACCAGCATGGTTATCGCCTATAACCCGAAAGGCAAATACGCCGAGGCTTTCAATGCCATTAAAGAACAGAAATCGGGCGCTGCGCCGTGGTGGAAAGTGCTGCAAACGCCGGGCCTGAAATTTGGCCGTACCGACCCAACCACTGACCCACAGGGCCAGAACATTATCTTCACCATGATGCTGGCAGAGCGTTATTACCAGCAGCCGGGCCTGACCAAAACCGTGCTGGGCGACACTCTTAACCAGCAACAAATCTCCGGCGAAGGCGGATTATTAACCCGTCTGGAAGCCGGACAAGTGGATGCCGCCTCGGGCTATGAAAGCGCCACGCGCTCGGCGGGCCTGCCGTACATCAGCCTGCCGGATGAGATCAACCTGAGCAATCCGCAGATGGAAACCCCGTGGTACAGCAAGGTGAGCTTCAACATCACTGACCCGCAGGGCAAGAGCAAAACCATTAAGACCGAGCCGCTGGTGTTCTACGCCGCCGTGCTGAAAAACGCGCCGCACCCAGAGATGGCTAAAGCCTTTATCAGCTTCCTGCAAAGCGACAAAGGTCAGGCGCTGTTAGAGCAAAACGGTTACGGCAAGCCAAAAGGCGGAGCGCTGTAAGGTGCGATTATTCTGGCTATCCGTGCCGTCGCTGGCGTTGCTGATGGTTCCTTTTGTCACGCTGGCGGTGCTCACCCCTTGGTCAGATTTCCACACCGCCTACGGTGACGGTCAGGCCGTCGCCGTCTCTCTCGGCCTGAGCATGGTGTCGATTCCGCTGATTATTGCTTTGGGATTGCCACTGGCGCTGTGGCTGGCGCGCACTCAGCATCGCTGGCGCAGTCTGGTGGAAGTCGCGGTGCTGGTGCCGTTGCTGACTCCGCCGCTGGCGATGGGCATTCTGCTTATCTCGGTTTACGGGCCTTACGGCTCGATTGGTGAAGTGCTGAATGCCATGGGCGTGTCGCTGAACAACAATGCTCCGGCCTTTGTGTTGGCGCAGGTTTACGGCGCGCTGCCCTACTTTGTACTGTCGGCCAGAGTGGCTTTTGAAAATGTCCCGAGGGATATCGAAGAGGCCGGGCAAACGCTGGGGGCCTCGCCGCTGATGGTGTTCTGGCGGCTCACGCTGCCAGTCGCCGCGCGCGGTTTAGCCGCCGGATTGGCGATTGCTTGGGTGCGAGTGATTGGTGAGTTCGGCATCGTGATGGTGTTCTGCTACTTCCCGCAGGGGATCCCGGTGAAGCTGTTTATCAATCTGCAAAATGACGGCGTGGGGTCGATTTACCCGCTGCTGTGGATTTTGCTGGTCACCACCCTGCCACTGCCTTTGTGGTGCTTGATGCGGGCAGGCAAGCCGCGCAAAGAGCCGCCGCCCGAGCCTGCCTGATAATAAGAGTGCGCCGCCGCGTGTTCCCGGCGGCACTTTCCCTTACTTCACGCCTTGCAGCAGTCTTTCCAGCGGATAAACCGCCGCAATCACCAACTCATCCTGAATCTGCGCCGCGCCGTCCAGTTGGGCCTGCGCCTGCTGGCGCTCTTCTGCTGTGATGCTCTCGCCTTTCTGGATTTTATCCAGCCATTGCAGCCCCAGTTCGGACAGCTTGCTGAGCTGCTCCGCCACCGGCTGGACCGGCTTCAGCACGTAGTTTTGCGCCAAAATAGGCTGAACCTGCGCGGTGTTGGCCTGCCACAGCGTCAACTGGTTGCGAATGGCAGCGGCGGCCTGCGCGTCTTTGCCATCAGCCAGCAAGGCTTTGACCTGATTATCCAGCTCGCGCACCGCGTTGCTCTCCGCAGGCAGAGCGTCCACCAGACGATTCAGTGGCTCAAACTGGGTGTAGTTTCCAGCCTTAAACTTTAGGTGCTGGCGGGTGTAATACTGCGCGGGCTCAAGGGCCGAAGAGAGGGTCAGCAGCGGCGTGATATCACTGCTGTTCGCCAGACGGGTCATCAGGCGGGTGGTTTCGGCATGCTGCTGTAACCCCACGGAAACCGCCGACCAGGCATCCACTTTCGCCAAGCGCTGGTACATGTTGTTGATATCTTTCACATCCTCGGCGGACCACAGGCGTTCGGCGACCACAAACCCGCGCGGCCACAGCTTCAGGTCGAGAATTTGCGAGGTGATATTTTCCTGCCACAGCGCGGCTTCTCCACCCAGAATGTTTTTCATTCCTTTGGCGTCTGGCACCACCGGCGGCGTGCCTTGCGGTACTGCACTGAGCTGGCTGCCGGTGGCCGGATAGCGCGCGTTGCCAATCAGGAAATAGCCGTCGAATTTACCGTCTTTCAGGGTGAGCACCGGGCGGGTGTCGCCCATCCACGTGTCTACCGCGAAGCTGACTTTGCCGTCATTCTGCCAAACGATATCGCGCACCGCGCGGCGAGTTTTGCCTTTAAAATCAATAAATCCGCGCCAGCCCTGCTTGCCTTCAATCAGCGTAAAGCTGCCGTCTACCGCACTGCCTTTCAGGCGCGGCATGGAGAATGCCCAGCTCTGGGCTTTTTCACCCTCGGCGACGTTTTGGTCCACGCCCAGCGGCTGCGGCAGGATTTCATTGCGATAGTGGTAGGCCGAGCTTTGCGGCTGGTCGAGGTAGAAGCCGGTGGAAAGTATTCCCTGATACCCCTGCTGCGCGCTGGCCCCCAGCGAGTCCGGCCCCTGCCATGACTGGATAACAATGTCGTGCGGCAAGTCCGGATGGAAAATCTCATCCCAACCGACCATCTGGCGATGATGCTGATGCAAAATCTCCTGCAAACGCTTGTTGAACGCGGCCTGAAGCGCATGGCTGTCGGCAATATTATGCTTCTTCATGTAAGCCTGAATCGCCGTGGAATTCACCCACTGGGTGTCTTTCACTTCATCGCCGCCAATATGCAAATAAGGGTCGGGGAAGATGGCGGTCAGCTCGCCAACGATGGTGTCGGCAAATTTGTAAACCTGCTCGTTGGAAGGGTCGAGCGTCGGCTCGTGTACGCCCCACTCGCGCTGCATCTGATAAGGGCCGGGGGCGCTTATCAGCTCAGGATAGGCGACGGCAATCGCCGAGGCGTGGCCCGGCATGTCGATTTCCGGCACCACGCGAATACCTAGCGCGGTGGCGTAGGCCACCACGTCTTTCATTTCAGCCACGGTGTAGAACTCGCCGTCACTGGCTAACTGTTGCAGCTTCGGATAGTGCTCGGAGGCGAAGCGCCAGCCCTGATCGTCAGTCAAATGCCAGTGCAAAACGTTCAGCTTGGCGGCGGCCATGCCGTCGAGCTGGCGCTTAATGGTGCTTATCGGCAGGAAGTGCCGCGCGGAGTCCAGCAGCACGCCGCGCCACGCAAAGCGCGGGTTATCGTGAATTTTCACCAGTGGCAGGAAGGTGTTTTCGCCGTCGTTTTGCAGCAGCTGCAACAGGGTTTCCATGCCGTGCAGCGCGCCAAATCGGCTGTTGGCGGTAATGGTCGCGCCCTGCGGCGTGACGTCAAGATCATAGCTTTCATCACTGTCCGGCTTCGGCAGGGCGTCTACTTTATGTTTGATCACTACCTGAATTTTGCTCTGCTTGCCGTCGGTCGGCTGCGGCTGGAGCGTCCAGCCGGTCTGCTGCTCAATGCGCTCACGCCAACGCTGGGGAATAGCGCCGAGATTGTCCCCACTCACCGCCACCGACAGACTGTTGTCCACCACCCACTTTCCGGCCTGTGGGGCCACTTCAACCTGCTGCGGCCATGGCATAAGGGGCAAATTCCCGGCAGGAGCGGCAAAGGCCGAAGAGCTGATAGCAAGGAATAACGACGAGGCAAATAAGGAACGACGGAATGGCAATGGCATTGGCAAGATCCCTTAGAGGTAAAGCAGACTGACATAGCCTGCTGAATCGTAAAGGATTAACTATAGCCTTTGTGTAATAAAAAGGCGGTGATTGAGTTAACAATCACCGCCTTAAGCTTAACAACTTACTGTTACTGCCAACCGTAGCGGCGAACGAACCAGCCTTTCACCGTTTGAGTCAGCACCATGTACCCCGCCAGAATCAGGATCAGCCACGGGAAGTAGCTCAGCGGCAGGGCCTGCAATTGCAGGAATCCGGCGGCCGGTGTGTAGATCAGACCGATGCCGGTGACAATCACCATCAGGGTCATCACGCACAGCGGCCAAGAGGCGCGGCTCTGAATAAACGGCACTTTGCGGGTGCGGATCATATGCACAATCAGTGTTTGCGACAGCAAGCCTTCAATAAACCAGCCAGACTGGAACAGGGTCTGCATTTCCGGCGTGTTGGCCTTGAACACCCACCACATCAGGCTGAAAGTCAGAATGTCGAACACTGAACTGATCGGCCCGAAGAACACCATAAAGCGGCCGATATCTCCGGCGTTCCAGTTCTGCGGCTTGGCGAGCTGCTCTTCATCCACGTTATCAAACGGGATAGCCACTTGAGACACATCGTAAATCAGGTTCTGAATTAACAGGTGCAGCGGCAACATTGGCAAGAACGGCAAGAAGGCGCTGGCGACCAGTACGCTGAAGACGTTACCGAAGTTGGAGCTGGCGGTCATCTTGATATATTTCAGCATGTTGGCGAAGGTTTTACGCCCTTCGGTCACCCCCTGCTCCAGCACCATCAGGCTCTTTTCCAGCAAGATGATGTCAGCTGCTTCTTTGGCGATATCCACCGCCGAGTCTACCGAAATGCCGATATCCGCCGCGCGCAGCGCCGGAGCATCATTGATGCCGTCGCCCATAAAGCCCACCACGTGGCCTTCGCCGCGCAGCACGCGCACGATGCGCTCTTTGTGCATTGGCGTCAGTTTGGCGAACACCGTAGTGCTCTCCGCTGCCACCAGCAGCTGGGCGTCATCCATATTTTCGATATCGCTGCCAATCAGGATCTCATCCACTTTCAGCCCAACGTCTTTACAGACTTTGCGCGCCACCAGCGGGTTGTCGCCGGTGAGGATTTTCACCGTCACTCCTTTGTTTTTTAACGCTTTCAGCGCAGGCGCGGTGCTCTCTTTTGGTGGATCAAGGAAGGCAATGTACCCGGCCAAAATCAGGCTGGATTCATCATTAATGCCGTAACCCTGAGTGCGCGATGGCATCACTTTGTGCGCCACGGCGACCACGCGCAGCCCCTGCTGGTTGAGGTCGTCGGTAATGCGGCGAATACGCGCCAGCAGCACATCGGTCAGCGGCACAATCTCACCGTTGAGCTGCACTAAGGTGCAAATCGACAGCATCTCTTCCAGCGCGCCTTTGCAAATCAGACGATGGCTGTCGGCATGGTCCGATACCACCACTGACATACGGCGGCGGTCGAAATCAAACGGGATCTCATCGACTTTCAATGAGTTGCGCGCATTGGCAATGTCACCGCGATCCAGCACCGCCACGTCGAGCAGGTTTTTCAGGCCGGTCTGATAGTGGCTGTTGAGCCACGCCAAGTGCAGCACTTCATCGCTGGTGACGCCAAGCACGTCGGTGTGGCGCTCGAGGACGATTTTATCCTGCGTCAGGGTGCCGGTTTTGTCGGTACACAGAATGTCCATCGCGCCGAAGTTCTGAATGGCGTCCAGACGTTTAACGATAACCTTCTGTTTTGAAAGCTTAACCGCGCCTTTCGCCAGAGTAGAAGTGACAATCATCGGCAGCATTTCTGGGGTCAGGCCCACCGCGACGGAGAGCGCAAACAGCGCCGCTTCCCACCAATCGCCCTTGGTGTAGCCATTGATCACCAGCACAATAGGGGTCATCACCATCATGAAGCGAATCAGCAGCCAGCTGACTTTGCTGATCCCGGCCTGGAAAGCGTTCGGCTGGGTCTCTTCTTGCGTCACGCGCTCGGCCAACTGGCCAAACCAAGTTTCGCCGCCGGTGGCAATCACAATCGCCATCGCCGTGCCGCTGACTACGTTAGTGCCCATGAAGCACAGGGTATCCTGCTCCAGCGGGTCGGAATCGGCGGGCATGCGGCTGTTGGCCTGCTTCTCGACCGGCAGGGACTCCCCGGTCAGCGCGGCTTGGCTGATAAAGAGGTCTTTGGCCGACAGAATGCGCAGGTCGGCGGGGATCATGTCTCCGGCGGAAAGCTTAATCAGGTCGCCCGGCACCAGCTGGCTGATAGGCACTTCGCAGGTTTCACTGCGGCCCGTTTCGGCATCGCTGCGCAGCACGGTGGCGGTGTTGCTGACCATGGCTTTCAGCGCGTCCGCCGCGCGGTTAGAGCGCGCTTCCTGAATGAAGTGCATAAAGGTGGAGATCAGCACCATCGCGCCAATCACCAAGGCCGCCGTCAGGTCGTCAGTGGCGTAAGAGACCAGCCCCAGCACGGTGAGCAGCAGGTTGAACGGGTTGCGATAGCAGTGCCACAGGTGCTGCCACCAAGGCGCGGGCTGCTGATCGTCAGTCTGGTTGAAGCCCACGCGCTCGCGGATAGCCTCGACCTCAGGGCCGGTCAGCCCTTCCGGGTGGCTGCCAAATTGCAGATACAGCTGATCTTCCGTCGCGCGGGCGCACTTCAGGCTGTGATTGGCCATGCTGGCAGGAATTTCCTGCGCTTTGCCACCGTGCACATTTTGTTGCAATGCATCACCCAGCAGGGGATCACGGCGAACCAGACGGCGTGGTAAGTTACGGCTTAGTGCATTGAGCAGTCGTTGAGTAATAGTTTTGAACATCGTTCGACCCTTTGTTGCGCCCAGAATCTAAAATTTAGGCATGGCAAAAGCAAACCCATATCCCGCTGCAACACGCAGGCGTGACTAGCCCGTGCAGGAGAATGGATAAATTAAAATTGGGGGGGACGAACGAAAATCGATCGCCACCGCTTACCTGTACAGCACTCTTTCAAGCGTTAGTGTCACGGTAAGCAGTAGCTAAAAAGCGGGTGCTTACCGGATCACAACGGACTTACAGAATTGGGGTCGGGTCCCATTAGGTTTTTATCTCCGGTAAGGAACGTTTAGGAAAAGATACCCGTCCGGTATTACAATTCATCGGCTGAGCAAAACCCTCAGCGGATCGGCAAATTGACATACAGTGGGCATCAAACGCCCGCAGTGTACGCTGGTTAACTGCAACCAAACATAAACCTGATCAATCATTAGCGCTTAAATCATGCAAAATCGCCTGACCATTAATGACATTGCCCGCCTGAGCGGGGTCGGTAAATCTACCGTTTCACGCGTGCTAAACAATGAAGGCAACGTCAGCCCACGCACGCGCGAAAGGGTGCTGGCGGTGATTGAGCAGCATAATTTCAGCCCGTCGAAGTCGGCGCGGGCGATGCGCGGCTTCAGCGATAAGATTGTGGCGATCATCGTGTCGCGCCTTGATTCTCCCTCTGAGAATCAGGCGGTGCGCGCCATGCTGCCGCTGTTTTATGAGCAGGGCTACGACCCGATTGTGATGGAAAGCCAGTTCAGCGCCGAACGCGTGCAAGAGCATTTGCAGGTGCTGAAGCAGCGCAATATCGACGGCGTGGTGCTGTTTGGTTTCACCGGGCTGGATGTCTCGATGCTGCAAGGCTGGCAGGACAATCTGGTGATGATGGCGCGCGAAATGCCGCAGTTTTCGTCTGTCTGCTATGACGACGCGGGCGCGGTGCGGCTGCTGATGGACACCCTGCTGGAGAAAGGCCATCGGCAGATAAGCTTTATCGGGGTCTCGCCGCAAGATACCACCACTGGCCAGTTACGTTTTGAGGCTTACCAAAGCTACTGCGCGGAACACGGCCTGACGCCGCATATGGCGCTGGGCAAACTGAACTATGAAAGCGGCTTCGAGCTGATTTCTCACGTCTTGCTCCCTGAGACCGACGCGGTGATTTGCGCCTCCGACACCATCGCGCTCGGCGCAGAGAAATACCTGCAACAACAGAACATTAGCGGCGTTCAGGTGTGCGGTATTGGTAACAACCCCCTGCTCCGCTTCCTCTTCCCTAATACCTTCTCGGTCGAGCTGGGTTATGGCAAAGGTGGCGAATCCGCTGCCCGCCAGCTGCTGGTCCAACTCAGCCAAAAAACTGACTTAAGGCAAATTATTATTCCGGGCCAATTGGCCAGCTGAATACCTCACTTTGAGCCATGCAGAAAAATTGTGATCTACCGCTTAAAACCGGGAACGTTCCCAGACAAGTTCCCATCGGTTTGGCTATGCTAAAGGTCGAAATGTACCCTAACGACAATCACAATATCCCTAGCGTCCTTGGCTCCTCCTTAGCGTCAGGTACAAAGGGAACATAAGGTCAATCCATGAGCAAAGTAAATCAGCAAGCTGTTAATCGGCTAATAGAGCTGGTCGGCGGAAGCGAAAATATCGCCACGGTCACGCACTGTATTACCCGCCTGCGCTTCGTATTAAATAATCCAGAGAAAGCCGATCCGAAAGCCATTGAAGAGTTGCCAATGGTCAAAGGGTGTTTCACCAATGCTGGCCAGTTCCAAGTGGTTATTGGTCCTGAAGTTGACGATTACTACAAAGCCCTGATCGCCACCAGCGGCAAAGATGACACTGGTAAAGAGGCCGCCAAGGTCGCTGCTCGCCAGAATATGAGCTGGGTGGAGCGCGGCATTTCGCACTTCGCAGAGATCTTCTTCCCCCTGCTGCCTGCTCTTATAAGCGGCGGTTTGATTTTAGGTTTCCGCAACGTCATCGGTGATATCCCGATGAGCGGTGGCCAGACATTGGCCCAGATGCACCCAATGTGGAAAACCATCTACGACTTCCTGTGGTTGCTGGGTGAAGCCATCTTCATGTTCCTGCCAGTGGCGGTGTGTTGGTCCACGGTGAAGAAAATGGGCGGCACCGAAATCCTCGGTATCGTGCTGGGTATCACGCTGGTTTCCCCGCAGCTGATGAACTCCTACAACCTCGGCCAGCAAATTCCTGAAGTGTGGAACTTCGGCTGGTTCACCATTGAGAAAGTGGGTTATCAGGCGCAGGTCATTCCTTCTATGCTGGCGGGTATGGCATTAGCCATTATCGAAAACGGCCTGAAGAAAATCGTGCCGAACTACCTCTATCTGGTCATCGTGCCGGTGGTGTCGTTGATCCTCGCCGTATTCCTGGCCCACACCCTGATTGGTCCATTCGGCCGCATGATTGGTGATGGCGTAGCATGGGCTGTGAAAGCCGTGATGACCGGCAGCTTCGCACCAATTGGCGCCGCGCTGTTTGGCTTCCTCTATGCACCTTTGGTTATCACCGGCGTGCACCAGACCACGCTAGCCATCGACATGCAGATGGTGCAAAGCACCGGCGGCACGCCAGTTTGGCCGCTGATTGCTATCTCCAACATCGCGCAAGCGGCGGCGGTCGTCGGCATCATTATTGCTTCTAAGAAACACAACGAACGCGAAGTTTCAGTGCCGGCCGCCATCTCCGCCTTCCTCGGCGTAACCGAACCGGCGATGTACGGTATCAACCTGAAATATCGCTTCCCAATGCTCTGCGCGATGGTTGGCTCCGCAGTGGCTTCCCTGATTTGTGGCCTGAGCGGCGTCACGGCTAACGGTATCGGCGTTGGCGGCTTGCCGGGCATTCTGTCGATTAAACCGCAGTTCTGGGGCGTGTTCGCACTGGCAATGCTGGTCGCCACCGTCATTCCAATCATTCTGACGGTACTGGTTTACAAGCGTAAAGCGCGTAAAGGCGAGCTGGCGATTGTTTAGTAAAAGATGACGCATTAAGAAAAGGATAAGACGATGAGCAGTGAATTGCCGTGGTGGAAAAACGGCGTGATTTACCAGATTTACCCGAAGAGTTTTCAGGACACCACCGGCAACGGCATGGGGGATATCAACGGTATCACCCGCCGTCTGGACTACCTGAAAACCCTCGGCGTTGATGCGCTGTGGATAACGCCAATGTACGTTTCTCCGCAGGTTGATAACGGCTACGACGTGGCCGACTACTGCGCTATCGACCCGGATTACGGTACGCTGGAAGATTTCGAAAATTTAACCACCGAAGCCCATCGCCGCGGGATCCGCATTGTTATGGACATGGTGTTTAACCACTCATCGACCCATCACGAGTGGTTTAAACAGGCACAAGATCCCGCCAGTCCTTATCGCGATTACTACATCTGGCGCGATGCCGACAGCGCCGGAGGCCCGCCAAACAACTGGCGTTCCAAGTTTGGCGGCGGCGCATGGCAGTGGCACGAGGCGAGCGAGCAGTACTATCTGCATCTGTTCGCCAGCGAGCAGGCGGACCTTAACTGGGAACACCCGCCGGTTCGCGAAGCGCTGAAAAAGATCTGCCAATTCTGGGCGGAAAGAGGGGTGGATGGCCTGCGTCTCGACGTGATCAACCTGATTTCCAAACAGCAAGATTTCCCGTCCGACGACATCGGCGATGGCCGCCGTTTCTACACCGACGGCCCGCGCATTCACGAGTTCCTACAAGAATTCAGCCGTGACGTCTTCAAGCCGCTGGGCCTGATGACCGTCGGCGAGATGTCGTCAACCAAGCTAGAGCACTGTCGCAAATACGCCGCCAATGACGGCAGCGAGCTGTCGATGACCTTCAACTTCCACCACCTGAAAGTGGATTATCCTAACGGTGAGAAGTGGACCAAGGCCGCGCCAGATTTCGTGCAGCTCAAGCAGATTTTCAATGAGTGGCAGCAAGGGATGCACGGCCACGCGTGGAACGCGCTGTTCTGGTGTAACCACGACCAGCCGCGTATTGTGAGCCGCTTTGGTGAAAATGGTAAGCTGCGCGTGCCTGCCGCCAAGATGCTGGCGATGGTGCTGCACGGCATGCAGGGCACGCCTTACATCTATCAGGGTGAAGAGCTGGGGATGACCAATCCGGGCTATCAGCATCTTGAGCAATACCGCGATGTGGAAAGCCTGAATATGTTTGCTGAGTTGAAGGCCAGTGGCCGAAACGAGGCAGAACTGCTGGAGATTTTGGCCTCGAAATCCCGCGACAATGGCCGTACGCCAATGCAGTGGGACGCCTCGGCCAATGCGGGCTTCACCACCGGCACGCCGTGGATCACCCCGAGCGAGAATTACACCCAAATCAACACCGAACAGGCGCTGGCGGACACCGATTCGGTGTTTTACACCTATCAGTATCTGATTCGCCTGCGCAAAGAGCTGCCGGTGCTGACTCACGGTGATTATCAAGACCTGCTGCCGGATAACCCACACCTGTGGTGCTATCGCCGTACTTGGCACGGCGAGCAGCTAACGGTGATTGCTAACCTCAGCGGTGAGCAGCAGATCCTCAATCTTGATAACCACCAGCAGGCACCTATCTTCAGCAACTATGCTGATGCGCCGGTCGCCAACTGCCTGCGACCGTACGAGTGCCTCTATTTGTTATAAAGCAGTAGCCCAGAGCCAGCGCGATTAAAGCTGGCTCTTCAGTAATGCCAGCGTGCGTTCAACATGATGAGGAACCTGTTCGTCAGTCATGTTGTTCGCGCCTTGGATCAGTAGCGGCTCCAGCCAATCCATACCAGTACGATTAGCCACGGCGTGGAAAGGCAGCAGCTGATCTTTTGCCGGGTAACGGTTGTAACCCTCTGGCGTGTAAGCCTTTTCATCCCCGCCCGTCGAAACAATCACCTGCAAGGTCTTGCCCTGAAGCGCCGTGCCGTTGGTGCCGTAGGCGAAACCGTAGGTTAATACCGCATCTTCCCACTCTTTCAAAATCGCCGGAGAGCTGTACCAGAAAAACGGGAACATCATGACGATGTGCTGGTGGTTTTTCAGCAGCTCGTGCTCACGCGCCACATCGATTTTATAGTCTGGGTATTCGCGCATTAACTCATGCACGGTGATGCCCGGAACCTCACGCAGCGCGGCAACTTGCGCTTTGTTGATGCGAGATTGGTCCGGAGTGCGGTGGGCGCTTAACACTAAAATCGATGACATATTCACTTCCTCAATAGGTATAAGAGAGGCATCGCTCTGCCTGTTGAGGCTATCTTTTCATGTCCGCGTCTTGCCCTGTAGACCCTCAGCGGTCAATTCAGTTTAAACCTAAAGTATCAACCAAATCGAAACCGTGTCCGGCTGATTTGCCCTCTTATTGCAGGGAAATGTGACCTGTATAACTCGCTTAAAAGGAAGCAATTTTTACGCCATTTATCAGGCCATTTTGGTCGTTTGCTCAATCAATAAACTTATGCGGGGAATCTTTGTTTTAGGTCAAAGGAAAGCGTATTTCAAAGATACAGGAATTCTTTATAGACTATATATTGTGGGCCGATTAATAAAAACAACCCAACATATAGCGTTATGCACTTTCCCTGCGGATACGGCTCCAGCCCTTGAGCAGTGCGGCATTGCGCCTAAAAGGAGTTAAATTGTGAAGGCTGACCTGTTGAAATCTGATCCCGTCAATACTCGCCACCAACTGCCGATCGTCATTAAGCGGGACGGATGCAAAGTGCCTTTCAATAGCAGCCTGATTCAGCAAGCGGTAAGCCGCGCGGCAAGTGCGGCAGGTATCGACAACGCCGAATATTGCCAACAGGTCGCCCAAGTAGTGGGTGAAGCGCTGCTGGATAAATCGCAGGTGGATATCAATGAGATCCAAGACGCGGTGGAAAACCAGCTGATGTCCGGCCCGTACAAAAAACTGGCGCGCGCCTATATTGAATATCGCCATGACCGGGATGTGACGCGCGAGCTGCGCGGCAGGTTGAATCAGGAGATTCGCGGGCTGGTCGAACAGAGCAACGTGGCGCTGCTCAATGAAAATGCCAATAAAGACAGCAAAGTGATCCCCACCCAGCGCGACCTGCTGGCGGGCATTGTCGCCAAGCACTATGCCAAACAACATATTTTGCCGCGTGACGTGGTTCTGGCGCACGAGCGCGGTGAAATTCACTATCATGACCTCGACTATTCGCCTTTTTTCCCGATGTTTAACTGCATGTTGATCGACCTGAAAGGCATGCTGACCAAGGGGTTCAAAATGGGTAATGCGGAAATTGACACCCCTAAGTCAATTTCCACCGCAACGGCAGTCACCGCGCAAATCATCGCTCAGGTCGCCAGCCATATTTATGGCGGCACGACCATCAATCGCATTGATGAGATCCTCGCCCCCTTTGTGACCGAGAGTTTCAACAAGCACAAAGCCGTGGCTGAAGAGTGGCAGGTGGCAGACGGTGAAGCTTTCGCCCGCAGCCGCACTGAGAAAGAGTGTTACGACGCCTTCCAGTCGCTGGAATATGAGGTGAATACGCTGCACACCGCCAACGGCCAGACGCCTTTTGTCACCTTTGGCTTCGGGCTGGGCACCTCTTGGGAATCGCGCCTGATCCAGCAGTCTATTCTGCGCAATCGCATCGCCGGTCTGGGCAAAAACCATAAAACCGCCGTGTTCCCTAAACTGGTATTTGCTATCCGTGAAGGCCTCAACCGCCAGCCGGGCGACGCCAACTACGACATCAAACAGCTCGCGCTCGAGTGCGCCAGCAAACGCATGTACCCGGATATTCTCAACTACGAGCAGGTGGTCAAGGTCACCGGCTCGTTCAAAACGCCAATGGGCTGCCGCAGCTTCCTCGGCGTCTATGAAGAGAACGGCGAGATGCAGCACGACGGGCGCAACAATATTGGCGTGATCAGCCTGAATCTGCCGCGCATCGCCCTTGAAGCGGGCCGCGACGAAACGGCCTTCTGGGCCTTGCTCGACCAAAGACTGCTGCTGGCGAAAAAGGCCTTGATGACGCGCATTGCACGGCTGGACGGCATCAAAGCCCGCGTCGCGCCAATCCTCTATATGGAAGGGGCCTGCGGCGTGCGGCTGAAAGCTGACGACGACATCGCGCCTATCTTCAAAAATGGCCGCGCGTCGATCTCGCTGGGTTATATCGGGGTGCATGAAACCATCAACGCGCTGTATGGCAACCAAACTCACGTTTTCGACGCCGAGCAGCTGCGCGAGAAGGCCATCGCCATCGTTAATCGCCTGAAAGAGGCCACCGAGGCGTGGAAAGAAGAAACCGGCTACGGCTTCAGCCTGTACAGCACGCCGAGCGAAAACTTGTGCGACCGCTTCTGCCGTCTGGACGCCGCCGAGTTCGGCCTGATCCCCGGCGTCACCGACAAAAGCTACTACACCAACAGCTTCCATCTCGACGTCGAGAAGAAGGTGAACCCTTATCAGAAGCTGGATTTTGAAGCCCCCTACCCGCCACTGAGCAACGGCGGCTTCATCTGCTATGGCGAATACCCGAACCTGCAACATAACCTGAAAGCGCTGGAAGACGTCTGGGACTACAGCTACTCACGGGTGCCTTACTACGGCACCAACACGCCAATCGACGAGTGCTACGAGTGCCACTTCACCGGCGAGTTCGACTGCACCAGCAAAGGCTTCACCTGCCCGAAATGTGGCAACCACGAGCCGTCACGCGTCTCGGTCACCCGCCGGGTCTGTGGCTATCTCGGCAGCCCCGACGCCCGACCGTTCAACGCCGGTAAGCAGGAAGAGGTAAAACGTCGCGTCAAGCATCTGGGAAATGGGCAATTAGGTTAACGCTTTGAACTTCCATCAATATTACAGTGTGGACGTCGTTAACGGACCGGGGACACGCTGCGTGCTGTTCGTCTCCGGCTGCGTCCATGAATGCCGCGGGTGCTACAACAAAAGCACCTGGCGACTGGACTCAGGCAAGCCCTTCACCCCACAAGATGAAGATAAGATTATTGCCGACCTGCAAGACGAATTGATCCCCCGCCAAGGGCTGACGCTGTCCGGCGGCGACCCTTTGCATCCGCAAAATTTGTCCGCAGTTCGCCATCTGCTAGAACGTGTTCAGGCCGAATGCCCCGGCAAAAACGTCTGGATGTGGACCGGCTATAAGCTCGATGAATTAACCGCCGACCAGCAGCAAGTGGTCGAGTTAATCAACGTGTTGGTAGATGGCAAATTTGTGCAAGAGCTGAAAGACCCCGCCCTTATCTGGCGCGGCAGCTCGAATCAGGTGATTCATTACTTGAGGTGAAGTGATGAGGATAATGAAGAGAGAGGAATCTTACTCCTCTCTCTTATTATTCAAATACCATTCAGTAGAAAATCAAAGGCATTTTTGACGTCGTAAATTTCTCCATCAAGCCGACTGACCCGCTCCCCAACCTCACACGAGTGAACGCCACCCAGCATGTGTGTCATGGCAACACAGAATTGATGTTCCACTCGTAGCAGTGGGCACAGCTTTTTGGGCGGAAAAGCAGTTAACTTAACCAGCGGAACTAAAGGAACCATCACGGTAGGGCTAATGCCCTCAACCAGAGGGTGCTGTATGTTCAGCAGAAAAGGATAAGCGGCCTTTCCTCCACCTTTATTCTCATAAACAGCGTACTGCTCCATCAAAAAGCCCGCTGGTAATCAGAGAAAGCGCCATTCTCTTCGGCATATCGTTTGACTGCCTCGAGACCTTGCTGATTTTCGCGCAACCAAATTTCGGCGGCGGTTTCGGGTAATACCGGCTTTTCGGCAGGCTGAAAATCCATATTATTTGCTTCAGACATACATATTCCTTATGTGAGAGAGACTTACCTTTTCCTATTCCTCATTGAGTGTAATTTGAACACTCCTGCCCCGTAAACTCCCCTCTCACTTTCCTGCGAGCTGTCTTCCACTCTTCATTTATCTGCAACCCGCCATTCACCAAATTGTCACTTAGCTCGGCCATTCTGATGCCAACACCGAAACGAGGTTGGCACTATGAAAGCGTATTTCCCTCTGTTCATCGCTTCCCCGCCAGCTCAATTTTTTAGGTTTTTCTCTGCTCGTTAAGACCGTGCGAGGTTTTCATTATGATGAACTTATCTAGACATCCGACCAGTTACCCCACGCGATATCAGCAAATTGCTGCCGAACTTGAACTCGAACTGCGCAACGGCTATCGCTGTGGCGACTATCTTCCTCCTGAACAACAACTTGCCGACCGCTTTCAGGTCAATCGCCACACGCTGCGTCGCGCGGTTGATGAGCTGGTTGAACGCGGCTGGCTGCAACGCCGTCAGGGGATAGGCACGCTGGTCCTGATGCGCCCTTACGACTACCCGCTGCACTCGCAGGCCCGCTTTAGTCAGAACCTGTTGGAGCAAGGCAGTCACCCCACCAGCGAAAGATTGTTAGCCGTGCTGCGACCTTGTACCGACCACGTCGCAACGGCCCTTTCACGGCAAGAGGGCGACACGGTGATTCACCTGCGCACGCTGCGTCGGGTGAACGGGGTGCCGGTCAGCGTTATCGACCACTACCTGCCGGACCTCGACTGGTGGCCCTCTCTGCAAAATTTCCACAATGGTTCGCTGCACGACTTTATCCGTACCGAAATCAAACAGACCCTGACCCGCCGCACTACCCGCATTAACGCCCGCCGCGCACTGGCGAAAGAAAGCAAATTACTCGAAATCGTCCCGCAGGCCCCGTTGCTGTGCGTGCGGACTCTCAACACCTGTGACGGCAGTGGCAACGTGGCGGAATACTCCGTCGGGCTGACCCGTGCCGACATGATTGAATTGACAATGGAGCACTGAATGCACGCCCTCGAAAATCGCCAGCGCTGGATGTCAGTGCTGGCACACAGCCAGCCCGCCGAACTTCTGGCGCTGTGGCAACCGCTGAACCTCTCTCCAAAATTTGAACGCCTGCGCGCCGCAGAAACTGGCTTGACCCAGTTGCAAGGCCGCATGGGTGGCACCGGCAAACGCTTTGTAATGGGTGACATGACCGTCACTCGCGCCGTGGTGCAGCTCGATTCCGGCGTTTATGGCTACAGCTATGTCGCCGGTCGCGACAAAGCTCATGCCGAACTGTGCGCCATTATTGACGCGCTGTTACAGGTCAACGGCATGGATGAGCTGTTGCATAAATCTCTGATCGCCCCGCTGGCCGCTACCCAACAAGAGCGCCGCGAACAGCGCGCCCGGGAAGTGGCAGCCAGCCGCGTCGACTTCTTCACCTTGGTTCGCGGAGAGTAATCCATGTCACTTGTTGCCAGCTTCCAAAATCCCGTCGCCGATGCGCAGTTCAGCTTTCGCCGCATCCTTAAAGCCCTTAGCGAACCGGGAACCTGCGTCGAATTGCCTGCCGTTCCGGGCTTCGGCGCGCTCGGCTCTGCCAGCGCCTGCGTGCTGTTAACGCTGATTGATCAAGACACGCCGTTGTGGATAAGCGCCGCGCTGAATGACGACATTCTGCGTAAAAACCTGCGCTTCCACACTGGCGCGGTTCTGACCGAAGAACCTTCCTCCGTCAGCTTCGCGCTGGCTGATCCGGCCCTCGATAGCGCCACCTTGCTGGCTTTCCCTTGCGGCGACGAAATGTCTCCAGAGCTTGCCACCAGCGTGATTGTGCAGCTCGAAGGTTTGAGTGGCGGCCCTGCGCTGCGCCTGACTGGGCCGGGCATTGAGTCCGAGCGCGTGATCACCCCGCAATTGCCAGACGCGGTGCGCCAATACCTGCTTAACCGTCCGCACCGCTTCCCGCTGGGGCTGGATTTCATGTTTACCTGCGGTGACGAGCTGATTGCAGTGCCGCGCACCACCCGCGTGGAGGTTTGCTGATGTACGTAGCCGTTAAAGGGGGCGAAAAAGCCATTGCTGCCGCCCATCAACTTCTGGCGCACGAGCGCCGTGGTGACACCCGCGTTGATGAACTTGAATGCGCGCAAATCGAGCAACAGCTTGGTCTGGCGGTAGATCGCGTGATGAGCGAAGGCGGAATTTACGACCGCCAGCTGGCCGCGCTGGCTATCAAGCAGTCGAGCGGCGACTTGGTCGAAGCGATTTTTCTGCTGCGCGCCTATCGCACCACCCTGCCACGCCTCGCCACCAGCCAGCCGCTGGACACCAGCGATATGCGCCTCGAACGCCGTATTTCTGCGGTGTATAAGGACTTGCCGGGCGGACAGGTCCTTGGCCCGACCTACGATTACACCCACCGTTTGCTGGATTTCGCGCTGCTGGCCGAAGGCGAAGCGCCGTTCACGCCCATCGCCGACGAAACCCTGCCAGAGCAGTGCAGCCACGTTTTTGACCTGCTGACCGCGCAACAGTTGGCGGTGAAGGAAGAGGATGACGGCAGCGAGCCGGAAGACATCACCCGCACCCCGCCGGTTTACCCTGCTTCTCGCGCGGCTCGCCTGCAACAGCTGGTACGCGGCGACGAAGGTTTCCTGCTCTCCCTGAGCTACTCCACCCAGCGTGGTTATGGCCGCACCCACCCCTTTGCTGGCGAAATTCGTACCGGCTGGCTGACGGTGGAAATCGTGCCGGAAGAGCTGGGCTTTGCGATTGATATCGGCGAGATCTTGCTGACCGAATGCGAAATGGTGAACAGCTTTGTCACCCCGGACGACAAGCCGCCGCACTTCACCCGTGGCTACGGCTTGGTGTTTGGCCGCGCCGAGCGCAAGGCGATGTCGATGTCGCTGGTCGACCGCGCATTGCAGACCAAAGAGTACAACGAACTGGTGAATAGCCCGGCGCAGGACGAAGAGTTCGTGCTGTCTCATGCCGACAACGTCGAGGCCGCCGGTTTTGTTTCCCACCTCAAACTGCCGCACTACGTTGACTTCCAGGCCGAACTGGAACTGCTGAAACGCCTGCGCCAGCAGCATGATTCAACGACTTCACAGGACTCAGACCATGAAAAGCAGTGATAACCACGCCGCCATCATCGCGGGCTATAACCACGGCTATCTCGACGAACAGACCAAACGCATGATCCGTCGCGCCATTCTGAAAGCCGTGGCGATCCCCGGTTATCAAGTGCCGTTCGCCGGTCGCGAAATGCCCATGCCTTACGGCTGGGGCACCGGCGGTATTCAGATCACCGCCAGCATTATTGGTCAGCAAGACGTGCTGAAAGTTATCGACCAAGGCGCTGACGACACCACCAACGCCGTGTCGATTCGCAAGTTCTTCCAGAGCGTCGCCGGGGTGAAAACCACCGAGAAAACCGTCGATGCGTCGCTGATCCAGACCCGTCACCGCATCCCTGAGACGCCGTTGACCGAAGATCAGGTGCTGATTTTCCAAGTGCCCATCCCAGAGCCGCTGCGCTTTATCGAGCCGCGCGAAACCGAGACGCGCAAGATGCACGCGCTGGAAGAGTACGGCGTGATGCAGGTGAAATTGTATGAGGACATCGCGCGCTTCGGCCATATCGCCACCACCTACGCCTACCCGGTCAAGGTGAACGATCGCTACGTGATGGACCCGTCGCCAATCCCGAAATTTGATAACCCGAAAATGCACATGATGCCCGCGCTGCAACTGTTTGGTGCCGGTCGCGAGAAACGCATTTACGCCCTGCCGCCGTTCACCAAGGTGGAAAGCCTCGACTTCGAGGACCACCCTTTCACCGTGCAGCAGTGGGATGAGCCTTGCGCTATTTGCGGCTCGCACCACAGCTATCTCGACGAAGTGGTGCTCGACGACCTCGGCAACCGGATGTTCGTGTGCTCAGACACCGACTTCTGCGCCCAGCAGGTCGAGCTGAACAGCCAACAAACCCAGAATAAGGCGCAACACTGATGACCACTCCACGCCAACTCAACGCTGAACCTCTGCTGTCGGTCAACAACTTGACCCACCTGTATGCGCCGGGCAAAGGCTTTAGCGATGTCTCTTTCAATCTCTATCCGGGCGAAGTGCTGGGCATCGTGGGCGAATCTGGCTCCGGTAAAACCACGCTGTTGCAGTCAATCTCCGCGCGCCTCGCGCCACAGCAGGGGCAGGTTATCTATAACAACGGTCAGCAGGCTGCGCAGTCGCTTTACGACATGCCGGAAAGCGACCGCCGCCGCCTCCTGCGCACCGATTGGGGCGTGGTGCATCAGCACCCGATGGACGGCCTGCGTCGTCAGGTTTCCGCTGGCGGCAATATCGGCGAGCGCCTGATGGCCATTGGTCAGCGTAACTATGGTGATATCCGTAAACAGGCCGCTAAGTGGCTGGAAGATGTGGAAATTCCGGTGTCTCGCCTCGACGACATGCCAACCACGTTCTCCGGCGGTATGCAGCAGCGCCTGCAAATCGCCCGCAATCTGGTGACGCATCCGCGTCTGGTATTTATGGATGAGCCAACCGGCGGTCTGGATGTGTCCGTGCAGGCCCGCCTGCTGGACTTACTGCGCACCTTGGTGGTGGAGATGCAGCTCGCGGTGGTGATTGTGACCCACGATTTGGGCGTCGCGCGCCTGCTGGCGAACCGTCTGCTGGTGATGAAGCAGGGTCAGGTGGTGGAAAGTGGTTTAACCGACCGCGTGCTCGACGATCCACATCATCCTTACACGCAGTTATTAGTTTCCTCGGTATTGTCTTAACAGGTGACCAAAAATGACGACAAAGCTCAGGGTCGAAAACCTCAGTAAAACCTTTGTATTACATAACCAGAACAGCGCACGGTTGCCGGTTTTCAATAACGCCAGCCTGCAAGTTGATGCCGGGGAATGCGTGGTGCTTCACGGCCACTCTGGCAGCGGAAAATCAACCTTACTTCGTTCGCTCTACGGCAACTACCTGCCGGACAGCGGCCATATTTGGGTCGAACATCAGGGCCAGTGGGTCGACATGGTGGGCTCAGAAGCGCGGGAAATTCTCGCCGTACGCCGCCACACCGTCGGCTGGGTAAGCCAGTTCCTGCGCGTTATCCCGCGTATTAGCGCCCTGAATCTGGTGATGCAGCCGCTGATTGAGCTGGGCGTCGACAAAGCCGAAGCCGAAGAGCGCGCCAGCCGCCTGCTGAGCCACCTCAACGTGCCGCAGCGCCTGTGGCACCTCGCGCCCTCCACCTTCTCCGGTGGCGAACAGCAGCGCGTGAACATTGCGCGCGGTTTTATCGTCGATTACCCGATTTTACTGCTCGACGAACCGACCGCCTCGCTGGATGCCACCAACCGCGCCGCGGTCGTCACCCTGATTCAGCAAGCCAAAGCCCGTGGAGCCGCCGTCGTAGGCATTTTCCACGATGAAGACGTGCGCGAGCGCGTTGCCGATAGACTCTATGCCATGACACCAGCGCCCTCTGCGGAGATCCCAGCATGATCATTAACAATGTCAATTTGGTCCTAGAAGATCAGGTCGTTAAAGGTTCTCTGGAAGTGCAGGACGGCGTCATTACCGCCTTCGCCGACACCAGCAGCCAACTGCCGCAGGCGATCAATGCTGAAGGCGGCTGGTTGCTGCCGGGGCTTATCGAGCTGCATACCGATAACCTCGACAAGTTCTTCACACCGCGCCCGAAAGTTGACTGGCCGGCCCACTCGGCGATGAGCAGCCACGACGCGCTGATGGTCGCCAGCGGCATTACCACCGTGCTCGACGCCGTATCAGTGGGCGACGCGCGCGACGGCGGCCATCGTCTGGAAAATCTTGAAAAGATGATTACTGCCGTGGTCAACAGCGGCAAAGCCGGTCTTAACCGCGCCGAGCACCGCCTACACCTGCGCTGCGAGCTGCCGCACGAAAGCACGCTGCCGCTGTTTGAAAAACTGATGCACACCGAAGTGCTGTCGCTGGTCTCCCTGATGGACCACTCGCCGGGCCAGCGCCAGTTCGCCACGCCGCAAAAGTACCGCGAATACTATCAGGGCAAATACAACCTGAATGACGACCAGATGGAAGCGTTCCAAGAAGAGCAAATCCAGAACTCCCTGCGTTGGGCGAAACCGAACCGCTACGCCATCGCCGAGCATTGCCGCAATCTGGGCATCGCGCTGGCAAGCCATGATGACGCCACCACCGCGCACGTCGAAGAGTCGCGCGCGCTGGGCAGCGTGATTGCCGAATTCCCCACCACGGAAGAAGCTGCGCGGGCCTCGCACGCATGTGGCCTGCAAGTCTTGATGGGTGCGCCAAATATCGTTCGAGGCGGCTCGCATTCCGGCAATGTCGCCGCGCATCATCTGGCGTCTCTGGGTATTCTCGACATCCTGTCTTCTGACTACTACCCGGCCAGCCTGCTCGACGCCGTGTTCCGTATCGCCAATGACGACAGCAACGACTTCACGCTGCCGCAGGCGGTAGGTCTGGTGACCCGCAACCCGGCCCGTGCCCTGAGCCTGCAAGACCGTGGAGTGATCGCCGAAGGCAAACGCGCCGACCTGGTACTAGCTCGCGCCCACGCCGACCACCACTACGTGCAAAACGTGTGGCGTCAGGGGATTCAGGTGTTTTGATAAAGGAATGATTGATGAGCCGACTCGTTTACTTGATGGGCGCATCGGGAGCAGGCAAGGATAGCCTGCTGGATGCCCTGCGCCACGACCTGCCGCCCAATTTGATGGTGGCGCATCGCTACATCACTCGCCCTGCCAATGCAGGCTCGGAGAACCATATTGCTCTCAGCCAACATGAGTTTTCCCAGCGAGCCGAGCGCGGCTTGTTTGCTCTGGAGTGGCAGGCTCACGATTGCCATTACGCGGTTGGCATTGAGATAGACCACTGGATGCAGCAAGGCTGCAACGTGGTGGTCAATGGCTCTCGCGCTTATTTGGAACAGGCGATGCAGCGCTACGGCCAGCGCCTGATCCCAGTCTGCTTACAAGTATCCGAAGAGGTTTTGCGCCAGCGTTTAGAGCAGCGCGGGCGGGAGAACAGCGAGCAGATCCACCATCGCCTGCAACGCGCGGCGCAGTACGCCAATGAAATGCCCGCACATTGTCAGAGATTGGAAAACAACGGCCAGTTACAACAGACGCTGGCAGGACTGTTGCAGCTCTTAGCTGCGCCTTCCACCGCGTTTCTCTATCCTATTTCTCCCCAGAAGGTTGAGCCATGAGTGACATTGTTGAAAACCCGCAACGTGCTGAAATCGACTTCTCACAGCCAAAAATCGGTGAAAACGTGGTGATGAATAAGTCCCGCGCCGGGCGCTACGTCCACATCTCCGATAATGCCATCTTTGAAGAATCTACCATCGACGACTACTCCTATACCGCCGGTAACAACCAGATCCACTATGCCACCATTGGTAAATTCGTGTCGATTGCCACCTATGTGCGCATCAATCCGGGCAACCACCCGACCTATAATCGTATCGCCCAGCACCACTTTACCTATCGCGCTTCGGCCTATGATTTGGGTGAAGACGATGTGAATTTCTTCGACTGGCGCCGCGAGCATCACGTCACCGTCGGCAACGACGTGTGGGTCGGCCACAACGCGGTAATTATGCCGGGCGTGAAAGTCGGCAATGGCGCGGTGATTGGCACCTCAGCCGTAGTGACCAAAGACGTCGAGCCTTACTCCATCGTGGCGGGCGTGGCGGCGAAAAAGATTGGTATGCGCTTTAACGACGGCTTGATTGAGAAAATCGAGCGCAGCCAGTGGTGGAACTGGGATCACGAGACGTTAAGAGCGCGCATGCCGGATTTCCGCAACCTCGAAAGCTTTGTCGAAAAATACCTTTGAGTTCTCAATTGAAGGATTCGTGCATGCAATTGACCTTTCTCGGCACCGGCGGGGCACAGCAGGTGCCCGTTTTTGGTTGCGACTGCGCCGTGTGTGAACAGGCGCGCAAAGACCCGGCGTTTCGCCGTCAGCCTTGCAGTGCAAAGTTGGAATATCAGGGGGAAGTGACGCTGATTGATGCAGGATTGCCGGAGTTAGCCCAACAGTTTACGGCGGGCGAAATTCAGCGTTTTTGGCTTACACACTACCATATGGATCACGTTCAGGGGTTATTTCCGTTGCGCTGGGGTGTTGGAAATGCGATCCCGGTCTATGGTCCGCCAGATGAAAACGGCTGTGACGACCTGTATAAACATCCGGGCATTCTGGATTTTCAGCCGCCGTTTCAACCCTTTGTCACGCGCCAGTTCGGTAATCTGCAACTGACGCCGCTGCCGCTTAATCACTCTAAAATCACCTTCGGTTATTTGATTAAAACCGAGCAAGCGACGCTGGCTTACCTCACCGACACCGCCGGTTTGCCGCTGGCGACGGCGAAATATTTAGAGGAGATTGAAATAGATGCAATGGTGTTGGATTGCAGCCACCCGCCGCGCGAAATCCCTGACAAGAACCACAATGATATTCATCAGGCGTTGGCTATCCATGAGCAGTTAAAGCCGGGCAAAACCTACCTGACCCACATCAGCCACAAACTGGATTTATGGCTGCAGAGCAACCCGCTGCCGGAAAACGTCTTCGCGGCGCGAGACGGCCAGACGCTCAGTTGGTAGCAGCCTAGTCTTTATTGGCGAGCAATCGCGGCCAGCTGATTGGACTCTAGCACGGTGATACCGCCGAGACCGGCATTGAATGCCTGTTGCTGCATCGCCTTCGCCACGTCGAGGGCTTCAATGGCTTTCCACTTGCCGGGCAGCAGCTTGAATAGCGGCGCGCTGAGTTGCTCGACCAAGCGCGGCGGCTGGCGATGCCCCACCAGCAAAGAGGGGCGGACCAGCGTCAGCAAAGGCCATTTCTGGGCAATCAGCGCTTGTTCAATCTCACCTTTGGTGCGGTTGTAAACCAAGCGTGAATCAGGGTCAGCGCCGTTGGCGCTAACCAACAGGCAGTGGTTAGCACCCAGCTTACGGGCAGCCATCGCGCTATCAACCACCATCTTGAATTCGATTTCGCGGAAAGCCGCCGCACTTCCCGCCTGCTTGCGCGTAGTGCCTAAGCAGCAGAAAAACAGGTCTATCGGCTCATCCAGCTCCGCCACCAGCGCGGGGATATCGCTTCCGACGGGGTTAACCAGCTTACTCAGCGAGGCCAATGGTCGCCGCGTCGGGGCAACAATGCGACTCACTCGTGAATCTTGCTCTAGCAGGCAGAGCAGCTCCGCGCCCACCAGCCCGCTGGCTCCCAGCAAAAGTACCTTTGCCATGATATTTCCTTATGTTGATTCAGCCGCGTAGCGTTGTCTTTTCTGCGCGGGAGCGCCATCAGACATATCTCGTTACTGACTGAGTATAAGCCAGATGGAGAAACAGACTCGGACGAATCCGGTTTGACCTCAGCGGTCATGGCGTCCAAGCTTTATACATCAAGACATTTTCCAATAAGCAACGGGAGACATGATGAGCAAGAAAATTGCAGTTCTTATCACTGACGAATTTGAAGACTCAGAATTCACCTCGCCAGCGGAAGCTTACAAGAAAGCCGGCCACCAAGTGATCACCATTGAGCATAAAGCCGGAAACGTCATTCATGGCAAGCAGGGCAAAGCCAAAGTCACCATTGATAAATCTATTGATGATGTGAAAGTCGCTGACTTTGACGCGCTGCTACTGCCGGGCGGCCACTCGCCAGATACCCTGCGCGGTGACGATCGCTTCGTCGAGTTTACGCGCCAATTTGCCAAAAGCGGCAAGCCTATTTTCGCCATTTGCCACGGCCCGCAGCTGCTGATTAACGCGGATGTCATTCGCGGACGCAAGCTGACGACGGTGAAACCGGTGGTGGTCGATGTGAAAAACGCCGGAGCCGAGTTCTTCGACAAAGAAGTGGTGGTAGACAACGACACGCTGGTCACCAGCCGCACGCCAGACGACCTGCCCGCGTTTAACCGCGAGTCGCTCAGAGTGCTAGCAGCATAACTCAGCTAAATAGCCAAACTAATGCGATAGTTTGACTGAATAGCTTGAACCACAGGGCCGGGAAACCGGCCCTTTTGGTGTCTGCCAGTTAGCTTGCGTTTCGCTGCCATCTTAACTTGGTGCCAAAACCGAGATTATTGTCGGTCATCTTGATTTCATTAAGCTTTAACGCCCAAACCGGTGCCTTCATGGTCGCCGCGATGGGGAATTGCTGGCAATAACGCTGGCGCGCCAACTGCTCTTGTTCTCCAGACAACATCACCGCCTCGCCGCGATACTGAATGCCGCGGATCAGCGCAATGCTCTCCGGCTGCGGCGCAATAGTCCCCACCACCTGCGGGTTTTTCGCCATCATTGCGCCGTGCAGAGTCTTCAACTCGGTCATAAAGTAGAGTGTCATGATCTCCGGGTCCGCCACGTAAAAGCAGTTGGCGCTCCACATCTCGCCGTCCGCCAACGCGCACAGCGCCAGCACGTGATTATCACTGAGAAAGGTGCTGATATGTTTTACATCGCCCGCGTCAGTCATGCGTTACTCCTCAAAATTATCTGCAGCCAGTTTAACGCGCTCTTGGGCCGATAAGGTAAACTTGCCGTCAACTTCAATTCATAGCATTACGTTGCGAATCAAAATGTCCGAGTCTGCCGAGCCATCCCACTGGTTTTTATACATGCTGCGCACGCCGTCCGGCATGCTCTACACCGGCATCACCACCGAGGTCGAACGCCGTCTATCCCAGCATCAATCGGGCAAAGGTGCCAAAGCCCTGCGCGGTAAAGGCGAACTAGAACTCGTATTCCACTGCCCCGCCGGTGACCGCTCGCTTGCCTCGAAGCTTGAACTGAAAGTGAAAAAACTGACTAAAGCGCAGAAAGAGAAACTGGTAAAGGAACAGCCGGGGAGTTTGGAGGGTTATTTGGCCGAGTAAACGGTCAATCAGGAGGCAAAAAGCGTCTCTATCGACTTGGTCGGTAAGAAAAGAGAATGGGCATTATCGCCAGCAAGAGGGATGAAACCCAATTTTTGGTAGAAGCCTTTCGCCTTATCATTCAGTGCATCAACAAAAAGTGCGTGGACGCCAACAGCCTTAGAAGCCAAGTAAACCACCTTCATGGCATGTGTTACCAGCGTGGTTCCCCACTCCTGCCCGTGCAACTCTTTATGAACCGCCAAACGGCCCAACGTGATGCTGGGGACGTTTTCATAAGGCACTTTTCTTTTCTGAGTATTTGATGGCAAAGAAGCCTTCTCAAAGCAGCTGCCCGACAGCGTGTAATAACCTAAGACCTTGGGTTTTGGCTCTTTGGTCATGAGCAGATAACCGCGCAAAATGCGATTTCTGTGCTGCCGCGCAAGGTGCTCGGTCAGAAAAACGTTGAGAGACTCCTCTCCGCAATCAAATGCCGAAAAATCATATTCGGCGTCTTCAACCAACATCCCTATTGTTAAATCGTCCACCGCTTACTCCATATTCTCAAGACGCTTGGCGGCTCGCTTCAGCCTATCGTTCAGTTCAGGCGGGTTGCTGATCGCATCCATTACCAGATCCCACGACTCTTCATTAAGGATGAGGCGCCGATGGTGCTCGATAACTTCCGCAGCACGCTTTGAGGCACTAGCAACCATAAACTGCGTGATGGTCTGGTTGGACATTGCCGCAGCTTCTTCGATCGCGCTTTTATCAGCGTCGGACAATCTCAGATCGATGCGCTGTTTCTTCAGGGCTGACATGTGGTGCTCCTAGACTGCCAACGCACAGGCGGCAGCTATTCTCTTCTTTTGAGATTTTATGATTTGGAGAGATGCAAGAAAGGCATATCTGTACGGTTTTTTACCGTACAGATACTATAGGAAGAATTGGTTATTGTTTCAACAGAAAAATGCGCGTTAAAAGCAGCCTTTCAGACTCAAAAACGATTAAACGCCGCCGGGAAGGTGACTTCGCCGTGGGCATCGTTGAGGGCATCGTCACTCAGGGTGTAGAGCTGGAAAGTGGCTTCGGTGTCAGGCCAGCGGCAGTGCAGGTCGTGCTGGGCTGCGGGTTTGAAGCCAAAACGGCCATAGTAGGCGGGGTCGCCCAACACCACCACGGCGGCGTAGCCGAACTCATTGAGTGAGTCTAAACCTTCATATACCAGTTTTTCGCCAAAGCCCTGTCCGCGCAGTGATTCATCGACGGCCAGCGGTGCCAGAGAGACCCAATTGCGGTCTTCCCCTTTGATATCAACCGGGCTGAAAGCCACGTAGCCGACCACCTGACCTTCGTCATCGGTGGCGACCACGCCGAGCGTCAGCAAACCGTCTTCGCGCAGTTCTCTCACCAAGTCTGCTTCATCGTCACGCTTGAAGGTTTCGCGCAGTAAACGGTCGATGCCCGCGGCATCAATCGGTATTTCAGTACGAATTAACATGTTTGCACTACCGGAGCGCCGGGCTCGCGGTCCTCTTGTAAACCTGCTTCTATAAAGTCTGCCAGGCGCATTAAGCCGCTTTTTAGCAGCAAAGGCATACTGTCCAGATCGATGGCGTCCATCAGATTTTTGACGTACAGCCCGAGTTCGGTATCCCCTTCGATACGTAAACGGCGCTGGAAGAACAGCGTATCAGGGTCTTGCTTGCGTGCGGCGATCAGCACTAAATCGTTAGCGTTGCCGCTGAAACTGACATCCGCTTCACCCTGCTCGCTAATCACTAGCTTGCTATCTTCAACGGTCATCAGCCAGCTTAGACCAATATCGCTGACTTCGATTTTTAACCAGCGATCTTCGAGGAAGTCTAGCTCACCCTCGGCCAGCGCCTGCCGGAATTGCCAGCTTAGCACCTGTTGCAAAACCTGCCGCTGCAAGGCGAAAGGCGTGAATTTTACCGGCAAACTTAACAATGACGGCCCCTGACGCACCATACGTGCTCGTAGTTTTTGCAACACTGGCACCACTCCTTTAGGTAACTTTGGAAACTGATTCGCTCAAGAGATGGGCCCTATTTTGCCACATCGACTATTCAGTACCGCGTCCTGCATCAATAAATACTGCAACAGAAAGAAAGCGCGCACAACCTCCCGCGCCCCGAGCCGGGGCCAACAGGTTATAAACTGCCTCAAATCAAAATATTGCGCGACCGCCTTCTCTAAAATAGCTCCCCAGTAAAATGCTCACTGATGAAGGCTTTACGTCAGCGGGTCTCCCCTTTTCATTCTTACCGGCGCAGTTTTACCGGCTGAAGTCAGGAATAAACCATGGAGTTACTTTGCCCGGCGGGCAATCTGCCTGCGTTGAAAGCGGCCATTGATCAGGGTGCCGACGCGGTCTATATCGGCCTAAAAGACGATACCAATGCCCGCCATTTTGCCGGTCTGAACTTTACTGAGAAGAAATTGCAGGAGGCGGCGAATTACGTGCATCGCCACCGTCGCAAGCTGCATATTGCCATCAATACCTTCGCCCACCCTGACGGCTTTGAGCGCTGGGAGCGCGCCGTGGATATGGCCGCGCAGCTGGGTGCAGACGCGCTGATCCTCGCCGATATCGCCATGCTCGATTACGCCGCCAAACGCTACCCGCAGGTTGAGCGCCACGTGTCGGTACAGGCCTCGGCCACCAACGATGAAGCCATTAAGTTCTATCAGCGCAATTTCGATGTCGCCCGCGTCGTGCTCCCGCGCGTGCTGTCGATGCATCAAGTCCGCCAGCTGTCGCGCACCAGCGTCGTGCCGCTGGAAGTCTTCGCCTTTGGCAGCCTGTGCATCATGGCCGAAGGCCGCTGCTACCTCTCCTCTTATCTCACCGGCGAGTCGCCAAACACCGTGGGCGCCTGCTCTCCGGCGCGATTTGTCCGCTGGCAGCAGACCGCCGAAGGCATGGAGTCGCGTCTCAATAATGTGCTGATCGATCGCTATAACGAAGGCGAAAACGCCGGATATCCGACTCTATGTAAGGGGCGCTATCTGGTGGACGGCGCGAAGTATCACGCGCTGGAAGAGCCCACCAGCCTGAATACGCTGGAGCTGCTGCCTGAGCTGTTTGCCGCCAATATCGCGTCGGTGAAAATCGAGGGGCGTCAGCGCAGCCCGGCCTATGTCAGCGAGGTGACCCGCGTCTGGCGCGCCGCTATCGACCGTTGCAAGGCCAATCCGCAGGCTTTCACTACCGATACTCAGTGGATGACGCAGCTAGGTTCAATGTCCGAAGGCACCCAAACCACGCTCGGTGCTTATCATCGCAAGTGGCAATAATGGCAGGGGGAACGATGAAATACTCTTTAGGCGCCATCCTTTATTACTGGCCGAAGCAGGACGTTGAGGCGTTTTATCAGGCCGCCGCCAGCAGCAGTGCCGACATCATCTACCTCGGCGAAAATGTCTGTACCAAGCGCCGCGAGATGAAGGTCAATGATTGGCTGGAAATCGCCCGCCAGCTCGCCGCCAGCGGCAAACAGGTGGTGCTTTCAACCCTCGCACTGCTGCAAGCTCCGTCTGAATTGAATGAGTTGAAACGCTACGTGGAAAACGGCGAGTTTTTGCTGGAAGCCAATGATTTTGGCGCGGTGAACATGGCGGCCGAGCGCAAATTGCCGTTTGTCGCCGGACACGCGCTGAACTGCTACAACGCCGCCACTCTTAAGATTCTGCATCAACAGGGCATGTCGCGCTGGTGCATGCCGGTGGAGCTTTCCCGCGATTGGCTGGTGAATCTGCTCAATCAGTGTCAGGACATGGGGATTGGCGGCAAGTTCGAGGTGGAAGTGCTGTCCTACGGCCACTTGCCGCTGGCTTACTCGGCGCGCTGCTTTACCGCGCGCTCGGAAGACCGGGCCAAGGATGATTGCGAAACCTGCTGTATTAAGTATCCGCAGGGCCGCAAAGTGCTGTCGCAGGAGAACCAGCAGGTGTTCGTGCTCAACGGCATTCAGACCCAAAGCGGCTATTGCTACAACCTCGGCAATGAGCAAACCTCAATGCAGGGCTTGGTGGATATTGTCAGATTGTCGCCGGAAAGCCTGCAAACCCTGCAGGTGCTCGAGCAGTTCCGTGGCAATGAAAGAGGTTTGTCTGCGCTGGAGTTACAGGATAAAGCTGACTGTAATGGCTATTGGCAGCGCGTCGCTGGGCTGGAGTTAGTGCAATGAAGCAAAACAGGCGCACTCTCTGCGCCTGTTCTTCATACTTCCTTCCTTAATCATTCTTCAGCGGCTTTTTGCGATGCAGCAAGCCACGCAGCCGCCCGCTGTCTCGCAAGATGCCAAGGCCGATGCCCAAAATGGTATAAATCGCGCCAAGAAGCAGCAGCATCAGCATATCTCCGCCCACCTCTTTGAACGGCAGCCCCATCTGGTTCACTCCAGCAATCGCCTTGGTAGCCCAGGTGGAAGGCAGCATCGACGACACGCCCCGCACCCACGTCGGCATCGCCTGTAGCGGCCAAATGGTCCCTGAAATGTAGAACACCGGCATGGTGATGAAAGAGAGCGTCAGGTAGATCATCTCCACGCTGCGCAGGCACTCCGTCACCAGCTTGCCCAGCCCGAGCACCGCCAGCAGGAACGGGAAAGTCAGCATGATGATTTCGGGTATGGTCGCCGTCTGCCGATAACCTAAAATCCATGGCCAAAGTACAAACAGCACAATCGACAGGAAGAGCCAAATGGGGATCAGCGCCGTTAACCCGCCGAGGAATACCGGAATTGCGGGTTTGCCGTCGGGCGCGCTGTTGAGGGTGATATTCACCCGCACGCTGGCGATCAGCAGGGAGTGTTGCAGCAGCATGACTAGCAGGCCGGGGAAGATAATCGCCGCGAAGCTGATGCCGGGGTTAAACAAGTCCAGCGTCTGGCCGATGATTGGCGTCAACAGCACATTGGCCTGCTTGCTGTTAAAGCCGTTACGCATCAGCAGTTCGGTATTGTACTGGGTCAAAATCGACTGGTAGGCCGCGACCACATCCTGCTGGATCTGGCCGTTCGCCAGACGGTTGGTGGCATCGCCGTACACCGGGATCACCACGTCGCTGCCTGCGAGGATCTTCTTCTCCAGATCGACCGGCATGATGATCACCGCGAACAGTTTTCGCCACGCTAGATCCTTCTCGGCCTGATCCACGCTGTCGTAGCTGTTCATCTTGATTTTCGAGGTCGCATCAAGCTGGCGGATAAGCATCCGACTGGCCGAGCTGTGGTCCTGATCGACCACCGCCACCGGCAAGTCCCACACCGTGCGATTGGCATAAACCGTACTCATCACGCACAGCGAAATCAGCAGCATCATCCACATCGGCTTGTCGAGCATGCCGGTCAGGACTTTGACGAAGGTCTTCCAGTAAGTGGTAAGCCATTGGCGCAGCGTCATTTTCCTGGCTCCTGCTTCTTGAGTCGCAGGTACAGTCGCTTATGCACCAACACGCCGGTCACCAGCGGGTAAATCATCAAAATAGCGCACACGCTGAAGATGGCGCTGGCTGGCACCTGTCGCAGGAAAATATCAAACATGGCGTACAAGGCGTGAGTCAAAGGCTCGATATTGGAGATGATCCGCGCCACTAATGGCATCGACAGCTCCGGCACCGCCATGCCCGAGAAGGTCAACGCGATACTGACGAAAATCCCCATCAGGGTATAGGCCGTGATGGTGGTGCTGGTGAAGGTGAACAGCAGCAGCCCGATGCTCTGGGCGGCAATCACATAGAAGAAGCTAATCAGCACCATAAACAGCGGATTGCCGCTGACCCTCGCGTCAAAAAAGCCCACCAGCATGGCGATTTCCACCACCAGCAGCGTGGTGAAACACAGGGTGTAAGGTGCGAGTTTGCCCAACAGCGCAAAGGTGAAGGACGGCGCGCCGAGCAGCGACTGGCTGCGGGCCATCACGTAAATCATGCAAGTCACGGTAAAGAGCTGAATCAGATGGATCATCGCCGCGAACTGCTGGTAGTAAATATAGCTGCCGCTGGCATTAAACAGGCTGCCATACAGCAGTTCTACGCTGGCCATTGGCGGCATGGTTTTACCCATTTCATTAGCCAGAATCGCTCGATATTTACTATTTAATTCAGTGATTAAGCCGCTGAAATCCTGCGTGGAGTAAAGCCCAGCGCCGTAAAACAGCGCGTTGTAATAGAGCACCACGCTGGGCTGCTTGCCTTCCAGCGCGTCGGCCTGAAAGTCAGGCGGAATGTAGAGCAAGGCGTAATCCTGCGCGGTGCGCAGCCGATGCTCGGCCTCCTGCAAGCCGCCGTCGAAAGCCTGCACGTGGGCATGGGAGCCCGCGTCCAGTTTGCGGATCAGCGTCTTTGACAGGGTGCTGTGGTCGTTATCCACCACCGACACCGGCAGGTTTAACAGGGTGCCTTCGGAGAAGTTACTGCTGATCAGGATGAACAGCAGTAAAGGGAATATCCAACCCAGCCAGTGGATCACCGGCTTGCGAAAGGCGTCACGCGTTTCGCGGTTGAACGAGCGAGAGAAACAGCGCCAGCCGGCTTTTACCCGAAACATTGCCACTACTCTTTCCAGTTCCACAAAGCACTCATGCCTTGGCGCATGTTAGGCACTTTTTGCAGCGGATAGAGGCGAACTTCAAAGGTTTTCAGGTCGAAGTCGCCGGTCGCGCGGGTGGCGCGCTTGGTGGCGTAATCCCCTAATGGCGCGATGTAACGCACCTCGGCTTCCACCTCTTGGTTATTGAGCGCAGGCACGCGAATTCTGATTTTGTCGCCTTTATGCACCCCGGCGAGAATGTCTTCACGCAGGTTGAAAACAAAGTAGGCGTCCGGCAAGCGCAGCAGGGTTAACAGCGGGCTGGAGGCACTTTGCAGCTCGCCCACCTCCACCGGAATCGGCCCGACTTCACCATCAACTGGCGCTTTGACCTGTAAATCATCCGTTTGGGCTTTCACTTCCAGCAGGTCTTCTTCAGCCTGACGCAGCTGGGCGGCATAGCTTTGGCGCTGCTCGACGCGGTCACCGTTAACGCCTTCATCAAGGTTGGCTTTGGCGACTAAAACTTGCTGGTAGGCGCTGTCGCGCGCGCGGCGGGAATTCTCTAAATCTGAAGCAGAAACAAAGCCTTTGGCGGCAACTTTGGCATTACGATTGTATTCGTCACGCGCGTTGGTGTACTCGGTTTGCGCCTGCCCGAGCGTCGCTTTCAGATTGCGGATGCTCTCTTCACGGGTGCCATTAATCGACAATTCCAGCTGTGATTTGGCCTGATCGCGCGCAGCCTCCAGCGAGCGCAGCTGCGCCATCAGCTCCGGGCTGTCGAGAGACATCAGCAGCTGGCCGGCTTTAACATCATCACCACGCTCCACGTAACGCTCAATCACGCGGCCCTTGGCTTTCGACGCGACGATCACCTCCGGCGCGTCCACTTCTCCCTGCAATAACAAGTCCTGGTTGCCCGCGCGGAAAAGTACCGCCAGCGAAATGGCCACTGCCACTAACAGCAGGGTCAATAACATTCTCTTACTCATTGTTTTAGCTTCCTTTTTATTTGCCAGAGTGAAACTCAGCGCGAGAACCCTCGGGATTCGAGCAGTGGCATTTCCATTTCCATTTCCATCGAGCGTCGTCCGTTGCTATCTAGGTCTCCAGTCAATGAAGAGCAGGCATGATAGCGGGGTGCGGTCAGGGTTTTTTAACACGAAACAACATATTGGTTAAAATTATAAACTAAACCAATTACATTCACCCAAAGCCAAATCCCTAGAGCACAAATCAAGTATTCAGCCCAAACATATTCGGTAATACTTAGCTGTATAATTAGCGGGCGATTAGCTTCGCCCTCAGCCCTCAACGAGTGAGCGACGACTATGTCTGAGAAATACACCGTTCCCCTTTCCGTGCTTGATTTAGCTCCTGTCCCTCAAGGTTCAAACCCTAAACAAGCCTTTCAATCCTCGCTGGAACTAGCGCAACACGCTGAAAAACTTGGCTATAAGCGTTACTGGATGGCCGAGCACCATAATATGATTGGTATCGCCAGTGCGGCGACCTCGGTGCTGCTTGGCTTTATCGCTGGCGGCACCAAAACTATCCGTATTGGTTCCGGCGGCGTGATGTTGCCTAACCACTCCCCCTTGGTGATTGCCGAGCAGTTCGGCACCTTGGCGACGCTCTACCCGGACCGTGTCGATCTGGGCTTAGGACGCGCGCCGGGCACTGACCAGCGCACAATGATTGCGCTGCGCCGCCATATGTCGGGCGACGTAGATAACTTCCCGCGCGACGTGCAGGAGTTGCAGCACTACTTCGGCGATGTCCAGCCAGGCCAGCCGGTACAAGCCGTACCGGGCCAAGGTCTGCACGTGCCGATTTGGCTGCTAGGTTCTAGCCTGTATAGCGCGCAGCTGGCTGCGGCACTTGGCTTGCCGTTTGCCTTCGCTTCCCACTTCGCGCCGGACATGCTGTATCAGGCGCTGGCGATTTATCGTAGCCAGTTCAAACCTTCCGAGCAGCTTGAGAAGCCGCATGCCATGGTGTGCATTAACGCCATCGCGGCTGATACCGACGCCGAAGCGCGCCGCATGTTCACCTCGAACCAGCAGCAGTTCATCAATCTGCGTCGTGGCAATCCGGGCAAACTGCCGGAGCCGGTGGATAACATTGAGAGCCTGTGGTCGGCGTCCGAACGCTTTGGCGTGGATCAGGCGCTGCGCCTGTCCGTGGTGGGGAATAAAGAGACGATTCGCGCCGGACTGCAAAATATCCTGCGCGAAACCGAAGCTGACGAGTTGATGATTAACGGCCAGATTTTCGACCATCAGGCGCGCCTGCACTCCTTCGACATTGTTTCGCAGCTGCAGGGCGAGTTGGTGAAAGAAGTGCGTATCAGCTAACGCCCTCTTCCCACTTCCTATATTGCACGCATAAAAAAACCAGCCCGCAGGCTGGTTTTTGTTTATCTGACGTTTGCCGAAGCAGCAGCCAAATTATGCGTCAGTGGTACGACGCGGAGCACGGCTTGGAGCGCGACGCTCACCGGCTGGTGCGCCACCTTCACGACGTTCGCCGTTGAAAGGACGCCCACGGCCACCTTCACGACGCTCACCGTTGAAAGAACGCGGAGCACCGTTACCACGACGCTCACCGCCTGCACCCGCTGGACGTTCACGACGAGCACCCTGTGGCTGAGCATCACCCAGCAACTGCATGTTCATCGGCTTGTTCAGGATACGAGTACGGGTGAAGTGAGACAGGATCTCGCCCGGCATACCTTTCGGCAACTCGATGGTTGAGTGCGAAGAGAACAGCTTGATGTTACCGATGTAACGGCTGCTGATGTCGCCTTCGTTAGCGATAGCGCCAACGATGTGACGAACTTCAACACCATCATCACGACCCACTTCGATACGGTACAGTTCCATTTCGCCAGCGTCACGACGCTCACGACGTGGACGATCGCCATCACGCGCAGGACGATCACCATCGCGAGATGGACGGTCACGGCGGTCGCCGCGATCATTACGATCGTCGAACTCACGACGCGGTGGACGGCTTTTGAACACTGGATCAGCAGGCACGATCAGTGGACGTTCGCCCTGAGCCATTTTCAGCAGTGCTGCGGCCAGAGTTTCGATGTCCAGCTCTTCTGCCGGTTGCAGTTTAGCCAACAGGGCGCGGTACATATCCAAGTCGCTGCTTTCCAGCTGCTGCTGAACTTTAGCGGCGAACTTAGCCAGACGACGCTCACCCAGAACATCCGCAGTTGGAATTTCAACTTCTGGAATGGTCAGCTTCATTGTACGTTCGATGTTGCGCAGCAGGCGACGTTCGCGGTTCTCAACGAACAGCAGAGCGCGACCGGCACGGCCAGCACGACCGGTACGACCGATACGGTGAACGTAAGACTCAGAGTCCATTGGGATGTCGTAGTTAACAACCAGGCTGATACGTTCTACGTCGAGACCACGTGCTGCCACGTCGGTTGCGATCAGAATGTCCAGACGGCCATCTTTCAGACGCTCCAAAGTCTGCTCACGCAGAGCCTGGTTCATGTCGCCGTTCAGCGCTGCGCTGCTGTAGCCGCTACGCTCAAGAGCTTCAGCAACTTCCAGCGTGGCGTTTTTAGTACGCACGAAGATGATTGCTGCGTCGAAATCTTCAGCTTCCAGGAAACGAACCAGCGCTTCATTCTTACGCAGGCCATACACAGACCAGTAGCTCTGGCTGATGTCTGGACGGGTGGTGATGCTTGACTGAATGCGCACTTCCTGTGGATCTTTCATGAAGCGACGAGTAATACGACGAATCGCTTCTGGCATGGTTGCAGAGAACAGCGCGGTCTGATGTTCAGCCGGGATCTGCGCCATGATAGTTTCGACGTCTTCGATGAAGCCCATACGCAGCATTTCATCGGCTTCGTCCAGTACCAGACCGCTCAGGTTAGAGAGGTTCAGAGTACCGCGTTTTAAGTGGTCCAGCAGGCGACCTGGGGTACCCACAACAACTTGTGGCCCCTGACGCAGAGCGCGCAGCTGAACGTCATAGCGTTGGCCGCCGTAAAGGGCAACAACATTCACGCCATGCATGTGTTTAGAGAAATCGGTCATTGCTTCAGCAACCTGAACTGCCAGTTCGCGAGTTGGTGCTAAAACAAGAATTTGTGGTGCTTTCAAAGAAGCATCAATGTTGTGCAGCAGTGGCAGTGAGAAGGCTGCGGTTTTGCCGGAACCTGTCTGAGCCATGCCCAGAACATCGCGGCCGTTCAACAGGTGAGGAATACACTCAGCCTGGATTGGTGATGGTTTTTCGTAGCCCAAATCGTTAAGGGCAGAAATGATTGGAGCGGACAGCCCCAGGTCAGCAAAAGAGGTTTCAAGCTCAGTAGTCATGTACACGTGCCTCATTAATAATGGCAGCCAGTCTACATAACTCGTCGAGAAAATTTTCTGTCATTTTCATTGAAAAGTGTGAACCGGCTCAAATTAGATTATAAAACGAACAAAGCAACCCTCGCCCGTTAAGGCGCTTAAAAATGGTTAAACCATGGTTAAGAGGGCTGATTGGTGTCGTCAGCTATTGCTGGTCCGATTCTGATAGGTCGTCTTGCTCTTGGCCTAATAGCGCCAATTCCAACAATGCATAGCGGTGCTCAACAAAATTATGAACGTTGTTAGCTACCGTCAGTTTGAACAGTGCCAAGGCACTGTTCTTGTCCCCCAGACTTAGGTAATGCTTACCTAAATAGAAGTCAGTTTCACTGAGATGCTCAGCGAGCGAAGTGTTATCCGTTGCTTCCGCCTTTAGGCGTTCCATCAGCGTTTTTTCGCTGATCTTACCCAGGTAGAATTCGACGATATTCCATCCCCATTGCCCTCTGTCCGCTTTGTCGTAGCGTTGTTGCAGTGCTACGTCGGCATTCTTCGGATTGATTTCTCGCTCCGCAAGATAAAGCCATAACGAACGGAAGGGATCATTTGGATCGTCTCGATAAAACGCCTGCAGATCATCCTGCGCTAACGAGAATCGGCCACCGTAATACAGTGCGATACCTCGGTTCAAACGCGCGTAGTTGTAAGTTGGATCAAGCTCTAGTACAGAATCAAACGCTTCATAGGCAGCATCAAAATTGCCTGCCTGCGTTAGGTAAATCCCCAGGTAGTTGAAAACTTCTGGCATATCAGGACGAATAGACAGCGCTTGTGAAAAATCATTTCGCGCTAACGCTCTAAGTCCAAGGCTATCATACAGTACGCCGCGCTCATATAACAGCTGTGCGCGTTCATCGTCTGTCAAAGCCCGGCTGGCAAGAATTTGTTCCATGCGCGCCAATATGACTTCCTGCTGCAACGTAGGCTGCAACGGAATCGCCAGAACTTCGTTTTTACGCCAATCATGGTTGCTGCATCCTGCCAACATAAGTGCTGTCGCAACATAACACCAGCGCAAGAAAGGCTTCATTTCTACTCCCGAAGACAAACATTGGATTAACATCCTGTCATCCGCCTGCTTAACACAAGTGCATCCTGCGCTCGTGATACGAGCAGCTCTCTGCCTTAAAGACAGAGAGCTGTAAAACATATGTTACAGATATTACTCTGCTGAAGGCTCTGCAGTCTCATCGGAGCTTGGCGTAGTCGCTTCTTTGATGCTCAAGCGAACGCGGCCCTGACGGTCAACTTCCAGCACTTTAACTGGAACTTCTTGACCCATTTGCAGATAGTCAGTCACTTTCTCAACGCGCTTATCAGCGATTTGAGAGATGTGGACCAGACCTTCTTTACCGCCACCGATAGCGACGAAGGCACCGAAATCTACGATACGGGTAACTTTACCTTGGTAGATACGGCCAACTTCGATTTCAGCAGTGATCTCTTCGATACGACGGATAGCGTATTTCGCTTTCTCACCGTCGGTCGCAGCGATTTTAACTGTACCATCATCTTCAATTTCAATGGTAGTGCCGGTTTCTTCAGTCAGAGCACGGATCACTGAACCACCTTTACCGATCACGTCCTTGATTTTATCTGGGCTGATCTTGATGGTGTGGATACGTGGTGCGAACTGAGAAATATCACCGCGCGGCGTGCTGATAGCCTGTTCCATAACGCCCAGAATGTGCAGACGCGCACCCTTAGCTTGGTTCAGAGCAACCTGCATGATTTCGCGGGTAATACCTTCGATTTTAATGTCCATTTGCAGTGCAGTAATACCGTCACGGCTACCGGCCACTTTAAAGTCCATGTCGCCCAAGTGATCTTCGTCACCCAGAATGTCAGACAGAACAACAAAGTTTTCGTCTTCTTTAACCAGACCCATCGCGATACCAGCAACGGCCGCTTTGATTGGTACGCCTGCGTCCATCAGTGCCAGAGAAGCACCACAAACGGAAGCCATTGAAGAAGAACCGTTAGACTCGGTGATTTCAGAAACAACGCGCACGGTGTACGGGAAGTCTTCTGGTTTAGGCATCATAGCCAACACACCGCGTTTCGCCAGACGACCGTGACCAATTTCACGACGTTTTGGCGAGCCAACCATACCGGTTTCACCAACAGAGTATGGAGGGAAGTTGTAGTGGAACAGGAAGCTATCTGTCTTCTCGCCCATCAACTCGTCAAGGTTCTGTGCGTCACGGGCAGTACCCAGAGTTGCAGTAACCAGCGCCTGAGTTTCACCACGGGTGAACAGAGCAGAACCGTGAGTACGTGGCAACACGCCAGTACGCACGTCCAGACCACGGATCATGTCTTTTTCGCGACCGTCGATACGTGGCTCGCCACGCAGAACACGGCTACGAACAACGTTTTTCTCGATGCTGCCCAGCAGATCAGAGATTTCGCCCGCGTCCAGAGTCTCATCTTCAGCTTGCAGAGTCTGCAGAACTTCAGCTTTGATGGTGTTGATCTGAGTGTAACGCTCTTGCTTCTCAGTGATCAGGTAAGCATCACCCAGACGAGCTTCAGACAGAGCAGCAACGCGTGCGTGCAGTTCTGCATTCACGACTTCTGGCTGCCAGTCCCACTTCTCTTTACCCACTTCAGCAACTAAAGAGTTGATGTTGTCGATAACGATTTGTTGTTGTTCGTGACCGAACACGACTGCGCCCAGCATCTGATCTTCGCTCAGTACTTCAGCTTCAGATTCAACCATCAGCACAGCGCCCTGAGTACCGGCAACCACCAAGTCCAGACGGCTGGTTTTCAGTTCGTCAGCAGTTGGGTTCAGAACGTATTGGTCATTGATGTAACCAACGCGTGCAGCACCGATTGGGCCATTGAATGGAATACCAGACAGGCTAAGTGCAGCAGAAGCACCAATCATCGCCACGATGTCAGGGTTCACTTGTGGGTTCAGAGAAACCACGGTAGCAATAACCTGAACTTCATTCAGGAAGCTATCTGGGAACAGTGGACGAATTGGACGGTCAATCAGACGTGAAGTCAGCGTTTCGCCTTCACTTGGGCGGCCTTCACGACGGAAGAAGCTGCCTGGGATACGGCCAGCAGCGTAAGTACGCTCCTGATAGTTCACGGTCAGTGGGAAGAAGCTCTGACCTGGTTTAGCTTTTTTCTGGCCAACAACAGTAACGAATACTGCGGTGTCGTCCATGCTAACCATTACTGCGGCTGTCGCTTGACGTGCCATCATGCCGGTTTCAAGCGTTACGGTATGTTGACCGTATTGGAATTTACGAATAGTCGGATTAAGCAATGTAATATCCTTTTTTGTGGCGCGCAGCTGTTATGACAGCAGTTCACGCCGAAAAATATCCGAGCTTCTCACTACATTCTCGCGACTAATGACAATCCTTATATACCTGACAAAGTGGCAATAAAGTCTCTCATTAGCCGCGCGAAAACATCTGTAACGGAAGTTCATGTTCTTAAAAGCACTACAGAAACAACAGCCATACAGTAACCTGATTTGCTGTCGCTTCCTAGAATAAAGGGGCCTATTGGCCCCTTTACACTGAAACTCGCTTGATTAGCGACGCAGACCCAGACGCTCGATCAGGCTGGTGTAACGTGCTACATCTTTACGCTTCAGGTAGTCCAGCAGTTTACGACGCTGAGAAACCATACGCAGCAGACCACGACGGCTGTGGTGATCTTTTTTGTGCTCTGCAAAGTGACCTTGCAGATGGTTAATTTGAGCAGTCAGCAGAGCAACCTGAACTTCGGTAGAACCACTGTCGTTAGTGCCACGACCAAAGTCTGCAACGATTTGAGCTTTAGCTTCAACGCTTAGAGACATAATCATACTCCAAAATATTATAGATAATTAATACGGGTGCCGATCTCTAATTCAGCTACCCAATGCATAAGCTGCGCTATTCTACTCTTTGCATAATACGATCGCAAGGTGAGCAGAAATGGCTTACTCGGTGTATTCAACCACCAAACGACGCGGCGCAATGCGGCCATCATCGTCAATTTCACCGACGCCAATGAACTTACGTTCTTCGCCTTCGGTGATGCGCACCATGCCTGATGTCGGGGCGCCGGAAGCCTGAACGGGTTGCCCCTGCTTCACGTATCCCGCCACAACTGGCAACAGGTTTACTTCAGGGAAATCTTCACAGGCGCTGTCCATCGGCAACAGCAGAGGGTCCAGCAACAAGCGCGGTTCAATGCCTTCGGCTTCAGCCTGAGCGATCAGCGCGTGCAGCTGTTCCATCGTCACCATTCGTTCGAAAGGATAAGTCGCCACCTGCAAGCGACGCAGGTAAGTCACGTGCGCGCCACAGCCTAGCTTTTCACCCAAATCGTCAACGATAGTGCGGATGTAAGTCCCTTTAGAGCAATGAATCTCAAGCTCAACCTCAAAGCCTTCCCAACGAATGAACTTCAGTTCATACACGTTAATCGGGCGAGATTCGCGAGGAACTTCAATCCCCTGACGGGCGTACTCATAGAGCTTCTTCCCTTCGTATTTCAATGCGGAATACATAGAAGGAATTTGCTGAGTTTCGCCGCGGAAGCTGTCCAGTGCTTCATCCAACTGCTGTTGGTTAAAGGCGACATCGCGCTCGGAGATAATCTGGCCTTCGGCATCAGAGGTATCAGTGCGCTGCCCCATGCGGGCAACGACGCGATAACGCTTGTCTGAGTCCAGAAGGAAACGCGAGAACTTGGTCGCTTCGCCTAAGCAGAGTGGCAGCATACCGGTAGCCAGTGGGTCTAGCGCACCGGTATGGCCCGCACGGTTGGCGTTATACAGACGTTTTACTTTTTGCAGCGCGTCGTTAGAGGACAAACCAAGGGACTTATCCAATAACAGAACGCCGTGGATATCACGGCCGCGACGACGTGGGCGACTCATTCTTATTCCTCGTCATCACCTGCGGCAGAACGACGCTCAGCATCATTCTTAACTACATTTGTCACCAGGTTGGACATGCGCATGCCTTCAACCAGTGAGTTGTCGTAGGCAAAGGTCAGCTCTGGAACAACACGCAGACGCATGGCTTTACCAATCAGCGTGCGGATGAAGCCGGACGCGTCCTGCAAAGCTTTAATGCCATTCTTAACACGATCAGGGTCGTGATTGTCTGTTGTCAAAACATCTAAAAAGGTCACGAAGACTTTGGCATACGCCAGATCACGAGACACTTCGACGCCAGAAACGGTCGCCATGCCTACGCGTGGGTCTTTGACTTCACGCTGTAAGATGATGGCGATCTCTTTTTGCATCTCTTGGGAGACACGTTGGGTACGGCTAAATTCTTTTGCCATGATAAAACTCCTTCAGACAATCTCCAGACAAAGAGGGGGGCTCAAGGCCCCCCAACTGGATATAAGCGACGTCGCTAAGATTACGCGATGGTACGTTTGATCTCGATGATTTCGAAGACTTCGATTACATCGCCAGTACGCACATCATTGTAGTTCTTCACGCCGATACCACATTCCATGCCGTTACGAACTTCAGCAACGTCATCTTTGAAGCGGCGCAGGGATTCCAGCTCGCCTTCGTAGATAACCACGTTGTCACGCAGTACACGGATTGGGTTGTTACGCTTAATCATACCTTCAGTAACCATACAGCCTGCAATTGCGCCAAATTTCGGTGACTTGAACACGTCACGAACTTCAGCCAGACCAATGATTTGCTGTTTGTATTCTGGCGCCAACATACCGCTCATCGCCTGCTTAACTTCGTCAATCAGGTTATAGATAACGGAGTAGTAACGCAGATCCAAGCTTTCGCTTTCTACGACGCGGCGAGCAGATGCATCGGCACGAACGTTGAAGCCAAGGATGATAGCGTTAGAAGCAGCAGCCAGCGTTGCGTCGGTTTCGGTGATACCACCTACGCCCATACCAACAATCTTAACTTTAACTTCGTCGGTAGACAGATTTTGCAGCGCGTCAGAAATCGCTTCACAAGAACCTTGTACGTCAGACTTCAGAACGATGTTCAGTTCAGAAACTTCGCCTTCGGTCATGTTCGCAAACATGTTTTCCAGTTTAGATTTCTGCTGGCGAGCCAGTTTAACTTCACGGAACTTGCCTTGACGATACAGGGCAACTTCACGCGCTTTCTTCTCGTCACGTACAACAGTCACTTCGTCACCGGCAGCAGGAACGCTAGACAGACCCAGCACTTCTACAGGGATAGAAGGACCCGCAGACGCAATGTCACGGCCCATCTCATCACGCATCGCACGAACGCGGCCATACTCGAAGCCACACAGGATGATGTCACCCTTGTTCAACGTACCCTCTTGAACCAGAACGGTAGCTACTGGGCCACGGCCTTTGTCCAGGAAGGATTCGATAACCACACCGCTTGCCATGCCGCTGCGAACTGCTTTCAGTTCCAGAACTTCGGCTTGCAGCAGGATTGCGTCCAGCAGTTCGTCGATACCTGTACCTGCTTTCGCAGAAACGTGTACGAACTGAGACTCGCCGCCCCACTCTTCTGGCATAACGCCGTACTGAGACAGTTCGGTACGAACGCGATCTGGATCCGCTTCTGGCTTATCGATTTTGTTCACTGCAACCACGATTGGCACGCCAGCGGCTTTCGCATGCTGAACGGCTTCGATGGTTTGTGGCATAACGCCATCATCCGCAGAAACAACCAGAACAACGATATCCGTTGCCTGAGCACCACGAGCACGCATTGAAGTAAACGCGGCGTGTCCTGGAGTATCCAGGAAGGTGATCATGCCGTTTTCAGTTTCAACGTGATAAGCACCGATGTGCTGGGTAATACCACCGGCTTCGCCCGCTGCAACTTTCGTTGAACGAATGTAGTCAAGCAGAGAGGTTTTACCGTGGTCAACGTGGCCCATGATGGTCACAACTGGAGCACGTGGCTCAGCAGCTGCTGACGCACCCGTGTCACGGTCGCTCATCAGCGCTTCTTCCAGCTCGTTTTCACGACGCAGGATAACTTTATGGCCCATTTCTTCAGCAACCAGCTGAGCAGTTTCCTGATCGATAACCTGGTTGATGGTAGCCATTGCGCCCAGTTTCATCATGGTTTTGATGACCTGAGAGCCTTTAACAGCCATTTTGTTCGCCAGCTCAGCAACGGTGATGGTTTCACCCAACACAACGTCACGGTTTACCGCAACAACAGGCTTGTTGAAGCTCTGTTGCAGGGTGCTTGGCTTACGTTTGCCTTTACCATTACGACCCACAGCACGTGCTTCTTCGCGGTCTGCTTTAGATTCAGACAGTTTATTGCCTTTCTTCTGCTTGGTCGCTTTGCCACCGCGAGTACGGCTACGACGATCGCCTTCAACTTTGGCGTCATTTTCGTCTTCAGCTGCACGAGCGTGGGTAGAAGTGGTGACATGATAGTCAGCGGATTCGGATTCGCTTGGCGCAACAACTTCAGTCCAGACGCCAGAGTCAGCCATTTTACGGGCTTCTTCTGCAACGCGTTTCGCGTTTTCTTCGATCTTACGCTGGGCTTCTTCTTCCGTTTTGCGTTTCAGCTCTGCGGCTTCAGCTTCACGGCGTGCTTTCTCTGCCTGAGCTGGTTTGGTTACTTCGTCGGTATGATGATTTGTCACTTTGTCTTTTTCCGCTGCGTCGCGCTTAGCTTTTTCAGCGGCCTCACGTTTGGCTTGCTCTTCGGCGGCGCGCTGCGCTTTTTCTTGAGCTTCGCGCTGGGCTTGCTCGGCTGCTGCACGCTGTGCCTGTTCTTCCGCTTCACGCTTCGCCTGCTCTTCCGCTTCGGCCTGGGCTTGTTCAGCTTCGGTCATATCACGTTTTACATAAGTGCGTTTCTTGCGGACTTCGATTTGCACCGATTTACTCTTTCCGCCGGTGCTCGGAATGTTCAGTGTACTACGCGTTTTGCGTTGTAAGGTCAGTTTGTTTGGAGCACTGCCGTTTCCACGGTTCAAGTGCGCCAATAAAGTCTCTTTTTCTTGCTGGGTGACAGAGTCAGCTTCAGACTTGTCGATCCCTGCATCAGCAAATTGCTGTACCAGGCGATCAACCGGAGTTTGAATCTCTGCTGCCAGCGATTTTACGGTTACATCTGTCATGCTGTTCCTTCCTGCTACAGTTTATTACGCATTGTCGCCAAACCAGCAGATATTGCGCGCGGCCATGATAAGTTCACCAGCCTGTTCGTCACTAAGACCCTCAATATCCGCCAGATCGTCGACACCCTGCTCGGCAAGATCTTCCAGCGTACAAACCCCATGTGCAGCCAGTTTAAATGCCATGCTACGTTCCAGACCCGCCAGGTTCAGCAAATCTTCAGCAGGCTTATTGTCGCCGAGACTTTCTTCCTGAGCTAAAGCCAGAGTAGTTAATGCTTCTTTCGCACGTTCGCGCAGAGCATCTACCGTGTCTTCATCCAGGCCATCGATTTCTAGCAATTCTTTCATTGGCACGTAGGCCAACTCTTCGAGCGTTGAGAAACCTTCTTCTACCAAGACAGTGGCGAAATCTTCGTCGATAGCCAGATATTTGGTGAAGGTTTCAATCGCGGCGTGAGCCTCAGCCTGATGTTTGGCTTGCAGGTCATCCGCAGTCATTACGTTCAGTTCCCAACCACTCAGCTGAGAGGCTAAACGTACGTTTTGGCCATTACGACCAATCGCCTGTGCCAGATTGCTGGCTTCAACGGCGACATCCATAGTGTGTTTGTCTTCGTCAACCACGATGGAGGCAACATCAGCAGGCGCCATTGCATTGATAACGAACTGGGCAGGGTTGTCGTCCCATAATACGATATCGATACGCTCGCCGCCTAATTCGCTAGACACGGCCTGCACGCGAGCACCGCGCATACCAACACATGCGCCCACTGGGTCAATGCGTTTGTCGTTGGTTTTAACGGCAATTTTGGCGCGAGAGCCTGGGTCACGAGCTGCTGCTTTAATTTCAATCAGCTCTTCACCAATTTCTGGTACTTCAATGCGGAACAGTTCGATCAGCATCTCGTTACGTGAACGGCTGACGAACAGCTGTGCGCCACGGGCTTCTGGGCGGACGTCATACAGCACGCCACGAATACGGTCGCCAGAGCGGAAGTTTTCGCGTGGAAGCATGTCTTCGCGCAGGATAACGGCTTCAGCGTTGCTGCCTAAATCAAGGGCGATGCTGTCGCGGTTAACTTTCTTAACGACGCCAGTAACGATTTCGCCTTGCTGCTCGCGGAACTGCTCAACCACCATCGCACGCTCAGCTTCACGTACTTTTTGTACGATAACCTGTTTCGCGGTCTGGGTTGTAATACGGTCGAAGGTGACAGACTCAATCTGATCTTCGATGTAACCGCCTAATTCAATAGAAGGGTCTTCGTATTGGGCAGCTTCAAGGGTGATTTCACGCGTTGGTTGAGTAACTTCGTCAACAGCAACCCAACGGCGGAAGGTGTCAAAGTCACCGGTTTTACGATCGATGGTGACGCGGACTTCAATTTCTTGTTCGTACTTTTTCTTAGTCGCTGTCGATAACGCAGTTTCCAGCGCTTCAAAAATCTTCTCGCGCGGGAGTGATTTTTCATTAGAAACCGCTTCTACAACAGCCAGAATTTCTTTGTTCATCCTAGTTGCCTCATCCAAACTTTAAAAGTGGGGTACCAGGTTCGCTTTCTGGATATTGCTCAGCGCGAACACTTCATCTTTGCCTTCCACAGTAACCGTGATCATTTCGCCTTCGACAGCCTTAATAATTCCCTGCCATTTGCGACGGTTCTGCATAGCCATCCGCAGTACCAGACTCACCTCGTCACCGAGAAAACGTTGGTAATGTTCAGCGGTAAACATTGGGCGATCGAGACCGGGAGAGGAAACTTCCAGGTTGTATGCAACAGTGACGGGGTCTTCGACATCCAACACGGCGCTAACCTGGTGGCTGACATCAGCACAATTATCAACTGTGATCCCGTCTTCACTATCAATATAGATGCGTAGCGTCGATTGGCGAGCTCTTACGAACTCGATGCCTACCAGCTCGAAGCCCAATGCTTCAACCGGTGCTGAAATCATCTCTGTTAATTTTTGTTCTAATGTGGACAAGCCCACCCCCAAGACATAAAAAAAGGGCCTAATAGCCCAGTGATTCTGCTGCCAAATAACAAAAAACCCCGATAAATCGGGGCTTTATGAAACTGGACCCTGTTCGCCGAAAAGCGACTTCGGCGCAACTTTCGAAAGTGTTATTTCAAATTGAAACTACAGAACATGACAGGAGAAAACTGAAAGTCTATTTGAAATAAACACTTAGGGAAGTGGTTGCGGGGGCCGGATTTGAACCGACGACCTTCGGGTTATGAGCCCGACGAGCTACCAGGCTGCTCCACCCCGCGTCCGAAAACGTGGCAAATACTACGCCGATAACCGCTTAAAAGCAAGTTATCACAAAGATTGGTACCGAGGACGGGACTTGAACCCGTAAGCCCATTCGGGCACTACCACCTCAAGGTAGCGTGTCTACCAATTCCACCACCTCGGCACTTATTTTTCACAATCGCTTCTACTGTCCAAGCATAAGCCATTGATTGAAAAGCTTACTTCCACTTCTTTTTAAGAGCAATAACATTCAATCTACAGATTAATGAGGAACATCACTGTTAGGCGCTGCCGGAGCCGCTGGTGCAGTTGTAGTCTGCTCAGTTTTCGCTGGCTGACCCAAGTTCTCCCACTCACTACCTTGCTGGCCCTTATGGGTACTCATGTTGCCCAAGATCAAGCTAATAACGAAGAAAAGCGCCGCTAAAATAGCTGTCGTACGGGTCATGAAGTTACCGGAACCACTCGAACCGAACAATGTGCCAGAAGCACCTGCTCCGAAAGAGGCTCCCATATCAGCACCTTTACCTTGTTGCAGCATAACCATAGCCACCAGGCCGATTGCTACGAGAAGGAAAATCACCAGAAGAGCTTCGTACATAGTAGTACCTGTATCCTTGCGGGTTCACCGCATGCTAAATGCTTCTCACCAATTTAGTGGGTTTCAATGACCCACTGAAGCGGGTGTGAATACTAACCAAAGGTGTATGGGGACGCAAGGGCAATTTGACGAGGATTGTTCGTTTGCGGAAAAAAACGTCAAAAGCTGGCAAAGTCCGTGCGTATGAAAAATTTTGGGCCTTTTCAATGCTCAAAAAAAGCCCAAATTATTTTAAGAATCAGTGCGGTTAGCTGATTATGGCTTTGACGCTTTTACGGCATCAGCAATTCGGTTAGCCAGCATTTCAACTAACGCGCTGTCTTCGCCTTCGACCATTACGCGAATTAACGGCTCAGTACCCGATTTGCGCAGCAGTACTCGACCACGACCAACCAGCTGCTTCTCAACTTCAGCAGTAATGGTTTTCACTTCTTCAGTTTCGAGCGGGTCATGAGTACCAGCAAAGCGAACATTGACCAGCACCTGTGGCAGTAATTTCATGCCGCTGCACAGGTCGTGCAGGCTCATGTGGTTACGCGCCATCGCGGTCAACACTTGCAGACCTGCCACAATGCCGTCGCCCGTGGTGGTTTTGTCCAACAGGATCACATGGCCTGAGTTTTCGGCACCAATGCTCCAGCCCTTCTCTTTCATCTTCTCGAGAACGTAGCGGTCACCTACTTTGGCGCGAGCAAATGGAATACCTAGCTGCTTCAGAGCCAGTTCAAGGCCCATGTTGCTCATCAAGGTGCCCACCACGCCGCCTTTCAGCTGGCCTTGGCGCAGACCTTCACGCGCAATGATATACATGATCTGGTCGCCATCAACCTTGTTACCTTCGTGGTCAACCATGATGATACGATCGCCGTCGCCATCAAAAGCCAAGCCGACATCGGCCTTTTCAGCCAGAACGCGCTCTTGCAGCAGGCGAACATCCGTCGCGCCGCATTTTTCGTTGATATTCATCCCATCGGGTTCGCAGCCGATAGCGATCACTTTCGCACCCAGCTCGCGCATCACGCTTGGCGCAATGTGGTAGGTCGCGCCATTTGCGCAGTCGACCACGATTTTCAGGCCATTCAGGCTCAATTCGCTTGGGAAAGTGCCTTTGCAGAATTCGATATAGCGACCGGCGGCATCCACGATGCGGCTCGCTTTACCCAGCTCTGCCGACTCAACGCAGGTCAGCGGCTTATCCATTTCAGCTTCAATGGCTTCTTCTACGTCGTCAGGCAGTTTAGTGCCGTCGATGGAGAAGAATTTGATGCCGTTGTCATAATAAGGGTTATGAGAAGCAGAAATAACGATACCGGCTTCCGCGCGGAAGGTACGGGTCAGGTAAGCAACGGCCGGAGTTGGCATCGGGCCGGTGAAGGAGGCGGAAAGACCTGCGGCAGCAAGGCCGGCCTCAAGTGCTGATTCCAGCATGTAGCCTGAAATACGGGTATCTTTGCCAATAATAACTTTGCGCGAACCATGACGAGCGAGGACTTTACCAGCGGCCCAGCCTAGCTTTAATACAAAATCAGGCGTGATCGGGCTATCGCCAACTTTGCCACGAATGCCATCTGTACCAAAGTATTTACGGTTGCTCATAATTTTTATTCATCCCTTGCTGAAAGTGTTGCCTCAACGATACGCATCGCCTCGACGGTTTCTTTTACGTCATGCACTCTGATTATTTGCGCGCCCTGCATCGCAGCAATGACCGCGCAGGCAATACTTCCACTCACCCGGTTTTCGGGGGACACGTTGAGTAACTGCCCTATCATCGATTTTCTCGACATTCCGACCAGTAAAGGCAAGCCAAAATGGTGGAATTCAGCCAGTCTCGCGAGCAGCTGATAGTTGTGGTTCAAATTCTTACCGAAACCGAAGCCTGGGTCGAGCAACAATTTATTTTTCGGAATACCCGCGCTCACACAACGCGCAATTTGTTGCGTGAAATAGTCATCGATTTCGCCAATTAGATTGTCGTATTTCGGCGAGTGCTGCATGGTTTTTGGCTGACCCTGCATATGCATCAGGCAGACCGGCAGGCCAGTTGCCGCCGCGGCTTCTAGCGCGCCGGGCTCTTGCAGAGAGCGAATATCATTGATGATGTGGGCACCGGCGGCGGCTGATTCGCGGATAACCGCGGCTTTCGACGTATCAACAGAGATCCACACTTCCATTCGGCGGTAAATAGCTTCAACTACCGGTATCACGCGAGAAAGCTCTTCATCCTCGCTGACTTCAGCCGCGCCCGGACGCGTCGACTCACCGCCGATATCAATTATCGTTGCGCCAGCATCGACCATCGCCTGCGCATGCTGTAAAGCCAAATCAATGCGATTGTGGCGGCCACCGTCGGAGAAGGAATCTGGCGTAACGTTGAGGATCCCCATGACTTGAGGAAATCTGAGGTCTAACGAGACCCCTTGGGCGTTTAGCAGCATGCTGGTGTCCTGTCGCTTCTAATCAATATTCTGTGTCGTCGCTACATTATGCATAAAAAAACCCCGGGCAAGCCCGAGGTTTTTATTCACAACGTCAACAATGGGACACAATTACCGGCTTATTTGCCGCTAAATTGTTCACACATCGTGTTGCCTGGATTCGGCGTACGCGGTTCGTCTACTGGCGTTGGTGCTTTAGGGGCGCCACCGTCGTTGGAACTGTCGTTACCGTTTTTGGCGCTAGAATCATCCCAGCCAGCTGGCGGGCGAACATCTTTGCGATTCATCAGGTCATCAATCTGCGGCGCATCAATGGTTTCATATTTCATCAATGCATCTTTCATTGAATGCAGGATGTCCATGTTTTCCATCAACAGCTTACGGGCACGTTGGTAGTTGTGCTCAACCAGAGATTTCACTTCCTGATCGATGATACGAGCAGTTTCGTCAGACATGTGCTTGGCTTTCGCAACTGAACGACCCAAGAACACTTCGCCCTCTTCTTCTGCGTACAGCAATGGACCCAATTTCTCAGAGAAGCCCCACTGGGTAACCATGTTACGCGCAATAGAAGTGGCTACTTTGATGTCGTTGGATGCACCGGTAGAGACTTTTTCTACGCCGTAGATGATCTCTTCAGCAAGACGGCCACCGTACAGGGTAGAGATCTGGCTTTCGAGCTTCTGACGGCTGGCGCTAATCGCATCGCCGACTGGCAGGAAGAAGGTCACACCCAAAGCACGTCCGCGAGGGATAATAGTGACTTTGTGTACTGGGTCATGCTCAGGAACCAGGCGACCAATGATAGCGTGGCCCGCTTCGTGATATGCCGTAGATTCTTTCTGCGCTTCGGTCATCACCATGGAGCGACGTTCCGCACCCATCATGATTTTGTCTTTCGCTTTCTCGAACTCAACCATCGAAACAACGCGTTTGTTGCCACGAGCAGAGAACAGAGCCGCTTCGTTAACCAAGTTAGCTAAGTCAGCACCAGAGAAGCCCGGAGTACCACGTGCAATCACAGATGCATCAACATCCGGTGCCAGTGGCACACGACGCATGTGAACTTTCAGGATCTGCTCACGGCCGCGAACATCTGGCAGGCCAACAACTACCTGACGGTCGAAACGACCCGGACGCAGCAACGCTGGGTCAAGTACGTCTGGACGGTTAGTTGCAGCAATCACGATGATGCCTTCGTTGCCTTCAAAGCCGTCCATTTCAACCAGCATCTGGTTCAGCGTTTGTTCACGTTCATCGTGACCACCGCCCAAACCAGCACCACGTTGGCGACCTACGGCGTCAATCTCATCGATGAAGATGATGCATGGCGCTGCTTTTTTCGCTTGCTCGAACATGTCGCGCACACGAGATGCACCCACACCAACGAACATTTCAACGAAGTCTGAACCGGAAATAGTGAAGAAAGGAACTTTAGCTTCGCCCGCGATGGCTTTCGCCAGCAAGGTTTTACCGGTACCCGGAGGGCCGACCATCAACACGCCTTTTGGAATCTTACCGCCCAGTTTTTGGAAACGGCTTGGCTCGCGAAGGTAATCTACCAGTTCGCTAACCTCTTCCTTGGCTTCGTCACAACCAGCGACGTCAGCAAAAGTGGTTTTAATTTGGTCTTCCGTCAGCATGCGCGCCTTGCTCTTGCCAAAGGACATTGCCCCTTTGCCGCCGCCGCCCTGCATCTGCCGCATAAAGAATATCCAGACGCCAATCAACAACAGCATCGGGAACCATGAAATAAAGATAGAGGCCAGCAGGCTAGGTTGTTCTGGCGGTTCGCCAACAACTTTCACGTTTTTGCTCAGCAGCGTATCCAGCAATTTAGGGTCATCAACTGGGATGTAGGTCGTGTATTTGTTGCTATCTTTTTTAACAACGTCAATCTCACGTCCATTGATACGTGCTTCACGAATCTGGTCTTGGGTCAATTCGGACATGAAGGTAGAATAATCTACCCTACGGCCATTAGACTCGCTGGGCCCAAAGCTCTGAAATACAGACATCAATACAACCGCGATGACTAACCAGAGAATCAGGTTCTTCGCCATGTCACTCAAGGGATTAACCTCATATTACAACTGTGTTAACAAACAGCGTTAGGGTATTACAGTTTCCGCCCTGTCGCTACGATGTACACTTCACGTGAACGTGCACGAGAAGCGTCTGGCTTACGAATCTTCACCTTCGTAAACAGGGAGCGAATTTCCCGTAGGTATTCATCAAAGCCATCTCCCTGGAACACCTTCACCAGGAAACCTCCACCTGGTGCCAATACATCACGACACATATCCAGCGCTAACTCAACCAGATACATCGATTTTGGAATATCGACTGCCGGAGTACCGCTCATATTCGGGGCCATATCGGACATGACCACCTGAACTTTGTTATCTCCCACTCTTTCCAACAGAGCTTTGAGAACTAATTCATCACGAAAGTCGCCCTGAAGAAAGTCGACTCCAACGATGGGATCCATAGGTAAAAGATCGCATGCGATAATGCGGCCTTTATGCCCAATTTGGGTGGCAGCGAATTGTGACCAACCACCCGGCGCAGCGCCCAAGTCAACCACGGTCATTCCTGGTTTGAACAGTTTGTCGCTTTGCTGTATCTCATCCAGTTTAAACCAGGCGCGGGAACGTAGGCCCTTTTTCTGTGCTTGTAACACATATTTATCGCTAAAGTGTTCCTGCAACCAGCGACTGGAACTTGCAGAACGCTTTTTATTAGACATTATTTATTAACCATTTAATTTTCCATTAACACTCATATAGAGCATTTGGAACAAGCTCTTAGCGTCATTACGTCGATAGCTAAAGCCACTCAAATCTTCGCGCCGAAGCAGTCCGATTTGGTGATAACCATGAGATGGCGGTAGAATGACCCGTTTTCAATCCCAACTTAAGCAAAAAAGACGATGAATCTTAACAATAAGCAAAAACAGTACCTGAAAGGTCTGGCACATCCACTCAAACCGGTTGTCATGCTAGGTAATAACGGCCTTACCGAAGGTGTGCTTGCAGAAATCGAACTGGCTCTGCAACACCACGAACTTATCAAAGTGAAAGTAGCCGCTGAAGAGCGTGAAACGAAGACCTTGATTGTTGACGCTATTGTGCGTGAAACCAAGGCGAGCAATGTGCAAGTCATCGGCAATATTCTGGTACTTTATCGCCCTTCGACTGAAGACCGCAAAATTATCTTACCGCGTTAATTGTTTAAGGTTTAACGAAAAACGCTGTAGATAAGTGGAACGGTGACACGTTATTACTTTCAATAAAAGGCCGCTCGCGGCCTTTTTACGTTAGTTTTCACTTCCCTGTGAAGTAATTCACGCGGGAAGTGAGCGTTTTGAATGGTCGCTGCGCCTGAAGAATGGCACTTTTTATTCAGGTTAGCTGAGGCAGATTAAAGGTATTCAACCTTCAGCACTTCATACTCGACATCGCCGCCCGGCGTACGGATCACCACGACGTCATCTTGTTCTTTGCCAATCAAACCACGAGCAATCGGCGAGTTAACAGAAATCAGATTTTGCTTAAAATCTGCTTCGTCATCACCCACGATGCGATACTTCTGCTCTTCGTCAGTATCGAGGTTCATCACGGATACCGTGGCACCAAAAATCACGCGGCCCGTTGCCGGCATTTTGGTCACGTCGATAACCTGAGCATTAGAAAGCTTGGCTTCGATTTCCTGAATACGACCTTCACAGAAGCCCTGTTGTTCACGAGCGGCGTGGTATTCAGCATTCTCTTTCAAGTCGCCATGTTCACGTGCAGTGGCGATATCTGCAATGATCTTCGGGCGACGAACGCTCTTAAGATGATCAAGTTCTTCACGTAATCTTTCAGCGCCACGTAATGTCATCGGAATCGGTTTCATATATTAACTACCTCTAACTTGTCCTTTCGGTAAACACCGTCCTGATCGAATCAGGTAGAAATAAGTCAGTGCTCTTGACCGACTCTCTCTGGCTAAAAACAAAAAAAACCTAACCCGGAGTCGAAGACCCAAGTCAGGATTGGTTTTGCATTTTGATACGTATTTTAACGTAGAGTTCCCTGAGGGTCATCGTTTACTTTCGCCCTCGTTGCACCCCACTTCGTAGCATCGTAGTATGGCGGCACGTCATTCCGCAGTTACCCAAGGCCCTTACTCAAAATAATGCGTTTTTTACAAATTGTCAGTGGATTAGCTTGCGCGTTTGTTTTGAACGCAAACGCAGCTCAGGTCGAAAATTACACCGAGTATCTGCCCGACGGTACAAACCTGGCGTTACTGGTACAGAAGATTGGAGCCACAACCCCTTCGATAGACTATCACGGGCAGCAGATGGCCCTGCCCGCCAGTACGATGAAAATTTTAACCGCGCTGGCAGCCTTGCTCCAGCTAGGCCCGGATTTCCGCTTCACGACCACATTCGAGACCAAAGGCACTGTCAGCGATGGTGTGCTGAAAGGCGATCTGGTCGCGCGCTTCGGTGGCGATCCCACCTTTAAGCGTCAGAATATTCGCAATATGGTGGCGGCATTACGCAAGCAGGGCATCAAACAAATCACTGGCGATGTGATCATCGATAGCTCAGTTTTCGCCAGCCATGACAAAGCGCCGGGCTGGCCGTGGAACGATATAACCCAGTGCTTCAGCGCGCCACCGGCGGCGGCGATTGTCGACCGAAACTGCTTCTCGGTTTCGCTCTACAGCGCCCCAAAACCAAATGAAAACGCCTTTATTCGCGTTGCGTCATACTATCCGGTGCATATGTTTAGCGAAGTGCGGACGCTGGCGAAAGGCTCTCCTGACGCGCAGTATTGCGAGCTGGACGTGGTGCCGGGTGAGCTCAACCGCTACACGCTCACTGGCTGCCTGACCCAGCGCAGCGAGCCTCTGCCTTTAGCTTTCGCCATTCAAGACGGGGCGAGCTATGCCGGGGCTATCATTAAAGATGAGCTGCAACAGGCTGAGATCCAAATTGACGGCACCCTGAAGCGCCAAACGCAGCCGACGCCAGCCGGTACGGTTCTGGCCCAGACCCAGTCTGCGCCGCTGCACGATTTGCTACACATTATGTTGAAGAAGTCAGACAACATGATTGCAGATACCGTGTTCCGCACTATCGGACACCAGCGTTTTGGCGTGCCGGGCACGTGGCGCGCGGGCTCCGACGCCGTGCGTCAGATCCTTCGCCAGAAAGCCGGTATCGATTTAGGTAACTCTATTCAGGTGGATGGCTCTGGCCTGTCGCGCCACGACCTGTTGTCACCTGCGACCATGATGCAAGTGCTGCAATACATTGCTCAACACGATCAGGAGCTAAACTTCATATCAATGCTCCCTCTGGCGGGTCATGACGGCACATTGCAATATCGTGGTGGTTTGCACGAAGCAGGCGTAGATGGAAAAGTCTCGGCGAAAACCGGCTCACTGGCTGGCGTTTATAACCTCGCGGGCTTTATCACCACGGCCAGCGGCCAACGCATGGCCTTTGTGCAATTCTTGTCTGGGTATGCTGTTCCGCCGGAAGATCAGCGCACGCGTAGAGCACCGTTGGTTCGTTTTGAAAGCCGTCTCTACCGGGATGTATATCAAAATAACTGAGTTCTAAACGATGAAATTACTGATCGTTGAAGATGATGAACTCTTGCGCCAGGGCCTGTCATTAGCCCTGAGCGGAGAGAATTACGCCTGTGATTGCGCATCGACAGCGGCAGAGGCCCATGGCCTAATTCTGGCAAGTCAGTACAGCTTGGTGGTGTTAGATCTGGGCCTACCCGATCGCGATGGCGCCTCGCTGCTGAGGCAGTGGCGCCGGGAACACATCGACATTCCGGTGCTGATCCTCACCGCGCGCGACGCCCTTGAGGATCGCGTTGACGGCCTTGATGCCGGCGCAGACGATTACCTGATCAAACCTTTTGCGCTGGTCGAGCTACTGGCGCGAGTCCGGGCCTTAATCCGCCGCTATCAGGGGCAGAGTGATAACCAAGTTATCGTCGGCTACCTCAAAATCAATCTCTCCACCCAGCAAGTCTATAAAGACGACACGCCCATCGAAGTCACGCCGAAGGAGTTCGCTATCCTCTCCCGGCTGATGATGCGCGCGGGTCAGACGGTAAACCGCGAACTGCTTCAGCAAGATCTCTACACCTGGAATGACGACCTTGGCTCGAACACGCTAGAGGTGCATATGCACAACTTGCGCCGCAAATTAGGCAAAGAAGCAATCCGCACCATTCGCGGCAACGGCTACCGTCTAGAGGTCTCCGAATGACCAGCATGCGGCGTCGCCTGCTGGTCATGCTGGCGCTGATTTTGTTCGTAACCCAGCTCACTAGCGTGTTTTGGCTGTGGCATGAGAGCCAAGAGCAGATTAACCTGCTGGTCAATGACACGCTCTCCGCCAAGGTGCGCAATAGCCACGTTGAGAAGGAGATTGCCGAGGCGATCGCTTCGCTGATTGCCCCTTCCCTGCTGATGATGGCCGTCACACTGCTGCTCTCCTTCTGGGCTATCAGTTGGATCATTCGCCCCCTAAACCAATTGCAGAACAGGCTGGAAACTCGCTCGGCGGACAACTTATCTCCCCTGCCGCTTAACAGTGAAATCAGCGAAATTGTCTCTGTCACCAAGGCGCTGAATCAGCTTTTTTCCAGGCTTTCCAATACCATCCAGCAAGAGCGTCTGTTTACCGCCGATGCCGCCCACGAGCTGCGCACGCCGCTGGCCGGAGTGCGTTTGCATCTCGAGCTGATGGACCAGAAAGGAGTAGAAGGCAGCAAGACGCTGATTGGCCGCATCGATCAGCTGATGCTGACTATCGAGCAGCTGCTAATGCTTTCGCGCGCGGGGCAAAACTTCGCCAAAGGTCAGTATGATCAGGTGGATTTGGTCGAACACGTGGTGCAGCCACTTCGCGAGGAGCTGGAGGAGATGCTGGCTCTGCGCCAGCAGACTATGCGCTATAGCATGCCGGATAAACTGGTGATTCAGGGTGATGCCATTTTACTGCGCCTGATGGTGCGTAATCTGGCGGAGAACGCCTTTAGATATGGTCCCGAGGGCGGTGAGATAGCATTGAGCTTGCTGAGCGAGAATCAGGGCGCGGTGGTGAAGGTCGAAGACAACGGGCCGGGAATTGATGAGCAGAAGGCCTGCGAGCTGACTCAGGCTTTCAAACGCGTTGACCAGCGCTACGGCGGCAGCGGGCTGGGGCTGAATATCATCGTGCGCATCGCCACGCTGCACGGCGGTAACCTGCAACTGTGCAATCGCAAAGATACCCACGGCCTGTGCGCCCAGTGCTGGCTGCCAGAAAGCTTTATCAACAGATACTAAGCTCAGCCAGAATCGCCAAATTTAAGCCATAAAAAAGGCCGCTTGAGGGCGGCCTTTATCGACATCAAAACAATCACTTAAACGTAGAATTAACGTTCGTAGATGATCTCTACGCCTTCGTCATCATCTTCGTCCCAGTCATCATCCCAGTCGTCATCTTCGGCTTCAGCTTCGGCCAGTTGCTCACGGTGATAATCATCCCACATGAACTCAACTTTCTCAGGCACCGCAGCTTCAACCGCCATGTGCTTAGGATTTTCATTGATGAACTTCATCACGTCCCAGCACAGCGCGTTAACGCCTTCGCGATTGGCGGCAGAGATCAGGTAGTAATCCCCTTCCCAACCCAGCGCTTCGGCGATGGTTTTAGCACGGGCTTCGGCTTCTTCTTTCTCAATCAGGTCAACTTTGTTGAACACCAACCAGCGCGGTTTTTCTGCCAGTTTGGCATCATACTGCTGAAGCTCATTGATGATAACTTTAGCGTTTTCAACCGGATCGGATTCATCGATTGGCGCGATATCAATAAGGTGCAGCAGCACGCGGCAGCGCTCAAGGTGCTTAAGGAAGCGAATACCTAAACCAGCGCCCTCTGAAGCCCCTTCAATCAAACCAGGGATGTCGGCAACCACGAAGCTCTGCTCGTTATCCATACGCACCACGCCAAGGCTTGGCACCAGAGTGGTAAACGGATAGTCGGCAACTTTTGGCTTAGCGGCTGAGACAGAACGGATGAAGGTCGATTTACCGGCGTTCGGCAGACCTAACATACCCACGTCAGCCAACAGCATCAATTCCAGAGAGATGTCACGCATCTCACCCTTGGTACCCATCGTTTTTTGGCGAGGGGAACGGTTTACGGATGATTTAAAACGGGTGTTGCCGAGACCGTGGAAACCGCCTTTCGCCACCATCTGCTGCTGGCCGTGACGGGTCATGTCACCCAGCACTTCGCCAGTACCTTGGTCCAGAATACGGGTTCCGACTGGCACTTTGATGGTGATGTCTTTACCACGTTTGCCCGTACAGTCGCTGCTCTGGCCATTGGTGCCGCGCTCTGCACGATAAGATTTCACGAAACGGAAATCGATCAGCGTGTTGAGGTTCTCATCTGCCAGCACATAGACGTCGCCGCCGTCGCCGCCGTCACCGCCATCTGGGCCGCCACGAGGGATATATTTTTCACGACGGAAGCTGACACAGCCGTTACCGCCATCACCTGCCACGACCAAAATTGTGGCTTCATCTACAAACTTCATGTGTACCGTCTCCGTAAATCATTCACCCGGCTGCTTAAGAGTCGCCACCAGGTTTTGTTCTGTCCGACCAGGCCACCAACGATGGCCAATTGCGGAAAACATCGCTCCCGCCACCACCACGAATGCTCCCAAATAACCAATCAGGTTAAGCACTGGTGCAGCAAACATATTAGGCCAGGCAAGTGCCAATAAATCTGAAAATAGCAGGGTAAACAATGGCGTCAGGGTTACAAATGCACTTACTTGTGCCGCCTGCCATCTCGCCATCGCTTCCGCTAATGCGCCATATCCTACTAACGTATTCGCGCCACAAAACAATAAACAGGCAAACTGCCAACTATTGAGCTGCGAGAGCATCGCCGGACTGGCCAGCGGGAGCAATGCGATAGAACATAAAGTGTACAGCAAAAACAAGATCTGAGGTGAGGCTAGCCGCCGCAATAAGACCTTCTGCGTAACGCCGTAAATAACCCAAACCGTTGCCGCACTTATCCCCAGCAATACACCCAAGGTGTAATCCGTGAGACGTGTGAAAATTTCTATCAGGCTGGTATTAAAGAACAGCACCAAGCCTAGTATCAGCATGCCTGCCCCAATCACTTGGGTGACGCGCATCTTCTCTTTCAAGACAATAACGCTGGCGAACATCATGCCGACGGGTGATAACTGCCCAATAACCTGCGACGCCGTAGGGCTGAGGTATTGCAGAGATGACCCAAATAAGACGAAATTGCCCAATAATCCGCAGGTTGCGACTAACAATAAAATCAGCCAACGAGGACTTTTGAACATTTGCATCGGCGGCAATCTATGCCGTGCCGCCAAAATACATCCCAGAACGACCGCGGCGAGGGAGAACCTAAACCAGACAACCGTGAAAGGGTCCATGACGACTAAGACTTGCTTCATCGCTATTGGCAGCGAACCCCAGCACATTGCCGTGATCACCGCTAATAGAATCCCTATGGGTGCCTGCGATTTCGTGTCCATGTCCCAGCCATGCTTAGGCGAACCAGAATGTAAAAAGCCCCGCAACGAATTGCGGGGCTTACATCTATTTTCTTAAGACTCGAAAAACTTATTCAGCTTCGATGCTGATAAATTTACGATTTTTCGGGCCTTTAACTTCGAACTTGACTTTACCGTCAGCCAAAGCAAACAGAGTGTGGTCTTTACCGCAACCCACGTTGTTACCAGCGTGGAATTTGGTGCCGCGCTGACGAACGATGATGCTGCCTGCCAGTACTGCTTCGCCGCCAAAGCGTTTTACGCCAAGACGTTTAGCTTCTGAATCGCGACCGTTGCGTGTGGAGCCGCCAGCCTTTTTGTGTGCCATTGTTCCGCTCTCCTAAACTTAAGCGCTAATGCCGGTGATTTTAACATCAGTGAACCACTGACGGTGGCCCTGCTGCTTACGGTAATGCTTACGACGACGGAATTTAACGATCTTAATTTTGTCGCCACGACCGTGAGCAATAACTTCTGCCTTGATCAAACCGCCAGAAACTAATGGCAGACCGATATTGATTTCTTCACCGTTAGCAATCATCAAAACTTGGTCGAACTCAACTGTTTCACCAGTTGCGATGTCCAATTTCTCAAGGCGAATAGTCTGCCCTTCGCTAACACGGTGTTGTTTACCACCACTTTGGAAAACCGCGTACATATAAAACTCCGCTTTCCGCGCACTCAACTTTGTATAGTCCAGAGGGCGCTATAAATATTCACAATAGGGCGCGAATTCTACGCAAAAAATCAGCATAAGACAAGAGCACTTTCACGACAAAAGAAGAAAAAAAGCGCAGTTCACGAGATGGCATTTATCTCCATTGTTTTTCAAGTACAATCCCCTTTACAGTTAGCGCCATGTGCCAATGTGAGCCAGATCTCATTGCGGTGAAGAGTAACGCAGCCGAAAAAACACAATGAACCTAGAACAGATTATCGATCTCACCGAGCAGGACATGGCTGCGGTTAACGCAACCATTCTGGAACAGCTGAACTCTGATGTATCACTGATCAATCAGCTGGGCTATTACATCATTAGCGGCGGCGGCAAGCGCATTCGCCCGATGATTGCCGTACTCACCGCGCGTGCGTTGGGTTATGAAGGCGACAAGCATGTGACCATCGCCGCCCTTATCGAGTTCATTCATACCGCGACCTTGCTGCATGACGACGTGGTTGATGAATCTGATATGCGCCGAGGTAAAGCGACAGCCAACGCGGCCTTTGGCAATGCTGCCAGCGTGCTGGTTGGCGACTTTATCTATACCCGCGCATTCCAGATGATGACGGATTTAGATTCCATGCCGGTGCTGGCATTGATGGCAAAAGCGGTCAACGTCATTGCCGAAGGTGAAGTTTTACAGCTGATGAACTGCAACGATCCTGACATTACGGAAGAGATCTATATGCAGGTCATCTACAGCAAAACGGCGCGCCTGTTCGAAGCAGCATCCCAGTCATCGGCGATGTTGTCCGGTGGCAACCCGGAACAAATTCAGGGCCTGCAAGACTATGGTCGCTACCTCGGCACGGCTTTCCAGCTGATCGACGACCTGCTGGATTACGACGCTAATGGCGAGACGCTGGGTAAAAATACCGGTGATGACCTGAACGAAGGCAAACCGACCTTGCCTCTGCTTCACGCCATGAAGCACGGCGACGCCGAGCAGTCCGCGATGATCCGTGGTGCTATCGAGCAAGGAAATGGCCGCCATCTGTTGGAGCCGGTGCTGGCTGCGATGCATCAGTGGGGGTCGCTCGACTACACCCGCGCTCGTGCTGAAGAAGAGGCTGATAAAGCCATTCGCGCCTTGCAGGTGCTGCCGGAGTCGCCATATCGCACGGCTCTGGAAGGCTTGGCGCATATCGCGGTGAGAAGAGACTTCTAATTCGCTTCTTGTCGCACGGCTGTAAGCTGTAAGTAGAACGACTGTACCGCGACTCGGCTGCGGTACAGTTGTGCTATCACCTGACTTTACACCTCAGGCACATCGGGCTTGGCGCTCAAACGATTTAACACCTCTGACATCCCTTCCCGCACAATAAATTTGATAATTAAGTCCCGCTCGTCTTCTTTTAACTGTTTATAGCTCTCAATCCAAATGGCTAATGGATCTTGATGGGCAGTGTAAACATATTCAGCAGACTGCTCTTTCATTTCCAGGCTATTCATCGCCTTAATTGGTAAGGTACCAATGTGATATTCAACCGCGCGTCCTTGAACACCCCATCGGCGGCGTTTTAACCATGACTGACGCCGCGCCATACCATGAATGCCCTGAGTAGAATTTGGCAGACCTTCGAATCCAATTAATTCCCTCGCTGAAAACCACTCTTTTTTCATAACGTTCCTTTTCATATTGTGCACTTGCACAAAAGAATGCTGTTATAACGCGCTGAGGCCGTGAAAATGTCCATAAATGGCCTGTTCTGCTTTCGTTTTAGCTTTAGATTTAATAAAAGCAGATAACTTATAACACTACTTAATAGTGGTAATAAAGCTGATTAAGTCACAGCAATAAGTCACAAAGGAAACTCTGATATCGATTAATCTTTTTTATGAAAGTTAATAAATACATGCCCTGTATTTTTCAGAAAGTATTAAACAGTTATCGCAAAAATCAAAACCATAAATAAAAACACTATATTTCATAGACATAAAACCCCACCTTGCATGAGGAGCTCTTTCCCAGCGCTGCTCTGCTTGCGGCTAAAGGCCTTGGGCACTCTTGTAATTAGTCGGACCTCTTATTCATATTTTTAAACATGCAAAAAAAGTCATTTGTTTATCCCTATAATAAATAGACAATTTTGTTCGTCTTACGCCAATAATCCAGAACAATTTGTATTACTCATTTGCGTTAGCAAGAATAAAGGGATATTTTCCCAAAAAACGAAAAGCTTTTTAGAAACAAAGAACACCCATTTATAAAGTGCATATTCTGGGTCTTGCTATCAACATCATATCAATATTACGACGATTAACTTGCCGATAATAAAAGGGAATACGTATGAAAGGACATAAAGAAAATTGGCATCAGGCAGACATTATTGCTGCATTACGCAAGAAAGGTACAACGCTGGCGGCAGTATCGCGCAGCGCGGGACTAAGTTCATCCACCTTAGCGAATGCATTATCGCGACCGTGGCCAAAGGGAGAACGTATTATTGCGGATGCCATAGGTATCCATCCTTCTCTCATTTGGCCAAACCGCTATTTTGATCCGGCGACCTCTAAAAGAATTGAGCGCAAGATCCGTGCGCCAAATAAAGCCTGACTGCTCAGCCAAATCTGCGAAACAGGCATAAAAAAACCGCCGGGTAAAACCGGCGGTTGATTTGGCACTGCTTATTAGGCAGATATCACTTGTTGATGAACTGCTCACCCAACTCGATATCTTTACGCAGTACGTCGAGCATAGAATCCAGAGATTGCTGCTCGAAGGCACTCAGAGTACCCACGCTTTTCAGCTCGGCTACGCCGTTTTTACCCAACAGGATTGGCTGTGCGAAGAAACGGGCGTGTTCGCCTTTACCTTCAACATAAGCACATTCAACAATGTTGCTTTCACCTTGCAGAGCACGAACCAGAGACAGACCGAAACGTGCCGCAGCCTGACCCATAGACAGCGTCGCAGACCCGCCACCGGCTTTAGCTTCAACCACTTCGGTACCCGCGTTCTGGATACGTTTAGTCAGATCAGCGACTTCGCTTTCAGTGAAAGAGACGCCTGGGATCTGAGACAGCAGTGGCAGGATAGTCACGCCAGAGTGGCCGCCGATTACTGGAACTTCGATATCCTGAGGTTGTTTGCCTTTCAGTTCAGCCACGAAGGTGTTTGAACGGATTGCATCCAGAGTCGTCACGCCGAACAGTTTGTTTTTGTCGTAAACACCGGCTTTTTTCAGCACTTCTGCTGCGATAGCCACGGTGGTGTTCACTGGGTTGGTAATGATACCAATCAGTGCTTTCGGACAGGTTTTAGCCACTTGCTCAATCAGGTTACGGACGATGCCCGCGTTCACGTTGAACAGGTCTGAACGGTCCATGCCCGGCTTACGCGCTACGCCAGCAGAGATCAGAACCACGTCAGCACCAACCAGTGCAGGCGTTGCATCTTCACCGCTGAAACCTTTGATTTTTACTGCTGTAGGGATGTGGCTGAGGTCAACTGCTACGCCCGGGGTAACGGGAGCAATGTCATACAGAGAGAGTTCTGAACCTGAAGGCAGCTGGGTCTTGAGTAGAAGGGCGAGGGCCTGGCCGATACCGCCAGCTGCACCGAGAACTGCAACTTTCATCCTATACTCCTTTATTATCATAAACTTAAAAAGCGCCGTGAATTCATCTAGGTAGTGACCATCATCCACTGCACTACTGCAACAATCTCTATACCTGAGATTGCGAAGCTACGCGGTAATTATGGCTGTATGTCGGCTTTATTTAAGATTATTTGCTTATGCATCAATGGCATAAATCAATGACATCATAAAAATAGCGTCACGAAACACGACAGGTTAACCGGCGGTTACATTACACCCGTTGGTGGCATCAGGACAATATCAATTCCATAACAATTTAATAACTATGCCTTATGTCAACAATGCACAATTCCAGCATATTCATTACACAACGACTCGCTGAGGAATTGGGTATAACCAGACGTCGCGCACAACTCAGGGTTACCTGTGATTATCTTTATTGCATAAAAATTCATATATATGCATAATCACCAGCACTATCGTTATGACCTTAGGGTGCAAAATGCGTAATCCTGCCAAACAGGAAGATCTAATTAAAGCCTTCAAAGCCTTATTGAAGGAAGAGAAGTTCAGTTCTCAAGGCGAAATCGTTCTTGCTCTGCAAGACGACGGGTTTGAGAACATCAACCAATCCAAAGTCTCCCGCATGCTGACCAAGTTCGGTGCCGTACGCACCCGCAATGCGAAAATGGAAATGGTGTACTGCCTGCCAGCCGAGATTGGCGTCCCGACCACCACCAGCCCGTTAAAAAATCTGGTGTTAGATATCGACTACAACGACGCCGTCGTGGTGATCCGCACCAGTCCGGGTGCCGCGCAGCTTATTGCCCGACTGCTGGACTCATTAGGCAAATCGGAAGGCATTCTTGGCACCATCGCCGGGGATGACACCATTTTCACCACGCCAGCTCGCGGGTTTAGCGTGAAACAGCTGTACGAAGCCATTCTCAGCCTGTTCGAACAAGAGCTTTAATCAGCTTCTTCCGAAGACTAAAGCCACACCATTATATGCGCAGGTGACCCGTGAAGTACCCATCGGTATCCTGCGAGCCCGCCTTTCTACCTATTTTTCTGGTTATTAATGGCTTTCCAACCCCAAAACCGCCCTGCCGAGCCGCTGGCATTGCCCGCTAACATTGGGTCATGCTGTTAAATACGCCCCTACCAGTCACACTGTCTTCACATAATGGTTTCATTAGTGTGAATCTCTGCAATATACAGCACAAATAGTTCAATTCACATAACCCGTTAATTTATCTGGATAATAGCCCTGAAAGATCATTTTTCAGCCGTTTTTTATTCTTTTCTGTTATTAAAAACACTACTAGCCCCCTTATAACCACACCAAAAACTATTAGCAAACTATTAATATTTCGAGTTACTAGATGTATACTCATTTCCGTGATGTGAATCACTGTTTGTTCGGACTACATAATAAAAGAGACGAGGTCAATCATGAAAGTTACCACTACCATCGCTGCATTCAGCATTCTCTCTGCACTGTCATTCGGCGCATTTGCAGCACAACCTGTCACGCAAGATCAGGCTAAAAACCTGCAATCCGTCGGCATAATTAGCGTCAGCGGCGTGGCCGGTGCACCAACGGATATCCGTCAGGCACTGTCTGATAAAGCCGATGAGCAAGGCGCAAAAGCCTTCCGCGTGATTGAAGTTCGCCAAGAAGGCAACTACCACGCTACGGCAGAAATTTACCAATAAGACGCTGAAGTCACAGACGTTTTAGTAAGAGAAGTTTGAGTAAGAAAAGTTATCTGGCCTAAGAACATGAGGCCGAAGCATTAAAAAAACGGATTTATCGCTGCAACGCACCAAGTTTCCAGAGCGCACAACGCCCTTCAATCTTGATAATACAGACCTGATGAATCCAAACATGAATCGACGTTGCTCTCGAATAACCTGCATCAACGTCATAAATATCAGGAAATTGTCATGAAAATCACGACTACTATCGCTGCACTTAGCCTGTTCTCTGCTATCTCATTTGGCGCTTCAGCTGCCAACCTGGTTAACAACGAACAAGCACAGAATTTACAACCTATGGGTACCATCAGCGTCAGTGGCGTTAATGGCGTACCTATGGATATCCGCCAGCAGCTGTCTGACAAAGCCGACAGCAAAGGCGCGACCTCTTACCGTGTGATTGAGGCTTATAACGAAGGCGCATATCACGCGACGGCTGAACTCTATAAATAAGCTTTATTGAGCGAAGCTTGTAACCCTCATAAGTAAAGAAGTTGTTGTATTGAAGTCCCGGTTTCAACAGCCACCCAGCGATAACAAGAAGCGCTGTTGAGGCTGGAAAGAGAGCTGACACTGCCACTGCCGTGCTCTCAACTTCCCGAGACCCTCGTCGTCCTGTCCGACGACACCCTTTGGCTCCCGTGTATTGCGGGAGCTTTTTTTTATCCTTTTTTCCGCGCCCTCCTGCCTTTCAGCCATAAAAAAACACAGCCGAAGCTGTGTTTTTGAGAGTGCGAACAAGCTGAAGCTTATTCCCGCTCGACCGCCAGAGATTTCGCCGCCAGAGCATCCAGCAGTTTGGTGTGAATGCCGCCGAAGCCGCCGTTACTCATCACCAAAATGTGATCGCCCGGCTGCGCGGCTTTCACCACTAAATCGGCCAGCGAGTCGACATCCGCGCTCCAGTGCGCAGGCTGCACGCAGTGCTCAGCAACTTCTGCTACTTGCCACGGAATATGCTGAGGCTGTAACAGGAAGACTTCGTCGGCGCGGCCCAGCGCAGGTGCCAGCTCATTTTTGCTCATGCCCATTTTCATGGTGTTAGAGCGCGGTTCGAGCACGGCCAGAATGCGCGCGGTACCGCCAACCTTACTGCGCAAGGCAGCAAGCGTGGCCAGAATCGCCGTCGGGTGGTGAGCAAAGTCGTCATACACGCTCACGCCATAAGCTTCACCGCGCAGTTCGAGACGGCGGCGGGCGTTGATGAAATCACCCAAGGCTTTGCAGGCATCTTCTGGCTTAACGCCCACGTGACGCGCTGCGGCAATCGCCATCAGGCCATTATGCATGTTGTGCTCGCCAACCAGCGACCAGTGTACTTCGCCGACGCTCTCACCGTGCAGATAGACGGTGAAGGAGCTGGCGTCAGGCGTCAGTTTTTTGGCATCCCAAGCGCAGGTTTCGGTTTCACCGACAAACTCTTGCTCACTCCAGCAGCCCATCGCCATCACTTGCTTCAGCGGCGTGTCGTTGTCAGGCAGGATAATTTTCCCCTGTCCCGGCACCAGACGAACCAAATGGTGGAACTGTTTCTGAATGGCTTTTAAGTCATCGAAGATGTCAGCGTGGTCGAACTCAAGGTTGTTCAGCACCAGCGTGCGCGGGCTGTAGTGAACAAATTTGGAACGCTTGTCGAAGAAGGCGCTGTCGTATTCGTCGGCTTCAATCACCATGAACGGGCTGTTACCCAGACGCGCAGAAACGTCGAAGTTGCCCGGCACGCCGCCGATGACATAGCCCGGCTCGTAGCCGCAGGCTTCGAGGATCCACGCGACCATGCCGGCCGTGGTGGTTTTGCCGTGGGTGCCCGCAACGGCAATCACCCAGCGGCCCGGCAGCACGTGGTCGTGCAGCCACTGTGGGCCAGAGACGTAAGGAATGCCCTGCTCCAGCACGGCTTCCACACACGGGTTTCCGCGCGTCATGGCGTTACCGATGATCACCAGATCAGGCCGAGGTTCGAGCTGCGCGGGGTCGTAACCCTGGATCAGTTCAATACCCTGATTCTCCAGCAGCGTACTCATTGGTGGATAAACGTTGTTATCTGAACCGGTAACCTGATGCCCTTGTGCGCGAGCCAGCATTGCCAGTCCGCCCATAAAGGTGCCGCAAATCCCAAGAATATGAATGCGCATATGTTTTCCATTAATGCCTTTAAGTCAGCCGCTATTCTACCGCTCAGAATCCTCCAGAAGAAATGGATTTGCCTAGGATTCATCCATATATTTGGGCTAAACTGCTCGTGCTCATGTTAAGGTTTTATTAATAAACCGTTATCCATCCTAGATTTAGGGAATGCGTCATGAAAACGTTAGGCGAATTTATTGTTGAAAAGCAGCAGGATTTTCCCCATGCAACCGGTGAGCTGACCGCTCTCCTTTCAGCAATAAAACTCGGCGCAAAAATCATTCATAGGGACATCAACAAAGCCGGGCTGGTCGATATTCTCGGTACAAGTGGTGTAGAAAACGTTCAGGGCGAAGTTCAGATGAAACTCGACCTTTACGCCAATGAAAAGTTAAAAGCGGCGATGTTAGCGCGCGGCGAAATTGCCGGTATCGCGTCGGAAGAAGAAGATGAGATCGTCATCTTTGAAGGTGAACGTGCTGAAAATGCAAAATACGTGATCCTGATGGACCCACTCGATGGCTCCTCCAACATTGATGTTAACGTCTCTGTCGGCACCATCTTCTCCATTTACCGTCGTACCACTCCACTGGGCCAGCCGGTCACCGAAGCTGACTTCCTGCAACCGGGCAACCGTCAGGTCGCGGCAGGTTATGTGGTTTACGGCTCCTCCACCATGCTGGTTTACACCACGGGCGCGGGCGTTCATGCCTTCACCTATGACCCTTCACTCGGCGTCTTCTGCCTGTCTCACGAAAAAGTCCGTTTCCCTGCGAAGGGCAACATGTACTCGATCAACGAAGGCAACTACATCAGATTCCCGCTCGGCGTGAAGAAGTACATTAAGTACTGTCAGGAGCAGGACGAAGCCACCAATCGCCCTTACACCTCGCGTTACATCGGTTCTCTGGTGGCAGATTTCCACCGTAACCTGTTGAAAGGCGGCATTTATATCTATCCAAGCACCGCGAGCCACCCTACCGGTAAACTGCGTCTGCTGTATGAGTGCAACCCGATGGCGTTCCTTGCCGAGCAAGCCGGTGGTAAAGCCAGCGACGGTAAAAACCGTATTCTGGACATCATTCCGCAAAAGCTGCACGAGCGCGCACCTTTCTTCGTCGGCAACCGTTCCATGGTTGAAGATGCAGAACGCTTCATCGCTGAGTTCCCAGACGACGCCTATCCACAATAAGAACGCGTTATCTCTGTACATCACTTACATAAAAAAGGTTCGGCATTTGCCGAACCTTTTTATTTTCACAACTGGCTGATTTAGAGCAACTTACACCAAATCTTGCTGGCTAAGCTTAAACACGGACACGCTTTCTGCCAGCAGCTGCGCCTGCTCTTCCAGCGAGCGAGTGGCCGCCGTCGCCTCTTCCACCAGCGCGGCGTTTTGCTGCGCCACCTGATCCATCTGGGTAATGGCGATATTCACCTGCTCGATGCCGTGGGTCTGCTCGGTAGTGGCGATAGAAATCTCGCGCATCAGGCTGGTCACACGGCGCACTTCATTGGCAATCTCGGTCATGGTTCCGGCGGCCGACTTCACCATGGTTTCTCCTTCCGAGATGCGGCTTTCAGAGTCCACAATCAGCTCTTTGATCTCTTTGGCCGACTGCGCGCTGCGCTGGGCCAGACTGCGAACTTCACCCGCGACCACGGCAAAACCGCGCCCTTGTTCACCGGCGCGAGCTGCTTCAACGGCGGCGTTCAGCGCCAGAATATTGGTCTGGAAGGCAATACCGTCAATCACCGTGATGATGTCAGTAATGCGTTTCGAGCTGTCGGTGATGGCACGCATTTTATCCATAACGTGGTTCACCACCTGACTGCCTTTATCCGCAATGCTCGAGACACTCTGAGCCAGCTGATTCGCCTGCTCGGAGTTGGTGGCGTTCATGCGCACGGTGGAGGTCAACTGCTCCATGCTGGCCGCCGTCTCTTCCAGCGAAGCCGCAGACTCTTCGGTGCGCTGGGCCAAATTCACGTTCCCGGCCGCCAGTTCGCGGGTGCCGACGTCAATCTGATTGCCCGCGTCGCGCACTCTTCCGACCGACGCTGCCAGCGAGTCTTGCATCTTCTTCATGGCGCGCAGCAGGCGGCCCATTTCGTTATTACGCGAGTCATCAATCTCATGAGTCAAATCCCCCGCCGCGATGTACTCCAACTGAGCAATAGAGGTGCTCAGCGGATGCATGATGATTTTCTGCAACGCGAACCACGACAGCAGCGCGATAGAGACAGCGGCGATGCAGGCAACAATAATAATGGTCAGCTGGATGTGCGACTGGGCGCGAGCATGCTCAATGCGCTGCTGAGTGCTCTCTTTGGCGTAGATGCGAAAATCGCTCAGGGCTTTGTCGTAGGCGTTGCTGTACGGCGTCATTTTGTTTTCTAACACGTCGTAATAGGCATCGCTGCTTTGTGACTGAATGGCCGCCAGCGCGGGCAATAAGCCATTGGCTTTATAGGCCTCATAGGAGTCTTTCAAGGCTTTGGTCAACGCGCGCCCCTGCTCGTTGCCGTCATCAATTGCCGTAAACTGTGCCACTTTCTCATCGGCTTGTTTCAAATAGCCCGCCACTCGCCCCGCCGTGGCCTTCGAGTCATCCATCATGCCAATTTCCAATTGGCGCACGGCGACGCTGCTGGCAACGCGAGCGCGCAGCGAGAAGCTGTAACTCTCCGCCAGCGAACCCAGTTCTTCACCTTGCAGTTGGTTAATTTGCTGTAACGAGGAGGCGCTCTGGCGAATAGCGTTGGCTCCCAAAACACTGACCAGTAATAGAATCAGGGTCATTACCACTAACAAGGCGATCAATCCCGCCTTTACGCTCAACTTATTCAACATGCTGTGTTATCCGGTGGTTTAGGAAAAGGAGGAAAACATAGAGAGGTAATCTGTCGGTGCCGCAGACTTTTTTATGTGTTTTGTTATCGACAATTTTGTGAAAATCTTGAGAAGAAACCGTAAAACAGGCAGTTAGGCGGCAAAGCGTGGGGTCAGAAAACTTTCCTGCCAAACAACAGGGATTAACGGCAAGGAAAAAGAGGGAAACACCAGAAGTCGCCACCACGAAAAGGACAGGAAATCGTGACGGACTTGGCTATAATGTCCGCCACTCCAATTCCTGGTCCAATGAAGGAAACCAAAATGAGCTTAATCAATGTACCGGCAGGCAAAGACTTGCCAGAAGATATCTACGTAGTTATCGAAATCCCAGCTAACGCTGACCCAATCAAATACGAAGTAGATAAAGATACCGGTGCACTGTTCGTGGATCGCTTCATGTCGACTGCGATGTTCTACCCATGCAACTACGGTTACATCAACCACACCCTGTCTCTTGATGGTGACCCGGTTGACGTGTTGGTCCCAACTCCGTACCCACTGCAACCAGGCTCAGTCATTCGCTGCCGTCCAGTTGGCGTACTGAAAATGACCGACGAATCTGGCGAAGATGCCAAAGTTGTTGCGGTTCCGCACACCAAACTGAGCAAAGAGTACGATCACATTAAAGATGTGAACGACCTGCCAGAGCTGCTGCGCGGCCAGATCACCCACTTCTTCGAGCAGTACAAAGCGCTGGAAAAAGGCAAATGGGTTAAAGTTGACGGCTGGGCTGACGCTGCTGCCGCGAAAGAAGAGATCGTTACCTCTTTCGAACGCGCTAAAAACAAGTAATTGTTTGAGCGACGGCCGCTGACTGGTGGCCGTACAAGCCGTATAAAAAGAAAAACACCGCCCATTGGACGGTGTTTTTTTTATGTCTCTCTCCCTGGTTTAGAAGAGATGTGGTTGGTAACCACGGAATGACGACCTTGCTCAGCGTTCTTACTTCACATCTTCCGCACGCTTGAGCCAATCCCCGCCTTCAATACGCGGCACTCCTTCGAGTGAACGTATGTAGAGGTAGATCCAGGCACTGCCGTACGGAGTGGAAATCAGCTCACGTTTATAATCTTTTGTATTACTTTTCAGCTCATCCAGTTCAGCCATAATGGATGACGTGATGCGGTAAACTTCACAATAGACTTTTCCATCCCCTGGAACGGCTGCCGGATAGTGCCCCAGATTATAGAGCGCGTAGCCTTCCAGCTCGTGGTCACCCAACCACTGAGCATTCGTCATCCAATGACTGTTGCCTTGCTTGCGTCGTAAACTGCCATAAACAATTATTCGCATGTTTGGTTTCGTATAGTAAAAGTCACATGAGTTAAAACTCAAACTGATAAAGCAAATCCAATGCCTGATCGATACCCGAAACAGCTTCGAGGTAAAGTTTAGGCATCAAACGATAACGCAGAGTCAGGGTCGCCAGCGAGTCGAAGATACCGACGCCATATTTCACCTGAAGACCCGGTAAAACATAGCCACTGACCACCACCTGAGAGTTATCCCCCACGCCCTGCGTATCCAGTGCCAGATTGCTAACACCGAATGCTTCGCCGATTTTACCCACAAGTTTACCACTTTGCGCAACCCCCATCCCGATAAGCATTGAGGTCATTGCGCCACTATCGGCACCAGAACTGTCCAAACCTTGGCCGCGAAGCAGGTATGACAAGGCTTGTTCCTGCGACATCACCGGATCTGAGAATATTTCAAGTTTAGGCGAATCTGCCTCACCCGTGACGCGTAGACCGGCAATAACGTCATTTTCGGTCGAGTCTGGGTTACGAATCGCTTCCAAATTGAGCAGCGGCTGGTCGGCCGGGCCGGAGAACAGCAACTGGCCTTTACGCACAAGCAGGTCCTGCCCGTATGCGTGGAAACGACCGGACGGAATATCAATCTGACCGTTCAGCCCCAAGCCGTGTTTATCCTGCGCCACTTTCAACGCTCCTTTCAGGCGCGCTTTCAGGCCGAAGGCATCGAGACGCACGTCGTCGCCGATATTCACCATCAGATTGCTGTTGATAGGAATCGAGGTAGACGGCGGCGCAATCGGCTGGCGCTGGTCATTGAGCATCACTTCATCGGACGAAACGCCCACCGCGCTCTCCGGCAGCTCCTGCACGGTGATGCGCGCCCACGGAATGTCTACCCGACCGTTGAGCGAGAACAGCTGCGGCGTGGCTTCAAACACTACGTCCGGCGAGACGTCCAGTCGCACCATTGGCGGAACGGAAACCCTGACTCGGTCGCCCTTAGCGGCGACTCTGGCGCGCCACGCGTTCAGCACACTCCAGTCGGCGTCGCCGTTTAATGCCAGCTGGCCGTGGGCGGTGCGGATAACCCCGTCCATCAGCGACGACATGCCGTTGAAGTTGATATTCAGGTTGCCGCTGGTGACATCAAACGGCATAAACTCGGCGTCGAAGTCGATATCGGACAGCGCTAATCGGCCAAACACCTGCGGCTTCTGCGCGTTGCCGCCCAGACGCAGATTGGCGTTGAGCAGGCCCGATGCCTTCTCGCCATCGGCCAGAATCGGCTGGATCAGCGCCATCGAGATGCGATTGATATTCACCGTCCCGCTGAGGTTGCGGCGGGTCTGCGGGTCAGCAATTTGCACGTTGCCATCAAACTGGCCGTTGTTGGTCAGCTTGATTAACCAGTCCAGCGTTGCTCGGCCGTTGTTCATGCCCGCGTTCAGATTCAAGGTGTCGAAGGCGATAGGCAAGGTGTTGCCACCCACCAGCTGCTGCACCTTCACGCCGTTACCCACCAGCGACACGCTACCCTGCGGCAGGCCGCCGTCGGCTTTCCACGCCACGTTGGCTTTGCCGGTAAACACGCCACTCAGCTTGGTATCGTCGCCAAGGAAAGGCTTGAGCATCGCCAAATCAAATCGATTGAGCTGCAAACTCGCCTGCCCGCTGGCTCCGGCCTCAATGGTATTCGGCACGCAGAGATCGGCATTCGGGTTCTGCCAGCAGTGCGGGCCGACGGTGACGCGCTGCTCTTTGTTGAAGTACTCCAGCGCAATCGAGCGATTCAAGCGCCACTGGCCGACCGGCGTATCAAACAGCGTATTGTTAATATTGCCTTTCCACTGCTCGGTGGCGCGGTCAAAGCTGCCGGTCAGGGCCAGTTGGCCAGAAACCGGTTTGCCTTCGACATTCAGTTTCAGCTGATGCTGCTTCTCATTGCCCTTGGCATCCAGCGTCAGGTTGCTGATATCCAGAGCATCTTGCTTGAGCTGCTGGATACGAACCGCGAGGTTGCCTTGAATCTGCTCCGCCGAGCTAACATCACCTTTGATGTCCACGCGGCTAATGGTCAGCGCCTGCCACTTCAGGCGGCTGGCGGTGAGATCAGCCAACAGCTTCGGCGCTTTCAAGTCACCGCGCACCTGAATCATGCCTTTGGCGACGCCGCCTAAGCCCGGCAGCGCGCCGTCCAGATGCTGGGCGTCAATGTTGGCATCCAACGCCCATTTATCGCTGAGCGAGCCTTTCACATCAATGTTGTTACGGCCCAACTCAAGGTGCAGTTGAGGGATATCCCACTGGCCGTAGTTGTTACCACGCAGGTTACCGCGCGCTTTCACCACGTTCTGCTTAACGTTGCCGTCCAGCTCCAGCGTTGGGATCTGCATCTGCCAGCTACCGCCGTACAGGCTGCCGCGCGTGGCGATTTTGCCCTGCAGTTTGGCTGGCCAGTCGGGGTACTGCTTGGCGGTGTTGATGCCATTCAGGGTCAGCAAGGCATTCCAGCTGATCGCCTTGCTCCAGTCTACGATGCCCGTTAGGTCAGTGTTGCCCTGCAAGGCGGCAAGGCGCAGCAGGGTCAGTTTGAACTGCTCGACATTGCCTTTGCCATCCACGCTTAAGGTGGCTGGAGGGATTTGGTCGCCGCTGAAGTCAGAGTGCAGAGAGAGCGCGTAATCCGTCGCTTTCCCCGAAAACTTCAGTTTGAAGCCTTTGACCTGATACTGCGGCGTGCCGGTCAGCGGCCATTGCAGCGCGTCACTGTTCAGGGTCAGATTGAGCGGCAGGCCAGCTTCCGCCAGTTGAGTTTGCAGTGCCAACTGGGCGCGAACCGGGCCGGAGAGGTTAATGCCGAGATCCAGCTTATCGCGCAGGCCACCGCCCACCTTCAGCTTAATCTTCTCGCCTTTAATTGGGTCGACGTTCAGCGCGGTGTTCAGCGTCATGTCCACCGGCCAGTTGTTTTCCAGCGTCGCTTGGCCGACGCCGTCTAACGAGCCTTGCGGAGAACGAACTTGCAACTGCTCGAGCTTCACAATCTGATTTTGCGAGCTGGCCTTGAGCGCGAAGCGGGTGATCAACACGTCGGTATCACCCGTCAGGCGTAAATTCTCCGCCGTCAGCTGCTCGATATTCAGGTCCAGCGGCAGGCGGAAGTCTGGGAGTTCTGGCAGCAGCGGCTTGGCAAACAGCTCTTGCAGCGTTTCACCCAGCGGCTTCTCTGGCGGCGCTTCAACCGGTTTTTCCGCCGGTTTGCCGGTGGCTTTCTCCACGGCTTTATCTTGCGCGGCTTGCACCACCTCAGGCAGAGGGCTAGCCGGAGTCTTCGGCAAGGCAATCAGCAGACCGCCGATATGGGTCGGTGTCAGGTGCAGCGAGCGATCCGTCCACTGCGCGCCGGTGCTGAATTCACCCAGCGAAATGGCGCGGTCGTCGATGGTCACATTGACGTTATTGAGCGTCAGCGCCCGCAGCGTGATCGGGTAAGGCGTGCTGAGGTTGGTCAGCGGCTCACTGTTTTCAGGCTCGACGGCGGGCTGGGACGGCGCCATTTCATTGGTTTTCACCGCCACGTCCACGTCGCTCAGGCCAATGGCGTTGATGCACAGCGCGCTGCTTTTAAAGCAAGAGAGGTCGAGCGACAGGTGGAACTCGCCCGCTTTCACATCCACGCCCGGCATTTGGTAATGCAGACCCTTCAGCTGGAGGTTGCGCCAGCCGCCCTCGACGCTGGCAATCTTCAGGCCGGGGACAAAGCGCTGGGCGCTGTTGATAACCAGATGCAGGCCCGTTTGCGTGCCGATAAGAAACGCCACCGTGCCCAGCAGCAACAGCAGAACAATGAGGAAACCAATACAGATCTTTTTAAACAAACTCATAATTCTGGACCCAAACCGATGTAAAACTGCAATCCATGCTCATCTTTGTCCGCCACGGGCGCGGCAATGTCGAACTTGACCGGCCCAATTGGGGAAGCCCAGCGAACGCCCACACCCGCGCCGGTTTTCACATTGCTTTTCGCGATATCATTCACCGCCTCGCCCGAGTCAACAAACACCGCGCCCCACCACTTTCCAGTCACGTTGTATTGGTATTCGAGCGAGCCGGTCGCCAGTTTTGACGCACCGGTCAGCTTGCCGTCGCTGTCTCTTGGCGACAGAGATTTGTATTTGTAGCCGCGAATACTGCGGTCACCACCGGCGAAGAAGCGCAGGGATGGCGGCACGCGCTCGAAGTCGTTGGTTTCGATCCAGCCTAAATTACCGCGCACCACGAAGCGGTTTTTCTCCGCTAAGGTGCGGATCCAGACGTTTTGCGCCTGCACCACCGCGAAGTCGACGTCCGAGCCCCACGTGGTGTCGGAGACGTCTAGCGAGTAGCGCTGCGAGTCGCCCCAGGTTGGCATCAAACCGCCGCGCTGGCGGGTGCGGTTAGCACTCACGCCCGGATAAATCAGCATGGTGGTGTTGGTGACATTACCTTGGGTAAAGTGGTCGAGGCTCCAGCGCAGGTTTACCGCGCGCTGCCAGCCGCTGCTCAGATCCCAGTAACGCGCCAGATTGACGGTGCTGGAGTCCGATTTGGTGTCGTTGAGGTCTTCACGCTTGAAGCCGCCCTGCACCAGATAATATTGCTCGAGAGGCGCTTTCAGCAGCGGGATTTTGTAGCTCAGGTCCAGCGACTGCTCCGGGCCGGAGAGATTGATGGTGCTTTCAATGCTCTGGCCGCGATCGTTGACCCAAGGCTTCTTCCAGTTGGCTTTAATACGCGGGCCGACGTCGGTGGAGTAACCGACACCGGTTTCTAAGGTGTTGCGGGTTCGTGGCGTCACCACCGCATTCAGCGGCAGCGTTTTGGTGGCTTTGGCGTCGCTAAAATCAGGCGCGACCACCACCGAGTTAAACCAGCCCGTCGCGGACAGTCGGCGGTTCAACTCCGCCAAATCAGAGGAGCTGTAGTAGTCGCCCTGATGGAACGGCACCAGATTTTGCAGATACTCTTCGCGGATTTGCGAGCCCTGGAAATTCACTTGCCCAAAGTGATAGCGATCGCCGCTGTCGAATTGGATATCCCAGAACGCCTTGTGTTCATCTTCTATCACGCCGAGCTGGCTCTTACGCATGTCCGCGTCAAAGTAGCCTTTACGCACGGCAGCGCCGGTCAGCGCGCTTTTGAAACCGTCATAGGTAGCGTGGTTGAGGATAGTGCCCACGGCAGGGACGCGCGACTTCTTTAGCGCTTCAAACTCATCGTCCTTGCTCGCCTGCCCTTCAATCACCACGCTGGTTCCGGCGATTTTCACCGGAATGCCCGGCGTCACCTTGGCAATCAGCACTGGGCGGCCCGGCGGCGGGGTCTGGCGGTAGTCGAAATCGATGGTGGGTTGGTAATATCCCAGCGGCCTTAAGCCTTGCTGAATAGCCGCACTGACGCGCGCACGGAAACGCCCATCCGCCCCCACTTCGTCACTCTGTATTGAGGAGAGTCGGACACGGACGTTCTTCTGAAGGTCGCCTTCAAGACCTTCCAACTGCAAGCGCACTTTCGCAGCCATAGAGAGCGAGGGGGCCAGCAACAGACCTAACACAAAAAGCTTACGGTGGTATCGTGGCACGAGCGCTCCTGCTGATTTTACTATCCTGTTAAAATATCAGATGCCTGCCGGGGAATTAATGCCGAAAGTCGGCAGATTCACCTCTTTAAAATCTAATTCACGTAGTTTAGTGCTAATTCCCTAAAAATCGTCAACGACAGAGCAACGTCTCCCGTATTGTGTGCAAAGTCGCAATCAGATACAACTAACAGCAAACTATTGACCGTAACAGGTTATTAAAGAAACAACTGGAGTCCGTTTTGGTTCAACAATCTGATAAAAATAGTTCTGACAAAACCCAACTGGTGAAGCAGGAAGACGCCTTAACCGGCCGCACCACGCCAATGCCAGTTGCCACGACTCACGCCGTGACCGGCCACTCTATGACTCACGTTCCTGATGAAATGAACGTGGCGCTGTTCGCCATGGGCTGCTTCTGGGGCGTTGAGCGCCTGTTCTGGCAGCAGAAAGGGGTTTACAGCACGGCGGCAGGCTATAGCGGCGGTTTCACGCCAAACCCGACTTATCGCGAAGTCTGCACCGGCCAGACCGGCCATGCCGAAGTGGTGCGTGTGGTGTTCGACCCGGCAGTCATCAGCTATGAAAAGCTGCTGCAAATTTTCTGGGAAAATCACGACCCGGCGCAGGGTATGCGTCAGGGCGGAGACATCGGCACTCAGTACCGTTCGGCAATTTACGTGCTGAGCGAAGCGCAGCAGGACGCCGCGCTGGCGAGCCTCCAGCGTTTTCAGGACGCCATGGACGCCGCCAACGACCAGCGCCACATCACCACGGAAATCAGCGAAGCGCTGCCTTTCTATTATGCCGAAGATGACCACCAGCAATACCTGTTCAAGAACCCCGAGGGTTATTGCGGGTTAGGCGGTATCGGGGTTTGCCTGCCACCAACGCGCTGATCCTTCGCAAATCTGTCGTGGCGCAAACAGCCTCTGGCCCTCGCGACACGGCGGATTCAGGAGGATTTTTAAGCGCTGGCGGCAATATCGCGGCTCCGCTATACTATGCGGGCCGCGAATGTGGCCCAATCAGAGTATTTCTAGCTGTTATCTTTGATTTTTTCGCCCTTGATGATTTTTCTTTTATACAGCAACCCAACGAGTACCCTTCCCTGCCGGTTTTAGGTCGGTGTTAAACGGATAGATTATGTTAAACAGTATCTTACTGATTCTTTTACTCATCGCGATCAGTGCCTTTTTCTCCTTGTCGGAGATATCGCTGGCCGCTTCCCGAAAAATTAAGCTTAAACAGTTGGCAGACGAAGGAAACGTCAATGCCTCCCGCGTGATGAAATTGCAGGAAACCCCTGGCCTGTTCTTTACCGTGGTACAAATCGGTTTGAACGCCGTCGCCATCTTGGGTGGTATTGTCGGTGATGCGGCTTTCTCCCCTGCTTTCCAGACTTTCTTTATTCGCTTCATGTCGCCGGAATTGGCCGACCAAGTCAGCTTTATCTGTTCCTTCGTTCTGGTCACCAGTCTGTTTATTCTGTTTGCTGACCTCACGCCGAAGCGCATCGGTATGATTTCACCTGAGTCGGTTGCCGTCCGTATAGTCAACCCGATGCGTTTCTGCCTCATGATTTGCCGCCCGATGGTCTGGTTCTTCAATGGCATGGCAAACATGATTTTCCGCCTGTTCAAGCTGCCAATGGTGCGTAACGACGACATTACCTCCGACGATATTTATGCCGTGTTTGAAGCCGGTGCCTTGGCGGGCGTGCTGCGTAAGCAAGAGCACGAGCTGATTGAAAACGTGTTTGAGCTTGAATCTCGTACCGTGCCGTCTTCCATGACATCTCGCGAAAGCGTGATTTACTTCGACCTGCGCGAGAGCGAAGACAGCATCAAACAGAAGATTGCCACCCATCCGCACTCGAAATTCTTGGTGTGTGACGGTCATATCGATCAAGTGGTGGGTTATGTCGATTCCAAAGACCTGCTGAACCGCGTGCTGGGCAACCAAAGCCTGATGTTGAGCAGCGGCGTGCAGATTCGCTCCGCGCTGATTGTGCCGGACACCCTGACCCTCTCCGAGGCGCTGGAAAGCTTTAAAGCCGCCGGTGAAGACTTCGCGGTGATCCTCAACGAATACGCGCTGGTCGTGGGCATCATCACCCTCAATGACGTAATGACCACGCTGATGGGCGACTTGGTCGGCCAAGGCATGGAAGAGCAGATTGTCGCTCGTGACGAGAATTCATGGCTTATCGAAGGCGGTACGCCAATCGAAGACGTGATGCGCGTGCTGCATATTGAAGAGTTCCCGCAGTCTGGCAACTATGAAACCATCGGCGGTTTCATGATGTTTATGCTGCGCAAAATCCCGAAACGCACCGATTTCGTGAAGTTCTCGGGCTACAAGTTTGAAGTGGTGGACATCGACAGCTACAAGATTGACCAGCTGCTGGTGACCCGCATCACTGACAAGCCGGTCGCGCCTTTGCTGCCGAAGACGCCGCAAGAGATCAAAGACGAAAAAGCCGCCACCAAGCTGGCTGAGCAAAACGGCGGCCACTAACCGCCACTCGCTTCGCGTCAATCAATCTCGCAAACAGAGTCCGGCAACGTTAATCGCGTTGCCGGATTTTTTTATGCCGGTTGATCGGCGCCAGAAAGCCCACTAGGGTAAGTTTATTCCCCCGCGATGGAGCATAAGGTTTTGAGCAAAGCATTGAGTCACACGGATACTGGACTGATCGTCGCCGAAGACGGGACGCACCGCTGCTTCTGGCAGCCAAGCATGCCGGACTACCACGATAACGAATGGGGCCACCCGGTGGTTGATGACCAACGGCTGTTTGAGAAGATCTGCCTCGAAGGTTTTCATTCCGGCATGTCGTGGAAGCTGATTTATAACAAGCGCGAGCATTTTCGCCGGGCTTTCAAGGATTTCGACTTCCATCTGGTGTCGCAGTTCGACCAGCAGGACGTTGAGCGCCTGATGCAAGACGCCAGCATCGTGCGCAATCGGGCAAAAATCCTCTCCACCATTAACAATGCCAAACGCGCGATTGAACTGGTGGAGGAAGCAGGCTCACTGGCGGCGTGGATTTGGCAGTTTGAGCCAACGCCGCAGGAGCGGCCGGAAACCGTCAATCTGGCTTACTGGCATGAAAACACCACCACCGCCGCCTCTATTGCCATGTCTAAAGGGCTGAAAAAGCGCGGCTGGACCTTTGTCGGGCCAATCACCACCTATTCATTAATGCAGGCGTTGGGGCTGGTGAACGATCATCTCGAGGGCTGTCATTGTCGTCAGGAAGTGGAAGCACTGCGCGCGGGATTGAAACGACCGGTTTAAAGCGAAGAAGGGGAATGTGCTGGGAAACTATCTACAGAAAACATAATGGCGCGAACAACAGAAAACTCACTGTTGTACGCGCCCGTGGGCCTTAGCCCAACTCAGCCTGAAGGTGCATAACCTGACGGTTTACTTCAGACATCACACTAAAATGGCGCTTATCACGTACTTTCGGCAATAAAATTTTGCCATGGTCGAACTCAAATGCGCCGACATCTTTAATGTACAAACGACCGCGGAACAACGTCTTAACATACTTGGCTACTTTCAACGGATTGTAGCGCTGGAAGATTCTCATTTTTCTACTTTCCTCCGATAAATCACTGCGTACTCAGGCTCAGGTTAACGCTGCGATGGAAGCCTGAATCGAATCGTATCCGCAGTGAGTAGACATATAACATAGCAGGGAGTTCAGGTTCTGCCAGTATATTTAACTGCTTTTACCTACCTTGACAGTATGCTTTTCGGAATAGTCCTTATGCCAACAGTATAACCCTTCAATCTATGTCATTTCTGTAAGCTATAACACACTGTTAACATCTCAACAGGACAGACCACTTAACAGCTTCTATGATTGTCGGGTCGGTATGTTTTATCGCCCTATCTCTGGAGCCGCTATGATTTTAAGAAGCTTGCTAATTATATCCTTAGTTATTTTTCCATTCTTCGCCTCAGCCCACAATTTAGTCATCGACAATCGCCTGCCGGCGGTCGGCGTGGACGAAAAAGGCGAACTTAATTACGTCAACGATGAGTTCAGCTACTCCCGCTGGAACAGTGCCAAATTGCCGGGCAAGGTCCGCGTGGTGCAGCACATGGCCGGGCGCAGCAGCGCCAAAGAGCTGAATGCGCCGCTGGTCGATGCCATAAGGGCAGCCAATCTACCTCACGATCGTTACCAAACGACGACAATCGTGAATACCGATGACGCCATTATCGGCACCGGCATGTTTGTGCGTAAAAGCATCGAGGGCGGCAAGAAGGAGTTCCCGTGGTCACAGGTGATTGTCGACAGTAATGGCGCGGTGAAGAAGGCGTGGCAGCTGGAGCCGAAAAGCTCGGCCATCGTGGTGTTAGATAAAAACGGGATGATTAAGTTTGCCAAAGAGGGTGCGCTGACGCAGGCCGAGGTCAAACAGGTGATTGATATGCTGCATCAGTTGGTGAAGCAGTAAGTGCCAGCCACCGTGACGCGAACAGAAAAGCGCAACCCGCGCTTTTCTGTTTAGTTATAGCTACTTATAGCTTCATTAGAACAGTGAAACGCGGAAGCCCGGATTAAGGAATGACTCTTTCGGCGTATAAAGCAGAGTCTGCCCGGTCCAGTCTTTGACCACCGCGCCCGCGGCAATCGCCACGGCATGGCCTGCGCCGGTGTCCCAGATATTGGTTGGCCCAAAGCGCGGGTAGAGCTGCGCCTCGCCTTCCGCCACCAGACAGAATTTCAGCGAAGACCCTACCGACACGGTTTGGTGCTCGCCGAGCTGGGTCAGGTAATCCTGCAGCTCCTGATCGTTGGCATAGTGCGAACGGCTCACCACCACCAGCGGCGGATGCGCTTCTTGCACGTGGATCTGCTTACGCTCGCCCTTCTCTTCTTTCCACGCCTTGCCTTCTGCCGCGCTGTACATCACGCCGGTCACCGGCACATACACCACGCCCAGCACCGGCTTGCCGTCTTCAATCAGCGCGATATTCACCGTGAATTCGCCATTGCGTCTGAGGAACTCTTTGGTGCCGTCGAGTGGATCAACCAGCCAGTAGCGGTTCCAGCCCTGACGCTCGCTCCAGCTCTGCGGGTCTTCTTCGGACAGCATCGGGGTCTGAGGGTCAAGCGCCGCCAGACCTTGCTTAATCACGTTGTGAGCCGCGATATCTGCCGCCGTGACCGGAGAGTCATCCTGTTTCTGGCGGGCGTCTAACGGCTGCTCACCGTCATACACCGCCATGATGGCGTCACCCGCCTTGCGCGCCAGTTGGCAAATTTGCTCTAACATTGTCCACCTCAGTTGTTCTTTTCAAAACGCTAAGTCATGTAAGAAGCCTAGTTTTTTTTAGGCGGAATAGCTATCCCGTAATCTGCCCGTGTTAACAATTCCGCTCGGCAATACCTGTTACATCTCACAATTATTTATGACACCTGATTACATTCTCAGCGAATTTTGAGATATATATCCGACTTTTTGTTCACTGTTCTTCTTTTCTGGAGGCACTTCAATGCTTAAGCGTCATCTGACGTTATCCCTGCTGGCTTCGCTGGTTGCCGTCTCGGCCCATGCGTCACAGGTTGATCTTCGCATCATGGAAACCACCGACTTACACAGCAACATGATGGACTTCGACTACTACAAAGATAAGCCGACGGACAAATTCGGTCTGGTGCGCACCGCCAGCCTGATCCACACGGCGCGCGGCGAAGTCACTAACTCCGTGCTGGTCGACAATGGCGACGTGATTCAAGGCAGCCCGCTCGGCGACTATATGGCGGCCAAGGGGCTGAACAAGGGCGATGTGCATCCGGTCTATAAAGCCATGAACACGCTGGATTACGTGGTCGGCAACTTGGGCAACCATGAGTTCAACTACGGGCTGGAGTATCTGCAGAAGGCGATTGCCGGGGCGAAATTCCCTTATGTGAACGCCAACGTCATCGACAGCAAATCCGGCAAGCCGCTGTTCACGCCGTTCCTCATCACTGATAACGCCGTTAAAGACCGCGACGGCAAAACCCATAACCTGCGCATTGGCTACATCGGCTTTGTGCCGCCGCAAATCATGGTGTGGGATAAAGCCAATCTGCAAGGCAAAGTGACGGTCGCCGACATCACCGAAACCGCCAAGAAATGGGTGCCAGAGATGCGCAAGCAAGGGGCGGATATCATCGTGGCTATCCCGCACTCGGGGCTTTCCGGCGATCCATATAAAACCATGGCAGAGAACTCGGTCTACTACTTAAGCCAAGTTAAAGGCATCGACGCCATTATGTTCGGCCACGCGCACGCCGTGTTCCCAAGTGAAGACTTCGCCAATATTAAAGGCGCAGACATCAAACAGGGCACCTTGAATGGCGTTCCGGCAGTAATGCCGGGCATGTGGGGCGACCACCTCGGCGTGGTGGATATGGTGCTGAACAACAATGACGGCAAGTGGAGCGTGGAAACGGCCCGCGCCGAAGCCCGGCCAATTTTCGACAAAGCCACTAAAAAGTCTCTCGCGGCGGAAGACCCGGAGCTGGTGAAAGTGCTGGCCGACGACCACAAGGCCACGCGTGAGTTTGTTAGCAAGCCGGTGGGGAAATCCAACGACAACATGTACAGCTACCTGTCGCTGATTCAGGATGACCCGACGGTGCAAATCGTCAATAACGCGCAGAAAGCCTATACCGAGCACTTTATTCAGGGTGACCCGGACTTAGCCAACCTGCCAGTGCTCTCTGCCGCCGCGCCGTTTAAAGCCGGTGGACGCAAGAATGACCCGGCGAGCTTCGTCGAGGTCGAGAAAGGCAATCTGACCTTCCGCAACGCCTCAGACCTTTATCTCTACCCGAACACCTTGGTGGTGATGAAAGTCAGCGGGCAGGAAGTGAAAGACTGGCTGGAGTGCTCCGCCGGGCAGTTCAACCAAATCGACGTCCACAGCAGCAAGCCGCAGTCGCTGATTAACTGGGACGGCTTCCGCACCTACAACTTCGACGTGATTGACGGGGTGAATTACCAGATAGACGTCACCCAGCCCGCGCGCTATGACGGCGAGTGTACGCTCATCAATAAAGATGCAGAGCGCATCAAGAACCTGACCTTCAACGGCAAGCCTATCGACCTGAAAGCCACCTTCTTGGTCGCCACCAACAACTACCGCGCCTATGGCGGTAAGTTCGCTGGCACGGGTGATAAGCACATCGCCTTCGCCTCACCAGACGAAAACCGCTCTGTCGTCGCGGCTTATATTGGTGCTGAAACCCAGAAATCAGGGGCAGTCACGCCAACCGCGGACAACAACTGGCGTCTGGCACCGATTGTCGCCAGCCAGCCTCTGGATATTCGCTTCGAGACATCCCCGAGCGAGAAAGCGGCCGAATTCATCAAAACCCACGCGCAGTACCCGATGACTGCCAAGGGCGCGGATGACGTCGGTTTCGAGGTCTATCAGGTTGACCTGCAAACGCCGCTGAAGAAGTGATCAGAAAGGTTTTAGAAAGCAAAAAGGGCGCCGAGGCGCCCTTTCATTTTACTTCAGCATCCGCAATCAATGGCGATTACAGGATTTCCAGCAACTCAACTTCGAAGGTCAGCGCGCTGAATGGTGGGATGGACGCGCCAGCACCACGTTCGCCGTAAGCCAGGTTATGAGGGATATACAGCTCCCACTTAGAACCGACTGGCATCAGGGTCAGAGCTTCAATCCAGCCAGCGATAACGCCGTTAACTGGGAACTCAGCTGGCTCGCCGCGCTGTACAGAGCTGTCGAACACGGTGCCGTCGATAAGCTTACCGGTGTAGTGAACGCGCACGCGATCCTGACGGCCTGGGATTGGGCCATCGCCTTGATTAATCACAGAGAATTGCAGGCCAGACTCGGTGCTGGTCACGCCTTCGCGCTGGGCGTTGGCAGCCAGGAACTCTTGACCTTCAACGGCCAGAGCTTCTTGACGTTGACGACGCACGGCGTCAGCACGCTCGTGAACTTCACGCAGAGCACGGTGAACAACGTCAACAGGAACTGCTGGCGTATTCCCTTCCAGCGCATCGCGTAAGCCTGCCAGCAATGCGTCAGGCTCTAAACCTTGTAAACCTGATTCTTGCAATTGTTGACCAACTTGCAAGCCGATACCGTAGCTTGCCTGCGCTTCAACGCTATCAAATGAAGGGGTTGTCATGAAGTTTCCTTAAAATCTTAAAAAGTCGAAAACGCAGCATAACAGCGCACGGCTTTTGGGTAAAATTCTCTATGACGTGGCATGACATGGTTCTACTTTCTCCCCACCCATCACAGGGTTTATCGGGTTAATTCTCGGCAAAGGCATCGTTTGCGTGCTATTTGTGCGTTGTTCCTTTCCGCATCAAGCAGTTAACCAGCTATACTTAGCGGGAAAATCCGACAGAATAATCGGGTATGATTTTTGTTCTGTTAAATCCAGTAGTCGTGCGTTTTAAGCGTAAGAAAGAGAGGTTGTCATGGGCCGAATCCCGCCCAGGAGAAGGAAAGCCATCCGTATGTATCAACCCATGTTGAGATCCTGGATTGCCATTATGAAAAGACCGATGCGTAACGCTACGCCGCAGTCTGAAAGCGATGAATCGCAAGAGCTGCCGCCGCAGAAGCCGTCACTGGTGAGCAAAGCCAAGGCGCTGGGGCATAAAGTCTGGCATATGAGTGATAATTTTCACTGGATGTCACCCCTGCCTTACGCGCATCGCCGCTGGATACTTCTTAGCGCGCTGATCGTGGTGCTGGCGCTGTTATGGCCTTATTCACCGCCGAACACCTATGCCCCTTCCCAGCCGCAGCAGCCGACATCCATTCCGATGCAAGCTGACCTGCGAAACGACCAAGGGCGCACCACCCAGCGGGCTCAGCCGCAACAGCAAGAGATTCAACCTCAACAACAGGCGGCCACTGAGCCGCCTCAGCCTGTCGCACAGGACAACTGGCAGAGCTACAGCGTGAAGCCGGGTCAAACCATGGCACAGCTGTTCCGCGACAATAATCTGGCGGTTAACGATGTGTTCGCGATGGCGCAGGTGGAAGGCAGCCAAAAGCCGCTGAGTAACTTGAAGGCGGGACAGGAAGTGAAGATTCAGCGCGATGCGCAGGGCGCGGTGACGTCGCTACAAATCACCACCGAGCAGAATACGACGGTACTCTTTACTCGTCAGGCAGATGGGACATATCAGCGCAGCCGTTAATTCGCGCTTTCAATTTTTGCTTCTCTAAAAAGCAAAACGCCGGCACTAGGCCGGCGTCTCACAGGTTAACCTCAGCGTTATTACGCTTCAGCAACCACAACTACGTTCAGTTTAGCGAATACGTCGCTGTGTACCTGGAACTCAACTTCGTGTTCACCAGTGGTACGCAGAACGCCATTCGGCAAACGAACTTCGCTTTTAGCAACTTCAACGCCAGCAGCAGTAACGGCATCAGCGATATCGCGAGTACCGATAGAGCCGAACAGTTTACCTTCGTCGCCTGCTTTAGACGCGATGGTTACTGAACCCAGTTCGTTGATTTTAGTTGCGCGAGCTTCAGCAGCGCTCAGAACGTCAGCCAGTTTGGCTTCCAGTTCTGCACGGCGTGCTTCGAAGAACTCAACGTTTTTCTTGGTAGCAGGAACAGCTTTGCCCTGTGGTACCAGGAAGTTACGAGCATAGCCCGCTTTAACGTTAACTTGATCACCCAGGCTACCCAGGTTTGCTACTTTATCAAGCAGAATAACTTGCATTACCTTATCCTCTCAAAGTCGTTAATGGACAGTTGCCGATTACTGATGACGATCAGTGTATGGCAACAGAGAAAGGTAGCGAGCGCGCTTGATGCAACGAGCGAGCTGACGCTGGTATTTTGCACGAGTACCGGTGATACGGCTCGGGACAATTTTACCGCTTTCGGTAATGTAGTTTTTCAGCGTAGCGATGTCTTTGTAATCAATCTCTACAACGCCTTCCGCGGTGAAACGGCAGAACTTGCGACGACGGAAATAACGTGCCATTAGGCTAGTCTCCAGAATCTATCAAATCAATCTGCTCGGCATGTAACACCACTTTGTTCAGTCCATTGCGCCCTTGATGGCAACTAATGAATCCGGAAACAGTGAGTTGCGTGCCGACCGTTATACTGTGAGTTAATGCTTGTGACGCTTGTCCACTGACAACTACGGGCATTCTGCACCATGCTTGTCGGTTAAATCCGGCTTCTTCCTGCTGCGAGCGGTGCTCAAGCACAAACTGGCAGTGGGGTATCCCGGAAGGACTGACTTTACGAATGGGGGCCTTGCACACTGTGCCGGACAACACCAGACGATTCGCCGTCACGGGCAATTACTCTTCAGAATCCCCAGCTTCAGAATCATCATTAGCTTCGGCGAAATCTTCACGACGCTCACGGCGCTCGTCTTTCGCTTTAACCATTGGTGAAGCTTCAGTTACCGCGTGTTTAGTACGCATAACCATGCTACGGATAACGGCGTCGTTGAAGCGGAAGTTAGTTTCCAGCTCATCGATCGCTTCCTGCGGAGCTTCAACGTTCAGCAGAACGTAGTGAGCTTTGTGCAGTTTGTTGATCGGGTAAGCCAGTTGACGGCGGCCCCAGTCTTCCAGACGGTGAATCTGACCAGCAGCGTTAGTGATTACAGCACTGTAACGCTCGATCATGCCCGGAACCTGTTCGCTTTGGTCAGGGTGAACCATAAAAACGATTTCGTAATGACGCATCGAATTGCTCCTTACGGATTATTCAGCCTCCTGTCAGGGTCAACCGCGGCCCATGGAAGCAAGGAACGTGTTTGTTGTGCGGTCGAAAAAATGACGCGCAATTATATGTATAGCCAGCGGGAAACTCAAGGAATAAGGCTGATTAATTCTCAGCCTTTGATAATACTCGTGTTATAGCTGGCGCTCGAAGAAGGCGAGTGTCTCGTTGAGCGCAAAAACGCTGACTTTATGCGTAGCGGCGGGCTCGGCAACAAAGGTCAGATTCGACCCGTGGCCGCTGGCAATAATCTCCTGACGCAGGCGCAGGCTGTCGGCAAAAGGCACCACGTCATCTTGCTCGCCATGCCAGATAAACAGCGGGCGATCGGCAATCTGCGCCACTTTGTCACTGACGTCCCAGCTGAGGAGCGGCGCGTGATGCTGGCGGAAAGCCGCAAGCTGCTCGGCATCTTCCTGCTGATAATTTGGATAGAGCGTGGCAGACAGTGTTGAGAAATAGCCCGAGCCCATCAGGCAGGCCGCCACTTTCACCCACGGGAAGCGCACCAGCGACGCCAGCGTGGTCATGCCGCCCATCGACACGCCCGCCACCGCCAAACGCTCGCCGTCCGCCAAAGAGCGGGCGACAAACGACTCTTTAAGCAGCTCAAGCTCATCGACATTGCTTTGCAGAATGCGCCAGAAGCTGGCGAGACGCTTTGGCTCATCGCCGTCGGCGCGCGCGCCGTGCAGTTGGGCATCCGGCAGGATCACCCGATATCCGGCTTTCGCCAGCGTGTAGCCAAAGTAGGAGTAAATCTCTTTTGAAGAGAGAAAACCGTGATAGAAGAAAATGGTAGGCAGCAGCGTGTGGTACTGGCCAGAAGGGACGGCGTGGACCAGCTGGATGCCTTCCACCTCCTCTTGATACATCTCAACCATCTGATTCACTCCCTTAAATAATGGCGATAAGGCGAAAATCTTCGCGAAGCCTCTATTTTAGCCAGCTCAGCGAAAGCTACCACTGGCTTTTTGGCATGATTTATAACCAAGAATAAAATATCTGATTAAGTTAAATCTAAATTTCCATGATTTAGATCAAAATTTAGTGAAACAAATCCTTACATTATGGAACTAATCATTTCCCAGCTTTAGCCGTTACTGCGCTATTCAAAAAACAAACGGAAATGAACATGCAAACGGCTAAGCCTTTCTTTTTTCGCAGTTGGAGTATTGGCGCCAAGCTCGCCAGCTGCGCTTCGGCACTGGTAGGGATCCTCTTTATTATTATCACGCTTTCACTGGCGCAATCAGCGGGCAAGCAAATCAACACGTTAGCGATACAGGCGATTAATGAACAAGTCGCTGGCGTGACGGATATGATTGAAATCTATAACAATAGCCTGAACGCGCAGGTCGACAGCTACACTCGCCTTTTCAGCCGCTTCCTTCCCTCCGATTTTGAACTTGATAGCCAAAATACCCTGAAGGTCGGTGACCAAACCACGCCAACCCTGAAGGCGGGTGGGCAAGTGCTCAATCTTAATACTCAGCTGCCGGACGACTTCCTCGAGCGCACTGGCGCGATTTCGACTATTTTCGCCCGGCGCGGCAATGACTTTATCCGCATAACTACCTCGCTGAAAAAGCAGGATGGCACCCGCGCTATCGGCACGCTGCTTGACCCCACCGCCCCGGCCTATCGGCAAATTATGGCGGGCCAGACCTTCAGCGGGCTGGCGACGCTGTTCGGCAAGCAGTACATCACCAAGTACCAGCCAGTGCGCGATGCGCAGGGCGGCGTGATTGGCATTCTGTTTGTCGGCGTGGATATCACCAAACAATTCGCCGATATGCGCAGCAAGATCCTCGCCAAACGCATTGGCACCAAAGGAGCATTTTTCGCGCTCAACAGCGCCGAGGGGGAAAACCAGGGCAACTACCTGATTGATGCGCATCGCGAAGGCCAGCGCCCGTCGTGGCCAGAAGGCATGCTGCAAAAGGTGATTAGCCAGCAGCACGGCGAGCAGGAATATACCGACACCGAAAACCATCGTGCGCAATTTATGGTCTACACCAGCATCCCGGAGTGGCACTGGATTGTGGCGGGCACCACCGACAGAGACAGTCTGGTCGAAAAGGTCGATCAGACGCGCAACCAGTTTATCGTCATCAGCCTGCTGGCCCTCGTCGCCTTCGCCGTGCTGTTTGTCTGGCTGACCAAAAGAATGGTGAGCCAGCCGTTGAATCAGGTGGTGAAAATCGCCGAGCAGTATGCCAGCGGTAACTTGCTGGCGCGGGCCGAGACGCAGCGGATCGATGAGATTGGCGCGTTGATGAATGCCATTGACGGCATTGGCAGCGGGCTGGAGAAAATCGTCGCCGAAGTGCGTCAGGTGTCGGTCGAAGTGAGCGAAAGCACTCAAAGTCTGGCCACCAACGGCGGGCGCATCACCCAGCAGATTGGCACTCAGGCCAGCAGTCTGGAAGAAACCTCGGTCAGCATGGAGCAGATCACCGGCAATGTGCAGCACAACGCCGACAACGCCTCTCAGGCGGCGCGACTGGTGCAGCAGACGGCAGATGCCGCCACGGCGGGTGAAGATGCCGTCAGGCAGTCGGCAGAAAGCATGGCGGCCATTGAGCACTCGTCGAAACGCATTGCGGATATCACCACGGTTATCGAAAGCATCGCCTTCCAGACCAATATTCTGGCGCTGAATGCCGCAGTAGAAGCTGCTCGCGCGGGCGAGCAGGGTCGCGGGTTTGCCGTGGTCGCCGCCGAGGTTCGTGCTCTGGCGCAGCGCAGCTCCAATGCCGTAAAAGAGATTGAAACGCTGGTTAACGACTCATTGCAGAAGGTCGACGACGGCCAGCACAGCGCGCGTAAAACGCAGGCCACCATGAGCGACATCTTGCAGGGCATTCGCCAAGTGAGCGCGCTGATGCATGACATTGACGTGGCTTCTCACGAACAGTCGGCGGGCATTTCCCAAGTCAATGTGGCGATTATGCAGATTGGCAAAGCCACGCAGGAGAACGCCATGCTAGTTGAGCATTCTCACCAGACCACCGAGTCGCTCAGCGAGCAGGGTCAGCACCTGTCGCGGGTGGTCAGCCTGTTCAAGATAAGCTCCTAAAAGTGCGATCTGTGGCGAGGGGCGGCGTTGAGCCTCTCGCCAGATTCCTCGGCGAAGCGCTACACTGAGGCTATCGCCGATATTTTGGACATTCCAATGAAAACGCCCTCCCTGCTTTGCCTACTTTTTGTTGTCGCGCTCAGCGGCTGTAGCAGCCTGACGCAAACCACGCCCGTTCCGCCCCCAGCCCCAACGGCCAAGGCGCAGGAGATCACCCGCGCGCAAACCTCGACGCTGACCAAAATGGGCAGCATTACGGTGGAAGCGATTGGCAGCCCGATGGACGCCGAAGCCGCCGTGCAGCGCAAAGCCGACGCCGCAGGCGCGCGTTACTACGTGATTATGTTTAACAGCGAAACCATCGTGCCGGGCCGCTGGTACTCGCAGGCCATTCTTTACCGTTAAAAGCTACTCCGCCCCAATCGCGCGGTTAAGCAACTGCTGGCACAGGCGCTCTGGCAGCAGGCTTTCGCCGCGCTCGTCTAAGGTCATTTGGCACCAAGCGTCGGCAATCGGCGGCGGAGCAAACTCCAGCATCTGCGCACCGGCAAACAGATTAAATAGCTGAGAAGTCAGCCTGCGCGCCTGCGCTTCCTCCGGCGAACGCAGCCTTTGCAGCAACTGCCGGGCCGCGCGGTCAAACCAGCGATTCTGCCCGCGAACCTGATGTAAAACCTGCTGCACAAGCTCGCCGCTGTCGGGCACTTTCTTCAAGGTTCTCAGCACGTCGAGGCACATGATATTGCCCGAGCCTTCCCAAATGCTGTTGACCGGCATCTCGCGATACAGGCGCGGCAGCTCGTTCTCTTCGCAATACCCCACGCCGCCCAGCGTCTCCATGGCTTCGGCCACAAAAGGCATGCCCTGTCGGCACACTTCAAACTTGGCCGCGGGCGTCAACAGGCGATACAGCACCTGCTCGCTGACACTGTCCGTCGCGCCGCTGGCCGCCGCCAGTCGCAGCAGAATTTGAGTTTGCCCCTCAAGGCGCAGCGCCATGCGGCTCACCACTTGGCGCATAATCGGCTGATCCACCAGCGACTTACCAAACGCCTGACGCTGGAAGAGGTGGTAAAGCGAAACCGACAGCGCCCGGCGCATCATGCCGTGGCTGCCCAAGGCGCAGTCGAAACGCGTCTGGCCGCCCATCTTGAGGATATGCCGCACGCCGTCGCCCTCCTCCCCCAGCAGCCAGCCGGTGGCGTTTTGGAACTCCACCTCGCTGCTGGCGTTGGAGCGATTGCCCAGCTTGTCTTTTAGGCGCTCGATGCGCACGGCGTTGCGCTGCCCGTCCGGCAATACACGAGGCAGGAAGAAGCACGACAGCCCGCCGTCGGCTTGGGCCAGCACCAAGTGAGCGTCACTCTGCGGCACGGAGAAAAACCACTTATGGCCTACCAGCCGATAAGCTTCGCCGGGGCCACGCGAAGCCAGCGGCGTCGCCTTGGTGGTGTTGCTCAGCACGTCCGAGCCGCCCTGCTTTTCGGTCATCCCCATGCCAATCAGCACGCCCTTCTTCTGGTCGCCGGGCAGCAAATGAGGGTCATAGCGGTCGGAAAGCAGCGGCGTGAGCCACTGTTTGAATTCGGCGGGCAGGGTCTTCTTGAGCAGCGGGATGGCGCCAAAGGTCATGGTGATGGGGCAGAGCGTGCCTGCCTCGACCTGCGCGTGCAGCAGGAAACGCGCCGCGCGTGCCACCGAGGAGCCAATCCGCGCTTCGTCTTCCCACGGCAAGTTATGCACCCGGTTGGCAATCAACCCTTGCATCAGCAGGTGCCACGCGGGGTGAAAACGCACCTCGTCCAGCCGCTCGCCGGTCGGGTCATAGCGCAGCAGCTCTGGCGGGTTTACATTCGCCAATCGCCCCAGCTCCAGCGACTCCGCCGACCCCAGCTGTTGCCCAAGGGAAGCCAGCACGTCGGCGTCCCAGCCAGCATGGTGCCGGTTCACCGCTTCACGCAGGGGGGAGTCAGAAAGGAATAAATTGCTGTTATTGAGCGGCTTCGGCTGATTAAAAACTCGATGGGTTTGCCAGTCCATAATGTTCTCCATGACTGTTAAAGGACCACGTCGTGATGAGATCAAGTATGGTAAAAATCGGGGAATTAACAGGCGAGTGGATCACAAAGGCGGGAATGCAAAACGGGAGCCTGTTGGCTCCCGTTTACATATCAAAGGCTTAACCCGAAGGATTAGGCTTTAAGCGCGCGCTGGCGCACGGCTTCGAACAGGCAGACGCCGGTCGCTACTGACACGTTCAGAGAAGAGACAGAACCCGCCATTGGAATGCTGATCAGCTCGTCGCAGTGTTCGCGAGTCAGGCGGCGCATACCTTCGCCTTCTGCACCCATCACCAACGCCATTGGGCCGGTCATTTTGCTCTGGTACAGGTTGTGGTCAGCTTCACCGGCGGTGCCGACGATCCACACATTGTGCTCCTGCAACACGCGCAGGGTGCGCGCCAGATTGGTCACGTTGATTAACGGCACGTTCTCTGCCGCGCCGCTGGCGACTTTCTTCGCCGTGGCGTTCAGCTTGGCAGAACGGTCACGAGGAACGATCACCGCGTGAACCCCCGCCGCGTCTGCGGTACGCAGGCAAGCGCCGAGGTTATGCGGGTCAGTCACGCCGTCCAGCACCAGCAGGAATGGGCTGTCGAGGCTTTCGAGCAGCGCAGGAAGATCATTCTCCTGATACTGACGCCCTTCGCGCACGCGGGCAATAATGCCCTGATGCACAGCACCTTCGGACTTCTCATCCAGCCATTGACGGTTTGCCACCTGAATCACGATGCCGCTGGCTTCCAGCTCATCAATCAGGGGTTTGAGGCGTTTGTCGTCACGGCCTTTCAGGATGAAAACTTCCAGAAAGCGCTGCGGATCGTTGTCGAGTAAGGCTTTAACGGAGTGAATACCGTAGATAATTTCGCTCATGATGCTCTTTAAAATAGAATTGCGGACAGCATGCTGTCCGCAATGAAACATTAAACAAGGTTGCGGGCGATTCTATCACCCGTCCGGCTAGCTGTCAGACTGCTTTTTCTTTGCGCGCTTGGCTTTGGTGGCCGCGGCAATCTTCTGCGTCTTCTCAGAAGGCTTTTTGGCCTTCTTCGGCTTACCGTCTTTGCCCGTCGTACCTTTAACGGCCGCTTTAGCTACTGGCGCCACAGCGGCATCTTTAGCGGCTTTTTTCGAACGGGAAGCTTTTGCTGGCTTGCCATCTTCTTTACGGAAGGCGCTGTCCGGCTCGAAGTTCACCCCTTTCTTGCCAGTACGGCGGCGACCGCCGTTGGCCGGGCCAGTTGGGCGCATGGCGCGTTCACCCGGTTTCTTCGCACGATCGCGGGCAGTTTTACCTTCACCACGTGGTTTGCGAGTGCTGGAAACCAGAGCAAAGTCGATTTTGCGCTCGTCCATGTGAACAGCTTCAACGCGGATTTCAACCGTGTCGCCCAAGCGATAAACCATGCCGGAAGACTCACCAATCAAGCGCTGACCAATGTTGTCGTAACGGTAGTAGTCGTTATCCAGCGTGGAAACGTGAACCAGCCCGTCGATGAACAAGTCGTTGAGACGCACGAAGAAGCCGAAGCCGGTGACGCTGGCGATAATGCCGTTAAACACTTCGCCCACGTGGTCTTGCATGAAGTCACACTTCAGCCAGTCGGCGACGTTACGCGTTGCTTCATCAGCACGGCGCTCGGCCATCGAGCAGTGCTCGCCCAGTTGCAGCATGTCTTCGTAATCACTGTGCCAGCCGCCGGTTGGCGTCCAGCGGTCTTTCAGCGTGCCGTGCTCTTTCGCCAGCAGGTACTTGATCGCACGGTGCAGCGCCAAGTCAGGGTAGCGACGAATTGGCGACGTGAAGTGACCATAAGATTGCAGCGCCAGACCGAAGTGACCGCGGTTTTCCGGGTCATAAATCGCCTGCTTCATAGAACGCAGCAGCATGGTTTGCAGCATTTCACGGTCAGGGCGATCCGCCAGCTCATCCATGATTTGCGCGTAATCTTTCGGCTCAGGCTTCATGCCGCCGCCCATCACCAGACCTAACTCACCCAGCACGCTTTTCAGCGCGGAGATGTGGTCGTCGCTCGGACGGTCGTGAACGCGGAACAGCGCGGGCTCATTGTGCTTCTCAACAAAGCGCGCAGCGGCGATGTTCGCCAGAATCATGCACTCTTCGATCAGTTTGTGCGCATCGTTACGCACGGTCGGCTCGACGCGCTCGATACGGCGCTCGGCGTTGAAGATAAACTTGGCTTCTTCGGTTTCGAAGGCGATACCGCCACGCTCTGCACGCGCCTGATCCAGCACTTTGTACATGGTGTGCAGCTCTTGCAGGTGTTTCACCAGCGGGCTGTACTGCTCGCGCAGCTCTTCGTCGCCGTCGATAATGCGCCAAACTTTGTTGTAAGTCAGGCGAGCGTGGGAGCTCATCACCGCTTCATAGAATTTCGAGCCAGTGAGCTTGCCCTGCGCCGAGATAGTCATCTCGCAGACCATGCACAGACGGTCAACCTGCGGGTTGAGCGAGCACAGGCCGTTGGACAGCACTTCCGGCAGCATTGGCACAACCTGCGACGGGAAGTAGACAGAGGTCGCGCGGCTGCGGGCTTCGTCGTCCAGCGCGGTGCCATGACGCACGTAATAGCTTACGTCGGCGATGGCCACCCAGAGACGCCAACCGCCACCGCGTTTTTTCTCGCAGTAAACGGCGTCATCGAAGTCGCGGGCGTCTTCGCCATCAATGGTAACCAGCGGCAATTTGCGTAAATCGACGCGGCCTTTTTTGGCCTCTTCCGGCACCTGCTCGCTCAAGCCTTCAACTTGCTTGAGTACCTGCGGCGGCCAGACGTGAGGGATTTCATGAGTACGCAGCGCGATATCCACCGCCATGCTGGTGCCCATCTTGTCGCCCAGCACTTCGACAATTTTACCCACGGCTTTGGTGCGGCGAGTCGGGCGCTGGGTCAGCTCGACCACCACCATATAACCCATGCGCGCGCCGTTAATGGCATCGGCTGGGATCAGGATATCGAAGCTTAAACGGCTGTCGTCCGGCACCACAAAGCCTGCACCGGCGTCGGTGAAGTAGCGGCCGACGATTTGGCTGGTTTTTGGTACCACCACGCGCACGATGCGGGCTTCGCGACGGCCTTTACGGTCAGTGCCGATAGGCTGCGCCAGCACCACGTCGCCGTGGATACACATTTTCATCTGTTCGGCAGAGAGGTAAACGTCATCCTTTTTCACACCTTCGAGGCGTAAGAAGCCGTAACCGTCGCGGTGACCAATGACCGTGCCTTTCAGCAGGTCCAGACGCTCTGGCAGCGCGTAGCACTGGCGGCGGGTGAAGACCAGTTGCCCATCACGCTCCATGGCGCGCAGACGGCGGCGCAGTGCCTCCAGCGCTTCTTCGCCGGATAAATTCAGTTCATTGCCGAGTTCTTCACGGCTGGCAGGGGTTTCACGTTTAGCGAGGTGTTCAAGAATAAATTCACGACTAGGAATAGGTGATTCGTATTTCTCTGCTTCTCGTTCCAGGAATGGATCTTGTGACATAGCGGTTCCTCCGTTGTCATCAGCAGTTTGTTGAAGCTCTTTCATTCAACAAGCAATAATTTGTAGAGCGATGAATTGTCTTTGACCATGTCAGCCAAAGTGTATTGATTCAGCTCATCAAGAAAATGTTCTACAGCAGTGTGTAATACCTGCTTAAGTCGGCACGCTGGCGTGATGTGGCAGAAGTCTTGGGCGCAATTCACCAGCGTCAAAGGTTCAAGTTCACGCACAACGTCGCCAATAAGGATAGTTTCGGCTGGCTTACCCAGCTTAATCCCACCGTTCTTACCCCGCACGGCTGTGACCAATCCAGCCCGGCTTAACTGATTGATGATTTTCACCATGTGGTTACGCGATACACCATATACCTCGGTGACCTGTGAAATATTGGTCATCTGATCGTCTGGCAGTGCCGCCATGTAAATCAGTGCCCGCAAACCATAATCAGTAAAACTCGTTAACTGCACACATACCTCTGGGTAGTAGTTTACCCGTTCTTTCTCTTTCGACGATGACAACAGGGTTAAGAAGATTATTTAAATTAGCGTGTTGATGATAAACCAGCGATGAAGTTCGCGGCTAATCATTTAGATAGTGGATGGTTTATGAGAAGTACACAAGCATAGGCGGGCAGAAAAACTTTGCTATATACAACAAAACCGGGCACAAGGCCCGGTTTGGATTTCATTGCGGCGTTAGCAGCAGACAGCCGGGCTGTTATGCGTCAAACGGGTCGCGCAGGATCATGGTCTCGCTACGATCCGGACCAGTCGAAATGATGTCGATTGGCACTTCAGTCAATTCTTCGATGCGTTTGATGTAGTCCAGCGCCGCTTGTGGCAGCTTGTCTACTTGCTTCACGCCGAAGGTGGTTTCGGTCCAGCCTGGCATGGTTTCGTAGATTGGCTCAATGCCTTCCCAGCCTTCTGCTGCCAGCGGGGTGGTGGTCATTTCGCGGCCATCTGGCATACGGTAACCGATGCACAGTTTGACTTCTTTCAGGCCATCCAGCACGTCCAGCTTGGTCAAGCAGAAGCCAGACAGGGAGTTGATCTGCACCGCACGGCGAACAGCAACGATGTCCAACCAGCCACAACGACGGCTACGGCCAGTGGTCGCGCCAAATTCGTTACCTTGCTTACGCAGGTATTCGCCAGTTTCATCGAACAGTTCAGTTGGGAACGGACCTGCACCCACGCGAGTGGAGTAGGCTTTAACGATACCCAGAACGTAATCAACGTAACGTGGACCAATACCAGAACCGGTAGCAACGCCGCCAGCCGTGGTGTTAGAAGAGGTCACGTACGGATAAGTACCGTGGTCGATGTCCAGCAAGGTGCCTTGTGCGCCTTCGAACATGATCAGGTCACCACGCTTACGCGCGCCATCCAGCAGTTCAGACACGTCAACAACCATTCCGGTCAGGATGTCGGCGATAGCCATCACGTCATCCAGCGTTTTCTGGTAATCAACGGCTTCTACTTTGTAGTAGTTCACTAACTGGAAGTTGTGATATTCGATGATTTCTTTCAGCTTGATAGCGAAAGTTTCTTTGTTGAAGAGATCACCCACGCGCAGACCGCGACGAGCAACTTTATCTTCATAAGCAGGGCCGATACCACGACCGGTGGTGCCGATAGCTTTATCGCCACGCGCTTTTTCGCGCGCCATGTCCAGAGCGACATGGTAAGGCAGAATCAGCGGGCAGGCTTCAGACAGTAACAGACGTTCGCGTACAGGGATGCCACGAGCTTCAAGCTGGCCCATTTCTTTCATTAAGGCGTCAGGCGCCAGTACAACACCGTTGCCGATGATGCTGGTGACGTTTTCACGCAAAATGCCAGAAGGAATTAAATGAAGAACGGTTTTTTCACCGTTAATAACCAGAGTATGACCAGCGTTGTGACCGCCCTGATAGCGCACAACATATTTAGCCCGTTCGGTCAGCAGGTCGACGACCTTGCCCTTCCCTTCGTCACCCCATTGAGTGCCGAGTACGACGACGTTCTTACCCATCTCAAGAATCACCAGGTTGCTTAAAAAAGGATTCTAACATCTCAATCCGTGGTTTCCAGCACTTTTAGTATACGATTGCGTGAAATTTTTCCATTACCTGCTACGCGCCAAAAACAAAAGTGACGCGGCTTAGTCACAAATCTTTAGCCACCGGTCTGATTCCGCAACATGTAGTAAATAACGAAGCCAGCAACCACAAGAGCGCCGCCAAAACGACGTAAAACGCTGTCGGGCAACTGAGTCATGGATTGAATCATTTTTCGCCATCCTTTCGGGTAAAGCATAGGTCCTAAACCTTCCAGAACCAGAACTAACCCCAGCGCTAACCAAATGCTCGAATTCATTTTTGCTCTTTTCTCTGTGAATTGACGGGCTCATATAGCACAAAAGGCCCCGTTAAGGGCCTTTTGATTATCAGCAAAACCTGATTACTTGGTTTTATCTGGAGACTTCATGAAGCGGAAGAAATCGTTGTCCGGGCTCATCACCATGACATCGTTACCGCTGCTGAAGCTCTCTTCGTAAGCACGCAGGCTACGAATGAATGCGTAGAAGTCTGGGTCCTGACTGAAGGCATCAGCAAACAGCTTAGCCGCTTCTGCATCACCTTCACCGCGAGTAATACGCGCAGTACGCTCAGCTTCGGCAACGGTACGGGTTCTTTCGTAGTCAGCCGTTGCACGCAGTTTTTCAGCTTCTTCCAGACCTTGGGAGATGTGGCGCAATGCAACCGCGTTACGTTCAGCACGCATACGGTCGTAAATGGCGCTCGACACTTCCTGTGGCAGGTTGATCTGCTTCAGACGCACGTCGATAACTTGAATACCCAACGCAGCCATACTGTTTGGATTCACCGCAGGCTGTTCGCCGCTGGTTTCACGCTCAACGCGTTTAGCCACGGAGGCAATCGCATCATCAGCTTCGGTTGTCGCTTCAACTTCTTCGGCAGAACCGTTATTCAGCGCGTCGCGAACGTCCAGAGTCAGACGACCACGTGAGTCAGTCACGATGTCTTTCACATCTAAACGACCGATTTCAGAACGCAGACGGTCACTCAGTTTACGTTTCAGCAATACTTCTGCCTGAGAGACGTCGCCGCCGCCCGTGGCCAGATAGTAACGGCTGAAATCGCTGATACGCCATTTCAGGTATGAGTCAACGATCAGGTCTTTCTTCTCGCTGGTCACGAAACGGTCAGCCTGGTTATCCATGGTCTGAATACGCGCGTCGAGGGTTTTCACCGACTCAACAAAAGGTACTTTGAAGTGCAGGCCCGGCGCATAAACCAAAGGTTTGTTTTCGTTATCACGAAGAACCTTGCCGAAACGCAGCACGATACCGCGCTCGCCTTCCTGAACCACAAACAGTGAAGCATAAAGCGCCACCAGCACCACAACGACGATAAGTAAAAATGACTTACGCATTGTTATTCTCTCCCTACGCGAAGTGTATCGTCACGCTGTGCATCAGCACGGCGTTGGTCCATGACACTGCCAGACGAACGGGAACCGCTGTTATTGGCACTGCTGTTCACACTGTTCAGTGAACTTGAAGATCTTGGAGGCAGAAGCCCGCCCTGATCAGTTCCTTTTGATGCAGCCGCGTTGCCGCCGCGCATAATTTGGTCCAGAGGCAACATCATCAGATTGTTGCTCTTATCGTTAACCAACACCTTACGGGTATGGCTAAGGACGTTCTGCATGGTTTCGATATACAGACGCTCGCGGGTAATTTCCGGCGCGGCTTTATATTCAGGCAGCAGCTTGGCGAAACGCGCCACTTCACCCTGAGCTTCCAGAACAGTACGGTCTTTATAGGCTTTAGCATCTTCCAGCTTACGCTGTGCTTCACCATTTGCCTGAGGCTGGATCTGGTTCGCGTAGGCTTCAGCTTCACGAATAGACTGCTGCTCTTTCTCACGGGCCGCGATGGCGTTATCGAAAGCGGCTTTCACTTCTTCCGGTGGACGCGCGGTCTGGAAGTTGACGTCCTGTACCGTGATACCCATTTTGTATGGACGAATTGTTTCTTCCAATACGCGCTGGGTGTCGCTACGCACCGTGGTACGGCCTTCAGTCAGGATTTTATCCATCGTGTATTTACCGATAACACCACGCAGCGCACTGTCAGTTGCCTGACTCAGGCTGTCGTCAGCATTTGCTACGCTGAACAGGTAAGCTTCTGGGTCGGTAACGCGATACTGAACGTTCATCTCGACGCGCACGACGTTTTCGTCGGAGGTCAGCATGACGCCAGAGGCCGCCAATTCACGCACAGATTCGACGTTAACAGCACGAACCTGATCGATGAAGGTCGGTTTCCAGTTCAGACCAGGCTGAACCAGATGGCTAAACTTACCGAAACGCGTCACAACGCCGCGCTCCGCTTCTTTAATCGTGTAGAAACCGCTGGCGGCCCAGATAACAACCACGGCCACCACAGCGATACCGATAATACGGCCGCTTAGGCTGTTTTGCGGAGTAGAACCATTGCCGGTTCCATTACCATTGCCCGAACCTTTTCCACCGAAACCACCCAGCTTTTTGCTGAGTTTACGGAAGATATCATCGAGGTCAGGCGGGCCCTGTTCGCGGCCACCTTTGTTGTTATTACCACCAGAATTATTTCCACCAGAGTTGCCGCTATTGTTGCTGCTGCCCCAGGGGTCGCGGTCCTGTCCGTTATTACCGGGCTGATTCCACGCCATGTTATAGCTCCATTATTCTATGATTGGTGTTCTTCAGGCCAAATCAGACAGGTTCTGGTTGCGGACATAACCACTCAGTGCCTGTTCTTGTTTGCAGAGGCGGTTCCAGTCAACAATGGGCATTCGCACCATAAGACCAATACTTCCATCCTCTTCAATCCATTCTTTTTCAATAGCCTGAAGCTGGTAAAAACGGCTACGAAGGCGGCCTGCCTCCGGTGGTAAACGCAATTCGTGCTGCGCTATTTCACCAGAAAGACGCTCCGTCAATGCCTGAAATAACAACGGGATACCTTCACCGGTCACGGCTGAAAGCCAGACCCTGATCGGCAAATTCTCATCGTTGCGGTCGATACGCGGGACAAAGTCATCCAACATATCTATTTTATTCATCACTAACAGCACAGGGATGTCATCTGCTTCAATCTCTGCTAGCACCGTATTCACCGCGTCGATATTTTCCTCAACGCGAATATCCGCTGCGTCTATCACATGCATTAGCAGAGTTGCCTGTCGGGTTTCCTGCAATGTCGCTTTAAAAGCGGCGACTAAATCATGGGGCAGGTGACGAATAAACCCTACGGTATCCGCCAGCACTGTCTCACCGACATCTGCGACCGAAATGCGTCGAACTGTCGGGTCTAGCGTGGCGAACAACTGATCGGCCACAAACACGTCGGCCTCAGTAATACGGTTGAACAGCGTTGATTTGCCGGCGTTGGTATAACCGACGAGCGAAACAGTAGGGATATCGGCACGAATACGCGCCCGACGGCCTTGTTCACGCTGTTTGGCGACTTTCTCAAGTCGGCTGAGGATAAGCGTTATCCTGTCGCGCAATAAACGACGGTCGGTTTCGAGCTGGGTTTCACCCGGCCCACGAGCACCAATACCGCCGCCTTGACGCTCAAGGTGTGTCCAGCCGCGAACCAGTCGGGTAGCAATGTGGCGTAATTGCGCCAATTCTACTTGTAATTTACCTTCATGGGTTCGAGCACGCTGGGCAAAAATGTCTAAAATTAATCCGGTACGATCGACCACGCGACATTCGCACAGTGCCTCCAGGTTTCTCTCCTGGCCAGGTGTAAGTGCATGATCAAATAGGATAACAGACGCGCCAGTTGCTTTAACTGCGTCTGCAATTTCTTGGGCCTTTCCTTCACCGACAAAGTATTTAGGGTGTGGAGCCTTACGGCTACCTGTGACGACTTGCAACGCCTCAACACCTGCAGAAGAAACCAACGATTCGAATTCGCTCAGGTCTTCCGTGTCTTTGTCTCGCGAGAAATAGATATGAACCAGTACGGCCTGCTCACCGGCTTCATAACGGTCAAACAAGCTTGTGACCTCTCATTTGGGGAAAAACCGCCAGCCGGGGGCACATAAGCGTAATCGGAAGACTTATGAGCCCCTTCGTGGTCAACCAGCTTTGCGCCTTATTCAGCGTCATCGCTGTCCTGCTGCGGCTGTTGCGGCGCAGAAGAAGTACTACCTTGGTGATAATTACTGCCGCCACCACTGCTTGGGTTATTACTATGGTGAGAAACCGGGCGGGAAGGCACCACGGTGGAGATAGCGTGTTTGTACACCATCTGGCTTACCGTGTTCTTTAACAGAATGACAAACTGATCAAAAGACTCAATCTGGCCTTGCAGCTTAATACCATTCACCAAATAAATAGAAACCGGAACACGTTCACGACGCAATGCGTTCAGGAACGGATCTTGCAAAGATTGCCCCTTAGCCATTCTATCTTTTCCTTATTAGTTTGTTGTTCGTAACTTTGAGCCTATCGGCTCGAAAATAAAACACATCAAAAATTTGCGCGCTGAGTACTAATCAATTGTACACAATCACCCAACCTATGCACTAACAACCTGAATTACACGGCTTAAGGCTTCGTCTGGCTTTTCTGTGTCCAGCCATTCAACCCCCTCCCAGCCACGCAACCAAGTCATCTGACGTTTGGCTAGCTGTCGTGTCGCGCAAACACCACGATAAACCATTTCATCGTAGTCGGTTTCACCAGAAAGATATGACCACATCTGGCGGTAACCCACACAACGAATGGAAGGCAAATCCGTATGCAAATCGCCACGAGCTTTCAGCGTTCTGACTTCGTCTTCAAAACCATTCAATAGCATCTGACTAAAGCGCTGTTCAATACGTTCATGTAACAGTTCGCGACGCGTTGGGGCAATCGCAAATTGATGCACGTGATACGGCAGCGTTTCACCCGAAATTTTAGTCAGTTCGGTTAAAGTTTTACCCGAAATAAAAAAAACTTCCAGTGCTCTGGACAGTCTCTGTGGATCATTCGGATGAATTCGCAAAGCAGCCACCGGATCTATCTCGCGTAACTGCGCATGCAAAGACTCCCAACCTGACTCCGCCGCCTGCGCTTCGATGCGCTGGCGAACGTCAGCATCAGCCGGAGGTAATGGCGATAAACCCTCCAATAATGCTTTGAAATACATCATGGTCCCGCCCACTAACAGCGGAATTTTGTTACGCGCGGTGATCTCGGCCATTTCGCGTAAAGCGTCTGCGCGAAAGTCAGCAGCAGAATAGGCTTCGCTCGGGTCGAGAATATCGATTAATCGATGCGGCGCGTGACTCAGTTCTTCAGCCGTCGGTTTCGCGGTGCCAACATCCATCCCCCGGTAAATCAGTGCGGAATCCACGCTGATAAGTTCGACGGGAAGGTGCTCGAGCAAAGACATCGCGAGCGCGGTTTTGCCAGAAGCCGTTGGCCCCATAATAAAGATAGCTGGGGGTGCAGAATGTATATTCAAGTCAGTCATGCTTAAAAGCCGCCAGGGCGGGCTGTAAATCAACAGGTTGCAAGAGACCGGACGGAGGAGATTTCACCAATTGCGGGCAAAGTCGCTCGACGTCCGTAAGTAATTGTATGGCCTGAGCAATGGTCCAGACTTCATGATCGCTACCAATATGGCGGGCAAACCACATGGCTACCGCATCAGAAGTCGCCTCCTGCTGAACAGCAAGGTAGCCTAACAGGTCAGGTATCAACTTTTGTAAATTTTGTTGGCGTAAAGGTAAAGGTACCGCGCGCAAGGTCACACGCTGATGATCCACCACCATCTCTATGCCGAATTTCTGAAGAAGCGCCTGATGGCGAGCAACGGTGGCGCTCTCTTCTTTATTTATTTGCAGCTTCAACGGGATAAGCAATGGCTGCGGGCGTAAACCCTCTTCCGTTGGCGTCAGCTGCGCCCTCTTCAACCAGCGCTCAGCAACCGGCAGCGACAGCAGCACCAGCTGCTTACCGCGTTCGAGCAAAGCATATTGCGGCGCGCAGACGGTCAACACGCGGCCAAAGCTTTGGCTATGCGACTCAAGCGCAGGCTCGGCGGGCTGATTGTGTGAAGCCTTAGGCTGAGTCACCGGTGCAGGTTCGTTGGCGTGCAAGGCTTGTGCCGTGGTTTGCAGCAAACGCTGATAAACCTCGCCCTGCGGCGTGCTGTAAGCCGGTTTGTCTTCTTTAAACTGCGGCTCGCCCGGCTGGCTGACTCGCGATGTGGCCGGGAACACATTCTCCCGAGGCGCTTTTGGCGAACTATCACGCTTGGCGGCTGGCTGAGAGAAGTGATTGCCCCCCGCCGCCTGCCGGTTCTCCGGCTGCCAGCGCGGCAGTTCTTCTTCCACGCCGTCATCATCTACTTTTGGCTGGGCGACTAATTCTGGCTTGGCCGCCTGCTGCAACACCGTCATCACCGCCTGATAGATGAAGTCATGCACCAGACGCGACTGGTGGAAACGCACTTCATGCTTGGCGGGGTGAACGTTGACATCCACCTGATGCGGATCGACATCCAGATAGAGCACGTAGGCTGGCTGCTGATCGTCTTTCAGCTGATCCTGATACGCTTGGCGGATCGCGTGGTTTATCAGGCGATCCTTCATCATGCGATTATTCACATAGCAGTATTGCATGTCGGTCAGGCTGCGAGAGCCCGCTGGGTCAGCAACCCAGCCGCGAATGCCTAAGTCGCCGTGCTCCCATTTCACTTCCAGCGCGTGTTGGACGAAGGTCTGCGAGCAGATACTTGCCAGACGGCGTGAAGATTGCGCCGGATCATTCACGGCGCGATATTGACGAATCAGCTTGCCGTTGTGGCTCAGATTAATGGCGACGTCGAAACGCGCCAGCGCGATGCGGCGCACCACTTCATCAATATGGGTGAATTCGGTTTTTTCCGTGCGCATGAACTTGCGTCGGGCGGGTGTGTTGTAAAACAGGTCGAGCACTTCGACCGTCGAGCCTTGAGGGTGCGCGGCAGGTTTCACCGTGACCGCCATATCGCGCCCTTCGGCGTAGGCTTGCCACGCTTCTGGCTGCGCCGCGGTGCGTGACGTGAGCATCAGCCGCGATACCGAGCTGATACTGGCCAGCGCTTCACCACGAAAACCCAAACTGATGATGGCTTCGAGGTCATCCAAGCAGCTGATTTTACTGGTGGCGTGGCGCGCCAATGCCAGCGCCAGCTCATCTTTACCAATGCCGCAGCCGTTGTCGCGAATACGAATGAGCTTGGCACCGCCGCGATCGATATCGATATCGATGCGGGTCGCGCCAGCGTCCAGACTGTTTTCGACAAGTTCTTTCACTACCGAAGCCGGTCTTTCAACAACCTCACCAGCCGCAATCTGGTTAGCTAACTGCGGCGGCAGAACCTGAATCGGCATGGCAGCTCCTGTAAGCGACGTTACAACCCGTGACACATGGCCGGGGTTATGACTGCGGAATAGTTAATGTTTGGCCAAGTTGGACTTCGCCGGACTTCATGTGATTCGCGGTTTTGATGTCATTCATGCTGACACCGTACTTGGATGCTATAGCGGATAACGTATCGCCGCGAGTCACTTTATGCTTTGCCGCTTTTTTCTTTACGGCGGCAGTTTTGGTGCTGTTTGGCGAAACCGCCTTGGTACCCGCAGGCACTTTCAGTCGCTGCCCGACCCACACACCGTCTTTCTTCAGCTTATTCAGGTCACTCAAGGCTTTCGGCGTGGTGCCGTAGCGATTGGCTATGCCAGTTAAGGTTTCGCCGCGTTTAACCTGATGAATCTGCGTCGCTCCAGCAGAAGCCGCCGTGGCTTCAACCGGACCCGGTTGGCTCATCGAACTGTTAGCCGCCGTATTGCCTGAATCAACCGCCGTTGCTGAGGCCAGCAACGGTCGGTTTTCGACCTTTGGGCCGGATTGCAACGGATGCGACAGGAAGTAATTACGCAGGCCGGAATAGATGGCCTGAGCAATTTTGTCCTGATACGCGCTGCTTCCAAGCAGCCGCTCCTCATTCGCATTACTGATAAAGCCGGTTTCTACCAGCAGAGAAGGAATATCCGGCGAGCGCAATACGCCAAGGCTGGCGTGCTCGGGCTTGGCTTTGTGCAACTTGCCGACGTGGCGCAGTTGGAGCAAGACTTTAGACGCGACGTCATAACCCACGCGTTGCGAATGGCCGAACTGCAAATCCAGTACCGCCTGACTTAAATAAGGATCTGCCGCCGTGTTCGCCAACATATCGCCCGCGCCGCCTAACAGCTCGGACTGCTTCTCGTGCTGTTCCAGCCAGTTACCCATTTCACTGTTGGCGCGGCGGTTAGACAGCACCCAAACCGATGCACCTGTCGCGCTGCGGTTCGGCGCGGCATCTGCGTGAATCGACACCAGCACGTTGGCACCTTTCTTACGCGCCACGTCAGAACGGCCCATTACGGAGATGAAGTAGTCGCCATCGCGGGTCATCGCCGGTTTGAACATCGGGTCGGCGTTGAGTTTGGCTTCAAGCTTGCGCGCAATGGCAATAGTGACGTTTTTCTCTTTCAAGCCATTGCTACCGATAGCGCCGGGGTCTTGACCGCCGTGTCCGGCGTCAATTGCCACAATCACCTGATTATCACTGGTGGTACCGCGCGTGCGCGGGGTCGGCGCGTTATCAGAAGCCGGGCCGCTGGTGACTGCCGTCAGCTTGTTGCCGTCGAACGGATTAGAGCCATTATTGTTCGCCGGAGCCGGAGGTGGCGCTCTGTTTGGCGAAGGCGCCGAGGTCACAGTATCAATAGGCGCCGCGCGCTTGGTTGGCGTTCCCGCCGCCGTCATGGTGAATACCACCTGATTCTGCTGGGTAACGGCGTTGGTACGGACTTTTTGCGTTAATTCAAATACTAAACGCTGGCTTTGGGCGTCCTGCGCATTACTCGAACGCACGCGCTTGACCAAGTTTTGACCATTGAAGTTGAGCGGCAGCCCTTTCATGACACCGCTTTGCTTAACGTCTATCACCACGCGTTCTGGGTTATGCAGTGGGAAAAAAGCGTAATCAGGCTTACCGTCGAAAGTGATGGTAATGGTCGATTGGGTTGCCCCATTGGACACATTGATGTTTTTCATGCCAGCGGCCAAGGCTGGCGAGAGGGAAACGGTAGCGAAAAGCGCTAATGACGCTAAAAAAAGCGTTGTCTTGAGGAAGAATGTTTTGAGGCTCTGAGTCATCGCGTGCTCATCCTTGCTGTTGTACCAGATGCAATAAACTCAGACCTAAATCAGATACTGCGTTAATCGTGGCTTTTCGCTGATCACCCTGATATTCAAGGGTTAATTCAATGTCCGGGGCGGGTAAAACGCCAGCGCCCTGCTGCGGCCACTCGACCAAACAAATCGCGTCTTGAGCGAAGTAATCGCGGATCCCCATAAACTCGAGTTCTTCCGGGTCCGCCAGACGATACAAGTCAAAATGGTATACCGCAATCGGCTCAAGCTGATAAGGCTCAACCAAAGTATAGGTTGGGCTTTTAACATTTCCATGATGCCCAAGGGCTTGCAGGAACCCTCGGCTAAAGGTGGTCTTTCCGGCACCTAAATCACCAAACAGGTGAATAACCGTGGAACCCTTGCACGCTTTGGCAAGAGAAGCCCCTAATTTAAGCGTCGCCGCTTCGTCCGGCAGAGAGATAAATAATTGATTCATTAGGTAATATCTATTTTTTTAGGTCAGGATTAACTAACGGGGCAATTACCGTTAAAAGATCTGTCGCCAGCATACCGCGCGTTCCCTGCGAAAGAGCCAGTTGGTCGGCGGCGGCGCCGTGAACCACGGTGCCCGCGCAGGTTGCGGTATACAGAGAAAGTTTTTGCGCCAGCAGGCCGCCAATAATGCCGGAGAGCACGTCTCCCATCCCGCCGGTCGCCATACCCGCGTTACCGACATCGGCCAAGGCCAAGGGCCCGCCGTCTTGGGAAATCAAACTGCCCGCGCCTTTCAGCACCACCACGCCGCCATAGCGTTCTGACAATTTACGCGCGGCAAGTAAGCGGTCACTTTCAATCTCTTTCACTGAACATCCGAGCAAACGGCTGGCTTCGCCGGGATGAGGCGTCAACACGCGATTTTGCCGTTTCTGCGGTGTGATTGCCAGTAAGTTAAGCGCATCGGCATCGAACAAGGCGGTTTTTTGGCTTTCCGTCACTTGTTTGAAGGCATTTTTGCCCCAGCTTCTCTGCCCCAACCCCGGCCCGAGCACCACCACATCGGCCCATTCCAGACCTTCGGCCAGAGATTTTTCGTTTAGTTCCTGCACCATCAGCTCAGGGCGAGCGGTGAGCAAAGGGCCAAGATGCTGTTTGTGAGTGAGTACTCGCACCATGCCCGCGCCTGCGCGCAGTGCGGCCTCGGCGGCCATTCTTATCGCCCCGGCAAAGCCGGTATCTCCACCGACCACCAGCAAATGCCCGTGATCGCCTTTGTGTGAACAGGGGCGACGAGGGTGCAACCAGTCAGCCAACTGGGTAGCGTCGAGGCGCTGCATTACCGGCGGATGGCCGCCCAGCCAGCTTTCCAGCCCGAGGGCGTCACAGTGCAGCTTGCCGACATGGTCCCGCGCCTTTCCGGTCAGCAAGCCCGGCTTCAGGGCGATAAAGCTCACCGTCACATTAGCATTCACCGTCTCCCCTTCTGCCGCTCCGGTGGCGGCGTTCAGGCCAGAGGGGATATCCAGCGCCAGCACCGGCGCAGAGTGCTGGTTAATGGCGGCGATCAGTGCGTCATAAGGCGCGCGAGGGGCCGACGACAGCCCGGTCCCCAGCAGACCATCAATAATTAAATCAATCTCTTCCGGCCAACTGGCTTCAGCACTTAGGGTTTTCCCACCGGCCTTCTGCCAGCCTTGTTGCGCCGTCTGAGCTTCTTCAGGCAGCGGCTTTTTGCCCTCCACCGCCAGCAGCGTCACTTGTAAACCCGCCGCCTTAGCAAGCCGGGCGACCTCATAGCCATCCCCGCCGTTGTTGCCTTGCCCGCACAGCACCAGCCAGTGTTTCGCTGCAGGGAACTCAGCGCGGGCGCGAGAAAAGGCCGCCGACGCCGCGCGTTGCATCAACGTAAACAAAGAGATACCGGTTTCCTGCGCCGCCTGAGACTCCGCCTGCCGCAGCCAGTCCGCGGAAAAGACAGAATGTGGTAAACTCGCCGCGTTACGTTTTTCACTTTGGTTAGTCATGACACTCCCTCTCGATCTCATTCAGCTGGCCCAACTTATCAAGCAATGGGGCCAATCTCTAGGCTTCCAGCAGGTCGGTATTTGCGATACCGATTTATCGGCTGAAGAACCGAAATTACAAGCGTGGTTGGATAAACAATACCACGGTGAAATGGATTGGATGGCTCGCCACGGCATGCTGCGCGCCCGTCCGCACGAGCTTTTGCCCGGCACTCTGCGGGTGATCAGCGTGCGCATGAACTATCTGCCTGCCAAAGCCGCCTTCGCCAAAACTTTGAATAACCCCGAGCTGGGCTATGTCAGCCGCTACGCCTTAGGCCGCGACTATCACAAGGTTTTGCGCCAACGCCTGAAGAAACTGGGCGAAAAAATCCAAGACTATTGCACGGAACATGCTGATTCAGCGGCAGTTGATGGCTCGGATCAGCATGGCACACAAATTTCATTTCGGCCTTTTGTCGATTCAGCTCCTATCATGGAGCGCCCGCTGGCGGAGAAAGCCGGACTTGGCTGGGTTGGTAAGCACTCACTGATATTAAATCGTGAAGCCGGGTCGTGGTTCTTCCTGGGCGAACTGCTGATTGATTTGTCGCTGCCGGTGGATAAGCCGCAGGAGGAGCAGTGCGGGCGCTGCGTGGCCTGCATGACGATTTGCCCGACGCAGGCGATTGTCGCGCCCTACACTGTGGACGCCCGCCGCTGTATTTCCTATCTCACCATCGAGCTAGAAGGTGCCATTCCAGAAGAATTTCGCCCCCTGATGGGTAATCGCATCTACGGCTGTGATGACTGCCAGCTGATTTGCCCGTGGAATCGCTACTCTCAGCTAACCGATGAAGATGACTTTAGCCCGCGGGCCGCGCTGCATGCCCCGGAGCTGGTCGCCCTGTTCGCCTGGAATGAAGAGAAGTTTTTGCGCATCACCGAAGGCTCGCCGATTCGGCGTATTGGGCATCTGCGCTGGCTGCGCAACATTTCTGTGGCACTGGGCAACGCGCCCTATGCTGAAAATGTGCTTTTGGCGCTGCAATCTCGCCAAGGGGAAAATAGCCTGCTGGATGAGCACATTGAGTGGGCTATCGCGCAGCAGCTGCAAAAGCGAAGTGAAAACCAAGTTGAGGTGCAATCTTCGCAGAAGAAACGTCTGATTCGGGCGGTGGAAAAAGGCTTGCCGCGCGACGCATAAGGCAGGATTTAAATTGTAATATTGTGAAGTTTTTAGCTGTGCATAAAAATAAAAATGCTTTGCCAATCAAGTGCAAAAAAAAGAGCAAGTGATCGCCATAACGTTTACTCATATATTTATTTTGTTAAAAATCAGAGAGTTATTTTTTAACAAGAAATAGCGATGGAAAAACGCACTGTGCGAAAACCAAACGAAATCTGTGGATAAGTCTGTTAAAGAAGTTACTACAAAGGATGTAAAGTGATGACGTAACGCGCCTGCAAGTGGCGTGGTGTCTGGCTTAGATATGAAGTGGATAATTTGGAGCGGGAAACGAGACTCGAACTCGCGACCCCGACCTTGGCAAGGTCGTGCTCTACCAACTGAGCTATTCCCGCATTGAGATACTTGGCGTATCGCGCTGTTAACTGGTTTGTTGGAAAACCACAGCGTTACTTCTGAGAGATGAAACTTTTTGGAGCGGGAAACGAGACTCGAACTCGCGACCCCGACCTTGGCAAGGTCGTGCTCTACCAACTGAGCTATTCCCGCGTCGCATGGTGGTGCTTTTACTCGATAAATCTGAAACTTAAAATTTGGAGCGGGAAACGAGACTCGAACTCGCGACCCCGACCTTGGCAAGGTCGTGCTCTACCAACTGAGCTATTCCCGCTCTGCGCACTCAACGAAATTCTTCATCGGTACGGGGTGCGCATTATACGAGAAATCCTTCCCCTCGCAAGCCCCTGAAAGCAAAAAAACGCGTTTTTTGTTTAAGTGCCGATTAAACCAACAAACCGGCGATTTAATCGGCAAAACGGCGCAATATTATCTCCATACCCTCGCAATGCTCTGTTAATCCGAAAGTAAAAATAATTTGCGCCGCTGAGCCAGAAAATCTTAATTCTGGATAAAGTGCTCGCGGTAATAGGCTAACTCAGCCACTGACTCACGAATGTCATCCAGCGCCTGATGGGTATTTTGCTTTTTGAATCCGCTCAGGATCTCCGGCTTCCAGCGACGCGCCAGCTCTTTCAGCGTGCTGACATCCAGATAGCGGTAGTGGAAGTAAGATTCCAGCTCAGGCATGTATTTGAACAGGAAGCGTCTGTCCTGCGCCACGCTGTTACCACAAATTGGCGATTTACCCTCTGGCACCCACTGGCGCAAGAATTCAATGGTCTTCAACTGCGCGGCGTTGTCATCAAAGGTGCTGGCTTTCACGCGCTCAACCAAGCCGCTGCCGGTGTGGGTACGCACATTCCACTCATCCATCAGCGCCAGTTGGGCATCTGACTGGTGAACCGCCATGACCGGGCCTTCGGCCAAAATGTTCAGGTTCGCGTCAGTGACCAGCGTGGCTATCTCAATGATGCGATCGCGTTCAGGGTCAAGTCCGGTCATTTCCAGATCGATCCAGATTAAGTTGCTGTCATTTCCTGCCATGTTATTTCCTGTTACCTGCCTGATGCGGATGCTGTTGCACCAACAATCAGAAGTTTATGAGAGACGCCTCGAGTAACCGCCGGCCAGCAACGGTTAATAAATACAAAATAGCTGGTATCATAGACGTTTTGGTCGCAACGAGCGATTAAAGCCAGTCAAGTGAGGCGCAGTGACTAAGTCAAAACTGTCTAAAGGGCAACAACGTCGCGTACAGACTAACCACCAGCGTCGTCTGAATCAGACCGACAAACGGAAAGAGCTGGACGACTCCCTGCATGGCGAACCGCAAGACGGCGTGGTGATCAGCCGTTTCGGGATGCATGCGGACGTTGAAGCGGCCGACGGCAGCCAACACCGCTGCAACATCCGCCGTACCATTCGTTCGCTGGTAACCGGTGACCGCGTCGTATGGCGCGCTGGCGAGAATACCAGTGTTAAAGGCATCGTCGAAGCCGTTCACGAACGCACCTCGGTGCTGACCCGTCCTGATTTCTACGACGGCGTAAAACCTATTGCCGCCAACATCGATCAGATTGTTATTGTCTCCGCGATTTTGCCGGAGCTGTCGTTAAACATTATCGACCGTTATCTGGTCGCCTGTGAAACGGTGGATGTTGAACCATTGATTGTGCTGAACAAAATTGACCTGCTCGACGATGAAGGTCGCAAATTTGTTCAGAGCATGATGGATATCTACCGCCGGATTAACTACCGCGTGCTTGAGGTGTCGAGCCAAACGGGTGAAGGCATGCCAGCCTTCGAAACCGCCCTGACCGACCGAATTAGCATCTTTGCCGGTCAGTCGGGCGTGGGTAAATCCAGCCTGCTCAACGCGCTACTTCCACCAGAAGAGAAACAGATTCTGGTAAACGAAGTGTCTGATAACTCAGGGCTTGGCCAGCACACCACCACCGCAGCGCGGCTCTACCACTTCCAAAAAGGCGGCGACGTTATCGACTCCCCTGGAGTGCGTGAATTTGGTCTGTGGCACCTCGCCCCAGAGCAGATCACTCAAGGCTTTGTCGAATTCCGCCCTTATATCGGCCACTGTAAGTTCCGCGACTGCAAACACGGCAGCGATCCGGGCTGCGCCATTCGCGAAGCCGTAGACAACGGTGAAATTGCCGAAGAGCGTTTCGACAACTATCACCGTATTCTGGAAAGCATGGCGGACGTAAAAACGCGTAAAAACTTTGATGCGCTGTAAGGGTAATGGGTTGAATTAACAACCAATTGCGTGTCTGGCGACTTCTCGCCGTGTTGAAGACATGATTTACCCTAGTTACAATCCGCGCCATTAACGTGTCGCATCAATACACATGCTATCGCCATTACCTGATGCGGCACTTTGCCGCATCTTCGTGATTAGCGGCTAATGGCTCTCAGGCAGACCCCGCTCACCTTGAGCAACCTGCATATTTTTTTGCGTGCCGAATGAATCGGCGCGATGACAACACCCCAAGAGGTTCCCCGTGCTGGACAGTATCAAAATCAAACTTCAATACTTACTTCCTAAACAAGGGCTGACCCGTCTTGCTGGCTGGGGCGCAGAAAAACGCGCTGCAACCCTGACTCATTGGGTTATCAAGGGCTTCGCACGTTTCTACAAAGTGGACATGAAAGAAGCTCAGAACCCGGACCTCAAATCCTATGCAACCTTCAACGAATTCTTTGTGCGCCCGCTGCGTGACGGCGCGCGCCCGGTCGTTAGCGGTCTGGATATGCTGGCACTGCCAGCCGACGGCGCGGTCAGCCAGTTGGGTGCCATCACCGACGGCAAACTGTTCCAAGCCAAAGGCCATTTCTACTCTCTGGAAGCCCTGCTCGCAGGCAATTACCAGCTGGCCGAGCAGTTCAAAGATGGCCACTTCGCCACCATCTATCTGGCCCCGCGCGACTACCACCGCGTGCATATGCCGTGCGACGGCACCCTGCGTGAAATGATTTACGTGCCGGGCGACCTGTTCTCCGTGAACCCACTCACCGCCGCCAATGTGCCAAACTTGTTTGCACGTAACGAGCGCGTGATTTGCCTGTTTGATACCGAATTCGGCCCAATGGTGCAGATTTTGGTCGGCGCGACCATTGTTGGCAGCATTGAAACCGTCTGGGCGGGCTGCGTGACGCCTCCGCGTGAAGGCATCATCAAGCGCTGGACCTACCCGGCTGCGGGCGAAGAAGGCGCGATCACGCTGGAAAAAGGCCAAGAGATGGGCCGCTTCAAGCTAGGTTCAACTGTGATCAACCTGTTTGCTCCGGGCAAAATCACCTTCATGCCGCAACTCAGCAATGGCACCGTGACCCGCATGGGTGGCGCATTTGCCGAAGGCGTGCGTCTGCCAGCGGCAGCTCAGCCAGAGCCGGTCGCCGACGTGGTGGTTGAAGCCGTAGTCGAAAAAGAAGTGACCAAAGAAGTGGTAGCAGAAAGTGAAGAAGCTCAGCCAGCGGGCATGGCTCAGGCCGGTGTAACCAAGCCAGCCACGCCGCCGGAAGAGATCTAACACCGTTCTCAGCCCCATTTTAAAAGGAAATATCGAGTGCGCCTGATACCTGCGTTACTGATGAGTTTATTGCTGGCCCTGCCGCTAGTGTCTAGCGCAGCGCCGACGGAAGATCAGCTCAAACAAGATCTGAAGCAGGCCGAATCCAATAAGGAGATGGCTAATCAGGCGCAGGTTGTTGAAGCGTTACAAAATGCCCTTAACTGGTTGAGCGAAGCGCGAGCCTCCACGGTTCGCGCCAACCAATACCAGAAAGTGATCGATGACTTTCCAAAACTGACGCAGAGCCTGCGCCAAGATTTGCAGGCGCAAAGCGATACTCCTCTGCCGGTCGACAGCGATATGACCTCGGCACAGCTCGATCAGCAGATTTTGCAGGTCAGCAGCCAACTGCTGGAAGAAGCGCGCCAGCTGCGCCAAGAGCAGGACCGCTCGCGGGATATCAGCGACTCACTCAGCCAGATACCCCAGCAGCAATCTGAAGCCCGCAACGCGCTGGCGGACATCGAGCAGCGCCTGCAATCGACCACCAGCGACGGCAACTCTTCTTCGCTGGCTCAGGCCCAGCTCAGCGCCCTACAAGCCGAATCGGCGGCGCGCAAAGCCAAAGTCGATGAGTTGGAACTGGCACAGCTTTCGGCCAATAACCGCCAAGAGTTGTCGAGAATGCGCGCTGATTTATACAAAAAGCGCCACGACCGCCTCGACCAGCAGCTGCAAACCCTGCGCAACAATCTTAACAGCCAGCGCCAGCGCGAAGCCGAGCAGGCTCTAGAGAAAACCGAACAACTGGCCGAGCAGAGCGGCGAGCTCCCTTCCTCCGTCACTAAGCAATTGCAGGCCAACCGCGAGCTGTCGCTGGCGCTCAACCAGCAAGCTCAGCGTATGGACCTCATTTCTTCCCAGCAACGTCAGGCGGCGACGCAGACGCTACAGGTGCGTCAGGCACTCAGCACCATTCGCGAACAGGCCCAGTGGCTTGGGCAATCCAATTTGCTGGGGGAAACGCTGCGGGCGCAGGTTGCCAAGCTGCCTGAAATGCCAAAACCTCAGCAACTTGACCGCGATATGGCCGAGCTGCGCGTCCAGCGTCTGCACTACGAAGACCTGTTAGACAAGCAGTCCAGCTTCAGTCAGGCGCTACAGGATGACGGCTCGAAGCTGACCTCGGCCCAGCAGAAGATTCTGGATGCCCAGCTGCGCACCCAGCGTGACCTGCTCAACTCCCTGCTGTCAGGTTGTGATTCACAAATTCTTGAGCTGACCAAGCTGAAAGTGGCAAACGGCCAGCTGGTTGAAGCGCTGAATGATATCCACGAAGCCGCGCACCGCTATCTGTTCTGGGTCGCCGATGTCAGCCCCATTACCTTTGCTTACCCGCTGCAACTGGCGCACGACCTGACCCGCCTGCTGTCGCTGGATACCCTCTCCCAGCTGAGCAGCGCCTTTATGATGATGGTGACCAGCCGCGAGACGCTGATCCCCCTGTTTGCCGCGCTGATTCTGGTTATCGTCAGTATTAGCTCGCGCCGCCACTACTACGCGTTCCTTGAGCGCGCCAGCAGCCGCGTGGGTAAGGTGACCCAAGATCACTTCTCCCTGACGCTGCGTACCGTCTTCTGGTCGATTCTGGTCGCCCTGCCGCTGCCGGTGCTGTGGGCGGCGCTGGGCTTTGGCCTGCAAAGCGCTTGGCCCTACCCCATCGCGGTGGCGATTGGCGACGGCGTAACTGCCACCCTGCCAATCCTGTGGGCCTTTATGATCAGTGCCGCTTTGGCGCACCCGCAGGGCTTGTTCATCACTCACTTTGGCTGGTCGCAGCGCGCGGTGTCGCGAGCCATGCGTTATTACATGATGTCCATCTGGCTCATCGTGCCGCTGATCATGGCGCAGATAACCTTCACCAATCTTAACGACCGCGAGTTTTCCAATACCCTTGGCCGCCTGTGCTTTGTCCTGCTCTGTCTGGCCCTGTATCTGGTGACCCATAGCCTGAAACGCGCCGGGATCCCGCTCTATCTGGACAAGAAGGGTAATGGCGAAAACGCTGTGAACAATGCCCTGTGGTGGCTGCTGCTGGGCGCGCCGCTGCTTGCCGCCCTGTTCTCTCTGCTGGGTTATCTGACAACGGCGCAGGCGCTGCTAGCAAGGCTTGAAACCTCAGTCGCCATCTGGTTCGTGCTGCTGGTGATTTACCATATTATCCGCCGTTGGATGCTTATCCAGCGCCGCCGTATCGCCTTTGAGCGCGCCAAGCAGCGCCGTGCTGAGATGCTCAGTCAGCGCGCCCGTGGTGAAGAAGAGTCGCAGCAGTCGAGCAATGAAGGGGCGATTGAGATCGAAGAGCCTGAGGTGGATCTGGATGCGATCAGCGCCCAGTCACTGCGTCTGGTGCGCTCGATCCTGACCATGATTGCCTTTGTGCTGGTGATCTTCCTGTGGTCAGAAATTCATTCGGCATTCTCGTTCCTTGAAAACATCCACCTGTGGCAAGTCTCCTCGGTGGTGCAAGGGGTCGAAAGCATGCAGCCGATCACCCTCGGCGCGGTGCTGATCGCCATTCTGGTGCTGATCATCACCACCCAGCTGGTGCGTAACTTACCGGCCCTGCTCGAGCTGGCGCTGCTGCAACACTTGGATCTCACGCCGGGGACTGGCTATGCCATCCTGACCATCACCAAGTACGTGCTGCTGATCATCGGTGGCGTCAGCGCCTTCTCCCTGCTCGGGATCGAGTGGGCCAAGCTCCAGTGGTTGATCGCCGCGCTGGGTGTGGGGTTGGGCTTTGGTCTACAAGAGATCTTCGCCAACTTCATCTCTGGCCTGATCATCTTGTTTGAGAAGCCGATCCGTATCGGCGATACCGTCACCATCCGCAACCTGACGGGCAGCATCACCAAGATCAATACCCGTGCGACCACCATCGCGGACTGGGACCGTAAAGAGATCATCGTGCCTAACAAAGCCTTTATCACCGAGCAGTTTATCAACTGGTCGCTGTCAGACTCTGTTACCCGCGTGGTGTTAACCGTTCCGGCACCGGCAGAAGCCAACAGCGCGGAAGTTACTGAGATCTTGCTCAACGCCGCACATCGCTGCCAGCTGGTACTGGATAACCCAGCGCCAGAAGTCTATCTGGTTGATTTGCAACAGGGGATTCAGATTTTCGAGCTGCGTATGCATGCCGCGGAAATGGCCCACCGTATGCCACTGCGCCATGAGATCCACCAGCTGATTCTGGCTGGCTTCCACGAGCACGGCATCATCCTGCCATTCCCACCTTTCCAAGTGCGGATGGAGACGCTGCGTCGGGCGCAAAATGGCAGTAATGCCACTTTCACTACCTCCAGCGGCAACTCGATGACCAGCAACAGCTCGCGCTCACCGGGCGATTTGTAAGCCCGTCTTGATGCCATGAAAAAGGCCAGCAATCTGCATTGCTGGCCTTTTTTATTACCTACCCTGAAGCTGCGCCTTTTAGGCTCTCATCACCGGGAAGGCCAAAACTTCACTCAGGCTATCCGCGCCAAGTGCAATCATGATCAAACGGTCCACGCCCAGCGCCACGCCAGAGCACTCCGGCATGCCGTGCTGCAACGCGCCCAACAGGTTATGGTCGATAGGCTGAACCGGCAGGCCACGGGCGGCACGCTTGCGATTATCCTGCTCGAATCGCTGCTGCTGCTCGCGTCCGTCAGTCAACTCGCGGAAACCATTCGCCAGCTCCACGCCTTTGTAATAGACCTCAAAACGCTCGGCTACGCGGTGATCTTCGGTGCTGATTTCAGCCAGAGAGGCCTGCGTCGCCGGGAAGTGATAGACAAAGGTCGGCTTGTCGCGGCCAATGTGCGGCTCGACGCCCATGGTGAACAGCAGTTGCAGCAAGGTGTCGCGGTCTTCTTCGGTATCAGCAATGTTGGATAAATCCAGTTTCGCCGCCGCTTCGCGCAGCTGCGCCTTGTCGGCTGACAGCGGGTCAACGTCCAAATGGCGGGTAAAAGCTTGCTGATAAGAGAGCGTTTCGGCGGTTTCGCAATCCAGCACCTGCTGCAACAGGTCATCCACCTCGTTCATCAGGCGATACATGTCATAGCGTGGGCGATACCACTCCAGCATGGTGAATTCAGGGTTGTGATGGCGGCCAGCCTCTTCGTTGCGGAAGCTCTTGCCCATCTGATAGATAGGACCACTGCCCGCCGCCAGCAGGCGCTTCATGTGATATTCCGGGCTGGTCATCAGATAGAGCGTCATGCCATCGGCCGCGCCCGGCCCGACAAAGCGGGTTTCGAAAGGCACCAGATGGATGTCCGTGACGGTCGCCTGGCTCATGGCCGGGGTTTCTACTTCTAATACGCCACGATCAGCGAAAAAACGTCGAATCTCGGCAATGATTGCCGCGCGCTTCAACAAATTGGCGATAGGAGCACTGGGTTGCCAGCTTGCTGTTTCGCTCATGGTGCTTAACTCCGAAGTTCAAAAGGGGGTGCAGTCTACCCGTATACAGACAGGCAAACAAATATCTCATTCTGTGTCATAAAACAGCAACAGAAGTTACAGAAAGCAAAAAATCAGCATTCACATCAAATTTCAGCTACTCCCCTTTAGGTATAATTAAACCCACACAAATAATAAGAATATATTGCTCTGAGCCAGAGCCTGCATGCCATCAGAGTCAACAAAGCCATCATAAATGCTGGCTTTTCAACAGGCTAAGACGCCTGACACATGATGATAGTGGAGGAATGCAGTGCAAACCTTTAACGCCGACATTGTAATAGTGGGTGCAGGTGGCGCGGGTTTACGCGCGGCCATAGCTGCAACAGAAGCCAATCCCAGCCTCAACATTGCGCTGATATCGAAAGTTTATCCAATGCGAAGCCACACAGTGGCTGCCGAAGGGGGCTCCGCCGCCGTAACTCAGGATCACGACAGCTTTGCCTATCACTTTCAGGATACCGTGTCCGGCGGTGACTGGTTATGTGAGCAGGACGTTGTCGACCACTTCGTCCACCAATGCCCAGAAGAGATGGCCCAGCTAGAAATCTGGGGCTGCCCGTGGAGTCGCAAAGACGATGGCTCCATCAACGTGCGGCGCTTCGGCGGAATGAAGATAGAACGCACGTGGTTCGCCGCCGACAAAACCGGTTTCCATATCCTCCACACTCTGTTCCAAACCTCCCTCAAATATCCAAAAATCAAACGCTTCGACGAACATTTCGTCCTCGACATCTTGGTCGACGATGGCCGGGTACACGGCGTGGTCGCTATCAACATGATGGAAGGCGAAAAGGTGCAGATTCGCGCTAACGCCGTGGTGATGGCCACCGGCGGCGCGGGCCGCGTCTACCGCTACAACACCAACGGCGGCATTGTGACCGGCGACGGCATGGGCATGGCGCTGCGCCACGGCATCCCGCTGCGCGATATGGAGTTCGTGCAGTATCACCCCACCGGCCTGCCCGGCTCCGGTATTTTGATGACCGAAGGCTGTCGCGGCGAAGGCGGCATTCTTATCAACAAAGAAGGCTACCGCTACTTGCAGGACTACGGCATGGGGCCGGAAACGCCACTCGGCGAGCCGAAGAACAAATATATGGAGCTTGGCCCGCGCGACAAGGTGTCTCAGGCTTTCTGGCACGAATGGCGGGCCGGAAGAACCGAATCCACCCCGCGCGGCGACGTGGTGTATCTCGACCTGCGCCACTTGGGTGAGAAAAAGCTGCGCGAGCGCCTGCCGTTTATCTGTGAATTAGCCAAAGCCTATGTCGGCGTCGACCCCGTCAACGAACCCATCCCGGTTCGCCCGACCGCGCACTACACCATGGGCGGCATTGAAACCAACGCCCAGTGCGAAACCCGCATCAAAGGGCTGTTTGCCGTCGGCGAATGCTCGTCGGTCGGCCTGCACGGCGCCAACCGCCTCGGCTCTAACTCTCTGGCGGAACTGGTGGTGTTTGGCCGCATGGCGGGTGAACAAGCCGCGCTGCGCGCCACGGAGACGGTTTCAACCGCCAATAGCGCCGCACTGGACGCACAGGTGGCTGACATCGAAAACCGCCTACAGGCGCTGATGGCGCAGGAAGGCGACGAAAGCTGGGCGACCATCCGCGACGAAATGGGCATGTCGATGGAGGAAGGCTGCGGCATCTACCGCACGCCGGAATTAATGCAGAAAACCATCGATAAGCTGGCCGAGCTAAAACAGCGTTACAAACGGATAAAAATCAAAGACACCTCAAGCGTGTTCAACACCGACCTGCTCTACACGCTTGAGCTGGGCTACGGCTTGGACGTGGCGGAATGCATGGCGCACTCGGCCTTCCACCGCAAAGAGTCGCGCGGGGCGCACCAGCGCCTTGACGAAGGCTGCACGCAGCGTGATGACGAGAACTTCCTCAAACACACGCTGGCCTTTTATCAGCCGGACGCCGCGCCGCGTCTTGAGTACGGCGACGTGAAAATCACCACCCTGCCGCCAGCCAAGCGTGTCTACGGCGGTGAGTCAGATGCTCAGGACAAAAAAGATAAGGAGCAATCCCATGGCTGAAATGAGAAGCCGTAAGGTTGAGATCATGCGCTATAACCCGGAAACCGACAGCGCGCCGCATCCGGTGATTTATGACGTGCCTTTTGATGAAACCACCTCGCTGCTGGACGCCCTCGGCTACATCAAAGACCACCTGGCCCCTGACCTCTCCTATCGCTGGTCGTGCCGCATGGCTATCTGCGGCTCGTGCGGCATGATGGTCAATCGGGTGCCTAAGCTGGCCTGCAAAACCTTCCTGCGCGAATACCCAGACGGCATGCAGATTGCCGCCTTGGGCAACTTCCCTATTGAGCGTGATTTGGTGGTCGACATGACCCATTTCATCGAGAGTCTGGAAGCCATCAAGCCCTATATCATCGGCAACTCACGCGATGCCAGCCAAGGGCCGGGCAACCAGACGCCGGCACAGATGGAGAAATATCATCAGTTCTCCGGCTGCATCAACTGCGGCCTGTGCTACGCCGCGTGTCCACAGTTTGGCCTCAACCCTGAGTTCATCGGCCCGGCGGCTATCACGCTGGCGCATCGCTACAATCTGGACAACCGCGACCACGGCAAGGCACAGCGAATGCCGCAGCTGAACGGCCAAAACGGCGTCTGGAGCTGTACCTTTGTCGGCTACTGCTCGGAAGTCTGCCCGAAACATGTCGACCCCGCCGCGGCTATCCAGCAAGGCAAAGTGGAAAGCTCGAAGGACTTCATGATTGCGAGGCTCAGACCGCAATGAGGGAACAAAATATGCTGAATACTCCAAGTAAAAGAAAGCCTTACACGCCAGAGATGAAAGCCAACTGGTGGCATAAATCCGGATTTTACCGTTTCTACATGCTGCGCGAAGGCACGGCGGTGCCTGCGGTTTGGTTTAGCCTGCTGTTGCTGGCGGGGGTTTTCTCGCTGAAACACGGGCCGGAGAGCTGGGCGAGCTATGTGGCCTTCTTGCAACATCCTGTGGTGCTGTTGATTAACCTGATTGCCCTGCTGGCGGCGCTGTTACACACCAAAACCTGGTTCGAGTTAGCGCCCAAGGCTTCAATTATTATCGTCAAAGACCAGAAGATGGGGCCGGAGCCGATTATTGGGGCTTTTTGGGCCATCACCGGCATCGCGACAGTGGTGATTTTGACCCTCGCGCTACTTTATTAAAGGGAGGAGATGATGAATAAAACTCTGCCAAAACGTTCTGACGAGCCGGTCTTTTGGGGGCTGTTCGGCGCTGGGGGGATGTGGAGCGCGATTTTCGCGCCGGTGATGATCCTATTGGTGTGCTTCCTGCTGCCTTTAGGCTTCTTTCCCGGCGACGCGCTGAGCTATCCGCGGATCCTCGCTTTCGCCCAAAGCTGGGTTGGCCGCCTGTTCCTGCTGCTGATGATCGTCCTGCCGCTGTGGTGCGGTTTGCACCGGATCCACCACGCGATGCATGATCTAAAAATTCACGTTCCTGCCGGGAAATGGATTTTTTACGGCTTGGCGACCATTCTGAGCATCGTGACGTTGATCGTGCTGGTTCGCATCTGAACCATCGGTTTCACTCTATTCGCGGCCCGTGTTGCGGGCCGTTTCTCTTCTCGCAGCATTATCCCTTTCTGCTATTTCTACCTACACTTAGTTCAGGCTTCTAAGGAAAGTAGGTTTATGAAAATCTGGTCAAAATTGAGCGTGTTAGCAACGGCGGTCATGTCGGTTGCCTGTAGCGTGACGCCTCCCGCCGACGTCAAAGTGGTCAACAACTTCGAGTTAACGCGTTATTTGGGGACATGGTACGAAATCGCCCGGCTGGACCACAGTTTCGAAAGCGGTTTGGAGCAGGTCACAGCCAATTACAGTCTGCGTGACGATGGCGGCGTGAAGGTGATTAATCGCGGCTATAACATCAAAAAGCAGAAGTGGCAGCAGAGTGAAGGCAAAGGCTATTTCACCGGGCCAACCTCGCGCGCGGCGCTTAAAGTCTCCTTCTTCGGCCCCTTCTATGGCGGCTACAACGTGATTGAGCTGGATAAGGATTACCAGTACGCGCTGGTCTGTGGCCCGAATAAGAGCTACCTGTGGATCTTGTCACGCACGCCAAGGCTGAGTGATGAAGTCAGGGAGAAACTGCTCAATACCGCGCAGGAATATGGCTTTGATACTCACCAACTAGTGTGGGTGAATCAGCTTTAAGAGAAAACTGCCTGAAGAAAGCACTGCATAAAGAGAGAATTGCATAAAAGAGTACTGCCTGCACATCCCATGCAGGCAGAATCTGCATTATTGAAGAGGGTTCGCGGGATTATTGCGTGCTTTTTTGGATAGCTTGCCCACCAGCAGAGATGTCTTCGCCTACCCCACGAGTGGTGTTACAGGCCGTCAGAGCACTGGAGAGAACCAAAACAGATAAGATGGCGAGAATACTTTTCTTCAGCATATAAATTTCCTTCCTATAAGAGAATGTAAAGTACGACCACTTAAGTGTAGTTAAAAAATAACAATGCGGGATTATGCGGGGAATTTTCGGAAAGGTTGAAACTTGGAGTTAAAAAACCAAAAGCCTGCGCGGAAGCTTTAGGTGTGTCGGGAGATAGCGCCGCCCAAATGTTGAATATCTTCACCAAAACCATGCACGGTGTTACAGCCCGCCAGCAAACCCAGCGCCATAACAGAAACCACGATAAACAATATTCTTTTCAACATTGTAGCCGTAATCCAATGATGCAAATGATGCAAATGATGCAAATGATGCAAAGAAAGTCACGGCAGGGGTGAGCCTGCCGCAGCTTTCGCCAACGTTATGTCGCTATCGACTTACTTAACGCGGGAGACGTATTCGCCAGAGCGGGTGTCAACGCGGACAACTTCGCCAATCTGAACGAATAATGGAACCTTAACCACGGCACCAGTGCTCAGGGTAGCAGGCTTGCCGCCGGTACCCGCTGTATCACCTTTCAGACCTGGGTCAGTATCAGTGATTTCAGCTTCGATGAAGTTCGGCGGCTGAACAGCGATAGGACGACCGTCCCACAGAGTCACGATACATTCCGCGTTGTCTTGCAGCCATTTTGCCGCGTCAGCAACGGTTTTCTCTTCAACACCGTGCTGCTCGAAAGTCTCAGGGTGCATGAAGTGGAAGAACTCACCGTCGTTGTACAGGTAAGTCATGTTGGTATCTACAACGTCTGCGCCTTCGCAAGAGTCGGTAGATTTGAAGGTTTTCTCAACACGAGAACCGGTCAGCAGGCGACGCATTTTAACGCGTGCGAAAGCCTGGCCTTTGCCTGGTTTTACGAATTCGCTGGATTCGATCGCGTATGGTTCGCTTTCGAACATGATTTTAAGACCCGGACGGAAATCGTTGCTAGAATAAGTCGCCATAATGGCCCTCTAATTTTAAACTGGTATTAGCCAAAAAAATGGCAAACATTGTAACCCTAAACGCGCCATTTAGAGAAGATTGGTTGCATCAACTCGGCGATGTTATTACAGACCCGGATGAACTGCTTACTCTTCTGGCACTTAACAATAATGCAGAACTGCAAACAGGGCATGAAGCCCGTCGTTTGTTCCCGCTACGCGTTCCGCGCGCCTTTGTTGCACGCATGCAACCGGGCGATCCGCATGATCCTTTACTGCTACAGGTGCTGACCGCACGCGAAGAGTTTATCGCCGCGCCGGGCTTCACCACGGACCCTCTGGATGAACAACGTAGTGTCGTCCCAGGGCTATTGCACAAGTATAGTAACCGCGCGCTATTGCTGGTGAAAGGCGGTTGCGCGGTGAATTGCCGCTACTGCTTCCGCCGTCATTTTCCTTATCAGGAAAACCAGGGAAATAAAGCCAACTGGGTTCAGGCGCTGGATTATATCCGCTCACACCCTGAACTCGATGAAATTATTTTCTCGGGTGGTGATCCTTTGATGGCAAAAGATCACGAACTTGACTGGTTGATCACAGAACTGGAAGCCATTAGCCACATAAAACGCCTGCGGATCCACACCCGTTTGCCGGTGGTTATCCCTGCGCGAATTACGCCGAAACTGTGCCAGCGCCTGAGCGAATCCCGCCTGCAAGTGCTGATGGTGACCCATATCAATCACGCTAACGAGATTGATGATGAGTTCCGCGCCAGCATCGCCGAGCTGAAAAAAGCCGGTGTGACTATGCTCAACCAGAGCGTGCTGCTGCGCGGCGTCAACGATTGTGCTGATACGCTAGCGGCCTTGAGCAACGCGCTGTTCGACAGCGGCATCATGCCTTACTACATCCACGTGCTGGATAAGGTTCAGGGCGCGGCGCATTTCATGGTGGACGACGATGAAGCTCGCGTCATCATGAAAGGGCTGATGAGCAAGGTGTCGGGCTATATGGTGCCGAAACTGACCCGCGAAATCGGCGGTGAGCCAAGCAAAACCATTCTCGACCTGCGCCTTAAGCAGTCCTGATCCCCCAGCGCAGGTCCACGCCATGAAAAAAGGGATGCCCATTACAGGCATCCCTTTTTATTCATGGTTAATTCAATGTCGTTTCAGGAAAGTGTTAACCCCTTATGGGCACTTGTAGACCTGACCGATCATTTTGCTGTCAACAGGAACGAAGCTGGAGACGAAGCTTTGCGTTGGGCTGTTCGCGCCATAAATGGTGTTACCACCCATCGCAGCAGCTTTGTTACGCAGGTCATTTGCAGCACCGCGCATTGAGCTACCGTTACCGCCGCTTCCTGATAACCAATTGCTCTGCGTACCGGTCACTTCACCAATCAGCTGGCAATCTTTACTCGGTTTGCTATCAGTAAATTTAACTTGCTGACCCGCTGCATCCAGTTGATGAGTGGTACTGCACCCGGCAAGCAGCATGGCAGCTGACAGGCCCAGTAACATTTTAATCCGCATCACTTTCCCCATTTGATATTGAAATCTCATAAAGCCTATCAGAGAACGCCGTGTTCTCTTAGGCATCCGTTGCCACGTTTACGCAAGCTTCAACGCGTTACCTGAGACAGAGATAGTGTAGAGTTTACACGCTAAACTCAGGAGACGATGAGAGTTATCTTACTGAAACGAAGAAAAAAGGGTCAAATAAAAAAACCCGGCCACTAAGGACCGGGTCTCTTTAACACACAAATTGCTTACGCAACCTGCATATTCAGCGGATGAACGCTGGGGGGAATGATTACATCATGCCGCCCATGCCGCCCATACCACCCATGCCGCCAGCGCCGCCCATATCGACTTTATCGTCTTTCGGCAGGTCGGTGATCATGCACTCGGTGGTGATCATCAGGCCAGCAACTGAAGAGGCGAACTGCAATGCAGAACGGGTCACTTTAGTTGGGTCCAAGATACCCATCGCAATCATGTCGCCGTACTGTTCGGTGTAAGCGTTGTAGCCGAAGCTGCCTTCGCCTGCTTTAACAGTGTTAGCGATAACAGAAGCTTCTTCGCCAGCGTTAACCACGATCTGACGCAGTGGAGCTTCCATCGCGCGCAGAGCAACGCGGATACCCACGTTCTGGTCGTCGTTGTCGCCTTTCAGGTCTGCCAGAGTGTGAGCAACGCGGATCAGCGCAACACCACCACCAGCAACCACGCCTTCTTCTACCGCAGCACGGGTCGCGTGCAGGGCATCTTCAACGCGCGCTTTCTTCTCTTTCATTTCAACTTCAGTCGCTGCGCCAACTTTCAGAACGGCTACGCCGCCAGCCAGTTTAGCCACACGCTCTTGCAGTTTTTCACGATCGTAGTCAGAGGTCGCTTCTTCGATCTGCTGACGAATCTGAGAAACACGGCCCTGAATAGTAGACTCTTCGCCAACACCGTCGATGATGATGGTGGTGTCTTTGTTGATAACAACACGTTTAGCCTGACCCATGTCTTCCAGAGTGGCTTTTTCCAGCTCCAGACCGATCTCTTCAGAGATTACAGTACCGCCAGTCAGGGTTGCGATGTCTTGCAGCATAGCTTTACGACGGTCGCCGAAGCCTGGTGCTTTAACCGCAGCCACTTTCACGATACCGCGCATGGTGTTCACTACCAGAGTCGCCAAGGCTTCGCCTTCAACGTCTTCAGCAATGATCAGCAGTGGTTTACCGGCTTTAGCAACGGCTTCCAGCACTGGCAGCATTTCACGGATGTTAGAGATTTTCTTGTCAGCCAGCAGGATGAATGGGCTTTCAAGTTCAACAGAACCGGTTTCTGGTTTGTTGATGAAGTATGGAGACAGGTAACCGCGGTCGAATTGCATACCTTCAACAACGTCCAGCTCGTCTTGCAGGCCGGTACCTTCTTCAACGGTGATCACGCCTTCTTTACCGACTTTTTCCATCGCTTCAGCGATCAGTTTACCTACGGTTTCGTCGGAGTTAGCGGAGATAGTACCTACCTGAGCGATGGCTTTAGAATCAGCACATGGCACAGACAGTTTTTTCAATTCTTCAACAGCGGCAACAACAGCTTTGTCGATACCACGTTTCAGGTCCATCGGGTTCATGCCAGCAGCAACAGCTTTCAGGCCTTCAGTGATGATGGATTGCGCCAGAACGGTTGCGGTAGTAGTACCGTCACCCGCTGCATCGTTAGCTTTGGACGCAACTTCTTTCACCATTTGCGCACCCATGTTTTCGAACTTGTCTTCCAGTTCGATTTCACGAGCTACTGACACGCCATCTTTAGTGATGGTTGGTGCGCCGAAAGATTTGTCCAAAACTACGTTACGGCCTTTAGGGCCCAGGGTAACTTTAACTGCATCGGCAAGGATGTTTACGCCACGAAGCATTTTTACACGTGCGTCGTTACCGAATTTTACGTCTTTAGCTGCCATTGTTATTTACCTTAAATTCGTTCAGTTCAGAAAAGTGGTAGGGACCGATTAGGCTTCTACGATTGCCAGAATGTCGCTTTCGGACATGATCAACACTTCTTCGTTGTCGATCTTCTCAGCTTTAACGCCGTAACCGTCGTTGAAAATAACGATGTCGCCAACTTTAACGTCCAGCGCTTTCACTTCACCATTTTCCAGGATGCGACCATGACCGACGGCCAGGATTTCACCGCGGGTAGATTTACCAGCAGCAGAGCCAGTCAGAACGATGCCGCCAGCGGATTTAGATTCTACTTCTTTACGCTTGACGATAACGCGGTCATGCAATGGACGAATTTTCATTGATAACTCTCCTGTGAGCGGGTCCATAACTATATTTAGGGTTGAATGCCTGACAGTCATCTGCCCGGCCTCGTGGTTTGTTTAATGGGGGCGTTACGCCGCCCTTCAAGGGGAAAAGCAAAAAAAATCGCGTTTTCTTTGCCAGTTTTCTTTACCAGAAGAGTGCGCCTTGCTGGCGGCACCTCATCCCCTTTCACAACAATAATTTAACAACCGAGGGCGCGGATATTAGCGGCCGCGGCCATCGATGTCGTCATCTTTTTCTGGCGAAACAAGACGTTCAGTCTGTTCGTCAGTGCGTTTGAACTCGCCCTCGAAGGTGTTTCCGGTCGGCTGGCTCTTACCCCAGTTGCCGCCAGAACGCACGATATTGAGGTGCGGCATTAGTTTTAGCGTCAGGGATTTCTGCACCGGCGGCAGCAACAGCAGCAGGCCGAGGAAGTCGGTGAAGAAGCCCGGAACCAGCAGCAAGAAGCCTGCCAAGACCAGAGACACGCTCTTGACCATCTCCGCCGCAGGGCTTTCGCCCAGCGCCAATTTTTGCTGTAACTGCATGAAAGTCTTCATGCCCTGATTTTTCACCAGAGAAACACCCACACAAGAGGTGAAGACCACCAGCAGCAGCGTCATGGCCACGCCAATAAAGGCAGCCACTTTGATAAATAAGGTTATTTCGATGTAAGCCAACAGAAATAACAACAGTAACGGTAACCAGCGCACCGCATTCTCCTTGTGATGAGGCCCCGGCAGGCCGTGAAGGCAACATGCCGAAACCATAAAAATGGGCCTGAAAGCGAACTAAATGATCGTTCTGCCTCGGGCTGTCTACACTGAGGTGGTAGCGGAGTGGCCTTTTTTCAACCTTCGCCGCAGATTTAATTGAGCAGAGGAATGATTTGTGAGAGTTCTCACAGATACAGAAATAGATGCTCCGTAACAGTGCAGGAGAGTGATCTTAGTGCGTGCAATTCGCCAAGAGCAGCATATGATCGCCTTCGTACTACAAACAGCGGTTGATCGTTTTTAATTTCCCTCTGTTAGTAACATAATTTCAAACATCGCATAACGTGTTCAAGCACCAAAAAGAAGGTTCTCATGTCAAATACGATTCGTATCGAGGAAGATCTGCTGGGTACTCGCGAAGTTCCAGCTGAGGCTTATTATGGAATTCACACCCTGCGGGCGATTGAAAACTTCTATATCAGCAACACAAAAATCAGCGATGTACCGGAGTTCGTCCGGGGCATGGTTATGGTGAAGAAAGCAGCCGCGCTTGCAAATAAAGAGCTGCACACCATCCCACGCCACATCGCCGACGTCATTATTCAGGCTTGTGATGAAGTGCTGAATAAAGGCAAGTGCATGGATCAGTTCCCGATTGACGTCTTCCAAGGCGGCGCGGGTACCTCGGTCAATATGAACACCAACGAAGTGCTGGCCAACATTGGGCTGGAACTGATGGGCCACCAGAAAGGTGACTACCAGTACCTCAATCCAAACGATCATCTGAATAAGTGTCAGTCTACCAATGACGCCTATCCAACCGGCTTCCGTCTGGCCGTTTATGCTTCTCTGCTCAAACTGATTGACGCCATCGACCAGCTCGGTGACGGCTTCGAGCGTAAAGCCAAAGAGTTCGAAAACATCATTAAGATGGGCCGTACTCAGCTGCAAGACGCCGTGCCGATGACCCTCGGTCAAGAGTTCCACGCGTTCAACGTGCTGTTAAAAGAAGAGACCCGTAACCTGCTGCGCACCGGCGAATTGCTGCTGGAAGTGAACCTTGGCGCCACGGCTATCGGTACTCGCCTAAACACCCCGGAAGGCTACCAACAGCTGGCGGTGGAGAAACTGGCTGAAGTCAGCAACCTGCCATGTATCCCGGCAGAAGACCTGATTGAAGCAACCTCCGACTGCGGCGCTTACGTGATGGTTCACAGCTCGCTGAAACGTCTGGCGGTTAAGCTTTCTAAAATCTGTAACGACCTGCGCCTGCTCTCTTCCGGCCCACGCGCCGGCCTGAACGAAATCAACCTGCCAGAATTGCAGGCTGGTTCTTCTATCATGCCAGCCAAAGTTAACCCGGTGATTCCAGAAGTGGTCAATCAGGTGTGCTTCAAAGTTATTGGTAACGACGTGTGCGTGACCATGGCTGCCGAAGCGGGCCAGTTGCAGCTGAACGTGATGGAGCCAGTGATCGGCCAGGCGATGTTCGAATCCATCCATATTCTGACCAATGCCTGCTACAATCTGCTGGAAAAATGCATCAACGGCATTACAGCGAATAAAGAAGTTTGCGAGTTTTACGTCTTCAACTCTATCGGTATCGTCACTTACCTCAACCCGTTCATCGGCCACCACAATGGCGATATTGTCGGGAAGATTTGTGCTGAAACCGGTAAGAGCGTGCGCGAAGTCGTATTGGAACGCGGGCTGCTAACAGAGGCTGAACTGGACGACATCTTCTCTATCGAGAACCTGATGCACCCAGCCTACAAGGCCAAACGGTACACGGATGAAAACGAACAGTAACAGAGATAATCTTTAGCCTTAAGGCTCGTTGTTCTCACGAACAGCGAGCCTTTTTTTTTGTGCATAACAACAATTACACAACATCTCATTTTCATTTTATTTCTATTTAGTTGGCATCAATGGACGGACAAACATGTTAATCATCGAACTCATCATTGTACTGGCGGCGATTTTTTTGGGCGCGCGGCTGGGCGGGATAGGCATTGGGTTTGCAGGAGGAATTGGCGTTCTGGCGCTGGCCCTCTGCGGCGTTAAACCCGGCAGCATCCCTTTTGACGTCATCTCCATCATCATGGCGGTGATCGCCGCGATCTCCACCATGCAGGTGGCAGGCGGCATGGACTATCTGGTGCAGCAAACCGAAAAGCTGCTGCGTCGTAACCCTAAGCACATCACCCTGCTGGCTCCTATCGTTACCTATTTCCTCACCCTGTTGGCCGGTACTGGCAACATCTCGCTCTCCGCGCTGCCGGTGATTGCCGAAGTGGCAAAAGAGCAGGGAATTAAGCCTTGCCGCCCACTTTCCACGGCAGTGGTTGCTGCGCAAATTGGTATCACGGCCTCGCCGATTTCGGCGGCGGTGGTCTATATGTCGTCGGTGATGGAAGGTCACGGGGTCAGCTATCTGCACCTATTGATGGTGATGATCCCCTCCACCTTCGCGGCGGTTATCGTGATGTCGCTGCTGATTGGCTGGTTATTCAACTCGAAGCTGTCTGACGACCCGGTTTACCTCAAGCGCTATGAAGAAGGTCTGGTGGAACTGCGCGGCAACAACCGCAAAGCCATCAAACCGCGCGCTAAACTCTCCGTGTTGCTGTTCCTGCTCGGCGTTTTCAGCGTGGTGGGCTACGCGGTGGTCAACAGCCCGAGCCTCGGCTGGGTGGAGAAACCGCTGATGAATACCACCAGCGCAATTCTGATCATCATGTTGAGCGTGGCGACCCTGACCACGCTGATTTGCCGGATTAACACCGACTCCATCCTCACCTCCGGCACTTTCAAGGCGGGCATGAGTGCCTGTATCTGTATTCTCGGCGTAGCGTGGCTGGGCGATACCTTCGTGCAGGCCAATCTGGGTTGGATTAAAGACACTGCCGGTGAACTGATTCAGTCTCACCCGTGGCTGCTGGCGGTGATTTTCTTCTTCTGCTCGGCGCTGCTCTACTCACAGGCGGCCACCGCCAAAGCTTTGATGCCGCTGGCGCTGGCGTTAAACGTCACCCCGCTGACCGCCGTGGCCTCTTTTGCCGCCGTCTCCGGCTTGTTCATTCTGCCGACCTACCCGACGCTGGTTGCGGCAGTACAAATGGATGACACCGGCACCACGCGCATCGGCCGTTTCGTCTTCAACCACCCGTTCTTCATCCCCGGCACCATCGGCGTATTCCTGTCGGTGCTGTTCGGGTTTGGCCTCGGCAGCATCATTCTCTAACAGTTTTTCACAGGGGCTTCGGCCCCTGTTCTCGCCCTCCTCGCGCCACTCTGACAAACCCTGACATTCCAACGCTTTCTGCTCACCCTTTGCGCGGGCTATAATCAGCTTCTATTAACGCGCCGTGGCATGAAGCGACGCGCGCCCTCTTGCGATTTAACCAGCGGTTGCTGCTGACCGTGACTAAGAGAAAGATAATCCGCATGGATCACCGCATTTTTCGCCTTTTCCTCCTGATTTGTAGCCTGTTCTTACTGCCGCTGCACGCTCAGGCTTCCCTGTTCAGCCAGCCTGCGAACCCGCAGTTCGTGCCGGTTGATCAGGCATTCGACTTCGATTTTCAGCAACAAGGTCCCAACCTCAAACTCAACTGGAAGATCCGCGATGGCTACTATCTCTATCGCGACAAAATCGAGTTAGTCGGCGACCAAGCCCAGCTGGCGGCATTTATCTTGCCGAAGGGTCTGGAGCATCACGATGAGTTCTTTGGCGATACCCAAGTCTATGAAAAGCAGCTGAATCTTAGCGTACCGCTGCGTCAGGCGAGTGCTCAGGCATCGCTGAAAGTCAGCTATCAGGGCTGCGCGGTGGCGGGCTTCTGCTACCCGCCGGAAACTCGCATTATTCCGCTGAGCGAAGTCAGCGGGCAGGCTGCTGACGCCGCGACACCACCTTCAACAGCAGAGAAGCCGATTGAAGCCGCGCCGACGCCGCAGGCCACGCCGCTGCCCTTCTCGCCGCTTTGGGCTTTGCTGATTGGCATTGGTATCGCCTTCACCCCGTGCGTACTGCCGATGTATCCGCTGATTTCCGGCATTATTCTTGGCCGCCAGCGCCCGCAAAGCATGAAACGCATCTTCCTGCTGGCGCTGGTTTATGTTCAGGGCATGGCGCTGACCTATACCTTGCTGGGCATGGTGGTTGCCGCCGCCGGGCTTCAGTTCCAGGCCGCGCTACAAAGTCCTTGGGTGCTGATTGTGCTCTCTGCTGCCTTTATCCTGCTGGCCCTGTCGATGTTCGGCCTGTTCAGCTTGCAATTGCCTTCCTCGGTGCAGACTCGCCTCACCCTGTGGAGCAATGACCAAAAAGGCGGCTCGCTGGCGGGCGTCTTTATTATGGGCGCGCTGGCCGGGCTTATCTGCTCGCCTTGTACCACCGCGCCGCTGAGCGCCATACTGCTGTATATCGCCCAGAGTGGAAACCTGTGGGCCGGTGCGGGAACCCTCTACCTTTACGCCTTGGGCATGGGTATCCCGCTGATTATCGTCACGCTGTTCGGCAACCGCCTGCTGCCACGCAGCGGCCCGTGGATGCAGTATGTTAAGGAAGGCTTTGGCTTTGTGATCCTCGCGCTTCCGGTGTTCTTGCTAGAACGAATCATCGGCGATGTGTGGGGACTAAGATTGTGGAGTATGCTGGGAGTTGCCTTCTTCGGCTGGGCGCTGATTATCAGCCTGAAGAGCCAGCGCGGGCTGGTGCGCGTCCTACAGTTGCTGCTGCTGGCTGCCCTGCTGGTCGCGGGCCGACCTCTGCAAGACTGGGCGTTCCCGCCACAAGGGGGCAGCGCGGTGCAGCAACATGCGCTGGCCTTCCACAAAATCAATAATGTGGAAGAGCTGAATGCCGCCTTGCAGCAGGCGCAGGGCAAAAGAGTGATGCTGGATTTGTACGCCGACTGGTGCGTGGCTTGCAAAGAGTTTGAGAAATACACCTTTACCTCGCCAGAGGTGCAAAACGAGCTGAAAGACACGGTGTTACTGCAAGCCGATGTGACGCAGAATAACCCGCAGCAGGTGGCGCTGCTAAAGCGCCTTCAGGTGCTGGGGCTGCCGACCATTCTGTTCTTTGGCGCTGATGGCAAAGAGTTACCGCAGTCGCGGGTTACCGGCTTTATGAATGCAACCCAGTTCGTCGGCCATTTGCAGAAAACGCAGCCTTAAACGACACTAGGTTCTGAATTACGCGAATTTTGAGGAGGCAAACGTGCTACGTGAACAGGTCCTTGACCAAACACTTAATCTTTTGGAACAGCGCGGTTTAGCCACACTGTCACTGGAATCCGTTGCCGAATTGGTCAGCATTCCACTTAGCGATCTGCGCCGTTTCTGGCCAGATGCCGAGGCGCTGCTGTACGACAGTCTGCGCCACCACGGCGAGCAGATTGATATCTGGCGTCGCCAGCTGCTGCTGGATGACACCCTCAGCGCACCGCAAAAATTGCTGGCGCGCTACAAAGTGCTCGACGAGCAGGTTCGGCAAAATCGCTATCCGGGCTGCTTATTCATCGCCGCATGCAGTTTCTATCCGGATACCGAATCGCCTATCCACCAGTTGGCCGAGCAGCAGAAACAGGCTTCTTATGACTACACCTTCGAGCTATTGCAGGAGATGGGGTCTGACGACGCGCAGATGGTTGCCGAGCAGATGGAGCTGATTCTCGAAGGCTGCCTGAGCAAGCTGCTGGTCAAACGCCAGCTGCACGACGTCGACGTGGCGCGTCGGTTGGCAGAAGACGTACTCAACGTGGCGCGCTGTCGTGAACATGGGGCTCTGGCCTAAATAGCCGCTGAAAATGGCTTGCTGCTCTCTCTTTTGACTGAAAAGGCAGCAAACAAACCGTTTTTATGAGGTTTCTCGCATAAAGCCGTTGACGCCCACCGGCCAATACGGTTTAATGCGCCCCGTTGCCCGGATAGCTCAGTCGGTAGAGCAGGGGATTGAAAATCCCCGTGTCCTTGGTTCGATTCCGAGTCCGGGCACCATCTTTAAAGAAACCAGCTTAACGGCTGGTTTTTTGCTTTCTGGCGTCTGGACTCTCCATCGAACTTCGTTCGATTATTCGTCTCATCCTGAGACTCACCCCTTCGGGGCCAGCGCAAGCGCTGTTCGTCGGTGCTGACGCACCGCGGTCCGAGTCCGGGCACCATATTTAGAAGAACCCGCCTATGGCGGGTTTTTTGCTATTTGTCCTTCGCTAACTACTCTCCCAATCCCGATATTGCTACATTGTCCTCTTCGAATTCATTTATTAATCATGATTGATAAGGACTTCAGATGCCCATTCGCCCTCCCCAGCTTTTAGCTCAACCTCTCCAGATTGGCGACACCATTGGCTTTTTCTCGGCTTCATCCCCTGCCACCGCGACGGCACCGAATCGCTTCAATCGCGGCAAGCGTTTCCTTGAGGAAAAAGGATTTAAGCTGCAAGCAGGCAGCCTGACGGGGAAATCTGACTTTTACCGTTCTGGTTCTATTACCGAGCGTGCTGAGGAGTTTAACGCGCTGATCCGTGACCCCAAGGTGCGCTGCGTGATGTCCACCATTGGCGGCAACAACAGCAATGCATTGCTGCCTTGGCTGGATTACGACGCCATTATTGCCGACCCGAAAATCATTATTGGTTACTCGGACACGACCGCCCTGCTGGCGGGCATCTATGCCAAAACCGGCCTCATTACCTTCTACGGGCCTGCTCTGGTGGCGTCCTTTGGCGAGTTCCCGCCGCTGGTCGATGCGACCTATGACTCCTTCCTCGATATTCTCACTCGCCCTCAGCACGGCCATTACAGCTATCAACTGCCGACGCATTGGAGCGATGAACGCCTGAATTGGGATGACGTGACGCCAGTCCGGCCAAAAGCCTTGTATGAGAACCGATGCCGCTTCGTAGGTACCGGGCAGATTGAGGGCCGGGTGATAGGGGGCAACCTGAATACGCTGTCGGGTATTTGGGGCAGTGACTGGATGCCGGAGATCCGCGACGGCGACATTCTGTTTATCGAAGACAGCCTGAAAGATATCGCCACCGTCGAGCGCTCCTTCGCCATGCTCAAGCTTAACGGCATCTTTGATAAGGTGAGCGCCATCATCTTGGGCAAACACGAGCTGTTCGACAACGCGGGCAGCGGCCGTCAGCCTTATGAGGTGTTGCGCGAAGTGCTGGCCGGGCAGCCTATGCCCATTGTGGATGGCTTCGACTGCTGTCACACCCACCCAATGCTTACCCTGCCACTCGGCGCGACACTGTGCATCAATTTTGACCAATCATTGGTTTCTATCATTAGTCGTTATTTATCCTGAATCCCCGCCTGAGAGTAATTTAAGAATGAAAGCCTCTTTGTTGCGCATTGAGGCTTGTTTTGCTCATCCAAACTTCCCATCTTCTACTAAAATTCCTTAACTCATTTATAAGTGAATATCCGCAAGGTTATTACGTAATAAATATTCAAAAAGCAGAGCATTCTTACACCTTAAAACAATATTATTTAAGGATATGATTCTATTTTTCAAAATACTAGGTTTATACTGACCTAGAAAATCCAACATAGGTTATTCATATGATTGGGAAACTTTGTGTCGCATTTTAATAAAAATATCGCCCTCAAGCTTTAACTAACACCAGGACGTACGGGCGAATAAAAGAGGGATGGGCATGATTTATCTAATTGAAAATCAAATACTATTTAACCCAGAAGACAATACTTTATCTTTGCCAAACGACCCAGAGAATCAAGTGAGTATTTCGAACCCCGCGCGCCGCGTTTTATTACTGCTTATCGAACAGCAGGGCACGGTTGTGCAACGTGACATTCTTTTCAAAAAGGTCTGGGATGATTACGGGCTGGTGTCCAGTAATAATAATCTTAACCACTGCATTAGCAAATTACGCAAAGTGATTAATACACTGGGCCATACTGATGATTTGATAATCACCGTGCCTAAGGTTGGATTTTTATTAAAAAAAGAAATAACTATTTCTGCAATAGATGCTACCGCAGCTATTAACAGCCCCGAAGAGGATAGTGATAAAGTCACTGCCACACCGGCAATGGAGGCCCAGCAGAAGCCAGTAGTAACCCCGACTCTGGAATGCCCACAGAACATTTTAATGCCCGACATGACTCACGAAATGGCTGATGAAAGCCTTGCAGTGCCAGCCGTGGTCACCCCAGCGGCCCTTGTTACGCCTAAGGTCACGCGTGATTTTACCCTACCCATTTTTATCGCGTCGTTGTTCACTCTGGCGCTCGCTCTTGGGTTGCTGCTCCATGAGCATATCTATGATCCGAAAGAGAATTTAGAGGTCACCACCCTGGGTCAGTGCGCGCTTTATTCCACCACGCGACTGCCTGCGAACCAGCGCGCTGATTTTATTGACCGAGCGGAGAAATTTATTGCGCAAAAGAAGATCGTCTGCCAGCCGGGGAATATTTTTATCTTCCAAAGCGAGACGTTAGTTTCGCTGATAAGCTCAGGTTCAACGCGTGACTTTATGGCAGAGTGCCGGGTCGATGAGAAAAATAATCCGACCGCGTGCCTGAGCGTTTACAGTAACGATAGGACAAGTAATGACAAAAAATAAATTACGCGAGGTACTAAGGAAGTGCCACGCGGTTTACTGGTTGCCTCTTTTAACGCTTATCTTTTTATGTCTGGCGATTTACAAACAGATTGAAGCAAAGAACTCGCGAGAAAACTTCCCCTATTCCCAAGCCTGCCGTGGTGACTTTCTAAGTGAAGTGCAATATGACGACCGGCGTTTCAAAATGAACACCACGCTTTACTTTAGTTTCTTAAATAAGAATAAAATCTTAGTGTCGATGAGCGGCAATGTTTATGCCTATGACGAGAAGGGAAAGTTAGTCGATAAAAGGATCGTGTTGAGAAATATTTACTATAGCTACGTGCTGGAAAACAAAATCTTGCAGACTTACACATTGAAAAGCGATCGGGTAAATATTGATAGCGTAGACACCATGAATGAAGAGCTATCACGACTGGTTCTCATGAATAGCTCTTATATTGTGGGTGACTCTGACACTCTGGTTTTAAAAAAATATGACGCCAACAGCATGCTAATTGAAACCACACAGTCGCCGCTTATCATGTGTGTGTTTGTTAAATAACAGGCCGCGTTGCCCTATTTATAGAACAGATACAGCGTGCAGCCACAAGCATTGGCATAGCGCGTGAGCGTACTCATACTGGCTTGCGCAGGCCGTTTCTCAAGCCGGGTAATGGCCGGAGGCGTGATGTCCAGCCGCTTCGCTAACTCTGCCCGGCTTATCCCCGCTCGCTCCCGCATGCTTTGCAGCAGCCCATAAATTCCATTCTCCGTTACCGCGTTAGGTCCGTCACCGTGATCGACAGGTTCTTCAAGCGCTTGCGCTCGTAATTTAGCTGTTCTCAACATATCCGTGTACCTTTTCTGTCCGTTGTAAATCAGTAGTAATTGATTTTCACCACCACAGAGGCGTCAAATTTACCGAGTTTCAATTCCCGTCCGGGGATTGCGCTGACTTTGGCGGTAAAGTTTTTCGTCACTTCATTGATGTTGTTTAATTCAGCAAAGTTGTCGTAACGGTTAAAGACGATAGCTTGGTCTTTGTCATTTAATAACGTCAGCTGTGCGCCATTCGACAGGTCGATTGCATTATTGTTAATCAGCGGGCTGGCTGTGGAAAATTCCGCCTGTAGAGAGAAGTTATCCAAACAGCCTTGCTTCACGGCTTTAATCGAAAACGGTAAAGTGATGCCTGAAGAGCGCGCCAGATTAATACTTTGGATGGGGCCAAAATCCACCATTTGTGACTCTGGATAGACTTTCAAATCCGATCCGCAGGCCAGAAAACGAATTCCCTGCAGGCCCGACAAGGTGTATTTCACGTTCTTCGCACCAGCTGAATGGTTTATCCCCCGGCTGCCGTCGAGCTGGAATACGGTAAATTGGTCGGTGCCTTCATAATGTCCACTCGACGGAGGGTTCGCCGTCACTTTGATATATAAACGGAAGCTGACATTAACCGTGACGTTCTGCCCTTTTTTAATCGGCGGGCTATTGGTGCTCAGGCGCTGTTCGTTCTGCTCAAGATCCTGACCGTTATAGCTCACACCGAGTAATAACCCTTGGCCCAATGATTGCGACTTAGGGTTAAAGTAAAAGTGCACGACATCGATAATGCTGCCGAGCACGTTGTCGCAGTAAGCCGTCATACTGATCTCATTGGATTCCCAAATCTTGGTTCCGGCCGGAACGTTGGAAGGAATAGCCAATGGACCAATGGCGATAGGCGGCATGTTGACCATGCCGGTCCCTTTTTCAACGCAGTCGAGCGCAAAGACGCTGCGCGAGCAAAGCAGCAACACGATGAGCAGCCACTTCCTGCGAACTAATAAGCTATAGAGAGTTGGCATGGCTATTTCTTCTCCGGCTTGCTCAACATCTGGCAGCTGGCGGCGCTACAGGAGTACTGATTCACCTGTAAACCGCCGTAATCATCCATGTAGCCGATGCTGTATTTCGAGCTGACATACTGGCTGCCCGAGAGCGTTTCGGTGGCAAACGGCGCCAGCATCAGGCTATCGAAGCCGCGAAAACTTCCCGCGTTGTCTTTACCCAAATAGCCAAGGGTGATGTAAAACGGCGTGGGGTTACTGATGGTCAGGCCGTCAGCCGACAGCTTGACGTTAATCTTCTCTTGCCATGCGCCCTTGGCCTGACTGGCAATAGCCGCCGGGCGATAAAACAGCTTAATGCGGCTTTGAATCGCCACCTGCATCACGTTTGCCAGCTCACTTTTCGGTGGCACTTCACGCACGTTGAAGTAGAACAGTGATTCGCGATCTTTTGGCAGCGCGGCGGTTTCCGGCAGCTGTAAAACGCGGATTTGGCTTTTCTGCCCGGCATCGATGCGCTGCATCGGCGGCAGGGCCACCAGAGGTGAAGAGATCTTTTCACCCTTGGCATTCTCCAGCCAAACCTGCGCCAGATAAGGCAAATCTTTGCTTTGGTTTTCCAGCATGATGCTGACCGACTTCTCACCGGCGTTAAAAATAATCCGGGTGCGGTCGATATTGACGGCGGCGTTCGCTCCCTGAGTCAGGGTCATCGCCACTAATGCCGCCGTGGCTACACCCATCATGAACTTGTTCATTCGTCGTCCTTCCTTATTATCTCAATTCAACATTACCTGCTGCGCCCGTTGCCGGTAGGCAAGGCAGCAGCAATTGACCATTTAAACTCGCCGAGTCTTTCGGGACCTGAATGCGGCACTGTTTATCGTCGCCCCAATGCACGGTCAGGCTCTTTTCACCCGAGACACCGGCCAGATACGCCAGCCCGTTATCACCAATCAATCCCGCTTCGAAGCCTGAGCTATCGTCGGTGACCGAAGCCCCCAGCGGTGGGAAGCTGCCATCGTCCAGACGAATAGTTGCCATCAGGCGTTCGCCCTTAATCGCGCGGATTTTGCGGAAGCCAATTGCTCCTTCGGTGAGGGTTTTACTCACCACCGAGCTATAGACTTCAACGTCATCCGGCAGGTTGTTCACATCCACCCGAACGTCGGAGGTCTGGTAGCTGGAGACGCCATTGACCACCGCGACGCCATAATCGTTGGTCACCGAAGCGCCGTCGCTGATTGGGATACCCTTCACGCCGGTTGATATCATCATGCGCGGCTCGCTCCCCGCGCTGCTCTGATGCAGGGCTGCGCCGTAACGCGTGGCGGTAAACGAGCCATACCAGTTGCCGCTGACCGAACGGTAGTCGTTATTCTTCACGCTGCCGTTCACCCCGAGCTGGCCGTAAGGCGACATGTGCTGGTAGTTAGCGCGGAAGATACCGTTGCCTTTCTGCAAGTCAGGGCTGCTACCGCCTGCCCCAACGCGCCAGCTGTTTTTCGGATCTTCGCTGTTGTAGTAAGAAGCCGTCTGCGAGAAGCCGTTTTGCGAATCCTGTTGGGCGTCGTAACTGATCTGCCGCCCACTGGAAAGCGGCAGGCTGAACGACAAAAACATCTGATTTTCATCGGTATATTGGTACTGCAATTTACTGGCTGACAGAGTCGCCGAGACGCCGGTAAAGCTGCCGATATCAAAAATCTTGCTGACCGAAACGCTGTAGTTATTGCTCGGGCTGTCGTTCCAATAAATCTTGTGTGTCGCCGACAAATAAAGCGTGATGGCTGGCCAAGGTAAGAACTGGTTGGCCGTCACGGTGTAGGTTTGTTTGTCGTCGCGCGAGTAGTGCTCGCCGTTGGTCTTGTCCAGATATTGGTTCAACGACATAAAGCTCTTTTCCGAGAAGCGATAACCGGCGAAGGTTATCTGGCTGCCCGTGCTGTCAAAACGCTTCGAGTAGTTCACCCGATAGCTGTAGCCACTCTGCTTGCCTTCGACCGGGACCGTGGCCGATGAGCGCGTCACGTCAAAAGAGACAGCGCCGAAGTCTTGCAGGTTTTGCCCTACCCCCAGCGCCTGCGACTGGTAGTTGCCGGTAGTGGAAATCAGGCCGCCGTACAGTGAGAAGTTATTCAGCGCGCCCCAGGACATTTCCCCGCTATAGAAGCCCGGCTGCATCACTTTGTTATTGCTGCCGGTAGTCGGTTTACCCATGGCAGTTTTGAAGCGCACTTCTCCCTTACGCGTCAAAAACGGGATAGTCGCGGTGCTCACCTGATAAGTGGTGACGCTGCCGTTTTCCTCTTCAATCCGCACGTCCAGCGCGCCCTGCACGGCTTCGCTCAGGTCCTGGATCACGAACGGCCCCGGCGACACGTTGGTCTGGTAAATCACCCGGCCATTTTGGCTGATGCTGACTTTGGCGTTGGTCTTGGCAATCCCGGTCACCTGTGGCGCGTAGCCGCGCAGTGAAGGAGGCAACATGCGCTGGTCGCTATTTAGCGAGACGCCGAGAAAGCGGAATGAGTCGAAAATGTCCGAGTTAAAATAGGTTTCACCGGCGTTGAAGCGCGCGCCAATCGACGGCAGCGCGCGATACAAATAGCGCTGAGTCCAATTGAACTGGCTGTTATGCTGGCTGCCCGATGAACGGGTGTTGTTGTACTGATAATCAGCACGGGCACGCCATGGCCCGACGTTAAAGCCCGCCGTACCGTAACTACTTAAATTGGTTGAACTGCTGCCTTCCTGCGGCATGTATTTGCTGCCCAGCAGGTTGTAGTCAAGGATCGCCCCGGCAACCCCTTCATCCCACTGCGAAGGCGGCACCCAGTTCTCATCGTGATAGGTCAGCCACGCCTGAGGAATGCTGACATTGAGCGTCTGCTTCTCTTGGTCATAGCGAACGGTCACTTCTTCGCGCGTATCAAGGGAAAGGCACTGGCCATCGTGCCAGCTTTCCAGTGATTTGCGGGCCGCGTCGGTCAGGTCAAATTTATCGACCAACTGCGGAGTCAGGCAGATACGGCTGTTCTTGTTGTCGGCGTCCGGGATGTACTTGATCAGGCTCTGTTCAGGCAGAGTTCGGCCATTGAGAACGACATCCAGCAAATACTCACCAGGCGCAATATAGTTAGCGACTTCAAAGCGTTTAAGATCGATATTATTTCTGTCCCCGGCGTCGATAAAGTTAGTATTAAACTCAACCGCCAGGCTGCTCATTGAAATAAAACATCCCGTCAAAGAACTCATAACGATGACAGTGAGCTTTTTTCTAATCGGTGTCTTATTAAAAATGACCAACATATAAAACCACTTTTATTTTTATAAAGAGTGTTTGGCTTATTTATATGAACAGTGAAATATAGCCAGCAGAATACCTTGCCAATAAAGGCACGATAAAAGGGGAGTAAACTCCCCTATTCATTAAGGCAGTCTTATTTGTAATTCAGGGCGTAAGTTGCCTGAGATACGATAGTACCGGTGGATACTGGCTGGTTGTTGGCTTCAACACGCGCAGCAAATACCAGTTCGTTATTACCGGTAACCAAGTTGATGTCTTTAGAAGTGTCACCTACTTTCAGCAAATCGCCGTTTGAGTCGATAAGACGGATCGCAGCACCTTTCGCGCTACCGGTGTTAGCCAGTAACTCGGACAGGCTGCTGTCTGGCGTACCCGCGAAAGACACGGCAACTTTAGACATCGCTGGGTATTGAACGTCGCCAGCGGTCTGAGCAGTCAGGTCACAATCTTGCAGGTGAATGGTGTAGTTAACGTTTTGTGAATATTTATTGCCGCTCTCCAGCACCTTATTCGCCACCTGGCCCATATTCACGTTAATGTCTTCATCACCTGCTGCAATAGAGCAAGGTGCGTTAATAACAGTACCGGTGAAATGAATGCGACCAGAACCCTGATCGGCTCCCGTTGGTGCTACAGGTTCGTCAGCTGCAAAAGCTGAAGCAGAGATAACGGCAGACAGGGCAACGATAAGAGCTTTCTTGTTAGTAATAAACATATTGAGTCCTTGAGAAATAACGGTAGCAAAGAGATATCTCGCATACCGAAGAGAGCACCCCTCTCTTTTCCAGATCAATATACTGTTATTTGTGTTTTGTCGGAATAATAACTCGCAAAATGCTAATATTAAGATTATTAATCTAATATGTAGGACTTATAAGACTTTTCTGTAGGAAATTTCACTCTAAGGTTAAATTAATTAACATTATATTTCATGATGGTTTTTGGGCAATTAATATAAATTGTGAATGGATTAAGCTTTTTTTAACAACATTAAAACCTTTGTTTTAAATTAATATCACATTGAGTCATTTTTCAATCTAATTGGAAGCCGTGCCTTGGTCTGAGTCAACTTCGTCCAGATAGGCCAAGAACCATACAACTTAGAAATTTGATCGTTCATACCTATCGTAATTTTCTGCCCGCAACAAACATTGCTGTAGGTCAGTTTTAACGGTTTTCCTTCCCCTTTTCTTACTGCTCTCTCTTTGCTCAATATGAGCGCCAGCTCGGTCAAATGACCACAATCTTGCTTGGGTTACTTAGGTTGCGTGATCCGCCCCCCAAAATCCGAACAAAGCCTCAAGGCAAACTACACTTAACCTTTGATTGACATATGATTAACAAATTAAAGGAGAAAAACCATGACCCAAGTTCATAAGCACCCTATTCCTGCGTCAATTGCAGAACGTACCCTAATCACACCAGAGCAATATCAGCAGTATTATCAACAGTCTGTAGAAAACCCAGATGCATTTTGGGCAGCGCAGGGGAAAATCCTCGACTGGATCAAGCCTTACAGCAAAGTTAAAAACACCTCGTTTGCTCCCGGCAACATTGATATCCGTTGGTTTGAGGATGGCACTCTTAACTTGTCGGCCAACTGCCTTGACCGCCATCTGGCGAAAAACGGCGACCGCACGGCCCTGATTTGGGAAGGCGATGACCCGAAAGCCGAAAGCAAAAACGTCACCTATAAACAGTTGCATCACGACGTCTGCCAGTTCGCTAACGTACTGAAGGGCCTCGGGGTGAAGAAAGGCGACGTGGTCGCCATCTATATGCCGATGGTGCCGGAAGCCGCCGTCGCGATGCTGGCCTGTGCGCGCATCGGCGCCGTTCACTCGGTGATCTTCGCAGGCTTCTCACCGGAAGCCGTTGCGGGGCGCATTGTCGACTCCAACTCCAAAGTGGTGATCACCGCCGATGAAGGTTTACGCGCCGGTCGCACCATCCCATTAAAGAAAAACGTCGATGACGCCCTGAAAAATCCAGCAGTCACCAGCGTCACCAACGTGGTGGTATTCAAACGCACCGGTAAAGACGGCGAATGGAAACAAGGTCGCGATATTTGGTGGCACGACGCGATTAAAGATATTTCTGCCGATTGCCCACCAGAAGAAATGAAAGCGGAAGATCCGTTATTTATTCTTTATACCTCGGGCTCAACGGGTAAACCTAAAGGCGTATTGCATACCACTGGCGGTTATTTGGTTTATGCCGCGCTGACATTTAAATATACCTTTGATTATCACGAAGGCGATATTTATTGGTGTACCGCCGACGTGGGTTGGGTCACCGGCCACAGTTATTTACTTTATGGTCCATTAGCCTGCGGCGCTATTTCACTGATGTTCGAAGGCGTGCCAAATTACCCGGCACCAAATCGCATGGCGCAGGTTATCGATAAACATAAAGTAAATATTTTATATACCGCGCCAACGGCTATTCGCGCATTAATGGCGGAAGGTAATAAAGCTATTGAAGGAACCAGCCGCGATTCATTGCGCATTATGGGTTCAGTGGGCGAACCGATTAACCCAGAAGCCTGGGAGTGGTATTACAAGACCATCGGTAACAGCAAATGCCCAATCGTCGACACGTGGTGGCAGACTGAAACCGGCGGCTTCATGATAACTCCTCTGCCGGGGGCGACTGAGTTGAAAGCCGGCTCGGCGACGCGTCCTTTCTTTGGCGTTAAGCCTGCCTTGGTGGATAACGAAGGCGTTCCGCAAGAAGGGGCATGTGAAGGGAACTTGGTTATTACCGACTCATGGCCGGGTCAGGCGAGAACGCTGTTTGGCGATCACGACCGCTTCGAACAAACCTACTTCTCCACCTTCAAAAATATGTATTTCAGCGGTGACGGCGCGCGTCGTGACGAAGACGGTTATTACTGGATAACCGGCCGCGTCGATGACGTGCTGAATATTTCCGGCCACCGTCTGGGCACGGCGGAGATCGAATCTGCACTGGTATCACACCCGAAAATCGCCGAAGCCGCGGTTGTTGGCATCCCGCACAACATCAAAGGTCAGGCTATCTACGCCTACATCACCCTCAATCACGGTGAAGAACCCTCAGCAGAGCTGTATGCCGAAGTGCGTAACTGGGTACGCAAAGAAATCGGACCTATCGCCACGCCTGACATTCTTCACTGGACTGACTCCTTACCAAAAACGCGTTCAGGGAAAATTATGCGCCGTATTCTGCGCAAAATTGCCGCTGGCGATACCAGTAATTTGGGAGATACCTCTACGCTCGCCGATCCGGGCGTGGTCGATAAGCTGTTGGAAGAAAAACAATCAATGAAAGTGCCGTCGTAATTTTCACCGCCCTGGCGCGGTGAACTCTATCAATGCCTCACAGGAGTCACTGAGATGAATGATCTCATTTATCAAAGAGTTGTAAATAATCCACGCTTCAGGGAATTAGTAGAAAAACGCAGCCGCTTCGCGTGGCTGCTCTCTATTATCACGTTGGTGATGTACGTCAGCTTTATTTTCTTAATTGCCTTTGAACCCCAATGGCTCGGCGCTCCACTCTATGAAGGTGGGACAATCACTCGCGGCATCCCGATTGGCGTTGGGCTGATTGTCGCCTCCTTCGTGCTCACCGGTATTTATGTCTATCGCGCTAATGGTGAGTTTGATCGCCTGACCGCAGATATCATTCGCGAGGTGAACCCATGAACGCCCGCCGTTTAGGGTTAACATCGCTGGCGTTGTTGCTGGCCTCGCCATTCGCTGCGCTGGCCGCAGAAGGTATTGCGGGGGAAGTTAAAAAGCAGCCTCTGAATATCGAAGCCATCGTGATGTTTGTGCTGTTCGTTGGCGCGACGCTGTACATCACCTATTGGGCGTCAAAGCGCACGCGCTCTCGGCAAGATTACTATACCGCCGGGGGCAAAATCACCGGCTTTCAAAACGGGCTGGCCATCGCCGGTGACTTCATGTCGGCGGCTTCATTCCTTGGCATTTCAGCGCTGGTCTACACTTCCGGCTATGACGGCCTGATTTACTCGATTGGATTCCTGATTGGCTGGCCAATCATCCTGTTTCTTATCGCCGAGCGGCTGCGCAACTTGGGGAAATATACCTTCGCGGATGTCGCTTCCTACCGTTTAAAACAAAAGCCTATTCGAACTCTGTCAGCCTGCGGCTCGCTGGTTGTGGTCGCGCTGTATCTCATCGCGCAAATGGTGGGTGCCGGTAAACTGATTCAGCTGCTCTTTGGGCTGAACTACCACGTCGCCGTGATTCTGGTCGGCATTCTGATGGTGCTTTATGTCCTGTTCGGCGGGATGCTAGCCACCACTTGGGTGCAGATTATTAAAGCCATCCTGCTGCTCGCCGGTGCCAGCTTTATGGCAGTTATGGTGATGAAGTCGGTCAACTTTAACTTCAACACTCTCTTCCAGCAGGCAGTCGCAGTTCATCCAAAAGGACTGGCAATCATGAGTCCGGGCGGGTTGGTATCTGACCCGATATCTGCGCTATCGCTTGGGCTGGCACTGATGTTTGGGACAGCCGGATTGCCACATATCCTGATGCGCTTCTTCACCGTCAATGATGCAAAAGAAGCGCGCAAGAGCGTGTTCTATGCCACTGGTTTTATAGGTTATTTCTATATTTTAACCTTCATTATCGGCTTCGGCGCAATTGTCCTCGTTAGTGCAAACCCGGCATTTAAAGACGCAACCGGCGCATTGTTGGGCGGAACTAACATGTCAGCGGTCCATCTGGCGGATGCCGTCGGCGGAAGCTTCTTCTTAGGCTTTATCTCCGCCGTCGCCTTCGCCACCATCCTTGCCGTGGTAGCAGGCTTGACCCTAGCCGGAGCTTCTGCGGTATCGCACGACTTGTACGCCAGCGTGATAAAAGATGGTAAAGCGACTGAGAAGGACGAGCTCCGCGTCTCGAAAATCACGGTTATCATCCTCGGCATTGTCGCCATTCTGCTGGGTATTCTGTTTGAGAAGCAGAACATCGCCTTCATGGTCGGGCTGGCATTCTCTATCGCCGCCAGCTGTAACTTCCCAATTATTCTGCTTTCCATGTATTGGGCAAAACTGACAACGCGTGGAGCAATGATTGGAGGTTGGCTGGGCCTGTTGACTGCGGTTATTCTGATGATCCTAGGTCCAACCATATGGGTGCAGATCTTAGGCCATGAGAAAGCCATCTATCCTTATGAATATCCTGCATTATTCTCAATGATTGTCGCCTTCGTGGGAACTTGGCTGTTCTCAATAACCGACAACTCACGCGAAGGGCAGCTGGAAAGAGAGCGTTTCTATCCGCAGTTCGTGAGATCCCAAACAGGTATCGGTATCTCCCAAAGCTCTAACCATTAATCACTAAGCCATAACGCAAGAAGCCCCCTCGCTAGTCAGAGCAAGGGGGCTTTTTTTTGTTTGGCACTTTGTCGGTTCCCACATAGCAAAAAACCCCAGCCTTTCGACTGAGGTTTCTTACTAATTTGATGCCTGGCAGGTGATGAACCACTGCGTGCTTCACCCTGCGGGCCGTTGCG
>NZ_JMPJ01000070.1 GCF_000735345.1 Ewingella americana ATCC 33852 | reverse complement strand
ATTCACGTTGTTCCCTGTCGATGGAGCGGCATTATAGGGAGTTCTGAGCAGGCCGCAAGGGCTAATTTTAAGAAAAATCACTGTTTGCTGCATTCCACAGCAAATACACCGCTTATACCGTGTTTTACACAAACTTATCCACAGAGCAACATCTTGCTCAAATTTTACGAGCGCCGCGCAATCGTTTTCGCTACAATTTCGCACGTCTGTTTTTACCTTCATTCAGGTAGCAACGAAGAAAAATGAGATGCAGAAGGACAGTTATCTCAGTGCAAAGCCGCTCTTTTCTCAAAATTGCTCTATATAAAGAGAAGAAAGCGCCCCTTGAACTCAGATAACACTCTTTACTGCGACTTCAAAGCCAAGGAAATAACCACCATGTTACAACCTCGTCCAATCCGCCGTGCCCTTCTCAGCGTTTCTGATAAGGCCGGTATCGTAGAATTCGCCGAAGCTTTAGTACAACGCGGCGTGGAATTGCTCTCTACAGGCGGAACTGCTCGCTTACTTGCTGATGCAGGCCTGCCGGTGACCGAAGTTTCTGACTACACCGGGTTCCCGGAGATGATGGATGGACGCGTCAAAACCTTGCACCCGAAAGTGCATGGCGGGATTTTAGGTCGCCGAGGCAAAGACGATGAGATCATGGCGCAGCACGCCATTGCTCCTATTGATATGGTGGTCGTCAACCTTTACCCGTTTGCTCAAACCGTTGCGCGCCCGGACTGCTCTCTGGAAGACGCGGTTGAGAATATTGATATCGGTGGCCCAACCATGGTTCGCTCAGCGGCGAAGAACCATAAAGACGTGGCGATTGTGGTTAAGAACGGCGACTTCGCTTCTATTATAGAAGAGCTGGATAACAACAACGGTTCCCTGACACTGGAAACCCGTTTCAACCTGGCGATTAAAGCCTTTGAGCACACCGCGGCTTACGACGGCATGATTGCCAACTACTTCGGTACTATGGTTCCGGCTTACCACGGCGAAACCGACAAGCCTTCCGGCCAGTTCCCACGCACCCTCAATCTGAGCTACATCAAGAAGCAAGATATGCGTTATGGCGAGAACAGCCATCAAAACGCTGCCTTCTATATAGAAGAGAATGTTACCGAAGCTTCGGTCGCGACTTCACAGCAACTGCAAGGCAAAGCGCTCTCTTACAACAACATCGCTGATACCGACGCCGCTCTGGAATGCGTGAAAGAGTTCGCTGAACCGGCTTGCGTCATTGTTAAGCACGCCAACCCTTGTGGCGTGGCGATCGGCGATTCGATTCTGGCAGCCTATGAGCGCGCCTACAAAACTGACCCAACTTCCGCTTTCGGCGGCATTATCGCTTTCAACCGCGAGTTGGATGCAGATACCGCAAAAGCCATCATCAGCCGCCAGTTTGTGGAAGTGATCATCGCCCCTTCCGTCAGTGAAGAAGCACTGGCCCTGACCGCGGCTAAACAGAACGTTCGCGTTTTGACCTGCGGACAGTGGCAAGCTCGCGAAAACGCGCTGGACTTCAAACGCGTTAATGGCGGCCTGTTAGTGCAAGACCGCGATTTGGGTATGGTGGAAGCGTCGGACCTGCGCGTAGTCTCTTCCCGCCATCCGACTGAGCAAGAGCTGTCAGATGCCCTGTTCTGCTGGAAAGTGGCGAAATTCGTTAAATCCAACGCCATTGTTTATGCTCGCGACAAAATGACCATCGGCATTGGTGCAGGCCAGATGAGCCGCGTCTACTCGGCGAAAATTGCCGGAATCAAAGCCGGTGATGAAGGCTTAGAAGTGGCGGGCTCCGTCATGGCGTCCGACGCCTTCTTCCCGTTCCGCGATGGTATTGATGCCGCCGCGGCCGTGGGCATTACCTGCGTGATCCAGCCGGGCGGTTCTATTCGTGATGATGAAGTTATCGCCGCGGCGAACGAGCACGGTATCGCGATGCTGTTCACCGACATGCGTCATTTCCGCCATTAATTCATAGACCACGACTCATTTTTCAGCGGGCTGTCTCAGCCCGCTCACCCGGAGCTTCTCATGAATATTTTAATTATTGGTAACGGCGGGCGTGAACACGCTTTAGCGTGGAAAGCCTCCCAGTCTCCGCTGGCGGATAAAGTCTATGTTGCTCCAGGCAATGCGGGCACGGCGTTAGAGCCTCTGCTTGAGAATGTGGACATCGCCGCCACCGACGTTGCTGGCCTGCTGGCCTTCGCCCAGAGCCACAATATTGGTCTGACAATCGTTGGACCAGAAGCGCCACTGGTTATCGGTGTGGTAGATGCTTTCCGTGCAGCCGGTTTGAAAATCTTCGGCCCGACACAAGAAGCGGCCCAGCTTGAAGGTTCAAAAGCCTTCACCAAAGATTTCTTAGCACGCCACAAGATCCCAAGCGCGGATTATCAGAACTTTACTGAAGTTGAGCCAGCGCTGGCCTACCTGCGCAGCAAAGGCGCGCCAATCGTCATCAAAGCCGACGGCCTTGCCGCAGGTAAAGGCGTGATTGTCGCCATGACGTTGGAAGAGGCGGAAGCCGCCGTTAACGACATGCTGGCGGGAAATGCCTTTGGCGACGCCGGGCATAGAATCGTTATCGAAGAGTTCCTCGACGGCGAAGAAGCCAGCTTTATCGTCATGGTTGACGGCAAAAATGTGCTACCGATGGCCACCAGCCAAGACCACAAGCGCGTCGGCGATGGCGATACCGGCCCGAACACTGGCGGCATGGGCGCCTATTCACCGGCTCCGGTGGTGACGGATGAGATCCACCAGCGCGTGATGGATCAGGTTATCTGGCCAACCGTGCGCGGCATGGCGGCTGAGAACAACACCTATACTGGCTTCCTGTATGCAGGCCTGATGATTTCTGCCGACGGCCAGCCTAAAGTGATTGAGTTCAACTGCCGCTTCGGCGACCCGGAGACTCAGCCAATCATGCTGCGTCTGCGTTCTGACTTGGTGGAGCTGTGCCTCGCCGGGGCTGAAGGCCGTCTGGACGAAGTGACCTCAGAATGGGATCCGCGCCCTGCTCTTGGCGTGGTTCTGGCTGCGGGCGGATATCCGGGCGATTACCACAATGGTCAGCCGATCCACGGCCTGCCGCTGGAAGAAGTGCCGGACGGTAAAGTGTTCCACGCCGGGACTCGTCTGCAAAGCGAACGCGTAGTGACCAACGGTGGCCGCGTGCTCTGTGTTACTGCACTGGGCAAAACGGTTGCCGCCGCGCAGTTACGCGCTTACCAGTTGGCGAAAGATATCAGTTGGGAAGGCAGCTTCTGCCGCAAAGATATCGGTTACCGCGCCATTGCTCGCGAGCAAGACCAGTAACCCCTGTCCCAGAATGACAAAAGGCACGCTTCGGCGTGCCTTTCTTATTTATAACGCTTTCGCCAAGTCTCTTGGCTTATAAGTCGGACTCTTTCGGTTCCCACTTACAGAAATCTTCATTAGCCACCAGCAGCAGTTCATCCCCTTCTGGCGCACTCAGCCAAGCTAACCCAAGGTGGTCATTGGCCTGCGCGGCGCGCTTGGCTAGCCACACTTGCGAACGAACGCTAAGGCTAAGAGTCACGGGCTGGCCCGCGCAAGAGGTGATATTGCCTTGCTTCCACTGCCCCTGAATCAGCTGAACATTGCCGGCGCGCAGCGTGTTGCTCAGGTCGAGCAGCTTGGCGGCTTTATATTTGTACAGCTCTATATCATCCGAGGAGAGTCTTTCGCGGCGCTCGGGGAGCTGCCTTTGCATAAAGCTGACGTGGCCTTCATTGTCGAAACGCAGCATGACGCCAAGATCGGTCTTGGTGGCGTGGGTTTCGCGCATCAGGTGCAGTTGGCCTTGCTGGTATTCATAGCGCGTGATCACCGTGTCACCACCATAGTAGGGGCTGTACACGTTGACGATAGTCTGAGGTTGGTGGTCGGCGTTGTCGCGACGCCACAGGCGATTAATGCCTTGGTCAGCGACATAACCACTGGCGCTGAACAGCGGCGTGGTGTCTTTGGAACTGCAACCCACCAAACCGAGTACCAGCAAAGCGGCAGCCAGTTTGGAGGTGATAAACAAAAGGGGCCGCTTAGCCGCCCCCTCGCTTATTCTTTTCACTGCAAGCAATTACTTAACAGCGTCTTTCAGAGCTTTACCAGAAACGAACGCAGGCACGTTGGCAGCTGCGATTTTGATTTCTTTACCAGTCTGTGGGTTACGACCAGTACGCTCGTTACGATGATTTACCTTGAAAGTCCCGAAACCAACCAATTGTACAGCATCACCTTCTTTCAGAGACTCGGTAATAGCAGACAGTGTAGATTCAAGAGCAACTTTGGCCTGTGCTTTGGAAAGATCAGCTTTGTCCGCAATTACATCAATCAGTTGAGTCTTGTTCATAAGTTATCCTTTACAGTGTGTTTATCGTTTGCAAAGCATCGAGTGCGACGGATATGCCGATTGACAGCACCCTCCTGCATACACGCACCGATAGCCACTTTTTTTACGCACCCCAAATGTAGACCAGACAGGGTGCGGATGTGAAGCCTTAAGGCACGACAAATCAGGCGTTAAATCACGTTTTCTTGCCTTATTGCGCTAAATTTATGCCAATGTTACTCACGGCGGCTTCACGCAGGTCAGAACGTAACCCTTTTATTAATTCAAGGTCACGCTCTTCACAGTCAGCCAACAGGCGGAAAATCTCCCATTGGATGTCCCATTCTTCCTCAACAGCAGGGATAACTTTCAGCTCTTCATCGGTCATTTCTTTGCCCGCCTGAGTCATCTCAAGCATGGCAACAGTGCGAATCGATGTTTCACTGACAGCAATCGCATGCGAGAGCGTCTCACCGCTGAGTCGCGAGTGGATCAGTTCACCTAATGCGATACAGGCGTCAATTGCTGGGTAAACGCCGTAAATATCGTAGTCTTCAGCAGAAGGCACCGCCTCCTCTAACTTCTCTAGCTGGGTGTCAAAATTGACTTTGGCGTCCTTGACGACCAGCGTTTCCCAAACCAAATCCAAGATACGACGGTACAGCTGTGGTTCGCCGAACCCGGATTGCAGACAAAACATCTGATAGTTGGGATACATGCGCTCACAAAGGCTCGCCATAAACGTCAGGTGCTGCCAGCTTTCTAGCTTCTCCAGACGTAAATGTATCGGATTACGTAACATGGTTGGTTCTCATTAACTTTTTCTGCGCAGGAGTTTACCTGAAATGATTGCAGATCCCTATGCCTTGATTCCTAAAGATTCCCGCTCAGGCGTTGCCAGCGCTGAAATGCTACCCGATTTGAGGCGACGGCGTCGGCCCAACGGGTAGGTTCAGGGAGCCGATAACCCCGCATGCATTGTTCCACCCAGAAAAAAGCAGATTCTATGCTGATGTGATTACCGGGCGAAATGAACAATGGGTTACAGCGTAGTTTACTGCGCCACACCCAGCCAATTTGTTCGTCGCGGTCATACAGCGACTGTCGGCTGTGTAGAGCATCTTCTAAGGGCAGGAACTTGCCAAACAGGCGGCTTTTCGCCACGCCAATGGTTGGCACGTCAATCATCAAGCCAAAATGGCTGGCGACGCCCAAACGTCTTGGATGCGCAATGCCCTGACCGTCCACCAGCACTAAGTCGGGAAGCTGCTTGAGCTGCTGCCAGGCCTGCATCAGGGCTGGCAGCTCACGGAAAGAGAGAAAGCCGGGGATATAGGGCATGGTGGTCGGTATGCGGGCAATCTGGTATTCGACCAGCTCAAGGGAGGGATAACTCAGGATAGCAATCGCCGCCCGCGTCACCTCGCCCCCCTGCTCGAATCCTACGTCAGCACCGGCAATAAAGCGCGGCGTCTGAAAATCGTCCGGGTCCTGAAGGACAATGTTGTCCGCCAGCACCCTCTGCTCTTCCCGTAAAACCCGAGTATCAATCATTCCTTTACCTTATAAGCGCTTACTGGTGGAAACGGCGCGATAAGTTGTGCACGGCCTCCACGAAGACGCCCGCATTCTCAGGCGGAACGTCCTGATGAATGCCATGTCCGAGGTTGAAGACGTGACCATTACCGCTGCCGAAACCAGATAAAATCGTTTCGACTTCCTGCTCAATGCGCGCAGGGGTAGCGTAAAGCATAGACGGGTCCATGTTACCTTGCAGAGCAACTTTGTCGCCCACGCGGCGGCGCGCGTCGGCAATGTCCGTGGTCCAGTCTAAGCCCAAGGCGTCACAGCCGGTGGCAGCCATCGCTTCGAGCCACTGCCCGCCGCCTTTGGTGAACAGGGTTACCGGCACGCGGTGTCCGTCGTGTTCACGGATCAGGCCATCAACGATTTTATGCATATAGTTCAGGGAGAATTCGCGGTAATCGCGAGGGGTCAGCACGCCGCCCCAGGTGTCGAACACCATTACCGACTGAGCACCGGCTTTGATTTGTGCGTTGAGATACAAAATGACGCTGTCCGCCAACTTATCCAGCAGCAGGTGCAGAGTTGCCGGTTCGGCATACATCATCTTTTTCAGTTTGGTGAAGACTTTGCTGCTGCCGCCTTCAACCATATAGGTCGCCAGCGTCCACGGGCTGCCGGAGAAGCCAATCAGCGGCACTTCGCCTTTCAGGTTTTTGCGAATGGTGCGCACGGCATTCATCACATAGCCCAATTCCATCTCTGGATCAGGGATTGGCAGCTTTTCAACGTCAGCGCGGCAGGTCAGCGGAGAGGTGAAACGCGGGCCTTCGCCAGTCTCGAAATACAGCCCAAGGCCCATCGCATCAGGAATAGTCAGAATATCGGAGAACAGGATCGCCGCATCCAGCGCATAGCGGCGCAGGGGCTGTAGCGTCACTTCACACGCCAGCTCGGCGTTTTTGCACAGCGACATAAAATCCCCGGCCTGCGCGCGAGTCTCTTTGTATTCTGGCAAATAGCGCCCGGCCTGACGCATCATCCACACCGGGGTCACATCAACGGGCTGACGCAGTAAAGCGCGCAGGTAGCGATCGTTCTTCAACTCACTCATTGTTACTCATTCCTTCAATAATCTTGGCCGCACGGCATTCAACTGGGCGGCATTGTAGCATGCCTGCTATTCGGCATCGCCGTCGCGCTCGGCGCGGCATAGCACGACAGTATCTTCAATCAGTCGGCGGGCGATGGTGCCGACTGGCGGCAGCTGCGGTAAGGCGTCGAAGCGATACCACCCGGCGCTAAGCAGCTCTTTCGGGTCGTGCTTGATGTCGCCGCCGTCGTATTCCGCCATAAAGGCCATCATCAGCGAGTTCGGGAAAGGCCACGGCTGGGAGCTAACATAGCGCACGTTTTTGACGCGCACATTGCTCTCTTCCATCACTTCGCGGGCCACGGTCTCTTCCAGCGTTTCGCCGACTTCGACAAACCCGGCCAGCACAGTGTGGATGCCATTGCGGTGACGAACATGCTGCGCCAGCAAAATCTCTTCACCTTTGCGAATAGCGACGATAATGCAGGGGGCGATTTGCGGGTAATAGCGCTCACGGCAGTGGCTGCACAGGGCGGCCCACTCGGTTTTGCTGACCTGCATTTCATGGCCGCAGTAACCGCAAAACTTATGCGAACGGTAGAACTCGGCGAGCTGTACGCCGCGCCCCACCAGCTGGAATAAGCCTTTATCCTGATCCAGCAGTTGGCGCGCGGAGAACATATTGTTGTCCATCGCCTGACGAACCAGCCAAACCGGCGCGCCTTGCCATTCGCCAATTTGTCGGCCAATTTTGCCAATCAGCGAGAATTGCGACGCATCACCAAAAGGTAATTCTCCCTGTGGCAGCCATAGCTTGCCCTCGTGGCTGATCACCCACCAGCCGTTATGTTGGTCTGTTATCTGTAATTCCATATTGTTGTTGCATAACCTCGACGAGACTGACAATCTGGTTTTCGGAAGTTAAATATTAGTAACCTTTAACATTTTGGTTACTTTTCTCTCGCTCACGGAGTCAACCATGCTAAATCGTCTGGAAAGACTGACCCAACGCGTTGGTGGCAGTAACGAGTTAATCGATCAATGGCTTCACGCGCGTAAAGAACTCTTAGTCTCCTACTGCACGCTTGTTGGCCTGAAACCTAACAAAGAAAAGCATACCCCGCTAAACGAAAAAGCGCTGGATAACTTTTGCCATAATTTGGTGGATTATCTTTCAGCCGGCCATTTCCATCTTTACCACCGTATTATCGATGAAGTTGAAGGCATCGACAGCCCAAAACAGCTAGTCGCGTCGAAAATCTATCCTGCCCTCGAACTGAACACCGAAGCTATCATGGCTTTCCATGACAGTTATACTGAAACAGATATCACCGATGACAACGCCTTTGCTTTCCATTATGCGCTTTCCGATATCGGCGAAGCCTTGGATGCGCGTTTTGTCCTTGAAGATCAGCTAATTACTTTAGCCTTCGAACCCTCACAAGATGTGTTACCACCCGTTGCAAACGATCAGGTGCTCGAGCGCCCAGCCTAATTTCAAAACATCTGATTAACATTTTTCCGCATTAAATAACCCTATCCGGGTTGTAGTTTATTTTTCGGCCCCCTATATTGGGGCTTCTTGTCGGAGTGCCTAGCGCATGATGTTCCTCACGGACGTTACGCCAGGCTGAGACCGTTAATTCGGGATCCGCGGAACCTGATCGGGTTAATACCCGCGAAGGGAACAAGAGTAATGTCATGCGTTTAGCCTCATTTCGGCCCTGCATCGCCACGGCCTTTGGCGGCTAAATCGACCGTTTTTACTCCTGCCGTAAACCTCCAGACAAGCAATTTTCCATCACGTTACGTTTTTTATCATGAAAAACACGAGGAATTTGCTATGTCGAGCACTCAGTTAAACACCCCTAAAAAGCCCGTAAACCGTCGCGAGCAGCGCGCCGAAGCCCAAGACTTTATCGACAGCCTGCAAGGCGTCGCCTTCCCAAACTCCAAGCGTATTTATCTGCAAGGCGAGCGCGCCGACGTGCGCGTGCCGATGCGTGAGATCCAACTCAGCCCGACGCTCATCAGCGGCACCAAAGACAACCCGCGCTATGAGGAAAATGAGGCCATTCCGGTGTATGACACCGCCGGGCCATATGGCGACCCAGAGGCGTCGATTGATGTCCACGCCGGTCTGGAGAAGCTGCGCGCAGGCTGGATTGCTTCGCGCAACGATACCGAAGAGCTGCCGCAGGTGAGTTCTGGCTTTACCCAGCAGCGTCTGGCCGATGACGGGCTGGACCACTTGCGCTTCGAGCATCTGCCTCGCCCGCGCAAGGCACTGGCCGGTAAAAACGTCACCCAGCTGCACTATGCCCGCAAGGGGATAATCACCCCTGAGATGGAGTTCATCGCCATCCGCGAAAACATGGGCCGCGAGCGAATTCGCGGTGAAGTGCTGCGCCAGCAGCATCCGGGCGAGAGCTTTGGTGCTCACCTGCCTGCCAATATCACGCCGGAATTTGTGCGTCAGGAAGTGGCCGCTGGCCGGGCGATTATCCCCGCCAACATCAACCATCCAGAATCCGAACCGATGATTATCGGCCGTAACTTCTTGGTGAAAGTGAATGCCAATATCGGCAACTCGGCGGTGACCTCCTCTATCGAAGAGGAAGTGGAAAAGCTGGTGTGGTCTACCCGCTGGGGCGCGGATACCGTGATGGACTTGTCCACTGGCCGCTATATCCACGAAACCCGCGAATGGATTTTGCGTAACAGCCCGGTGCCTATTGGCACTGTGCCAATTTACCAAGCCTTGGAAAAAGTGAACGGTATTGCCGAAGACCTGAACTGGGAAATGTTCCGCGACACCCTGCTGGAGCAGGCGGAGCAAGGCGTTGACTACTTCACCATCCACGCGGGCGTGCTGCTGCGCTACGTGCCGATGACCGCCAAACGCCTGACCGGCATTGTGTCGCGCGGCGGCTCAATCATGGCGAAATGGTGCCTGTCGCACCATAAAGAGAGCTTCCTGTTTGAGCATTTCCGCGAAATTTGTGAAATCTGCGCCGCCTATGACGTCTCCCTGTCGCTGGGTGACGGCCTGCGTCCGGGTTCTATTCAAGATGCCAATGACGAAGCCCAGTTCGCCGAGCTGCGCACCTTGGGTGAGCTGACCAAAATCGCTTGGGAATATGATGTTCAGGTGATGATTGAAGGGCCGGGCCACGTGCCAATGCAGATGATCCGCCGCAACATGACTGAAGAGCTGGAGCACTGCCACGAGGCGCCGTTCTACACGCTGGGGCCACTGACCACCGACATTGCGCCGGGCTATGACCACTTCACCTCGGGTATCGGGGCGGCGATGATCGGCTGGTTCGGCTGCGCCATGCTGTGTTACGTCACGCCGAAAGAGCACCTCGGCCTGCCGAACAAAGAGGACGTGAAGCAGGGGTTGATCACCTACAAGATTGCCGCCCACGCGGCGGATCTGGCGAAAGGCCATCCGGGCGCGCAGATCCGCGATAACGCCATGTCCAAGGCGCGTTTTGAATTCCGCTGGGAAGATCAGTTCAATTTGGCTCTCGATCCGGCTACGGCACGGGCTTACCACGACGAAACCCTGCCGCAGGAGTCAGGCAAAGTCGCTCACTTCTGCTCAATGTGCGGTCCGAAATTCTGCTCGATGAAAATTACCCAAGAAGTGCGCGATTACGCGGCCACCTTGGAAACTCAGGCACAGCCTATCGAGATTGTGCAAACCGGCATGGCGCAAATGTCCTCTGAGTTCCGTTCACGCGGCAGCGAGCTTTACCACCCGGCCGACAGCTTCAGCGCGGAGGCCGGCAAATGAGCGCGATAACCCACGCCTTCCCCGCCGCCCCTTTCCGTCTGGGACTATACCCGGTGGTAGACAGCGTTGAATGGATCGCCCGCCTGCTGGAGGCAGGCGTTAAAACTATTCAGTTGCGTGTCAAAGACCTGCCCGACGAGGAGGTCGAACCGGCCATCATTCAGTCCATTGCCTTGGGGCATCAGCATCAGGCGCAGCTGTTTATTAATGACTATTGGCGTCTGGCGGTGAAGCATCGGGCCTACGGCGTGCATCTCGGGCAGGAAGATCTCGATACTGCCGACCTTGCGGCAATTCACGCCGCCGGGCTACGTCTGGGCGTTTCAACTCACGACGATGCCGAGCTGGCGCGCGCGGTGGCAGTGAAGCCTTCTTATATCGCCCTCGGCCATATTTTCCCGACGCAAACCAAAGAGATGCCTTCCGCGCCGCAGGGATTGCAAGAGCTGGAGCGTCACATCAAGCAGCTCGACGGTAGCTTCCCGACCGTGGCGATTGGCGGTATCAGCATCGACAAAGCGCCGTCGGTGTTAGCCACCGGTGTCGGCAGCATCGCGGTGGTCAGCGCCATTACGCAGGCGGCGGACTGGCGCAAGGCGACGGCGGAACTTCTGGCTCTCTGCGCCAGTGAAGAGGCAGATAATGCTCAATGATCAATCATTTATGCGTTACAGCCGCCAGCTGCTGCTCGAGGAGTTTGGTCCCGACGGGCAGGAGAAAATAGACGCCGCCAAGGTGCTGATTGTCGGCCTTGGCGGGCTAGGCTCTCCCGCCTCGCTCTACCTTGCGGCGGCTGGCGTCGGCAAACTGACGCTGGCGGATGACGACTCACTGCATATTTCGAATTTGCAGCGGCAGGTTATCTATCGCAGCGCCGACGTGGACAAGCCCAAGGCGGCTGTTGCCAAGCGCGAGTTGCTCAGGCTGAACCCGGAGTGTGAAATCGTGGCAATCGAGCAGCGGCTGGAGGGTGAAACCCTCACCGAGGCCGTGCGTGCTGCGGATCTGGTACTGGATTGCAGCGACAACATGGCCACTCGCCACGCCATCAATCAGGCCTGCGTTGAGAATAACAAAACCTTGATTAGCGGCAGCGCGGTGGGCTTCAGCGGCCAGCTATTGGTGCTCGAACCGCCTTATTCTCACGGCTGCTATGCCTGCCTCTACCCTGACCACCACACGCCGGTGCGCAATTGTCGCACCGCCGGGGTACTCGGCCCGGTAGTCGGAGTGATTGGCACGCTGCAAGCCTTAGAAGCCTTGAAAATTATCGCCGGGCTCGGCAGTTCGCTGAGCGGAAAGTTACGACTATTCGACGGCAAACAGCAGAGCTGGCGGACAGCCCAACTCACGCGCTCAGACATCTGCGCGGTATGTGGAGCTAAACCGTGAAGCTGATGATTAATGACGAACTTCACCATTTCGCCGCGCCTCTCACCCTGCTGGACCTGCTCGAACAGCTGAATCACTCGCTGGAGGGCAGCGCGCTGGCGGTTAATCAGGTGATTATTCCTCGCCACAACTGGTCTTCGCACCCGTTGGCCGACGGCGACCATATCTTGCTGTTTCAGGCCATCGCTGGAGGATGACATGTTAAAGATTGCTGATACGACTTTTACCTCACGCCTGTTTATCGGAACCGGAAAGTTCGCCAGCGCGTCGCTGATGCAGCAAGCCCTTGCCGCGTCAGGCTCGCAGCTGGTGACCATGGCGATGAAGCGCGTGGACCTGCGCCGCGGCGGCGACGATATTCTCGCGCCGCTGCAAAAGCTCGGCGTCAAGCTGCTGCCGAACACCTCGGGGGCGAAAACGGCTGAAGAGGCGATTTTCGCCGCCCAGCTGGCGCGAGAAGCGCTGGGCACTCATTGGGTGAAACTGGAAATTCACCCGGATGTGAAATACCTGCTGCCGGATGCCATAGAAACCCTGAAAGCGGCAGAAACACTGGTAAAACAAGGCTTTGTGGTGCTGCCTTACTGCGGTGCAGACCCGGTGTTGTGCAAACGTTTAGAAGAAGTGGGCTGCGCGGCGGTCATGCCGCTCGGCGCGCCAATTGGCTCCAATCAGGGCTTACTCACCCGCGAGTTCCTGCAAATCATCATCGAACAGGCCCGCGTGCCGGTGATTGTGGATGCTGGAATTGGTACGCCAAGTCAGGCGGCGGATGCCTTGGAAATCGGCGCGGACGCGGTGTTGGTCAATACGGCAATTGCCGTCGCAGGCGACCCTGTCGCCATGGCGCAGGCTTTCAAACTCGCGGTAGAAGCTGGCACGCTTGCCCGCCACAGCGGCCTCGGCGGCAAACACCGCACGGCGTCGGCCTCCAGCCCGCTCACCGGATTCCTGTCTGCTTCGGCGGAGAGTGCCGCATCATGAGTACTTTCACGCAAGTCTGGGAAACCCTCGACTGGGATGACCTGTCGCTGCGGATTAATAGTAAAACGGCTGGCGATGTCGAACGTGCGCTCGGCAAGGTGAAAATCAGCCGCGATGACTTTATGGCGCTGATCTCCCCCGCCGCGCTGCCCTATCTCGAGCAGATGGCGCAAAAGGCGCAGGCGCTGACCCGTCAACGCTTCGGCAACACGGTGAATTTCTTCGCCCCGCTCTACTTATCTAATCTTTGCGCCAACGAATGCACCTACTGCGGCTTCTCGATGAGCAACCGCATCAAGCGCAAAACCTTGGATGAAGAGGAAATTGACCGCGAGTGTGATGCCTTAAACATTCTAGGTTTCAAGCACCTGCTGCTGGTAACGGGGGAGCATAAAACCAAAGTGGGCATGGACTACTTCCGCCAGCATATCCCGGCGATCCGCAAGAAATTCGACTCCCTGATGATTGAGGTCCAGCCGCTGTCGCAGGATGAATATGCTGAGCTGAAAACGCTGGGGTTGGACGGCGTGCTGGTGTATCAGGAAACTTATCATGCGCCGACCTACGCCTTGCATCACCTGCGCGGGCAGAAGCAGGACTTTTTCTGGCGGCTGGAAACGCCGGACAGGCTAGGCCGAGCAGGTGTGGATAAAATCGGACTGGGCGCGCTTTTCGGCCTCTCCAACAACTGGCGCACTGACAGCTATATGGTGGCGGAGCATTTGTTCTATCTGCAACAAACTTACTGGCAGACGCGCTACTCCGTGGCTTTCCCACGTCTGCGCCCCTGTGCGGGAGGCATAGAGCCCGCGTCGATCCTTGAAGAGAATCAGCTGGTGCAGTTGATCTGCGCTTTCAGGCTATTTGCGCCGGATGTCGAGCTTTCGCTTTCCACGCGTGAATCGCCTTACTTTCGCGATCACGTGGTGCCGCTGGCGATCAACACGGTCAGCGCAGGATCTAAGACTCAGCCCGGCGGCTATGCCGATGATGACCATCCCGAGCTGGAGCAGTTTGCTCCGCACGATAACCGTTCGCCAAAACGCGTGGCCGAAGCCCTGACACTGGCTGGGTTGCAGCCGGTGTGGAAAGATTGGGACAGTTTCCTTGGACGCGCCTCGCAACAAAATGCTGATTCGCTGAAAGCTAAAACTATTATCTGAATAGGGATCGGCGGGCTGAACACTGGCCCTCGCCGATAAAAGTGGCAGAGGATAAGGTGTCTTTGCCGCGACAATCGTGCCGTGGCCGGAGCCACCGACCCCGGCTCCGCCTCCCAAATGCCGCCCTGAACTGGCCTCATCCCCGGTTGAGGGCGGAACCTCTTTGCCCCGCCACCCGCCAATTCTTCTTCACGATTTCACTTTCAATAGGCAAAAAAAAACCGCCCCCGAAGGAGCGGTTTTCACGCAGTCTGCTATCAAAAACGATTACTCGTCGTTGTTACCAAAACCGGCGTTCAGCAATTCAGCCAAGTTAGCCGTTGCTTCGTCCGCGCTAACCTGCGGAACAACAGGCACTTCGCCCTGTGCTTTACGGCGAGCACGATCCTGATGATAAGCGTAACCGGTACCGGCTGGGATCAGACGGCCAACGATGACGTTTTCTTTCAGGCCACGCAGTTCATCACGTTTACCCGCAACAGCGGCTTCGGTAAGAACGCGCGTCGTTTCCTGGAACGATGCAGCGGAGATGAAGGACTCGGTCGCCAAGGATGCCTTGGTGATACCCAGCAGGTCACGGGTGTAAGTTGCCGTGATTTTGCCTTCAGCTTCCAACTGACGGTTAGCGATTTTAACGCGAGACATTTCTGCCTGCTCGCCTTCCAGGAAGTCGGTGCCACCAGCGCTAACGATGGTGCCTTTACGCAACATCTGACGAACGATAACTTCGATGTGTTTATCGTTAATCTTAACGCCTTGCAGACGGTAAACTTCCTGCACTTCGTTGGTGATGTAACGGGTAACCGCATGAACACCACGTAAACGCAGAATGTCGTGTGGAGATTCTGGGCCGTCAGATACAACGTCACCACGTTCCACAACTTCGCCTTCGAACACGTTCAGCTGACGCCATTTCGGGATCATTTCTTCGTAAGCATCGCTGCCATCCAACGGAGAAATTACCAGACGACGTTTGCCTTTGGTCTCTTTACCGAAGGAGATGATCCCGCTGATTTCAGCAAGGATTGCAGGCTCTTTCGGACGACGCGCTTCGAACAAGTCAGCAACGCGTGGCAGACCACCGGTGATGTCCTTGGTACCGCCGGATTCCTGAGGAATACGCGCCAAGGTGTCACCTGGGTGAATCTGAGTACCATCTTCCAGCTGTACAATTGCTTTACCTGGCAGGAAGTATTGAGCAGGCATATCAGTACCTGGGATCAATACGTCGTCGCCTTTGGCGTCAACAATTTTCAGTGCCGGACGCAGGTCTTTACCGCTACCAGTACGCTCTGCAGAATCCAGAACAACCAGTGAAGACAAACCAGTCAAATCATCGGTCTGACGGGTAATGGTCTGGGTATCAACCATATCAGCGAAACGAATGAAACCGCCCACTTCACTGATTACTGGCATGGTGTGCGGATCCCAGTTAGCCACGGTTTCGCCGCCGTTAACTGCCTGACCGTCACCTTTGCCCATGATGGAACCGTAAGGCACTTTATAGCTTTCTTTGGTACGACCAAATTCGTCGATCAATTTCAGCTCGGTGTTACGAGAAGTGATAACCAGTTTGCCGTTAGCGTTAGTAACGTGCTTGTGGTTGCTCAGCTTAATCGTACCGGTGTTTTTCACCTGAATGCTGGATTCTGCTGCCGCACGAGATGCCGCACCACCGATGTGGAACGTACGCATCGTCAGCTGAGTACCCGGCTCACCGATGGACTGTGCTGCGATAACACCTACTGCTTCACCTTTGTTGATGATGTGACCACGTGCTAGGTCGCGACCGTAGCAGTTTGCACACACACCAAAATCGGTTTCACAGCTTACGACTGAACGTACTTTCACGCTGTCGACTGAGTTCTCTTCTAACAGATCACACGTCTTCTCGTGAAGCAGGGTGTTACGTGGAACCAGAATATCCGCCGTACCCGGCTTAAGGATATCTTCAGCAGTTACACGACCCAGAACGCGTTCGCGCAGTGGTTCTTTAACGTCGCCACCTTCGATGACCGGAGTCATCATGATGCCTTCGTGAGTACCACAGTCGTCTTCGGTCACTACCAGGTCCTGTGCCACGTCAACCAGACGACGGGTCAGATAACCGGAGTTCGCAGTTTTCAATGCTGTATCCGCCAAACCTTTACGAGCACCGTGGGTCGAGATGAAGTACTGGAGTACGTTCAGACCTTCACGGAAGTTCGCGGTGATTGGCGTTTCAATGATGGAACCATCCGGCTTAGCCATCAGGCCACGCATACCGGCCAGCTGACGAATCTGTGCAGCGGAACCACGCGCACCGGAGTCGGCCATCATAAAGATGCTGTTGAAGGAAACCTGCTGCTCAACAACACCGTCACGGTTGACGACGTCTTCAACAGACAAGTTTTCCATCATTGCCTTAGCAACACGTTCGTTCGCTGCGGCCCAGATATCGATCACTTTGTTGTAGCGTTCGCCAGCGGTTACCAGACCAGACTGGAACTGCTCCTGGATCTCAGCAACTTCGGTTTCTGCTTCTTCGATGATCTCTGCTTTCTTAGCAGGGATAACCATGTCATCGATACCTACTGACGCGCCTGAACGAGCAGCGTAAGCAAAACCGGTGTACATGATCTGGTCAGCAAAAATAACGGTCGGCTTCAGGCCCAAAATGCGGTAACAGGTGTTCAGCATTTTGGAGATAGCTTTTTTACCCAACGGCTGGTTAACGATAGAGAACGGCAGACCTTTAGGTACGATCATCCACAGGATCGCACGGCCAATCGTAGTATCGATAATGGTCGTTTGGTGTACAGACTCGCCTTCAGTGTTTTTGATTTCTTCTGTAATACGCACTTTGACACGCGCATGCAGAGAAGCCAGACCGGCGCGGTAAATGCGCTCAGCTTCTTTAGGGCCAGTCAGAACCATGCCTTCGCCTTTGGCGTTAACACAGTCACGGGTCATGTAGTACAGACCCAATACAACGTCCTGAGAAGGAACGATGATTGGCTCGCCGTTCGCTGGTGACAGGATGTTGTTGGTAGACATCATCAACGCACGCGCTTCCAGCTGGGCTTCCAGCGTCAACGGTACGTGAACAGCCATTTGGTCACCATCGAAGTCGGCGTTATATGCCGCACAAACCAGCGGGTGCAGCTGGATTGCTTTACCTTCGATCAGAACCGGTTCAAACGCCTGGATACCCAAACGGTGCAGGGTTGGTGCACGGTTCAGCAGTACCGGGTGTTCGCGGATAACTTCGTCCAGGATGTCCCAAACGACAGCTTCTTCGCGCTCAACCATTTTCTTAGCAGCTTTGATGGTGGTCGCGAGGCCACGCAGTTCCAGCTTGCCGTAGATGAACGGTTTGAACAGTTCCAGAGCCATTTTCTTCGGCAGACCACACTGGTGCAGACGCAGGTATGGACCTACGGTGATAACGGAACGACCAGAGTAGTCGACACGTTTACCCAGCAAGTTCTGACGGAAACGACCTTGTTTACCTTTAATCATGTCTGCCAGAGATTTCAGCGGACGCTTGTTAGAGCCGGTGATAGCACGACCGCGACGGCCGTTATCCAGCAAAGCATCTACCGCTTCTTGCAGCATACGTTTTTCGTTACGTACGATGATGTCAGGCGCAGCCAAGTCCAGCAGGCGTTTCAGACGGTTGTTACGGTTGATAACGCGACGATACAGATCGTTCAGATCTGACGTTGCGAAACGACCGCCGTCCAACGGAACCAATGGACGCAAGTCTGGCGGCAGTACTGGCAGCACGGTCAGGATCATCCACTCTGGCTTGTTACCAGATTGAACGAACGCTTCCAGCAGCTTGATACGCTTGGTCAGCTTCTTACGCTTGGTTTCGGAGTTGGTTTCATTCAACTCTTCACGCAGCTGTTCGCACTCAGCTTCCAGATCCATGTTTTTCAACAGGGCTTGGATAGCTTCTGCGCCCATCTTGGCGTCAAATTCATCACCAAACTCTTCCAACGCGTCAAGATACTGCTCTTCAGTCAGGATCTGGCGTTTTTCGAGGTTGGTCATACCGCCCTCGATAACCACATAGGATTCGAAGTACAGTACACGTTCGATATCACGCAGTGGCATATCCAGCAGCAAACCGATGCGCGATGGCAACGATTTCAGGAACCAGATGTGTGCAGTTGGAGATGCCAGTTCGATGTGGCCCATACGCTCACGGCGTACTTTAGTCTGGGTCACTTCAACGCCGCACTTCTCACAGATCACGCCGCGATGTTTTAAACGCTTGTACTTACCGCACAGGCATTCGTAATCTTTTACTGGTCCGAAAATACGGGCACAGAAAAGGCCGTCACGTTCTGGTTTGAACGTACGGTAGTTAATGGTTTCTGGCTTCTTAACTTCACCAAAAGACCAAGAACGGATCATGTCTGGCGATGCCAGAGCAATTTTGATCGCATCAAACTCTTCGGTTTTAGTTTGCGCTTTCAGAAACTTTAGTAAGTCTTTCACGGATTGGCTCCCGTCGGGTTAGACCTGTTAGGCACCTGCTGTCTATTGATAAACAGGCAGGTGCCCCTGTGATCATTGCGAATTCGAGTACTTACTCGTCTTCCAGCTCGATGTTGATACCCAGAGAGCGGATCTCTTTCAACAGTACGTTGAAGGACTCCGGCATGCCTGGTTCCATCCGGTGATCGCCATCGACGATGTTTTTATACATCTTCGTACGGCCGTTCACGTCATCGGACTTAACAGTCAGCATCTCTTGCAGGGTATATGCGGCACCGTATGCTTCCAGTGCCCACACTTCCATCTCACCGAAGCGCTGACCACCGAACTGAGCTTTACCACCCAGCGGCTGCTGAGTAACAAGGCTATAAGAACCGGTAGAACGCGCGTGCATCTTATCGTCAACCAGGTGGTTCAGTTTCAGCATGTACATGTAGCCGACAGTAACCTGACGCTCAAACTGCTCGCCGGTACGGCCGTCAAACAGTGTGATCTGACCAGAGGTTGGGATTCCGCCCATTTCAAGCAGTTGCTTGATCTCTGTCTCTTTAGCACCGTCGAAGACTGGCGTTGCGATTGGCATGCCTTTCTTCAGGTTTTCAGCCAGACGAAGAACTTCGTCATCGCTGAAGGTGCTCAGATCCACTTTCTGACGAACATCGTCACCCAGGTCATACGCTTTCTGGATGAACTCGCGCAGCTTGGAAACTTCTTCATGTTTCTTCAGCATCGCATTGATTTTTTCACCAATGCCTTTCGCGGCCATACCCAAGTGGGTTTCCAGAATCTGACCAATGTTCATACGAGATGGAACGCCCAACGGGTTCAGTACGATGTCTACCGGCGTGCCGTTTTCATCGTAAGGCATATCTTCGATCGGGTTGATCTTGGAGATAACACCTTTGTTACCGTGACGACCAGCCATTTTGTCACCCGGCTGAATCTGACGTTTAACGGCCAGATACACTTTAACGATTTTCAGCACGCCAGGTGCCAAGTCATCGCCTTGGGTGATTTTACGACGCTTCGCTTCGAGTTTTTTCTCAAACACGGATTTCAGTTCGTCGTACTGTTCGGCCAGCTGTTCCAACTGGTTTTGTTTTTCTTCGTCGGTCAGAGACAGTTCGAGCCAACGATCGCGTGGCAATTTGCCCAGCTTATCGGCTTCAACACCGCCAGCAACCAATGCTGACTGGATACGTGCAAACAGGCCAGCTTCAAGGATCTGCAACTCTTCAGTCAGGTCTTTCTTAGCCTGCTTCAGCTGCATCTCTTCGATTTCCAACGCACGCTTGTCTTTTTCCACGCCATCGCGGGTGAAGACTTGCACGTCGATAACCGTACCTGAAACGCCGTTTGGTACACGCAGAGAAGAGTCTTTAACGTCAGACGCTTTCTCACCGAAGATAGCGCGCAACAGCTTCTCTTCTGGCGTCAGCTGGGTTTCACCTTTCGGCGTTACCTTACCAACCAGAATGTCGCCGCCGGTCACTTCAGCACCGATATAAACGATACCGGATTCATCCAGTTTAGAGAGTGCAGCTTCACCCACGTTCGGGATGTCAGCAGTGATCTCTTCAGGCCCCAGTTTGGTGTCACGGGACACACAAGCCAGTTCCTGGATATGGATGGTGGTGAAGCGGTCTTCTTGAACGACACGCTCGGAGACCAAGATGGAGTCTTCGAAGTTGTAACCGTTCCAAGGCATGAACGCGACACGCATGTTCTGACCCAGTGCCAGTTCGCCCAGATCTGTAGATGGACCATCTGCCAGCACGTCGCCGCGCTCGATTGGCTCACCCAGATTCACACATGGCATCTGGTTGATGCAGGTGTTCTGGTTAGAACGGGTGTACTTAGTCAGGTTGTAAATGTCGATACCTGCTTCGCCTGGGTACATCTCATCTTCGTTAACACGAATAACGATACGGGATGCATCCACGTATTGAACAGTACCACCACGTTTGGCTACGGCAGTAACACCGGAGTCAACCGCTACAGCACGTTCCATACCGGTACCAACCAGCGGCTTATCAGCACGCAGAGTAGGAACCGCCTGACGTTGCATGTTCGCACCCATCAATGCACGGTTGGCGTCATCGTGTTCCAAGAATGGAATCAGAGAAGCACCAACGGATACGATCTGCTGGGTAGAAACGTCCATGTAGTCAACTTGGTCGCGGCTGAACAGGCTTGATTCGCCTTTGCTACGACAAGTGACCAGGTCTTCCAGGAAGCGGCCTTCGTCATCCAAGTTGGAGTTCGCCTGAGCGATTACGAAGTTGCCTTCTTCAATGGCAGACAGATAGTTAATTTCATCAGTCACCACGCCTTCACGCACACGGCGGTAAGGGGTTTCCAGGAAACCATACTCGTTGGTCTGTGCATAAACAGACAAGGAGTTGATCAGACCGATGTTTGGACCTTCTGGCGTTTCGATTGGACATACGCGACCGTAGTGAGTCGGGTGTACGTCTCGAACTTCAAAGCCAGCACGTTCACGGGTCAAACCGCCCGGGCCCAATGCAGAGATACGACGTTTGTGCGTGATCTCAGACAACGGGTTGTTCTGGTCCATAAATTGTGACAGCTGGCTTGAGCCGAAGAACTCTTTCACCGCAGCCGAAATCGGCTTAGCGTTGATCATGTCCTGAGGCATCAGAGTGTCGAGGTCGCCAAGAGACAGACGCTCTTTAACAGCACGCTCTACACGAACCAAACCTACGCGGAATTGGTTTTCAGCCATCTCACCGACAGAACGAATACGACGGTTGCCCAAGTGGTCGATATCGTCCACTTCGCCTTGGCCGTTACGAATGCCGATCAGTTTTTTCATTACCTGAATGATGTCGTCTTTGCTCAGGATGCCTGAACCTTCGATTTCATCACGCAGCAGAGAACGGTTGAACTTCATACGACCAACAGCAGACAGGTCGTAACGATCTTCAGAGAAGAACAGGTTCTCAAACAGGCTTTCAGCAGCTTCGCGAGTTGGTGGCTCACCAGGACGCATCATGCGGTAGATCTCAACCAGTGCGCTCAAGCGATCGCTGGTTGGGTCGACGCGAATGGTCTCGGACATGTACGCGCCATGGTCGAGGTCATTGGTGAACAACGTTTCGATGGTTTTGTGACCGGATTGGCTCAGTTTAGCCAGTAAATCCAGAGACAATTCCATGTTCGCAGGAACAATCAGCTCACCGGTATTAGTGTCGATGTAGTCTTTAGCAACTACTTTTCCTGCGATGTATTCAACAGGAACTTCGATGCGCTGAATGTCGTCTTTTTCAAGCTGACGAATATGACGAGCAGTGATACGGCGGCCTTTTTCTACATAGACTTTGCCGTCAGCTTCGATATCAAAGGAAGCTGTTTCACCGCGCAGGCGCTCAGGTACCAGCTCCATCTGCAACTTGTTGTCGCGGATCTGGTAAGTCACCTTGTCAAAGAACAGGTCAAGGATCTGTTCAGTGGTGTAGTTTAATGCACGCAGAATGATGGTCGCAGGCAGTTTACGGCGACGGTCAATACGCACAAACAGGTTGTCTTTCGGGTCGAACTCGAAATCTAACCATGAACCGCGGTAAGGGATGATACGTGCGTTATAAAGCACTTTACCCGATGAGTGGGTTTTACCCTTATCGCTGTCGAAGAATACGCCCGGACTACGGTGCAGCTGAGATACGATAACCCTCTCAGTACCGTTAATCACAAAGGTACCATTTTCGGTCATGAGCGGAATTTCGCCCATATAGACTTCTTGTTCCTTGATGTCTTTGACCGTACCTTCTGGTGCTTCACGCTCGTAGATTACCAGACGCAGTTTCACGCGCAGTGGCGCGGAGAACGTCACACCACGGATCTGGCATTCTTTAACGTCGAATACAGGCTCACCAAGACGGTAGCTAACGTATTGCAGCTCAGAGTTACCGCTGTAGCTCTTGATAGGGAATACAGAACGGAATGCAGCTTCCAGACCGTACTGGCCTTCCGGATCTTGCTCGATAAACTTCTGGAACGAGTCAAGCTGGATAGAAAGGAGATATGGAATGTCCAGAACTTGTGGACGTTTACCAAAATCCTTACGAATGCGTTTTTTCTCGGTATAGGAGTAAACCATAGGGTTCCTCAGCTCGCTGATCAGTGACCCAATCTTGTCTGCCCTGAGAAGGACAGTTCATGCAACACCGTTTATGTCGACCGAAAAGCAGAGACGCTTTCCGCAATACCCGTTTCTATCACTCTTAAATCATTTCGTTGTGCGTTATCTGTGGATGAGCCACAGCAAGGGGCATCAATATATTAAGTCGTCTATAGAAAGAGATATTAGAGTAGCTCAGTGTTCAAACAGTGTGAAACACCACTGACACTCTATAGCGCAAAAAGGCTGGTGACTAAAAAGTCACCAGCCATCAGTCTGTTAGGACAGACTGTACTCCGGGAAGTTAAACTTACTTAACTTCAACAGAAGCACCAGCTTCTTCCAGAGATTTTTTCAGAGCTTCAGCGTCGTCTTTGCTGATGCCTTCTTTCAGAGCTGCTGGAGCAGACTCTACCAGGTCTTTAGCTTCTTTCAGACCCAGGCCAGTAGCGGTACGTACTGCTTTGATAACAGCAACTTTGTTAGCGCCAGCAGCAGTCAAGATAACGTCGAATTCAGTTTTCTCTTCTACAGCTTCAGCAGCAGCAGCTGGACCAGCAACGGCAGCAGCAGCAGAAACGCCGAATTTCTCTTCCATAGCGGAGATCAGTTCAACGATTTCCATTACAGACAGAGCTGCAACGCCTTCAATGATTTGTTCTTTAGTGATAGACATGTTAATTGTTCCTAGAATTCAGAAATAGTTTATACGTAAGCATTTGAACGGGAAAAGAAAGGCTGATTAAGCAGCTTCTTTCTGATCGCGTACAGCAGCCAGAGTGCGAACCAATTTGCCGGCAGCGGCTTCTTTCATGGTTGCCATCAGGCGTGCGATTGCTTCATCGTAAGTAGGCAGAGTTGCCAAGCGGTCGATTTGAGCCGCAGAGATAAACTCACCTTCAAAGGCCGCAGCTTTAACCTCGAATTTTGCATTCGCTTTAGCGAAATCTTTGAACAGACGAGCAGCAGCGCCCGGGTGTTCAGAAGAAAATGCAATCAAGGTAGGACCGACAAACGTGTCTTTCAGGCACTCGAACTGAGTACCTTCAACGACGCGACGCATCAAGGTGTTACGAACAACACGCATGTAAACGCCAGCTTCACGACCTGCTTTACGCAGTTCAGTCATTTTATCTACAGTTACGCCACGGGAATCCGCAACAACCGCAGACAGCGCGCCTTTGGCTACTTCCATGACTTCAGCAACAATCGCTTGTTTGTCTTGAAGATTTAATGCCATTAGCTTTTTGCTCCTGGATTTAGCCGGGGAAAATCCCCGGAACTCACATCACCTATAACCGAGATCGGAAATAGGCGTACAAACACGGTGAGCAGAGAATCCAGCAAAGACTATTCAAGTTCTTCATGCTTTCTTCATACAAAGTACAAATCAAGACAAAGAAAAATTTTCTTCAGGCTCTGTCACCGTCTACGCAGGAAGGATTAAGTCCCTTGCGGGACACCTGCGGTCTTGGACGGAGGCCTGGATAGGCCAGGCTCCAACCGAAAAATTCTTGGTTTCGCGTTAACGAAACAACGGGCCATAGATTCTAGACAAATCTATCGCCCGCGTAAAGCGATAAACGTCAGCAGTTAATTAGTTAACTGTTGCGCTCAGGCCGCTTTGATCAATAGCAAGACCAGCGCCCATGGTAGTGGACAGGCTTACTTTCTTGATGAAAACGCCTTTAGCCTGAGAAGGCTTCGCTTTCTTCAGTGCAACCAACAGAGCTTCCAGGTTTTCTTTCAGCTTGTCGGATTCGAAATCAACCTTACCGATAGTGGTATGGATGATACCGTTTTTGTCGTTACGGTAACGAACCTGACCTGCTTTAGCGTTCTTAACCGCTTCAGCAACGTTAGGAGTTACAGTACCAACTTTCGGGTTAGGCATCAGACCACGTGGGCCCAGAACCTGACCTAATTGACCTACAACGCGCATTGCATCTGGAGAAGCAATAACAACGTCAAAGTTCATTTCGCCTTTCTTAATCTGATCAGCCAGGTCTTCCATACCTACCAGCTCAGCGCCTGCAGCTTTAGCAGCTTCAGCGTTTGCACCTTGGGTGAAGACAGCAACGCGAACAGAACGACCGGTGCCGTTAGGCAGAACGGTAGCACCACGAACGTTTTGGTCAGATTTACGTGCATCGATACCGAGGTTAACGGCAACGTCTACACTTTCAACGAATTTAGCAGTGGCCAGCTCTTTGAGCAGAGCAACAGCTTCGTTGATGTCGTACTGTTTAGTAGCATCAACTTTGTCACGGATCACGCGCATGCGCTTGGTCAGCTTAGCCATCTATTAATCCTCCACTACCAGGCCCATGGAACGAGCAGTACCTTCGATAGAGCGCGCCATGGCCTCTACGTCAGAACCAGTCATGTCCGCAGCTTTGGTTTCTGCGATTTCACGAACCTGAGCAGTCGTTACTTTACCCACTTTGTCTTTGTTCGGCTTGCCGGAACCAGACTTGATACCAGCCGCTTTCTTCAACAGCACAGCTGCTGGAGGCGTTTTGGTAACGAAGGTGAAAGAACGGTCAGAGTAAACGGTAATTACAACAGGGATCGGCAGGCCTTTCTCAACGCTTTCAGTCTTAGCGTTGAATGCCTTACAGAATTCCATGATGTTAACACCTTGCTGACCCAGTGCCGGACCTACCGGTGGACTTGGGTTAGCCATACCAGCTGCAACTTGCAGCTTGACGTAGGCTTGTACTTTCTTGGCCATTTAAATTTCCTCAGTTGGGTAATATCGCCTGTTTGAAGAGGCTCCCCGTTATTTGCAGTACTTTTCTGTGCAGAGGCTGCACAGAAAAACAAAAGGCGCGAAATTATAGTTTAATTTCGCGCCCTGCACAACATCTGTTCGAACCGATGTTGAAAGAGTTGTTAACCCTTTTCGACCTGACCGAAGTCTAGCTCAACAGGCGTTGCACGCCCGAAGATAGAAACAGACACTTTCAGGCGGCTTTTTTCGTAATCCACTTCTTCCACAACACCGTTGAAGTCAGCGAACGGACCGTCGTTAACACGGACCAACTCACCTGGTTCAAACAGCGTTTTAGGACGTGGCTTATCGCCGACTTGTTGCAGGCGATTCATAATAGCGTCAACTTCTTTATCGCTAATAGGCGCAGGACGGTCAGAAGTACCGCCGATGAAGCCCATTACGCGAGGAACGCTACGCACTAAGTGCCAGCTGGCGTCATTCATCACCATTTGAACAAGCACATAACCTGGGAAGAATTTGCGTTCACTTTTGCGACGCTGACCACCACGGATTTCAACAACTTCTTCCGTAGGAACCATGACTTCGCCGAACAGCTCTTCCATGTCGTGCAATTTGATGTGCTCACGCAGCGATTGTGCTACGCGGCCTTCAAAGCCGGAAAACGCCTGAACGACGTACCAACGTTTTTTAGGTGCTTCAGACATTTAGAACCTCAAGCCAGTAATAAAAGATACCAAGCGAACCAGAATACCATCTAGTCCCCACAGAATCAGTGACATAACGGCAGTTACCGCAGCAACGATCAGTGTGGTATGCAATGTTTCCTGGCGCGTAGGCCAAATTACTTTACGTACTTCGGTACGCGCTTCGCGCGCAAACGCAACTGTCGCTTTGCCTTTAGTCGTCAATAATGCCACTGCACCAGCAATCGCAATGATGACAACAACTGCCAGCGCACGTAACGGCAGGCTGTATGCACGGTAATAATAGTTACCGACAATAGCTACGACCAACAAAACGGCAACAACCAACCATTTTACCGCTTCCAGGCCGCGCCCGCTCCCTTGAGCCTCGGTATTCGCACTCATAAACCAACCCGTCACAATGATTCAGAACAAACAACTTTGCCTCGCATTGCGAGGCAAACCAAACCGATCGATGCTCTACAGTGAGCGCAACTCGGTGTTTTACGCTATATCTCAGAGCCTATCTCACCAATGATTATGACGTATAAATCGCTGATGAGATAGGTTCTAGCGCCACAGCGTAGAAAAGGGCATCGAATGATGCCCTTTTAGTGTGCATTGCGTCAACGTAAAGTGACAAAAAAGTATCAGCGATTAAGCGATAACTTTAGCAACAACACCTGCACCTACAGTACGGCCACCTTCACGGATTGCGAAACGCAGACCGTCATCCATCGCGATTGGGTGGATCAGGGTAACTTTCATGTTGATGTTGTCACCTGGCATTACCATCTCTACGCCTTCTGGCAGTTCGATGGTACCGGTCACGTCAGTTGTACGGAAGTAGAACTGTGGACGGTAGCCTTTGAAGAACGGAGTATGACGGCCGCCTTCATCTTTGCTCAGGATATAAACTTCTGAGTCGAAAGTGGTGTGTGGTTTGATTGAACCTGGTTTAGCCAGAACCTGACCACGTTCGATGTCTTCACGCTTGATACCACGCAGCAGAACACCAACGTTCTCACCAGCACGGCCTTCGTCCAGCAGTTTGCGGAACATTTCAACGCCAGTACAAGTAGACTTAACAGTGTCCTTGATACCAACGATTTCAACTTCTTCGCCAACTTTGATGATACCGCGCTCTACACGACCGGTAACAACGGTACCACGACCGGAGATGGAGAATACGTCTTCGATTGGCAGCAGGAATGGCTTGTCAATCGCACGCTCTGGTTCTGGGATGTAGCTATCCAGGTGGCCAGCCAGCTCGATGATCTTAGCTTCCCACTCTGCTTCGCCTTCCAGTGCTTTCAGCGCTGAACCTTTAACAACTGGGATGTCGTCGCCTGGGAAATCGTAAGCAGACAGAAGTTCACGAACTTCCATTTCTACCAGTTCCAGCAGCTCTTCGTCATCAACCATGTCGCATTTGTTCATGAATACGATCATGAATGGAACGCCAACCTGACGACCCAACAGGATGTGCTCACGAGTCTGTGGCATAGGGCCATCAGTTGCAGCAACAACCAGGATCGCACCGTCCATCTGAGCAGCACCGGTGATCATGTTTTTCACATAGTCGGCGTGTCCTGGGCAGTCTACGTGCGCGTAGTGACGGCTTGGGGTGTCATATTCAACGTGAGAAGTGTTGATGGTGATACCACGAGCTTTTTCTTCTGGTGCGTTATCGATCTGGTCGAATGCGCGCGCAGAACCGCCGTAGGTTTTAGCCAATACGGTTGTGATTGCTGCGGTCAGGGTAGTTTTACCGTGGTCAACGTGGCCGATAGTACCAACGTTAACGTGCGGTTTTGTACGTTCAAACTTTTCTTTAGACATCGATTGTCCCTCTAAGACACGGTTAAATCGGTGGTATCACCACATCAACCAAGCATTTGCTTGATGAATTATTTTACAGAAAGAAAATCAGGAGGGAGAGAATTGGGAAGTGGTGCTGATAGGCAGATTCGAACTGCCGACCTCACCCTTACCAAGGGTGCGCTCTACCAACTGAGCTATATCAGCACATACTTGGAGCGGGCAGTGGGAATCGAACCCACATCATCAGCTTGGAAGGCTGAGGTAATAGCCATTATACGATGCCCGCATCCTGGAACTCGGCTACCTGATTGTTCTGAAGAACGAGAAGACGGGGATAAGGAAATGAGACACTTAACACCTCATCTTCACTTACGAAGCGCTTGGCTTCATAAGTTGCCTTAGTGATAAGGCTTGTTTGGTGGTGGGGGAAGGATTCGAACCTTCGAAGTCGATGACGGCAGATTTACAGTCTGCTCCCTTTGGCCGCTCGGGAACCCCACCAGATTTTAAGTACTTGATTGGTGCCGGCACCAAGAGTCGAACTCGGGACCTACTGATTACAAGTCAGTTGCTCTACCAACTGAGCTATGCCGGCATCAAGTGCTGCGCATTCTAGGGAGACTCGGCGGGGGATGCAACAAAAAATTTGCGACTTTTGCTCTATCGGTCATGTTTTATGCAAAAAGTGATAGAAATAGCTCATCCAACCCTTTTCTCGCCCAAATAATACGCAAAATAAATTTTTGGCTTTTCTCACCGCGCGACCTGCCTTGCCGCCTAAAGGTCTGAATCCCATTACCTCGCAGAATAAACAGCGGGCTTATTCACCTTTATGTTTCTTTAATCTGTATTCAATACAGAATTTTCCTTGAGATAACGCAAAGCAGCCTGCCAATCAGGATGCCAAGGTATAAAAATGCGGATTTATGACTTTAGTTGAAAATTTTTAACCCAATCAAAGAATTCGATAAGGTATAAGAAAAATGTCTACGACGAAAATTTAGCTGTCTATAATGGGCAGCTGGTTTACTGTCTGGACTTGGCGTGCGGCGCCTTTCCTGACCTGCGCTAACAGGCAGATTTTAACTTATGAACAAAAGAGACTTATCCTTGGCAACCCCTTATCTACAGTTCGACAGAGCTCAATGGGCAGCCTTACGTGACTCAGTTCCTTTAACTTTAAAGGAAACGGAGATCGCGAAATTAAAAGGCATCAATGAGGATCTATCCTTGGAGGAGGTTGCGCAAATCTATTTGCCGCTTTCACGCCTTCTTAATTTTTACATCAGTTCGAACCTTCGCCGCCAGGCAGTCTTAGAGCAGTTCTTGGGCACAGATGGTCAGAAGATCCCTTATGTCATTGGGATAGCTGGTAGTGTCGCGGTAGGAAAGAGTACCACAGCCCGTGTGCTGCAAGCTCTTCTCAGCCGCTGGCCAGAACATAGGACGGTCGAGTTAATCACCACTGACGGGTTCCTGTACCCCAATAAGACGCTGCAAGAACGTGGGATCATGAAGAAGAAAGGCTTCCCGCAATCTTATGATATGCATCAATTGGTTAACTTCGTCTCTGAAGTGAAGTCAGGCGCCAAGCGTGTGACCGCTCCGGTCTATTCTCACCTGATTTATGATGTGATCCCGGATGGCAATAAAGTCATCGAGCAGCCAGACATTCTTATTTTAGAAGGCCTGAATGTCTTACAGAGTGGTATGGATTACCCGCACGATCCCCACCATGTGTTTGTGTCTGACTTCGTAGACTTCTCGATTTACGTTGATGCCCCTGCGGACTTATTGCAGAGCTGGTATATCAACCGTTTCCTTAAATTCCGTCAGGGTGCGTTTGCCGACCCAGACTCTTATTTCCACCACTATGCGAAACTTCCTGAGGAAGAGGCGGTAAACATCGCGACGCAGCTGTGGAATGAGATCAACGGGCTGAATTTAAAAGAGAACATCCTTCCAACCCGCGAGCGAGCTAGTCTGATTATGACTAAGAGCGCCAATCACGCGGTTGAAAGCGTTCGATTAAGGAAATAAGAAAGGAGGGCAAAAGCCCTCCTTTTTAATACCATCTTCTTACTAGGTTTTACCTGCCGCGCAGTGATATCTCGCCACCGATATAAGGTTTGATCACCCCATCTTGCTCAAGCAGCAGTGCTCCCTGCTGATCAATACCGCGCTCAATGCCGTGAATTTCTTGCTCACCAATCAGCAGCTTGACCGGGCGGTCGATGAAATTGTCCAGACTGCGCCAGCGGCTAATAAACGGAGCTAACCCATCAATCTCAAACTGACGCAGCGCCAGACGCAGCTCGGTCAGTAATGTGGCGGTAAGTTGGTTGCGATCGATATTCACCCCGGCCTCTTGTAGGTTTATCCAGCCCTGATCGATGCTATCGGCAGAGGGTTCACGCATTCTCAGGTTAATGCCAGCACCAATCACCAGATGCGCCGCATCCCCGGTTTTCCCTGTCAACTCCACCAAAATACCGGCAAGTTTGCGATCTTTAAGATAGAGGTCGTTTGGCCATTTGACGCGCACATCCGCCGCGCCGAGCTTCTGGAGCACTTCGGCCATAATAATGCCGATCACCAAACTCAGCCCCATCGCAGCTGCCGGGCCCTGCTCCAGCTTCCAATACATAGAAAGGTATAAATTGGAGCCAAATGGAGAGAACCATTTCCGCCCTCTTCTCCCACGCCCTGCTTGCTGATATTCCGCAACGCAGGCATCGCCGGAGGAGAGCTTGGCGATGCGATCTAACAGATATTGGTTCGTAGAGTCGATAACCGGCAGGACGCTGACTCGGCCTTCAGGGAGGAAGGAGAGGAGCTGCGCTTCATCGAGCAATTGAATTGGTGAAGGCAGGCTATAACCTTTACCGGGCACAGTGAAGATATCAACTCCCCAGTCCCTGACTGTTTGGATGTGCTTGTTGATAGCGGCGCGACTCATGCCTAACTCTGTGCCTAACTGCTCGCCAGAGTGGAACTCGCCGTCAGAAAGGATTGAGATAAGGTGGAGAGGAACGGTGATATCTTTCATGAAAGCGCCTCAACTGCGTTGACTTCACCCAATGATGATATGAAGCGAACCTCTGGCTCTAAATACACGCCAAAACGCTCTGCGACGGTTTCACGCACCAGTTTTGCCAAAGATTGAATATCCGCGCCGGTTGCACCGTCTCGGTTTACCAACACCAAAGCTTGCTGCTGATGCACGCCTGCGCCGCCCAAGCTCGTTCCCTTCAAGCCAGCCATTTCGACTAACCAACCTGCGGCAAGCTTCACCGTGCCGTCTGCTTGTGGGTAGTAAGGCATGGCCGGATACTGGCTTTTCAGAGCATCGGCAACATTCACGTCGACAATAGGGTTCTTAAAGAAACTGCCCGCATTGCCAGTCACTTTAGGGTCCGGCAGCTTGCTACGACGCATATGACACACTGAATCAAATATTTGTTGTGGTGTTACGCTGGCAGCATCCAGACGGGTTAAATCACCGTAAGTCAGCTTAGGCTGCCAATCTTTACTCAGGCGTAATCCCACCGCGACAATCGCAAAACCTTCACGATAGCCGTGCTTGAAGATACTTTCGCGGTAGCCGAAATGGCATTCGCTGGCACTAATGCGGGTGATGTCGCCGGTTGCTAAATTCAGTAAATCGACATAATCGCAGACGTTTTGCAGCTCAATGCCGTAAGCGCCAATATTCTGAATAGGTGCCGATCCCACGCAGCCGGGGATCAGGGCTAAGTTTTCCAGACCGGGAATATTCTTTTCTAGCGTTGAGACGACTAACTGGTGCCAATTCTCACCGGCTCCAACATGCAATAACCACTCATGATCATTCTCTTTAATATCAATTCCCAGAATGCGATTCAGAACGATATCACCTGAGAAGTCATTCAAAAACAGAACGTTACTGCCCTCACCTAATAACAGGAATGGTTTATTCGCTTTATTGGAGGCAAGCCAGGCCGCTGATAATTCAGCGGGCGTCGAGGCAGTTATTATTGCGTTAGCGCTGGCGTTGATAGCAAAGGTATTTAAAGCCTTTAAAGATGTACCTTGGATCGGCATAACCTAATTACTCATTCGTTACTCAATTAAGCCCAGTTTAACTGATCCCGAGGTTTACAGCGTATAGAGTTTGGCTGTGTTTTTTTAGATAGGAAGGATCTTTAAGGAAGTTAAGGAGGAATGTATGAAGTCTTATTTGTCGTTTCCCACATAGCAAAAAACCCCAGCCTTTCGGCTGAGGTTTCTTACTTTATTTGATGCCTGGCAGGTGATGAACCACTTCGTGCTTCACCCTGCGGGCCGTTGCTACGCAACGTGCAAAAGCCAACGCCTTTTGTCCTACTCTCTTCCCGAGCAGGCAACCGCCGGAAAGCAAAAAAGCAAAAGCCCCGTACTTGCGTACGGGGCCTTGGC
>NZ_JMPJ01000069.1 GCF_000735345.1 Ewingella americana ATCC 33852 | reverse complement strand
AAAAAACTTTTCAACCGTCTTTTTTTTCAACGATATGCCCAGAGATCCAGCATTACAGCGCTTTTTTGTACGATAACTTGGCAAAATCCTCAGCAAACTTCTTCACTTGCTCCCAATCGGTGTATTCCACTTCTTTACTGGTATCCGTTTCGCCGCCGGTCATACGCATAATAAGTTGGATCATTACCTTATCTATCCAGCGGTAACGCGGGTAACGCAGTGCCCCGGCGAAGACGCCACATAAAGCTGGTTGCCAAGGCGTAGCCAACAAGAACTTGCGGACATAAGGATTTGTCTGCGGCGTACGCTTCTCAGGTTTGCGCGCGGTGAGGTTCACGCAGAAGAAAGCCGAAGGCATGTTGTTGAGCTGGTCGACGTTACGCTTGATGAATTTATCCAGCACGGCGTTGAAGTGCCCATAACGGATAGAAGCGCCAATCAGCACTTGGTCATACTGTGCAAGGTTGACGTGTTCACCATGAGTGAGGTCAATCACGTCGCACTCGGCCTTCTCTTTCATGCAACTTGCTATATAAGAAGCAATGGCATGCGTTTGCCCATCACGTGTTGAATAGAGCACCAGTGCTTTCATATCAAGTTCCTTCCTAAATAAGACAGGTCGTTACTCACGCCAGAAGGTTGGCGTAAACAGAACCAACAGCGTAAAGACTTCAAGGCGACCAAACAGCATGGTCACAATCAGAACCCACTTGGCGGTGGAGTTCATCGAAGCAAAGTTGTCAGCTACCACGCCCAGCCCCGGCCCGAGGTTGTTGAGGGTGGCGGTCACGGCGGCGAAGGCAGAGAAGTTATCCACGCCCGTCGCGACGATAGCCAGCATGCTGACGATAAACACCAAAGCGTAGGCGGAGAAGAAGCCCCATACCGCTTCGATAATACGTTCCGGCAACGCGCGGTTGCCCAGTTTAATGGTGTAGACCGCGTTCGGGTGGACCAGACGTTTCAGTTCACGCGAACCCTGTAAGTAGAGCAGCAGGATACGGATAACCTTCAAGCCGCCGCCAGTCGAACCCGCACAGCCGCCGATAAAGGCAGAACAGAGAAGTAGGATTGGCAGGAACAGCGGCCATTTCGAAATGCTGTCCGTGGTGTAACCCGCGGTGGTCGCCATCGACACCACTTGGAAGAACGCCTGATTGAGCGTCTCTAAGCCGGAGCTATAAACATTATGCAGCCACAGCACCGAGGTGCAGACAATCACCAGCGTGAGCTGCACGCCAATGAACATACGGAATTCCGGGTCGCGCCAATACACCTTGAGGTTGCGGCCGCTGAGCATCGCGAAGTGTAAACCGTAGTTACAGCCGGAGATCAGCAGGAAGACCGCGATAATGGTGTTAATAGTGCCGCTGTGGAAATAGCCAATGCTGGCGTCATGGGTGGAGAAGCCGCCGATGGCGATGGTAGAGAAGCTATGGGAGATGGCGTCGAACACCGGCATCCCAGCTCCCCACAGTGACAGAGCACAGGCCACAGTGAGCAAGACGTAGATTAGCCACAGGGTTTTTGCCGTCTCGGCGATGCGCGGGCGCATTTTGTTATCTTTCAGCGGACCCGGCATTTCTGCCCTATAAAGCTGCATGCCGCCGACGCCCAATATAGGCAGGATAGCCACGGCGAGCACGATGATCCCCATACCGCCAAACCATTGCAGCATCTGCCGATAGAACAGAATGGCTTTCGGCAGTGAGTCCAGCCCGACCAGCGTGGTCGCGCCGGTGGTGGTCAAGCCGGAGAAAGATTCAAAGAAGGCATCGGTGAGCGAAAGGTTCGGGCGCTCGGAGAACAGGAACGGCAGAGCCCCCACGCTGCCCAGCACGGTCCAGAAAAGCACCACGATGAGGAACCCCTCTCGCGGCTTTAGCTCGCTTTTTTGCTTTCTATTGGGGAGCCAGAGGAGCAGGCCAATAGCCAGTGCCACGAAGAAAGTTTGGCTAAACGCGCGCCCTGCGCCATCGCGGTAAATCAGTGCGACCAATCCGGGAATAATCATCGTTCCGGAGAACAGGATGACAAGCACCCCCACGATGCGAGTTATGGCACGAAAATGCATGCTGGCGTGTTCCTCAGCGAATGAGTCATTAGAGAATAGTTATAAAACCGGCTGCAAATTGAGCGTGCCGCGACTGAGATCGTATAAACGGGTGACAATAGCCGAGGCTTCTGTGGCCGGTAAGGCCAGACGCATGTCGACTGCCGCCCCGTAATTGCTTTGTAAAATATGTCCGCCCACCTGCTGCAACAGGTTTTCCACCAGCGTTAACTGAGCGTAGTCACATTGCAGCGTAAATTCCGTGAGCGGGACTTTTTCATGTGTCGCAAGCAGCTTTAATGCCTGCTGCACACCGCCACCGTAGGCCTTCACCAAGCCGCCGGTGCCTAACATAATGCCGCCATAGTAACGCACGACCACGGCGGTTATCTCACCGACGCCGCTGCCGAGCAACTGGGCCAGAATCGGCTTGCCCGCCGTGCCCGCTGGTTCGCCGTCATCGGAGAAGCCAAGCTGCTGGGAGTCCGTGGGCGTGCCTGCGACGAAAGCCCAGCAGTGATGCCGGGCCGTCGGATGCTGACTTTTCACGTCATTAATAAAGGACTTAGCCGCCTCTACCCCTTCGGTATGCGCCAAAAGGGTAATAAAGCGGCTTTTCTTTATTTCTTCACTGAAACTGACAGATTCAGTGGGAACGGGATAAGGCTGCATCAGGCAAGTTTCAAATCACGCGTCATATTTTCAATGTGATTATCGTGAATGACAATATTGTCTTCGATACGAATGCCGCCATAAGGTTTCAGCGCTTCAATGCGATCCCATGCAAAGTGCTTGCTGAACTGCCCGTCGCGCCAAGGCGCAAGCAAAGACTCGATGAAGTACAGACCCGGCTCGATAGTCAGCACCATTTTTGGCTGAATAATGCGAGTACAGCGCAAGAATGGATATTTTGACGGCGCGGCCAGATGAGTGCCGGTTTCATCCTGCATGAAGCCTGCGACATCATGGACTTGCAAGCCCAGCGGATGGCCCAAACCATGTGGCAGGAAAGGCCCCGTCAGGTTCTGCTCGACCATGGCTTCTTCACTGATATCGACCACCAGCTTGTGCGCTTTCAGCAACTTAGCAATGCGATGGTGCATCTGCACATGGTAATCGGTGTAGCTGACACCGGCTTTGATCGAGTCAATCAGCGCCAACTCTTCGGTATTCAAATCTTTAATCAGATCGGCGAAGTCGTTGTTCTGCTTGGCCGCGTAGGTGCGCGTCAGGTCAGCCGCGTAGCCATTGTATTCAGCCCCGGCGTCGAGCAGGAAACTGCGCATTTCGGCAGGCGGTTGGTGGTCAAGCTTGGTGTAATGCAGCACCGCCGCGTGCTCATTCAGTGCCACGATGTTGTCGTAAGGCACGTCGGTGTCGCGGTGGCCGGTTGCCGTCAGGTAAGCGAGGTTGATGTCGAACTCGCTCATGCCGGACAAAAAGGCTTCCTGCGCGGCGCGATGACCACTGACTGCCACCTTCTGCGCTTCGCGCATGCAGGCAATTTCATAGTCAGTCTTATAGGCGCGGTGGTAGTGAAGGTAGTCCAGCACGGCTTTCGGGTTGACGTTATCTGCCGCCATGCCCAGATTAATCGCCCGCTGCGGGCTTGAGCCAATGTAAGCCACGCGCTTCAAATCAGCAGGAAGTTGGTTTTTGATGTCGTCGGCTTTGGCCAGCGGAGACAGCGCCACTTCGTGCGTCCAGAAGGAGTCCGGCAGAGGCTCAACGTTATGCCAGTAGTCCACCGGCGAGTAGAACCAGAGCTTCGGCGCGTTAACGCCATCGACCCACAGCCAGCAGTTCGGCACTTTGGTGACCGGCACCCAAGCTTTGAATTGCGGGTTCACTTTGAACGGATAGCTGTGGTCATCGAGGAAAGTCGTTATCAGCTCACCGGAGTGAATTAATAACGCATCAAGTTGATTACGTTGCAGTATTTCACGCGCACGTTGCTGTAGCGTGGCGATATGTTCTTTGTAAAGCGTAGTAAGCGATTCCATCAAACGGTCCTTTTTTCCTGCAAAACGATGGCGCATCTTATCACAGCCGCGCACAGGTCGTAGCCCCGGAAGGTTTGTGATCCCTCCAGCAAATTACACTCATCTCATTTGCAAATTATTAACATAAAAACCACACTCCATTCATCTGGTCATACCAGATCATCCCAGATGATTCAGGAGAGACACATGCTCTACCAAGGCGAAACATTACACCTGCACTGGCTCCAAGACGGCATTGCCGAGCTGGTGTTTGATGCTCCAGGCTCTGTAAACAAGCTCGACACCCGCACCGTGGCTAGCCTCGGCGAGGCCATTAGCGTGCTTGAGAAGCAAACTGATTTGAAAGCGCTGCTGCTCAGTTCGGCCAAACCGGCGTTTATTGTCGGGGCTGACATCACCGAGTTCCTGTCCCTGTTCAATGCGCCAGCCGAGAAACTGCATCAGTGGCTCAATTTTGCCAATGGCATCTTTAATCGTCTGGAAGATCTTAATGTTCCGACGCTTTCCGCTATTGCGGGCTATGCGCTGGGCGGCGGCTGCGAATGCGTGCTGGCGACAGATTTCCGTATCGCCACGCCGGACGCCCGCATTGGCCTGCCGGAAACCCGTTTAGGCATTATGCCGGGCTTTGGTGGCTCGGTGCGTATGCCGCGCCTGCTGGGTGCCGACAGCGCACTAGAAATTATCGCCGCCGGTAAAGACATCAGTGGCAAAGACGCTTTAAAAGTCGGATTGGTCGATGCCGTGGTGGAAGCCGATAAACTGCGCGACGCCGGGCTGAACATGCTCAAGCAGGCCATTGCTGGCAAGCTCGACTGGCAGGGCCGCCGCGACGTGAAGCGCCAGCCGCTGAAACTCAGCCAAATTGAGGCCACCATGAGCTTCAGCGTGGCAAAAAGCATGGTGCTGCAAACCGCAGGAAAACACTACCCTGCGCCAATGACCGCGGTGAAAACCATTGAAGCCGCCGCCAAACTTGGCCGCGATGAAGCGCTGAAACTGGAAACGGGCAGCTTTGTTCCCCTCGCGCAATCCAAAGAGGCCCGCGCGCTGGTCGGCATCTTCCTCAACGATCAGTTTGTTAAAGGCAAAGCCAAGAAACTGGCTAAAGAGAGTGAGAAAACCACGCAGGCCGCGGTACTGGGTGCCGGGATCATGGGGGGCGGGATTGCCTATCAGTCAGCCCTGAAAGGCGTGCCGGTCATTATGAAAGACATTAATGACAAGTCGCTGACGCTGGGAATGAATGAAGCCGCCAAGCTGCTGAATAAACAGTTGGAGCGCGGCAAGCTCGACGGCCTGAAGATGGCGAAGGTGCTTTCTACTATTCAGCCAACCCTGAGCTACAGCGGCATTGAACGCGCCAAAGTGGTGGTTGAAGCCGTGGTCGAGAATCCAAAAATCAAATCTGCGGTACTGGCCGAGGCCGAAGCCCTGCTCGACAGCGACGCCGTGCTGGCGTCCAACACCTCGACCATTCCTATTGACCAGTTAGCCGCGGCGCTGAAACGCCCGGAAAACTTCTGCGGCATGCACTTCTTCAACCCGGTTCACCGTATGCCGCTGGTTGAAATCATCCGTGGGGCCAAAACCTCCGAGAAAACCCTTTCGCGCATCGTCTCTTATGCGTTGAGCATGGGTAAAACGCCGATTGTGGTGAATGACTGCCCGGGGTTCTTCGTCAACCGCGTGCTGTTCCCTTACTTCGCGGGCTTCAGCCTGCTGCTGCGCGATGGCGCGGACTTCCGCCAAATCGACAAAGTGATGGAAAAGCAGTTCGGCTGGCCGATGGGCCCAGCTTACCTGCTCGACGTGGTGGGTATTGATACCGCACACCACGCGCAGGCAGTCATGGCGGCGGGCTTCCCGGACAGAATGGCTAAGGATTACCGCGATGCCATTGACGTGCTGTTTGATAGCCAGCGCTTTGGTCAGAAGAACCAATTGGGCTTCTATCGCTACAGCGAAGATAGTAAAGGCAAGCCGCGCAAAGAGAATGACGAGCAGGTGGATAAGCTGCTGGCGGGCCAAAAAGCTGAGTTCACGCCGGATGACATTATCGCCCGCATGATGATCCCGATGATCAACGAAGTGGTGCGCTGTCTGGAAGAAGGCATTGTCGCCAGCCCGGCAGAGGCCGATATGGCACTGGTGTACGGCATTGGTTTCCCTCCGTTCCACGGCGGCGCGTTCCGCTATCTGGACACGCTGGGCACCGCCGCGTACCTGAAACTCGCCGAACAATATTCGCATCTGGGTGCGCTGTATCAGGTGCCAGAAGGTTTACGCGCCAAAGCGAAAACCAATGACACTTACTATCCGGTCGCAACTCCGCTGGAAGACTTCAGCACCGGCACTCAGGCATAAGGACCGAAATCATGGAAAACGTAGTCATTGTTGATGCAGTCCGCACCCCGATGGGCCGTTCCAAAGGCGGGGCGTTTCGCAACGTGCGTGCTGAGGATTTGTCCGCGCACCTGATGCGCGCCATCGTCAGCCGCAATGCGGCGCTCGACCCGAAAGAAATTGATGATATTTACTGGGGCTGCGTCCAGCAGACGCTGGAACAAGGCTTCAATATTGCCCGTAACGCCGCGCTGTTGGCGGAGATCCCACGCAATGTGCCCGCCACCACGGTGAACCGCCTTTGCGGCTCTTCCATGCAGGCGCTGCACGACGCGGCGCGCGCCATTATGGTCGGCGATGCGCAGGTCGGCCTGATTGGCGGCGTTGAGCACATGGGCCACGTGCCGATGAATCACGGGGTGGATTTCCATCCGGGCCTGAGCCGCACTGTCGCCAAAGCGGCAGGGATGATGGGGCTGACCGCCGAAATGCTGGCGAAAATGCACAATATCAGCCGCGAAATGCAGGATGAGTTTGCAGCTCGCTCTCACCAGCGCGCTCACGCTGCGACCGTGGCCGGGCACTTCGCCAATGAAATCATTGCCACCGACGGCCATGACGCCGACGGCGTGCTGACCAGCTATAACTATGATGAAGTGATCCGCCCGGAAACCACGGTAGCGACCCTGTCTACCCTGCGCCCGGCGTTCGATCCGGTGAATGGCACCGTAACGGCGGGCAGTTCGTCGGCGCTGTCCGACGGGGCTTCGGCGATGCTTATCATGAGCGAGTCCAAAGCCAAATCTCTGGGTTTGCAGGCCCGCGCGCGTATCAAGGCGATGGCAGTGGTCGGCTGCGACCCTTCTATCATGGGTTACGGCCCGGTTCCGGCTACCCGTTTGGCATTAAAACGTGCTGGACTGAGCGTGCAAGACATCGGCCTGTTCGAGCTGAATGAGGCGTTCGCCGCGCAGGCGCTGCCGTGCATGAAGGATTTGGGCTTGCTGGAAACCATGGAAGAGCGCGTGAACCTCAACGGCGGCGCAATTGCCCTCGGCCACCCGTTAGGCTGCTCCGGCTCGCGTATCTCCACCACCCTGCTCAACCTGATGGAACGCAAAGACGTGCAGTTCGGCGTCGCCACCATGTGTATCGGCCTCGGCCAAGGGATCGCCACGGTATTCGAGAGAGTCTGATAATCAGATGAAAAGCAAAAAGCGGGCAATAGCCCGCTTTTTTAATGACGACTTGATAGCTGTGAACCCCAGGAGCTTACATTAGTAAGTGACTGGGGTGAGTGAAGGCAGCCAACGTCGAGACAGCGCGAAGGAAGACTCAAGCCTTTTCCCTAAATCATTCGTGATGTATCAAGGCGGCAACTGAGTGAACCCCAGGAGCTTACACAAGTAAGTGACTGGGGTGAGTGAAGGCAGCCAACGTAGAGACAACACGAAGGATGACGGGAAAATTAGATGAAGGAGAAAGCGTCTCCAAACATCCGTTCTTCCTGCGCTGCGCGCTCCGCAACAAAACGCTCGCGAGCAATTTTCGCCATTTCAAAACGCCCGGCGATGTAGATATCGTGACCCGCCAGCGACGTGAAGTCCTGTAAAACGGCGCTTAACACGGTGCCGCTTCTGCCCTGCCAACCCTCTTCTGGCTGCTCGACCACTGGGATCACTTTCAGATTCGGGTGATTCACGCTCAGCGCTTCCAGCTCGCCCAAGTCATAAAGGTGCTTCAGCTCGCGGCCGCCCCAGTAGATGGAGATATCGCGGTTAGGCTGCTGCTCAAGCGCGGCAACCAGAATGGAGCGCGCGTAAGAGAAGCCCGTACCGCCGGCAATCAGCACCAGCGGGCGCTCGCCGTCTTCACGCAGCCAAGCATCGCCGTGAGGAATATCGACGGTGATAGATTTCTCTTTCAGGATGCGATCCATTACTGCCATGGCATACAAATTCAGCTCGGAGGCGCCGATGTGTAACTCGATATCGCTACCCTCGCCAGGCGTAGAAGCCAGAGAGAACGGGCGCTTGTCGCGCTCGTCCATCACCACCATCAGATACTGACCGGCACGGAAAGAAAAAGGCGTTTCCGGCGATAACCGAACCCGATACACCGTATCGGTAATGGCCTCAACCGAGGTGACTTTACAGCTCAATGTGGTCATGCATTCCCTCTGTGGGTCATTTTGCAAAGCGTAAGGATGCGGCGAGATGCATTAATTATCAGGCCGCGACCTGCGTTATTTTTTAGGCTTAGGCGCTTTATGCGCGTATTTCTCGTCAGCGAAAATACCCAAGTCATCCCACATCGCGTCTACTCGCGCAGTCACTGCGGGATCTTTCACAATCGGACGTCCCCACTCGCGCTGCGTCTCACCCGGCCACTTGTTGGTGGCATCAAGCCCCATCTTGGAGCCGAGCCCGGAAACCGGAGACGCAAAGTCGAGGTAATCGATTGGCGTATTTTCTACGAGCACCGTGTCGCGCGCAGGATCCATCCGCGTAGTGATTGCCCAGATAACATCATTCCAGTCACGGGCATTCACATCGTCATCACAGACGATAACAAACTTGGTGTACATAAACTGACGCAAGAATGACCAAACGCCCATCATGACGCGCTTGGCATGGCCTGCGTACTGTTTCTTCATCGTAACGACAGCAAGGCGGTAAGAGCAACCCTCTGGCGGCAGATAAAAATCAACAATTTCTGGGAACTGCTTTTTCAGAATGGGCACGAAGACTTCGTTTAGCGCCACACCCAGCACTGCTGGCTCATCCGGCGGACGGCCGGTATAAGTCGAATGGTAAATCGGGTTTTTACGCTGCGTGATGTGCGTGATCGTAAAGACCGGGAAGCTGTCTACTTCATTATAGTAGCCCGTGTGGTCGCCATACGGGCCTTCCGGAGCCGTTTCGGCCGGGTCGATATAGCCTTCAAGCACGATTTCCGCACTGGCGGGCACTTCGAGGTCGTTGGAAATACACTTCACAACTTCGGTTTTATTGCCGCGCAGCAGACCTGCAAAAGCATATTCTGACAGGGTATCTGGCACCGGCGTGACCGCGCCGAGAATGGTGGCCGGGTCCGCGCCCAAGGCGACGGAAACCGGGAAACGCTGCCCCGGATTTTGCTGGCACCACTCTTGGAAGTCCAACGCGCCGCCGCGATGCGACAGCCAACGCATAATGACTTTGTTCTTACCCAGCACCTGCTGGCGATAAATACCTAAGTTTTGGCGCTGCTTGTGCGGGCCGCGAGTGACCGTCAGGCCCCAAGTGATCAGCGGCGCGGCATCTTCTGGCCAGCAGTGCATAACTGGAATGCGTGTCAAATCAACGTCATCCCCTTCCCAAACCTGTTCCTGACAAGGTGCCGAGTGCAACACCTTGGTCGGCATATTCATCACTTGTTTGAATTTGGGCATTTTGTCGTAGAAATCGCGGAAGCCGCGCGGCGGCTCAGGCTCTTTCAGAAACGCCAATAATTCACCGACTTCACGCAACGCACTGACATCCTCCTGACCCATACCCAGCGCCACGCGCTCAGGGGTGCCGAAAAGGTTGCACAGCACCGGCATGTCGTAGCCTTTTGGATTTTCGAACAGTAATGCAGGGCCACCGGCACGCAGGGTGCGGTCTGCAATTTCAGTCATTTCCAGATAGGTATCGACAGGCTGAGTGATGCGTTTCAGCTCGCCTCGCTTTTCAAGTAACGAGAGGAAGTCTCGTAAATCACGGTATTTCATGCTGATTTTTATCGCCAAATTGAAGGAGAGCATTATAGAGCCTCTCCAGGGTTGTTGCTGCCTTTTTGTTATCAGTAGGTAAAAAGTAATAACAAAAAGGCAGTTTAACCGTCAGTCAGCACGCTGGCTAAACTGACAGTGCGAAAATTTCATGCGGCTAGAAAATTAGCGACATTCAAACGGAACCAGCGCGCTAAGTGCCTTGGTATCCTGATATTCCTGCGTCTCGTGGCCGTGGCGGAAGACTTTAAAGCCCTGACCTTTGGCACTGAAATAGCTCAGTTGGTTGCCCGACACGTGCAGCAGGCTGCCTTCGCGCAGCGCCACCACTGACTCGCTCGGATTCACCGCGCAGAACTCAGCAAGGCGCTCGTCGCGCGTCTCGCCCATGTGACCACTCAGGTGGGCATCAATGTAGTGCGGGTTGATTTGCACCGGGAACAGGCCCAGCGCGGGCAGCACGACTGAGTTGCTGACGGGCATATCATTGGTGGTGCGGATGCTTGGCGTAGCCACGTTACAGCCCGCGCTCCAGCCAATGTAAGGCACGTTGCGCTCACGCACGGCGCGCTGGATAGGCACGATCAGGCTGTTGGCGTGCAGCATATGGTTCAGCATCCAAGTATTCCCGCCGCTAATCAAAATGCATTCCGCGCTGGCGATAGCTTCAGCCGGGGACTCAGCGTGGTGAATGCTTTTCACTTTGATACCCAGTGCCTGCTCGAGATCCTGAGCGCGGGCGTCGTAATCGCTGCGGATTAGGGCGTAAGGAATGAGAATAGCTGAGGAAATCTTGCGGGCTTTCAACATCGCCTGAATGTGTTCGCTTGCGTAACCTAACAGGGTTGACTCATCTGAAAGCTTACCGTTACTCAGCAAAAACAACTCCATGATGCTTCTCCGTATTGTCATTAGATTCAGAATGTAGAGACCAGACCTCGCGAGTTGGCGAGCCGTCTGTCTATCGCTAGCCACTTTTGCTATGCTTCATGGCTAAGTTTGAAGGCGTATGAAACTATGGAATCCTGGTACTTATTATATTGCAAACGCGGTCAGCTTCTTCGCGCTAAAGAACATTTAGAGCGCCAACAGGTTAACTGTTTAACTCCAATGATCACACTGGAAAAAATGGTGCGTGGGCGCCGTACTCCGGTCAGTGAACCCCTGTTCCCAAACTACATGTTCATCGAGTTTGATCCAGAAAGCATCCATACCACGACCATTAGCGCCACGCGCGGCGTTAGCCACTTTGTTCGTTTTGGCAACCGGCTGGCGACGGTACACCCCGAGGTTATCAAACAGTTGATGACCCAGCCTATGCCGGATGTGCAGGACCCTGATACCCCTCACCCCGGCGACGTGGTGGTTATCACCGAAGGGATGTTCGAAGGTCTTGAAGCCATTTATACGGAACCGGACGGCGAAGCCCGCTCGCACCTGTTGCTGAATTTGATTAATCAGCAAGTCAAACAAAGTCTAGATAACAAACACTTCCAAAAACTCTAACTAGCCCAAAGGCGCATGATTGCGCCTTTGCTGCGAATTACAGGCCAAACAGACCACGCGCGTTACTCTCAGTTTTCTCAGCTAACCATGCGGGGTCTTCGCCACGCCATGTCGCGACCTGCTTAACGATATGCGGCAAGAAGGCCGGCTCGTTGCGGCGGTTCTTCGGCTTTTCCGGCATGTCGCGAGGTAACAGATAAGGCGCGTCGGTCTCGAGTAATAGCCGGTCAGCAGGAATGCAGCCGAGCATGTCGCGCAATTCCAAGCCGCGTCGCTCATCGCACACCCAACCGGTAATGCCAATATACATCCCCAGTGATAGGTAGAGCTCCAGCTCTTGCTGGCTGCCGGTAAAGCAGTGAACCACCGCGCCCGGAATTTTACTCAGCCACGGGGTCAAGAGATCAGCAAAGCGCGGATGGGCGTCGCGGCAATGCAGAAACAGCGGCATGCTCAGTTCTGCGGCTAACGCCAGCTGGGCGCTGAAGGCCGACTCCTGCTGATCAACAGGGGAGAAGTTACGGTTGAAGTCCAGACCACACTCACCGATGGCGACGACCTCAGGCTTCGCCGCCAGCTCTCTGATTGCTTCTTCGGTTTGGCTATTCCATTCACTGGCCTGATGGGGATGCACTCCTGCCGTCGACCAGCAAAAGTCAGGATACTGCTCGGCGAGCCCTTGAGCCTCAAGGCTCTCTTCAGCCGATGTCCCGGTGATTAACATCCCTGAAAGCCCAGCCAGCCTTGCCCGCGTCACCACATCGTGACGGTCTTTATCAAACTGATTGCTGGTCAGGTTAACGCCTATCTCAAACATATATGGTCCTAAAAAAGAAACCGCCCTGCTGGGCGGTTTTTTACTGCAATGATTCTGTTACGACGCTGAGTCTTGCTCATCATCTTCGACTTCTGGACGACGGCGTTTACCCACGTAGAAACGGGCGAAGAACACGCCGATTTCAAACAGCAGGTACATTGGGATCGCCAGCAGCGTTTGCGAGAAAACGTCAGGCGGAGTCAGCAACATGCCGACCACGAACGCGCCTACCAGCACGTACGGGCGCTTTTTCTTCAGATCTTCAGGCGTGGTCACGCCGCTCCAGCACAGCAACACGATGGCAATCGGCACTTCAAACGACACGCCAAAGGCCATGAATATCGCCATAACGAAATCAAGGTAGTTGTTGATGTCGGTCGCTATCTGTACGCCGGCCGGAGCCGTTTTCGCAAAGAAGGCGAAAGCCAGCGGGAAGACGATAAAGTAAGCGAAAGCCATACCGAGATAGAACAGCGCGGAGCTGGAAAACAGCAGCGGCATCATCAGGCGGCGTTCATGCTTATACAGCGCGGGCGCAACAAAGCCCCACACCTGATACAAGATAAACGGTGCAGACACGAATACCGACACAATCATCGTCAATTTAATTGGCGTGAAGAATGGCGATGCCACGTCGGTAGCAATCATGCTGGCGCCCAGCGGCATTTGTTTGATCAGTGGAGCAGAAACCAGATAGTAGATGTCGTTAGCAAAGTAGGCCAACGCCAAGAACACCACCAGAACACAGATGATGGAGTTCAGCAGACGCTTACGCAGTTCTATCAGATGGCTGATAAGCGGTTGGGTATCTTCAACAGCCATGTTTTAACGTTCGCCTGTAGATTGAGTTGAAGGAGCCGGTTTAACCGTGGCGGCCACTTCTTCAGTAGCTACAGGGGTTTCAACCGTTTTTGGCTTATCCGCAGAGGCTTCTGGTGAAGTTTCCGGTGCGTGAGCCACCTGAGGTTCCGCAGCCTGCGCGGCATGCGCCGCCTCAGCCTGTTGTACAGGTTTGTGCGAGGCTACGGCAGCTTCAACGGCATTGCTTGGAGCCTGTGCCGGAGCAGAAGCCATGTGTTCCGCCGTCGCAGGTGAGATACCTTCGTCATGCAGCGCTTCTGCTTCCTGAACTGCCGGATTGTGAATGGTATTGCCTGCGGACTTAGCGGCCTCGATAGATTGCTCCAGCTCGCTCTTTTCTGTAGCGAAAGAGCGTTTCATTGACTCAGCGGCTTCTTTCAGCTCATCCATTGAGGCTTTGATTTCTGGCGTCAGATTCTTAAGACCGGATTCTTCGGCTTTCTTAAGGCTATCCTGCAATTCCTGAAGTTTCAGTTCTTGCGATAACTCATTCTGCACAGAGGCGGCCATGGCGCGCAGAGCGCGGATCCAGCCAGCCACTGTTCTGACGGCCACAGGTAAACGTTCCGGCCCCAGTACTACCAGGCCAATCACCAATACCAGTAACAGTTCACTAAATCCAATGTCGAACACGGCTTATACCTGCTCTTTGTTTTGGCTCTTGGTCTCTTCTGCTTTAACTTCCGGTTTTACCTCGATAGGTTTTGCCGTGAAGTCAGCATCAGTACTCTTAATGTCGCTCTCTTTTGGCGCTTTGGTGGTGGTGTCATCTTCACTCATGGCCTTCTTAAAGCCTTTGATTGAAGAACCCAGATCCGAGCCCAAGCCACGCAGTTTTTTGGTACCGAACAGAAGTACCACGATCACCGCGATGATCAGAAGTTGTGTAATGCTAATACCGCCCATTTTCTTCACCTCAATATGAAGGGAACTACATCCATTACCGCCAGTGGCGGCGCTTAATTTCGAAATCAATGAATTTCAAAATCGAAGAGTTACGGCGCGCTAAACTCAGTTAGCGGCTGCGTCTCCAGCCGATAATCCATGAAACGACTCCTGCGGCGATAAGCCAAGCAGGATAAACCTCAACTTTTCCCAGCAACAACGCAGTGCCGCTAAGCAGCAGCGTGGCACCAATACCAAACAGGTATCTTGATTGCCCCTGCCTCACTCCCTGCTGTTGCATCTGCGTAGAGAGCTTTTCGAGGTTGAACTGCAAAAGCTTGTGCTGCTGGAGGCTTTGATACACCAAGTCTGGAAGTTCCGGCATTTTCTCTATCCAGAATGGCGCTTTCTCTTTGAACGCTCGCAGCATGGCTGGCAAACCAACCTGGTCTTTCACCCAACTTTCAAGGAAGGGTTTTGCCGTGGTCCAAAGATCGAGCTGAGGATAAAGCTGACGCCCTAAGCCTTCAACATAAAGCAGTGTTTTTTGCAGCAGAACCAGCTGCGGCTGCACTTCCATATTAAAGCGGCGCGCCGTGTTAAACAGGTTTAACAAGACATTACCGAAAGAGATTTCCGCCAGCGGCTTTTCGAAGATAGGTTCACAAACGGTACGAATAGCGAACTCGAACTCTTCGACATTGGTATCACGAGGAACCCAGCCGGAATCGACATGTAACTCAGCCACTTTGCGATAGTCGCGGTTAAAGAACGCGATAAAGTTCTCGGCCAGATAACGTTTGTCATCTTTGTTCAAAGAACCAACTATGCCGCAATCAATGCCTATGTAGCAAGGATCTTCCGGCGTGTCATAGCTAACGAAAATGTTACCGGGATGCATATCCGCATGGAAGAAACTGTCGCGGAAAACTTGGGTAAAGAAGACCTGAACGCCGCGTTCTGCCAGCAATTTCATGTTGGTACCCTGCTTTTCCAACGCGGCAACGTCAGAAACTGGAATACCGTAAATACGCTCCATCACCATCAGGCGCTCGCTGCAATAATCCGGGTAGACTTCCGGCACATAGAGCATCGGGCTGCCGCTGAAATTACGGCGTAATTGAATGGCGTTAGCAGACTCGCGCAGCAGGTTTAACTCATCCAGCAGCGTCTTTTCATATTCACGCACCACTTCACGCGGCTTGAGGCGGCGGCCATCAGGTAGCAGCACCGGCACCCAGCCCGCTAAGCGCGACATCAGGCGAATATCGGCCTTGATGATAGGTAAGATATCCGGGCGAATCACTTTCAACACCACCGGCTTGCCGTTCTCTTTAAGCGTAGCGGTGTGAACCTGAGCAATAGACGCTGATGCCAAAGGGGTTTGGTCGAAATCGTCAAACCACTTTTCCAGCGGGCCGCCCAAGGCTTCCTCAATCTGCTTACGGGCCAAGGCCCCGTCGAACGGCGCGACGTGGTCTTGCAATAGCGCCAACTGGTCAGCGATGTTAGGAGGGAAAAGGTCGCGACGGGTCGAGAGCATCTGACCGAACTTGATCCACACCGGGCCAAGCTGCTCCAGCGCCATGCGCAGACGCGTGCCCAACGGCTTATCTTTGTGGCGATGCGGCAGCCAGAAAAACAGGTATCTGCCTAAACGGAGTGGCAGCGTGAGGCGAATCTTGGGGATCAGCTCATCAAGGCCATAAGTCAGAAACATGCGAATGATCAGGTACAGGCGTCGCATTTCACCTGGAGTCATAGCTTGTCCTCCAGTTTTTCGAAACGTTTATCCAGTGCATCAAGTTCGCGAGTTAACGCAGAGACTTCTTCACTAAACCAGACCACTTCTAGCGGGCCAGGAGCCAGCTTCCACTCTTCTGTCAGGGTCTGGGCGACATAGCTTTGCTGCTGCTTCACGCCCTGAGTCAGGAAGCGGAATCCACCAGTGATAGCTTGTGAGATCCCCTGAGCAGCGACATCCCCCAGATAAGGGGCCAGCAGCTCAGCAGGCTCCCACTCGACCAGTTCAAACAGCGCAGAAAATTGCTGCACGACGGAGATATCGCCTTCAACGATAAGTTCGCCGCTGCGCATAAGAGGAGAAAGCTGCTGTCTGTCGCGCAGTTTGCGCAGGACGGAGAGCTTTGTTGTCACGGTGCAATCCGCCTCGCCGTCCCACTGCCCGAGCACGTCGATTTTCTGCTCGCTAAACACGAAGGTCAGCGGAGCATTGAGCTCCTGTAACTCAATTCGCAGCACTTTGCCTACCAGACGAGTGCGCGCAGCCTTCAGGCCACGCTCTCTAAACAGCAGGTAATTCAGCGAGGTTTCAATCGCGGCGGTCAGTAACGGCGTTAACAACATCGGCTTTTCCATCTTAGAACTTGAAACCACGGTGCAGGGCTACGATACCGCCAGTCATGTTGCTGTAGGTGACATTCTCAAAGCCGGCGTCCGCCATCATCCCTTTCAGGGTTTCTTGATCAGGGTGCATACGGATGGATTCGGCCAGATAGCGATAGCTCTCTTCGTCCTGAGCAACCCAGCCGCCAATGCGCGGTAAGATGTGGAATGAGTAGCTGTCGTAGGCTTTGCTCAGAGGCGCCAGCAGAGGCTTGGAGAATTCCAGCACCAGCAGACGGCCACCCGGCTTGAGCACGCGGAACATCGAGCGCAGGGCTTTTTCTTTTTCGGTCACGTTACGCAAGCCGAAAGAGATGGTGATGCAGTCAAAGTAGTTGTCTGGGAAAGGTAAAGCTTCGGCGTTGGCCTGCACGTAGTTGACGTTGCCGACGATGCCCAAATTGCGCAGCTTTTCACGGCCCATTTTCAGCATGGAGTCATTGATATCAGCCAGCACGACTTCGCCCTGCTCGCCCACTAAACGCGAGAATTTAGCCGTCAGATCGCCCGTACCGCCCGCTAAGTCCAACACGCGCTGGCCGCGACGAACGCCGCTGCTATCAATGGTGAAACGCTTCCAGATACGGTGAATGCCGAAGGACATCAGGTCATTCATCAAGTCATATTTAGCGGCAACGGAGTGAAAAACCTCTGCGACCATTTCTGCTTTTTCATCTTTGGCTACGGTACGAAAACCGAAATGGGTGGTTTCCTGCGTCTGCTTTTCCATATTTTATGCCTGCTTAGTCAGTCAAACTATTGGGGAAAGTGTACCAGAACCCCAAGGAAAGCCCCATCACCGATGCTGATAGAAAAGCCAAAGATATTCACTAATCGCATCCTTGGCTAATCGCAGTGGGTGAAGCCGTTATTTGCGCGCCGGGAAGTTCTCCTCCGGCTGTGGGTCTGAACCACTCAGTTGAAGAGTGTTTTCGTCGTCGGCCAGCGGCTCGTCGAGCGTGTCCGCCGCTTCGGGCTCATGCTCAGAAATAGCCTGTTCAGCCAGCGTAGGGCTGATAGGGCGCTTAACTTCAACACCCAAGGCGCGGAAGCTTTCCACCTGCCCGACCAGATTCCCCCGGCCCTGCGCCAATTTATTCATAGCCAGCCGATAACTGCCCTGCGCTTTCTCAAGGCTTTGGCCAATAGACTCCATGTCATCGACAAATAGCCGTAATTTGTCGTAAAGCTTGGCGGCGCGGTCGGCAATGCGTTTGGCATTCTGACTTTGATGCTCATAGCGCCATAAATTGCTAATGGTGCGCAGCGCCACCAGCAAGGTTGTCGGGCTGACCAGCATGATATTGTGCTTGAGCGCCTCGCTGATAAGCTCCGGCTCGCGGTCAATCGCCAGCAAGAAGGCGGGCTCCACCGGGATAAACATCAGGACGTAATCCAGACTGCGTAAGCCCGGCAGCTGCTGGTAATCTTTGCGGCCCAGCAGGCGAATATGCCCGCGAACCGAGGCAATGTGCTCATTCAGCGCGATTTCGCGCTCGGTATCATCCTGACTGTTGAAGTAGCGCTCATAGGCCACCAGCGTCATTTTGGCGTCGATCACCACGTCTTTGTTTTGTGGCAAACGGACAATCACGTCGGGCTGCATGCGGCTGTTGGTATCCACCTGCACGCTGACCTGCGTTTGGTACTCATAGCCTTCGCGCAGGCCAGAGGCTTCGAGCACCCGACTGAGCACCACTTCGCCCCAGTTGCCTTGGGTTTTATTGTCGCCTTTCAAAGCTTTGGTGAGGTTGATGGCTTCGCGCGCCATCTGTTCATTTAGCTGCTGGAGGTTGCGGATTTCATGGGAAAGGGTGTGGCGCTCGCGCGCTTCCTGCCCAAAGCTGTCCTGCACCTGACGGCGGAAACCGTCGAGCTGTTCGCGCAGCGGCAGCAGAAGCTTGTCGAGGCTTTGCTTATTTTGCTCATCGGCCCGACGCCCGCTGTGTTCAAAGATGCGGTTAGCCAAGTTTTCAAACTGGCTGGTCAGGCGCTGCTCGCTGTTGATCAGCAGACGCTGTTTATCCTCGGCGGCCATGCGGGTTTCATCCAGACGGGTCGACACCTCGCGCAGCTCCGCCTCTTGGGCGCTGTTAATCTCGCGCTGGGCGCGCAGCTCCTGATTAAGCTGTTCACACTCACTTTGCCAATGAGCCAGCCCTTGCAGCTTTTCACGGTTAGCCGCCACTTCGCTGTGCAGTTGGCGAAGCTCAAGCTCGGCTTCGCGCTGTTGCTGCTGCGACTGCTGGCGATCGGCCTTCAACTGGTCAATCTCCGCCTTTTGCTGTTCAACGGTTTGCTGAATCAGCCGACGCTGAGTCTCATGTTCACTTTGATTTTTTTGTTGGCGCAAGCTGGCAATCAACCAGCCTAATAGCAAGCCCGCCAAAGCCCCGCCCACGAGGTATAAGATGCTGATATCCACGCGTTCTCCATCTCAATCGATTCTTGCGGTCAAGGTAATGTCACACTGTATGCATGTCCAGCATATTATGCATCAGTGGGAAGCTTTGCGAGGCGTCTCGCAAGAGTGGATTTCTCCCGCCCTTTCCTCTTGTACCCAAGCCTTCCCGACGGCAGGATTAGAACCAACGACTCAGCCACTGGATGCCGAAAGCGCCCGGTGCCAGTACACCAAAGGCCCAAATCAGTGCTGATGACAGATTGGCGATTTGAAAATAGCGTTGCGGCATGCCGCAAATCCCCGCCACTAGCGGCACGACGGCGCGCAGTGGTCCGAAGAAACGGCCAATAAAGGCTCCCGGCATGCCCCATTTTTCAAAGAAGGCGTGACCACGCACTAGCATTTGCGGGTGCTTGGAGAAAGGCCAGAAGTTGCCGACGCGATCCTGAAAATGCGCGCCAACCCAATAGGAGAGCCAATCGCCGAAGAAAGCACCGGCGGCCGCTGCGGCCCAAATCGGCCAGAAAGGAATGCCACTTTCGCCAATCAGCGCGCCAAGCCCGAGCAAAATCACCGTGGCTGGCAGAAGCAGTGAGAGGAAGGCCAATGACTCACCAAATGCCAGAATGAAGACAATGGGTATGGCCCAGGCTTCGTGCGCCCGAACAAACTCAGTAGTGAGGTGAATTACGTCATTTATGGTCAAAGGGCTTCCTTGTGAAAATCGTCAGGCAATATCAATAATATCAGCAAAATAGAGGCAGTTACTCGAGATAACGGTCGCGCAGGTTTTGGCGCAACTCTGCCGTTAATCCGTACTCTTTCTCTAACCAAAGATCGGTTGAACCATAGAGGTCATCAATGGATTTTAACGCCGTGTTCATAAACGCTTCCCGCACGGAGAGGACATAACCGAACTTCTCCAGCGCCTTGTCGTTCAGTTTTATCGACATTTTGTTGAGCATGTAGGCGCGAAAAGGCGCGAGGGTGGTTTCTGTCAGCAGGTAATCTTCTAGCACCGTGTTGCGATCGGCACCCAGCGCGAACAACACCAGCGCCGAGCCTATCCCGGTGCGATCTTTGCCCACGGCGCAGTGCTGAACAATGGCGCCGCCGTTTGGCTGAGTCAGCAACTTTGCCAACTGTTGGTAAGCCGGATTATTAAACGGCAGGCGGCGATACAACTCGAGCATAAAGGTTTCAGGGTCGAAGGCGTCGATAGTCTGCTGGGTCAGGTGTTCGAGGTTGGCGCTCACTTCATGGCTGAGAGGGTTGGCTGGCGCATGGTGGTACTGGACACCTTGCCACAGCACGTCGGGCTTGGCCGCCACTTCGTCGGCGTCGCGGTAGTCGAGAATATGGGCCACCGGCACCTTGCTTAAGAAGTCGCAATCTTTCGGCGTGAGCGAGTCGAGGGAGCCTGAGCGATAGAGCCAGCCGCGCTTGATGCGCCGACCATCAGCAGCCGTGTTGCCGCCGAGTTCGCGAAAATTAATGCCTCTTTCAAGAGGAGTCAGCGAAGGATGAAGCAGGATAGTTGCTGTCATAACAGGCCCTTTTGTTGGAGTTTTTCTTCCAAGACCTTAACAGATTCAGTTTATAAGATAAAAAAATGGGCCGCCGAAGCAGCCCATAGAAGTGTTACATTTCGCTTAGATCAGGCGACGTGCAGCTTCAACAACGATTTTAACCGCGTGGCTCTCGGTCTTTTTCATGGTCTCAGCATTTGGGATCTCTTGCTGGGTACGGTTGACGATAACGCCCGCCACCATACCAGCACGTAAGCCCTGACTTGCACACATGGTCAGCAAGGTGGCTGATTCCATTTCGTAGTTCATCACGCCCATTTCCTGCCACTCTTTCATCGACTCTTTAAAGCGACGAACCACGCGGCCGGAGAAGGTGTCGTAACGTTCTTGACCCGGATAGAAGGTGTCAGAAGAAGCCGTCACGCCAATGTGAGGTTCAGCGCCCACTTCTTTGGCTGCTGCCACCAGCGCGGTGGTACAGGCGAAATCAGCAACCGCTGGGAATTCCATTGGTGCGAAGTGCAGGCTCGCGCCATCAAGGCGCACGGCGGCGGTAGTCACCAGAACGTCGCCAACATTGATGTGTGGCTGAATGGCACCGGTAGTACCGACACGCAGGAAAGTACGGATACCCAGCTGGGCCAACTCTTCAACCGCGATAGAAGTGGACGGGCCACCGATACCAGTAGAACACACGATCACTGACTTGCCATCCAGCTCGGCACGCCATGAAGTAAATTCGCGATGAGAAGCCAGACGCACAGGGTTCTCCATCAGGTTGGCGATTCTTTCAACGCGCTCAGGGTCACCCGGGACAATTGCCAAGGTCGCGCCATTTAAATCTTTTTTGGTCAGGCCAAGGTGGAAAACATCAGACTGAGACATAACAAACTCCTCTTATTTAAGGTCATCTTTTCGCAGGAGGACACCCAGCTACTCTACCGTTCATTGTGACGCTTTTTCGTGACAAAGGTCACCTTGATGTAATAACCAAGTCACCGCGTACATTCAAAGTGTGATGAAAATCACAATAGAAGGCCGATTTGACGATTTTTCAACCGGCAGCCAAAACTGCGTCGAGACAAACAATTAAGGCATTGGCGTTAACCGCCAATGCCTTGTCCTTGTAAAACAGAGAGTATAGAGAGGTTAATGCCAAAAATCAGGCTGGCACACTTTCCGCCTTGGCGCTGCGCGACCAAATCCGGTGCTTCGCCATCTCTTGCAGGAAGCTTTTCAGTAACGCCCCTTCTGCTTTATCGGCTTCGATCAGCCCCTCCTCCGCCGCCTTATCTTCCAGACCCAGTAAAGGTTTGAAGCGACGAGCATCACCACTTAAGCCTATGACTTTCAGGTGCTTGTAAGCCTCGAGGACATAATGTCGCGCATCGCCACTCATCAGCAGCGCATCAATATGCCCATGTGGCACCAGCACGGCGTCAACGGTGATCGACGGCGAACCGGCGAAGGTGGCGTCAATCGGCAGGGTTGAGCCGTCGTCCGCCACCACATTACCTAAGTGGCTGGCTAACAGTTTCGGGTGAACACCTTCCGCCTGAAGCGCCTGCAACGCATTGAGCACGTCGGCGGCATTCACGCCATCGCTGAGCAGAATTGCCACCTGACGCCCCTTAATCACCCCTTTGCCGCTGGCATACAGGCTGAGAGATTCATCTTTATCTAAGCCATTAACTGGCTTCGGCGGCTTGGTGTTCAGCGCATCGTCAGACAGCGCGATACCCAGATTTTTCGCCACTTTCTGCGCCAGCGTGACATCAATGTGAGTCAGTAAATCGACCACGCGTTCACGGATGTAAGGCCGAGCCACTTTGGACAGCTCAAAGGAGAACGCCGCGACAATGTGGTCCTGCTCGGTTGGCGTCTGGCTAAGCCAGAACAGGCGCGGCTGTGAGTAAAACTCGCCAAAAGAGTCGCTGCGCTGGCGCACTTTGTCACCATCGACTCGCTCATGGTAGCTCTCAAATCCGCCGCCTTTTGCCGCCGGTGGCGTTTCGCGCGGCCAGTTGTCATTGAGTGAATTCGGCTCGTAGTTGGCCGGATTGGTATCGATGTCCTGCCGATGCATGCCGTCGCGCTGGAAGTTGTGATACGGGCAGGTTGGGCGGTTAATCGGGATTTCGTGGAAATTCGGCCCGCCCAGTCGGCTGATTTGGGTGTCGGTATAAGAGAACAGACGCCCTTGCAGCAGTGGGTCATTGCTGAAATCGATGCCCGGCACCACGTGGCCCGGATGGAACGCCACCTGCTCGGTTTCTGCAAAGTAGTTGTCCGGGTTACGGTTCAGCACCATTTTGCCGACGATTTCGACCGGCACCAGCTTCTCAGGGATCAGCTTGGTGGCGTCGAGCAAGTCAAAATCAAATTTGAATTCATCCTCTTCCGGGATCAGCTGCACGCCCAGCTCGTACTCTGGATAATCTCCGGCTTCAATCGCTTCCCATAAATCCCGACGGTGGAAATCAGCGTCTTTGCCCGCCAGCTTCTGCGCTTCATCCCACAGCAGCGAGGCTTTTCCGGCCAGCGGCTTCCAGTGGAAACGCACGAAGGTCGACTTCCCTTCGCCATTGACGAAGCGGAAGGTGTGAATGCCGAAGCCTTCCATGGTGCGATAGCTGCGCGGAATGCCGCGATCTGACATCGCCCAGAACACGTTATGCAGGGTTTCAGGTTGCAGAGAGACGTAGTCCCAGAAGCTGTCGTGGGCGCTGGCGCCTTGTGGGATCTCATTGTGCGGCTCGGGTTTTACCGCGTGGACGAAATCAGGAAATTTATGCGCGTCCTGAATGAAGAACACAGGCGTGTTGTTGCCGACCAAATCATAGACGCCTTCGTCGGTATAAAACTTGGTGGCCCAGCCACGAATATCACGCACGGAGTCCGCCGAGCCGCGCGAGCCTTGTACCGTGGAGAAACGGACAAATACCGGGGTTTTCTTATTTGGGTCGGAGAGGAAATCCGCCTTGGTGATATCGGCAAGGCTGCGATAGGGCTGGAAATAGCCGTGAGCCGCCGCGCCGCGCGCGTGAACGATACGCTCAGGGATGCGTTCATGGTCAAAATGGGTAATTTTCTCGCGCAGAATAAAGTCTTCGAGCAGCGTCGGCCCGCGCGAACCCGCCGTCAATGAGTTCTGATCGTCAGAGATTTTGGTCCCCTGATTGGTGGTCAGGGCGCGTTTTTCACCGTTCTTACGGTGGACTTCGAGCGCGTCAACTTTGGCGTTGGAATTCTCAGGGCTTTTGGCACTGCCTGGAGCAGTGGGTTCTTTTCCTGGCGGCGTAGGTTTAGCGCTGGGCTTTTGTGAGCCGTCAGCGGGGGCAAGGTTTCCTAGACCGGGTTGTGAAGATTCGATGCCCGTGGCGGGGGCGCGGCTGACCTGTTTCTTCTCACTCTTTTTATTAGGTGTAGATTTCGACATTGAACATGACTCCTTTAATTATTCGGCTTCATTCGTTCTGAAGGTATTGAGCACCTGTCTTGAGACTTTTTTTTGCTCAATCTCTAACTATAGGATATGTCTAGTACCTTGCCGTCGTAGGTTTGCAGCTATAGTTTAAAAACAATAGCGCCACTCATTAGATAAGAAATGCATGGAGACCGAGATGAAGAACGACGATTTACCTGTACCCACTCCACAAGTAAAACAGGCTCCAACAAGCTTCGCACCTGCCGTAACTCCCGTGGCAAGCACCACGCTACACACAGATACTGAAGGTCTGCACGCCGGGCAAACCACTATTCCATCGCAAGGCGAGGACATGCCTGCCTATCTGGCGCGCCCGGAAAACTACACCGGAAAATTACCTATCGTGTTGGTGGTACAAGAGATCTTTGGCGTCCACGAGCATATTCAAGATATTTGCCGCCGACTGGCGAAACAGGGCTATATGGCGATCGCGCCCGAGCTCTATTTCCGTCAGGGCGACCCGCGTGACTACACCGAAGTCAGCGATATTATCAGCAAAGTGGTTGGCAAAGTGCCGGACAAACAGGTGCTAGCTGACCTCGACCACACCGCGCACTGGGCCACTCAGCACGGCGGCGACAAGTCAAAACTGGCTATTACGGGCTTCTGCTGGGGCGGCCGCATCACTTGGCTGTATGCCGCGCACAACCCGCAGCTAAAAGCTGGCGTGGCGTGGTATGGCAAGCTGGTGGGCGATAAAACCCTGACCAGTCCGAGCCATCCAGTTGATAAAGCAGTAGATTTGAGTGCGCCGGTGCTGGGCTTGTACGGCGGCGCGGATGCAGGTATTCCACTCGAAAGCGTAGAAACCATGCGTCAGGCACTGCGCGCGGCAAACGCCACGGCTGAAATCGTGGTTTACCCGGAAGCAGGTCACGCTTTCCACGCCGACTATCGCCCAAGCTACAACCCAGAAGCCGCCGCCGATGGCTGGCAGCGTATGTTGCAGTGGTTTGAGCAATACGGAATTAAGTAAAAACGAGTGAAGGCTGCCCGCCGGGCAGCCCTATTAACCTGATTAAGTAACCCGATTAAGCCTGCTGCGGCTGGCCGTTGGAGGCCATCAGGCCACCATCGACCGGCAGGTTAACCCCGGTAACAAAGCGCGCATCGTGGCTGGCCAGAAAGGCAATCACGTCAGCAATCTCTTCAGGTTCGGCACCGCGCCCCATCGGAATGCGTTCTGCAAACTTATCCAACAGCGGCTGGTTGTCTTTAATATCCTCAGCCATTTTAGTAAAGGTCAGTGACGGGCAAACCGCGTTGACTCGCACGCCGTCTTTGCCGTGGTCCATCGCAATTGAGCGCGTGAAGTTGCTCACCCCGCCCTTTGCTGCATTATAGAAGCTCATGCCCCAATCGCCGCCCATGCCGGATACCGACGAAATGTTCACAATGTTGCCTTTGCTTTTGATCAGCGCTGGCATGAAGAATCGAGTGCAATAAAAGACGCCGCTCAGGTCGATTTCAATCACTTTATGCCAATCTTCAAGGCTCGCCTCGGTGACCTTGCCCTGCGCCACCACGCCCGCGCCGTTGACCAACACGTCAACCCGGCCAAATTTGTCGGTGATGACCGCCGCCATGCGCTCGACGTCTTGCGCTTTCGACACGTCTGCAATATGAATGTAGTACTGCGTGCTGCTCAGCGACTGGGCCACTTTTTCCAGCTTCTCTTTGGTGCGCCCGACCAGCACCACAATCGCGCCCTCACTGGCAAAACGCCTTGCCGTGGCGGCCCCCATCCCTGAACCCGCCCCGGTCACAACGACAACTTTGTCTGTGAATCTGCTCATTGTTCTCTCCTTGGTTAGTCTCAGTAATGTCTGTACTAAGCCTAGTGGGGAATCACACAACGCGAGGGAGATCGGCGGATTTTGGGAGCATTCTTGCCCGTCGAAATAAGATTCCAACCCCTCACCTCTGCCATCTATCAGATTCATTCATCAGCCAATCACCTACTTCGCATCCGCCGCGTACCCGATTTTTCACAGGTAACTTTCGACTTACGTTATCCCTGCGAGCTCGCACTTCGTCATCACTTTCATCTCACAGGAGTACGCATTATGGATACGCAATTTATTGGTTCCGTTATCAATGCTCTACCGTTAGAAAATATGATTGGCGGCCCGCTGCAAGCCATGATCAAAGCACAGGTTCAGGCCAGTAAAGCCTATGCCGACTTCTTACTGTCCGTGTGTATTAAAGATGGTAAGGCCGAATCGGTGCAGTTCGATTACGACGAAACCGTAGTCGATCAGGCCGGAGTGATTCAGGGCGTGGTTAAAAAAACCATGCGAATTCCTCTGCTGGCGGCCATCACCCATCCGATCATCTGTATTGAAGAAGGTACGATTGATTTCGAGTTGGAAGTCACTCAAAGCGAAGCCAGCTCCAGCAGCGACGATGCAGAGGGTTCATTTGAAGCCACTCTCGGCTGGGGCCCAGTAAAAGTGAAAGTCTCAGGCCGCGTTTCACACAAAGCTGAGCAAACTCGTAAATCAGATACTCGCGCAAAATACAGTATTCACACCCAAATCAAGCGCCAGCAGCCACCTGAAGCATTAATGCGCGTGATTGATTTCCTGACCGATGCAGCCACCAAGCCGGCAGTGCTCCCTGCCGAAGCTAACAAAGAAAAACTCGATACTTTCCCAGTAACGCCAACATCTGCGGCGAAAGAACCTGAAACCGTGGGCTGATTCACTCCTTCAATCCAGGCTTTGTAAACCAAAGGCCGTGAAGGTGACGGCCTTTTTCAGGAGTCAGTTATGTCATTAAAAAATTGGTTTGGCGGTGGGAAACGCCCTCCGCAGCAACCTAATGAAGCAGCCTCAGAGCCTTCTTCTGCTGAGCCACAGCCTATACCAGAAGGCACGGGGGTCCCGCCCACTCCTGTCACACTGGAGGATATAACTCGCGGAATGCAACTGGCCGCATCATCGGCTAACCAATTGATTGCTCATCAGTATATGCAGGCATTAGATCCGTTCTTTGACCATATGGATGATGGCAGCCTAACGCCACGCACTTTAATTATGCATCTTGATGAGAAGAACCATTTTGAGCTGCCGCTGGTAGCACTCGCGACGCCTCGTGGCCTGATGTTGGAAAAAATGAAAGTGCATCTGACCGTGCGCACCGACGGCGTAGAGCAACTGTCTGCCGGGACGCCAAGTCTTCAGGATAACGTCAGCCGTTTTCACGTCAGCCTATCGCCCACCAGCAAAGACAATGATGGCCGAGATAGCCGCCATGTAGATATCGAAATGCAATTTACCGTGTTGGAACCACCAGAAAGTGTCATGCGATTGATTGAAGAATACACCAATCGTGTGGTGCCTAAACCTAACGTTGAGGAGTCGGAAAATGAGTAATGTCATATTAAGTACCGGCGCAAAAGGTATCGCCTTGATTAAAGATTTCGAAGGCAAGGAGCTGAAGAAGTATCAGGACGTCGTAGGGAAATGGACAATTGGCTATGGTCATTTGATTTTGCCATCGGAAAGCTTTCCCGCGGCCATTTCAGATAAAGAGGCGGAAGCGTTACTGCGTAAAGATCTCGCGACCAGCGAAGCCGGGGTCAATCGATGGGTCAACGTGATGCTGACGCAAAACCAGTTTGACGCATTGGTGTCATTTACCTTCAACTTGGGTGTTGGCAATCTACAAACCTCTACCCTACTTAAATTATTGAACCAAGGATTAATGCAGGAAGCTGCGGATCAATTTCTCCGCTGGAATAAAGCAGGCGGTAAAGAAGTGTCCGGCCTCACTCGCCGTCGTATAGCCGAAAGGAATTTATTCTTACAGGCCTAAATACTCATTTATATCCATGAGGGTATTTCAATGCACCAAAATCAACCTCTAATTTCATTCTCAAATTTTATTAAGCCGATATCCATTGGAACAATTTTAGTCTCTTTTATTTCGCCTATTTGTTCTGTTTATGCACAGAGCATTATTTCCTGTAGAGAGGCGGTTAGTCAGGCAAATGAGGAATTAATAAAAGGAGGTAATAAAAGCTTAAAAGATGAAAAGGCGCTGGTAAGTCTGTTGCAAAAAATCAATCGTGACGATGCCTTACCTAATACTTATGTAACCAGTGCCAAAGCCAAACAGGCCGGCTGGAGCGGTGCAGATACTGATTCTCTGTGGGAAGCCTCTTGGACTTTGAACAAAAAGTCCATCGGTGGTGATCCTATACAAAATGCTGCACTCCCCAAGTCAGTCCGCTGGTATAGCGCAGATATAGAATCCGTTCGTGGCCTGCGAAGCTCGAAAAGGCTGATATATAGCACTGATGATCCCTATCGCTATTTGACCAACAATACCTACCGGTCACTTGTTAAGATCCAAGAATGCCAATAATCAGTAAGTAACATCAACAATTTCAAGCCCAACCTATTAAGCATTAATCTTAAAAGATGCTTAGTAAATCCATAAGTCAATTGAGAGGATATATTATGTTCCAAAATTACAACCTGCAACAACCTGATAATAGCAATTCCTGCGGTGCTTATTCATTGGGAGCATTAATTAACGCCCGAAATTTAGGCACACCTGCGAATGCCCCTTTGGGAAATACTATTTACGCGTCAGTTATTCAATTACAGCATGACTTAACTGACTATCCTGATGCCTTCACTAATGACACACCCCTTTCATTACCTTCGACGCTGGTCACACTGGCTATTCAGCATGGGTTCAATGACGGCATTCAAGTCATGACCACGCCAGCGTTACCTGTTGAGCTTGATCCATTGGTTGCGCCTCAGCGGGCGCTTATTGGACAGAGTGCCACCGTCATCGCCAGCGAGGCTTATCTGCAAGGCATGGTGCAAGCAGCAGGCTTTTATCTTGTGCTGGTTGCAGGTGGGACTCACTGGATAGCTTTGGGAAGAAATGCCCATGGATTTTATGCCTATGATCCCGCAACTGGAGAGCATGGCGTTCCAACGGCTTTAGTTGATAACAGGCTGACGTTCCGCACACAAGACTACATTTTCGCCGGAATATTGATCTGTCTGTGAGAACAAAACCCATAAGTTGTTTTACAGCGCCATGTCGCCGTGGCGCTACTTCTCACCAATAAGGGGGACTCATGACAAATGTGATTGTTGATCCCGTAGGCAACTTTTTCATTAGTCAGGTGCTGGCGGCATTTGCAGGTTTGTTTGGAGGATTGAGCATTTCATTCTTCTGGCAGCCAAAAAAGCTACACCGTCATGGCCGATTCTCAGCGGGTTTGATCATTGGCAGTATTAGCGTCGGCGCAACATCAGCCCTCGGTGGCATTGTCTCCCGCTGGCTGGGAATGAACTTCAACGAAGCAGATACAGCAATGGGGCTGGGATATGTCGTCGGCGCTGTCAGCGTAGGTGTTATTGCCTGGCTAGCCAATTTCTTCAACCGCCGAGAAGACTCCGACATTCTCGAAGTTGCCGGTGAACTTAAACGTGTTGCTCGGGGTATAAAAACGCGGACGCCTTCAGGTCAGCTAAAAGCACCACGCACTCGCGCTGTAAATAAAACCAATGGAGATGACGAAAATGCACATGATTGAATGGTGGGGATTTTTTGCACTTACTATTATGGATTTCGCAACCGCGCTGATTATCTTCCTCTGCTCGCTAAACGAGCGAATGTTACAGCAACCAGCTTGGTATAAAATCTCGTTAATTGCTGCCGCCTTTGGTTTTGCCTCTCAAGGCGCCTTGAATCTACCTTACTTAATCCACGGTATTCAGCTCTATGCCCACGCATTCCCAATCTGGATCTTAAAAGATGTGGGGATAGCGATGGTTGCCTGCCACTACTTCTGGCAAATAATTCGTGATAAGCAAAAGCTGCGTCTGCGCTTTCCATCAGCTGAAAGAAATAAACTCCGCAAAGAGAAAAACCTAAAAGACTAATATATAAATTACATTCCCTGGTGGAAAGGTAGATATCAACTGCCAAATATCATAGTTTATTACTCATCAAGAGAAAGCATCATAGCGGCCTGAGTTCTATTTTTAACGTTAAGTCGCCGATATATAGATTCGAGATGAGATTTCACTGTGCCCGCGCTAATATTTAATACACGACTGATTTGCTTATTGGATTCTCCAGCAGCAATCAGTCGTAATATTTCTCTTTGGCGCTGGCTGAGTTTAGTTAGAGATTGATCTTCGGCAATGTCTTCAAAATTCTCATCAGGGACACAAACCATTCCGCAGGATGCGGTCCTTAACACCTGTCCGATAGTTTCCAGCGACGCATTTTTGGATATAACACCAATGGCATGATGCCTAAGGTAAAAACGCAATGTACTCTTTTTTATTTTATTGAGCATGACCACAACCCGAACCTTAGGATGGTCAAGAGTAATATCATCCAATAGAGAAACACATCTATCTCGAGCCATTTCCCCATCGAGTAATACAATCGATATTAGATTTTCATCCAGAGCTTGCTTCATGGTATCTAAATCATTTACGCCCTTAACATTTAAATCAGGCATTATATTTTTTAGGCCCACTGACATACCTTGAATGAAAATGGATAGTTGATCAACGATAAGTATATTCATTGTAAAACTCTCCAATTCAAAAATTAATTGCGTGTGTATTGGCGAAAGAAAAACCTTCGCTTTAAGAGTATCGCTGTATTAATAAGAAAAGGGAGAAGTCATTCGGCATATGACGATTAACCGAGAGGTTAAACACACAGGAAAAAAGGAGCACCGAAGTGCTCCTTAACATTCATCTGGACAGTTTGAGTGGCAGATTAGATCTGCTCGGCGCGCAGGCGTTTGGCGGCTTTCACCATGTTTTCCAGTGACTCGCGGGTTTCGTCCCAGCCGCGGGTTTTTAGGCCGCAGTCCGGGTTAACCCACAGGCGGTCGGCCGGAATGCTGTCGGCGGCTTTGCGTAGCAGGTTCTCAATCCACTCGACGCTTGGCACGTTTGGCGAGTGAATGTCATAAACTCCCGGCCCGATTTCGTTGGGATAATCGAACTCTTTGAAGGTTTCGATCAGCTCCATATCTGAACGCGACGTCTCGATGGTGATAACGTCGGCATCCAGCGCGGCGATGGAATCCATGATGTCGTTGAACTCGCAGTAACACATGTGGGTGTGGATCTGCGTGTCATCTTTGGCAATCGCGGCGTTGAGTTTGAAGGCGTCGACGGCCCAACGCAGGTAGGCATTCCACTCTGACTGGCGCAGTGGCAGTCCTTCGCGCAGCGCGGGTTCGTCAATCTGGATGATGCCAATACCGGCTTTTTCCAAATCTTCCACTTCATCGCGCAGCGCCAAACCAATCTGCTTGGCAATGGTTTCGCGGCTGACATCTTCACGCGGGAAGGACCAGCAGAGAATGGTGATAGGGCCGGTCAGCATGCCTTTCACTGGGCGTTCGGTCAGCGACTGGGCGTACTTGGCCCACTCGACGGTGATGGCCTCCGGGCGGCTAACGTCGCCAATAATCACCGGCGGCTTAACGCAGCGTGAGCCGTAGCTCTGCACCCAGCCGTTTTGGGTGAAGACGAAACCGTCCAGATGCTCACCGAAGTATTCCACCATGTCGTTGCGTTCGGCTTCACCGTGAACCAGAACGTCGATGCCCAGACGCTCTTGTTCTTTAATCGCCTGCTTGATGTGCTCGCTGATGCCGGTGCGGTAATTAGCATTGTCCAAACGGCCCTGTTTGAAGTCCAGACGCAGGCCACGAATTTCAGTGGTTTGCGGGAATGAGCCGATGGTGGTGGTTGGCCATAAAGGCAGTTTGAAGCGCGCCCGCTGGGCTTCGGCGCGTTTTGTGTAAACGCTTGGGCGCTCAATGTCTGCGGCAGTGATGGCGGCAACGCGTTTGCCAACGGCGGCGTTATTTACCCGTTTAGAGTCACGGCGGGCGCGGATTGGCGCGCTGTATTGGGCCAATTTATCCAGCGTCTCTGGTTTCGGGTCATTGAGAGCAGAAGTCAGCAGCGCCAGCTCGGCACATTTTTGCAGGCCGAAGGCGAACCAGCTTTTCACCTCTTCATCCAGACGCGATTCCACGCTCAGGTCGATTGGGCTGTGCAGCAGCGAACAGGAGCTGCCTAGCCAGACGTTGCGGCCAGCAACCAGCGGTTTGAGGCGCTCGAACCACGCGCTGAGGTCGGCGCGCCAGACGTTACGGCCATTGATCACCCCCAGAGACAGCAGCCACTCTTTTGGCAACTGGTCAGCCACGGCAGCCAGATCATCGCGACCGGCAACGGCGTCGATGTGCAGCCCCTGCACCGGCAGTTGGCGAATGGTATCAATGTTGTGGCCCACGCTGTCGAAATAGGTGGTCAGCAGCAGTTTGGTTTTGCCCTGAAGCTGCTCGTAGGCTGGCTTGTAAGCATCCAGCCAAGCTTTCGGCAGTTCCAGAACCAGCGCGGGTTCGTCGATTTGTACCCACTCGATGCCGCGTTTTGCCAGTTCAGCCAGCACTTGCTGATAGACCGGCAGAATGTCGTTAATCAGGGAAAGACGGTCGAAGTGCTCGCCTTTTACCTTGCCCAGCCACAGGTAAGTCAGGGGACCGAGGAGCACTGGTTTCACTTTGTGGCCGAGCGCCAGCGCTTCGTCCACTTCATCCAGTAGTTGGGTCCAGGTCAGTTTGAATTGCTGACCCTTCACGAATTCAGGAACCATATAGTGGTAGTTGGTATTGAACCATTTGGTCATTTCAGCGGCGGCGGCGGGTTTCCCCGTGGGTGCGCGGCCACGTCCCAGACGGAACAGAGTATCGAGGTCGACTGAGCCATCGGCGTTTTGATGGCGAGCTGGGACGTTGCCGAGCAGCAGGCTGGTGGTAAGAACGTGGTCGTACCATGCGAAGTCGCCGACAGGGACTAAATCCACGCCAGCGTCGGCCTGTTGTTTCCAGTGACGGGCGCGCAGTTCGCGGCCGGTGGCCAGTAATTCTTGCTGAGTGCTGTTGCCAGCCCAGTAACTCTCTTGTGCTTTTTTCAGTTCACGACGCAGACCGACACGAGGGAAACCGAGGGTATGGTTCAATATGGTCATCTTTATCTTCCTGTTTAGCCGTCCAGATGTTTACACATCCATAATCCGCAGGTACTGTATATTGCACAAGCGCAAATAATTCATGACACGGTGAAGGACTCTCATGATTGAACTGAAACACCTGCGGACCCTACAAGCTCTACGTAATACCGGGTCGCTGGCCGCTGCCGCCGCGCAGCTTCACCAGACACAGTCTGCCTTATCGCATCAGTTCAGCGATTTGGAGCAGCGTCTGGGTTTCCGCCTATTCGTGCGTAAAAGCCAGCCGCTCCGCTTTACGCCGCAGGGTGAGATCATGCTTAACTTGGCTGAACAAGTGCTGCCGCAAATCCAGCAGGCGCTACAGGCTTGCAGCGAGCCGCATCAGGCGTCATTGCGTATCGCGATTGAGTGTCATAGCTGCATTCAGTGGCTGACCCCGGCGTTGGATAACTTCCGCCTGCGCTTCCCGAATGTGTTGATGGATTTCAAATCTGGTGTCACTTTCGACCCGCAGCCCGCGCTACAGCAGGGCGAGCTAGACTTGGTGCTGACCTCGGACATCCTGCCGCGCAGTGGTCTGCACTACTCGCCAATGTTTGATTTCGAAGTGCGTCTGGTGCTGGCGCCGGATCACCCGCTGGCCAATCAGGCGATTATCACGCCGGAAGATTTAAGCGCCGAGACCTTGATGATCTACCCGGTTCAGCGCCAACGCTTGGATATCTGGCGTCACTTCCTGCAACCGGCAGGGGTTAGCCCGGCGCTGAAAAGCGTCGATAACACGCTGTTATTGATTCAGATGGTGTCGGCCCGCATGGGTATTGCTGCGCTGCCGCACTGGGTGGTGGAGAGCTTTGAACGTCAGGGACTGGTAGTGACTAAAACGCTGGGAGATGGCTTGTGGAGCAGGTTGTACGCCGCCGTGCGCGATGGCGAGCAGCGCCAACCTATTGTGGAAGCTTTTATTCGTTCGACCCGGCAGCACGCGTGCGACCATCTGCCGTTTGTCCGTGATGCCCTAAAACCCAACGCCGGTGCACCCACAGTGAAGCCGTTATCACTGCCGCACCAATAATAAAGCTCGGCCAGTGCGGCTGCTGTTGCCAAATCGCAAGGTTAACCAGCAGCCCGGCCGGGACGTGGAAGTTGTTCATAATCCCCAAGGTTCCCGCGTCAACCTGCGTCGCCCCGTAGTTCCACATGAAATAACCTAACGCCGAAGCCCCCACGCCTAGCCAGATCAGAATGCCCCATTGCAGGCCGGTGGTTGGCAGCTTTTGCGGATTTCCCCACAGGAACCACGCCACCACGGCGCAAATCAGCGCACCAATGTAGAACCATGAAAACGCCGTGTGCTGCGGCATCGGGTGGGTTTCCATCAGGCGTTTATAGCCGACTTGACCAATGGCGAAGCAGATGTTGGCCGCCTGCACCAGCAGCAGGCCAATAATGAAATGTTCGCTGATATGGTCGTAGCGAATGATAGCCGCGCCGACCACCGCCAGCAGCGCGCACAGGGCATAGCCTTTGCGGATTTTGCGGCCGCTGATCAGGTCATAAATCAGCGTCACGTACAGCGGCGTCATCACCGTGAACAGCAGGAATTCCGGCACCGACAGGTATAAATAGGCTTCGAAGCTGATCAAATACATGATGCCGAGCTGCATCGCGCCGACCGCCATGTACATCAGCAAGGTTTTGATTGGATAGCCTTTCCAGCGCAAAAACGGCAAAAAGACCAGCGCGGCGAGGCTCAGCCGGACCAACACGGAGAAGACGCTATCAACCTGGCCTGCCAGATAAACGCCGATCAGGCTGAATGAAAAAGCCCACAAAATGGTGGTAATAACGAGTAACGGCACGAAGTTCAGCCTGAAAAAGTAAAAGATAAGCTGATTGTAACGGATGTTGCAAAGTAGAAAACCTGAAAGTAGGTTGACTACTGTTCATTTATCGACCTAACGAGACCTAACACACGCTTTGAGCGTTCCGTGCCATGGGGGAGCACACAACCCGGTGATATGGCGTAGACTTAAATTATGACTGACTGGAGGATCACCTGATGAAACGTTGTTATGGGCTTGTAGCCGCTATTCCCCTGCTTTTCGCTGTTCAGGCCGCCACGGCAAATACTGTCACGGTGCCTGACCGCAACCAACAATTGCTGAGCAACCCTTCGCAAGAACGGATGCAACAGCAGCAACAAACCAATTCGCAAATCCAGCAGCAGAAATTGCAGCAAGACTTGCGCAATAACCAGCAGCAGCAACAGCTGAGACTGCGCTCGCAAATTCAAAGCAACCAGCAGCGCTTGCAGACCCAGCAGCTAAATCGTCCGGGCCAGCCGTTGCAGCAGAATTAAGTCAGTTTTTTATCCCGCTGTTTAACGCAGCGGGACAATTTAATATGACGCCCTATTTCCCCCATCCTGAACGCGTTTCCCTTGCCCTGTATATAAATACTTTTCTAATTAATTAATGTATTGATCTCTCAGTCTATCTTGACTAACTTCTTGCGGTTCATTATTCCCGGCCTGCAGGGGATTAATGAGGGGATGAAATAAAAAATATAATTGGGTATAGGAAAAACGTTGAGATGGATAAGTTTAAAGGAATAGGAATTGCTTTCGGTGCGTTATTGTTAACAGCTTGTGCTTCTGCACCGAAATCAGAGAAAATTACCGCCGCTAACGGCAGCAGTATTTCTCTTTATACAGGCTTTTTCCCAGCAGAAATGAACAATAACCAATATGCGGATGTTAAATTACGTGAAGTTACGCCAGCCCATACCGGCGTTGGTGTAGGTATCAACGTGCTGGCCTCTGTGCTGTCTGGCGGGATCTCAGCCAGTACTTTCAGTAAAGAGGGCCTGAAAGGCAACACTATTGATGCCTTGCCAGAACCCACCAAAGCTTATCTGACGCCAAAAGCCAAGCCTATTATCGCAGCCTGGTTGGAGAAGAATGGCAATGGTTTCCAATATAAAAAGGATCTGGAAATTGGTGCTTCTCAATGGCTGTTGGTGTATCAGGACTTAGGGGCTGATAACTCAAACTATGAATTACGCTACTCGGTGAAATTCTATAAAATGCCTGAAGATGCCGGTTTATTTACCGCGTTTGTTATTGCCGATTGTACACCAAAACCAGAAACAGCCACCCTTGCTGACTGGCAGGCAAATGGTTATGCGCTGGTGAAGAAAACCACCGAAAAATATATGGACTCTTGCCTGTTGGAATTGGATAACCAGTTACCACGCCTACTCAAGCATTGATCCTAAAGTATTAAGGCGCGGCTTCCGCGCCTTTTGTTATTTTTATTATCCCTTTTTCTCTGGCAAGAATACGTTTACCGCCTCCAGCACATGTTCCCGCCGCTCATTTTTGCGCGTCGCTAAATAGACATCAATATTCAAGTGACTTGAAGTCTGCTCATCCAACTTGCGATAACAAAGGCCTTCTCTGGTCGATAAACACATTGATTGCGGCATCAGCGCCATGCCATTTCCCCGCGCCACGTTGGCTAACGTGAGCAGCGAATCCTCGGACTCCGGCTTGAACTGCAAAGCAAAAGGCAGCGCGTTAAAAACCTGCTCGCATTTGTCGTAAAAACTCGGATTTGCACTGCGCGAAAACCAAAACAGGGCTAAGTCGGCGACATCTTTGAGCGACACGCGATCCTGAAGTGCTGCAGGGTGCGAAGCAGGTAAAGCCAGCATCAGCGGCTCCCGGTGCAGCCAGAAGAAGTTGAACTCATCGTCATGCCCCGAGGACTTTTCCCCCGTAAAGACAATGTCCAGATTCTGGCTGTCGAGCATTTTCAACAGCTGGCGGGAATTGAGATGGTATGAGAGCACCTCGTCGATATCCATCAGGGTAGCCAGATGGGCATGAATCGAGGGGATGAGGGTGAAATCCAGCGCGCGCGTCACGCCGACTCTCAGCTTTTCACTTTCGACTTTAAGCTCTTTTACCAAACGTGAAAGCTGTTCAATCAAAGGCTTGGCCTGTCTTTGCAGCTGCTTACCGGCCTCGGTTAGCTGCACCTGATGGGTATTGCGAATAAATAGCGGCTGACCAAGAAGGGCTTCGAAGGTCTGAATCTGCCGGGTCAGCGGCGGCTGGCTCATCTTCATCTGCTCGGCGGCACGGCGAAAATTCAATTCATGCGCCACGGCGATAAAGCACTGTAACTGCTTAATCGTTGGCAGGTTTACGCTGAAATCATTCACGTGTGGCTCCCGCTGTTATTCACTGCAAATCAATGCCCCCAAATTAGCACTTGTCTCGACTTTGGTGATACCTAATTGATATTACAAAACTAACAATTCTCTAAAAAATCATGCTGCGTATGGTGGGAGGTGAAAACCAATCCAACATTTCCCACTTATCAGGAGAAGCAGCATGAAATCAGGTAACGAGCTCACCGAGTATGGCCGTACGATTATGGAAAAACTGGAGCCGGGTTTGGCAGACGCGGTGAGTGCGCGTTTGGGCGAGCTGGACGCCGACCTGCCGCGCCTGATCACTGACTACGCCTTTGGCGCGGTGGTCGGGCGGCCGGGCATTGATTTGAAAACGCGTGAAATGCTGACCGTGGCGTCGCTTATCACGCTCGGCCATGCCCAGCCTCAACTGGAGCTGCACATGCGCTGCGCGATGAATGTTGGCGTGACTAAGGAGGAGCTGCTGGAGATCGTGATTCAGATGGCAATCTACGCCGGAGTGCCCGCCTGCATGAATGCGATCACCGCTTATCGTGCCGCGCTAGCCCAGTCTCAAGCCCGCCAATAAAATGAATAAGGGGATATCCGCAGTGCAGATATCCCCCTGTTTTCGGACTTAATTCTTACGCGAAGTCTGGACCAATAATGTCAATCTTGTCGGTACAGATGCAGTCAACGCCCCATGCCAGCAGGGTGCGGGCGCGGTCTGGCGAGTTAACGGTGTAGACCAGAATGTGCAAACCGGCGTCTTTCAAGGCTTTCACACGCGCTTCGGTCAGCTCTTTATGGTTGATATGCAGGGAAACGCACTCCAGTTGGTCCGTCAGCGTTTTCCAGTCATCACGCCATTCGTCGAGCAGCAAACCGCGCGGCAGCTCGGGAACAGCCTGCTTGGCCGCCAGCAAGGCGTCAAACTCGAAAGAGGAGAGCAGCGGCGGCGCGGGATGGTCGCGCCATAACTCTTTGGCCGCCAGCGCCACTTTGCTGCCCGTCTCGGTATCCGTGCCGGTGGTTGGCTTAATCTCAATGTTCGCCATCATGTTGTGGCGCGCGCAGCGCTCGGCCACTTCTGCCAACAAGGGCAGTTTTTCGCCTTTGAACGCCGCGCTATACCAGCCGCCCGCATCCAACTGGTGCAGCTTTTCCCAGCTCAGCTCGCCCGCCACGCCCCAGCCATTGCTGGTGCGGTTCAGAGTGTCGTCGTGCAACAGGAAGATCTCACCGTCCTGCGCCAGCTTGGCGTCGAACTCAATCATGGTGTGGCCGTACTTCGCGCCGACATCAATCGCGGCAAGGGTGTTTTCCGGGGCCAGAGAACCGCCGCCCCGATGCGCCACAATCCGTGGATAAGGCCAAACTGTCATGTTTACTCCATTCTTGAACCGCTGTGGGTATCGAAAAAGTGTAGCGCGTTCGTCGGCAAAACCAAACGTAACTGCGTGCCCGGCTCGGGGCAAACTTCGTGATTCAGGCGCACAACCACGCCCGCGCCGGCCCATTTGCCGTGCGCCAGATTGTCCGCGCCCAGCAGTTCCAAGGTATTGAGGTTCATTGGAATACCGGCCTGCGGGTCGTCAGTCAGCTGAATATGCTCCGGTCGAATGCCTACCGTCAACTCTCGTCCGCCCCACTCCGGGCGCGGCTGGCTGAGTGGCAGCTCGAAACCGCCTTCCATCACCAGAGAACTGCCATTGCTGGCTAGCGTGCCCGGCAGCAGGTTCATGGCCGGAGAGCCAATGAAGCTGGCAACAAACAGCGTCGCCGGGCGGCGATAGACCTCTGAAGGCGTGCCAATCTGCTCGGCAATGCCTTTGTTCATCACGATAACCCGCTCGGCCAGCGTCATCGCCTCAACCTGATCGTGAGTCACGTACAGGCTAGTGGTGCGCAGGCGGCGGTGCAGCTGTTGCAGCTCGAGACGCATCTGCACGCGCAGCTTGGCATCAAGGTTCGACAGCGGTTCGTCGAACAGGAATACCGCCGGTTCACGCACGATGGCGCGGCCCATGGCGACGCGCTGACGCTGACCGCCGGAGAGCTCGCGCGGCTTGCGTTTGAGCAGCGGGCCGAGTTCCAGAATACGCGCCGCTTCTTCAACTCGCGCTTGAATCTGCGCCTTGCCGAAGCCACGAATTTTCAGGCCATAGGCCATGTTGTCGTACACGCTCATGTGTGGGTAGAGCGCGTAGTTCTGGAACACCATCGCGATGCCGCGATCTTTTGGCTCCAGCTCAGTAACACGCTGATCATTAATGTAAATATCGCCGCTGGTGGTGCGCTCTAAACCCGCGACCATGCGCAGCAGAGTGGATTTCCCGCAGCCCGACGGACCGACCATCACGATGAATTCGCCATCGGCGACGTTCAGGTCGATGCTTTTAATAATCTGATTTTTACCGTCGTAGGACTTGGTGACTGCCTGTAGTTTTAAATTTGCCATGTCGTATTACTTCTCACTGTCTACCAGACCGCGCACAAACCAGCGCTGCATCAGGAGCACCACCGCAAGCGGGGGCAATAAAGTCAAAATCATCGCTGCCATTACCTGATTCCACTGGGTGGAACCGTCGCCGGAAGAGATCATGCTTTTAATCCCCGCCACCGCCGTGCCCATCGAGGCGTCGCTGGTGATGAGGATCGGCCACAGATACTGGTTCCAGCCGTAGATAAAGGTGATAACAAACAGCGCCGCCAGATTGGTTTTCGATAACGGCAGGACGATGTCCCAGAAGAAGCGCATGGCGCTTGCGCCGTCGATACGCGCGGCTTCCAGCAGTTCGTCCGGCAAGGTCATAAAGAACTGGCGGAACAGGAAGGTGGCGGTGGCCGAGGCCATCAGCGGCAGCGTCAGGCCGGTGTAGCTGTCCATCATGTTCAGGTTAGAAATCACCTGAATGGTTGGGAAGATACGCACTTCAACTGGCAGCATTAGCGTCAAGAAAATCAGCCAGAAGAACAGGTTACGCAGCGGGAAACGGAAGTAGACGATGGCGTAAGCCGACAGCATCGACACCGAAATTTTGCCGATGGTGATGACCATCGCCATGATAAAGCTGTTCACCAGCATGCGACCAAAGGCCGGGCTGCCGTCGCCCACGCCCTGCGTCCAGATAGTGCGGATGTTGTCCCACAGGTGTGAACCCGGAATAAGCGACATCGGCACTTCAAAAATCTGTTTGTTATCCAGCGTTGCCGCGACAAAAGCCACGTACAGCGGGAACAGGATCACCAGCACGCCGAGGATAAGCATGGTGTGGCTGAAGATATCCAGCCCTCTACGGTTCTCAATCATTGGTAACGCACCTTACGCTCGACAAAGCGGAACTGAATAAACGTCAGGCCGCATACCAGCACCATCAACACCACTGACTGCGCGGCGGAACTGGAGAGATCTAGACCGGAGAAACCTTCGCGGTAAACCTTATAAATCAAGGTGGTGGTCGCCTGAACCGGGCCACCCGCGGTCGCCGCATCAATCACCGGGAAGGTGTCGAAGAAGGCGTAAACCAAGTTAACCACCAGCAGGAAGAAGCTCACCGGCGAAATCAGCGGCAGCACCAGATTGAAGAAGCGGCGCACCGGGCCCGCGCCGTCAATGGCGGCGGCTTCAACCAGAGATTTAGGAATAGATTGCAGCGCGGCGAGGAAGAACAGGAAGTTGTAGCTGACCTGTTTCCAGACCGAGGCCAACACCACCAAGAACATCGCCTGTCCGCTGTTCTGTGCGTGGTTCCAGTCATAGCCGATTGACCCAAGGAAGTGGGTGATAAGGCCGAGGCCGGGGCTAAACAGGAACATCCAGAGCACGGCTGCCACGGCGGGCGCGACGGCGTACGGCAGGATCATTAGCGTCTGGTAAATACGGCTGGCGCGCACCACGTGGTCCACCAGCGCGGCAAAAAACAGCGAAACAGCGAGTCCGATAAACGCCACGAGGAAACTGAATTTCAGCGTGGTGTAGAAAGAGTCGAGGTAGTAGGAGTCCTGAAACAACTGTTTGAAGTTGCTCAGCCCGACAAACTCACTCGATAAACCGAAAGGATCCAGCGTTTGCACCGAATACCACAAGGCTTGACCGGCAGGCCATAAAAAGAAAATCACAGTGATCAGCAGTTGCGGCAACACCAGCGCGTAAGGCAGCCAGCTACAACCAAAACCGGGGCGATGTGAACTCATAGTGGGTTACTCGTTAAAGCGAAAAGACAAGAGATAGAATCGAAGAAAGGCAACTCGGTACGAGGCGTAGCGAGCAAAGCCAGACTGGGTGCGGACAGCGCGCAGAAACCGCAGTGGACATTGAGTCCATGAGGATTTCGAGCACTGCCCAATCCCAGACTGGCGAAGCGCAGTAGCCGATAGTTACTTAGTGGAAGCCTCAAAGCGACGCAATAACAGATTACCGCGCTCTACAGCTGAATCCAGAGCCTGCTGAGCCGTCTTCTTGCCGCTCCACACGCTTTCCAACTCTTCGTCTACGATGGTACGAATCTGTGGCATGTTGCCCAGACGCAGACCTTTAGTGAACGGTAATGGTGGCTTGTTCAGCATCTGGCGAGTCGCTACGTCAGAACCTGGGTTCTTCTCGTAGAAGCCTTGTTGCTTCGTCAGCTCATAAGCCGCGGTCGTCACTGGCAGGTAACCGGTTTTCTGGTGCCATTCAGCGGCGATAGCCGGAGTCGTCAGGAATTGCAGGAACTCCGCAACACCTTTGTAGGTTTCTTTATCTTTACCGTTCATCACCCACAGGCTTGCACCGCCGATGATGGCGTTCTGTGGCGCTTCTTTCACGTCTGCGTCGTAAGGCATCATGCCCACGCCGTAGTTGAATTTAGCGTACTGACGGATGTCAGCCAGTGAACCTGAAGACGCGGTGGTCATCGCGCAGTCACCGTTGTAGAACTTGGCGGTGGACTCGTCTTTACGACCCAAGTAGGTGAAATCACCTTTCTTGTTCATGTCTTCCAGCATCTGGATGTGCTTGACCTGCAACGGTTTGTTGAATTCCAGAACCGCGTCAGTGCCATCGAAACCGTTGTTTTTGGTGGCGATTGGCAGAGCATGCCATGCGCTGAAGTTCTCAATCTGAATCCAACCCTGCCAGCCGCTGGCGTAACCACACTTCACGCCTGACTGACGCAGCTTCTCGGTGTAAGCCGCCATGTCCTGCCACGTTTTTGGCGGTTGGTCAGGGTTCAGGCCAGCCTTCTTAAAGGCGTCTTTGTTGTAGTACAGCACCGGCGTGGAGCTGTTGAAAGGCTGTGACAGCAGGCGCCCTTTAGAATCCGAGTAATAACCCGAGACAGTCGGAACGAACTGGGAAACGTCTTCTTTGATGCCCGCGTCGGAAAAGACTTCGTAGACCGGCTTGATAGCTTTACTCGCCATCATGGTCGCCGTACCTACTTCATAAACTTGCAGAATCGCAGGGGCTTTGCCGCTACGGTAAGCCGCGATGCCTGCTGCCAGACTTTCGTCATACTTGCCTTTGTAAACTGGCACGATTTTGACGTCTGGATGAGCCTGGTTAAAACGGTCGGCCAGAGAGTTAACCTCTTTGCCCAACTCGCCGTCCATTGAATGCCAGAAAGGTATTTCCGTTACCGCCATCGCCTGGGTGCTGAACGCGAATGCCAGTGCAATGCAAAGTGTCGTTTTTGTAACAGCGTGCTTAAGCATGCTTGTCTCCTGAAGAGGGCTGTGTAGTGACGGTGTCGTAAGGATCTTCTTATTCGGGAGCTAACATGACATGCATAAATGACAGAAAAATAATGCTTTGGTTACAGGCAGGTGACAGCAGCATTACGGAAGGGAAAAAAATAAAAGTAAAAAGGACATCCGAAGATGTCCTTAAGATTTAAGCCTTCTACTACTTACTCAAAATCATTTGCGTTGCATCCAGGCGGCAACTGAATGAATCCCCAGGAGCTTACACAGGTAAGTGACTGGGGTGAATGAAGGCAGCCAACGCAGAGGCAGCGTGAAGGATGCAGGGTAAGCTAGGCGCCGAGATAGGCAGAGCGTACCGCTTCGTTGGCTAACAGAGCTGCGCCACTGTCCTCCAGCACCACGTGGCCGTTTTCCAGCACATAGCCACGGTCCGCCAGCTTCAAGGCCTGATTGGCGTTTTGCTCGACCAGGAAGATAGTCATTCCCTCCTCGCGCAGCTGTTGGATGGTGTCGAAAATCTGCTGAATGATGATCGGCGCTAAACCGAGCGAAGGTTCGTCGAGCAGCAGCAGGCGCGGCTGGCTCATCAGCGCACGACCAATCGCCAGCATCTGCTGCTCACCGCCGGACATGGTGCCGGAACGCTGAGCGCGACGCTCTTTCAAACGCGGGAACAGCTCGAACACGCGCTGGAGGCGCTGCTGATACTGCTCGCGGGTAGCGAAGAAGCCGCCCATCGCCAGATTTTCTTCCACCGTCATGCGCGAAAACACCCGACGCCCTTCCGGCACGATGGCGATATCGCCACGCATGATTTTGGCGGTCGGCCACTGGGTGATGTCCTGACCTTCAAAAACAATGGAGCCGTGGCTGGCTCGCGGCTCGCCGCACAGGCTACCCAGCAGCGTGGTTTTCCCCGCGCCGTTGGCACCGATAAGGGTAACAATCTCACCTTTATTAATGTGCAGGCTGACTTCATGCAGCGCCTGAATTTTGCCGTAATGGGCGGATACCTGATTAAATGACAACATCGCGTTCTGCCCCTTACCCTTCGCCCAAGTACGCACGAATGACGTCTGGGTTATTACGAATTTCTGCCGGAGTACCCTGTGCCAGCGGCGTTCCCTGATTCACCACGTAAATGCGGTCTGAAATCCCCATCACCAACTTCATGTCATGTTCAATTAACAAAACTGACACCTTGTGCTGGTTACGCAGCTCGGCGATCAGCTGGTTTAGCTCTTCCGTTTCGCGCGGGTTAAGCCCAGCGGCGGGTTCGTCGAGCATTAGGATCTCCGGGCGCGTCACCATGCAACGGACGATTTCCAGTCGGCGCTGCTGACCATAGGCCAGATTCCCCGCCTGGCGGTTAGCCAGTTCGAGCAAACCGACGCGCTCCAGCCAGTCGGCGGCGCGGTCCAATGCTTCGGCCTCGGCTTTACGAAAGCCCGGCGTTTTAAACAGGCCAGCCAACATGCCGCTCTTAAGATGCTGATGCTGTGCCACCAGCAAGTTTTCAATCACGGTCATTTCGCGGAACAGGCGCACGTGCTGGAAAGTCCGCACCACGCCCATGCGGGCAATCTTCTGGCCCGGCAAACCTTCAAGATGCTGGTCGCGCAGCTTGATGGTGCCGCCGCTTGGCTTATAAAAACCGGTCAGGCAGTTAAACACCGTGGTTTTACCGGCACCGTTCGGGCCAATCAGCGAGACGATTTCGCCCTGATTGAGGTTTAACGCCACGTTGTTCACCGCCAGCAGGCCGCCAAAACGCATCATCAACCCTTCAACTGACAAGAGAGGTTGCTTACTCATGCTTGCTCTCCTTTGTCGGCGATTTGTCTTTTCGACAACTTCAATTTCAATTGCGGGCGTTTCATCGGCAACAGGCCCTGTGGACGCCAGATCATCATCAGAACCATCAATGCACCGAGCAGCAACATGCTGTATTCGTTCAAATCACGCATCAGTTCGCGCGACACCACCAGCAGGATAGCCGCCAGAATCACCGCAAACTGCGAGCCCATGCCGCCCAACACCACGATAGCCAGCACGAAGGCCGACTCGACGAAGGTGAAGGATTCCGGGCTGACGAAGCCCTGACGCGCGGCGAACAGCGTTCCGGCGAAACCGGCAAACGCGGCGCTGATAGTAAAGGCGGTGAGCTTGATGCGCGTCGGGTTAAGGCCCAGAGAGCGGCAGGCGATTTCATCTTCGCGCAGAGCTTCCCACGCGCGGCCCAGCGGCATGCGCAGCAGGCGATTAATGACAAACAAAGTCAGGACCACCAACAGCAGCGCCACCATATATAAGAAGATGATGCGGTCGCTCGGGTCATAGGCCACGCCGAAGAAGTTGCTGAAGGTGTCCCAGCCTCCGTCGCGCGCGGTGCGGCTAAACTCCAGCCCAAACAGCGTCGGTTTTGGAATTTGGCTAATGCCGTTCGGCCCGCCGGTAATGGAGGTGTTGTTCAGCAGCAGGATGCGGACAATCTCCCCAAAGCCGAGGGTGACGATCGCCAGATAGTCGCCGCGCAGCCTAAGCACCGGGAAACCGAGCAAGAAACCAAAGGCGGCGGAAACCAGACCGGCCAGCGGCAGCGCTTCCCAAAAACCGATGCCGTAATAGTGGTTGAGCAGCGCGTAGGTGTAGGCACCAATGGCGTAAAAACCGCCGTAGCCCAGTACCAGCAGGCCGGACAGCCCAACCACCACGTTCAGGCCGAGGCCAAGCATGATGTAGATGAGGGTCAGAGTGGCGATGTCCACCGTGCCGCGCGAGACAATAAAAGGCCACGCGATGGCGGCAATAATCAGTACCAGCGCCAGCAGTTTCTGCTTCGGCGTTGAACCATCAAAGCTCGGCAAGACGAAGCTTGGACCAGAGATTTTCTTCAGGCCGCTGCTCATCAGCGGGCGGAACAGTTGGAAGACGAACACCACGGCGCAGCCGATGGCAATCCACGTCCAGCGCACTTCTCCTGCGCCGTTCACCACCAGCTTGGTGCCATCAAGGCTCAGTTGCAGCCCCATGATAAAGGAGGCTAAAACCAGTAAAACGAAGGCGGAGAGCAGCGCGTTAAACAGGTTGAGATGCTTCATACTTTCTCAACCTCCGGGCGACCCAAGATGCCCGTTGGCAGCACCAGCAACACCACGATCAGCAGGGCAAACGACACCACGTCCTTGTATTCGGTGCTGAGATAGGCCGAGGTCAGGGCTTCGGCCACGCCTAAAATCAGGCCGCCAATCATCGCGCCCGGAATGCTACCAATGCCGCCGAGGACCGCAGCAGTAAAGGCTTTCATCCCCGCCATAAAGCCAATGTACGGGTTAATCACGCCGTAGAATTGCCCCAGCAGAACCCCCGCCACCGCCGCCATCAATGCGCCGATAACAAAGGTCAGGGAGATCACGCGGTCAGTGCTAATACCCAGCAGGCTGGCCATTTTCAAATCTTCGGCGCAGGCGCGACAGGCGCGGCCCATGCGGGAATAGCGGATAAACAGCGTCAGGGCTAGCATGGCGACAAAAGTCACAATCCAGATGATGAGCTGCATGGTGCTGATAGTCGCGGCAAAGCCGTTGGCGACGCCGAGCGTCCACTGGCCGGTGACCAAGCTTGGCAGCGCGAGGTCGCGCGAACCTTGGGTCAGGCTGACGTAGTTTTGCAGGAATATCGACATCCCGATGGCGGAGATCAGCGCAATCAGGCGTTTAGAATTTCGCACTGGCTTATAGGCCACGCGCTCAATACTCCAGCCGTAGGCACTGGAGATCACAATCGCAGCGATGAATCCGGCGCCGATCAGCAACCAGCTGGCATCGATCCCCATCATCATTAACGCGGCGATGACAATAAAGGAGACATAGCTGCCGATCATATACACCTCGCCGTGGGCGAAGTTGATCATGCCGATAATGCCGTAAACCATGGTGTAGCCAATGGCGATCAGCGCATAGGTGCTGCCCAACGTCACGCCGTTGAACATCTGCTGAATGAAATATAGGAACTGCTCTGACATACCCTATCCTTTTACTTCAAGGGTTTGATGACTGGTGCAACTCCCTCCCCGGCGAGGGGGAGGGAGCGAAGAACCACTTTGCTGCGGTTATTATTTAATTGGGGTAGAAGTGCCGTCTTTGTGCCATTCGAATACGCCGAACTCGAAGCCTTTCAGGTCGCCCTTCTCATCCCAGCTCAGCGGGCCCATCACGGTATCCACAGATTGAGATTTCAGGTTTTTGGCGATGTCAGCTGGTTCCATACTTCCGCTGCGTTCCATACCGGTAGTCAGAGCTTGCAGAGCGGCGTAAGTAGTCCAGACGAATGGGCCAGTTGGGTCCAGTTTCTTGGCTTTCAGCGCATCAACGATTGGCTGGTTAGCGGGAACTTGGTCATAGCGTTTTGGCAGCGTCACCAGCATGCCTTCAGAAGCGTCACCGGCGATGTTCGACAGAGAGGAGTTACCCACGCCTTCCGGGCCCATGAATTTAGCATTCAGGCCCGCTTGTTTTGACTGGCGCAGGATCTGGCCCATTTCCGGGTAGTAGCCGCCGAAATAAACGAAATCGACGTTCTCTTTCTTCAGACGCGCCACCAGCGTGGAGAAGTCTTTGTCGCCTGCGGTGATACCTTCGAACAGCACGACGTTGCCGCCATTTTTCTTCAGGCTATCTTGCACAGAGCGCGCCAGACCTTCGCCGTACTGCTGCTTGTCATGAACCACGGCAATGCGCTGCGGCTTGATAGTATTGAGGATGTATTTCGCCGCCGTTGGACCCTGGTCGGAGTCCAGACCGGTGGTGCGCATAATCAGCTTGTAGCCACGGGTAGTCAGGTCAGCGTTGGTTGCCGCCGGGGTGATCATCAGCACGCCTTCATCTTCATAGATGTCAGAAGCAGGCTGAGTAGAAGAAGAGCAGAGGTGACCGATAACGTAGCGGATACCGTCGTTAATCACTTTGTTGGCCACGGCCACGGCTTGTTTCGGGTCACAGGCGTCGTCATATTCCACGCCAACCAGTTTGTCACCCTTGATGCCACCTTTAGCATTGATATCAGCGATAGCTTGTTTTGCGCCGGTGAACTCCATGTCGCCGTATTGCGCTACCGGGCCTGACATGGCGCCAACGATGGCGACTTTGATGTCTTTCGCCACGGCGGCTTGGCTCATTGCCAGTGCGATACAGCCAGCCAGCAATACTTTTCCTGATTTCATATTCATCCTGCTACCCCATCTAATGATTTGTGATGTGTGTTTGTTGTGTTGTTTTGGCACTTCTCGCCTGCTTAAAATATCGTCACTTTAGAAATTTATTATAAGTTATAATATGTTAGCGGCTTATAGGGTCTTATTTTTAAATAAGACTTTATTTTTCATGCCATTAAACAGGAATATTCTGCTGCAAATCAAATGTCACAGTCAGAAACAAGAGGTGTAAACAGAATTTTATTTGGGTGTAAATGCGGCAATGCAACTCAGCGACAGCGGTTAACGCTGCCTTTATTGATTAAAGCCAACATTTATCGCTTATAGTTGGATCGCCGAAAAAGTTTTTGCTCTGTTACTGTACAAAAAAAGTTACGCGCCCCGCTGGCGGGCAATCCGCTATAATGTGCGCCTGTTTATTTGCCTGTTTGCCTCATGAAATTAACCATTCAAAAACTCGATTCGCTTAGTCCACAAGACGTGTTAGATCTGGAAAAAATCTGGCCGGAGCAATCCCCAGCCGAGTGGCAGAGCTGGCTCAGCGGCAACCGCGCCCTGTTCGCTGCAAAATTTAATGAGCGTCTGCTGGCGGCGGTTAAAGTCAGTCTGGAGGGTGAAAGTGCCGAAATGCAGGACTTACTGGTGCGCGAAGTGACGCGTCGCCGGGGCGTGGGCTTATATCTGGTAGAGGATACGCTGGCGCAGATGCCAGAAATCAGCCACTGGACGATGAAAGCTGCCGCCGAGCCGGTGCTTGATGCCTTTATGCTGGCCTGCAAATTCCATAAAACCGCCGATGGCTGGGAACGCAATCGCTAAGCGGCTTGAAAGCTGAAATTTAGGCATAAAAAAAGCGACCCGCAGGTCGCTTTTTCTTTATTTGCTGGAGTCCAGCTGCTGAAGTGCTGCTTAGGCTTCAATTGCCAGACGCAGTTTCTTCATCGCGTTCTTCTCAAGCTGACGAACACGCTCTGCGGAAACGCCGTACTTGTCGGCCAGCTCCTGCAAGGTGGTTTTGTTGTCGTCATCTAACCAGCGAGCGCGGATGATGTCCTGGCTGCGCTCGTCCAAACCTTCCATTGCATAGGTCAGTTTGTCGGTTGCGTCGCGATCCCAGTTATCTTCCTCAATGCTTTCTGCGAAGTCTGAACTCTTATCTTGCAGGTAAAGCATCGGAGCCATCGCGGCACCGTCGCGTGGTTCATCGTCAGGAGTCGGGTCAAACGTCATGTCCTGTGCGGCCATGCGTGATTCCATTTCCAGAACGTCTTTGCTGGTCACACCCAGCTCGCGAGCAACGTGCTCCACTTCGTCATGGCTGAACCAGCCCAGACGCTGTTTGTTTTTACGCAGGTTGAAGAACAACTTGCGCTGCGCCTTAGTGGTAGCGACTTTCACGATACGCCAGTTACGCAGCACGTATTCGTGAATCTCTGCTTTGATCCAGTGCACCGCGAAGGAGACCAGACGCACGCCCACTTCTGGGTTGAAGCGGCGAACCGCTTTCATCAGGCCGATGTTACCTTCTTGGATAAGGTCAGCCTGTGGCAGACCGTAGCCTGAATAGTTACGGGCGATGTGAGCAACAAAGCGCAGGTGAGACAGGATCAGATGTTTCGCTGCTTCCAGATCACCATCGTAATGCAGCCGTTCAGCCAGCGCCCGTTCTTCCTCTGCGGTGAGCATAGGATAAGTGTTGGCGGCCCGAATATAGGCTTCCAGACTACCTTGGGGAACTAATGCTAAAGTTTGCATTTCTTTTGTCATTCAAAGCCTCTCATGTATGACGTTATGCAGGTTTTATAATGCGTTGCTGCGGAGTGAATACCGCATTGCCCTAACGGCGTACTAACAAAAACAACGCAGAGCCCTTCATATTTACTGCTTTTCTGAATACTTCTTTTCTCACTCATCTTTGCTGCAAGCCTGGCGAGAGTCAGTGCGTCAATTCACCACCAGCGGGTAAATTTTTACCACACTCTAAGACCGCGAATTGCACGTAAAGTTCCTAATCTGCGCAATTGCAGCTTAGCGACTTTATGTGACGAACCGGCTACCGGATAGGGAATTCGTGCTTTCAGGGGAGGAAGAGATGTAAGACAAGATGTTGGAACGCTAAATCAGCTCTTCCCCTGCACAGGATCCTTTGCAGCAGGAGAAGAGTATATCAAAAAATCACTATTGTGGTGTAAATCGCCGTAAATGTTGTACGGTCGCCAGCCACGCGGCGATCCAGCCAATCATCGCGGAAATCAGCAGTAACAGCAGGCTTTCATCCCACGCGAGGCCGTGCAGGTCAAAGGTGGTGCCGAACACTTTCGCCACCTGCGTCACCACGCTTTCTAAGCGCAAGACCAAGGCTTCGGAAAGGATCAGTGACAGCAAGGCACCGCAGAAGCCAAGCATCGCGCCGCCGTTAAGGAAAGGCCGCAGGATAAAGCCGTCGGTCGCGCCGATAAGCTTCATCACGTTGATGGTGTCGCGGCGGCTGAAGATGCTTAACCGCACGCTATTGCCGATAACCAAGAACACCGCAACAATCATCAGCACGCCAATCATCGCCGCCACCTGCCCGACAAGGCCGGTGAGGGCTGCCAGCCTTGCAAACCAGCTGTCATCCATTCGCACTTCATCAACGCCCTGCACGGCCGCCACGCGGTCGCGTAAGGTGTTGAGCGTGTTGGAGTCTTGGAAGTTCATCTTCGGCGTGATGATCGCCACGGCAGGCAGTGGATTCTGCTCCAGCATGTCCATCGCGCCGCCAAAGCCAGACCAGTTGCGGAACTCGCCCATGGCTTCATCGCGTGACAAGTAGTTGACCTTGTCGACGCCCGCCTCAGCTTTCAATGCCTTAATGACATTCTCGGCCGCGTTGTCATCCAGCGCTTTGTCGAGGTAAACCGTCAGTTGCGGCGTCGGGTACCACTGCTCGGCGGCGGTACTGACGTTCTTCCATACTAAGTAGCAGACGCTCGGCAGCGTCAGGGAAATCGCGATCACCATGATAGTCAGCAGTGTTGCCAGCGGCTGGCGCATCATATCGGCCAAGGCGTTCATCCACGCATAGCGCCACTGCTCGCGCCAGCCGCCCTGTAGGGCTTTGCTTTTCGCGGCGCGTGCGCTTTTGGCTGTTTTGGTCGGATTAGGGCTATTGGCCATAATGCGTGCCTCCCGCCATACGCCCCTGACTCAGGGTCAGAGTACGGTAGTTACGACGGGCAATCAGTGCCATATCATGAGTTGCCATTAAAACGGTCACGCCTACACGGTTGAATTCTTCAAACAAACGCAAAATGCCTTCAGACAGCGCATCGTCGAGGTTACCGGTCGGTTCATCGGCCAGTAATACCGCAGGTTTATTTACCACGGCGCGGGCAATGCCGACGCGCTGCTGTTCACCACCGGAGAGTTGGATCGGGAAGTTCTTCGCTTTGTCGAGCAGCCCCACTTTGTCCAAAGCGGCAGAGACGCGACGGCGAATATCTTCACTGCTGGCTCCGGCGATGATCAGCGGCATCGCCACATTGTCATACACCGTGCGGTCCATCAGCAGGTGGTGGTCCTGAAAAATCATGCCAATCTGGCGACGCAAAAACGGCACTTCGCTGGCTCTAAGGCGGCTAATGTCGTGGCCGCCAAACAAAATGTGTCCGGCGCTCGGGCGTTCAATCCCACATATCAATTTCAGCAGGGTACTTTTACCCGCGCCGGAATGACCTGTCAGGAAAGCCATCTCAGCTTGCTGGATGTGAAAATCGACGCCTTGCAGCGCCTGTCGCCCGCCTAGATAAGCTTTACTGACCTGTTCAAAGCGAATCATCCGTATTAATCCTCTCGGGCAAAAAGTGCCTCAATAAAATCGTCAGCCTTAAATGGCCGTAAATCTTCGATGCCTTCACCTACCCCGATGTATCGGATAGGAATTTCAAACTGATCGGCGATAGCGAAGATAACCCCGCCTTTGGCAGTACCGTCCAGTTTAGTCAAAGTAATACCGGTCAGACCCACGGCTTCATTGAATAATTTTGCCTGACTTACCGCATTCTGGCCGGTGCTGGCATCGAGCGTCAGCATAACCTCATGAGGGGCGTCTTCGTCCAGTTTTTTCATGACGCGGACAATCTTCTTCAGCTCTTCCATCAGGTGCGATTTATTCTGCAAACGCCCGGCGGTGTCGGCGATCAAAACGTCGATCCCACGGGCCTTGGCGGCCTGAATGGCGTCGAAAATCACCGAGGCGGAATCTGCGCCAGTGTGCTGAGCAATCACCGGGATCTTGTTGCGCTGGCCCCACACTTGCAGCTGTTCAACTGCCGCCGCGCGGAAGGTGTCGCCCGCCGCCAGCATCACCGATTTGCCTTCGGCTTCAAACTGGCGCGCCAATTTACCGATAGTGGTGGTTTTGCCGACGCCGTTTACGCCAACCATCAGAATGACATACGGGCTTTTGCCACTGACATCCAGCGGTTGATCAACTTTGGCGAGAATTTCGGACATTTCTTCCTTCAGCTTGCCGTACAGCGCGTCCGCGTCTTTCAACTGCTTGCGGCTGGCGTGTTCGGTCAGCGAAGTGATGATTTTTCGTGTGGTTTCGACACCCACGTCGGCGACGATCAGCTGCTCTTCCAGCTCCTCGAACAGATCGTCATCGATCTTCTTGCCGCGGAACAGGCTGATAAAGCCTGAGCCAAGATTTTGCTTAGTTTTGACCAGACTGCGCTTAAGACGGGCGAAGAAGCCCTCTTTGGTCGGGCGATCTTGCTCGGTTTCGCTGGCTGGCAGGGTGATGATAGGTTCCAGCGCGACAGGCAGCGGCTCTTCTTCCGCCAGCTCTTTGGCAACGACGGCATCGTCGATGGTGTCGATATCGTCTTGATGCTGGTCAGCGGCGATTTCTTCAGCAGATTCAACGAATTCGTCTTCCACCAACTCTGCATGCTGCTCGACGGCAACCTGCTCGGTGACGGCAACAATCTCTTCTGCCAGTTCTTCGGCGGCTAAATCTTTGGCAACGGCTTCTTCTGCGGACACTTCATCAAGAACCGGCTCGGCAGGGAGTTCATGCACTGGCTCATAGATAGGTTCGATTTCCACCGCAGCTTCGGCGCTGGTGGTGGTGTCCCACTCGCCGGGATGCTCTTCGACCGGAACGCCGGGCGCTTCTACCGATTGCGCTTCTGCTGGCTGAGCTTCTTCTTGCTGAACGTCTTCATGCAGAGGTTCTTCATGCGGCAAGCTGTCTGAGGAAGGGGATTCAACAACCGGTTCCGGCTGTTCAATGTGAGCTTCTTGTTCCTGCGTTTCGGTTTTTTGCTGCTCTTCTTCCTGACGGCCACGCCCGAACCAGGAGAAAAAACCGCGTTTTTTATCTTTTGCCATTTTACAACTTCACTCCTCGCCGTTAATTCAGGGCGAACGGATTGTTAATAGGATAATACCTTGCAGTCTATCACTTTCCACCCGCCCCCTACACACCCGCGTATTGATTTACGGAGAGTATTCAATCAGGAATGTTAAATGTTTCCCCAACGGCGGCACACCAGTAGAATAGCGGCAACTGATTTACTAGCGCGCTGCACTGACGGCGTAATACTGAAGCGAAATATGGCGAAAAAACCTAATACCGCCGCCGCAGGTCAAATTCGACTGATTGGCGGCCAGTGGCGCGGGCGCAAATTACCGGTGCCGAACAGCCCCGGCCTGCGTCCGACTACCGATCGCGTGCGCGAAACGTTATTTAACTGGCTGGCGCCGATGATTCAAGGAGCACGCTGTCTGGACTGCTTCGCAGGCAGCGGCGCGCTGGGTATCGAAGCCCTCTCCCGCTATGCAGGAAGCGCCACCCTGCTGGAGTTCGAACGCCCGGTTGCTCAGCAATTGGAGAAGAACTTGGCAGTGCTCAATGCCAAAGACGCCACGGTGGTGAACACCAACGCGTTGAATTGGCTGGCTAGGAGCGGCACGCCCTTTGATATCGTGTTTATCGACCCGCCTTTCCGCAAAGGCATTTTGCTAGAAACGTTGACCTTGCTGGAACAGCAGGGCTGGCTGGCTGATGAAGCCTGGATTTATGTCGAAGCGGAAGTCGAGCACGGTGCAATCCCAGTGCCTGCGGGCTGGCGTCTGCATCGTGAAAAAGTCGCCGGGCAAGTGGCTTACCGTTTGTACCATCGAGATATTACGCCGAACGCTGGCGAAGAAGATTCTGAACAGGAGCAGTAATATGTTAATTAACGTGGGTCGCTTGTTGATGCTGTGCATCTGGGCATTTTTGCTGATGAATATCATTCATCCGTTTCCAAAACCGATGAAGTATTTCCTCGACGTCGCCATGGTGTTCATGTTCTTCATGCACGGCCTGCAAATCATGCTGCTGAAAGCCACCCAAGGTAAAGATCAGAACAAGATTGGTGGCTGGCTCCAGCTGCGCATCTTCCTGTTTGGCGTGTTCGAGCTGCTGGCATGGCAGAAAAAGCAGCCACCGCTGCCGCCGAAGAAGTAATCATTTCAACAGGTTATCGCTTTTGTGTGCCATCATCTGCCGCGAAAGCGATAAACCTTGTCCCTTTCACCTGCAAGACTCCCTTCTGGCCCTTCGCCAAGCCGTCGTAATCTTTCATTTCGATTTTTAACTTTATCTCACTGCCACCGGCCAGAGGCTTGAAGTAGGCTTCATAGTTGCGGTCTTCCACCGGGATCTCCTCCCTCTGGCGCGAACGACGATTAGGGGAGAGATAGTCCCGTTTAGCCGTCACTTCCACGGCAATTTCTTTCAGCGGAGCCGCATCGTTATCCGCATTTTCACGGCGCTGGTGCAGGTATTGGCGGGTGGCGAAAAAGGCAATCACCACCAAAACCAGCAGGAAAATCATCGGCGGTTTGCTCATGGTTCAGGTTTCTTCTCTGATGATGGGAACAGTTTTGTTCCGTCACTTTAGCGGCAAATGTAGGGCAATTGCACTAATGCGCGGTGGATTCTGATTGTCGGCGAGGCGCGCTGTCTCCTACACTGAAATCAACACAGGACGGTTTCCTGACAGGCAGATGTTAGCCTGAGTTTTATTTAAAAAAAGGATAAACAATGAGTTGGCCATTTCTTGCCGTATTTTTCTCTGGCTGGTTATACGTTGATGCCAGCTATCGTGGTCCGCGCTGGCAGCGCTGGCTGTTCAAACCCGTCACCTTATTACTGCTGCTGCTTTTAGCCTGGCAAGCGCCGGAGCTGAATGTTTATAGCTATCTGATCTTACTGGGTCTGGCGGCCACGCTGGTGGCAGACGGCCTGTTGCTGCTGCCAGAGGAGCGATTCCTCTACGCCATCGGCGCCTTCTTCCTGTCGCATCTGCTCTATACCCTGAGCTTTGCTAGCCAGATGACGCTGACCTTCTTCTGGCCGCTGCCGTTGGCGCTGATTGTGATTGGCGTGGTGCTGCTGGCGGTTATCTGGTCGCGGCTGGCGGAGCTGCGCTGGGCGGTGTCGACCTACATCGCCATGACGCTGTTAATGGTGTGGCTGGCGGGCGAGCAGTATTTCGCGCGCAGCACCGATCTGGCTTTCTCACTGCTGTGCGGCACCATGCTGCTGTTACTCGGCAACGTGTTCTGGCTGGTGAGCCGCTATCGCTTCAAGTTCAAAGCGGCGGACGCGCTGGTCGCAGCCTGCTATTTCGGCGGTCACTTCCTGATTGTTCGCTCGCTCTACCTCTAATCCTCTGCGCGGGGCCGCTTGGCTCCGCCTTTTCACTTCTCCTGTAACTTCCTGCCCTGTAACTTCCTACGCTTTTTCTTCTTGACCTTGGAGTTGACTCCAAGGATTAGACTGTCGGCAATCCCACTCTGTTTCGACAGGAGGCAGTATGTTACAACCACAAAAACACGCCACCAGCCGTTGCGGCTGCGCGTCTGACAAATGCGGCAAGCCAACAACCATGCTGCGCATTAATAAAATCAGTGAAAAAGCCCACAGCGAGCCGCACCCGGCGAACTGCTGTAGCGATAAAGCGCCGCTCGCGGCCTCGGCTTGCTGCGCATCAGAAAGCTGTGCAACACAACCCAGTGAGCACTCACCAACTTCTACAGACGACGGCGGCGGAACGGCCGACGAAGAGAGCGATCCCAGCGGGCTAGGCCAGCAATTAAGCTGGAAAGTGTCCGGCATGGACTGCCCTGCCTGCGCCCGCACCATTGAAACCGCAGTGAATAAGATAACCGGCGTGAATAGCGTTAAGGTTCAATTCTCTACCGAAAAACTGCTGGTGAACGCCACCACGGACATCTCCCCGCAAGTCCAACAAGCCGTGACGGATGCCGGTTTTACCCTGCAATCCCTGAATTCACAGTCTGCGTCGGCCCAAGCCGCCCCGGAGAAAACCCCCTCTTTCTTAAAAGAGTATGCGCCACTGCTGGTGCTGGTCGTCCTGATGGCAGTGAGCTGGGCCTTGAGCAAAGCCAGTCCGCGTCTGGGAGAGATAGCCTTCGTCGCCACTACGCTGGTCGGACTGTGGCCAGTGCTGCGTCAGGCGATTCGCTCCACGCGCTCCGGCTCGCCTTTTACCATTGAAACCCTGATGAGCGTCGCCGCGCTCGGCGCGTTGTTTATCGGCGCGACGGCCGAAGCCGCGATGGTGCTGCTGCTGTTTATGATTGGCGAGCGGCTGGAAGGATTTGCCGCGAATCGCGCGCGCAGCGGTGTGAAATCGCTGATGGCGCTGATCCCCGATAGCGCGATGAAAGTGGTCGCAGGCACGCCCGTCAGCGTTCCGGTAAGCGAACTGCGCCCCGGCGATGTGATTGAAGTTGCCGCAGGTGGGCGCTTGCCGACCGACGCCCTGCTGCTCGACAGCGCGGCCAGCTTTGATGAAAGCGCCCTGACCGGCGAGTCCGTTCCGGTCGAACGCCAGCCCGGCGAGAAAATCCCCGCCGGTAGCCTGTGCGTCGACCGCGTAGCAAGGCTGAGCGTGGCGTCAGCGCCGGGTGCCAGCGCCATTGACCGTATTCTGCAACTGATTGAAGAAGCCGACGAGCGCCGCGCGCCCATTGAACGCTTCCTCGACACCTTCAGCCGTTACTACACGCCAGCCATCATGCTGATGTCGCTGCTGGTGATTTTGATCCCGCCGCTGGCGATGGGTCTGCCGTGGGAAACCTGGATTTATCGCGGCCTGACGCTGCTATTGATTGGTTGCCCGTGCGCGCTGGTGATCTCCACTCCGGCGGCCATTACCTCCGGGTTGGCGGCGGCCACTCGACAGGGCGCGCTGATTAAAGGCGGCGCGGCGCTGGAGCAGTTAGCCGTGATTCAAGCCGTGGCGCTGGATAAAACCGGCACCCTGACCGAAGGTAAGCCAGAAGTCACCGACGTTCAGACGTTCGACGGCGTGAGCGATAACGAGATGCTGAGTCTGGCGGCAGCAGTGGAAGCGGGTTCGCATCACCCGCTGGCACTGGCCATTATCAACCGCGCGGCTGAGGAGAACTCCCTGACGCTCAACGCGCAAGACCGTCGCGCCTTGGCGGGATCTGGTGTCGAAGGGGTCGTTTCCGGCAAGAAGGTTCAGGTTTTAGCGCCGAAGCATCTGGCGAGTGAAAACGTCACCGAAGAGCGCCTGCGCCAAATCGCCGAATGGGAATCAGCGGGCAAAACCGTGGTTGCCGTGCTGCAAGAGGGTAAGGCTATCGGCCTGATCGCCATGCAGGACAAGCTGCGCGACGACGCCGTGAGCGCGCTGGCCGAGCTGAAAGCGCTGGGAGTCTCTGCCGTCATGCTGACCGGCGATAACCCGCGTGCCGCCAAAACCATTGCCGTTCGACTGGGCATTGATTATCGCGCCGGGCTGCTGCCAGCCGATAAAGTCGACGCGGTGACCGCGCTGAACGCCAAGTACCCGACAGCAATGGTGGGGGATGGTATCAATGACGCACCGGCCATGAAGGCGGCGCGGATTGGTATTGCGATGGGCAGCGGGACCGACGTGGCGCTGGAAACGGCAGATGCCGCGCTAACCCACAATCGCCTGAGTGGTCTGGCGGAGATGATTAAGCTGTCGCGCGCCACCCGCGCCAATATTCGCCAGAACATCACCATTGCACTTGGGCTGAAGGCGATTTTCCTAGTGACGACACTGATGGGGTTAACCGGACTGTGGCTGGCGGTGCTGGCTGACTCTGGGGCAACCGCGCTGGTCACCGCCAACGCGTTGCGCCTACTGCGCAAGCAGAAACAGTAAGCAGTTACTCCGGCAGGAGAAGCCCTTTCGCCAGCAAATAGCGGTACGGCAGTTGTTCGGTGTCGGCCGCTAGCAAAGTATGTTCCATAAAACGGCAGAAACCCGGAATGTCGCGGGTGGTCGCGGGGTCATCCGCGATCACCAGCAGGGTTTCGCCGTCTTTCATGCCACGCACCGTTTTACGCACCATCATCACGGGCTCGGGGCAGCGCAAACCTAACGCATCTAACTGGTGGTCAGGATTCAAAAAGGGATCATTCATGGTCTGTCTCACGTCTTGGGCACGGCCAACGCCGCCGCGCTTTGAAGGATGACGAGTATACGCCGCAGATTTTCAGGAGCAACCTGCGCCAACGATTGCGCTAAAATTAACCATTGCATTAGCTGCCTAAACAGTTAACATGCGCGCCGCGCGCTTTATTATGAGTTCATTGACAGAGTGAATTCACAAAACAGTCGCGCACCTATAACCGAAAAACATTGGGTTCCCTCACCCCAATCAACAACACTCGACATCATGCGTTGCCGCCAAAGGCGTCAGCGAGCAGATGCAGGGTATAAAAAGGCCACAATCTATGTATTCGTTCACAGAGCAACAGCGCTTTAATGCGTTGATATGGCTATCTTTATTCCATATCGCCATCATCACTTCCAGTAACTATCTGGTACAGCTGCCGGTTTCCGCTTTCGGCCTGCACACCACTTGGGGTGCTTTCACCTTCCCGTTCATCTTTCTGGCAACCGACCTGACCGTGCGTATTTTTGGCGCGCCGCTGGCTCGTCGCATTATTTTGTCGGTCATGATGCCCGCGCTGGTGATCTCCTACGTGATTTCCGCCCTGTTCTTTGAAGCACAGTGGCAAGGGTTTGAAGCCTTGAGCAGCGTCAACATCATGGTTGCCCGTATCGCCACCGCCAGCTTTATGGCTTACGTGCTGGGGCAGATCCTCGACGTGCACGTCTTCAACCGTCTGCGCCAGATGCGCCGCTGGTGGATTGCGCCCGCCGCCGCCATGTTCTTGGGCAACATCAGCGACACCCTGTCGTTCTTCTTTATCGCCTTCTACAAAAGCAGCAATGCTTTTATGGCCGACCACTGGGTGGAGATCGCGATGGTGGATTACGCCTTCAAAGTGCTGATCTGTCTGGTGTTCTTCTTGCCAATGTACGGCGTGCTGCTCAATATGCTGCTCAAACGCCTGTCGCAGAGCGGCCATGACGCGCGATTTCCACTGAGTTCACACTAATCGCAAGCGACACAAATCAAGGCATAATCTGACTTGCATTTATCAAGGGAATGGGTTGCCATACATATAGTTAAATCAAGAATCTATGGCGCGTTAAAATCAAAGGATGCCTTATGCGTAACTTAGTGAAATTTGCAGGAATGGCGGTGCTGATTGCAGGTCTTGCGGCTTGCGATGGAAATACCAGCGATAAAGCCGCTGCCGACAAGGGCGCGCCTGCGGCGGCTGCCAGCACCACGGCGGTGCCGGTAAGCCTGCTCGACGGCAAAGTGACCTTCTCCCTGCCACAGGGAATGAGTGACCAGAGCGGCAAGCTCGGCAGTCAGGCCAACAATATGCACGTTTACGCTGACAAAACTGGCCAGAAAGCGGTGATTGTTATTCTTGGCGACAACACCACTGAGTCGCTGGAAGTGCTGGCAACTCGCCTGCAAGACCAGCAGCGCGCGCGTGATACCAACCTGCAAGTGGTGACCAATAAGTCGATTCAGGTCAACGGGCAGACGTTGCAGCAGTACGACAGCATCATCTCTTCAGCAGGTCAGCAAGCCTACTCTTCCATCATTTTGGGCAAAGTAGACGACCATCTGCTGACCATTCAAATCTCTCTGCCAGCCGATAACCAGCAGCAGGCGCAAACCGACGCTGAAGCTATTATCAATACGCTGAAAGTCCAGTAAGTCAGATTGAGAATTGCCAGAGCGGGGCTTATTGCCCCGCTTTTTACTTTCCAGCTCCCGAGTTCCTGTCACCCCTCCTCACACTAAAACATTACCCTCTCTATGGACTTATTCGCGCAAAAACGAATAAAACCGCGCCACGGTGAATTTCTGCGCAGCTTAAAACCCAGAAATGTGATCTTCGTCGGCTAAAATGGGCTATTACGTATTTCCAATTGTTAATCAATCCCGCAAAATCCGCCTCCTGTTTCATAAAACTGTAACAATTCTGTCATCTATCACAGTTCGCATACGCGCATATCGCTAGCATGGCGTTCGTTATAGAACATGAAAGGTTCAGTTTTATCGCCAGTCGCTCATGAGAGTGGCTCTGATCTATGCCATTGGAGGCGTTTATGCTCAGTATCTTTAAGCCCGCAGCCCATAAGGCTCCCGTGGCAGACGACCATGTTGATCCCCTTTACCGCCGCCTGCGTTGGCAGATCTTCATGGGGATTTTCTTCGGCTACGCCGCGTACTATCTGGTGCGCAAAAACTTCGCGCTGGCCATGCCTTATCTGATTGATCAAGGTTTCACCCGTGGTGACCTCGGTTTTGCCCTGTCCGGTATCTCCATCGCCTACGGTATTTCGAAATTCATCATGGGTTCGGTTTCTGACCGTTCCAACCCGCGCGTTTTCCTGCCAGCGGGCCTGATACTGGCGGCGGCGGTGATGCTGTTCATGGGCTTCGTGCCTTGGGCTACTTCCAGTATCGCCATTATGTTTGTGCTGCTGTTCCTTTGTGGATGGTTCCAAGGTATGGGCTGGCCGCCGTGCGGGCGCACCATGGTTCACTGGTGGTCTCAGAAAGAGCGCGGGCAGATTGTGTCGGTGTGGAACTGCGCGCATAACGTCGGTGGTGGTATCCCTCCGCTGCTGTTCCTGCTGGGTATGGCGTGGTTTAACGACTGGAAAGCCGCGCTGTATATGCCTGCTTTCGCGGCTATCGCGCTGGCGGTTTTCGCTTTCATCACTATGCGAGACACCCCGCAATCCTGCGGCCTGCCGCCGATTGAAGAATACAAAAACGACTATCCGCCGGACTACGACAAAGAGAAGTCCGAGGAAGAGCTGACCACCAAGCAGATCTTCATGCAGTACATCTTGCCGAACAAGCTGCTGTGGTACATCGCCCTCGCCAACGTGTTCGTTTACCTGCTGCGCTACGGCATCCTCGACTGGTCACCGACCTATCTGAAAGAGGTGAAGCACTTCGCGCTGGATAAGTCCTCTTGGGCCTACTTCCTCTACGAATATGCCGGTATTCCGGGCACCCTGCTTTGCGGCTGGATGTCGGACAAAGTGTTTAAAGGCAACCGTGGCGCGACCGGCGTGTTCTTCATGGTGCTGGTGACTATCGCCACCGTGGTGTACTGGCTGAACCCAGTGGGCAACCCGGGCATCGACATGGCCTGTATGATCACCATCGGCTTCCTGATTTACGGCCCGGTGATGTTGATTGGTCTGCACGCGCTGGAACTGGCTCCGAAGAAAGCGGCGGGTACCGCGGCGGGCTTCACCGGCCTGTTCGGTTATCTGGGAGGTTCAGTGGCGGCGAGCGCGATTGTTGGCTATACCGTTGACTACTTCGGCTGGGATGGCGGCTTTATGGTGATGATTGGCGGCTGCGTGCTGGCGGTTATCCTGTTGATTATGACTATGTTGAGCGAGAACAAACACAAAGCAAACCTAGCAAAAGGAGCATAACGGATGAACCGTTTAACTAAGATAGTAAAAGGCACCCTGTTGGCGAGTTTGATTGCCACGTCTTGTTACGCCAGCGCGGCCGAGCCGATTGTTATCGCGCATCGCGGTGCCAGCGGCTATCTGCCGGAACATACCCTGCCAGCGAAAGCCATGGCTTACGCACAGGGCGCTAACTTCCTTGAGCAGGACTTGGTAATGACTAAAGACGACCAGCTGGTCGTCTTACATGACCACTATTTGGATCGCGTCACTGATGTCGCCCAGCGCTTCCCGAACCGGGCGCGTAAAGATGGCCGCTACTACGCCATCGACTTCACGCTGGCGGAAATCAAATCGCTGAAATTCACCGAAGGCTTTGATATTAAAGACGGCAAGCAGGTGCAAACCTATCCGGGGCGTTTCCCGATGGGCAAGTCTGATTTCCGCGTCCACACCTTCCAGGAAGAGATTGAATTCGTTCAGGGTCTGAACCATTCAACCGGCAAAAACGTCGGGATTTACACCGAGATCAAAGCGCCGTGGTTCCACCGTCAGGAAGGTAAGGACATCTCCGCCAAGGTGCTTGAAGTGCTCAAACAGTACGGCTACACCAGCAAAAGCAGCAATGTCTATCTGCAATGCTTCGACCCGAACGAGCTGAAACGCATTAAGAATGAGCTTGAGCCGAAAATGGGCATGGACCTGAAGCTGGTTCAGCTGATCGCCTACACCAAGTGGGATGAGACGCAGGAGCAGAAAGACGGCAAGTGGGTGAACTACAATTACGATTGGATGTTCAAGCCGGGCGCGATGAAGAAGATTGCCGAGTACGCCGACGGTATCGGGCCTGACTACCACATGCTGGTGGAAACCGACTCCACGCCGGACAACGTGAAGCTGACGCCAATGACGGCGGAAGCGCACGCCAGCAACATGGTGGTGCATCCGTTTACCGTTCGCGCCGATGATCTGCCAAAGTACGCCAAAAACGTCGACTCGCTGTATAAGATCCTTTATCAGCAAGCCCACGTCGACGGCCTGTTCACTGACTTCCCGGACAAAGCGGTGAGTTATTTAGAACACCAGCAGACTCAGCCACAGCAGTAAAACGCCATTAAAAAGCGGGCAAGGTTTTCACCCTGCCCGCTTTTTTTTGCTTTCGCAGAACCGAATTTACGCTGGTTCGGACAGATACATTTTGCGCAGATAGTGCGGCACGGCGTCATCGGCGTTGGAGCCAATGATTTCAGCATCCGGCATGGCGGCTTTCAGGCGCGGCAGCGAACCACTCATCAGGCAACCTTTGCCGGACATGGTCAGCATTTCCAAGTCATTCAAGCCATCGCCAAAGGCGATACAGTCTTGCAGCGAATACCCCATCAGCTTAGAAACCTGCTCCAGCGCGTGGCCCTTAGAGACGCCTCCCGCCATCACTTCCAGACAAGTCGGCAGCGAGAAGCTGACGTTCACGCGGTCGCCCCAGCGAGCATTGATCGCCTCTTCCAACGGCAGTAACTCTTCATGACTGTCGCAGGTGAAATAGACTTTGCAGATGCCGTCAGTCTCCAGCAGGCCCGGCTGATACAGCTTGTATTTGAAGACCGACTCGCGGAAGAACTGATCCTGATCGTCGCGATCGTGATTCATAAACCACTCATCGTTGCGATACACGTTGGTCAGGATATTTGGATTGTCATGAACGATGCCAAACAGGTCACCGGCGATGTCTTCGTCCAGATTGTGCGAGAAGATCAGCTCGCCTTCGGTGTTATGCACCCGCGCACCGTTAGAGGTGATCATGTAGGCGCTGATCTCAAGGTTGTCGCGGATTTGCGCCACGTCGATATGGTGACGGCCAGTGGCAAAGACGAAATGCACGCCGCGCTGGGTTAACATCTTCAGCGTCTCTTTGGCGTACGGGCTCAGTGTGTGGTCGGGTGACAGCAGTGTGCCATCTAAATCGGAAGCAACAACATGATACATAACGGTAAATTCTAACCTCAGATGGAGTTGGGCGCGGCAGTCCGCCGCGAGTTAATGCCGCGCATAAAAGCGCATAATGGCATCGAGCGCCTTTGCCCGCAGGTCGTCCCGTTCAAACAGGATCTCGTGGCGCGCGCCTTCAATGACCAAGGGTTCATCCCCTTCACAAGGGTGCCCCGCAACGGCCATTGCCTGACAAAAAGCAAGATGCGACCGGTTATCCACAACCCGGTCTTCGCTTGCCTGTAATAATAGCAGGGGTGTGGTGATATTTTCGGCTTGTTGCAGAATATGCATTCCCGCCTTGATACCTTCCTTCACCCAGTGATAAGTTGGCCCGCCCACCTGAAGCTCGGGGTAGTCGGCGTAAAAACGCAGATTACGGCGATAGCGTTCGCGGCTGTGAGTTAAGCGATTAACCACAAACGGCAGCGGCCGCCAGTGGCCGGTGCCCATCGCATAGCCGTCACGGCGCAGCGGTCGGCGCTCCGCCCAGTTGAGGATGCGGCGAGATATCCAGCCCGGTATCGGCAGATAAATGCCGGTCATCGGCGCGCAGAGCGCGGCGGCGTCAAAGGTTTGCGGATACTTGGCGAGGAACAGCGCGGCAATCGCGCCCCCCATCGAGTGGGCCAAAATGTACTTCTTGGTGTAGTCGCGCGGCGCGATTTCACGCTGGTAAAGCTGGTGCAAATCTTCAATATAATCATCGAAATGCTGCACGTGCCCGCGATGGCGGTCATCCAGCATTCGCCCGGATCGCCCCTGCCCGCGGTGGTCGACAATAATCACGTCGAAGCCGCATTGGAACAGGTCATAGGCCAGCTCGGGGTACTTTACATAGCTTTCAATACGGCCCGGTGACACCAAAATGATGTTGTCATTACCTATGGCGCTGAAGCGAACATAGTGGATAGGCACGTCGTCCACGCCCGCAAATTCACCCTCTTGGCGCTCGCGCCAGAAATCAAGCAACGGACCCGTAGCAAAGGCAGAAAATTCCTTCTCTCGCGTTAACCACTTTGCAAAATTCGATGCCATGAAATGGTTCCAGAACCCCGTTACCGGAAGGTGAATTAAGTTAATTGTCCGTTTTTAGACAATAGCGTATTGTGCCATACAATGGTCTTTTCAGGGAGTCGCTCGATGACGTTGCACTGGTGGTTAACCTATCTTCTTACCACAATCATTCTCAGTCTTTCCCCCGGCGCGGGTGCGATAAACACCATGAGTACCGGCATTAGTCACGGCTATCGCGGCTCAGTGTTCTCGATTGCCGGTCAGCAAATCGGCTTGGCCTGCCATATTGTGGTGGTTGGCGTCGGCTTGGGCACGCTGGTTTCGCAGTCGGTCATGGCCTTTGAAGTGCTGAAGTGGTTCGGCGCGGCCTATCTTATCTGGCTGGGCATCGGCCAATGGCGAGCGGCGGGCGCGGTAGACCTTAATGCCATGGCGAAAACGCTGTCGCCAAATCGGCTATTCAAACGGGCGGTGTTTGTGAATCTCACCAACCCGAAAAGCATCGTGTTTCTTGCCGCGCTCTTCCCGCAGTTCATCCTGCCAGAAGCGCCACAGGCGGGTCAGTATATGGTGCTGGGCGTGACAACCATTGTGGTGGATATCATCGTCATGAGCGGCTACGCCATGCTCGCAACCCATATCTCGGGCTGGATTAAGTCTGCCAAACAGATGAAATTGCTCAACCGTATCTTCGGTTCGCTGTTTATCTTAGTCGCGGTGTTGTTGGCGAGCGCCAGAAAAGCCTAGTTAGCACAACGTCTTAGGCAAAATGCGCGCAGTCCGTTGGCTGCGCGCAGGCAAGATGAAATCTTATCGAGAAATAATCAGGTGGATGCCGAAACCGGTAAACAACACGCCCGCCACGCCATCAATCCATTTCGCTAAACGCTGATACCCACGGCGCATCACCGGCATGGCAAACACCATCGCCACCACCGAGAACCAAGCAAAGGTCTCGGCGATGATCAGGATAAACAGCCCCCAGCGCTCGCCACTTCCCACGTCATCACCCACAAACAGCGAGAACACGCTGCCGAAGTAAATCACGGCTTTCGGGTTAGACAGGTTGGTCAGGAAACCGCGCATAAAGGTGCGGCCACGCGCGGGAAGCTGCACCGGCTTTTCAGCTTCAGCTTCCACGCCAGCCTGCTTCTTGGCGCGAGCAGACTTCAGCAGCTGCCAGCCCATCCAGCACAGGTAAATGCCGCCGCCGATGGTGATGACGTCATGCAGCCAGGCCATTTTCTGCAAAATCAGATGCAGGCCCATCAAGGCCACGCCGGCCCACACCACGATACCCAGTGAAATCCCCACCACGCCCATCATCGCCTCTTTGCGAGAACGGCTGGCGGCAGTTTGGGAAACGAAGAAGAAGTCAGGTCCTGGGCTCATCAACGCAATCAGATGCACCATCGCCACGGTCAAAAACAGAATTAACATAGCTCGTACTCAGTGTGGAAAAAAGAAAGAACCCAGATCACTCGTCGCCATTATCAATGTGATCGCGAATCATCGCCATAAAAGGTCGACCAAATTTTTCGAGTTTGCGCTGGCCGACGCCGGTGATATCCAGCAGCTCGCTTGGGCTGACCGGCAGCTGCTCGGCCATCTCCAGCAATGTCGTGTCGTTGAATACCACGTAAGGCGGCACGTTATTCTCATCGGCCAAGGTCTTACGCAGCTTGCGCAATTTGGCGAACAGCTTGCGGTCGTAATTCCCGCCGTAGGTCTTCTGGCTGCTGCTACTTTTAATTTTCAGCGTCTGAATTCGCGGCACCGCCAGTTGCAGAGGAATTTCCCCACGCAGCACCGGGCGTGCGGCCTCGGTCAGTTGCAGGGCGGAGTGCATGGCGATGTTCTGCATGATCATGCCGAGGTGGATCAGCTGGCGCAGCACGCTGGTCCAGTGCTCGTTGCTCTGTTCTTTGCCGATGCCGTAAACCGTCAGCTTGTCATGACCATACTCGCGAATTCGTTGGTTATTCGCGCCGCGCAGCACTTCAACCACATAGCCCAAGCCAAAACGTTGGCCGACGCGCGCCACCACTGACAGCGCCTTCTGCGCGTCCAGCAGGCCGTCATAGCGTTTTGGCGGGTCAAGGCAGACATCGCAGTTGCCGCAGGCGTTCTGCTTGCCTTCACCAAAATAGTTGAGTAGCACCAAGCGCCGACAGGTCTGGGCTTCGGCGAAAGCATTCATCGCATTGAGTTTATGGCGCTCGACATCTTGCTGCGGCCCGGCTGGCTTTTCATCCAAGCAGCGGCGCAGCCAAGCCATGTCGGCCGGGTCATAGAGTAAAACGGCTTCTGCGGGCAGGCCATCACGCCCTGCGCGGCCGGTTTCTTGATAATAGGATTCGATATTGCGCGGGATGTCGAAATGGACCACGAAACGCACGTTGGGTTTGTTGATCCCCATGCCGAAGGCCACGGTCGCCACCACGATTTGCAAATCATCGCGCTGGAAGGCTTCCTGCACATTGCCACGGGTTTCGTTGTCCAAACCGGCGTGATAGGCCCCGACGCTCAAGCCACGGCTTTGCAGGCGGGCGGCGGTGTCTTCGACTTTCGCCCGGCTATTGCAGTAAATAATGCCGCTTTTGCCGCGCTGGTCTTGCACGAAGCGCAGCAGCTGGTCGAGCGGCTTAAACTTCTCCACCAAGGTGTAGCGAATATTTGGGCGGTCGAAGCTGCTGACCTGAATCAGTGGGTCGTTGAGTTCCAGCAGGCGCGCGATGTCGCTGCGGGTGGCTTCGTCGGCGGTGGCGGTCAACGCAATCACCGGCAATTGCGGGTAACGCAGCTTAAGCTGGCCTAGCGCGCGATATTCCGGGCGGAAATCGTGCCCCCATTGGGAGATACAGTGTGCTTCGTCCACGGCGAGCATCGCCGGATTCCACTGCTGGAGCTGTTCCATAAAGTCGCCCATCATTAGGCGCTCTGGGGCGATATAGAGCATTTTGATGCGGCCCGTGCGGCAGCCGGTCATCACTTCCATCTGCTGTTCGCGGGTTTGCGTCGAGTTCAGGCAACCGGCTTCTACCCCGGCGGCCATCAATTGGTCGACCTGATCCTTCATCAGCGAGATGAGCGGAGAGACCACCAGCGTCAGGCCGTCCATCACCAGCGCGGGGATTTGATAGCACAGTGACTTACCGCCACCCGTGGGCATCACGACCAGACAGTCTCGTCCGGAGATAGCCGCATTGATGATGGTCTGCTGACCCGGTCGGAATTGCTGATAACCGAAGGTATCGCGTAATACCTGCTGTGCCAGCTCTTCTTTGTTTATCACTGCCGCCGTAGACACTCAATTCCCCAACTGTTCAAACCGCCCGGCGCTTAAAAAAGCGCCGAGAATATATACTGATTTTCTACCCTAAATAATTCGAGTTACGGGCAGCCAACGCGCCTGTAGCTTGAAGTATGACGGGTAAATTACATAATGTCGTTCAGCATAATACCAACACCGACGCGAGTCTGCTTGTAGTTGTAATCAATCAATGACTCGCCGTAGCCGCTGAAGACTTTGGTGTAGAAGCGCATGTGCTTGGTGATTGGGTAGCTCACGCCCACGTCCGCGCCGCCGTAGCCGGTGTTCCAGTTATAGCGGCTCTCTACGCTGATGACGCTTTCGCCCAGCGCGTAGCCCACTTTCAGGCGGTAATAACCCATGTATTTGGTGATGTCCGGGTTGTCATCGTTTTTGTCACTTTCTGGAATGCGATACCAAGGCTTGAGATCTAACTGCCAGTTGCCGTTTTGCGCCATCCAGCGAGCATAAACACGGTTCCAGCTGCGGGAAGTCGGGTCAGAGCGGCCGTTGGAATCATGGTTTACACCATACTCGGCTTCGCGCAGGGTCCAGCCCATAAACTGATAATCCGTCGCCCAGGCGATGAAGATTTGCGGCTCATAGTTGGTTTCGCGGAAAGGTGAAGATTCAGCACGGTTGGAAAGCTGCCAGAAAGATTTCTGCGTGTAAGACGCGCCGAGCAAGGAGTTATCCCCGGCGATACCGCGCCAAATCGGGAAACCAAGGCTAAGTTGGAACTCGACTTCGTCATGGCGCGCATTGTCTGCCCAGTCATAAGACTTAATGGCGTCTTTATTGATGCTGCTGGTGTCGGTGTAAACCAAATAGTTGGTGTCGTAAGGATAAAGCGTAAAAGGGTTGTCATGCTCTTGCAGTAAGTTGGCGATAACGCTGCCACGAACGCTAGGTTTATCATGCACTTCCTGAATCGTCGCTTCTGCCGCATAGCCTAAAGCCGGCATCACCATCAAGGTTGCCCCAACAGCCCAATTTTTACGCATTATGTCTCCACTCAAAAGTAGGTGCCGGTAAACGGCTTTAATTTTATAAGTTGTTTCTCGCCGACTCGCCGGATGACAAAAACCCCGGCCCCAGAAGGCGAAGCCATTCTACACAAAAATTTACAATGGCTGAGGATTGATTAGATTTAGCACTTAGGGCGTGGAAATCAATGATACCAAGACCTAAAATCTACAATCAGCTAACATTTACCCCGGTATTCACCGCGACACCCTTCAGGAAATTGTCATGTCCGCATCACTCAGCCACGAGGCTGCTCGCCAGCTTATTGGCGAAATTTTCGTTTACGATATGCCGTTTAACCGCGAGCTGGGCCTTGAGCTTAAACATCTTGACGGGGACAGCGCCGAGCTGACCTTCACCAATCAGACGCGTTTAGTCGGCAACGCCGCGCAAAAAATCCTCCACGGCGGCGTGATTGCCTCGGTGCTGGACGTGGCCGCCGGATTGGTGTGCGTGACCAGCTCCCTGATTCGCCGCGATAAGCCAGACCACCCGCTGTTGGAAGGCGAAATGCGCCAGCGCCTGTCCAAAATGGGCACGATTGACCTGCGCGTCGACTACCTGCGTCCGGGCCGTGGCGAGGTGTTTACCGCCAGCGCCAAGCTTATTCGCGCGGGCAACAAAGTCTCGGTCGCGCGCGTTGATTTGCACAGCGACAGCGGCGTTCACATCGCCACCGCCAACGCCACCTATCTGGTCGGCTAACTCACAGCCTGAACATATCCTAAACCTGCGGCGGCAAGATTCAGTTACACTTGTCGCCTCACTTTCGTTTCGAGCATGCACATGGACGCACAGCGCACCCGACAGGGCATTATTTTCGCCTTCGTCGCTTATTTCATCTGGGGGATCGCCCCGGTCTACTTCAAGTTAATCCATCAAGTCCCGCCGCCGGAGATCTTGACTCACCGGGTTATCTGGTCGTTCTTCTTTATGCTGGCCCTGCTCTCTCTGAGCCGCAGCTGGGGTGACGTCTGCCGCGTGGCGAAGAAGCCGAAAACCCTGTTACTGCTGCTGGCCACCGCGGTGTTAATCGGCAGTAACTGGCTGATTTATATCTGGGCCATCAACAACAATCACCTGCTGGAAGCGAGCCTCGGCTACTTTATCAACCCCTTGGTGAATGTGGTGCTTGGCATGCTATTTTTGCGAGAGCGATTCCGAAGAATGCAGTGGGTGGCGGTGTTGCTGGCCCTGATTGGGGTGCTGATTCAGGTGTGGGTGTTTGGCTCGGTGCCGGTGATTGGTCTGGCGCTGTCGATGACTTTCGCCTTCTACGGCCTGCTGCGTAAGAAGATGGGCGTGGACGCGCAAACCGGCATGCTGATTGAAACGCTTTGGCTGCTGCCGGTGGCGGCGGTTTACCTATTCCTGCTAGCAGACAGCGCGACCAGCCACCTGACGGCCAACCCGTGGTCGCTGAACCTGATGCTTATCTCCGCAGGCATCATTACCACCATTCCGCTGCTGTTCTTCACCGCGGCCACCACCCGCCTGAAGCTCTCAACGCTGGGCTTTTTCCAATACCTTGCCCCTACGTTGATGTTCCTGCTGGCGATCTTCTACGGTGAGCAGGTCACCACTTCGATGATGATCACCTTCGGCTTTATCTGGGCCGGGCTGGCGTGTTTCATCGCCGACGCCCTCTACACCCAGCGTCAGTTAAGACGCTGAGGAAGCAGGCTTGGCGCTGCGCGAGATAAACCTCGCCATCGCCGGGCCGGTCACAATGATGGTCAGCAGGCGCAAGGTCTGCATGGCCATCACAAAGCCTAAGTTCACATTACTCCCCGCCGCGATAATCGCCACGGTGTCCAGCCCGCCGGGGCTGGTTGCCAGATAGGCCGTCAGCATATCCACGTGCAGCACTTTGGTCAGCAGCCACGCCATCGCGCCGCAGAGCACCATCAAGCCAATAATCGAAGCAATCATCTGCGGCAGCGTGCGTAACGCCAGTTTGAAAATCGGACGGGTGAAGCGCAGACCGACGCTCCAGCCAATCAGCGTGTAAGCAATCGCCAGCAGCCATTCAGGCACTTGCAAGGTCATGGTGTCGGTTGAGTGCAAGACCGCGCCGACGAAGGCTGGGAGCAACAGCGCGCCGGAGGGAATACGCAAGCGCGGCCCCAGCCAGACACCCGCCAGCGCCAGCAGCAGCGTCACGCCAAAGCGCCAGTCAATCGGCGGGAACCACACCACGGCGGCCGCGGCAGAGGCGCTATCACCCAAACTCATGCGCGCCACAAAGGCCGCAGCGGTGGCGACAAACAGCACGCGCAGATATTGCATGAAAGCCACTAGACGCACGTCTGCGCCGAAATCTCCCGCCATGGCAACCATCGCGCTGGCCCCGCCCGGCGATGAGCCCCACGCCCCCGTCGGCCCCGGCAGATTGCTGAATTTCACCAGCAGCCAGCCCGACAGCCCGCTAGCCATCAGTGTGGAGATCAGCACCAGCAGCACCATCGGCCAGTCATTAAGTAGCGGAGGAAGAATCGAAGGAGAGAGGCTTTGGGCAATCATACAGCCCAGAATGCCTTGCGCGATTTTGAAGAAGATCGGCGCAATTCGCACCGTAGCCCCCAGCAAGCCCATCAGAACGCCGATAATCATCGGCCCGAGCAGTAGGGCGGCAGGCACGTGGAAAGCCTGAAAAATAAAGCCAAGGATCAGCGAGGAGACCACCAGCAATGTCCACTGGCCCCAAGGAGCAATCTTTTCCATCAACATGGTTTGAATCTACATCTGCGAAAGCGGAGGCATAGTTTTAGCATAAAAACTGTTAACAGAATTAGAACATCTGTGGGAAAGCGGGGATTTAACGCGAGGAAGTAAACCGCCAGCCCCGAGAGGCTGGCTGATAAAAACTTAGAGCCAGTTTTTACGTTTGAAGTACAGGTAAGGCGCGAGCCCGGCCAGAATCATCAAGCTGATGGCCCCCGGATAGCCGAAGCTCCACTTCAACTCCGGCATGAACTCGAAGTTCATCCCGTAGCTTGATGCCACCAGCGTTGGCGGCAGGAACACCACCGATACCACCGAGAAGATTTTGATGATGCGGTTCTGCTCAATGTTGATAAAGCCCATCGCCGCCTGCATCAGGAAGTTCACCTTCTGGAACAGGGATTCGTTATGCGGCAGCAGGGATTCGATATCACGTAACACTTCACGCGCCTGCTCCAGCTGACCTGCTGGCAGACGGGCCTTGCGCACCAAGAAGTTCAGGGCGCGCTGGGTATCCATCAGACAGAGGCGAACCTTCCAGCCAACGTCTTCCAGCTCCGCCAAGGTAGAGAGCGCGGCGTCGTATTCGTCGCCCTGATGCCCTTCCATGATGACGCGACTGAGCTTTTCCAGATCGCTGTAGATATTTTCGATTTCATCCGCCAGCTGTTCGATTTTGGTTTCGAACAGGTCCAGCAGCAGCTCATAGGCATTGCCGTCGCCCAGCTTTTGGTTTCTGGCGCGCATGCGGTACAGGCGAAACGCGGGCAGTTCACGCTCACGCAGGGTGTAGAGACGCCCTTCGCGGATGGTAAACGCCACGGTGCTGTTGCCCGCGTGGTCTTCAGCATCTTCGAAATAGAAAAAGGAGTGAATATGCAGGCCGTCTTCATCTTCGAAGAAACGGGCCGATGCTTCGATATCGTCCAGCTCTGGACGAGTCGCCAGGCTTTGGCCTAGCTCACATTGAACGCGCTCACGCTCTTGCTCATCGGGTTCAATCAGGTCAACCCACAACGACGTTTTCAGGTCGTCTGGTTCGCCCTCTTCCAGTTCCAAACGGGATAAGCGGCTGTTTTCTAACTTAAAAGCACTCAGCATGTGTCCGTTCTCCCTAAGGTGACAGGTGTGGACAACGCGTTGAAGCACAGAAAAATACGGGGGTAGAAAGTCACCAGTACGTTTCAGACCAAATTCAGATCCGACTCACAGCGACAGACGGGGGTCGCCGACAACCACTAAGGCTATCAGCATTGAGGATAGCCTTAGAAGTGGTACCTTAAGAACAGGTTATCGAGCCAGTATCTACTGGGTGTGTCCAAGGCGCAGTTCCTCATTGATATTAGTGCGCGCATGTTACGCCGAGAAGAAAAACAGTGTCAACAAAGAACAAAACGAATTTTGCAACATTTAGGCATAATATTCTCAGCGCCCTAACCTCCTTCACAGGCTTATACGCCGCCCGCTTTTTGGCTACACTCAGGCAACTCTTTTTTGTGCTTCACCGCCACTCGCGGTACAGGAATTCCGATGATTAAACAGATTAGCCAAGACACGATGTGTGACTTGATCACCAAGGCGACCAACTCGCCGCGCCTGCGTCAGAACCTTAACATTCATCCTGCACCGGAAGACGATGTTCAGCGTCTGGCTATCGCCATGGAGCCGGGCACTTACGTGCGCGTCCACCGCCACCCGCACACGTGGGAGCTGTTGACCCCGCTGCGTGGCCGTTTCTTGGTGTTGACCTATGACCAATCAGGCAAAGTCACCGACCGCCTGTGGCTCGGCGGCGACACTCGCCTGCTGGAGATCCCCGCCAACACGTGGCACAGCGTCCTGTCTCTGGATGAAGGCGGCGTGATTTTTGAAGTGAAGCACGGCGCCTATCAGCCGGTCACCGAAGAAGATTACCTGCCGGGCTCCGCGCCAGAAGGCGACGAGCGCGTCAAAGCCACGCTGGAGTGGTATGCGAATGCCGAAATTGGTGATGTGTTTGCTGTCTAGTCTGCGACAGAGTAAGCGTTAACGGCGCAGCAAGGTTGAGTTCGGTTGGGTGTTTTAATTTAACCCCACACCCCTCCTAACCTCCCCTCCTGAAAGGGGAGGGATAAACCCAAAACCTATCTAACATAGGGTGGTTTTGCTCCTTCCCCTTTCAGGAGGGGAAGGCTGGGATGGGGTGTGGGGTTTTGCCGAGCAAAAAATCAAACTGCTTCTAGTCTCGCGTAGGCCGCAACCAGCCACTTGATCCCTTCTCCGGGGAACGCGACCTGCAAACGGCTGTGCTCGCCGCTACCTTCCATGTTGACGATGGTGCCTTCACCGAATTTCGGATGCATCACGCGCTGGCCGAGTTTGAAGCCGGTATCGCTGGTGCTGACTGGGGTTCCCATGCGTTTATGGCTGACCGGGCGCGACACGCTGGCGCGCAGGCGGACTTCCTCGACGCAGTTTTCTGGCAGTTCACCCACAAAGCGCGAAGGCCGGTGGAACACCTCTTTGCCGTACAGACGGCGCGTTTCGGCATAAGTCAGCGTCAGCTTTTGCATAGCGCGGGTTACGCCGACATAGGCCAGACGGCGCTCTTCTTCCAGACGGCCGCCCTCGTCGAGCGACATCTGGCTCGGGAACATGCCCTCTTCCATGCCGACGATAAACACCTGCGGGAACTCCAGCCCTTTCGCCGAGTGCAGCGTCATCAGCTGCGCGGCGTCCTGATTGGCATCCGCCTGCCCTTCACCGGCTTCCAGCGCGGCGTGGGAGAGGAATGCCTGCAGCGGCATCAAGTCCTGATCTTCATCCTGATAGCTGAACTGGCGCGTCGCCGTCACCAGTTCCTCAAGGTTTTCGATGCGCGCCTGACCTTTCTCGCCCTTCTCCTGCTCATACATCATGAACAGGCCGGAATCCTTAATCACGCGGTCAGTCTGCACGTGCAGCGGCATGTCGGCGGTCTCATGCGCCAGCGCGTCAACCAGCTCGCAGAAACGCTGTAATGACGCAGCGGCGCGACCCGCCAACACTTTCTCTTGCAGCAGCACGCGGGTGGATTGCCACATGGTCAGCTGACGGTCACGGGCGGTCTGGCGCACCACGTCCAGCGTGCGATCGCCAATGCCGCGCGTCGGCGTGTTGACCACGCGCTCGAAGGCGGCGTCGTCATTGCGGTTGGCCATCAGGCGCAGATAGGCCAAGGCGTCTTTGATTTCCTGACGCTCGAAGAATCGCTGCCCGCCGTAGATGCGGTAAGGCATCGCCATTTGCAGTAAAGCTTCTTCCAGCACGCGCGACTGGGCGTTGCTGCGATAGAGGATGGCGCAATCTTTCAGCGCGCCGCCATTGTCCTGCCACGTCTTGATACGGTTGACCACGAAACGCGCTTCATCCAGCTCGTTAAAGGCGCAGTAGAGAGAAATCGGCTCGCCTTCTGGGTCTTCGGTCCACAGGTTTTTACCCATTCGCCCGCTGTTGTTGGCAATCAGGGTGTTGGCCGCGGTCAAAATGTTGCTGGTGGAGCGATAGTTCTGCTCAAGGCGGATGGTGTGCGCGTTAGGGAAATCTTTCAGGAAACGCTGAATGTTTTCGACCTGCGCGCCGCGCCAGCCGTAGATTGACTGGTCATCATCGCCAACGATCATCACATTGTTGTTATTGCCCGCCAGCAGGCGGATCCAGGCATATTGAATGCCGTTGGTGTCCTGAAACTCGTCCACCATCAGGTTGGTAAAGCGTTCGCGGTAGTGCTGAAGAATGTGCGGCTTGTTGAGCCACAGCTCGTGGGCGCGCAGCAGCAGCTCGGCGAAGTCCACCAGCCCGGCGCGGTCACAGGCTTCTTGATACGCCTGATAGATACGCAACCAAGTGGCTTCCACCGGATTGTTGTAAGTCTCGACGTGCTGCGGGCGCAGACCTTCGTCTTTTTTGGCGTTGATGTACCACATCGCCTGACGCGGCGGCCACTGTTTGTCGTCGATATTCAATGCTTTAACGATGCGTTTCAGCAAACGCAGCTGGTCATCGCTGTCGAGGATCTGGAAGTCCTGCGGCAGATTGGCGTCCAGATGGTGAGCGCGCAGCAGGCGGTGCGCCAACCCGTGGAAAGTGCCGATCCACATGCCGCCCTGACTGGTGCCGATCAGCTGATCGATACGATGGCGCATCTCCGCCGCCGCTTTGTTAGTAAAGGTCACCGCCATAATGGAGTAAGGCGAGCAGTTCTCTACCGACAGAAGCCAAGCAATGCGGTGTACCAGCACGCGCGTCTTGCCGCTGCCCGCTCCCGCCAGCACCAACAGATTGCTGCGCGGCGCGGCCACGGCTTCACGTTGTTTTTCATTTAAGCTGTCGAGCAGGTCAGAAACGTCCATAGGCACCGTAGGTCTGGAAGAGAAAAGCATCCACGAAGGACGCTTTTCTACTGTGAATTTATACAGAGAATGACGGGGATTATAGCAATGCTGTCAGCGATGCCAACTGCGAAATCTCAATGTGAGGTAATAGACGGGCATCTTTGACGTGCATCAGATTGCCTTCGCGCAGGTTTATCCAGCAAGCTTGCATGCCGCAGCTGACTGAACCGGCGACATCGGTGGTCAGATCATCGCCGACGTGCAGGAACTGCTCGAGGGGGATGCCGAGCTTATCAGACGCCGTCTGATACATGTCGACGTAAGGCTTGGCACGCCCGTCCGGGCCACCGCGCAGGGTAAATTGGAAATACTGCGACAGGCCACAGGCTTCCGGGTCGGCATTGCCATTGGTGATGGCCACCAGCGGCCAGCGTTTGGCTAACGCCGCCAGCGCGTCGTGGTTTTCCTGCGGAACGGTTATCTTGCTGCGCCAGTGGGCGAAGTTTTTCATCGCTGCGAAAGAACCTTCGCTGGCCTCGTTTTCCGTCAAACCAGAACGCTGCATGACGTGAAATACCGCCTGACGCCGCCACTCGGTGACGTCGTGATAAATCTCGGCGTCTTGCTCCAGCAGCTCGGCGCGCACTTCGCGGATAAACTCGCCTTGAAGATTGGCCAGCGCCGGATGGTAGCCCTGAATAAATTTCAATGTTTCGACATCGGTGCGACGGATAACCGGATAGTTGTCATAAAGCGTATCGTCTAAATCGAAGCTGATCGCCTCAATCCGGTTAAGCGGACGGTAAAACTTCATCAGGTTTTTCCTCGTTTAGCGCGTGGATGTGCGGCATCGTACACCGACGCCAGATGTTGAAAGTCGAGATGGGTATAGATTTGGGTAGTCGATAGATTCGCGTGGCCCAGCAGCTCCTGCACGGCGCGCAGATCCCCACTCGACTCCAGAACGTGGGTCGCAAAGGAGTGGCGCAGCTTGTGCGGGTGAATATGGCTGTTCACCCCCTGCTTGACGCCCCACTCGGCAAAACGCTTTTGCACGTTGCGCGCCGAGATACGCTTGCCTTGGCTCGACAGGAATAAGGCGTCGTCTTCCGGCCCAAACAGGTCGCGCAGCTCCAGCCAGTGCTCCAGCCAAGTCACCGCCGTGCGGCCCATCGGCACTTTGCGCTCTTTGCTGCCTTTACCCACCACCCACACTTCGCCCGAGGCCAAATCCAGATGGCGCGTATTGATGCCCACCATTTCAGACAGACGCAGCCCCGCGCCGTACATCACTTCCAGCATGGCGCGGTCACGCACCGACAGCGGGTCGTTGAGGTCGATATCCAGCAGTTTGTTCACTTCATCGACATCGATGTTTTTTGGCAGGTGCTTAGGCGCGCGCGGCGTGGCAATGCCTTTCGCCGGGTTGGCAGGCAACACGCCTTGAAACACTAACCAGTCGAGGAAGCTGCGCAGCGCCGACATGCGCAGAGCCAAACTGGCGGCGCCAAGCCCGGCGCGTTTACTGCGGGCCAATAACATGCGGACTTTAGGGGCGTCCAACTGCTGCCAGTTGGCGATATTGATTTCAGAGGCCATGGCCACCAGCGTTTCGAGCTGGCGTCCGTAGCTGGTTGAAGTGAGGGGACTGAGCTGGCGCTCAACCCGCAGATAACGCAAAAAAGCCTCGACTGCGGTATTCAGCGGCGAGTCAGTTTGCTGGCTCATGCCCGTTCTATCCAGCGTTCCAGCAAGCCCGGCAGCATTCGCGCTAACTGGTTGAGCATCACGGTGCCCATCCCCGACTGATAATGTTGCGGGTCGCGGCTGCTGAAAATCAGCATACCCAACTCGCCCTGCTCGCCCATCAGAGAGAGCGCAACCGAGCCCACGGCTTTCGCCTGCGGCAGTACCAGCAGCAGCTCGGGGCCATTCAGGCTACCGAGGAAGTGGTGGGTGTCGCCAAGGCGTTGAATACGCAGAGATTCAAACGCGCTGCGGCTGAGCGCTAAATGGGTGAAGTCAGACGGCGCGCCAATGCGCCAGCTTTCGCTAAACAGGCGCACGTTCGCACCGGCGAGGCCCAGCCCGCGCGCCCAGCGTTGCAGCCGGTTGAGCATATCTTGCAGACTGGTGGCCGCCGCGAGGGTGGCCTGAAGCTCGATTAAACGCCCGAACAAGGCTTCGTTCACCGAAGCCTGTTCCATTAATAAGGTGATCTCTTCTTCCAGTTGGCTGATGTGATGACGCTGACGCCCCAACTGCCATTCCACTAAGGAAACGCTGCCTTTAACCGGATGTGGCACGTGCATCTGCTCGACGCTGCGCGCGTTACGGATAAAGAAGTCGGGGTTTTGTAGCAAATACTGCATCACGCTTTCATCGTCTAGCTCGATGGCGGCGTCTAACTGGTCGTCAAGATTGTTCATAGATGAATAAATCCGTCGTATACGTGGGTGGCTGGCCCGGTCATATAAAGCGGATGACCCGGCCCTTTCCAGCGAATTTCGAGGCTGCCTCCCGGCAGTTCCACCTGAACTTCTTCCGCAAGTATGCCCTGTTGAATGCCGACGGCAACCGCCGCACAGGCACCGCTACCACAAGCCTGCGTTTCGCCAGCGCCGCGCTCATACACGCGCAGTTTGACCGAGTTACGATCAACTACTTGCATAAAGCCGACGTTAACGCGCTCAGGGAAACGCTCGTGGCTTTCCAGCAGCGGACCCAGCAGTTCAACGCTTGCCGTGGTGACATCTTCGACCTGCAACACACAGTGCGGGTTACCCATCGAGACTACGCCGCAGAACACCGTATGTTCTTCAGCACGAAGAATATAGGTCTTTTCCTGCTTCGGCGCGCGGAACGGCACTTGCTGAGGCTCAAAAATCGGCTCGCCCATATTCACTTGTACCAGTTCGTCCTCGGTGACGGTTAATACCATGCGACCGGTTTGCGTACTGACGCGAATATCACGTTTATTGGTTAAGCCTTTAATGCGAACAAAGCGGGCAAAGCAACGCGCGCCGTTGCCACACTGGGCAACTTCGCTGCCATCCGCATTGAAAATACGGTAATGGAAATCTAACTCGGGATCGTAAGGTGGCTCAACCACCAGCAGTTGGTCAAAACCAACGCCGCGAAAACGATCGGACAGACGACGGATCAATTCTGGAGAGAAATAAACATTTTGAGTGACGGCATCGACGACCATAAAGTCGTTGCCCAGGCCGTGCATTTTGGAGAACTGCATATTTTACTCCGCTTACCGCTGGTCAAATCCAGTCGCAATGATCCCTTAATCTACTGTGTTTTCCGGTAAAAATCTTACCGGAAGCGCAATATGTTCACTCAGTTAGTCGCGCGTTTTGGTACCGAGCTTTTCTGGTGAAACGCCATTTTCTTGCGAAGAACCATCGCCCGGCGTGCCTTTAACCTGACCATTTTTATTGGTCGTCGAGCCATCGGCTGGCGGGAAATAGAGTGGACCTTTGAGTCCACAGCCAGAGAGCGAAAAGAGTAATGTCGCGGCCAAAGACCAGCGTAAAGCGTTTTTCATTTTATGAATGCCTGTAATTCATGCGACCAAGCTCTCTATAATCGCAGGTGGATCATGAAAAGCAATAGGAATGACGATTTCAGGCCGCAGGTTTTAGTCGTTTGGTGCGAAGAAAGCCTATCTCCAATGGGAGAGATTAATGAAGCTGGAAGCGCTGCGGTACTTTTGCCGATTCAGGCGCGTTGTCGCCCACGGTGGCGCAAAGATGGGACAGCGGGTTGCTGCGGAACGGGATCACCTGCGTGCGGTCATCAAGCGAAACAATCTGGTAGAACTGCGGCAAGTTGAAATTGATAAAGCTCGAACCATAGGTAAAGCGGTCGTGGGATGACGAGTAGAAGCGGCTCACGTCACGCACCAAATCCTCTTTACTGCCTTCACAGTGGTGGTAAACCTCAACGCGGTTGGCTTCATCCAGTATATAGATGTTGAAACCCACCTCATCATTCCCCTCTTCAAAGAAGAACTGGATGATGCCTTCGCTGGCATAGCCATCAATCACCGCCGGAAGATGCGCTTGGTCGGTCTGCACTTTGACTGACAGGCCGTGCAGTTTGTTGTTGGAAATTGCGCCGTAGAACTCAATGGCATTTTCCAGCTTCTGCACCGACACGCTCAGGCGTTCGAAGAATAATCCCCACGTCTGCCCGGCCACGCGCACGGCTTTGAAGCGGCCCGGCTCGAGGCGTTTGCTCGACAGGCGCAGCTCGATGCACTCGGACACCAGCTGCTGAATACGGGTGCGAATCAAACCGCGCAGATGCTGGCTGTAGCAGAACACTTCCACCGATTCCGGCGGCGCGGCGTCCTGATGCATTTTGCCCAGAATAGTTTTCAGCGCTTCCAACACAGCCTGCTCGCCGCTGAAATGCAGAGTACGCACTTCGTTCCACGAGTTACGGTAAAGCAGGTCAATACTGCCCACCAGACACTGCTGTTGCTGGCCGAAGCTGAAGACGTCCAGCTTGCGGAAGTCGAAATGCACCACCTGATTGCGGAAGGCCGCGGTCGGGTCATGCTCGAGATTCACGATAATCGCCAGATGGCGGATTTCACACGGGCTATAGAGCGCTTTTGGCGTCGGAGCCGGCAAACGCAGCGGGAAATGGTGCGCCACGTCGGCCACCAGTTCACGCAGCTTGGCGATATCGCACAGGTTGCCACTCTTGATATGCAGGCGCGTGGTTGGTGTCAGCAGGCCGTTGAAGTAGGCCCAAGCCACCAGCTTGTTCAGATAGCGGTTATATTCCAGCGGCTGATGGCTGACGATGGACTCCATCGACGGCGACTGGTTATACAGATACCAACCCGCGCGGTTCGCCCGGCCAATCGGCACGTGGATGAAGGTCAGGTCGCTTTCTGATAAGTCAGGGGAGATCTGCGGGTTAACCAGCGTCACCTTGCCCGGCAGGGCTTCAAACGCGGCGTACAACTTACGGGTCAGCACGCCGATATCCTGCGGGCTGGCACTGACGCTTAAGTTGTTGCGGCGCGCGAAACGAATCAGGTTACGGTAGCTCTGCATCATGGCGTCCAGCAACTCGTTGTGCGCCTCGCGGACGCGCTCGATTTTCCAGTTCGCCCGGTTATCCAGAATCGCTAGACGCTCTTCGCTCCAGCCCCACTCGCTGACCAGTTGGGTCAGGATTTCGCGACGCCAGCCCACCGAAGCGCGGGAGCGCGACAGCTTTTCGCACACTTTTAAGTAGAAGCAGCGGCGGACTAAATCGAGGCGAGTGGTGTCTTCAATCTGAGTGAGGTAGCGGGTTACGCGGTCGAGCATCATGCAGTAAGAGTCGAGGCCGAAACAGACGATTTCGCCCTGATGCAGGCGCTGTTTGATGTCCATCGCCAACAGCTGGGTATTCGGGTACTCCCACGAATAGGCTTCCAGCAGCAGGGTTTTCAGCACCGCTTTGTAAGGCGAGTCGATACTCTTATACAGCTGCCACAGGCTGGCACCGAAATACTCTTCGGCAGACAGCGTGCTCAGACCGCCGAGATCCAGCCATTCGTTTGGTGTCAGCGCGCCCTGCGCATACAGCGACAGGACGTACTCGTCGTAATGCCCCTCTTCCTCGCCCGGCACCATATTCCACAGAATACGTTTCCCGGCCAGACGCACGGCAGTACGGTAGAATTCATCGAGCAGTAAAATGTGCTGGGTCGAACCACAGTCTTCGCCGCCAAGGCTGCCACTTTCATTGTGGCGGAAGCGGTTTTCGTCGATCAGGAAGAAGCTCAGCTCCACGCCCAGCGACGCGGCCCATTTCTCCAGCAGGCTGCATTTTTCCTGCAGGCGGTTGCGTTCTTCGTTGTCGAGCCAGGATTGGTGGCACACCCAGATATCTAAGTCCGAGTTGTGGCTTTGACCAATAGAAGAGGTGCTACCCATGGAGTAAACGCCGGTGATCGGCAGTTCACCTTTGGCCATCTCATCAAGCGGGCTGCCCCATTTCTCTTGAAGATCGGCAAGGTAGTCGTTTTGGGTATCATCAGGCGTGAAGATGCAGACGCCGTGAGGAACCTTGCCCTCAAGGTATCCCGGCATCAAAGGATGATGGTGATGTAGTAAAACTGGCAGAAGACTGTAGACCTGTTGGAAAGCCGGCCCCATGGCCGCTAAGGCGCGATCTACGCGAAGTTGGTTGATCGCATCCAATCTCTGCTTCAATGTCTCGATATACAAGTACAAGACTTTTTCGCCTGATTTTCCAGTGTCTCGAAATAACCCCGTTCCAAAGCCGTCATTTGTCGAAAAGCAGAATTAGTTGACGGATAAATGCTGGAAACGTGATCAATTTAACACCTTGCCGATTGACCGTAAAGGAAGTAACGCACCACAATTATTCTTCTGCTACTATGCATTTTACTTCTTTAACACCTGCGTAACAATTCCCTTTTGTGCTGCTTTCTTTCCTTTATTACCTTTTAACAAAATCATGCAATTTACTGCCCGTTTGCAAATTATCGTCACAAAGCGATGGATGCTCGCGATGGCTTCTTACGCTGACAGCTTTCCTCTGTCGGTGGTAGGATGGTCAGCGAAATAGTAAAACGGTAACAAGCATGTTAGACAAAATCATTCGAATTGCCACCCGACAGAGCCCGCTGGCTCTGTGGCAGGCACAGTACGTTCAGAAGCAATTAATGGCTTGTCATCCCGGTTTGCAGGTCGAACTGGTTCCGATGGTCACCAAAGGCGACATCATTTTAGACACCCCGCTGGCCAAGGTGGGCGGTAAAGGTCTGTTCGTCAAAGAGCTGGAATTAGCCATGCTCGACGGCCGCGCGGATATCGCGGTTCACTCAATGAAAGACGTTCCGGTGGAATTCCCGGAAGGCTTAGGTCTGGTGACGATTTGCGAGCGCGATGACCCGCGTGACGCCTTCGTCTCCAACCATTACGCCAGCCTCGCCGACCTGCCAGAAGGCAGCGTCGTGGGTACTTCGAGCCTGCGCCGTCAGTGCCAGCTGCGCGAACAGCGCCCTGATCTAGTGATTCGCGATTTACGCGGCAACGTCGGCACCCGTCTGGCGAAGCTCGATAACGGCGACTACGACGCGATTATTCTCGCCGTCGCTGGCCTGAATCGCCTCAATTTGCAAGACCGTGTGCGCACCGCGCTGACGCCGGAAGAGTGCTTGCCGGCCGTGGGCCAAGGGGCTGTGGGGATCGAATGCCGTCTTGATGACAGCGAAACCCGCGCCCTGCTTGCTCCGCTGGCACACCGCGAAACCACACTGCGCGTGCTGGCCGAACGCGCCATGAATACGCGCCTTGAAGGTGGGTGTCAGGTGCCGATTGGCAGCTATGCTGAAATCGACGGCGACCAAATCTGGCTTCGCGCCTTGGTTGGCGCACCCGATGGCAGCCAAATGGTGCGTGGCGAACGCCGTGGAAACACGGCAGATGCCGAGCGTATGGGCGTTGACTTGGCCGAAGAGCTGCTGGCCAAGGGTGCCCGTGAGATCCTGCAAGAAGTCTACCAAGGTAACCCACCAAAATGAGTATATTGGTAACCCGCCCCTCTCCCTCGGGAGAACTGTTGGTCAGTAGACTAAGAACGCTTGGTCGGGTTGCCTATCACTCCCCTTTGATTGAATTTGCGCCGGGAAGGGAGCTCGCGGTTCTGCCGAACCTGCTATCCTCTTTAAACCAGCATGACTTGGTGTTTGTGCTTTCCCAGCATGTTGTTAAGTACGCGGAACGTGCTTTGCAGCAGGCAAATCAGTCATGGCCTGAGCACGTCAATTATTACGCCATTGGCCGCACCACCGGCCTGCTTTTCCATCGCGTGAGTAGCCTGCCGGTTATCTATCCTCACGATGGCGAAACCAGCGAAGTGCTGCTCAACCTGCCCGACTTACAACATCTGGCAGGCAAAAAAGCGCTGATTTTGCGCGGTAATGGTGGGCGTGAACTGTTGGCTGAAACGCTGCGGGAACGCGGCGTCGAAGTGACATACTGTGAGTGCTACCAGCGTAGCCAGATTCATTATGATGGCAGCGAGCAAAGCTCGAGCTGGCAGCGCGCCGGTATCAATACGCTGGTGGTCACCAGTGGAGAAATGTTAGAACAACTTTATACGTTAGTTCCTGATTACTATCGCCAATCTTGGTTACTGCGCTGTAGCCTGATAGTGGTCAGTGAACGCTTGGCGACCCTCGCCCGCCAATTTGGCTGGCAGGATATTCGGGTCGCCGAAAACGCAGATAATGATGCGCTAATTCGTGCATTAAAATAACCTGACTAAGGGATGTGCCAAGATGACGGAACAAAAAAATCCTTCCGCACAGGATGACATGATCACCCCTGCGGCTGAGAGCCCCCAACAGCCAGATGTTGATCGCCGTGAAAAACCACAAGATATTCAGTTAGATCAGCAAAATGAGCAGCTGAATGCTTTGCGTAAAAAACAACGCACTGCGCCAGTTCTGGGTGCTATCGCCATCGTATTGGTGATTGCCTTAGGGGCGGGTCTTTACTATCACGGACACACTCAGGGACTGAAGCAAACGGCGGCAGTTGATGAGTTACAAGACCAACTTATTGCCTTGCAGAAAACCCAGCAGCAGGACAAGCAGCAAATTGCCGACCTGCTCAGCCAACAAGACAAATCGCAGCAGACCAGCGAGCGTCAGGAAGCCTCTTTCAGCCGCCAGCTTAATGAATTGCAGGACAAAGTCGCCAGCATTTCCGGTAGCGATGCCAAAACTTGGCTGCTGGCCCAGGCCGACTTCTTGGTGAAACTGGCCGGTCGCAAGCTGTGGAGCGACCAAGACGTCACTACCGCGGCCGCGCTGCTGAAAAGCGCCGACGCCAGTCTGGCCGACATGAACGACCCAAGCCTGATTGAGGTGCGTCGCGCACTGAATGAGGATGTGTCGAGCCTGTCGGCGGTGACTCAGGTCGACTTCGACGGCATCATTCTGAAGACTAATCAGCTGACTAATCAGGTAGATAACCTGCGTCTGGCCGATAACGACAGTGACGAAGCGCCGATGGACGACGACGGCACCAGCCTGTCCAGCTCCCTCAGCGAATGGCGTCAAAACCTCACCAAGAGCTGGCATAACTTCATGTCAGATTTCATCACTATTCGCCGTCGCGATAGCAGTGCAGAGCCTCTGCTGGCGCCGAATCAAGATGTCTATCTGCGTGAGAACATTCGCTCCAAGCTGCTGATTGCCGCACAGGCCGTGCCGCGCCATCAGGATGAGATCTACAAACAGTCTCTTGAATCTGTTTCCACCTGGGTTCGTGCCTACTTCGATACCAGCGACCCAGCGACCAAAGCTTTCCTTGAAGATGTGGATAACCTGAGCCAGCAGTCTATTTCGATGGATGTCCCGGAGCAGCTGAAAAGCCAGCCGATGCTGGAAAAACTGATGCAAACTCGGGTGCGTAATCTGCTTCAGCAGCCCGCAGCCTCTACTCAGGGGGGATAACGCATGCTAAAGGTCTTAGTGTTATTCCTCATTATCATCGCCGGGATTGTGGTCGGCCCGATGCTCGCAGGGCATCAGGGTTATGTGCTGATCCAGACTGACAACTACAACGTTGAAACCAGCGTTACCGGCTTGGTTATCATGTTCGTGGTGCTGATGCTGGTTCTGTTCTTCATTGAATGGATCCTGCGCCGCGTGTTCCGCACCGGCGCGCGCACCCGCGGCTGGTTCGCCGGGCGTAAAAGCTCTAAGGCGCGTAAGCAGACGCAGGCTGCCATGTTAAAACTGGCGGAAGGCGACCATCGTCAGATGGAGAAACTGCTGGCGCGCAATGCGGACCATGCCGATCAGCCGGTGGTGAACTACCTGCTGGCGGCAGAAGCAGCGCAGCAGCGTGGCGATGACATTCGCACTAATCAGTATCTGGAACGCGCGGCTGAAATCGCCGATATCGACCAGATGCCGGTGGACATCACCCGCGTGCGCATTCAACTGGCGCAGGGAGAGATCCACGCGGCGCGCCACGGTGTTGATCGCCTGATTGGCCAGTCACCGCGCCACCCGGAGATTCTGCGTCTGGCCGAGCAAGCCTATCTGCGCACCGGGGCCTACGCCTCATTGCTGGAGATTTTGCCGTCGATGGCAAAAGCGGGCGTGCATGACGACGAAGAGCTGCGCGTGCTGCAAGAGCAGGCCTATATCGGCTTGATGAATCAAATCATGGCTGAAGAAGGCAGTGACGGGCTGAAACGCTGGTGGAAAGACCAGAATCGTAAAACTCGCCACGAAGTTGCTTTGCAGGTCGCCATGGCTGCGCATCTGATTGAATGCAACGATCAGGACCTCGCGCAGGAAGTGATTCTGGATGGCATCAAGCGCCAATATGATGAACGTCTGGTCGCCATGATGCCGAAACTGCGTTCAGGCAATCCGGAGCAGTTGGAGAAGGCGCTGCGCCAAATCATCAAGCAAAATGGCTCTACCGCGCTGCTGAGCAGCACGCTGGGGCAATTATTGATGAAACACGGCGAGTGGGCGCAGGCTGCGGAATCCTTCCGTGAAGCACTCAAACAGCGCCCGGACGCCTACGACTACGCATGGCTGGCGGATGCTCTGGATAAGCTCCACAAACCAGCAGAGGCCGCAGAAATGCGCCACAAAGGCTTGATGCTGACACTGAACAACTCGCAAGAGCAGTAAAGCTTCAATCTGCTAGAAATACGTATCTCAAAAAGGCTCCTTCGGGGGCCTTTTTTGTTGCTATCAACAAGATATAAGTTACCAGTGATTCGGGTAAGGGAATGCAGCCAACGCATCTGCGGCTTGAAGGATGACGGGGATTTAGGCAAAAAAAAACACTTGCCGAGTGGCAAGTGCATAAAACAATCAGGTCTAAGACAACAGGGGAGTGCCTCACTCAACGATTTGCCTGCTGGTTGATAAATGCCTGATGAGAGGCGCTTATCGGTCAGATAGACAATAGGCACTATAAAGTGGCTCTGCGTCATTCCCAGTTTTATGAAGCCCTAAGGCAAACATAGGAGGTGGAATGAGCATCTACGCAGTAATTATTGCAGATAGCGTGCCACAATTCTAAAAATCATCTCCAATTGACTCAATATATATTTATCTTTTTGATTTTAAATGAATTTATAAGAGATGAATTTTCTCACGCCTTTGCGCGCTGAACTTCCCCCTAAGCCAATCCCCGACTTAAATGAAATAAGTGTTGCTGGCAAACGACACCCTTCTCAGTCGGGATATAAATTAAAGTATTTCAATAGATTAAGTGTCACCGGATAGCGACAGAGAGAAAGGGTGATGTTGTCTAGCGGCGACAGGGGTTAGAAAGAGGGGCAAAGAGGCAAATACATAAACTCCAGACGAAAAAAAACCTGCTTTAAAAAGCAGGTTTCTTAAATTGGTCGGCGAGAGAGGATTACGCGCATCTGCGATGCTTGCCCTGCGGGCCGTTGCTAAAGCAACGTGGTCTCGCTGCGCTCGGCTCAAACCTCCTTCGGAGGTTCTCATCCTCATAAACTTCAGACGAAAAAAAACCTGCTTTTGAAAGCAGGTTTCTTAAATTGGTCGGCGAGAGAGGATTACGCGCATCTTCGATGCTTGCCCTGCGGGCCGTTGCTAAAGCAACGTGGTCTCGCTTCGCTCGGCTCAAACCTCCTTCGGAGGTTCTTATCCTCATAAACTTCAGACGAAAAAAAACCTGCTTTAAAAGCAGGTTTCTTAAATTGGTCGGCGAGAGAGGATTCGAACCTCCGACCCACTGGTCCCAAACCAGTTGCGCTACCAAGCTGCGCTACTCGCCGATGTCGTGCATCTTACTACTTTTTAATGCTAACAGCATCATTTAAATGCATTTTGTGTGTGGTGCGAAGGGAGGGACTCGAACCCTCACATCCTAAGGACACTAACACCTGAAGCTAGCGCGTCTACCAATTCCGCCACCATCGCATGTCACATTCACAAAATCATTTAAAAAATTTGGGGTGGCTAATGGGACTCGAACCCACGACAACTGGAATCACAATCCAGGGCTCTACCAACTGAGCTATAGCCACCATTTCAAACTCTTCCACACGTGAACTGTTTAACCTCAAACAGTACCACCGCAACTCTAGCGCAAACTTAATGGTGCGCCCGACAGGATTCGAACCTGAGACCTCTGCCTCCGGAGGGCAGCGCTCTATCCAGCTGAGCTACGGGCGCTTAGCGCCGTTGCGGGTGGGGATACTACGGTTTTAATGCCACCCTGTCTAGTGCTTTTTATTGGAAAAGTTGCGTTTGATTGCTCTTTGTCCAATACGCATTAAAAGTAGGCGTCTTACCTTCCCCACCCATGACTTACGACGTTATTTTACGCTTTCAGTGGTCAGAGATGCCCGCTTGTGCATCCCCAGCCCAAAGTATATCAAGCTGATCGCCGCGATGAAAATACCGCCTACCAGCAAAGATACGCGCGTATCAGGGTTTATCGCCATTCCGACCAGCACGCAGGCCAAGAATGCCAGCGTCAGATAGTTGACGTAAGGGAACAGCACCGATTTAAACGGATGGTCTTTCAGCTTCTCTTTATGCGCCTCGCGAAAACGCAGCTGGCTGACCAACACCACAAACCACGGCACCATGCCCGGCAGCACGCTGGCGCTGTAGACATACACGAACACCTTCTCCGGGTTCGGGATGACGTAGTTCAGGCATGAACCCACCACCAATACCGCGATAGACACGGTGATGCCGTACACCGGCACGCCGCTTTTCGACACTTTGCCTAAGAATGCCGGGACTTGGCGATTCTGCGACAGCGCGTAGAGCATGCGACCGCAGCTGTACATGCCGCTGTTACAGCCCGACAGCGCCGCCGTCAGCACCACAAAGTTAATAATCCCCGCCGCCGCCGTGATACCGATTTTGGCGAAGGTCAGCACGAACGGGCTGCCGTGAGTGCCCATCTCATTCCACGGGAAGATAGTGATGATGACGAAGATCGCGCCGACGTAGAAAATCAGGATACGCCACAGGATGTTATTGATAGCGCGCTTTAGCGTCACCTGCGGGTTCTTGGCTTCACCGGCGGTGATACCCACCAACTCGACGCCCTGATAGGACGCCACCACGATACAGAGGGCGAACAGGAAGCCTTTCCAGCCACCGGCAAAGAAGCCGCCGTGCGCCGTCAGGTTGCCAAAGCCAATAGGCTGACCGTGGTTGCCGAAGCCAAAGAAAATCACCGCCAGCCCCACCACGATCATCACAATGATGGTGGTGATTTTGATCAGCGCGAACCAGAACTCAAACTCGCCGTAAAGCTTCACCGCCGCTAGATTGGCCGCAGCAACAATAGCCACGGCAGCAATCGCTGGTATCCACTGAGGCAAGTCCGGGAACCAGTATTGCGCATAGACACCAATCGCCGTGATCTCCGAGATACCCACGGCTATCCACATGAACCAGTAGCTCCACGCGGTCAGGTAGCCATAGTAAGGCCCGAGATACTTATGCGCATAAACCGCAAAGGAACCGGCGACCGGCTCGAGATGCAGCATTTCGCCCATGGCGCGCATGATGAAGAACACGAACACCCCGGCCAGAATATAAGCCAGTAAAACCGAAGGCCCGGCCCATTTCAGCGTACTTGCCGCCCCCATGAACAGACCCACGCCGATTGTCCCGCCCAAGGCAATCAGCTCTATATGACGGGCTTCTAGCCCTCGGTGTAGACCACCTTTTTCCTCGTTACTTGCCATAAATCCTCAATGTTATCGTTATTGTGTTTGCCTTCCGGATTCTCCGGAATGTTATTTTTATAGTCTGGTTTTCCCGCTCGGGAGTTAAAACGGGCAGTATGGTTTCGCATTTTGTGATCAGTTGCAAACCACGAATAGAGAAGCTGCGCCCCGGTTGACAGCAGGCGCTGCAATAAGCAGCAAATAGGCACGAAAAACGAGAGATGGCGCGCCGCGAAGGTGAAAACCTCGCGACGCAAAGCGGAAATTAGAGCTGGTTGGTGTAGTGGTAACGCAAATATTTCAGCAGTTTGAGCTGGCGGCCCAGTCGACTTGGCTGGCGAATCAGGCGATAAAGCCACTCGAGGCCAAGCTTTTGCCAGATTTTTGGCGCGCGCTTCACATGCCCGGTGAACACATCGTAAGTGCCGCCAATCCCCATATATAGCGCCTGAGGGTGAACCAACTGGCAGTCGCGCATCAAGATCTCTTGCTTTGGCGACCCCATCGCCACGGTAACAATCGCCGCCTGCGACGCTTTTACCTGCTCAAACAGCGAGTCGCGCTGCTGCGGCGTGAAGTAGCCATCCTGACTGCCAACAATGTTGACGTTCCACTGCGCCCGCAGTTTTGCCTTGGTCTGCTCCAGTATCTCGGGTTTACCGCCAATCAAAAATACCGGCGTCCCCTCCTGCCCTGCGCGCTGCATCAGCCCTTCCCACAGATCGGCCCCCGCGATGCGCGAAACCTTGGCTTCGGGGTATTTACGGCGAATGGAACGCACAATGCTGATGCCGTCGGCATATTTGTATTTCGCCTGACCAATCAGCTCGGCAATGGCGGGCTGGCTTTCCATGGTCAGCACTTTTTCGGCATTAATCGCCACCAGAGAGCCAGTTTTAAGCTGCGGGCCCTCAAACAGGTAATTGATAAAGTGGTCCATATCGTTAAAGCCGCATAAATTTATGCCGCGAATGGAATACGTGGGGATGTTGTTATTTGAAATCATTGATATTCCTGCGACGACGCGGGCGTCGTGGGGTTCCCTTTGGTTGAAACGTGGTCGAGCACGCGGCGCGGGCGAATAAGCCCGATGGCATCAAACATCCAGTAGAGTAATTTTGCGACCACCAGACACAAGCCAAAAATTAGGCAGAAAAACACCACGCGGGAGAAGAAGGAGTCGACCCCTTCGCGCGCCAGCACGATCATATTGAATACCGCACCGAAACAAAAGCTTTGCAAAATGGCGGCTTTATAGGGGTTGGCCTCGGCTTTGCCCAGCTCATAGAGCCAGTCAAACCATTTGATAATTAAGCCCACCACCACCGCGCCGAGCGGGATAAACCACACGCCGCCCATCACCACCAGCGAACCAATTAAGGTCGGTGAAATCGCCAAGCCAGAGTGGTTGTTCAGCACGTCCCAAGTGAAGTAGTTGGCCGAGTTAAGCACCACTGCCGGACGCTCGGGCCACAGCCAGCTTGGGATGAACACGTAAAAGTCGCGCACAATAGGCGCTAACCCCTGAAAACTAATTTTGTCGTAGTTTTGCAGCAGCAGCCCGAGGTTTTCCCACGGAGAGAAGGTGTCGCGGGTCAGATAGAGGAAGGTGTAAAACGCCTCGGGGCCATTCACATTCATGCCATAACGCTTTAGCGCCAGCCAGAACATGCCGACCACCGCCATCACGCCCGCCGTTGCCAGCATCCACAGAGAGATCCAGCCGCGCACAATGCCGATAAACAAGAATAAGGCGAAGGCAATAATAATATTGGCACGCGTGCCGCCAACAATCACATAGGTGAGCAGCCCAAAGGCCACGGTGCTGACCAAGAAGAACAGCCAACTGCGGCTGTTTTGGCGCAGGAAATAGACCACCAGCATGGCGGGAATAAAGAAGTAGAAGAAGCGTTTCAACGCCACGCCCGACACTTCGCTGGAGAAAATCTGGCTGTAAGACTTGAGCTTAAACAGCAGAAAACCGTTGTGCAGGAAGAAGATAGACACCGTTACGATAGCCACCAGCGCCAGCAACATCCACGTCAGGTGGGTTTCCACCCGATTCATGGTGAAAATTGGCACGCGGGGCTTGTCAGACTTCGCCCTGAGGCGCGTTTTGTAGCACACGTAGTAAATGCCGTAGAAGCAGGTCGCCGCCAGCATGGCTTGCAGCAGATTTTCGACCGGCACCACTTTGACATCAAATCGGAACACCAACAGGCAGGTCAGCGGGAAGCCGAAATAGAATGTCAGCAAATAGAGCATGGAAAAGAAGACGTTGAAGTTAAATCTGACGCGGCGAAACTCTTTATAAGTCAGCGTCAGAATAAAAATCAGAGAGAGCGCGTAGACCAGACTCAGGCCGCCAAACTGGGTCAGCGTCATGATGCTGCTCCGCCGGTCACCAGCTCAATCGCCTGCTGCCAGCCCGCAATGTAGTTCGGGTTGAAGAAGTCGATATTCTGCAGGTCGGCGCTGAGTAACTGGCGGCGAGCTTCGGCCACCGTGGCGCTATCCAAGGCATCGCCGTAAAACAGTACCGGCAGGTGTTGCTCCGCCAGATCCTGCCAGAACGGGTTTTTGCGGCTGACTACAAAAGGCACGCCGAACTGAATCAGCAGGCAAAGAGTACCAATCGCCTGCTGGCGGTCGAAAATGAAATAACCCAGCGAGCAGCGACGCAGCAGATTGAGATAGGCATCAAAGGGCATGGCATCTGTCAGCAATTCGACATTCTCTGCCGGGAATAAGCCCAGCGCGGCGGCTCTAACCTGTTCAATGTACTGCTGATTATCCGCCGGATAGCCCATGGGGATAATCACCTTAATTTCTGCGCCAAACTGCTGGTGCAGCGAATTCAGTGCTTCAATGTGGCGATTACTGCGATCCCCAGAGTTGCCCACCAGCACGGCCATTGGCCCGGCGGGGGCTGGCTGTTCGGCTGACTGGGTCAGCGCGGGGTCCATGCGCGTCGGGAAATAGAGCAGAGATGACGCCACGCGCGGATGCCGCTGGTGATAGTGATTCAGGTCGCCGCGAGTGCCAAACACGTGGCCAATCCGCCCCTGAGCCAGACGGCGCAGCAGGTAGAACAGGCGGAATTTCAGGCTGCCCGAGGCTTCGTACAAATCCGCGCCCCAGATATGCCAGCACGCCTGACGCGCTTTAATCTTGCCACTGAGCAATGCGAGCCACAGGGTCGGGTTGAACTGCCCGTGCAGGAAGAACTTCTGCTGGCGATTGGCCTGAGCCTGCGCAATAACCGCCTGCGCCAGCGTTTTCTTGTCTTGATAGACTTCAATATTCAGCCGGGTAAATGCGCTAAAAGCTGACTTATCGGCAGCTGCCACCATAAAACGGCGGACCTGCTCCGGCGGCAATTGCTCCGCCAGCACATCATTGAAGAAGCGCAAAACGGTAAGATTATGGTGCGGGATATCAGATCCCAAAACGTGAATCAGCGTCGTCATGCTCGTCTACGATAAATAACAAAAACGATGCTACACAGGGTGAAATAGACGATGTAAGTCGCCATGTAGGCCTGCGCAGCGCCAAGAGAACCCTTCAACGGGATAAGCCAGTGGGAGAAAGCCGTCAATAGCGCGAACTGGCTAATCTCGGTCAATATATAAAAGCGCAAAGAGGCTTTGGCAATCACCAGATAGCCAAACACATAGGAGCCGACTTTGAGCACATCGCCGACCAACTGCCAGGCAAACAGGTCGCGCATGGCGGTGAACTGGTGCGAGAACAGCAGCCAAATCGCGAAGTCACGCAGCAGCCAAACCACAAAGCTGGCGCAGGCCACGGCGGGAATCACAAACTTCAGCGACTTCACTATCTCGCGTGAAATGGCCTGTTTATCGGTCAACCGCGACAGCGTCGGCAACAAGTAGACGCTAAAAGAGGCGGTGATGAACTGCAAATAGGCATCAGAAATGCTGCTCACGCCCTGCCAGATCCCCACGGCGTCCCAGCTGTAATACTTCGCCAGCAGGTTTCGCATCATCACATAAGCCACCGGCAGGGTCACCGAGGTGATGAGGGCCATCAGGGTGAATTTGCCCAGATGGCTGGCTATCGCGCGATCAAAACCCAGACGCAGGAAGTGCAGAGGAAAAGGCTTACGCCGCCAGAGCATTGCGCCAGCAGGCAGTACCACCAGAGCCGGCACCAACGCCAACCCGGCCAACGCACCTTCATAGCCGCCGAGCTTGAAACAGAGTAAATAGGCCAGCAGGCCAATCAGACTGCCGCCAATCACCGCCAGCGCATTGCCCCGCGCGTCCCGGTAACCTTTGAGGATGGCTTGAAAATAGTTGGCATAGGCGATGCCCATCTGAATAAAGGCCACGGCGCGCACTACCGACTGATACCTGTCGTGACCAAAAAGCCCAATACTTATCGGCCCGGCGGCCAGCAGGAACACTAATGCCAGCGCGGTGGAGAAAAACAGGATCAGGCTGGACGCCGTGCCCAGCACTGCCTTTAAGCGTGCGGGGTCATGATGATGCTCTGCGACATACTTGGTGACGCCGTTGAAAATCCCGGCCCCGGACAGCACGCCGAGCACCGTCACCATCTGGCGGAAATTCCCCGCCTGCCCCACGCCGCTCGGGCCAAAGGCCACTGCCAGCAGCTTGACCACCAGCAGGCCCGCCGCGATTTTTATCAGCGTCGAGCCAGCCGTCCACACCGATGCTTTTGCCAGAGACATATCAGGCGAAGTATTTCAGCATGGCGGCGATCACGGTCTGCTGCGTTTCGTCGGTCATGTTATAGAACAACGGCAGACGCACCAGACGCTCGCTTTCTGGCGTCGTAAAACGATCTTCGTCACTGAATCGGCCGAAGCTCAGCCCGGCAGGGCTGGTGTGCAGCGGGATGTAGTGGAACACGGTCAAAATATCGGCCGCTTTCATGTGGGCGATAAAGGCGTCGCGGTCGGTGATATCGTTCAGGCGCAGATAGAACATGTGGGCATTGTGCACACAGCCCTCAGGGATAGTCGGAAGCGTAATGCGCCCAGCCTGCGCCAGCGGCTGCAAGGCGCGGTGGTAGTTATCCCACAGGGCCAGACGGCGCTGGTTAATCGGCTCGGCGGCTTCCAACTGTGCCCACAGGTATGCGGCCTGTAGGTCAGACATCAGATAGCTGGAGCCGATATCGCGCCAAGTGTATTTGTCCACTTGGCCACGGAAGAACTGGCTGCGGTTGGTGCCTTTCTCGCGGATTATCTCAGCGCGTTCAATCAGCGCTTTATCATTGATCAGGGTCGCGCCGCCCTCGCCGCCCGCCGTGTAGTTTTTGGTTTCATGGAAACTGAAACAGCCAATATGGCCGATAGCGCCCAGCGCCTTGCCTTTATAGGTCGACATCACGCCCTGCGCGGCATCTTCCACCACGAACAGGTTATATTTCTCGGCCAGCTGCATGATGGTGTCCATCTCGCAGGCCACGCCCGCGTAATGCACCGGCACGATGACGCGGGTCTTCTCGGTGATCGCGGCTTCAATCAGCGTTTCATCAATGTTCATGGTGTCTGGGCGCACATCCACAAAGACGATTTTCGCGCCGCGCAGCACAAAGGCATTGGCCGTGGAGACGAAGGTGAAGCTCGGCATGATCACTTCGTCGCCTTCTTTGATATCCAGCAGCAGCGCCGCCATCTCAAGCGACGCGGTACATGACGGGGTCAGCAGGACTTTGGCGCTGCCAAAACGCTGCTCAAACCACTGCTGGCAGCGCAGGCCAAAGCCGCCGTCGCCACACATTTTCCCGCTGCTCATCGCTGCGCGCATGTGATCCATCTCGGTACCGAATACCGGAGGTGCGTTAAAAGGGATCATATTTTCACCTGTAAAGCCAATATGCCGAGCGAGTGATTTTCCCCCCGCTGGCGAGATAGAGATTAAGGGCCGCGACGTTGCCCGTTTGAGTCGCGACATGCAAATGCGACAAACCCTTCGCCACACACCACTGCTTGGCGGCGGCCATCAACTGCTTGCCAATGCCGCAGGATTGCCACTCGGGCAGCACCGCCAGCAGGCCAATTCGCGCCTCGCCCGGCCCGAGTTCACGCAGTGAGACAAAGCCTTGTAAGTCACCCTGCGCGTTTTTAATCAGCAAACACTGATCATCAAAAGTGCCTCGCACGGCTTTCTCAGCCCACAGAGCGTAGAAACGCGCGCTATCCCCAGCTTGATACCAAGGGGCGCGGAAACGGCTGAGCGCGAAAGCGGCCGAGGCGGCGGCGGCGACGTGCGGGATGTCGGATTCACCAGCGGGGCTGGCAGCGCCGACCAAGGCGAGTTTGCTGCTGAGTGAGATGCGCACGTTAATCTCCCCTTCGGCAAACTGGAAACCGGCGGCCTGAAGCGCGCTCAGCAGAACCACGTCCTGCGCGTCGACCTTGGCCTGCACCAGCTGAAAGCCAGCTAAATCAGTAGCCTCAACAGGAGGCGAGCCAGAGTCAGCGTGAAACTTTGCCGTTCGCAGATGGAAAAACTCACTTTCCCATTCAAGAAATTCGAGCGTTCCACAAAGACTCATGCATACCTCCAGCCATAAAGATCAGCGCCAAACGCCTTTGGTATCAACAATCCATGACTGTTTAACCTGATCGGCGGGGATCGCTTTAAAGATTTTATGATCCACCAGCATCACCAGCAGATCGGCATGCTCCAGCGCATCTTCCAGCGAGTGCAGCGTGACTTTGTCGCTAAGCGACGCGGGAAGCTGATGCACGTGAGGCTCGACGGCCCAGGTCTCACCCGAGTGCCAGTCGGCAATCAGCTTGCTGACTTCCACCGCCGGGCTTTCGCGCAGGTCATCAATGTTAGGTTTGAAGGCCAAACCGAAGCAGGCAATTTTGATTTCAGACGCCCGTTTGCCAGTGGCGGTCAGGCAGTCGGCAAACTGGGATTTTACTCGGTCGACCACCCAGTGCGGTTTGCCGTCGTTAACTTCGCGCGCGGTGCGGATAAGCTTCGACTGCTCGGGGTTCTGCGCCACGATAAACCACGGGTCAACCGCGATACAGTGGCCGCCGACGCCCGGACCGGGCTGCAAAATATTGACGCGCGGATGGCGATTGGCCAGCGCGATAAGCTCCCAAACGTTAATGCCCTGCGCATCGCAAATCAGCGACAGCTCATTGGCGAAAGCGATATTGACGTCACGGAAGCTGTTTTCAGTCAGCTTGCACATCTCAGCGGTGCGCGAATTAGTCACCACGCACTCGCCCTGCAGGAAAATATTGTACAAATCGCAGGCGCGCTGGGAGCAAACGGCTGTCATTCCGCCGATAACGCGGTCGTTTTTAATGAGCTCAACCATCACCTGACCGGGCAGAACACGCTCTGGGCAGTAGGCGATATTGATATCCGCGCGATCGCTCTCTTGCTGTGGGAAAGTCAAATCAGGGCGGCACTCTGCCAGCCACTCGGCCATCTGCTCGGTGGTGCCCACCGGAGATGTTGACTCGAGGATAACCAAATCACCCTTTTTCAGCACTGGCGCAATGGAGCGTGCGGCGGCTTCAACATATTTCAAATCCGGCTGATGCTCGCCTTTAAACGGCGTTGGCACGGCAATCAAAAATGCGTCGGCAGGATAAGGGCGGATCGATGCTTCAAGGAAGCCCTCGTCAACGGCTTGCTTAACCAACGCGTCGAGGTCAGGCTCGACGATGTGGATGCCACCACGATTAATGGTATCGACGGCGTGCTGGTTGATGTCTACGCCAATGACTTTTTTCTGGCGCGAAGCGAAGGCCGCGGCGGTCGGCAGGCCGATGTAACCCAGCCCAATGACAGAAATCGTATGGAAGCTCATGGTGATACTCGATGATTCTTCAGTGCGTCAAGAATACGACGGCAAGCCTCGCCGTCGCCGTAAGGATTGTGTGCCCGGCTCATGCTTTGGTAGGCATTTTCGTCGTTGAGCAGGCGGGTCACCTCTTCGATCACTTTTTCCGTCTCGGTACCGACGAGTTTGACCGTGCCGGCGCTGACGGCCTCCGGCCGTTCAGTGGTTTCGCGCATGACTAACACGGGTTTGCCCAGCGACGGCGCCTCTTCCTGAATACCGCCAGAATCGGTGAGGATCAGGTAGGACTTATCCATCAAATAGACGAACGGCAGGTAGTCTTGAGGCTCAATCAGGATGACATTATCGATGTCATGCAGGATGCGATTAACCGGCTCACTCACATTCGGATTGAGGTGTACCGGATAGACAATCTGCACCTCAGGGTGCTTCAGCGCGATGTCGGCCAATGCGTTGCAAATCCGCTCAAAGCCGCCGCCAAAGCTCTCCCGGCGATGGCCGGTGACTAAGATAAGCTTCTTATTCTCATCAATAAACGGGTAGCGGGCCGCCAGTTGCTCAATCAGCGCCGCGTCGCCCTGCACGCGGTCACGTACCCACAGCAAAGCGTCGATAACCGTATTGCCGGTGACGAAGATGTCGTCAGCATCAATAGATTCACGCAGCAGATTAGCGCGGGAGGTCTCCGTCGGGGCGAAATGCCACTTCGCCAGATGGGCCGTCAGACGGCGATTCGCCTCTTCTGGCCACGGTGAAGAGAGGTCTCCGGTGCGCAGACCGGCTTCCACATGACCCACCGGGATCTGCTGGTAAAACGCGGCCAGACTGGCCGAGAACGTGGTAGTGGTATCGCCATGAACCAAGACGATATCCGGCTTAAAGTCTTGCAGAACGGGCTTTAAGCCTTTAAGAATGCGACTGGTGATTTCCGTCAGGTCTTGGCCTGGCTGCATTATATTGAGATCGTAATCAGGCACGATGCCGAACAAGTGCAACACTTGATCGAGCATTTCGCGATGCTGCGCCGTAACGCAGACTTTTGACTCAAAGGCATCATCCTGAGCCAATGCGTGCAGTAAAGGGGCCATTTTGATGGCCTCTGGTCGTGTGCCGAAGATGGTCAACACTTTCACAATGAGTCTCTCTTTTTCGGTTAGGCCGTGTGCGTTCCTACCGGCCAGACGCAAATATCGTCTTTATTAAATGAGTTACGCGGCTGTGCGGCTCCGGCGTTTCGCCAGTGCAATGCCAGCACCTACCAATGCCCCAACGGCACCCCACATGATCATCAGGAAAGCTCGACGCGGACTGTCGCGTTTCACCGGCTCTTCAGGGGTACGCAGGTAGCGGTAAGTCTGGAAATGGGCAGTCAAAGTAGGCCCAACATTTAAGGTCGCAAGCATGGCTCGGTTCTGGTCATAGTCGAGGTCATAGCTTGGTCCCGAGGCTTGCAATAATTCAGCGCGCGCCTTGAGCGTTGGCACGCCTAACAGGAACATGTCGGAATTCGGCAACTGCTCGGCCGGAGTATCTGTACGACTGCTATTAATGTTCTGTTGCTGGGCTATCTTCAGTGCTTGCTCGGCATTATTGGTTTGGCGCTGGAAAATAGACTGCGCGACGGCTTCCTGACGCTTAACCTGTGCTTTCATCGATTGAGTGCGGGCCGCCCATGCGCCTTGCAGCTCGTCAAACAGATGTTGCGCCGCGCGCTTGCTGGCGAAATTAACATATTCACGCAGCAGCTTATTGGCATCAGCTGAGGTTTCAGCGGTCAGCTTCACACTGTCGTTTGGCACTTTCACTGCATCTCTTGCCGTGAACTGGATGTCATTGATCATGTCATCTAGCAGGGCGGCATCGGCGTGGGCATCGCCCTCTTTACGCTGCTGATAATAAGGGCTGTGCAGCCAGAAATCGCGGCGGGTGTCGTAAGAAGCCAACTGCATGACGAACTCGCTGTAAGCATCGTCAGAAATCGAAGGCTGGGTACCCAAAGGCGCAACGGCATTGCGCGTGTCGAGATTGCGTAAAAACTGCGCCTGAGAGAAATAAGAAGAGAGGTTATTCACCGTTGGGCGGTCAGTGATCGCCGTCGAGCTCCACTCCTGTTTCATTAAATAGGAGGAACCCAACGCAATGAGTGCAAACAGCAGCGCAATACCTAAGATCCAAAACTTTCCGCCCCAAAGCGCACAACATAAGCCGCGAATATCCAGCTCATTATCGATGGATTGAACCTCGGTAACCTTCGTCTCTGCTTTCATCAAAGCTTTCAAACCTCTAAATAATGACTAATGGATGGCATCACTGTGCGTGGCGAAGACGTCTTTTCATCCGCTTCAACAGGCGAGCTACGCGCCACGCGCGTTTAATGCAGTAGCCGTAGAATAAAAATGCCAGCAGGAACAGTATCAACATTAACCATTCAGGTACAAACCCAAGGTGCTCGCCAATGACGCCTATCGCCGCCAACACTGCTGCTGCCAGAGTGATTAAAACAAATGCCTGCCGAGGGCTAAATCCTGCGCGCATTATAAGGTGGTGAATATGCTGCCTGTCTGGGGAGAAAGGGCTCATGCCTTTGCGCAGGCGGCGATACATGATGGCAATCATATCCATTAATGGGATTGCGATAATCCACAGCGCCGTCACCGGAGTCATTGGCGCAGCAACGCCCTGAGTGCTTTGCAGCAAAATCCAAATGGCGGTAAAGCCAATCAAGGTGCTGCCTGCATCGCCCATAAATACTTTATATCTTGGGCCAAACACACCGAGATTAAGCAATATATAGGGCAATGTTGCAGCAATCATGGAGAAGCACCACAGAGCCAGCTCCATATGGCCGCTCATGTACATGACTATGCCCATCGCGCCGAAGGTGACGCTCGATAGCCCGCCGAGCAGCCCGTCAATGCCATCGACCATGTTGAATGCGTTGATCGCCGCCCAGACCGCAAATAGCGTAATAGGGTAGCCAAACGGCCCCAGAACCATCGCCCAAGGCCCAATGATATGGCCTAAATCTTTCAGGATCAGCCCAGCGAAGTACATCATCACTATCGCGACCAATGCCTGAACTAACGCCCGAATTTTAATACTGATATCAAAGCGGTCATCCAATGCACCGACAAATACCAGCAATCCCGCGCATCCAAGATAGAGCGAGCTATGAGCAATGGGGTAATCAGTGATCAGGAAAGTGAAACAGATCCCAGCAAATACAGAGATCCCGCCCACCAGAGGAACTAACCCTTGGTGTTGTTTACGGTAATTAGGTTTATCAACTAAGCCGACTTTCTTGGCAACTTTGCGAGCCACAAATAAAAAGGCAAAAGAAAATAAGAAGATAATGAAGAGTTCAGTACTCATATTGAGTATGTTCACAGTAAACAGATCTCTGCAAAAAGATAAGGCTGCTCATGGCCAACGTCATAAAACCTCATAGCCTTAGGGTCATATCCTATGGTGACAGTTATGGTGTAAAAACCGATAAATATGTCTTTTCCTAATCGTCAGGCAGGATAGAGAAAGAGCCGCGGAAAGCCTATCGGCGCTTATCCTAAATGTTTCCTTTCTTACAAGTTGCCATATCGTAGCCGCCATAAACAAAAAACGCCACGGATTAGCGTGGCGTTAGGCGACTTTTACAACAAACTGACGTCAGTTTATGAACGTTTCATCATGTCGAAGAAATCATCATTGGTTTTGGTCATCGCAAGCTTGTTGATGAGGAACTCCATTGCATCGATTTCACCCATTGGATGGATGATTTTGCGCAGGATCCACATTTTTTGCAGCTCTTCAGAAGAGGTAAGTAACTCTTCTTTACGGGTACCAGAACGGTTGTAATCGATAGCCGGGAAGACGCGTTTCTCAGCGATTTTACGCGCGAGATGCAGTTCCATGTTGCCGGTACCTTTAAATTCTTCGTAGATAACTTCATCCATCTTAGAACCGGTATCAACCAACGCGGTAGCGATGATGGTCAGGCTGCCGCCCTCTTCCACGTTACGCGCTGCACCGAAGAAGCGTTTTGGACGGTGCAAGGCGTTGGCGTCCACACCACCGGTCAGCACTTTACCTGAAGCTGGAACCACGGTGTTGTAGGCACGAGCCAAACGCGTGATGGAGTCGAGCAAGATGATAACGTCTTTCTTGTGCTCAACCAGACGCTTAGCCTTCTCGATTACCATTTCTGCCACTTGCACGTGGCGAGATGCTGGCTCATCGAAGGTTGAAGCGATCACTTCGCCTTTAACCAGACGCTGCATCTCTGTGACTTCTTCCGGACGTTCGTCAATCAGCAGCACCATCAGTACGCAATCAGGATGGTTGTAAGCAATGCTGGTGGCGATATTTTGCAGCAACATCGTTTTACCGGCTTTCGGCGGTGCAACGATCAGGCCACGCTGGCCACGGCCAATTGGGGAAGCTAAGTCGAGTACGCGAGCGGTTAAATCTTCGGTGGAGCCGTTGCCGCGTTCCATACGCAAACGGGAGTTTGCATGTAACGGGGTTAAGTTTTCGAAAAGAATTTTACTGCGGGCATTTTCTGGTTTGTCGTAGTTAACTTCGTTAACTTTCAACAGGGCAAAATAACGTTCGCCTTCTTTAGGGGGACGAATTTTACCGGAAATAGTGTCTCCAGTACGGAGGTTGAAGCGGCGAATTTGGCTAGGAGAAACGTAGATGTCGTCGGGACCGGCGAGGTAGGAACTGTCTCCAGAGCGGAGGAAACCAAATCCATCCTGCAATATCTCCAGTACGCCATCACCGAAGATGTCTTCTCCGCTTTTCGCATGTTGCTTCAGGATTGAAAATATAATGTCTTGCTTGCGCATACGGGCTTGGTTTTCCAGCCCCATATTTTCGCCGAGTGCAATCAGGTCAGAGACCGGCGTGTTCTTTAATTCGGTAAGATTCATAATGGTGGGTTCTTAAACTCGGGGTATGTCTCGAACATCTGTCGTGAATGGGTATGGCAGGGTCATCCATGCCTGTTTGTGTAGGACACTCAATTAGCAGTTTCTGAATATAGGCCACAGGCAGTCGCACGCGGGCTATTCTAGATGGGCAGACTGATATTTGAAGGTGTCTTAAAGCCGATTTTGTCAAAACCGTTAGATTGTCAAAGCACAGTGCCGATTAAAGTTATTTTTATCAAAGCGACTTTATAGGTCTAGGCAGATGTTTTTGACACAGAGTAAAACGTTAGAATCAAACTACAGGTAAGCTCTATTTGCAGTGAGAGTAAACTTAACACGCTTATTGACAGGCGTCTAGCGGACAATATGAAAAACACGTCAGCCCGCTAAACACCTGGAGTGGGTCATCCCGACCGATTACAGATTTGCAGTCAGGAATTCTTTCAACTGACTTTTAGACAGTGCGCCAACCTTAGTTGCAGCGACTTCACCGTCTTTAAATAACAGCAGCGTAGGAATACCACGGATGCCGTATTTAGGTGCTGTACCTGGGTTTTCATCGATATTCAGCTTCGCGATGGTCAGTTTGCCTTCGAACTCAGTGGCAATCTCATCCAGAATCGGAGCGATCATTTTACAAGGACCACACCATTCAGCCCAGAAGTCGACCAGAACCGGCGCCGCGGCCTTCAATACATCATTGTCGAAACTGTCATCGGTCAGGTGAATAATTTTATCGCTCATGTTCTACTCCAAAGGATTATCTTTACCTTGTTGATGTAGCATTAACCAACATTAGGTTGACTTTATTTCACCGGATACGCTTTCGTAAAGCAATAGTTAGCTGATATTCTACCACACTATGAGCAAAACACACTTGACCGAACAGAAGTTTTCCGACTTCGCCCTGCACCCGCTTGCAGTTGAAGCCCTTGAAAAGAAAGGCTTTCATTACTGTACTCCTATTCAGGCATTGGCATTGCCAATCACGCTCGCTGGGCGTGATGTTGCAGGTCAGGCGCAAACCGGTACCGGCAAGACGCTGGCTTTTCTAGCGTCTACTTTCCATTATCTGCTTTCTAACCCGGCTGCTGAAGGTCGTCAGACCAATCAGCCACGTGCCTTAATCATGGCACCGACCCGCGAATTAGCAGTGCAAATTCACTCGGACGCCGAAGCGCTTTCCGAGTCCACCGGTTTGAAACTGGGGCTAGCCTATGGCGGCGACGGTTACGACAAACAATTAAAAGTATTGGAAAGTGGCGTTGATATCCTCATCGGCACCACCGGCCGCTTGATTGATTACGCCAAGCAAAACTACATCGACTTAAGCGCCATTCAGGTGGTAGTTCTCGATGAAGCTGACCGTATGTTCGATCTGGGCTTTATCAAAGACATTCGCTGGTTGTTCCGCCGCATGCCGCCGGCTAACCAACGCCTTAACATGCTGTTCTCAGCAACCCTTTCCTATCGTGTGAAAGAGCTGGCGTTCGAAAATATGAATAACGCCGAGTCGATTGAAATCGAACCGGAGCAGAAGACGGGTCACCGTATTCAAGAAGAGCTGTTCTACCCTTCAAATGAAGAAAAAATGCGCCTGCTGCAGACGCTGATTGAAGAAGAATGGCCAGATCGCTGCATCATCTTCGCCAACACCAAGCATCGCTGTGAAGACGTCTGGGGCCATCTGGCTGCCGATGGTCATCGCGTAGGTTTGTTGACAGGTGATGTGCCGCAGAAGAAACGCCTGCGCGTATTGGAAGATTTCACAGCGGGTACGCTGGATATTCTGGTCGCCACCGACGTTGCTGCGCGCGGTTTGCACATCCCAGCGGTTACGCACGTATTCAACTACGACTTGCCTGACGACTGCGAAGACTACGTTCACCGTATTGGCCGTACCGGCCGTGCTGGCTTAAGTGGTCACTCCATCAGTCTGGCGTGCGAAGAATATGCGCTGAACCTGACCGCGATTGAAACTTACACCGGACACAGTATTCCGGTCAGCAAATACAATAGCGATGCCCTGTTGACTGACTTGCCTGCACCAAAACGTTTGGCCCGTTCCCGTACTGGAAACAACGGTCAGCGTCGCAACAGCAACTCTTCATCACGCCGCAGCAGCGCGCCTCGCAATAATAACCGTAAACGCACGGGCTGATTTACTATGCTGAGCTCCACCTCATTATATGCCGCAATCGATTTAGGCTCGAACAGCTTTCACATGCTGGTTGTCCGTGAGGTGGCAGGCAGCATTCAGACGCTGGCGAAGATAAAACGCAAAGTCCGTCTGGCCGCCGGTCTTGATAAAGACAATCTGCTGTCTCAAGAAGCGATGCAGCGCGGCTGGCAATGCCTGAAGCTGTTTTCAGAACGCCTTCAGGATATCCCACGCGATCAGATTCGCGTGGTTGCCACGGCGACCTTGCGTTTGGCGAGCAACGCGGATGAGTTCCTGCAAAAAGCGCAGGAAATTCTCGGTTGCCCGGTACAGGTTATTGCAGGTGAAGAAGAAGCACGCCTGATTTATCACGGCGTAGCACACACTACCGGCGGTCCCGACCAGCGTTTAGTGGTTGATATCGGCGGCGGCAGCACGGAATTAGTCACCGGAACGGGCGCACAGGCCACGGCACTCATCAGCTTATCGATGGGCTGCGTCACTTGGCTTGAACGCTACTTCGGCGACCGTAACCTGGGTAAAGAGAATTTCGAGAAAGCGGAACAAGCCGCGCTCGACATGATAACCCCGGTTGCACCTCGGCTCTTGGCCAACGGCTGGCAGATTTGTGTTGGCGCGTCAGGCACCGTTCAGGCGTTGCAGGAAATCATGGTGGCTCAGGGCATGGATGAGCGCATCACCCTCGCCAAGCTGCAACAGCTGAAACAGCGCGCGATTCACTGCGGCAAGCTTGAAGAACTCGAGATTGAAGGCTTAACGCTGGAACGTGCTCTGGTCTTCCCAAGCGGCCTGTCGATTCTTATCGCCATCTTCAAAGCCCTAAATATCGAAACCATGACCCTCGCTGGCGGCGCGCTGCGCGAAGGTTTGGTTTATGGCATGCTGCACTTGCCTATCGAGCAAGATATTCGCCAGCGCACCCTACGCAACCTCCAGCGTCGCTATCTGCTAGACAGCGAACAGGCTAACCGCGTGGCGCAGCTGGCCGAAAACTTCTCGCTGCAAGTCGCCAGTGGCTGGCAGCTTGATGCCCGCGCACGAGAGCTGCTGAACAGCGCCTGCCTGATCCATGAAATTGGCCTCAGCGTCGACTTCAGGCAAGCTCCGCATCATGCCGCGTATTTGATTCGCCATTTGGATTTACCGGGCTTTACTCCGGCCCAGAAAAAGCTGCTGGCAACCCTGTTGCAGAACCAGAGTCAGGCGTTAGATTTGCCTCTGCTCAGCCAGCAAAACGCCGTGCCACCGCGTCAGGCCCAGCGTTTATGCCGCATCTTGCGACTGGCGATCATCTTTGCCAGCCGCCGTCGTGATGACACCCTTCCCGCCGTGCGCCTGCGCGCCAACGAGGACGATTTGAACGTCATTGTCCCTCACGGTTGGCTGGAGCAGCATCCACTGCGGGCAGAAGAGTTAGAGCAGGAGAGCCATTGGCAGAGCTACGCCCATTGGCCGTTGTTCATCGAAGAGAGCGGTAAACCCGCGGTTTGATTGGCTTTAAGTGACTTAAGTAGTAAAGGCGACCCTAGGTCGCCTTTTTTGTTGCTGCATTGGCTGCGCGCGGCTATTTCTTGGCGTTTGCCAACTGAGCGCGAATTTTCTCCAGATGGCTCTGTCCTTTGACCATCCGCTCCTGCGCGCTGACCACTTTACGCTCGGTTTCCCACTCAAGATCATCCTGTGGAAGCTCCAACAGGAAACGGCTCGGCTCGGGGCGGATCAGCTCGCCGTACTGACGGCGTTCGCGGCACAAAGTGAAGATCAGCTCTTTCTGCGCACGGGTGATCCCCACATAAGCAAGGCGGCGCTCTTCATCCACGTTGTCTTCATCGATGCTGCTCTGGTGAGGCAGCAGCCCTTCTTCCATCCCAACTAAAAAGACGTAGGGGAATTCCAGACCTTTCGAAGCATGCAGGGTCATCAGTTGAACCTGATCCAGCTCTTCATCACTTTCGCCACGCTCCATCATGTCTCGCAAGGTAAAGCGCGTCACCACCTGAGTCAGGGTCATAGGTTCGTCGAGATCGGTGCCTTCGAGCATTTCCGTCATCCAGCTAAACAGCTGGTTAACGTTTTTCATGCGCATTTCGGCGGCCTTCGGGCTAGGCGAGGTTTCAAACAACCAGCTTTCATAATCCACGCCGTGGATTAAGTCGCGCACGGCGGCCACCGGCTCTCTCTCAACGCGTTCGGCGATGGTCCCCATCCAATGGGTGAAACGTTGCAATGATTCCAGCCCGCGGCCAGTAAGATACTGGCTCAGCCCCATGTCGAAGCTGGCTTTAAACAGGCCCTTGTTGCGCTGATTTGCCCACTCACCCAGCTTCTGCAATGTCGCAGCACCAATCTCACGGCGCGGCGTATTTACAATGCGCAAGAAGGCGCTGTCGTCGTCAGGGTTGGTCAGCACCCGTAAATAAGCCAGCAGGTCTTTAATTTCAGGACGCGAGAAGAACGACGTGCCGCCGGAGATGCGATAAGGAATGCGGTTTTGCATCAGCATCTTTTCAAACAGCCGCGACTGGTGGTTACCACGGTACAAAATGGCGTAGTCACCATAGTCAGTCTTGTTCATGAAGTGATGAGCAATCAGCTCCCCCACCACTCTTTCCGCCTCGTGATCTTCGTTATTGGCAGTAATGACTTTCAGCGCTTCGCCATAGCCCAGCTCGGAGAACAGACGCTTCTCGAAAACGTGCGGGTTATTGGCAATCAGGATGTTGGCGGCTTTCAGAATGCGCTGCGACGAGCGATAGTTTTGCTCCAGCTTAATGACTTGCAGCGCCGGGAAATCCTCTTTGAGCAGCACCAGATTCTGCGGACGCGCACCGCGCCAAGAGTAAATCGACTGGTCGTCGTCCCCTACCACGGTGAATCGAGCACGGCTGCCCACCAGCAATTTCACCATCATGTACTGGCTGGTGTTGGTGTCCTGATATTCATCCACCAGCAGGTAGCGCAGCTTGTTCTGCCAGCGTTCGCGTACCTCTTCATTGCGTTGCAGCAGCAGGGTCGGCAGCAAAATCAAATCATCAAAATCGAGAATGTTACAGGCGCGCATGTGGTCATGATAAAGGCTGTAGCAGAGCGCGAAGATCTTATCGCGCTCCGATCGTGCCAGATCGGCGGCGCGCGCCGGATCAACCAGATCGTTCTTCCAGTTGGAGATCGTCGAGATCAGCTGTTGCAGCAGCGTTTTGTCTTGCTCAAGCCACTTCTCACTCAGCTCTTTGAGCAGCGCCAGCTGGTCCTGATCATCGAACAGCGAGAAATTGGACTTCATGCCCAGCGCGGCATACTCCTTTTTGATGATCTCCAGACCCAAGGTGTGGAAGGTTGAAATCATCAGCCCGCGTGCTTCTTTACGACCCAGCGTTTGCGCCACACGCTCTTTCATCTCACGCGCGGCTTTATTGGTAAATGTCACGGCGGCAATGTGACGAGCCTGATACCCACATTGACGGATCAAGTGTGCGATTTTATTGGTGATCACCCTGGTTTTACCGGAACCAGCGCCGGCCAGAACCAAGCAAGGTCCGGTTACGAATTCGACGGCGTTTTGTTGACTAGGGTTTAATCGCATGACCTGTTTTTGCTCACTTGATGGACAAGGAGGGCGATTGTAGCAGAAAGGGAAGCTGAGATTGACTGGCTTTAGCGCCCAATTTACATCTATGGAACACAGGCTGGATTCCACTTGGGCGCTTGCAGGTGTTACATTACGCCTCTGGAAACTCTCTCGTAAAAAGGTCTTATCATGGCGAAAACTGCCGCAGCAATGCATATCCTCGTGAAGGAAGAAGCTCAAGCACAAGAAATCCTGGCCCAGTTGAAAAACGGTGGCGATTTCGAGAAGCTGGCTAAGAAACACTCTACTTGCCCGTCAGGCAAAAAAGGCGGCCACTTAGGCGAGTTCAAACAGGGCGCAATGGTCCCAGCTTTCGATAAAGTGGTGTTTTCTGCCCCGCTGATCGAGCCACAAGGCCCGCTGCACACCCAGTTCGGCTACCACATCATTAAAGTGCTTTATCGCAACTAAGTCGGCGATAACGTACCAAAAGAAAGGGCACCGCATTTCCATGCAGTGCCCTTTTTTAATGCAGTACCCACTCTAATGCTGGGATATCCAAAATCATTCGAGTTTTGGGCAGCCTGAAGACCCGAGTAATTCGAGCTACAGGAAGGCGGCAAGTGAGGGAATCCCGATGAGCTTACTCAAGTAAGTGATTCGGGTGACCAAGTGCAGCCAACGCATCTGTAGTTCGAAGTACGAAGGGGATTAGCTTGCGACGGCGATACGCTTCATATCCGTCATATACCCACGCAGCTTATGGCCTACAGACTCGATCGGGTGGTTGCGAATGGCTTCGTTAACATCACGCAGCTGCGCGTTATCAACGTTGGTGCCTGCAACAGATTTACCCAGATCGCCAGCTTGCAGCGTCGTCATGAACTCTTTCAGCAATGGCACTGCAGCGTTAGCGAACAGGTAGTTGCCGTATTCTGCGGTGTCAGAGATAACCACGTTCATTTCATACAGACGTTTACGCGCGATGGTGTTAGCAATCAGCGGCAGCTCGTGCAGAGATTCGTAGTAAGCAGACTCTTCGATGATACCAGCAGCAACCATGGTTTCGAATGCCAGTTCAACGCCTGCTTTAACCATCGCGATCATCAGAACGCCGTTGTCGAAGTACTCTTGCTCAGCGATTTTGCCTTCGAACTGTGGTGCGTTTTCGAATGCAGTTGCGCCAGTCTCTTCGCGCCAAGTCAGTAATTTCTTATCGTCGTTAGCCCAGTCAGCCATCATGCCGCTAGAGAATTCGCCGGAGATGATGTCATCCATATGTTTCTGGAACAGTGGAGCCATGATGCCTTTCAGCTGCTCAGACAGCGCGTAAGCACGCAGTTTAGCCGGGTTGGACAGACGGTCCATCATCAGCGTAATACCGCCTTGCTTCAGGGCTTCGGTCACAGTTTCCCAGCCGAATTGCAGCAGTTTTTCTGCGTAAGCTTCATCAACGCCGTCAGCGACTAATTTGTCGAAGCACAGCAGAGAACCCGCCTGCAACATGCCGCAAAGGATGGTTTGTTCGCCCATCAGGTCAGATTTAACTTCTGCAACGAAAGAAGATTGCAGAACGCCCGCGCGGTGACCGCCAGTTGCCGCAGCCCATGCTTTCGCGATAGCCATACCCTCGCCTTTCGGGTCGTTTTCTGGGTGAACGGCGATCAGAGTTGGAACACCGAAACCGCGTTTGTACTCTTCACGCACTTCGGTACCCGGGCATTTTGGAGCCACCATCACCACGGTGATGTCTTTACGAATTTGCTCACCCACTTCAACGATGTTGAAGCCGTGGGAGTAACCCAGAGTCGCGCCATCTTTCATCAGAGGCTGAACGGCTTTAACAACAGCGCTGTGCTGTTTGTCTGGCGTCAGGTTAACAACCAGATCAGCCTGTGGGATCAGCTCTTCGTAGGTCCCTACTTTGAAGCCGTTTTCAGTCGCTTTACGCCATGATGCACGTTTTTCTGCGATAGCTTCTGCACGCAAGGTGTAGGAAACGTCCAGACCGGAGTCACGCATGTTCAAACCTTGGTTAAGGCCCTGCGCGCCACAACCAACAATCACGACTTTTTTACCTTTCAGGTAGCTCGCTTCGTCAGCGAATTCGTCGCGGCCCATGAAGCGGCATTTGCCCAATTGTTCTAACTGCTGGCGCAGGTTCAAGGTGTTGAAATAGTTAGCCATCGTAATACTCCGTTCTCTCTCTGAGGATGTTGTTATGTGTGGTTCACCGGTTTCGGTGAACGCGATGAAATTACTATATGTTATGTATTGTGTTGCTTAAATTGATATATTGAGAAGATGACGTTGCAGAAAATGCAACATGCTGTTCCTACTCAAATTGGGGAAACCGCGCATGGATCTTCGCGATCTCAAACTCTTTTTACATCTGGCCGAAAGCCGCCACTTTGGGCGCTCGTCCAAGGCGATGCATGTCAGCCCGTCGACCCTTTCCCGCCAGATTCAGCGTCTGGAAGAAGAGCTTGGCCAGCCGCTGTTTCAGCGCGATAACCGCACGGTACAATTGACCAGCGCGGGAGAACAGCTTCGCAACTTTGCGCAGCAAACCTTGTTGCAGTACCAACAGCTGCGTCACTCCCTCGGCCAACACGGGCCCTCGTTGAGTGGCGAGTTACGGCTGTTTTGTTCCGTGACCGCGGCATATAGTCATTTGCCGCCGATCCTCGACCGATTCCGCGCGCAGCATCCGTTGGTTGAAATCAAACTCACCACCGGCGACGCCGCAGACGCAGTCGAGAAAGTTCAGTCCGCCGAAGCCGATTTGGGTATCGCTGGGCATCCAGAAAACCTGCCTTCCAGCGTCGATTTCACCCAAATTGGCGAAATCCCGATGATCCTCATCGCCCCGTCACTCCCCTGCGCGGTGCGAAGCCAAACCAGCGAGCCTCATCCGGACTGGTCGCAAATTCCGTTTATCCTGCCGGAGCACGGCCCGGCGCGTAAGCGAATCGACATTTGGTTTAAACGCAATCGCCTGATTAACCCACAGATTTACGCCACGGTGTCCGGCCACGAAGCCATCGTCTCGATGGTGGCTCTCGGCTGCGGCATTGCCCTGCTGCCTGACGTGGTGCTGGAGAATAGCCCCGAACCGGTGCGAAATCGTATTACCGTTCTTGAAAACGTGACGCTTGGCTCACCTTTAGAGCTGGGCGTGTGCGTACAGAAGAAACGTCTTAAGGAGCCGCTCATCGACGCCTTCTGGCAACTGTTATAAAACCGTTTTATGACAGAAAAAAGACCAATAAAAAGGGCCAACAGGCCCTTTGAATTTTTCTAGCCCGCCAAGAAGAAACGGAAAGCTGGGTTTTCACTTTCGTTGTGGCAGTCGTAGCCCAGCGCGGAAAGATTTTTTTCAAACTCCGGCTCTTGCTCGGTCAGCTCGAAAGCCGCCAAAACGCGACCAAAATCAGTGCCATGGCTGCGATAGTGGAACAGAGAAATATTCCAGTGCGTGCCTAAGGTTTGCAGGAACTTGAGCAACGCGCCCGGCGATTCCGGGAACTCGAAGCTGTAGAGCCTTTCGCGCAGAGGCTTGCTTGGGCGGCCGCCAACCATGTAGCGGACGTGCAATTTCGCCATTTCATCATCGGAAAGATCCACCACCTGATACCCGCCGTGGTGCAGCTCGTCGATGATCTCTTTGCGTTCGACATTCCCGCGCGTTAAGCGAACACCCACAAAGATGCAGGCATCTTTGTCGTCGGCGTAGCGATAGTTGAACTCGGTGACCGAGCGCCCGCCGAGCAGTTGGCAGAACTTTAGGAAGCTGCCCTTTTGCTCAGGAATGGTCACGGCCAACAAGGCTTCACGCTGCTCGCCAAGCTCACAACGCTCTGAAACATAACGCAAACCGTGGAAGTTCACGTTGGCGCCAGAGAGGATGTGTGCCAGACGCTCGCCCTGAATATTATGTTGCTGGACGTACTTCTTCAGCCCGGCCAAGGCCAGCGCGCCCGAAGGCTCGGCAATGGCGCGGACGTCTTCGAATAAGTCTTTTACCGCGGCGCAAATCGCGTCGCTGTCGACAGTGATCACGTCGTCCAAGTACTCGCGACACAGGCGGAAGGTTTCATTGCCGATGCGCTTAACGGCCACGCCCTCAGCAAACAGCCCGACGCGTGCCAAGTCCACCGGCTCGCCCGCATCCAGCGCGGCGCGCAGGCAGGCAGAGTCTTCGGCTTCGACACCAATCACCTGAATTTGCGGCATCAGCTGTTTAATCAGCACCGCCACGCCTGCGGCCAAACCGCCACCGCCGACTGGCACAAAAACTCTATCGAGGTGAGCATCTTGCTGGAGCAGCTCCATCGCCAAGGTGCCTTGCCCGGCGATAACTGCCGGATGGTCGAATGGCGGGACGAAAGTCATGCCCTGCTGCTGGGAAAGCTCGACAGCTTTGGCTTTCGCTTCATCAAAATTAGCCCCGTGCAACAGCACTTCGCCGCCAAAATTACGCACGGCATCCACTTTGATGTCGGCGGTCGCCACTGGCATAACGATGAGGGATTTAATGCCTTTTTTGCTGGCTGAAAGCGCCACGCCCTGCGCGTGGTTACCGGCCGATGCCGTGACCACGCCGCGAGCGGCCTGCTCTTCAGTCAGACTCGCTATCATCGAATAGGCGCCGCGCAGCTTGAAACTGTGCACGGGCTGGCGATCTTCGCGTTTCACTAAAATGGTGTTATTCAGGCGGGAAGAGATTTTCTCCATCGCCTGAAGTGGCGTAACTTGCGCCACTTCGTAAACCGGCGCGCGCAGTACGGCGCGGAGATACTCCGCGCCTCCCGGCTGGTCGGATAGGGGTTGTGATACCGCCATGACCGTTAGCCTCCCAGCTTACTCTTGTCACGCACTGCGCCTTTGTCGGCGCTGGTTGCCAAGCTGGCATAAGCGCGCAGCGCGAAGGAGACCACGCGCTCACGGCCGTGAGGAGTCCACGCCTGATCGCCACGGGCCAGTTCAGCTTCATGGCGCGCAGCCAGTTCGGCCGCTGGAACATCCAGCACCATGCTACGATTTGGAATGTCGATATCAATCATGTCGCCATCTTTCACCAAAGCAATCAGGCCGCCGCTGCCCGCTTCTGGAGAAACGTGGCCGATGGACAGACCTGAAGTACCGCCGGAGAAACGGCCGTCGGTGATCAGCGCACACTCTTTACCCAGCCCCATGGATTTCAGGTAAGTAGTTGGGTAGAGCATCTCTTGCATGCCCGGCCCGCCTTTCGGCCCTTCGTAGCGAATAACTACCACGTCGCCGGACACCACTTTGCCGCCGAGAATCGCTTCAACCGCGCTGTCTTGGCTTTCATATACTTTTGCCGGGCCACGGAAGGTCAGGTTGGATTTATCCACGCCCGCCGTCTTAACGATACTGCCCGCTTCGGCCAAGTTGCCGTAAAGCACGGCCAGACCGCCGTCTTTGCTGAACGCGTGTTCCAGAGAACGGATACAGCCTTCTGCGCGGTCATCATCCAGCGTGTCCCAACGGCAATCCTGCGAGAACGCCTGCGTGGTACGAATACCGGCCGGGCCTGCGCGGAACATTTTTTTCACCGCTTCGTCTTTGGTCAGCATGATGTCGTACTTATTCAACGTCTCAGTCAGCGACAGGCCGAGGATGTTTTTAACATCGCGATGCAACAGACCTGCGCGGTCCAGTTCGCCGAGAATAGCCAACACGCCACCGGCGCGGTGAACGTCTTCCATATGGTATTTCTGGGTGCTTGGGGCAACTTTGCAAAGGTGTGGAACTTTGCGGGACAGGCGGTCAATGTCGGTCATGTCGAACTCAATCTCGCCTTCCTGCGCCGCAGCCAACAGGTGCAGAACGGTGTTGGTCGAGCCGCCCATGGCGATGTCCAGCGTCATGGCGTTTTCGAATGCGGCTTTGCTGGCGATGCTGCGCGGCAAGGCAGTGGCATCGTCTTTTTCGTAATAACGTTTGGTCAACTCAACGATGCGTTGACCGGCCGTCAGGAACAGCTCTTTGCGGTCAGCGTGGGTCGCCAACAGTGAACCGTTACCCGGCTGGGACAGGCCCAAGGCTTCGGTCAGGCAGTTCATGGAGTTGGCGGTGAACATACCTGAGCAAGAACCACAGGTCGGGCAGGCAGAACGTTCGATCTGCTCGCTGTCGGCATCGCTGACGTTCGGGTTCGCGCCCTGAATCATGGCGTCAACCAAGTCGAGCTTGATGATTTTGTCAGACAGTTTGGTTTTACCGGCTTCCATCGGGCCGCCGGAAACAAAGATAACTGGGATATTCAGGCGCAGAGACGCCATCAGCATTCCCGGCGTGATTTTGTCGCAGTTGGAAATACACACCATAGCATCGGCGCAGTGCGCGTTAACCATGTACTCCACCGAGTCGGCAATCAACTCGCGCGAAGGCAGTGAATACAGCATGCCGCCATGACCCATGGCAATACCGTCATCGACGGCGATAGTGTTGAACTCTTTAGCAACACCGCCGGAGGCTTCGATTTGTTCGGCAACCAGTTTACCCAAGTCGCGCAGGTGCACGTGGCCCGGTACGAACTGGGTAAAGGAGTTTACAACGGCAATAATTGGCTTACCGAAATCGTCATCGGTCATGCCGGTGGCACGCCATAAAGCGCGGGCGCCAGCCATGTTACGGCCATGAGTGGTGGTAGCGGAACGGTACTTAGGCATGCTCTATTCACTCCAAATCAAGTCAATGTGCAGGTGACGTGTTCGCCACCTGCCGTATTTCTTATTTACCCTAAATCCTTCGAGTTGCATCAGTGTGGCAACGCGATTGCGGGTAAAATTATTGTGGGTTGATTGGATCCAACCAGCCCCATTTGTCTTCGGTTTTGCCGGTGAACAGGCCGAAGAATGCATCCTGGATTTTTTTAGTCACTGGACCACGCTTGCCGATACCCACTTGGATACCATCAACGCTGCGAACCGGGGTGATTTCAGCCGCGGTGCCTGACATGAAGACTTCGTCAGCCAGATACAGAGATTCACGAGACAGCACTTGTTCACGCACTTCCAGACCCATGTCTTTCGCCAGTTTGATGATGGCGTCGCGGGTGATACCCGGCAGTGCAGAAGAGGTGAATGGTGGCGTGAAGATAATGCCGTCTTTAACTTCAAACAGGTTTTCGCCCGCGCCTTCGGAAACATAACCGTGAACATCCAGCGCGATGCCTTCCTGATAGCCGTGGCGGCGAGCTTCGCTACCGACCAGCAGGGAAGAAAGATAGTTACCGCCGGCTTTCGCGGCAGTTGGGATGGTGTTAGCTGCTACGCGGTTCCATGAAGAAACCATCGCATCGATACCTTGCTCCAGCGCTTCTTCACCCAGATAGGCGCCCCAAGGGAACGCGGCGATGATCACATCAGTTTTGTAACCATCTGGTGGGTTAACGCCCATACCGACATCGCCGATAAACACCAGCGGACGGATGTATGCGCTCACCAGCTTGTTGGTGCGCAGGGTTTCGCGGCAAGCTTCCATCAACTCATCAACGCTCTGGCTGACTGGCATACGATAGATTTTGGCTGAGTCACGCAGGCGCTGCATGTGTTCACGGTGACGGAACACCACTGGGCCTTTGTGGGAGTCGTAGCAACGAACGCCCTCAAAGACTGAAGTGCCGTAATGCAGTGCGTGTGACATTACGTGTACTTTCGCTTCCGCCCAAGGAACCATCTCGCCATTGAACCAAATGAAATCAGCTTTCTTCGTCATTCTCTCTTTCCTTAACTTACGCGTTGGCGCGTATTTGTTGTGATGTGTGCTGTTGGATCTCGACGCAGGCGACATCCATCAATTTGCGTAACTGTGAAGACAGTAAATCTACAGACCGCTGGCTGGCAACGGTCAATTCAATATTTATGTTTTCCGCATTTATCATAGGAGTCATATTCATCGCGCACACCTGAAAACCACGGTGGCGGACAACGCGTAAAACCCGTTCTAACATTTCAGGGCGGAAGCGAGCTTGAATTGAGACGTTATGCTGCATCATGACATTTTCTCCAACATATTTTCGTTGCCTGCGCCTGGCGGCACCAGTGGCCAGACGTTCTGGCTTTCGTCGATGGAAACCTGAAGCAAATAAGGACCTTCACTGTTGAAGAAAGCGTCCAGGGCGGCGTCGACTTGATCTTTACGGCTGATACGTTGGCCTGGGATATCGAACGCGCTGGCCAGCGTAATAAAATCGGGGTTATCGGAGAGGTTGGTTTCGCTATAACGTCCATCAAAGAACAGCTCCTGCCACTGTCGAACCATGCCTAAACGCTGGTTATCCAACAGCAGGATTTTTAACGGCAGCTGTTTTCGCTTGATGGTGCCCAGCTCCTGAACGTTCATCATGAAGGAACCGTCGCCAGAAACGCAGATAACCATGTCGTCCGGGCGAGCAACCTGTGCGCCAACCGCCGCTGGGATACCAAAGCCCATGGTGCCCAAACCGCTGGAAGTAATGAAGTTTTCCGGACGGCTGAACTGCATGTGCTGGGCGGCCCACATCTGGTGCTGGCCTACGTCGGTGGTGACAACGGTTTCTGCCGCTTTGCGCTCGGAGATCTGCTTGAGCAACAGCGGGGCAAAGATAGCTTCGCCCGGATGATCGTAGCGAGGCTCGCTCTGTGCTTTCAGCGTCATTGTGTGGTCACGCCAGTTATTGATAGACAGCGGCTGCTTCAGCGCGGGCAGCAAGGTTTTTAAATCCCCCTGCAAGGCCACGTGAGCCTGACGCAGCTTGTTCATTTCGGCTGGGTCGATGTCCATATGGATAACGGCGGCGTGTGGCGCGAAGGTGTTTAATTTGCCGGTCACGCGGTCGTCGAAACGAGCACCGACGGCGATCAGCAAGTCACACTCTTGGACTGCCAAGTTCGCGGCTTTGCTGCCGTGCATGCCTAACATGCCCAGATAGCACGGGTCGTTAGCATCTGGCGCGCCCAAGCCTTTCAGCGTGGCGACGGAGGGTATGCCGGTGGTCGCGATGAAATCACGCAGCGCCGGAACGGCCTGAGCGATACCCACGCCGCCGCCAACGTACATCATCGGCTTCTGCGCGGTGGCAATCATGTCGTAGGCTTGTTGCAGTTCGGCAATGGGGTGTGCGAACTGCTCTTCAACCGGCATCAAGTGCGGCGGTAATTCGCCCATCGCCAGCTGAATATCCTTAGGAATATCAATCAGTACAGGTCCCGGACGGCCGCTGGTTGCGATAGCAAAAGCGTCAGCCATGATTTCCGGCAGAGCGTCCAGCGATTCAACTAAAAAGCTGTGTTTGGTGCAGGCGAGAGACAGACCCAAAACATCGATTTCTTGGAAAGCATCAGTCCCGATTAACGCAGAGCCAACCTGACCGGTGATCGCCACCAGAGGAACGGAATCCATCAGCGCGTCAGCCAGACCGGTGATTAAATTCGTTGCGCCAGGCCCGGAAGTGGCGATGCACACGCCGACTTTCCCGGTGGAACGTGCGTAGCCAATGGCGGCCATCGCAGCGCCCTGCTCGTGTCGGCACAGTAGGTGTTCGACGCCGCCGTCATACAATGCATCGTATACCGGCATAATTGCTCCGCCTGGGTAGCCGAAAACCATATCGACCCCCTGTGCGCGCAATGCTTGTACTACCCACTGTGCTCCGGTCATCGTTATTCTCCTGCCTTTTTAGGTTCTGCGCAGAATTTTATGCTGTTGCTCATTTTCTATTCTCGCCTCAATTTTGCTCTGGCCAAAAAAAAACCCCGGACCTTTCGGTGCGGGGTTCTTTTCAGGTTCAGGCTTGTTTAATAAGCCTTTCTTCGTCCAAGTGCAGCCCCGCACGGTGGGATAATAATCACCACCACGCTAATCACGACTAGGCTAACTACTAGGAGAAGGGCTTTCATTTTTGGTTTCTTAAATTCTTCTTACGAACGATTGCCTACAGAGTTATCACAGTCAGGTGTGATATGACAACACTTTTCTTAGGTTATTACCTTTAGCCTGCTTACCATTAACTCAAAAATAGTTAATCAAATCAGGCATTCGTATGAACTTTCGCCCCAGATGATTTTATTTCACCTGAGAGCACTTTTCCGCGCGTATCGCGCCCGAAGGAAACCAACACCGCAATGACAATTGCCACGGTTCCAGCCACAACGGCCATCGCTAAACCGTAATTATGATCGTTGCTTTCGGCAATGTAGGCTTGCAAGGTGGCATTGACCGACGCCAAAAGGTTACCCAGCTGGTAAACAAACCCCGGCAAGACCGCACGGGTGTTAGCAGGCACCAGTTCGGTAAGGTAGCTCGGCACCACGCCCCACGCGCCCTGCACCATCAACTGCATCAAGAAAGCGCCTAAACCAATGGTCCATACGCCACTTGAGAAGGCCCACAGCGGGATCACCGGAAGTGACAGTAAGGCCGCGATAATAATGGCTTTTTTACGTCCAATTTTTTCGGAAAGTGAGCCAAAGAAGATGCCGCCGATGATAGAAGCGATGGTGTAGCCAATCGCAATCAAGCTGACCGTATGGGCATCAAACCCGTGCTGAATTTTCAGGAAGGACGGATAGAGATCTTGAGTACCGTGGCTGAAGAAGTTGAAAGCCGCCATCAGCACCACCAGATAAACGCACAACTTCCAGTGAGATTTCAGCACTGGCATCAGCGCGGTGCTCTCTTTGCGCTCTCTGGCAGCCAGCCATACCGGTGATTCTTGAACTTTGAACCAGATGAATGGCAGCAGGAAAATCGGCACTGCGCCAATCACGAACATGCCTCTCCAGCCAACCATATTGGAGAACAGCCCGTACACCACCGCGGCCAGCAGATAACCAAACGGATAACCCGCCTGGAACACGCCGGACATAAATCCGCGAGAACGGTCTGGAATAGTTTCCATCGCCAGTGAAGAAGCAACGCCCCACACACCGCCCATCGCCACGCCGTAAATCACTCTTAATACTAAGAAAACGGTCAGCGAAGGGGCCGCCGCTGTGCAAAGTTCAAACACCGAGAAGAAGGCGATATTGATCATCAATATCGGCTTACGACCATATTTCTCCGCAGCACGCCCAAACAGCAATGCCCCAATTGGCCTCACCGCGAGGGTCAGCAAGATGGCAAGCGTCACTTCCTTGATATCTACGCTAAAGGCAGTAGCAATGTCGCTGAGTAAGAAGACGAGGATGAAGAAATCGAACGCGTCGAGCGTCCAACTTAAAAAGCTGGCAATAGCGACATTACGCTGTCTGGAGGTCCAACCGAACATGGTGTGTTTCCTATCCCGGAAAAGTGTAGGGTGCGCTCATTGCTGTATCCGGAACAAACCAATGAGGCTGGAGCAATGTTAAACAAGAAAATAAAATGTTTATTTATTGTTAATATCCAAATAAATTAAACACTCTGATTCAAAAAGCAGCAAGATTATTAGTTTGCTAATTTGTTTCCAGATACCGCAAAGTGTTAACAGCTATTGCTCAATATGCGATTTCCCTCGCACCCATCCCTGCAAAAATTGTCACTGCATAATTATGATTTCGAGACGTGCTGGATAGCCGCCAATAGACGGATGTTCTGACTGCGGATTGCGACATACTGCGGCCTCAAATTGGGCGTAGTCGCAAGGAGATGCCGATGGCATTAGCGGTTGTTCACACCAGAGCCTCACTTGGCGTGCAGGCTCCGGGGGTTGCTGTCGAAGTTCATATCAGCAATGGCTTGCCCGCTCTGGCGCTGGTTGGCTTACCAGAAACCACGGTGAAAGAGGCACGGGATCGGGTACGTAGCGCCATACTCAACTGCGGTTTCACCTTTCCCGCCAAACGCATCACCGTCAATCTGGCTCCCGCTGACCTGCCCAAAGAGGGTGGCCGTTACGACTTGTCCATCGCGCTAGCGATTCTGGTGGCTTCTGAGCAGCTTTCTGGGGATAAGCTGGGTGATTACGAGTTTCTAGGGGAGTTAGGGCTTTCTGGCGCGTTACGTGGCGTAAATGGCGCTATTCCCGCGGCATTGGAAGCTCAAAAAGAGGGGCGACGCTTAATCCTCCCGCAAGACAATCGGCAAGAAATGTCACTGCTTGAGACAGGTATCGCCAAGGTCGCCGACCATCTTCTGCAAGTCTGTGCTTTTTTGCAGGGGGAAGAGGATTTACATGACGTCGAACGCGTCGATCCGCCGGATATCTACGCCAACCAGCCCGACATTGCTGACATCATTGGGCAAGAGCAGTCTAAACGAGCGCTGGAAGTGGCCGCCGCCGGTGGGCATAACCTCTTGCTGATTGGCCCCCCGGGTACCGGCAAAACCATGCTTGCCAGCCGCCTGCCAGCGTTGCTGCCTCCGTTAACCGATCAAGAAACCCTTGAGACGGCGGCGATAGCCAGTCTGGTCTACAACCCCGAAGAGAATGGAAATTTCTCACGCAGCCGCCCTTTCCGCGCCCCTCACCACAGCACCTCCATGAGCGCCTTAGTCGGCGGCGGCTCTTTGCCACGTCCCGGCGAAATTTCTCTGGCACACAACGGCGTGCTGTTTCTTGACGAGCTGCCGGAGTTCGAACGCAAAGTGCTCGATGCCTTGCGCCAGCCCATGGAGTCAGGCGAAATCACCATCTCACGCGCCCGCGCCAAGGTGCGCTACCCCGCCAGAACGCAACTCATCGCCGCCATGAATCCCAGCCCTACAGGACATTACCAAGGCGTACACAACCGTACTCCTCCCCAGCAGGTCCTTCGCTATCTCAGCAGGCTCTCAGGTCCCTTTCTCGACCGTTTTGATTTATCGATTGAAGTGCCTCTCCTGCCACCGGGCGTGCTGAGTTTGCAAAGCCAGAAGCTCGGCTCTCGCGCCAGAGAGAGCAGTGCGCAGGTACGCGAGCGAGTGATGAGGGCTCGCGAGCGCCAATTAGCCCGGTCAGGGAAAATTAATGCGCATATGAGCAGCAGTGAAGTCGAAAAATTTTGCGAGCTTAAAAAGGAGGATGCTGAATTTCTGGAGGGGGTGCTGCACAAGCTGGGATTATCGGTTCGAGCGTGGCATCGCATTCTTAAAGTTGCGAGAACAATAGCCGATCTCAATAATCAGTCTATGATTGAGAAAGCTCATATCTCTGAAGCGCTAAGCTACAGATGTATGGATAGATTGCTGCTGAAGTTACACAAAAGCCTGGCATAAAAAAACGGGGCTAGGCCCCGTTTCATTAATCATCGCTTTCCGTGTAATCTTCCACGGCGTCAGCTTGCGGCTTACCGCCAGACAACGTGTGGAATTTCTTCGGGCGACGTGTGCGGGTAATGTATTTATTCCACACTTTTTCCGCTTCGGTTGCCGGATCACGGCTGCCGCGGCAGACCTCAAGAAAGAGCTTTTCTTCCTCGGTTGCAGGTTCGCGTTTCCCCAAGTCCAGCTCATTGAAAGCAAAGCCGTAACGTTCTAGCATTTGCGCTTCTTTAATGGTGAAATCGCCATGCCGGGAGAACCCGCGAGGGTAGTGTTTATTGTCAAAAAAACGATTTGTCGTGATGAAGCTTTCCGCCATCTGACACGCTCCTAATTCTCTCATGGTCGTGCTGTTATGGCGCGGAGTATTAGATAGGCTTGACAATGTGTAAAACAAAACATTTAAATCTTAACGACAAAAAATATTGGAGATAGTTTTGGATACGGAATTACTGAAAACCTTTTTGGAGGTTAGTAGAACGCGCCACTTTGGTAGAGCCGCTGAATCACTCTATTTGACGCAATCAGCAGTCAGTTTTCGCATCCGCCAACTGGAGACCCAGCTTGGGGCAAATTTATTCACCCGCCACCGCAATAACATTCGCTTAACGCCCGCTGGCGAGCGTTTGCTTCCCTACGCTGAAAACCTCATGTCGACCTGGCAAATGGCTAAAAAAGAGGTTGTACGCTCTCTACAGCACACAGAATTGTCTATCGGGGCCACGGCTTCGCTCTGGGAAGCCTATCTAACCCCTTGGTTGCAATCTCTTTACACTCAGCGTGAAGCATTGCGCCTCGAAGCGCGCGTGGCACTTCGACACTCGCTGGTTAAGCAACTGCATGAAAGACAGCTAGATCTCCTCATCACAACAGAACCCCCCAAGATGGATGAGCTTTCCAGCCAGCTGCTAGGTAATTTCTCGTTACGTCTTTTCGCTTCAGCCAAGCATGATAAGGCCGAACATGCGCCGTATGTCCGTTTGGAGTGGGGTGCAGATTTCACCCAGCAAGAAAGCAAAATGCAGACCAATGAGCAGGAACCTGTTCTGACAACCACCTCAGCACATCTGACTCGCCAGCTATTGGAAACGACCGGAGGCTGCGCCTATCTGCCGACACACTGGGCAAAAGAGTATCCTCAGCTGTCGCCTTACCATGAAATTCCTCCTGTTATTCGCCCTCTGTACGCCGTGTGGCTCCAGAGCAGCGATCAGCAGGTGCTGATTCGTCAGTTACTTAAAACGCCTCTGGTGACTTATTTGTAATGGGCTAACGCCACAGCTAAAGATCTCAAAAGAACCTTTCATGCATGCATTTTAGTCACTTTATCCAGCATAATTGGCGCAATAGAAAGCAATAACGCGCCTTTAACTCCTTCGCTCCGCAACTCTTCTATCCCTTCAAAATCGCTCAAATATCCCGCTCGGAAGATCCAGAAATTGATCCTATCTGAGGGTTTTCTATCCAAAAAATGCCGACATTCGTACCATAAACTGAAAGATAAATGATGAAAAAGCTCTTTTCGCCGATGTGTTGTGGCTATTTTACGAGCAGCATTTGAAGTGATTACAAGTGGATAGCGGCAGGTGTGGCAGGTGTGGCAGGTGTGGCAGGTGTGGCAGGTGTGGCAGGTGTGGCAGGTGTGGCAGGTGTGGCAGGTGTGGCAGGATTTTAAAGCAAAAAAAAGCCCTTCGCTTTCGCAAAGGGCCTTTATATGGCAGGGGCGGAGAGACTCGAACTCGCGACACCCGGTTTTGGAGACCGGTGCTCTACCAACTGAGCTACGCCCCTAGATTCTGCTTAACATTATGCCTGCTAAAGTTAGCAGGCATAATTTAAAT
>NZ_JMPJ01000068.1 GCF_000735345.1 Ewingella americana ATCC 33852 | reverse complement strand
ATGCCGCTGTTCCGATAAGAATCTTATGCGGCGCGGGAGGCGTATATTACGTTTTCCCGCTGAAGAGTCAAGAGATTATTCATTCGAACATTCTTCTTTTTTCTTCCTAATCGAGCGACTTCTCAGTCGTTGTTCCCGGTCAGTGGAGGCGCATTATAGGGAGTTCTCAGAAGGCCGCAACCCCTAATATACAAATAATTTATCGACCGCTGATTCTTTCGCCAAAAGGTGTTTAAAGCGGCAATTCTTGGATACTTCTGAAGCCATATGCCTGCAAAACAGGCAGCAGGATTTCAGCTTCTTCATTCATCGTCATGCAGTAGGCCAGGCTTTCTATTTCCACACCCTCTTTTTTGGCCGGAATTTCTTGATGAGAAGTCTCAATGAGCCAATGTGCGCGACGAGCAATAGCAGAACCCGAGTCAATCAGGCGCGTTCCATCAGGTAATACTTGCGCCAACTCCACGCTGAGCAGTGGGAAATGAGTACATCCGAGCACCACGGTGTCCGGCGGCTCTTTTAAACGCAGCCAAGGATGGAGGATTTTCTTCAGCACCGGCAATGAAACTGGCGCGCCGTGCAGCTTCGCTTCGGCTATTTCCACCAGCTCGGCCGACCCCAGCATCAGAATCTGGCAATCCGTGGCAAAGCGCTCGATTAAATCATGAGTATAAGGACGCTGAACCGTGGCTCGGGTAGCCAGCAGCCCCACCACGCCGTTACGCGTTAACTTGGCCGCCGGTTTAATGGCAGGCACGACGCCCACGACCGGACAGTTGAATTTGGCGCGTAATGCAGGAAGGGAAACCGTGCTCGCGGTATTACAGGCGATAACAATAATAGAAAGGGGATGACGCTTAGCGACCGCGCTGACTATCTCGACCACTCGCTCGACAATAAACTCTTCGGACTTCTCGCCATAGGGGAAAGCCACATTGTCGAAAGCATAGATATAGTGGAGGTCCGGCAGCATCTCCCGGACTTCATGATAAACGGACAATCCGCCGACGCCGGAGTCAAATACCAGCGCCGTCGGACGGCCAGACGTTATCGAGCTATCAGAAGGTATAGCTTCCAGAGAGGAAGTATTCACGTCCTGGTGTTTCGTAGCCATAAACCGTCTCGTAATCTTTATCAAACAAGTTGGCAATTCTACCACGAACGGTCAGATGTGAGGTGACAGGATATGATACTGCGAGGTCCCATAAACTGACGCCGCCGAGTTTAACCGTCTGGTATGGATATGAGCCATAGTCTGTGTCGTAACGCTGCCCCAAGTATTGATAGTTAATCGACCAATCGATCTGCGCCACATTCCAGTCAATCTGGTATTTAGCCTGCTGTTTGGCTCGGCGTACCAATACCGCGTTAGTTTCTGAATTGCGTGGATCCAGATATTCCAAGGTGACGGCGTGATGTAATGGGCCTGTATCGAAATTACCTGTCCATTCCACGCCTTTAATGGTGGCCTTATTAATATTGTAATAAGTCCCTTGGCTATTGAAATCGATTAACTGATCGATATCGTTACGATAAGCAGATAAACGCCAATCTAGAGGCCCCGTCAAACCTTCCAGTCCGGCTTCCCACTGCTTGCTTTCTTCAGGCTTGAGATTTGGATCGCCATAAAAGCCGCTGTAGAGCTGGCTCAGATTGGGGGCTTTAAACGCCGTGCCATAGGAGGTTATCAGGCGATACCCATCGATAAACTCCCACGCGGCGCTGCTCTGCCACGTGGTGTGCTGGCCAAACTGCGAGTTATCATCACTGCGCACCGCCCCCTCAAGGGTGAAGTCGCTAATTTTCTGCTGTGTTGTCAGATAAACGCCGGTATTACGCTGGCTATAGCCATCATCAAGGTAGCTGGTGCCCGGCTCGGTGGTGAGCCGCTGCCAATCCAAACCTGCACTCACCTGTCCTTTCCACACTTGGAAGGTGTTGCCCCATTGCAAGTTGTACTGGTCCGAGTCATCTAGTGAAGCGGAAGAGTCATACTGTCCGTATCTCGGGTCATAGTTATAGTCTTTTACGTGGCTATAACTGCCAATCAGCTGAGTGGCGTAAATCCCATCTTCATAGCGCAGACCCGTATCATAGGTCCGGCTGTAGAGCTGGCGGGTGTCGATTAGCGGGCTGTCAGGCGTGTAATAACCATCATAGGCCGTGCGATTGTCATAGCCATAAGCACGAGCAAAACCGCTGACTTGTTCTGTGAATTGGTGTTGCAGCGCCAGATAGAGCGTCTTGCTCATGAAGCCATCGCGGTCAGGCTGAGGAACACCGCCGTTGTTGCCGTCAGCGACAACATCAATGCCCCGCGTATAGGTATAATCGCCCGCGGCGGTTACCGTGGTGTTTTCACCCAGTTTCTGCTGGGTAGAGCCATTGTAATTTTGATACCCATTCGAGCCGATGCCAGCCCCGAGGGTGGTCCCATCCTTGTCGCGGGTGGTAATAATGTTGACCACGCCGCCAATGGCGTCCGAGCCGTAAACTGCCGAGCGCGGCCCACGAATAAATTCAATTCGCTGTACCAGCGCAATAGGGATCTGGCTGAGGTCAGTTGAACCAGAAATACCCGCCTGATTTAAACGCACGCCGTCCATTAAGACTAATGTGTGGCTGGAGTTGGTACCGCGCACAAATAAAGAACTTTGCTGGCCTATTCCACCGTTCTGCGCAATATCCACGCCCGGCAGGCGGCGTAATACATCCACCACGGATTTAGACTGCCAGCGATCGATATCCTCGCGGGTTACAATATCCATTGGCGCTAATACTGATGAGACGGGCTGTGGGAAGCGGTTGGCGGTAACAACGAGATTGTCGCTGTTGTCTGAAGAGGAAGTATTATCCTGCGCCCACCCAGAAAAAGCTGTGACAGATAATACTGTCAGCAGCGCGTGCTTTTTAATTGTCATGAATTGAGCATCCAAACTTAATTGGCGGATGCCGCAGAAAAACACCCTCGTTCTCGCGACGAAGGTGAAAATGCGACGGAAAATCGGCAGGTTTTCGGACTTAGGATTTGTTGGCTGATTAAAGAAAGAATTAATACGCCGCCACCGGGCGATGACTTCCCATCCCTCTTACATCTTCTCTATAAAGTGCTCTATATAAAGAATGAAGAACTAGACAGTGTCGGTAACAGCTTGCGCTGCTATCGCCGTGATTTCCCCTTACCGCTGCGCGCCAGTTCCGGATTCACACCGGATTCCCTTTTAACTCTGTTACCGAGGCCGAATTGCATCCTACGATCAACCCTTTTGGAAATCCAGACATCCGTAAGGGCTATTAAATTTTAATCAAATAGGCTGAGGTAATAACGCCAGTCAAGAAGGGGAAAACTGGACTTCGCGGGAGCATTCCCTACAATCCCCCGCTAAGTTCGCCCATTTACCCGCAGTAGACGAGATAAATCATGACGCCTGAAAACCTGCCCATTGAACAATACGACGACCAACTGGCGGAAAAGACCGCACGTCTCACGGCGATGATGACGCCTTTTCAGGCCCCGGCTCCTGAGGTTTTCCGCTCTCCGGTCAGCCACTACCGCATGCGCGCCGAGTTCCGCGTCTGGCATGACGAGGGCGACCTGTACCACATTATGTTTGATCAGCAGACTAAGGCTCGCGTGCGCGTCGACCAGTTCCCCGCCGCCAGCGAGCTGATTAACCGCCTGATGCCTGTGCTGATTGCCGCAATTAAAGAAGAGCCGGTGCTGCGCCGCAAAATCTTCCAGATTGATTACTTGTCCACGCGCAGCGGCAAGCTGATCACCTCCCTGCTGTACCACCGCAAGTTGGATGATGAGTGGACCGCGGCCGCGACGCTGCTGCGCGACAAGCTGCGTCAGGACGGTTTTGATATTCAACTGATTGGCCGTGCTGCAAAAACCAAAATCATGCTCGACGAAGATTATGTCGATGAAGTGCTGCCAGTGGCGGGCCGCGACATGATTTATCGCCAAGTAGAGAACAGCTTCACCCAGCCGAATGCCGAGATGAACATCAAGATGCTCGAATGGGCGCTGGGCATTACTGAAGGCTCGACCGGCGACCTGCTGGAGCTTTATTGCGGCAACGGCAACTTCTCGCTGGCGCTGGCAAGAAACTTCAATCGCGTCTTGGCGACTGAAATTGCCAAACCTTCGGTGGCAGCGGCGCAATATAATATTGAAGCGAATCAGATTGATAACGTGCAGATCATCCGCATGGCGGCCGAAGACTTCACCCAGGCGATGAACGGCGTGCGCGAATTCCATCGTTTAAAAGATGTGGATTTGTCCGGCTACGACTGCAACACCATTTTTGTCGATCCACCGCGCAGCGGGCTGGATGAAGACACCGTGAAGATGGTGCAGGGCTACGACCGTATTCTTTATATCTCCTGCAACCCGGACACGCTGTGCGCTAACCTCGAGACGCTGAGCCAGACCCACCGCCTGACCAAGCTGGCGCTGTTCGACCAGTTCCCTTATACCCATCATATGGAATGTGGCGTGCTGCTCGAGAAAATCTAAGCGCGTTACTGTATCGCAACAAAGACAAAGGGCAGCCCAATGGCTGCCCTTAATTTATTCATTCATTGCAACAACTCGACGCGAAAACCCTGTCAGATATTGTCCGCTTTGCGCTTCTTCAGCTTGATACCAATCCAGAACACCAGCACCACGCTAATCAACGACGGCAGGAAGTTGGAACCCAGCTGCGGATACTCCGCGCGCACGATAGTGCTGTAAAGCAGGAAACCGAGCAGGAAGCTGGCCGCCGCTAAGGTCGGCAAACCTTTGGCCATCTCTTTCTGGTGATAGCGCAGATGCAGGCAATAGACCGCCAGACAAAGGGCTATTACAGGGAAAACGGAGAAGGTTACTACGGAGCTAAAAAACGCGTCGAACGTGCCGTTGATCGACAGTCCGGCAATCAGAGCCAGGAGCAAAGTGCCATTATCCTGGTTCGGTTGTTCGGTCATCTTCAGTACCTCTGGACTTATTAGTTGGAGATACCGCCGTGCGCTCCTGCTGACGGCGATACCAGTAATATGCACCTTTAGAAATCATCCGTAGCTGCAATACCAGCCTCTCTTCTAGCTGGCGGCGCTGGGCTATCTCAACATCCAGCGCTTCGGCGCCGGCGTTAAAGACGATGATCACCATGGCTTCTGCCTGCGCTTCAGTAAAGCTACGCGGCATATGGTTTTCGAGTTGTAAATAATCTGCCAGTTCTGCAATAAAGTGCTGAATTTCACGAGCGACGGCGGCACGGAAGGCCGAAGAGGTCCCGGAACGTTCACGCAACAGTAAGCGAAAAGCGTTAGGATTATTGCCAATGAACTCCATAAAAGTCGATACGGATGTGCGAATAACGCTGCCACCTTTGGCAATACGTTGTCGCGCTTGACGCATCAGTTGACGAAGCATTAACCCACTCTCGTCTACCATGGTCAGGCCGAGTTCATCAACATCACGGAAATGCCGGTAAAAGGAGGTGGGTGCGATCCCAGCCTCGCGGGAAACTTCACGCAGACTTAAACTGGCAAAGCTGCGTTCAGCACTGAGCTGGCTAAATGCCGCCTCAATCAGTGAGCGGCGCGTGCGCTCTTTTTGTTGTGCTCTTACGCCCATGACCTTCATCCGCAGTGTTTTCTTCTTATTAAAGGTGTTAATAAAATGACTCGATATGATTTCACTATACCAAATTTTTTAACCCGCCGAGGTATAGAAAAGAGAGGATAAAGTGGGTCTGAATGTTGCGGTTTTCCCACGAATTGACAACTGCTTGTAGGGAAAACAGGACTAATATGTTACTTTCTCGTTGTTATTTTGTATAAAAAATAGGTTTCGAACCATGCAACAGCAATCTCATTTTGATGCCATTATCATCGGCTCAGGCCCTGGCGGAGAAGGCGCCGCTATGGGACTGGTTAAACAAGGGGCCAGAGTTGCGGTCATCGAACGCTATAATAACGTCGGTGGCGGCTGTACTCACTGGGGAACTATCCCTTCGAAAGCCCTGCGCCACGCCGTCAGCAGAATTATCGAATTCAACCAAAATCCGCTGTATAGCGACAACTCCCGCACCCTGAGTTCAAGCTTCCCCGACATTCTGCGCCACGCTGATTCAGTGATTAATCAGCAAACTCGCATGCGTCAGGGTTTTTATGAGCGCAACCAGTGCCAGCTTTTCGCCGGTGACGCCAGCTTCGTGGATGAACACACTGTCAGCGTGCGCTACGCCGACGGCACCCATGAAGAGCTTACCGCCGACAATATCGTCATCGCCTGCGGCTCGCGCCCATACCGTCCACACGGCGTCGACTTTAGCCACCCACGCATCTACGACAGCGACTTAATCCTTGAACTGAGCCACGAGCCGCGCCACGTGATCATTTATGGCGCCGGGGTTATCGGTTGCGAATACGCGTCGATTTTCCGTGGCCTGAACGTCAAAGTCGACTTGATCAACACCCGTGACCGCCTGCTGTCATTCCTTGATCAAGAGATGTCCGACGCGCTCTCTTACCACTTCTGGAACAACGGCGTGGTGATTCGTCACAACGAAGAGTTTGAGAAGATTGAAGGCGTTGAAGATGGCGTGATCATGCACCTGAAATCCGGCAAAAAGGTCAAAGCAGATGCCCTGCTTTACGCCAACGGACGCACAGGTAACACCGACCAACTCGGCTTAGAAAACATTGGCTTAGTGGCTGATAGCCGCGGCTTGTTGAAAGTGAACAGCATGTATCAAACCGCGCTGTCGCACATCTATGCCGTGGGTGATGTCATTGGCTACCCAAGCTTGGCATCGGCAGCTTACGATCAGGGACGCATTGCCGCGCAGGCGATGATTCAGGGCGAAGCTAAGGTTCACTTGATTGAAAACATCCCGACCGGCATTTACACCATTCCGGAAATCAGCTCTGTGGGTAAAACCGAGCAAGATCTGACCGCCATGAAGGTGCCGTACGAAGTGGGCCGCGCGCAGTTTAAACATCTGGCACGGGCGCAAATCGCCGGGATGAACGTAGGGAGTCTGAAGCTGCTATTCCATCGTGATACCAAAGAAATCCTTGGTATTCACTGCTTTGGCGAGCGTGCTGCGGAGATTATCCACATCGGTCAGGCGATAATGGAACAGAAAGGCGAAGGCAATACTATCGAGTATTTCGTTAATACTACCTTCAACTATCCAACCATGGCGGAAGCGTATCGCGTTGCCGCCCTGAATGGATTAAACCGCCTGTTTTAACGCAGCGTTGTCCATATGAGCTTGCATGTGAACCTTAATGGCTTCGGCAAGCTGCTCATAGCGGCCACGCAGCGGGGAACCGGGACGATACACCAGAGCAATGGTGCGTCTCGGTTCCGGCTTGTCACACACCAGATAAGTCACGCCATCGCGGCTGCGCTCTTTTGGCACCGACAATGACGGTAACAGCGTAATACCGCTGCCTGCCGCCACCATGTTGCGCAGCGTTTCAAGGCTCGTGGCGCGGAAATGCGTGTCTTCATCTGCCCCTGCCTGGAAACAGAAGCCCATCGCTTGATCACGTAAACAGTGACCATCTTCCAGCATCAGCAGCTTTTCTCCGGCTAAATCAGCCATGGCAACGCGTTCGCGCGAGGCCCACGGGTGCTCGTCATAAATCGCCAGCTTCATTGGCTCATCAAACAGCGGCACTTCGATAAAAGCTTCGCTCTCTTTGACCAGCGCTAGAATGGCGCAATCAAGCTTCCCGCTGTCGAGCTGCGCCAGCAATTGCTGGGTCTGCGCTTCGTGTAGATACATTTCCAGCTTTGGAAAGGTTTTGTGCAACGTAGGAATGATTTGCGGCAGCAGGTAAGGCCCAACGGTCGGGATAAGCCCGATGTGCAGAGGCCCGGACATCGCCTCGCCTTGCTGGCTGGCCATCTCTTTCAGCACTTTCACTTCGCGCAGCACGGTTCTGGCTTGATCCACCAGCAATAAACCCGCCTGAGTGAACAGCACTTTGCGGCTGGTTCTCTCGAGCAGCATCACGCCCAGCTCATCTTCCAGCTTGCGGATCTGCCCGCTTAAGGTCGGCTGGCTCACATGGCAAGAATCTGCGGCGCGTCGAAAATGACGGAACTCCGCCAAAGCCACCAGATACTCCAAATCACGAATATTCATTTTTCCTCCATTGCCATAACAGGTCGAGACGATAGCTCGCGGCGATAGATAAGATAGCAATCAACGATTATAACTATCAACAACAATCGTTAATAATGGCACACATCGAAACGATACTGACAGAGTACAAGTTTTATATTTTATAAATTAAGAGGTTACTGATGTTTACAAGCCACGAAGGGAAACAAGTTCCACAAGTTACTTTCCACACTCGTCAAGGAGACCAATGGCTGGATCTCAGCACCGATCAACTGTTTAAAAATAAAACGGTCATTGTATTTTCGCTGCCGGGTGCCTTCACCCCGACATGCTCTTCGAGCCACTTGCCGCGCTATAACGAGCTGGCAGGCGTGTTTAAGAGCCACGGCGTAGACAGCATTCTGTGCGTCTCCGTCAATGATACTTTCGTCATGAATGCGTGGAAGGCCGAGCAAAGCGCCGCCAACATCACCTTCATTCCTGACGGCAACGGCGAATTCACCAAAGGCATGAATATGCTGGTTGAAAAGGCTGATTTAGGCTTCGGTCCGCGCTCTTGGCGTTACTCCATGCTGGTGCGTAACGGCGTGGTTGAGAAGATGTTTATTGAGCCAAACAAGCCGGGCGACCCGTTTGAAGTGTCTGATGCCGATACCATGCTGAAGTATCTGGCACCGGATTATAAAGTGCAGGAATCCGTGTCGATCTTCACCAAGCCGGGCTGCCCTTACTGCTCTAAAGCGAAACAAATGCTGCAAGAGCGCGGCATTCAGTATGAAGAAATTGTATTAGGTAAGGACGCGACTACGGTCAGTCTGCGCGCTGTAACAGGCCGTGCAACTGTGCCACAAGTCTTTATCGGTGGTCGCCACATCGGGGGAAGCGACGATCTGGATGTCTATCTGAACAGCGAAGCAGACGTGTGCGAAGTAGCACAATAAGACGACGCGTAAAGATTGTAAGAGAATTAGGATAAGTAAAACGAAAGAAGCCCAAAATCAGGCGCATTGCTGCAAGGCAACTAACCTGATGGCGGGTGAGAGACTACGTGAACATTCGGCGGACTTTATGTCCGCCATTTTTTTGCCTGCTTTTCACCTAAAGAAAAGGCCCCTGAACAGGAGCCTTTTGGTCTAACGCAGTGAGCTATTACTCGCCTAAGCGACTTTTAGCATCGCTGATAGCCTGAGCAACCTGCTGCGGTGACACGCCGCCCTTGGCTGCGCGCTTGTCGAGACAAGATTGCAGCTCGAGGATTGGGTAGACGTCATCGCCAATTACGCTGCTGAATTTCTGCAAATCGGCCAGTGGCAGAGCTTCCAGCGCTTTGCCCTGAGCAATGGCTTCCACTACGGCTTCACCAACAATATGGTGGGCTTCGCGGAATGGCACACCTTTGGCGACCAGATAATCCGCCAGCTCGGTGGAGTTCGCGTAGCCTTGCTGCGCGGCTTCTTTACAACGCGGGCGTTTGACCTGAATACCGTCCAGCACCAGCGCTGCCATTTGCAGACAGTCCATCCAGGTGTCGAGCGCGTCGAACAGCCCTTCTTTGTCTTCCTGCATATCTTTGTTGTAGGCCAGCGGCAGGCCCTTCATGGTCATCATGATGCCGGTCAGTGCGCCCTGCACGCGGCCACACTTGCCACGGATAAGCTCCAGCGCGTCCGGGTTTTTCTTTTGTGGCATCAGGGATGAGCCAGAGGTCACACGGTCGGACAGATCAACAAACGACGCTTCTCCGCTGTTGAAGAAAATCAGGTCTTCGGCGAAGCGCGACAGGTGGATCATGCTGATAGAGGCGTTCGACAGCAACTCCATAACGTGGTCGCGGTCTGAAACGCTATCCAAGCTGTTGCGGGTCGCCGAGGCAAATCCTAACCAACCGGCCAGCTGCTCGCGGTCCATTGGATACGCCGTGCCCGCCAGTGCGCCACTGCCCAATGGGCTGACGTCCAGACGTTTCAGGGTATCTTGTAGGCGGCTTTCATCACGCGCCAGCATCTCGACATAGGCCAGACACCAGTGAGCGAAAGTCACCGGCTGGGCGCGCTGCAAGTGGGTGTAGCCCGGCATGACCGCGTCTTGGTTCGCTTGCGCAGTGGCGACCAGCGCCTGCTGCAAGTGGCGCACGGCCTCTTGCAGGTTCAGTACCTGCTCTTTGCACCACAATTTCAAATCAGTGGCGACCTGATCATTACGGCTGCGGCCAGTGTGCAGCTTCTTGCCGAGGTTACCGACTTTGTCGATAAGCTTGCCTTCCACCCAGCTGTGAATGTCTTCTGCATCGCTGGATAAGATGGCGCGCGGATTAGCACGCACTTCTTCCAGTAACACGCCTAAGGCTTCTTCCAGTTGAACCTGCTCTTCGGCAGTCAGCACGTTAACCGTTACCAACGCCTTCGACCACGCCACCGAGCCAATAATATCCTGCTCGGCAAGACGGTAATCGAAACGCAGGGAATCATTTAATTCTTTAAAACGCTGGTCTGCCGCCTGAGTGAAACGCCCGCCCCAAAGTGCCATAACCTGTACTCCTTGATGTATGCAAAAGGGCGCAGCCTGTGCGCCCTTAGAAATATTTACACCGCCCAATAGGCGTTATTGTCGCAGCCAGTTTGGGTGCGGACAGCGCGCAGAAACCGCAGCGTACATAAAGTACGTGAGGATTTCGAGCACTGCCCAAGCTCAAAATGGCAAGTAAAATAGCCTATTTTTTCGCGTTCAACGCACGGATGCGGGAAGACAACGAGAACAGACGGATAAAGCCGCCCGCGTGGCTGTGATCATACACTTCATCTTCACCGAAAGTAGCAAACTCTTCAGAGTACATGCTGTTCGGAGAACTCTTCTGGATAGCCGTCGCGGTGCCTTTATACAGCTTGACGACCACCTCGCCATTCACATCTTCTGCCAGCGCGTCAGCGGCGGCTTGGATGGATTCACGCAGTGGAGCAAACCAACGACCATCGTAAACCACGTAAGACATTTCATGGCCCAGCTGCTCACGCCATTTGAAGCTGTCACGGTCGAGAACCAGCTGCTCAACGCCACGCAGCGCAGCCATCATAATGGTGCCTCCCGGGGTTTCGTAGCAACCACGGGATTTAATGCCCACCAGACGGTTTTCAACGATGTCGATACGGCCAACGCCGTGTTTCACGCCCAGCACGTTCAGCGCTTCGAGGCACTGGAATGGTGTCAGCTCTACGCCGTTAACCGCCACAACCGCGCCCTTTTCAACCTTAACGGTGACCAGCTCAGCTTCGTCCGGCGCGTCTTCTGGAGCCACAGTCCATGCCCAGCAATCTTTGTTTGCTGCATTCCATGGGCTTTCCAGCACGCCGCCTTCGGTAGAGATGTGCCACGCGTTTTCGTCACGGCTGTAGATTTTTTCCAGCGACGCGGTGGTCGGGATATTACGCTCTTTCAGGTAATCCAGCAGGGCTTCACGGGAACGCAGGTCCCACTCACGCCAAGGAGCGACCACTTTCAGCTGTGGAGCCAGCGCGGTGTAAGTGGTTTCGAAACGAACTTGGTCGTTACCTTTACCGGTTGCGCCGTGGCACAGTGCATCAGCGCCAACTTTCAGTGCCAGCTCAACCTGTGCTTTTGCAATCAATGGACGCGCCATTGAGGTGCCGAGCAGGTAGCTGCCTTCATACAACGCGCCGCTTTTCAGCACCGGGTAAACGTAGTCTTTGATGAACTCTTCACGCAGGTCAACCACGTGGCACTCAGAAGCACCGGTGCGCAGGGCTTTCTGCTCGATCCCTTCGAGGTCAGCACGTTCTTGGCCGATGTCTGCAACGAAAGCGACCACTTCACAGTCGCCGTAGTTTTCTTTCAGCCAAGGAATGATTGCCGAGGTGTCCAGACCGCCAGAATAAGCCAGAACGATTTTCTTGATGCCTTTGGTTGCTGCCATGATGATTTCCTTTAAAAATTTTATTGATTTAACAATTCAGTCAATGGGTTAAGCACGAAGATCACGCCAGAATACGCGTACCGATCGCCGTGCCATTAAACAGTGCCGGAAGCTGCTCGGCGTGACGCCAGCTGGCGATATCCACCGGGCGGCCCAGAGAGCGCGCGGCGTCTAACGCGGCGTGAACCTTCACAATCATGCCGTCAGTAATGATGCCTTGCTCAATCAGCTGTTCCGCTTTTTGAGTGGTCATTTCCGGGATGCGCTGGCCTTTGCCGTCGAGAATACCGCTCACATCTGACAGCAGGATTAGATCTGCACCCAGCGTGGCTGCCAGCGCCGTGGCGGCTTGGTCAGCATTCACATTCATCAGTTCACCGGCGGCGGTGATACCAATGGAGCTGATGATCGGCAGGTAGCCCGCACCAGTCAGGGTATTAATCAGTGCCGGAGAGCCCACTTCGGCTTTGCCGACATTACCCAGCTCTTCGCTCAGTTGCGTTACCACCACCGAGCCGCCGTCTGCTAATGACAGGCCAACGGCGTTGATGTCGTTTTTCACCGCCCACGCCAGCAGGGTTTTGTTGGCGCTACCGGCCAATGCGCCAGTGATGATGTCGATTTGGTCCGCAGGGGTTACGCGCAGGCCAGCCTTCTTCACCACTGGCAGATTAAGTTTCTTCATCAGCTCATCGACCAGATAACCGCCGCCGTGAACGATCACCAATGGGCGCTGATATTGCTGGCGATAAGTCACCAGCGCCATGAACAGGCGCTCGAGCGCTTCTTCATTGTCCAGTAACACACCACCTAATTTGATAACTAACGGATTCATAGCTGTTCGCGCCTCAATCGATTTAAGTAAATGTTTGATTTTAGACCAAGATAAATTAAAGCAGCGATTGGGTTTCTGGGAAACCAAAGCGCAGGTTCAGACATTGCACCGCTTGCGCCGACGCGCCTTTGAGCAGGTTATCTTCTGTCGCAACCACAATCAGGTGCTCGCCTTTCACCACAAAACCGATGTCACAGAACGGCAGGCCCACCACGTCTTTCAACGCCGGAACGCCCTTGGTGTAGAGACGCACCAGAGGTTTGTCGTGGTAAGCGTTATGGAAGGCTTCCGCCACGTCCTGCGCCGTCACGCCCGCTTTCAGGCGGCAAGTGATGGTGGCCAGAATGCCGCGCGGGAAGTTGCCAAGGTGCGGGGTAAAAATCACCGGCACGCCAAGATGCTCTACAATTTCTGGGTGGTGACGATGGTTGAACAGGCCGTAAGGCTGCAGGCTGACTTCGCAGAAGCTGGTGCCGAGAGAAGCTTTACGCCCCGCGCCGCTCACGCCGCTGGTCGCGTTAATCACCGGCCACTGGTCTTCATTCAACAGGCCATTTTCCACCAGCGGTTTTAACGCCAGCTGAGACGCCGTTGGGTAGCAGCCTGGGACCGCGATGAGTTGCGCGGTTTTGAGTTTGTCGGCTTGCCATTCAGCAAGGCCGTACACCGCCTTGTCCAGCCAGTCGAGATGCTGGTGTTCAAAGCTGTAAAATTCGGAGTAGAAATCAGGCTTGTTAACGCGGAAGGCACCGGACAGGTCGAACACCACGCAGCCCGCAGCCAAAAATTGCGGAGCCAAGTCGTGGCTGACTTCATGGGCAGTGGCTAAAAAAACCACATCGATATCTTTCGCCGCATCTTCCACATTTTTCATTGGCAAAACAGGCAGATCGAGGATGCCTTTTAACTGAGGGTGCAAATCAGAAAGCAATTTTCCTGCATCTGCACTTTGCGCTGAAACCATTAAAGCGGTTATGTTCATCTGTGGGTGGCGGTTCAGGTAGGCAGCGAGTTCAGCTCCGGCGTAGCCTGTGGCACCAACAATCAGCGTATTCAACATGGGGTCTGTTCACCTTCTCAACTTAACTGTATGGCCTTGCGATACAGCGTACTTCTTAGGTAACAGGGTTCACCGCGTCATACGCCGTTCACCCGCGAGATTCTCAGCAACTGCGTTGGGTTAAACCGGCCGTTCTTTCCGGTTCCCTTACGCGCTGGCATATTGTATTTTTATTCACATAAACTGCATGAATATGAATACTACCCTAACTAAAGGCTGTCAACAGTGAAGATGAAATTACCTCCTTTTATTGAGCTTTATCGGGCGTTAATCGCGATACCTTCTATCAGTGCTACAGACAGCGCATTGGATCAAAGCAATGAAAAGCTAATCAACCTGTTAGCAGGCTGGTTCCGCGACTTGGGCTTCAAGGTTGAGATCCAACCCGTGCCGAATACTCGCAATAAATTCAATATGTTGGCAAGCGTTGGCGAAGGCGCTGGCGGCCTGCTGCTAGCGGGCCACACTGACACCGTCCCCTTCGACGATGGCCGCTGGACTCGCGACCCTTTCACCCTGACCGAGCATGAAAATAAGCTCTATGGTCTGGGCACTGCCGACATGAAAGGTTTCTTCGCTTTTATCGTCGATGCGCTGCGTGATATCGATACAACCAAACTGACTAAACCTCTATATATCCTTGCCACCGCCGATGAAGAAACCACCATGGCGGGCGCGAGCTATTTTTCGAAAAATACTGCCATTCGCCCAGACTGCGCGATCATCGGCGAACCGACGTCGTTGAAGCCGGTTCGTGCGCATAAAGGCCATATTTCGAATGCCATTCGCATCACCGGGCAATCGGGTCACTCAAGCGATCCGGCGCGCGGCGTCAACGCCATCGACCTGATGCATGATTCCATTACGCAGCTGATTGGCCTGCGTAACACCCTGAAAGAGCGCTACAACCACAGCGGCTTTGTGATCCCTTATCCAACCATGAACTTCGGCCACATTAGCGGCGGCGATGCGGCTAACCGTATTTGCGCCTGCTGTGAGCTGCACATGGACATCCGCCCACTGCCGGGGCTGACGCTGTCTGACCTCGATGGCCTGCTGCAAGAAGCGCTAGAGCCGATCAGCAGCCGCTGGCCGGGCCGCGTCGCCATCGAAGAGCTGCATCCGCCAATTCCGGGCTATGAATGCCCGCCGGACCACCAGTTGGTGCAAGTGGTTGAGAAGCTGCTGGGCGTGGAAACGGAGATTGTTAACTACTGTACCGAAGCGCCGTTTATCCAAGAGCTGTGCCCGACGCTGGTCTTAGGGCCGGGTTCGATTGAGCAGGCGCACCAGCCGGATGAGTACATTGATACCGCGTTCATCAAGCCAACTCGCGAGCTGATCGCACAAGTGGTGCATCACTTCTGCCACCACGTATAAGTGAAGAAAGAGAAGCAATATCAAGGGCGTAGCAGGGCGCTCTTGATACTGGACAAGATGCTGATTAGACAAACTGATACCTTGTGAGCTGTAATTAAATTTCAGCCATATTGACGAAAAATGCCTTTTTTTAGTGAAGGAAACGACGTTTTTGCGGTAAAACAGTTGTGTAATTAAAAAAAGAGAAAGTTTGGCAGACAGAAAAAGGCGTCACAGCCTTACGGGTGAAAGTTATTTACAAATTATAAAAATCGGGTCCGAGGTCAACAGAGGTAATATGAACGAACAATATTCCGCAATGCGCAGTAATGTCAGTACCTTAGGTAAACTGCTTGGCGACACCATCAAAGATACGTTGGGAGAGCATATCCTTGATCGTGTTGAGAAAATTCGTAAGTTATCCAAATCCTCACGCGCTGGAAATGAAGCAGATCGTAAAGAGCTGCTTTCCACGCTGCAAAACTTGTCCAATGACGAGTTACTGCCAGTGGCCCGTGCTTTCAGCCAATTCCTCAATCTGACCAACGTGGCGGAGCAGTACCACAGCATTTCGCCTAATGGCGAAGCGGCCAGCAACCCTGAAGTGTTGGCGCAGCTGATTGAACGCCTGAAAGCCAAAAATCTGTCCGACCAGCAGCTGCGTGACGCGGTTGAAGAGCTTTCTATCGAGCTGGTGCTGACGGCTCACCCAACAGAAATCGCTCGCCGGACGCTGATCCACAAACTGGTGGAAGTGAACAACTGCCTGAAGCAGTTGGACCACAACGATCTGGCGGATTACGAACGCAAACAGATTATGCGCCGCCTGCGCCAGCTGATTGCCCAGTCTTGGCATACCGATGAGATCCGCAAACACCGCCCTTCGCCGGTTGATGAAGCCAAATGGGGATTTGCCGTCGTTGAGAACAGCCTGTGGGAAGGCGTGCCGTCATTCCTGCGCGAGTTCAACGAGCAGCTCGAAACCTCGCTGGACTATAAAATGCCAGTAGAAGCCGTGCCGGTGCGCTTCACCTCTTGGATGGGTGGCGACCGCGACGGTAACCCGAACGTCACGGCAGACATCACGCGCCACGTGCTTTTACTCAGCCGCTGGAAAGCCACGGACCTGTTCCTGCGCGACGTCGCGGTGCTGATTTCCGAGCTTTCCATGACCGAAGCCACTGATGAACTGCGCGAACGCGCCGGTGGTGAAGAAGGCATCGAGCCTTACCGCGTGATCATGAAGCGCCTGCGCAGCCAGCTGACCTCCACTCAGGTCTATTTGGAAGCGCGTCTGAAAGGCGAACGCCTGCCGCAACCTCACGATTTATTGATCAACAATGACCAGCTGTGGGAGCCACTCTACGCCTGCTACCAGTCACTGGTTGCCTGTGGCATGGGCATTATCGCCAACGGCCAGTTGCTGGATACCCTGCGCCGCGTGCGCTGCTTCGGCGTGCCGCTGGTGCGTATCGACATCCGTCAAGAGAGCACCCGCCACACCGACGCCATTGCCGAAATCACTCGCTACCTCGGCTTGGGTGATTACGAAAGCTGGTCAGAGTCTGATAAACAAGCATTCCTGATCCGCGAACTGAACTCACAGCGCCCGCTGGTTCCGCGCTTCTGGGAGCCTAGCGAGAACACCAAAGAGGTGCTCGACACCTGTCAGGTGATTGCCGAAGCGCCGGAAGGCTCCATCGCCGCTTACGTCATTTCTATGGCCAAAACGCCGTCCGACGTGCTGGCCGTTCACCTGCTGCTGAAAGAGGCGGGCTGCCCGTTCACTCTGCCAGTCGCGCCGCTGTTCGAAACCCTTGATGACCTGAACAATGCTGACTCTGTAATGACTCAGCTGCTGAATATCGACTGGTATCGCGGCACCATTCAGGGCAAACAGATGGTGATGATTGGCTATTCCGACTCGGCGAAAGACGCGGGCGTGATGGCGGCTTCATGGGCGCAGTACCGCGCTCAGGACGCATTAATCAAAACCTGCGAGAAAGCAGGTGTACTGCTGACGCTGTTCCACGGACGCGGCGGCTCTATCGGTCGCGGTGGTGCTCCGGCACACGCCGCGCTGCTCTCTCAGCCTCCGGGTAGCCTGAAGGGTGGCCTGCGCGTCACCGAGCAGGGCGAGATGATTCGCTTCAAGTTCGGCCTGCCAGAAGTCACCATCAGCAGTCTGGCGCTCTACACTGGCGCGATTCTGGAAGCCAACCTGTTGCCGCCGCCAGAGCCGAAAAAAGCTTGGGTGGAGATCATGGAGCAGCTGTCCGACGTCTCCTGCGACATGTATCGCGGCTACGTGCGCGAAAACAAAGACTTCGTGCCTTACTTCCGCGCCGCAACGCCGGAGCAAGAGCTGGGTAAACTGCCATTGGGCTCACGCCCCGCAAAACGTAAGGCCAACGGCGGTGTTGAAAGCCTGCGCGCCATTCCGTGGATCTTCGCGTGGACGCAAAACCGCCTGATGCTGCCAGCCTGGCTCGGCGCGGGTGCGGGTCTGCAAGCCGTAGTAGATGCCGGTAAACGCGATGAGCTTGGGGCGATGTGCCACGACTGGCCGTTCTTCTCGACGCGCATCGGCATGCTGGAAATGGTCTTTGCCAAAGCCGACCTATGGCTGGCGGAGTACTACGACCAGCGTCTGGTAGATAAAGAGCTGTGGCCACTGGGCCAGAAGCTGCGCGACCAGCTGGCGAGCGACATTAAAGTGGTGTTGGCGATTTCCAACGATGACCACCTGATGGCCGACCTGCCGTGGATAGCCGAGTCTATCGCCCTGCGTAACGTCTACACCGACCCACTGAACGTGCTACAGGCCGAGTTGCTGCACCGTTCACGCCAGTTAGAGAAAGAAGGCAGTACGCCAGATGCGCGCGTTGAGCAGGCGCTGATGGTGACGATTGCCGGCGTGGCGGCAGGTATGCGCAACACCGGCTAGTGCTGGCAAGTTAAAAGACCTAAAAACAAAAAACCGGCGATTAAGCCGGTTTTTTTATGCATGAGATTTGAATGGTTAGACGGCCGCGCTCAGTGGCGTGGCAAGGCCCGGACGAACGCCCAGCGTGTGGCAGATGGCGTAACTCATTTCGGCGCGGTTCAAGGTGTAGAAGTGGAAATCCTTCACCCCTTCGCGGCTGAGAATTTTAACCATGTCCATGGCGATGTTGGCTCCCACCATTTTGCGGGTTTCCGGGTCATCGTCTAAGCCTTCGAACTGGCGCGTCATCCAGTGCGGCACGCGCACGTTGGTCATGGTCGCAAAACGCGTCAGCTGTTTGAAGTTGGAGACTGGCAGGATGCCCGGCACGATTTCAACATCAATGCCCTGCCCGGCACAGCGGTCGCGAAAACGCAGGTAGCTTTCGACATCGAAGAAGAACTGGGTGATGGCGCGGTTAGCGCCCGCGTCGATTTTGCGTTTCAGGTTAATCAGGTCAGCCTGCGCGCTTTTGGCTTCAGGGTGAACTTCAGGATACGCCGCCACGGAGATATCGAAGTCGCCCACGCCTTTCAGCAGTTGCACCAGATCCGTGGCGTATAACTCAGGGATGCCGCCGCCCGGAGGCAGGTCGCCGCGCAGCGCCACGATGTGACGGATGCCGCTGTCCCAATAATCTTGCGCGATTTGCGTCAGTTCTTCACGGGAGGCATCCACGCAGGTCAGGTGCGGTGCTGCTTCCAAACCCGTACGGTCTTTAATGCCTTTGATGATGCTGTGCGTGCGCTCACGTTCACCGGAGTTCGCGCCGTAGGTCACGGAAACGAATTTCGGCTTAAGGCTGCTGAGGCGATCGATAGAGCTCCACAACGTGTCTTCCATCTCGCTAGTGCGCGGCGGGAAAAACTCAAAAGAGACGTTAAACTGGCCCTGCAATTCTGACAGGTTCTGGTTCAAAGCTTCGCGTTGGTTGGCGTGGAAAAAACTCATGCTTTCTACCTCGTGGCTCACGACATCTTGTTATCGATTTGTTCTAGATTTGTAAGCATCTAGACGTCTAAACACCTAAACGTATGGATAGACAATGAAGGATGCAGGCAACTGTGTCAACGACAAAAAAGCATCTAGCTGTGATTAATTTTCACTCAAATTGAATGAATTTCAAGTTGGAGAATGAAGAAGAGGCGAGGATGAAAAAAGGGCATGAAGCCCCTCCCGACAGGCGTCGGAAGGGGTTTTAAAGAATTAAAGCAGTTGGCTCAGACGGTTAAGGTCAGATTGCAACGCACCGGCGGTGACATCGCGCCCCGCGCCCGGCCCGCGAATAACCAGCGGGTTATCGCGATACCAGCGGCTTTCGATAGCAAACACGTTATCGCAAGGCAGCAGCGAAGCCAGCGGATGGTCATCGCGCACGGCTTCCACGCCAACGCGCGCTTTACCGTTGGCATCAAAACGCGCCACGTAACGCAGCACCAGCCCCATTTCGCGCGCCGCTTCCAGACGTTGTAGCATCTGCTGATTCAGCGCTTCGCCATCTTCAAAGAATTGGTCAACCGAGCCGGTTTCGCAGCCTTCCGGCACTAAAGACTCGACGCGAACGTGGTTCGGCTCGATATCGTAGCCCGCCTCACGCGCCAAGATAATCAGCTTGCGCATCACATCTTGACCGGACAAATCGACGCGCGGGTCAGGCTCAGTCAGCCCTTGCTGCCACGCCAAATCCACCAGCTCGGTGAACGGCAAGGTGCCATCAAATTGCAGGAACAGCCATGACAAGGTGCCGGAGAAAATCCCGCTAATTGCCAGAATGCTGTCGCCGCTTTCGCGCAGGTCACGCACGGTGTGGTTAATCGGCAAACCCGCGCCCACGGTGGCGTTGTACAGCCAGTGGCTGCCGGTTTTGGCGAAGGCGTCGCGAATCTGACGGTATTTGTTGCTGTCAGAGGCCCCGGCCAGTTTATTGGCGCTAATCACGTGGAAACCGTAGCTGGCGAAGTCCAGATACTGGTCGGCGATATCGCCGCTGGCGGTAACGTCGAGCACCACCAAATCATCATACGGGTGAGCGCGCATCCACAGGAACAGCGATTCTTCATCGTGATCGCGGGCTTCGTCTTCAAAGAAGGCTAAGGCTCGGCTGGCGTCCAGGCCTTCGTAGTTGAGCAAACTGCGCTTGCTGTCCACCACGCCTGCCAGCACGAATTCAAAACCACTGCGGGCGGAAATATTTTTCTGCTCGCGGGCAAACAGCTCAAGCCAGCGCGAACCAATATTACCTTTGCCGAACAGCATCAGGCCGATACGTTTTTCAGCGCGGAACAGGGTCTTATGCAGCCCCTGAATCAAATGCTCGGTTGGCCCAAGGCGCAGCACGGCAACCAGACTGATGCCATCTTCGGCCTGCCAGATAAACTCCACCGGCTGGTCTTTGAGTTCTTGATAGAAACGGTGGCTGTGCAGCGGGTTCTTGCAAACGCCAGCGCCCACCAGCGCGACCATCGCCAGACCTTCGCGCAGCGATAAACGCCCCGGCAGCCCGGCCTCTTCCAGCACCAGCAGCGCGCTGTTGACCACTTCGGAGGTGTAGCAAAGCTGCAACAGGTTGCGGTCAGGGTGAATGCCGGTGGCCAGTGGTTTGATTTGCGCGCGTTTCAGCAGCAGCTCAACGTCTTTATGCGCCAGCTGGAAATCATGCTCGCTTGGAATAGCGATTTCGATCAGGCAGATGTCGTCGTGGCTGGTGACGATTTTCGCGCCGGTGCCGGAAGCCAGCACGCGCTCAATGCGCGTCGAGCCTTGCTCCGGCTGGTAGCTACAGCGCAGCTGCAAGTCGATATCGCTGCCGGAAACTGGCTGAAGTGTACGAGTGTGCAATACTGGCGCGGCAAGACGGGCCAGCTCGCTGGCTTCGTCCAGACGCAGCAGCGGCAGCAGGCAGGCATCTTTCACTTTGCGCGGGTCGGCGCTATAAACACCGGCGACGTCGCTCCAGATGGTGACGCGATTCACACCCGCCAGCGCACCAATTTGCGTCGCCGAGTAGTCACTGCCGTTACGGCCCAGCAGCACGGTTTCGCCCGCGTCATTGCGCGAGATAAAGCCGGTAACCACCAGATAATGTTGAGGATGTTGCGCCAGCAGTTGCTGTAATAAAGGATAAGAGCGACCTTCATCAACCTGTGGTTGAGCGGCACGCTCGGCGCGCAGGAACTCGCGCGCGTCGAGCCATGCGGCAGGAAGCTCTTTTTTCGACAGTACGGCGGCCATCAGGCGGGCGGACCAGACTTCGCCATGCCCGACCACTTCGGCGTAGACCGCGTCGGTAATTTTGCCATCAAGCAAAACGGCCAGACGCTCAAGGTCTTGAATGAAATGAGCAATTAGCGGTTCTGCCATTTCTGGCGGCAGAAGCCCTGTGATCAACTCAGTATGATAGCGACGTAGCGCCTGCTGCACCTGATGTGCCGACAGACGATCGCTTTGGCTTAGCTTCAACCAGCTAATCAGCTGGTTAGTGGTACTGCCCGCCGCCGACACCACCATCATGTCGCCTGGGTTACCGTACTCGGCCATGATCCCAGCCACGCGCAAATAACATTTCACGTCGGCCAGACTGCTACCACCAAATTTGTGCAACTGCCGACTTCCTGCCGGCGCTGCTACCGCTATTGCATTCATTCTTACCTCGTTGCCGCTGCCTGGAATGCGTGTTCCAGATCAGCAATCAAATCTTCACTGTCTTCGAGACCTACAGAAACTCTGAGCAAACTGTCGGAAATCCCCGCCGCTTTGCGCGCTTCAGGTGCCATGCCTGCATGCGTCATGGTTGCCGTGTGGGATATCAGACTTTCGACCCCGCCCAGAGACTCCGCGAGGGTAAATAACTTCAATTCCGAGAGGAAATGACGCAAATGGGCTTCATCTCCGTCGAATTCAAAACTGATCATCGCGCCAAAACCATACTGCTGGCGGCGAGCGATCTCATGCCCTTGGTTTTCTGGCAGAGAAGGATGATACAGCTTTTTCACCAGCGGTTGCTGCTGTAAATAAGCAACAATAGCTAACGCATTTTCCTGCTGCTGTTTTACACGTACGGTGAGAGTACGCAGGCCGCGCAGCAATAAATAGCTGTCGAAAGCCGCACCGGTCACGCCGATGTTATTCGCCCACCACGCCAGTTCGGTCGCGTGCTCGGCAGTTTTCGAAATCACCGTACCTGCAACCACGTCTGAGTGGCCGTTCAGATATTTAGTACATGAATGGACTACTAAATCCGCGCCAAGTTTCAACGGCTGTTGTAAAGCCGGGCTGAGGAAGGTGTTGTCCACCACGGTTAGCGCACCGGCGGCGTGGGAAGCATCGCAAATGGCCTGAATATCCACCACGCGCAGCAGCGGGTTGCTTGGGGTTTCAATCAGTACCAGCTTAGGTTTTTCTTCTAGCGCTGCCGCCAGAGCCTGTGGGTCACCTTGATCCACAAACTTCACGCGATAGGCACCGCGCTTGCTCAGGCTGTCAAACAGACGGTAGCTACCGCCGTAGCAGTCGTGTGGCGCTAACAGCAGATCGCCCGGCTTCAGAAACACCGTACACACCAGATGAATAGCCGACATGCCGCTGCTGGTCATTACCGCACCGGCACCGCCTTCGAGATCGGCCAGCGCGCGCTGCACGATATCGCGCGACGGATTACCGCGTCGGGAGTAGTCGTGGGCTCGTGGCTGATTAAAATCTTCGAAATTATAGGTGCTTGAAAGGTTAATCGGTGGAACCACACAGCCATATTGCTGGTCACTATTGAGGCCACTTCCGACGGCTATCGTCGCTTGCTTGAGCGTCATACGTTGTTTCTCCCTGCCGGGGTGCTGAGGATGAGGTAACAAAGATTAATCGCTGACAAGATAGACGTCAATACATCTGGACATCTAAACTTCTTTGCGTATAGATTGAGCGTCAGGGGAATACCCGCTAAAATTGTAAGTATCAGAGCCCTCTGGCCTTGTGCAGCTTGGATGAGCCGAACAGACATTCAGCGGCCGAATGAATAACCCAGCGCACATTTCTCTGATATTACCGGTCCTGAAGGGACATTTATTTAGTGAGATCAGTGAAAATCGGGCATAATCCCCCGGTTTTCAGAACATTATTTTTTTTGATAAATTTAAGGTGTCCCATGGCTGAGTGGAACGGCGAATATGTCAGCCCTTACGCTGAACACGGTAAGAAAAGCGAGCAAGTAAAAAAAATCACGGTATCCATTCCGCTGAAGGTTCTTAAAATTCTCACCGACGAGCGCACTCGCCGTCAGGTGAACAACCTGCGCCATGCGACCAACAGTGAATTGCTGTGTGAGGCTTTCCTGCATGCCTTTACCGGCCAGCCTTTGCCGAACGATGCAGACCTGCGTAAAGAGCGCAGCGATGAAATTCCAGAAGCAGCGAAGATCCTGATGCGTGAGCTGGGTGTTGACCCTGATACTTGGGAATACTAAGCAAAACCGGAAGATGATGACCTGTGCGGCGCTGCCGTGCAGGGGTCATTTTTAGCAGATCAGTGTCTGTGAAGGGCGTGAGTGCTGGGTTTTAGTGACTGGTTTTCATGGCGGGTTTTAGTGAAGCAGGTTGTGACTTGCCAATCCTTTACTGAATCGCAGGCAACAAAAAAGGCGCCAATGGCGCCTTTTCTTGCTCTGCAGCAAATATTACTTGCTGGATGGCAGGCTGAAACGCTTGTTGAAGCGGTCAACACGGCCACCGGTAGCAACTTCACGTTGTTTACCAGTGTAGAACGGGTGGCAGTTACCACAAACGTCCAGGTTCAGATCGTGACCCACTGTTGAGCGAGTTTTGATCACGTTACCGCATGAGCAGTTTGCAGTAACTTCTACGTATTTAGGATGGATACCGTCTTTCATGGGAAAACCTCTTCTTAAGGCCGCGTCGCTATCCAACCCTGTTTCGTCGGACACCACGCGTAGTGGATGATTAGGTTTTGATGCGAAATGCACCAAAGGCGGCGAATCATACAGAATCTATTTATGCCGCGCAATGATGTTCATGCATTTCGAACGACACAGTGTACACTATCTCGTCATTTTTTTAAAGTCTGGACCCCTTAATGCCTGTTGCCCACGTTGCTTTACCCGTTCCGCTCGCCCGCACATTTGACTACCTTTTGCCTGAAGGCATGGTGGTAGTAAAAGGCTGTCGCGTCAGCGTACCCTTCGGTAAACGCGATGCAATTGGCATTGTCGTCGCGGTCAGCGACAGCAGCGAGTTTGGCATCGACAAGCTTAAACCGGTGCGCGAGGTGCTCGACTCCACCAGCCTGTTCACCCCTGATTTATGGCGCATCCTGCTGTGGGCCGCCGACTATTACCATTTCCCCCTTGGCGAAGTGCTGTTCCACGCCCTGCCCGTGTTATTGCGACAGGGAAAGCCTGCTGAATTAACCCCGCTGTGGCAGTGGTTCGCCACCGAGCAGGGCCGGGCGACGCCTCTTGAAAGCTTAAAGCGCGCGGCGAAACAGCAGCAGGCGATGGCCGCCCTGATGCAGGGTGGAATTTATCGCCATCAGGTCAGCGACCTCGAATTAACCGATGCCGCTCTTCAGGCTCTGCGCGCCAAAGGGCTGGCCGACCTGCGCAGCATCGCGCCTGAGACGCACGACTGGCGCAGCGACTTCACCGTGGTCGGTGAACGCCTGCGTTTAAACACCGAACAGGCCACCGCCGTCGGGGCGATTCGCAGCGAAGATCAGCAGTTCTCGGCATGGCTTTTGGCCGGTGTGACGGGGTCGGGCAAAACTGAAGTCTATTTAAGCGTGCTGGAGAATATTCTGGCGCAGGGCCGACAGGCACTGGTGATGGTGCCGGAAATCGGCCTGACGCCGCAGACCATCGCACGTTTTCGCGAGCGTTTCAGCGCCCCGGTTGACGTGCTGCACTCCGGCCTGAATGACAGCGAGCGTCTCGCCGTCTGGCTGCGCGCCCGCAATGGCGAAGCGGGCATTGTGATTGGCACCCGCTCCTCCTTATTTACCCCTTTTGCCCGGCTGGGCGTGATTATCATTGATGAAGAGCACGACGGCTCTTATAAGCAGCAGGAAGGCTGGCGCTACCACGCGCGCGACTTGGCCGTTTTCCGCGCTCACGAAGAAAATATTCCGATCATTATGGGGTCGGCGACGCCGGCTCTTGAGACGCTCAACAACGTCGAGTTGGGCAAATATCGCCAGTTAAAGCTCACCAAGCGCGCCGGTAATGCCAAGCCGCCACAGCAGCAGCTGATTGATTTAAAAGGCATGCCGCTCAAGGTTGGCCTTTCTCAGCCGCTGATCCAGCGCATGCAGCAGCATCTGAAAGCTGATAATCAGGTGATGCTGTTCCTTAACCGCCGTGGCTACGCGCCCGCGCTGCTTTGCCACGAATGCGGCTGGATAGCCGAGTGCCAGCGCTGCGACCACTACTACACCCTGCACCAAAACCACCGTCAGCTGCGTTGCCACCACTGTGACAGCCAGCGTGCGGTGCCGCACCAGTGCCCGCACTGCGGCTCGACGCAGCTGGTTTCGGTGGGTGTCGGCACAGAGCAGCTCGAGCAGGAGCTTGCGCCGCTGTTCCCCGACACGCCCATTACCCGCATCGACCGCGATACCACCAGCCGCAAAGGCTCGCTGGAGCAGCATCTGGCGGAAGTGCATCGCGGCGGCGCGCGCATCCTGATTGGCACGCAAATGCTGGCCAAGGGGCACCACTTCCCTGACGTTACGCTGGTCTCTTTGCTGGATGTCGATGGTGCGCTGTTCTCGGCTGATTTCCGCTCCGCCGAGCGATTCGCCCAGCTCTATACGCAGGTTTCAGGCCGCGCCGGACGTGCTGGCAAGCAGGGTGAAGTGGTGCTGCAAACCCATCACCCTGAGCACCCGCTGTTGAAAGTGTTGCTGGAGCAAGGCTATGACGCCTTCGCCAAGCAGACGTTGGCCGAGCGCAAGAGCGTCTTTTTGCCGCCTTACACCAGCCATATTCTGATTCGCTCCGAAGATCACGATAATCAGCAATCCCAGCTGTTCTTACAGCAGCTGCGCAATTTGCTGGAATCCAGCCCGCTCAAAGATGAGTCGCTGTGGATACTCGGCCCGGTCCCGGCGCTGGCCGCCAAGCGCAACGGTCGTTTCCGCTGGCAGCTGTTATTGCAGCACCCTTCGCGCCGCGTTTTGCAGCAGCTGCTGAAAAGCTCACAGTCGCTGATTAACGCCCTGCCGCAGGCGAAAAAGGTCAAATGGACGCTAGATGTAGACCCTATCGATAGCTAAACGATTGCATTTATGCGGGATGGATCTAAAAAAAGCATCTACGTCACACTTTTCATGCAAATTAGGTAACAAATCCTAACCACAATCTGTTTAGAATGTGATGAGCTACGCAGCCGCCAAAAGCCGGATAGGTTAGGCGCGCCCAGAAGGGTAAAGCGTCGAGAGGAACATCCATGTTGTCGTATCAGAAAGATGCTGTTGCAAGGGGAGATGCGTTGGACGAGAAGAAAGATTTAAACGCGGCGACGATGAAAGACGTAGCAGAAATGGCCGGTGTATCGACCGCTACGGTCTCTCGCGCATTAATGAATCCTGAAAAGGTCTCAGCCCCCACTCGCCAAAAGGTTGAGCAGGCGGTGCTTGCCGTTGGATATTCTCCCCACGCCCTTTCACGAAACCTAAAACGCAATGAATCCCGCACTATTCTGGTGATCGTCCCCGACATCTGCGATCCCTACTTTGCAGATGTGATCCAAGGGATCGAGCGTACCGCGGCCGAACATGGTTATCTGGTGCTGATTGGTGATTGCGCCCAGCAGAACCAGCAAGAAAAAACCTTTATTAATCTGATTATTACTAAGCAAATTGACGGTATGCTGCTGCTCGGCTCTGATTTACCTTTCGACGCCAGCAAAGAAGAACAGCGCAATTTACCGCCGATGGTGATGGCCAACGAGTTCGCGCCAGAGCTGGAATTACCGACCGTCCACATTGATAACCTGACCGCCGCCTATGAAGCCGTGCATTATTTGATTGGCTTGGGCCATCAGCGGATTGCCTGCATTACCGGCCCGGACCAAATGCCGCTGTGTCAATACCGCACTCAGGGGTATATTCAGGCGCTGCGCCGCAGTGGCTTAAATGTCGAAACCGACTACTCGGCGAAAGGCGACTTTAGCTATGAATCGGGCGCGCTGGCGCTGATAGATTTGATGTCGCAGCCGGTGCCGCCCACGGCGATTTTCTGCCACAACGACGTGATGGCAATTGGCGCGATGTTCCAAGCCAAGAAAATGGGTCTGCGCATTCCAGAAGATTTATCCGTGGTGGGCTTTGATGATATCAAGCAAAGTCAGTACTTTGACCCACCTTTAACCACGGTTGCGCAACCAAGATTCCAGCTTGGCCGTCAGGCCATGTTATTATTGCTCGAGCAGCTCAATGGGCATTCAGTACAAAGTGGCTCACGTTTGTTGGAAAGCGAACTGGTCATCCGCGGTAGTACCGCCGCACCCAAACGCTAATTATATGTTTATACTTTATTAAGTTTTCGTTTCAGATAAGGTTCAAGGTTCAGTAACATGACGCACTTCTTCCATCATTACGACACAGCGAAACGATAGTGGCACAAAGAGACTATGTAAGCCGTGGGCGCTCAGGAGCGCGGCGGAAACCAACCAGCCGAAAAAAACGCAGTTCCCCGATGATCTCCAAAACCATGGTGGTATTAGCCGTTGCGGTGCTGGTTGTGTTCATTGGTGGCCTCTATTTTATTACGCACAATAAACCTGAAGATGCAGCGATTCTGCCGACGCACCCTGTTCGGCCGGGCAACGGCTTGCCGCCGAAACCTGAAGAACGCTGGCGTTATATCAAAGAGTTGGAAAATCGTCAGATGGGCGTGTCTACCCCGACTGAGCCAACCGCGGGTGGCAACGTGCAGACCAAAACTCAGTTGACGCCGGAACAGCGCCAATTGCTGGATCAGATGCAGGCCGACATGCGCCAACAGCCGACTACGCTGTCTGAAGTGCCGTATAACGACCCAACGCAGGCGACGCGCACGCAGCCTGTCCAGCGTCAGACCACGTCGCAACAGCCGTATACTCAGCAGCCGTACACGCAGCAGCCTTATTCTCAGCAGAACGCGCAGCCGACCCACACTCAGCGGCAGCCTGTGCAGCAACAACAGCAGCAGAATGTGCAGCACAATACTCAGCAGACCACGCCGAGAAACGTGCAGCAGACGCAGCAGCCGGTTCGTGCTCCTCAGGCTCAGGCGCAAACTCAGCCTGTCGCGCCGAAGCCGAAACCGAAAGAGCAGCCTCAGCAGCAGCAACCTGCCGCCATTACTGAAGTTGCACCGGAAAAACCGAAGGACAAGCCAAAAGAGCAGGAAAAAACCCAGCGCTTTATGGTTCAGTGCGGTTCTTTCAAAGGCACCGAGCAGGCGGAATCCCAACGCGCCAAGCTGGCATTTGAAGGTTTTGAAGGCCGAATCACCACCGGTGGCGGCTGGAATCGCGTTGTTATCGGCCCTTACAATAATCGTGCTGGCGCTGACGGCACCCTGTCGCGTCTTAAAAACGCTGGCATCTCCGGTTGCATTCCCCTCGCAACCGGGGGTTGAAAACCCGTTTTCCTCCCCAATCTATAACTTCAATATGCCTCGTGCTCTTGTGTGACACTGATGTGTAACACAAGAGTGCGGGGATCTTTTCCGTCTGCAACGAGGAACTGCTCGTGACAACAATTGTAAGTGTACGCCGCAACGGCCAGGTCGTTATTGGTGGTGATGGTCAAGCCACATTGGGAAATACCGTGATGAAGGGCAACGTGAAGAAAGTGCGTCGCCTGTATAACGACAAAGTGATCGCCGGCTTTGCGGGCGGCACGGCTGACGCCTTCACGCTGTTTGAGCTGTTCGAACGCAAACTGGAAATGCATCAGGGCCATCTGGTCAAAGCTGCGGTTGAACTGGCGAAAGACTGGCGAACTGACCGCATGCTGCGCCGCCTTGAAGCGCTGCTGGCCGTCGCTGACGAAAATGCGTCGCTGATCATCAGCGGTAACGGCGACGTTATTCAGCCTGAGAATGACCTGATTGCTATCGGCTCCGGTGGCCCATACGCCCAGGCTTCTGCTCGCGCGTTGCTGGAAAATACAGACCTGAGCGCTCGTGACATCGTTGAGAAGTCGCTGAGCATTGCCGGGGATATCTGTATTTACACCAACCAATTCCACACCATCGAAGAATTGTCTTCTAAAGCGTAAGGATCGAAAACATGTCTGAAATGACCCCGCGCGAGATAGTCAGCGAATTAGACGGCTACATCATTGGGCAGGACAAAGCAAAGCGCGCCGTGGCGATCGCACTGCGTAACCGCTGGCGCCGTATGCAGCTCGAAGAGACGCTGCGCCACGAAGTCACCCCGAAAAACATTCTAATGATCGGCCCGACCGGTGTCGGTAAAACCGAAATCGCGCGTCGTCTGGCGAAGCTCGCTAACGCGCCGTTCATCAAAGTCGAAGCCACCAAGTTCACCGAAGTGGGCTACGTGGGTAAAGAAGTCGACTCCATTATTCGCGACTTAACCGACTCTGCGGTGAAGATGGTGCGTATGCAGTCCATCGAGAAAAACCGCTATCGCGCCGAAGAACTGGCCGAAGAGCGCATTCTCGACGTGCTGATCCCACCAGCGAAAAACAACTGGGGCCAGACCGACGAATCGCAGGAGCCTTCTGCGGCACGCCAGTCTTTCCGCAAAAAGCTGCGTGAAGGCCAGCTCGACGACAAAGAGATTGAAATCAACGTCGCCGCCGCGCCAATGGGCGTCGAAATCATGTCCCCTCCGGGCATGGAAGAGATGACCAGCCAGTTGCAGTCCATGTTCCAGAACATGGCCGGGCAGAAGCAGAAGCCGCGCAAGATGAAGATCAAAGAAGCCTACAAGCTGTTGATCGAAGAAGAAGCCGCCAAGCTGGTTAACCCGGAAGAGCTGAAAGAACAGGCTATCGAAGCCGTTGAGCAGCACGGTATCGTGTTCATCGACGAAATCGACAAAATCTGTAAACGCGGCGGCCAAAGCTCCGGCCCTGACGTTTCCCGCGAAGGCGTGCAGCGTGACCTGCTGCCACTGGTTGAAGGCTGCACCATTTCGACCAAGCACGGCATGGTTAAAACTGACCATATCCTGTTTATCGCCTCCGGCGCTTTCCAGACGGCCAGCCCGTCAGACCTGATCCCTGAATTGCAGGGTCGTCTGCCAATCCGCGTCGAGCTGCAAGCTCTGTCGACGGAAGACTTCGAGCGCATCCTGACTGAGCCAAGCGCATCGCTGACGCATCAGTACAAAGCCTTGATGGCAACCGAAGGTGTAACCGTTGATTTTACCGCTGACGGTATCCGTCGCATCGCCGAAGCAGCATGGCAAGTTAACGAAACCACCGAGAACATCGGTGCGCGTCGACTGCACACCGTGTTGGAGCGTTTGATGGAAGATATCTCTTACGACGCGAGCGAAAGTAACGGAATCTCCATAAACATTGATGCAGATTATGTTCGTAGCCATCTTGATCAGCTGGTTGCTGATGAAGATCTGAGCCGTTTCATCTTATAATTCGCTCATACGTTTCGAAAGTTATCCATTGGGAGGCGTTATGCCTCCCTTTTTATTTCTGGGCGAAACATCAGTTTATTGAGCGAAAAAAATATGAGCATGATAACCCCCTGCAATACGACATCGCCGACCAAAGCCTGGCTTGAAAGTCTCCGCCTGCGAACGCTGCCTCTGGCCTTCGCCTCCATCGTGATGGGTTCCGCTGTCGCCAGCCTGCAAGGCGTTTTTCACCCGCTAACGGCGCTTCTCGCGCTGCTCACCGCCGGGCTGCTGCAAATCCTGTCCAATCTCGCCAATGACTATGGCGATGCTGAAAAAGGCAGCGATACGCCGGACCGCATCGGGCCACTGCGCGGCATGCAAAAAGGTTTAATCAATGCCAGCCAGATGAAGCGCGCCATTATCCTGACCGTGGTGTTAGCCGTGCTGTCGGGTATCGCGCTGATTGCCGTCGCCTGCCAGAAGCCCAGTGACGTGGTCGGCTTCCTGATCCTCGGTTTGCTGTCGATTGGCGCGGCTATCACTTACACCGTCGGCACGCGCCCTTACGGCTACATGGGCCTCGGCGATATTTCCGTCTTAGTGTTCTTCGGCTGGATAAGCGTGGCGGGCACCTTTTACTTGCAGGCCGGGTATTTCGATTGGGTTGTTATGCTGCCCGCCACGGCCACTGGCTTATTAGCCACCGCCGTCCTGAATATCAATAATTTGCGCGATATCGAAACTGACAGCGCCAACGGCAAGAACACGCTGGCCGTGCGCCTTGGGCCGAAAAATGCCCGTCGCTACCACGCATTGATCATTAGCGGTGCCGTGCTCTGTCTGGCGTTGTTCGCCCTGCTGCACTTGCACAACGGCTTCGGTTGGCTCTTTATTTTGGCGCTGCCGCTGCTGGCTAAACACGTCCTCACGGTGATGCGCGAACCTACCGCTGAGGGTATCCGTCCCCTGCTGGAGAACATGGTGAAGGTGGCTTTATTGACTAACGTGCTGTTTGCCGTCGGCCTGTTACTCAACTAGCAATCCAAGCTAAGTCTGGCTGAAAGCGAAATTTAACAATTGATGCTTTTGCCAACAGCCTTCAGAAAGGGATATACTGCACATTCATGCAGCAACCAGATGAAATCTTATGAAATACGATACTTCCGAACTATGCGACATCTATCACGAAGAAGTGAATGTCGTTGAACCCTTGTTCTCCAACTTTGGCGGACGTACTTCATTTGGCGGGCAGATCACCACGGTGAAGTGCTTTGAAGACAATGGCTTGCTTTATGATCTGTTGGAGCAAAACGGTTTAGGCCGCGTGTTAGTGGTTGATGGCGGCGGCTCGGTTCGCCGTGCTCTGCTCGACGCTGACCTCGCGACGCTGGCACTGGAAAACCAGTGGGAAGGCATCCTGATTTACGGCGCGGTGCGTCAGGTGGATGACTTGCAGGACTTGGACATCGGCATTCAGGCGATGGCCGCTATCCCTGCTGGCGCAGCAAGCGAAGGCATTGGTGAGAGTGATATCCGCGTGAACTTCGGCGGCGTGACCTTCTTCACCGGCGACCATTTGTATGCTGATAACACCGGTATCATCCTGTCAGAGGATGCACTCGACCTCGAGTGATTTCCCTAAACACGATGCTTCTGCAATAAAAAAGCCCGCAGCGCGGGCTTTTTTTATGGGAGCTATTTATGCAAAGAAGGCTGGATCAGACTTCTTCCATTTTCCCTAACAGTGCGCGCAGACGGTCCTGCCACACGTGTTGCTCTTCTTTCAGCTGCGCGTTTTCACGCACCAGTGACTCGTGGTTACCGCTGGCTTGCTGAACTTCCTGAGACAGGCTGTTGTTCTGCTCTTTCAGTTCTTCGATTTCCATTTGCAATAAAGTAATGGTATCAATCGCTTGCTGAACTTTCGCTTCTAATTTCTCAAATACTTCAAATGACATTCTTCGGTCCTCTTCATGTTCGCAAGGCGTACATCTAGTAAGTTCTGTCGCATCGTCCGGACACGACTCTGAATTCTCGCACCACGCAGATTTTATTGATATTTCGGGAAGGAAACGCCGTCAAATCTGCGGATGTCTTGAAATACGATTGTATGTAGCCAGTCTTGCCCTGTCTAGCAACAACCCTGCCCTACACGCAGTCTGTTGCAATTTTAACGACAAAACTATCAGCAAATGCTTAAAAAGCGAGACGAGTCGAAGGATCACGCCAGCAATTTCGCCTAAAGTCAGTCTATCAAGGCGTTTTCTGCGCGGAAGGCATTTGAATGACCCTGCGCGCGTTAAGGACTCAATCAGGACAGAAATGGCGGTAAACGCGGGTCAAACGAGCGCCAAAAACCGCTTTTTCCGGTTGGTCTAACCAGTGCGATACTCGAAATCGCTCATTTTTATGACACAACACACAAAATTTGATTTCGCTATTTCTCGTTTATGCTCGTTAACGATAAATTCACATTACATTCTCATTTACTGATGAATGTCTTATTCCGATTACGTTCACGTACGTCCAGTAAGAAAAATTATAACTAACCCTTAACATTATCCTTTATAGGATCCGACTATGAGCCAAACCATGAGTTCCACATTAAAAGGTCAGTGCATCGCTGAGTTTCTAGGTACCGGGCTTATCATTTTCTTTGGTGCAGGATGTGTTGCTGCATTGAAGCTTGCCGGCGCAGCCTTTGGTCAGTGGGAAATTAGTATCGTCTGGGGTTTTGGTGTGGCGATGGCCATCTACCTGACCGCAGCGGTTTCTGGCGCTCACCTTAATCCAGCAGTCACTGTCGCGCTTTGCCTGTTTGCGAACTTTGAAGGACGCAAAGTTCTGCCTTACATCATCGCGCAAGTTGCGGGGGCTTTCTGCGCCGCCGCTCTGGTTTACGGTCTGTACTACAACCTGTTCTTCGATTTCGAACAAAGCCACAATATGGTGCGCGGCAGCGTCGAGAGTTTGGATCTGGCAGGCATCTTCTCTACCTACCCGAATCCACACATCAGCGTGTTGCAGGCATTCTTGGTTGAAGTGGTGATCACCGCCGTGCTGATGGCACTGATTCTGGGCCTGACTGACGACGGCAACGGCATCCCGCGTGGCCCGCTGGCTCCGCTGTTAATCGGTATCCTGATCGCCGTTATAGGTGCTTCAATGGGTCCATTGACCGGCTTCGCCCTGAACCCTGCTCGTGACTTCGGTCCTAAGCTGTTCGCCTACTTCGCAGGCTGGGGCAAAGTGGCCTTCACCGGCGCGCGTGACATCCCTTACTTCTTAGTACCGATTTTTGGCCCGCTGATTGGCGCATCTCTGGGTGCTGTAGGTTATAAGACGCTGGTTGGTCGCCACCTGCCTTACGAAATCAATGAGGAAGCGGAAGAGAAAGCGGCCCAGCAGGCATCAAAACAGCGTAAAGCGTAATTGGCTATATTGTTCACAGCTCTCTAATTCGTAGGAATATTATTATGTCAGCAGATACGACTCACGAAAAAAAATACATCGTCGCGCTCGATCAAGGCACCACCAGCTCCCGCGCGGTCGTGCTTGACCATGACGCCAATATCGTCAGCGTTTCCCAGCGCGAATTTACCCAAATTTATCCGAAATCCGGCTGGGTCGAACACGACCCAATGGAAATCTGGTCTTCACAAAGCTCAGTGCTGGTAGAAGTGCTGGCGAAAGCGGATATCAACTCTGACCAAATCGCCGGGATTGGTATCACCAACCAGCGTGAAACCACCATCGTGTGGGAAAAAGAGACCGGTAAGCCGATTTATAACGCCATCGTTTGGCAATGCCGTCGTACAGCTGACATCTGTGAGAAGCTGAAAAAAGACGGGATGGAAGAGTACATCCGCGAAAACACTGGCTTGGTGGTTGACCCTTATTTCTCCGGTACCAAGGTGAAGTGGATCCTAGACCACGTCGAAGGCTCTCGCGAACGCGCTAAGCGTGGCGAGCTGCTGTTCGGTACTGTCGATACTTGGCTGGTGTGGAAAATGACTCAGGGACGCGTTCACGTTACTGATTACACCAACGCCTCCCGTACCATGCTGTTCAACATCCATGACCTGAAGTGGGATGAGCGCATGCTGGAAGTGCTGGATATTCCGCGCGAAATGCTGCCGGAAGTTCGCCCTTCTTCTGAAGTCTACGGCCAGACCAACATTGGTGGTAAAGGCGGTACGCGTATTCCAATCGCCGGTATTGCCGGTGACCAGCAGGCAGCTCTGTACGGTCAACTTTGCGTGCAGAAAGGCATGGCGAAAAATACCTACGGCACCGGCTGCTTCTTGCTGATGAACACCGGTACTGAAGCCGTGACCTCCAAAAATGGCCTGCTGACCACCATCGCCTGCGGCCCTCGCGGCGAAGTGAACTATGCGCTGGAAGGTGCGGTATTCGTCGGCGGCGCGTCCATTCAATGGCTGCGCGACGAGCTGAAACTGATCAGCGACGCCACCGACTCCGAATACTTCGCGGGCAAAGTCAAAGACACAAACGGCGTGTACGTGGTGCCAGCCTTCACCGGCCTCGGCGCACCTTACTGGGACCCGTATGCCCGTGGCGCTATCTTCGGCCTGAGCCGTGGTGCTAACAGCAACCACATCATCCGCGCAACGCTGGAATCTATCGCTTACCAGACGCGCGACGTTCTGGACGCCATGCAAGCTGACTCCGGCGCACGCCTTCAGGCTCTGCGCGTGGACGGCGGCGCGGTGGCTAACAACTTCCTGATGCAATTCCAGTCTGACATCCTCGGTACGCGCGTTGAGCGTCCGGCGGTGCTGGAAGTGACCGCGCTGGGTGCGGCATTCTTGGCGGGTCTGGCAGTGGGCTTCTGGAATGACTTGGACGAAGTGCGCAGCAAAGCCACTATCGAACGTGAATTCCGCCCAAGCATCGAAACCACCGAGCGTAACTTCCGCTACAAAGGCTGGCAGAAAGCCGTGGCGCGCGTGCGTTCATGGGAAGATCACGACGAGTAATAGCGTTCAGCCGGGTTCTCGCGGAACCCGCCATCATTAGCTCCAAGCAAACTCCCCTAAATGGGGAGTTTTTTTATGCGCTTTTTCTGCCCTGCCCCTATGCTAAAATCCGCCCAGCGATGAGCATTTGCCTCACCCACCTTATTTTTCTTCGAATGGGTTTATCCATGAAACGTGAATTAGCTATCGAGTTCTCCCGCGTCACCGAAGCCGCCGCGCTGGCTGGCTACAAATGGCTTGGTCGTGGCGACAAAAACCTCGCCGACAACGCCGCCGTGCAGGCGATGCGCATTATGCTGAACAAGGTCGACATCGACGGGCAAATCGTCATTGGCGAAGGTGAGATTGACGAAGCGCCGATGCTCTACATTGGCGAACAAGTTGGCACAGGCAAGGGCGACGCGGTGGATATCGCGGTTGACCCGATCGAAGGCACGCGCATGACCGCCATGGGCCAGTCCAACGCGCTGGCCGTGCTGGCGGTTGGCGACAAAGGCTCCTTCCTCAACGCCCCAGACATGTACATGGAAAAAATCGCCGTCGGCCCCGGTGCCAAAGGCGCGATTAACCTAGACCTGACGCTGGCCGAAAATCTGCAAAATATCGCCAACGCCTTGGGTAAACCGCTAAGCGAACTGACCGTCGCGACCCTCGCCAAACCGCGCCACGACGAGGCTATCCGCGCCATGCTGCAATCCGGCGTGCGCGTGTTCGCCTTCCCCGACGGCGACGTCGCTGCCACCATTCTGACCTGTATGCCGGAGAGCGAAGTTGATGTGCTGTACGGCATCGGCGGCGCGCCGGAAGGGGTGATTTCGGCGGCGGTGATCCGCGCGCTGGATGGCGACATGCAGGGCCGCCTGTTGGCGCGCCATGATGTGAAAGGTGACACGCCAGAGAACCGCCGCATTGGCGAGGAAGAGCTGGTGCGCTGCAAAGCGATGGGGATCGAAGCCGGCAAGGTGTTGCAGCTCGACGATATGGCACGCAACGATAACGTGATTTTCTCAGCGACTGGGATCACCAAGGGCGACCTGCTGGAAGGCATCAGCCGCAAAGGCAACATGGCGACCACCGAAACCCTGCTGATCCGCGGCAAGTCGCGCACCATTCGCCGCATTCGCTCGACCCACTATCTGGACCGTAAAGATGCTGCTCTGCACGAGTTCATCATCTAATTGCCGGGTTTAACGCGGCCATAAAAGCAAAAAGCAGAGCCAAGGCTCTGCTTTTTTTATGCTTCGCGCACTGAGTTAGATGGTGTGCCCCTGCTCCTGCTGGCGATTAGCCATCGGCCACCAGCAGAGCAAAATCAGCAGCGCCATGGCGAACATCAGCAGGCCCAGACTGAACTGCCCGGTTTGCGGCAGCATGGCTGACATCCACGCCACCAGCCCGGAACCAATGTTCTGAATGCCGCCCACCAAGGCCCCGGCTGCGCCAGCGAGGTAAGGGAAAGGCTCCATCGCGCCGGTAGTCGCCAGCGGGAACAGCATCCCCGCGCCGAAGAAGAACAGCGACGCCGGAACAATCAGCGTCCAGATGTTCATCACGCCCAGCCATCCCGGGATCCACATCAGCACGCCCGCCAGCAGGCAGCTGATCACCGAATGCCACATCAGTTGGTTGAAGCTCTTCTCCGCCCGCCCGGCATACCACGCGCCAAAGAACGCCGCCGGAATAGGCAGAATAAACAGCAGGCTGACGGTCATCGCGCTGAGCTTCAACACGCCGCCCATCAGCACGCCACAGCTGGCTTCGAACACCGCCACGCCCGCCAAAGCACCCACCAGCATGACTAAATAGCGGCTGAAGTTGCCATCCGCCAGCAGCAGGTGAAGGCTGCTCAGCATGCCGCGCGGCTCATCGTTAACCGGGCGCGTTTCTGGCAGCCAGCGATACATGGAAAACGCCACACCGGCGCACAGCAGTAACAGGAAGCCAAAACTGGCGCGCCAGCCCAGCCACGCCGCCAGCGCACCGCCAATAATTGGCGCGACCAGCGGGCTGACCAAAATACCCATATTCAACAGGCTGTTAGCTTGGCGGAGCGCGCCGCCGCTGTATAAGTCACGCGGCATGGTACGCGCCATTACGCCCGCCACGCCGGTGCCCATACCCTGCACGGCGCTGCCAATAATCAAAATCGTCAGGTTCTGCGCCATCATCGCGGTAGCAGCACCCATAAGGAAAATCATCATCCCGGTGAGGATCACCGGCTTGCGGCCAATCTTATCCGACAGTGGCCCGTAGATAAGCTGTGACGAGCCGTAAGCGATTAAATAGGCCGCCATCACTCGCTGAACCGCCCCCGGTTTTACGGCCAGACTTGTCGCCATATCGGCGATATTCGGCACATAAATGGTTTGCGCCATCTGCCCTACGGCCACCAGTAAAATCAACATCACCAGCAGGTGAATATTTTCCAGTTTTTTCATTTTCTAGTTCATTAATCATTCATGAGTCCGAATACCAGCATATTGAGCCAGTTTCGGCGGGGTCAGCAGTCGGCGCATAAATTAACAAAACCGTAGGAATAAGCGAGAGGCAGGCGGAAAACTCTGTTTACGCCAGTGGCGGGCTTTAGTGCCAGTTTCGTAAAGATAACGGTACGTCATGCGACAGTGGCTCACCCGCCGTAAACAGGTTGATAACATTTAATCGATAATGGATTCAGTGAATGTGAAATAAAATCAGCGAGGTAAATGAAGCGCCCGACGCGCTGCACCATGGACTTAAAACGGAGTACTTTTTTATGGCTGATTGGGTTACAGGCAGCATCACCAAAGTCGACCGCTGGACAGATGCCCTGTTTAGCATTCAGGTGAACGCGCCAATTGATGCATTCACCGCAGGCCAGTTCGCTAAGCTGTCGTTAGAAATCGACGGTGAACGCGTCCAGCGCGCCTATTCCTACGTCAATGCGCCAAGCAATTCCAATCTTGAGTTCTATCTGGTGACTGTGCCGGAAGGCAAGCTCAGCCCACGGCTGACCGACATGCAGATTGGCAGCGAGATTCAGGTCACTAAAGAGGCTGCGGGCTTTTTCGTCATTGATGAAGTGCCTGAGTGCGACACCCTGTGGATGCTGGCGACCGGCACGGCGATTGGCCCTTACTTGTCCATTTTGCAGGAAGGCATCGGGCTAGATCGCTTCAAAAATATCGTGCTGGTTCACGCCGCACGCTTCTCGCAGGACCTCAGCTATCTGCCGCTGATGCAGCAGCTCCAGCAGCGCTACAACGGCAAGTTGCATATTCAGACCGTGGTGAGCCGTGAAGAAGTCGCGGGTTCACTGACGGGCCGCGTACCGGCGCTGATTGAAGATGGTTCGCTGGAAGCCGCCGTGGGGCTGAAAATGGATGCCGAAGACAGCCACGTCATGCTGTGCGGCAACCCGCAGATGGTGCGCGACACCCAGCAAATCCTCAAAGACAGCCGCGGCATGCGTAAGCATTTGAAACGCAAACCGGGCCATATGACCAGCGAGCACTATTGGTAATAGGTTATTTGAACCTGACGCTCTCTGCTTCCGGGCCAAAGCGATTTGTGCCCGGCGTTCCCACAAAAGCGCCGCAGTCGATAATCAGCATCACGAAAATCACCGCCGGAAGCAGCCTGCCGACCACCCATTGCCACAGGGTCGGGATCATGTCCCAATGCCCCGCCGCCAGCATCCACGCCAGAATAAACAGCAGTGCCCACCATGCTGATTTGTTGCGGTCGTGAAGGCGTTTGACCATCACCGCCGCCGTCGGCCACAGCAAAACCACCACCGCAAAGGCGGCTGATTTGATTTCGATCCACTGTCTGTCGGCAAAGGTGAACACCGCCACCATCAGCACCAGCCAGCTGACCATCCAAATCCAAAAGTCACGGCGGCCCATGCGGCCATTAAATGAAAAGAGTGCGTGTTGCAGGGTCATCGGGGAAGCATTCCATCAAAGTCAGGTCAGAAAACTGCCGCAAAGTGTAACCCAGCCCGGCCAGATGCCGACAATGTTTACGCACTCCTTTTGACATTGCCCCCTGATCCCCGCTCTAATCGGGTATCGCTTCAAAACCAGAACAGGCTTATGACTGCAAAATTCATTCTTCGCCTCGCGCTACCCGCGCTGCTGCTAATGTCAGGGCTGAATCAGGCCTATGCCGAGCCACCCGCCGAGCATCCGACCGTCGAGGAGATGCCGAAAGCACCTTATTTGCTGGCAGGTGCCCCGACTTTCGAGATGACGCTGGTGAGCTTTCGCGAAAAATACAACGCGGCCAACCCGACTCAGCAGATCAACGAGTTCCGCGCCATTACCGACAAAACCGGCAATGAGCTGCTGACCCGCGCCGCCAGCAAGATTAATGAGAATCTCTATGCTTCCACCGCGCTGGAGAAAGGCACCGGGAAAATCAAAACGCTGCAAATCACCTATCTGCCGATTCAAGGGCCGGAGGCTAAAGCCGCGCGCACGCTGGCTATCAGCTACATGGCCAACCTGATGCGCGAATTCGACGCGACCCTGACGGTGGAGCAAAGCGTGGCGAAAGTGGCGTCGCTGATCGACAAAGGCAAAGGCCAGCAGTTCTACCAGCAGCAGGTCGGCGCGATCCGCTACGTGATTTCAGACAATGGCGAGAAGGGGCTGACCTTCGCCGTAGAGCCGGTAAAACTCGCGCTTTCTTAAGCCTTTGATAACGGCAATTAATGACAAAAAGCAAAGCCTTTAGTTGTGATCCTCTCTATACTATTGGGCAGGTAATCTGCTTGTTTGGCAGAAATTTTAATCGACACTCGCGTCCCCTTTTGGAGGAAAAAACATGCGACATCCATTAGTGATGGGTAACTGGAAACTGAACGGCAGCACCCACATGGTTAACGAACTGATCGCTGCGCTGCGCAATGAGCTGAGCACGGTTGAAGGTTGTGGCGTTGCTATCGCACCACCAGAAGTTTACCTGTCACAGGCTAAACACGCGCTGGCGGGCAGCCGCATCGCGCTTGGCGCACAGAACGTTGACACCAACCTGTCTGGCGCATTCACCGGCGAAACTTCTGCCGACATGCTGAAAGACATCGGTGCGAAATACATCATCATCGGTCACTCTGAGCGTCGTACTTATCACAAAGAAAGTGACGAGTTCATTGCTAAGAAATTCGGCGTGCTGAAAGACGCGGGTCTGATCCCAGTGCTGTGCATCGGTGAAACCGAAGCAGAAAACGAAGCTGGCCAAACTGAAGCCGTGTGTGCAAAACAGCTGAACGCCGTGCTGAACACGCTGGGTGCTAAAGCCTTCGAAGGCGCGGTTATCGCTTATGAGCCAGTTTGGGCTATCGGTACCGGCAAATCTGCAACTCCAGCTCAGGCTCAGGCGGTTCACAAATTCATCCGTGACCACGTGGCTAAACAAGACGCTGAAATCGCTAAACAAGTGATCATCCAGTACGGCGGCTCTGTAAACGCAGCTAACGCAGCAGAACTGTTCACTCAGCCAGACATCGATGGCGCGCTGGTTGGCGGTGCTTCTCTGAAAGCTGATGCCTTCGCCGTTATCGTGAAAGCCGCTGCTGAAGCGAAAAAAGCCTAATCCGCTTTTCTGACGCACTCACTGCGTCAGCATAAAAAAACCCGGCTCTGTGAAGAGGCCGGGTTTTTTATTATTGGCGATATCTGGTCAGCGATTCGGATAAGCAACCGCATCCAACGCCGCGACAGCACCAAGTATGACGGGCATTTAGCGTTTGCTGATTTGGTCGAAGATCCCACCAGTCGAGAAGTGGTCTTTCTGTGCTTCGGCCCAAGTTCCTGCCACCTGATCGATAGTGAACAGCTTCAGTTTAGGGAATTCAGCAGCAAACTTCTTCTCAACGGCTGGGTCACGCGGACGGTAATAGTTTTCCGCAGCGATGGTTTGACCTTCTGTTGAATAGAGGTATTTCAGGTAAGCGTCAGCCACTTCGCGGGTGCCGCGTTTGTCGACCACTTTATCCACCACGGAGACGGTAGGTTCAGCCAGAATGGATTCGCTTGGCGTCACAATCTCAAACTTGTCGCTGCCCAAATCTTTGGTTGCCAGCAGGGCTTCGTTTTCCCACGCGATCAGCACGTCGCCGATACCGCGCTCAACGAAGGTGTTGGTTGCGCCGCGAGCGCCGGAGTCCAGCACTTCAACGTTTTTAAACAAGGCCTTCAGGAATTCCTGAGCTTTGGCTTTGTCATTGTTGTTGTGATGCAGAGCGTAGCCCCACGCCGCCAGATAGTTCCAGCGCGCGCCGCCCGAGGTTTTCGGGTTTGGCGTGATGATAGATACGCCCGGCTTGATCAAATCATTCCAGTCGTGAATTTGTTTCGGGTTGCCCTTCTTCACCAGGAAGACGATGGTGGAGGTGTAAGGCGCGGAGTTGTCCGGCAGGCGTTTGATCCAGTTTTTGTCGATACGGCCGCGTTCGGCTATCGCATCCACGTCATAGGCCAGCGCGAGGGTCACCACGTCAGCTTCGATACCATTGATAACGGAGGTCGCCTGTTTGCCAGAGCCGCCGTGAGATTGACGCACGGTTACGGTGTCGCCGGTTTTACCCTGCCAGTATTTGCTGAACGCCTTGTTGTATTGCTCGTAGAATTCACGCGTTGGATCATAAGATACGTTCAGAATCTGAACATCTTTCGCAATTGCGCCCGTCGCCACCAGCAGTAATGCCAGACCTACACCCCATTTACGCATCTCACTGTCTCCCAGAAATTTTTTCAATGGATTGGATTTATCGTATTAGATGCATAGAGCCTGCCAGAGAAAAATCGAACAACTAAAGACTAAAAAGTATTTTTCTATTCCATTCAGGAATAACTGTTTTTTAGGCAAAAAAAAGCCCCCACGCGTGGAGGCTTCATCATTAAGTAATTATCTGTTTTAGAATAATTTTTTAGCTGTGTCGTACCAGTCTTCTTTGAATTTACTTTTCTTATTTTCTGGAGAAATACAGATAGAAATTAATTCATGAACCATTTTTTCGTTTTCAACACCGACGCAGAAACCGCCTTGGGTGTAGTCGCGGCCTTCTTCCAGCAGCAGGTCAACAGCATAAGCACCCATGCGTGAAGCCAGAATACGGTCATAAGCGACTGGCGCACCACCACGTTGGATGTGGCCTAAAACGGTACCGCGAGTTTCACGGCAGGTTTCTTTCTCAATGTATTTAGCCAGCTCGTCGATATCATCCAGTTTCTCAGTGATAGCTACGATTGCGTGCTTTTTACCTTTGGCGATACCGGCTTTGATTTCAGCAACCAAGTCATCACGTTTGAATTCAACTTCCGGGATAGCGATAAATTCGCAACCACCGGCGATAGCAGCAGCCAGAGTCAAATCGCCACAGTGGCGGCCCATCACTTCAACGATGGAAATACGTTGGTGAGAAGAAGAGGTGTCGCGCAGACGGTCGATAGCTTCAACCACAGTACCCAACGCGGTGAAGAAGCCGATGGTGTAGTCAGTACCCGCCACGTCGTTGTCGATAGTGCCTGGCAGACCGATACAGCGAATACCGCCCTCTTTGGTCAGCAGGTCAGCACCCGCGTAAGAGCCGTCACCGCCGATAACCACTAAACCGTCGATACCACGGTCTTTCAGGTTTTTCAGGGCAACTTTGCGGTTTTCAGGATCACGGAATTCAGGGAAACGTGCAGAACCTAAGAAAGTACCGCCACGGTTGATCATGTCGGACACGCTGTAGCGGTCCAGTGGTCGCATGCGGTTTTCGTAGAGGCCAAAGTAGCCATCTTCAATACCGAAAACTTCTAAACCTGCTGATAGAGCAGCACGAACAACACCGCGAATTGCGGCATTCATGCCTGGCGCATCGCCGCCACTTGTCAGTACACCGATTTTTTTAATCATGACCACCTCTGAACTTGTAGATGCAATTTCTTAAGAATTCTTGAGCATGCCTATTGGCCCGGATACTAGCTGGCACTACTACTAAATGGCTAATAGCGTTTGATGTTTATAGTATAACAAAACACCATCGCTGAATTGATTCAAGTCAGCAAGAATACGCTTACTGCGTTGACCCTTGGCAATTTAATGATTCACCCTGTTTTTACAACATATTTCCGGCATTTTCCTCGCGGAAAGAGGCGCTTTCATTGCCGTTCAAGGGAGCTTTAAATGTAGACGCCAATCGCGAAAGCCAAAAGAACCCGCACAGGCTTTAAACAGCGTCTTTATTAGCGACTATCCTAAGAATAGCATTGTTCTAAGATACATCTGACTGATAATACGAGATATCTCTTATCTTGGGATGAAAACTGCTGGGAGTTACAGGCGCAACTAATGCGCCGATTTGTGGCCTTTGCCGCAAAAAAAACCCCACCTTTCGGTGGGGAAGACAGGGATGGTGTCTATGGCAAGGAAAAACAGGGGTATTACTGGGTACTGATACTACTTGGCTTCTGGGCAGAAGTAGGTTGTAAGCCAGCCATTTGCTGCTGCATCTGTTGCATGCGCTGCTCATGTTTCTGGTTTAATACGTTTTTCTGTTCGGGAGTCAGAAGATTGAACATCTGATTGCGGATGCGGGCCATTTCAACCTGGCGATCCACTTGCTCCTGAGCCATGACTTCGGCCTGTGCCCGAACAGCTTTTTGATCAAAATTCTCAGCGGTTACCAGACGATGCATGGTTTCCATCTGTTCTACATTAATATGGGGTAAGTCTTTGCGAGCCTGATGCATCAAGTCACGCATTTGCTGGCGCTGCTGCTCAGTCAGATTAACGCCATCAAACATGGTGTTGCGTTCCTGAGGCTTGTCCAGCATGTTGGTATCTTGAGCTGAAGGTGCCACTGGCGTCACATTAGCGGTATCCGCTAAAACGACACCCGAACTCAGTGTCAGTATCGAGGCCGTAACTAATGCAGCTACCTTAGACATCATTAACTCCTATATCTTTATCGCTTATCGCGAATCATTGGAAATCAGTCTAAACCGGTCGCTGCAAACATGCGTCAGTGCATGTAAAAGTACGTAAAGTCATGGAATAGCGGCAATTGATGACGTATTTTGCGTCTTAGAGGTAAATACAATGAATAAAATTTTGTTGGTTGATGACGACCGTGAACTGACTTCACTCTTAAAAGAATTGCTCGAAATGGAAGGCTTTAATGTGGTGGTTGCTTACGATGGTGAGCAGGCCCTTGAAAAGCTGGATAACAGTATCGATTTGCTTTTGCTCGACGTGATGATGCCAAAGAAAAATGGCATTGAAACCTTAAAAGAACTTCGTCAACGCCACCAAACGCCGGTCATTATGCTGACTGCGCGCGGTAGCGAGCTGGATCGCGTTTTGGGTCTGGAGCTCGGTGCTGATGACTATTTACCTAAACCGTTTAACGACCGCGAACTGGTCGCGCGTATTCGCGCCATGCTGCGCCGTTCCAACTGGAGCGAACAGCAGCAAACTGGCGAAAGCAACGGCTCGCCAACGCTGGAAGTGGATGGCTTGCAGCTGAATCCAGGTCGTCAGGAAGCCAGCTTCGGCGGCGTCGCGCTCGACCTTACCGGGACTGAATTCACCCTGCTCTATCTGCTGGCGAAGCATTTAGGTCAGGTGGTGTCGCGTGAGCATTTAAGCCAAGAAGTGCTGGGCAAACGCCTGACGCCTTTTGACCGTGCTATCGACATGCATATCTCCAACCTTCGCCGCAAACTTCCCGATCGTCAGGATGGCCATCCTTGGTTTAAAACGCTGCGCGGACGCGGCTATTTGATGGTATCCGCTACATGATCAACAGCCTAACGGCACGCATTTTTGCGATTTTCTGGTTTACCGTTGCCTTAGTTTTGATGCTGGTTTTAATGGTGCCCAAGCTTGATTCACGCCAATTAACCCCGCTGCTCGATAGTGAACAGCGGCAAGGCTTGATGATTGAACAGCACGTTGAAGCCGAGCTGGCGGGCGACCCGGCGAATGACCTGATGTGGTGGCGTCGGCTATTCCGCGCTATCGAAAAGTGGGCTCCGCCGGGCCAGCGCCTGTTGCTGGTCACCAGCGAAGGCCGCGTCATTGGTGCGCAGCGCAACGAAATGCAGGTGGTGCGTAACTTCATTGGGCAGTCAGATAACTCAGATCGTCCGAAAAAGAAAAAGTATGGCCGTCTTGAAATGGTCGGGCCTTTTTCCGTTCGCGACGGTGAAGACAATTATCAGCTCTACCTGATTCGCCCAGCCAGCAGCCCGCAGTGGGACTTCATCAACCTGATGTTTGACCGCCCATTCTTGCTGCTGATCGTCACCATGTTAATCAGCTCACCGCTGCTGCTGTGGCTGTCGTGGAGTCTGGCGAAACCTGCCCGTAAGTTGAAAAACGCGGCGGACGACGTAGCGCGAGGCAATCTCAAGCAGCATCCAGAACTGGAAGCCGGGCCGCAGGAGTTCTTGGCGACCGGGGCCAGCTTCAACCAGATGGTCAGCGCCCTTGAACGCATGGTCACGGCTCAACAGCGGCTTATCTCGGATATCTCGCACGAGCTGAGAACCCCGTTGACTCGCCTCCAGCTGGCGACTGCGCTGATGCGCCGCCGTCACGGTGAAGGCAAGGAGCTGCAGCGTATTGAGACGGAAGCACAGCGCCTCGACAGCATGATCAACGACCTGTTGGTGCTTTCCCGCAGTCAGCATAAGAATGAGCTGGCGAGGGAGATGCTGAAGGCCAATGACCTGTGGGCCGACGTGATTGAAAACGCCCAGTTCGAAGCTGAGCAGATGGGTAAAACGCTGGAAGTGCCGGTACCACCGGGTCCGTGGAAGCTGTTTGGTAACCCGGCCGCGCTGGACAGCGCCCTTGAGAATATCGTTCGCAACGCGCTACGTTACTCAAATACCCATATTGCGCTGAACTTCGCCTGCGACAATGAAGGCATCACCATCACGGTTGATGATGATGGTCCGGGCGTCAGCGAAGCTGACCGCGAGCAGATTTTCCGTCCATTCTACCGTACCGACGAGGCGCGCGACCGTGAGTCCGGCGGAACCGGGTTAGGTTTGGCGATTGTCGACACCGCAGTTCAACAGCACCGTGGTTGGGTGAAAGCCGAAGATAGCCCGCTGGGCGGCCTGCGACTTATCATCTGGCTACCGCTGCATCAGCGTTAAGATTCTGCTATTCTGCGCCCTCTTACAGGGGGGCGCATGCTTAACATCGTACTTTTTGAACCAGAAATCCCACCAAATACGGGCAATATAATCCGCCTGTGTGCCAACACCGGCTTCCAGTTGCACCTCATCGAACCTCTTGGGTTCGGCTGGGATGACAAGAAGCTGCGCCGTGCCGGTTTGGACTATCACGAATTCGCCAACATTAAGCATCATGCCAACTATGACGCGTTTCTCAGCAGTGAGAACCCACAGCGAATCTTTGCCCTGACCACCAAAGGCACGCCAGCGCACAGTGCGGTGAGCTATCAAGCCGGGGATTATTTGCTGTTTGGGCCTGAGACACGCGGACTGCCGCCGGTAATTCTGGACAACCTGCCAGCGAATCAAAAAATCCGCATTCCAATGCAGCCAGAAAGCCGCAGCATGAACCTGTCGAATGCGGTATCAGTGGTGGTATACGAAGCATGGCGCCAGATGGGCTACCCCGGCGCGCTGATTAAAAGCTGAGAGCTTTTTTAGTCGAAGTAAAAACAGAAATGGCATGTGAACACATGCCATTGATAGCCAGACTTAGATCCCGTCGCCGAACTCGAAGCCTTGAGTAATGCCGTTGAAATGCTGATCCATGTCCATCGACGGTCTTTCGCTCTCTGGGCGACCAACAATGCGAGCTGGCACCCCTGCCGCCGTGGTGTGCGCCGGAACGGATTGCAGCACCACTGAGCCAGCACCAATCTTGGCACCTACGCCGACTTCAATGTTACCCAGAATCTTGGCACCCGCGCCAATCATCACGCCTTCGCGGATTTTTGGGTGACGGTCGCCGCAGGTCTTGCCTGTCCCGCCCAGGGTGACTGACTGCAAGATTGAGACGTCGTTTTCGACCACGGCCGTTTCACCAATGACGATACCCGTCGCGTGGTCGAGCATGATGCCGCAACCAATTCGCGCTGCCGGGTGGATATCCACGCCAAAGGTGACGGAAATTTGATTTTGGAAATAGATGGCCAGCGCCTGACGGTCTTGCTTCCACAGCCAGTTACCAATGCGGTAAGCCTGCAGCGCGTGAAAACCCTTCAAATAGAGCAGCGGCGTGGAGTATTTATCCACTGCCGCATCGCGCTGATGCACCGCAAGGATGTCACGCGCGGCGGACAGCGTCATCTGGGCGTCATTGCGATAAGCCTCTTCCACCACTTCACGAATGGCAATCGCTGGCATAATCGGGCTGCCCAGCTTGTTAGCCAGAATGTAGCTTAATGCCCCGTCGAGGTTTTCATGCTTGAGCAACGTCGCATGAAAAAAGCTCGCTAGCATAGGTTCACACTCAGCCAGCGCTCTCGCCTCTGATTTAATGTTTTTCCAGACCAGTTCCAGCTCTTCTAACGACATTACTGTTCCTTACGGCTTCGATAAGATAATAAAAAGCCGCTCTATCGGGTTACCAATAGAGTGGCTCTGTCCCGGCTTACAATCAGTGGCTGCTTTTTTCGTCTTTACTTGCACGAGCCAGCAAGCTGATTGCCGCTTCGCGGGCATCTTTCTGGCAATACAGTACTTGATAGATTTGTTCAGTGATTGGCATTTCAACGTTGTAACGCTGTGCCAGCGCACGGACTTCTTTGGTATTCCGGTAGCCTTCGACCACCTGACCAATCTTATCCTGCGCACCCTGAACATCCATCCCCTCGCCCAGCATAATGCCAAAACGCCGGTTACGAGATTGATTGTCTGTGCAGGTTAACACCAAATCACCCAGCCCCGCCATGCCCATAAATGTGGACGGATCAGCACCAAGTGCTGAGCCAAGGCGGCTCATTTCTGCTAAGCCACGGGTGATGAGCGCGGTACGCGCATTGGCACCAAAGCCGATGCCATCGGACATCCCGGCACCAATGGCAATCACGTTCTTCACCGCGCCGCCAAGCTGCACGCCGACGAAATCGGGGTTGCTGTAGACGCGGAAACTCTTGCCGCAGTGCAGTAGCTGTTGCAGATCTTCAGCAAATTCCGCGTTGGTGGCGGCCAGCGCTATCGCGGTTGGCATCCCGGCAGCCAGCTCTTTGGCAAAAGTTGGACCTGAAACCACGGCTAACGGAATGTCATCGCCTAAGATTTCACGAGCGACGTCTTGCAGCAGACGCCCCGTTTCCGCCTCAAGGCCTTTAGTGGCCCAGACGACACGAGAATCAGCGCGAAGATGAGGTTTGATCTGCTGGAGGACATCACCAAAGACGTGGCTCGGCACAACCACCAGAATATTGCGGCTAGCGGCCAGCGCAACGGCGAGGTCGGTTTCCAGCACTAAGCTGTCAGGGAAAGGAACGTCCGGCAGAAATGCCTGATTGCAGCGAGCGGCTTGTAACGTGCGGATGTTATCGGCGTTATGGCCCCACAGCACCACGTTGTGGCCATTTCTGGCGAGCGTTATGGCTAAAGCGGTGCCGTATGAGCCGGCACCGATCACAGTCATTGAAGCATTGACGGTTTTCATCAGGCATCCTGATGTGGTTCTGCACCTTCGCCTTCAGCCTGCTGTTGCAGATAGTTCATGAACAGCGCGTCGAAGTTCACAGGTGCCAGATTCAGTTGCGGGAAAGTACCGCGAGAAACCAGGCTGGTGATGCACTCACGAGCATATGGGAACAGAATGTTCGGGCAGTAAGCACCCAGGCAATGTGCCAGTTGGTTCCCATCGATGCCGGAGATGGTGAAGATACCACCTTGTTGCACTTCACACAGGAAAGCAGTGTCGTCGCCCAGTGAAGAAGTCACGGTCACACGCAGTACCACTTCATACACTTCATCAGCCAGTTGGCTTGAAGCCGTATCTAAATCAAGTTTAACTTCTGGCTGCCAGTCTTGCTGGAAAACCTGAGGCGCGTTTGGCGCTTCGAAGGAGATATCCTTGGTGTAGATACGCTGGATCTGGAAAGCCATCTCGGTGTTGTTTTGTTCTGACATGTAAGTAGTACCCTTAAGTTAATAGTCCTTTAAACACTTGATTAAATTACACAACTGCCTGATGTCGCTTATAGCAACGGATCAAGGCCACCTTTGGCATCAAGTGCATGTAAATCGTCGCAGCCACCAATGTGCTGTCCGTCGATAAAAATCTGAGGAACGGTAGAAGGACCGCCAGTACGCGCGATCATCTTTTCACGTTTGTCCGCATCGCCATCAATGGCGATTTCTTCAAATGCCGCGCCCTTGCTGTTAAGTAACGCTTTCGCACGATGGCAATAAGGACAGGTTGCCTTGGTATAGATTTCAATTTTAGCCATGGTAGCCACCTCAAGTGTCGTAGATGTATTACTGAGTAATTTGAAGCAATTACTTACCGCGAGCCAGTGGCAGGTTTTCGCTGCTCCAGCCAGAGATACCGTCTTTCAGGGTATAAACCTGTTCAAAACCAGCACTCACTAAGCCTTCTGCCGCAGCGCGGGAAGAGGTGCCGTTGGCGCAAACCACGATAACTGGCTGTGCTTTATGCTTCGCCAGATCACCCAAGTTGTTGCTCTTAATGTCGGCGCTCAACACGTTCAATGACGTGGAGATATGGCCTTTACGGAATTCTTCGCGTGCGCGCACGTCAACCACAACAGCGTCTTCTTTGTTGATCAGGCGGGTCGCTTCACCACGGGAGATCTCTTTTACTTTAGAAAAACGCGATTTAAAGGTGGTCACAATTACTGCAATCAGCAACGCAACCCACGCCAGGCTGAGAACCGGATGCGCACTAATGAACGGCATAATATCTTGCATGGGGTGTAGCAACTCCCGTCAGTTGGGGGAAAATTCAAGGCTTGAGAGTATACCTGCGCGCTGCGGCAAATACAGCCAGTAAGCATCTCCTAATGCCACAAACTGCGGCATATCTCGGAAAATTAACACGCATTTATCCTGCTTGTTAATCCATACATTGCCCAACTTTGATCTCTCAGGGCTATTTGTGTTTTCACTCTGACGTAAAATCCTCTCGCAAAAAGTGGGAATAGCCACGCCAAACCCGTGCTGCGGGCCACGGCGAGCCTATTCAACATTTACTCTTTTAATGAGGCTTTTGACATGTCGAGCAACAAAAAACCTATGGTACTGGTGATTCTGGACGGCTACGGGCACCGAGAGGAATCACAAGACAACGCCGTTCTGAATGCCAAAACGCCGGTGATGGATAGCCTGTGGCAGACTTACCCGCACACGCTGATCGCCGCCTCAGGTCTGGACGTTGGCTTGCCCGACGGCCAAATGGGCAACTCGGAAGTCGGTCATGTCAATCTGGGGGCGGGACGTATCGTTTATCAAGACCTGACTCGCCTTGATAAAGAAATTAAAGAAGGTGATTTCTTCGAAAATGCCGTGCTGGCTGAGGCTGTCGACCGCGCCGTAGCAGCGGGTAAAGCCGTGCACATTATGGGCCTGCTCTCTGCGGGCGGGGTTCACAGCCACGAAGACCACATCATGGCGATGATTGAACTGGCCCACCGTCGCGGCGCTAAAGCCATTTATCTGCACGCGTTCCTCGACGGTCGCGACACCCCGCCGCGCAGCGCCGAAAGCTCACTTCAGCGCTTTAGCGAAAAATTCCAGCAGCTCGGCACCGGCCGTATCGCCTCCATTATTGGCCGCTACTACGCCATGGATCGCGACAATCGCTGGGATCGCGTGCAGCAATCTTATGACCTGATGACGCAGGCCAAGGGCGCGTTCACCGCCGATAACGCCGTGGAAGCCCTGCAAGCCGCCTATGCCCGCGATGAAAACGATGAGTTCGTCAAAGCCACCGTGCTGCGCCGTGCGGGCGAAACCGATGCCGCGCTGGAAGACGGCGACGCGATGATTTTCATGAACTTCCGCGCCGACCGCGCGCGCGAAATCACCCGAGCCTTTATCAGCCCGGACTTCGACGGATTTACCCGCGATAAAGTGATTAACTTCGGTGATTTCGTGATGCTGACGGAGTACGCCGCCGATATCGACGCCGAGTGCGCCTATCCACCCGCTTCACTGAAAAACACGCTGGGTGAATGGCTGATGGCCCACAACAAAACCCAGCTGCGCATCTCCGAAACCGAGAAATATGCTCACGTCACCTTCTTCTTCAACGGCGGTATGGAAGAGCCGTTTGCCGGCGAAGACCGCATTCTGATTAAGTCGCCGAACGTCGCCACTTACGATTTGCAGCCGGAAATGAGTTCAGCAGAGCTTACGGACAAACTGCTGACCGCCATTGCCAGCGGCAAGTACGACACCATCATCTGTAACTATCCGAATGGCGACATGGTGGGTCACAGCGGCGTGTACGAAGCGGCGGTGAAAGCGGTAGAAACGCTGGATGAGTGCATCGGCAAAGTGGTCGAGGCGGTTAAAAACGCGGGCGGCCAGCTGCTGGTGACTGCCGATCACGGTAACGCCGAGCAAATGCGCGACCCGGCCACCGGGCAGGCGCACACCGCGCACACCAACCTGCCGGTGCCGCTGATTTATATCGGCACCGACGCGCAGGTGGTTGAAGGCGGCAAGCTTTCCGATATCGCGCCAACCATGCTGTCACTGATGGGTATGCAAACCCCGGCCGAAATGAGCGGGAAGCCGCTTTTTATCGCCAAATAGTCCTGAACAACAGCTAAACGGGCCGCACTTTCAGCGTTGCGGCCATTTGAAGGATGGCGGTTATACACTACAGTTTTAAGGCGTATTAGCGCGGGCTAGTGCGCCTTTTTTGTTTGTGCATCAGGCTGTTGATTAGTGGTACGATAACCTGAAGGACAGCCAGATTGTCTATCATCCACGGTCGGCAAGCAGGAAAAAGTTTGAGCAAATTCATCAATTTCAGCGCAATGAAAAACCGTCTTTCTATTAATGATAAGACGACATTAGGCAGCCCGGCGTCCGCATTTTTGCTTTGCGCCTCGTTACTCGTTCCTGCTTTTGTTGCACACGCTGACGACAATAAAGACCAGCTCAAAACTCTCCAGCAAAGCATCGCCGAAAAAGAGAAAAGCGTTAAGCAGCAGAAACAGCAACGCAGTTCGTTGCAGGACCAGTTGCAGGCGCAGGAAAAGATCATCGCCTCGGCCAGCCGTGGGCTGCGTGATACTCAATCGACCCTCGCCACCCTCAATAAAGAAATCGCCAATTTAAATGCCTCGATAGACAAACTGCAAAAGCAGCAAAAAAGTCAGGAAGAAATTCTGGCGAAACAGCTGGATGCCGCCTTCCGCGTGGGTCAGCACAGTGGGTTACAACTGCTGCTGAGTGGCGAAGAGAGCGAGCGCAGTGAACGCATTTTGGCCTATTTCGGCTATTTCAACGAAGCCCGTCAGAAGTCTATCGAGCAGCTTAAGCAAACGCGCACCACGCTGGCCGCGCAGCGCGTCTCGCTGGAAGCCAAACAGACCCAGCAGAGAAGCCTACTGAGCGAACAGCAGAGCCAGCAGCAAAAGCTCGAACAGGCCCGCGCAGCGCGTAAACAGACGCTGAGTTCGCTGGAAAGCTCATTGCAGAAAGATGAGCAGAGCCTGTCTGAGCTGCGCGCTAACGAAACGCGCCTGCGCGACAAGATTGCTGCCGCCGAGCGCGCCGCCCGCGCTCGCGCAGAGAAAGAGGCCAAAGAGGCCGCGGCTATTCGCGCCAAAGAGCAGCAAGCCAAGAAGAAAGGCTCCACCTACAAACCGACGCAGGGCGAGCAGGCACTGGTGTCGCGTACCGGCGGGCTGGGTCGCCCATCTGGGCAAGATATTTGGCCAGTTCGCGGCTCTATTCTGCATCGTTTCGGCGAACAGCTTCAGGGTGAGCTACGCTGGAAAGGCATCGTGATTTCGGCTCGCGAAGGGAGCGAAGTCAAAGCCGTCGCCGATGGCCGCGTTCTGCTGGCCGACTGGCTTCAGGGCTACGGTCTGGTGGTGGTTATCGAGCACGGTAAAGGTGATATGAGCCTTTATGGTTACAACCAAAGCGCGCTGGTGAACGTGGGTGACCAGGTTAAATCCGGTCAAGCCATTGCACTGGTGGGTACCAGCGGAGGTCAGGGCCAGCCATCGCTGTATTTTGAAATTCGTCGTCAGGGCCAGGCCGTTAACCCACAGCCGTGGTTGGGAAGATAGCATTGCGATATAAAAAGTCCGTTTTAGCCGCGCTCTGCGGCACCGTCCTGTTTGCCTGTCAGGCTCAGGCAGCGAAATTAGCCATCCTTATTGATGATTTTGGTTACCGCCAACAGAATGAAAATCAGGTGTTGCAGATGCCCAGGGCCGTCTCCATCGCGATTTTCCCCAATGCGCCCGATTCGCACATCATGATGGAGAAAGCCCACCAGCAGGGCCGTGAGATCCTGATCCACCTGCCGATGGCTCCCCTGAGTAAACAGCCGCTGGAAAAAGATACCTTAACGCCGTCGATGAGCAGCGAAGAGGTGAAACGTATTGTGGATCAAGCAATTAAGAGCATCCCTTACGCCGTCGGCATCAACAACCATATGGGCAGCGCCATGACCTCCAGCCTGTCGGGTATGGAGAAAGTGATGCAGGCCATGAACGCCCACAGCCTGTTTTTCCTCGACAGTATGACCATCGGCAACACCAAGTCAGTGCAGGCTGCTGCCGGGACTCAGGTGCGCGTCATCAAGCGAAACGTCTTTTTAGATGATGTGCAGAATGAAGCTGAGATCCGCAAGCAGTTCGAGCGCGCCATCCAGCTTGCTCGCCGCAATGGCTATGCCATCGCCATCGGCCACCCGCATCCGACCACGGTGCGCGTATTGCAGCAAATGTTGCCGAACTTGCCGTCGGATATCGTTTTAGTGCGTCCAAGCGATCTGCTCAATGAGCCGACCCGCAGCACGCCGGGCAAAACGCCGACCAAAGTCACGCCGCCGAAAACGGTGTTTAAAGGGGCGCGCCTCTGTACCACCAAGCAACCCGTTGCGCCGGTGTATGCTGACACTATGTTCAAAGTTATTGGTGAGAGCGTGGCACAGCTGCCTGCCGTCACCTTTGTTGAGCGCACGTGGAACACGTGGTTTGCCGACAAGCCGAATAGCGCGCCAAAGCCGTAAAATACTCTGCGTTATCAATGCAAAAAGGCCAGCACATGCTGGCCTTTGTCTTTGCTGCGACGGGAACTTACTCCCAGTTCAGGATCACTTTACCCGACTGGCCGGAACGCATGGCATCGAAACCTTTCTGGAAGTCATCAATAGAGAAATGGTGAGTGATAAGCGGGGTGAGATCCAAACCAGACTGGATCAGCGCGGCCATCTTGTACCACGTCTCAAACATCTCGCGGCCGTAAATCCCCTTGATAAACAGACCTTTGAAAATCACCTGATTCCAGTCAATCGACATATCCGAAGGCGGGATCCCCAGAAGAGCGATGCGCCCGCCGTGGTTCATGGCGTTAAGCATGGATCGGAACGCCGGAGGCGCGCCCGACATTTCCAGACCCACATCAAAGCCTTCGGTCATGCCCAGCTCGGTCATCACCTCTTCGAGCGTCTCATTTTTGACGTTTACCGCGCGGGTCACGCCCATTTTGCGCGCCAGATCCAGACGGTATTCATTCATATCAGTGATAACGACGTGGCGCGCGCCAACGTGCTTACAGATTGCCGCCGCCATGATACCAATCGGGCCAGCGCCGCTGATCAGCACGTCTTCGCCGACTAAATCGAAGGAGAGCGCGGTATGCACGGCGTTACCCAGTGGGTCGAAGATGGCAGCCAAGTCGTCAGAGATGTTGTCTGGAATTTTGAAGGCGTTGAAGGCTGGCAGCACCAGATACTCGGCAAAAGCCCCCGGACGGTTCACTCCGACACCCTGCGTGTTGCGGCACAGATGGGTGCGGCCGCCGCGACAGTTGCGGCAATGCCCACAGGTGATGTGGCCTTCGCCGGAGACGCGGTCGCCAATGTTGAAGCCTTTGACTTCCTGACCAATGCCGACCACTTCGCCGACATATTCGTGACCGACCACCATCGGTACCGGGATAGTCTTCTGCGACCATTCATCCCAGTTATAGATATGCACGTCAGTACCGCAAATGGCGGTTTTGCGAATCTTAATCAGCAGATCGTTATGGCCAAGCTCAGGCACTGGCGCATCCGTCATCCAGATACCTTCTTCACGCTTTAATTTTGCTAACGCTTTCATGCAGGTTCCTCAGGCAATCACGCCAAGCTTTTTACCAATACGGGTGAAGGCGTCCACCGCCTTTTCGATTTGTTCGGTGCTGTGCGCGGCAGACATCTGGGTGCGAATGCGCGCCTGACCTTTAGGTACTACCGGGAAGAAGAAGCCCGTGACGTAGATACCTTCGTGCTGCAAGGCCGCCGCAAACTCCTGCGCCAGCTTCGCTTCACCCAGCATCACTGGGATGATCGCGTGGTCAGCGCCAGCCAGTGTGAAACCGGCGGCGGTCATCTTCTCGCGGAACAGTTGGGCGTTGCTCATCAGCTTCTGGCGCAGTTCGCTGCCCTGCTCCAGCATAGAGAGCACTTTCAGCGAGGCGGCGACGATAGACGGCGCCAGCGAGTTGGAGAACAGGTACGGGCGCGAACGCTGGCGCAGCCAGTCAATCACCTCTTTGCGCCCTGCGGTATAGCCGCCGGACGCGCCGCCCATGGCTTTGCCAAGGGTGCCGGTGATGATGTCCACGCGACCAATCACGTCGCAATATTCGTGGGTGCCGCGACCGTGCTCGCCGACAAAGCCCACGGCGTGGGAGTCATCGACCATCACCAACGCGTCATAACGCTCGGCTAAATCGCAAATTCCGTGCAGGTTGGCAATCACGCCATCCATGGAAAATACGCCGTCGGTAGCAACCATGATGTGTCGCGCGCCTTCGGCTTTGGCCTGCTCGAGACGGGCTTCAAGCTCGGCTAAATCATTGTTGGCGTAGCGATAGCGCTTGGCTTTGCACAGACGCACGCCGTCGATGATCGACGCATGGTTAAGTGCATCAGAGATAATGGCATCTTCCGGCCCCAGTAGCGTTTCGAACAGGCCGCCGTTGGCGTCGAAGCAGGAAGAATAGAGAATGGCGTCGTCCATGCAGAGGAAGTCGGCCAAGCGACTTTCCAGCTCTTTATGTGCATCTTGGGTGCCGCAGATAAAGCGCACCGAGGCCATACCGAAGCCGTGGCTGTCTAAACCGGCTTTGGCGGCGGCGATAAGCTCAGGGTGGTTGGCGAGCCCAAGGTAGTTGTTAGCACAGAAATTGATGACCGGTTCACCACCAGCAACGGTAATTTCCGCCTGCTGTGCTGAGGTCAAAATTCGCTCTTCCTTGAACAGACCATCGGCACGCGCCTGATCAAGTTCTTCTTCCAGTTGGCGGTAAAACGAAGCGGACATAACGTTATCTCCTGAAAATGACTCATTCGTCAGACACATTACTAATCCGCCTAACGAATAACGAGTGAAGCTGTCAGAATTTCTTTATTTTGTAGCATAGTTCACGCCTTAAGCCCTGATGCACTAGAATCCAACGAATCAGATAGCTTCCGAATGTGACTGACATAATGAAGTGTTATGATATTGCCAACTGAATAGACTGCGCATGGTGCGCGGTTTTCTAAATGATTAAAGGTGAGTCCCATGATAATCGTCACTGGCGGCGCTGGTTTTATCGGCAGCAACATTATTAAATCGCTTAATGATATGGGATATCGCGATATTTTAGTGGTCGATAACCTGAAAGACGGCACCAAGTTCGTCAATCTGGTTGACCTCGATATTGCTGATTATTGCGACAAAGAAGATTTCATCGCCAGCATCGTGGCCGGTGATGATCTGGGCGACATTGACGCGATTTTCCACGAAGGTGCCTGCTCATCCACCACCGAGTGGGATGGCAAGTACATGATGGATAACAACTTCCAGTACTCCAAAGATATCCTGCACTTCTGCCTCGAGCGTGAAATCCCGTTCCTGTACGCCTCTTCTGCAGCGACCTACGGCAGCCAGAGCACCAGCTTTGTGGAAGACCGCAAGTACGAACAGCCGCTGAACGTCTATGGCTACTCCAAATTCCTGTTCGACCAATATGTGCGTGAGATCCTGCCGCACGCTGAGTCGCAGGTTTGTGGCTTCCGTTACTTCAACGTCTATGGCCCGCGCGAAGGTCATAAAGGCAGCATGGCAAGCGTGGCTTACCATCTGAACAACCAGATCAACGCGGGCGAGAATCCAAAACTGTTCGCCGGCAGCGAAGGTTTCAAACGTGACTTCATCTACGTCGGTGACGTCGCAGCCGTGAACCTGTGGTTCTGGCAGAACGGCGTTTCCGGCATCTTCAACTGCGGTACCGGTCGTTCAGAGTCCTTCCAAGCCGTGGCTGAAGCCGTGATCGAACATCACCAAAAAGGCCAAATCGAAACCATTCCATTCCCTGAAAAACTGAAAGGCCGCTACCAGTCTTTCACTCAGGCTGATATGTCCGCGTTGCGCGCAGCGGGTTATGACAAACCGTTCAAAACCGTTGCCGAAGGCGTGGCTGAATACATGACGTGGCTTAACCACGCGGTCTGATAATCAGTGTTGAGTAAAGGAATGTGTAAGTAATGAAAATGCTGGTCATTGGCCCTTCTTGGGTGGGCGACATGATGATGTCGCAAAGCCTTTACCGCACCATCAAGGCCGTTGAGCCAGCGGCAGAAATCGACGTGATGGCACCGGCGTGGTGCCGTCCACTGCTCGACAGAATGCCAGAAGTCAGCCGCGCCCTGCCGATGCCTTTAGGCCACGGGGCGCTTGAGCTGGGTGAGCGTCGGCGTCTGGGCGTTGCCCTGCGCGAGAACCACTATCAGCGCGCCTTCGTTCTGCCAAACTCCTTCAAGTCCGCACTGGTGCCCTTCTTCGCCAAGGTTCCGCAAAGAACCGGCTGGCGAGGCGAGATGCGCTACGGCCTGCTTAATGATATTCGCGTACTGGATAAGCCCGCTTTTCCGCTGATGGTTCAGCGCTACGTGGCGCTGGCCTATGACGCCAAGCAGATTCACTCCGCGGCCGATCTGCCTCAGCCTCTGCTGTGGCCACAGTTGCGCGTCACTGATACTGAAGTCGCCGACGTTAGCCAAGCCTTCGCGCTTTCCGCTGCAAGGCCGGTGATTGGCTTCTGTCCGGGTGCCGAGTTCGGCCCGGCGAAGCGCTGGCCGCACTATCACTACGCGGCGTTAGCCGAAAAGCTGATTGCTGATGGCTATCAAGTGGTGCTTTTTGGCTCGGCCAAAGACCATCCGGCGGGCGAAGATATTCGCGCTGCGCTGACCGAGTCGGCTCAGGCGCTGTGCCTCAATCTGGCAGGTAAAACCTCCCTCGACCAAGCCGTGGTGCTGATCGCCGCCTGTCAGGCAGTGGTCAGCAATGACTCGGGCCTGATGCACGTCGCGGCCGCGCTGAACAAGCCGCTGGTCGCACTCTATGGGCCGAGCAGCCCTGACTTCACCCCGCCGCTCAGCCAGTATGCCAAAGTGATTCGCCTGATCACCGGCTATCACAAGGTGCGTAAAGGGGATGCCGAGCAGGGTTATCATCAAAGTCTGATCGACATTCAACCCGAGCAGGTATATCAAGAGTTGTCTCAGCTATTGGTTTCAGGAAAGGACATGTAATGCGGGTACTGATTGTCAAAACATCATCAATGGGCGATGTCCTGCACACTCTTCCTGCATTAACTGATGCGATGAACGCCATTCCGGGTATCTCTTTCGACTGGGTGGTGGAAGAAGGCTTTGCACAAATTCCTAGCTGGCACCCGGCCGTCGACCGCGTTATCCCAGTGGCCATTCGCCGCTGGAGAAAGAACTGGTTTGGCTCCGAAACGCGCCAGCAACGCTGTGATTTCAAACGAGAGCTGCAATCGCGCACCTACGATGCGGTAATTGACGCTCAAGGCCTAATCAAGAGCGCAGCGCTGATCACCCGCGTAGCCAAAGGCCGCAAACATGGGCAAGACGCCAAAAGCGCCCGCGAGCCTTTCGCCAGTTGGTTTTTCAATCAGCGCCATGAGATAAGCAAGCAGCAGCACGCCGTCGAACGTACGCGCGAACTGTTCGCGAAAAGTTTGGGCTATGAGAAGCCGGAAACACAGGGCGATTACGCCATCGCCGCGCGCTTCTTAGCGAACCCGCCTGCCGATGCCAACCGCTATCTGGTTTTCCTTCACGCCACTACCCGCGCGGACAAGCATTGGCCAGAAAGCCACTGGCGCGAACTGATTGGCTTATTCAGCAATCAGGATATCGTGATTAAACTGCCTTGGGGCGCGGAGCACGAATATCAGCGCGCATGCCGTCTGGCAGAAGGCTTCGAGCACGTCGTGGTGCTGCCAAAGATGAGTCTCGAACAGGTCGCCAGCATGCTAGTCGGCGCGAAAGCCGTGGTATCGGTAGATACCGGCCTGAGCCATCTTACAGCGGCTCTCGACAGACCAAACATTACGATTTATGGCCCGACCGATCCGGGGTTGATCGGGGGTTATGGGAAGAATCAGCAGTCATTGACTGCCGAAGACAAGGACATGGCGTCTATTTCAGCGGCGCGGGTATTTGAAGCTTTAGGTGGGCAACTCTAATGAAAAAGCTGCATGTTATTAATTTGGAAAAGATGGGTGGTGTTGAACGCCTGTTCCTTCAATACATTAATAATGACCCTGACAACATCAATGAAATTCTTTGTATTAACAGTCAGGTCGGCGGCGAGATAGAGAAAAAACTGGCCGGAAAAAAAGTGTCCTATGCCAACCGTATATTCAATGGTTTCTCAACGCGTTACCCTCAGTTTTTGCGAAAATTTGTCCTTAAACATAAAATCGAAAAAGCCAATGCTGATGTGATTGTGGTTTGGGATCTGGTGCCGGTGCTGGCTGCAAAACCGAAACGCGGTAAGTTTATTTATTACGATCACGGCTGTTCGTGGCGTTATCCTAAAAATAGCAAAACGCTAGGCTTCTTCGCCATGCTAGATGGCGTGATGTCGGCCTCGTGGGCTTCCAAGCGCGTGATGGAGCTGCGGTTCAACTTACCGATAGCTTGTGAAGTGGTACCGAACCGAATTGAGACACCACCCGGCGTGCATTTCGAAGCCAAAACGCTGCCTGAGACTGTCCGGATTGGCACTGCCTCCAGATTGGTGACACTAAAAGGCATCAGCGTTTCCCTGCTGATGATGCGCGAGTTACTTAACCGTGGCCACAAGGTAAAACTGGAGATTGCCGGTAAAGGACCAGACCGGCAATTGCTGGAAGAGCTGACAGAAAGACTCGAGTTGAACAATCACGTCACCTTTAGTGGTTTTCAGGACAATGTGAGTGAATTCTTCAACCGCACAGATGTCTACATGAGCACCCCAGTGACCGAGCCATTTGGGCTGTCATGCGTTGAGGCGCTCTATTTCAGCGTGCCGGTTGTTTTTCCCTTTGTGGATGGGCAGCCCGAAGCCGTAAAGGATAAGGAGTGTGGGTTGGGATTGGTGCCTAAAATCAGTTTTGAAGAGCACCAAAAACTGACGGGGATTAAGATTGATTTCCCTTATGAGGTTTATGATCCACTTGCTGACAAATTAGTGACACCAAAACTACTTTGTCACATAGAATGTGCGGATGCGGTTGAACAAATGATAAATGAATCTAATTATCAAAAACTGCGCGAAAACGCACACAAGTTCACGACGCAATCCTTGGATTACAGTGCCTTCAAAAAGCAGTTTGAAGCTATCCTCGCTCGTTACGTTGCCGAAGAATAGGCTATCTGGAATATAAATAGATGATCAGAAGAGAAACGCCTCATCCAATTTTTAGTTATGCTATCTATTTTGGATGCTTGCTCAGTATTTTTACTGTTGCATTTAACTGGGGTAGCGGTCGAAACATTTTATTTATCACTAGCTATATTGCCTTTATTGCCCTTGTTTTCAATTTCAAGTACTACATTCGCCAAAGATGTCTTTTATTAGTCCCGCTGTCTTTTGTGGTCTTAGGGCTTGCTAACCTTCTGTGGGTTGAATTTTATAAAAAACCTGACGAATACATAGACCTTTACAGAGCATATTTTGTAACTGGAAAAATACTAATTGCAACAGGATTTATATTATTAATTGCACTTAATGAAAAACTTAATGTGAAGAAATGGATTATTCCCGCTCTGATTTCGCTTGGAGTCTTAGTCAATGGATATGCTATTTACCAGTCTCTATCTGCTGGGGCTTTGCGAATTGAATTAAACTATGACCGAGCAACAGTTACGGCGTACATAATAACAGCCGTTAATATTTTAATGTTATATTCTTTGCTCCATGTGAAAAATAAATATAACGCCATCTTCTTTTCATTAGGCTTCCTAATAAGTTTCGTTTCAATCATTCATACTGAGACACGAGCAGCAATCCTCGTTTTCCCTGTGGTCAGTGTTTTGATGTTCACCTTTTCTAGGAATGTCACTGCAAAGCAGAAATACACTTACGGTCTTGCAGTTATTGCATTGATTGCTCTGAGTTCTTACTTCCTCAAAGATGTAATTGGGCAAAGGATCGAAGCATTTAGGGAGGATATGGCCCAACAATCTTCCTCAGTGCGAATCAATTCTGTGGGCGATCGCATAGCCATGCTTAAAGCGGGTTTTATTAGCGGAAACCAACACCTGTTTGGTCAATCAGCAGAGCAGCGCGGTAAAGAGATTGCTACTCTTGCCGCTCAACACCCAGAACTAGCATATGCAGTACCTTACGCAACAGTTCACCTACATAATGAGATTATCGATAACTATTCCCTTCGCGGTATATGGGGGGTGATTCTGTTGCTAGTCCTACATTTATCCTTACTGCTGCTTGCGTTGAGATTGCAAAAAAATGCTGCCCTGCTGGCTATTACATTGGCCATGATGGCTTATGGCCTGAGTGACGTGTTGTTCTTCAGTTCAGAGGCTGCGGCAATCTTTGGACTTGCCACGATTTTGAGTGTATTAATTGGTAACACGGCGATAAATAAGCAGCCACAAGCTGGGGAAAAAGAGAAAAATGTCGTTGTCTAAACAACCTTTGTTGTCGGTTATCATCCCTTTTTACAATAATGAGCACTTCATTATTGAGGCATTACAGTCATTGTTTACACAAATCGATGATGATGTTGAAGTGGTGATTATTGACGACGGTTCGTCTGATAACTCCAAGGTCTTAGTGGATCGTTTTCTTCAGACCTTGAAAGACCAAACATTCTCTTTTATCAGCCAAAAAAATCAGGGTATTGCTGCCACAAGAAATGTTGGCTTACAGCATGCAAAAGGAACGTATGTCACCTTTTTGGATGGCGATGATATCCTGAGCCCTGATTACTATGCGACGTTATCACCTTATTTACATCAAGGTGAGTTTGATATTATTGATTTCAACTTTCTGCAATTCACTGACCGTGTTCCGGCAAGCGTTCCCTGCGAAACGCATCGCTGTATCCCCTATGACTCGTTGCAGCCTGAAAGTTACTACCTGAAGCCTATTTTTGAGCGTTCGAATTGGCATTTGTGGAGCAGGATTTTCCGCAGAGAGCTAATTAATGGCGAGAGTTTTGAGAATGGCTGTCGTTACGAAGACGTGATTTTCACGCCCTTCCAATACTTCAAGACAAAGCGAATCGCTCATATTGACAAGGTGCTTTATTACTATCGGGTCAATAACGCAGGCATTACGCGTAATATTCAAGCTAAAGATATTGATGATATTTTATTCGCTATGGGTAAGATGCTTACATACATTCAAACCTGCCATAATAGCGAAAAAGTTGCACAGATTGTCGCGCCAATGATCGCTAACTGTTTTATTGAAGCCAAGAAAATGACCAAGAAACTCTATGGTTACTACTATTATACCCCTGAAAATATCGCACTTTTCAAACTCGCCGCTGAGCTATGCAAAAACACGTCTCTCTCTAGGAAGAAATATTTCCAGATGAAGTATCCTTTCATGGATACCTTCATCTCGAAAATAAATTATCGCCTAAGACTTAGACGATAATTGCTCTCACTGTTTATCTATAAACTCAACGTGTGAAACCAGCTCAGCATAGACTCTCTCAGGCTGGATAACGCCCATCGGGCTAATCTCTTCTAAAGCCATCGTGTGTCCAGTGCGCGATACCTGAATAATCCGATGCAATTCAGTATCCTGAATAGGCCCGGTAGACCTTGAGTCCGCGGTAACGAACAGGCTAATTGTTTTGGTCTTCACACCCACGGCCAGATGCAACGGGCCGGTATCGCCAGTGACTAAAACATCAAAACCATCAATCAAAGTGATCAGCTGCTGTAAGTCAGTCTTCCCAATTTGGTTTGTGACGATTTCTTTATTTTTATCAGAAAGTTGGCGAAGCAACTCTTCACCACGAGCTGAGTCAGTTCCCCCGCCAATCAGTACGATTTTGACCGCCGAGTGGCGTTGAGCAATCATATCAATCAGCTTGGCGAAATGAGCTATCGGCCAGCAACGTGACTCGGTGGAAGCCCCAATCTGCATACCAATGACCGTCGCATCAGGGTCTTTAACGCCGGGCTGATAAGGCGAGGGTATTTCCATAGCGACAGCATTCGGATCGCAACCCAGAACGCTTACCAACTCCATTTTTCGGCGCACAAAGTGGCCGTAATAATGGAAAACATAATTTGAAAGCCACTCTTCGAGCCCGCTGATGCCATTCATATAATTATCTCTAATTATATATTTAACACCCGCCATGACGGCGCTTATCACATCATAAGGCAGATGAGAGTGAAGAATCAGAGCCAGATCGGGTTGATGCTCTTTTAATGACTTAACCAAAACCGGCAAGGATTTAATCTTATTATCCCAATACACCACACGGTCGTAATGCAGACCTTTTTCCACCAGTTGCTGATTTTTTCTGTGGGCAACTAAGGTGATATAGGCATTAGGGTAACGTCGTCTAACTTCACGGATTGCCGGGGTGTTAAACATAAAATCCCCCAGCGCCGTGGTAGAATAAATAACAATGCTGTCGAAATGCGTTTGTGCATTAAGCGTAGATTTATCGAGCAATCGACCTTTTCTTGGAACGTAACGACGTAAGAACCAATTGGTTAACTTTACTTTCCACTTTTTAGACATCTTGATTCACTTTCGTCTGATAATATTCTGCCAGCGTCATACCTTGGGTACGTTCCTTAAGCCATTCAAACAAACTTTCTAAATCCTGATACAAGATCTCAATATCCTCTGGCGTCTTAAATGTCGGGCTTCCGCCGGGCATAAATTCAGAGGAATGGAGCATAAACTCAACAAAATCGTGGCCCTGCTCTAGGCTTTTGGCAGCAACACGTTTCATGTTTTCGGCATTTCCGCCCGAAGGTCGCAGCCAATGCACAGAGTGTTGACGCTTTTTGCCGCGCAGTGCGTTAATGCCCTGTTTTAAGCCGTTAATCCAATGTGGATATTTATACTGAATGCTCATCGGCACTTCTAGCAGCGTCGACTGGCCTGATTGGGCAATATTTTCCGGGTCGATAAAATAGGAATGAGATGGAAAATGACGGTAGTCCGTCCCGCCGTTACCCTGTGGTGCGCCCGCAGACGTCTGCCAGTTCACCTTCGGCGTGACTGAACAATCGACCTGATAGCCGAATTCCAGCAGCAATGAAGCATAATACTCATTCATCGCCCAGCGGCCCGCGCGGTGGCTCAACATTTTGGTTTGGAAAGAGTCTTCCAAAAGTCGCGTCATATACTCGACTTTCGCTCGGATTTCTTCACGAGGGAATTCGATCAGATAAGGCTTATGGCGCCAGTCATCATCCGTCAGTGGCGAGATTGGCGGGCTGTTCCAAGCATGGAGATGCATCCCCACCTCACCCTGACCTCGGGCGATCACGTCACGCGCAAACTCCACGTACTCGGCATCTTTCGCCATTTCATAATTGGTGAGATAAACCGGCTTGAAGCCATAACGCTCACACAATGCCTGAAAACGCGGCAAAAAATGCGTATTCTTCGTGAGAATATGCTCATGATTTTGCCAAAGGTTGTCGCCTTCGGTGTCAATCGTGATGATAAATGCGGGTTTTGTCATAAAACATGCCTGATGGAAACTGTTGGGGCCAAATGACCCATTCGCACTGAATAATACATAATGTAGTGTGACCGCGAGTCGATTTGGACAACGCTCTGCACCATTTGTTGCTTATTCTTTGGTATTTTCCCCGGCAAGGCAAGAAAGGCGTGGAAGTATGGCAACATCCTCCAGCGTCCTTTAGAATCAAGCTTTGATTTCATAGATAGTGATGAATGATGGCAAATGCCCAACCGATTAAGCAATTCGCGCCACCGCGGCGTATTCTGATCATCAAACTGCGTCATCATGGCGATATGTTACTGACGACGCCGGTCATCAGCACGCTGAAACAACACTATCCTCAAGCCGAAATTGACATGCTGATGTACCTCGAAACCCGAGATATGTTGGCAAGTGAGCCCGATTTAACCCATCTGTTTACCATCGACCGCACTTGGAAAAAGCAGGGAACCTTGGCTCATCTTGGTCATGAATCCCGTCTTATCAAGCAGTTGACTGCCCGCAAGTACGATCTGGTGGTCAATCTTGCAGACCAATGGCGCAGCGCCTTGGTGACGAAACTCACTGGCGCGCCTGTTCGGTTAGGCTTCGACCTGCCAAAACGCAAAGGCAAACTGTGGCAGTTCTGCCACACCCATTTAGTTGATGTGTCCGGTCACAACCAGCTACACACCGTCGAGCAAAATCTGTCGATTCTTGGCCCGCTGAACCTGCCGTCCGTGGATAACAGCGTGACCATGAGCTACGCGCCGGAAGACAGAGCACGCGTGGAGCAGATTCTGGATGAGAAGAGGGTGACGGGCGATTTTGTGGTGATTCAGCCGACTTCTCGCTGGTTCTTCAAATGCTGGACCGATGAGAAAATGGCCGAGACGATCACTGCTCTGCATGGCGCGGGGAAAACCGTCGTGCTGACCAGCGGCCCGGCAGAAAACGAGCTGAAAATGATCGACCGCATCTTGGCCCTCAGCCCGCAAGACGGGGTTGTGTCCCTTGCTGGTCAACTGTCATTACGCCAACTGGCCGCGCTGATTGATAAAGCCAGCCTGTTTATCGGCGTGGACTCCGTTCCGATGCACATGGCCGCCGCGCTGCAAACGCCACTGGTGGCGCTGTTTGGCCCATCAAAACGCGTATTCTGGTCGCCGTGGCAGGCCAACGGGGAAGTTATCTGGGCTGGCGATTTCTGTGAATTGCCCGATCCCGACGATATCGATACTCACACTTCCGAGCGATACCTTGATGCCATTCCTGCTCAAACGGTTATCGACGCAGCGAGAAAACGACTCCCATGAAGCATTTCCGACTGGCGTTAGTTCGCCAAAAATATCGCCCAGACGGCGGCGCAGAGCGCTTTGTTTCACGCGCACTTGAGGCGCTAGAAGATCAGGACCTCGATTTAAGCGTGATCACCCGCGAATGGCAGGGCGACGTCAACCCGAACTGGCATATCCATCTTTGCGACCCAATGAAATGGGGGCGCGTCAGCCGTGAGCGCGGTTTTGCCAACGCGGCGCGCAAAATCTGGCAGCAAGAGAAATTCGACATTGTGCAGAGCCATGAGCGCATCCCCGGTTGTGATATTTATCGCGCGGGTGATGGCGTGCATCGCCGCTGGCTATTGCAGCGTAGCCGCCTGCTCCCGGCATGGCGCGGTAAACGCCTGCTCACTGATAGATTCCACAGCTATGTGATGCGCGCTGAGCAGGAGATGTACGCCGCGCCGGAGCTGAAGTCAGTGATTTGCAACGCGCAGATGATTAAGAATGAAATCATGGCCGACTTCGGTCTGCCGGATGAGAAAATCACCGTCATCTATAACGCCATCGATAATCAGAAATTCCTGCCCGCGACTGAGGCCCTGCGCCATCAGCTTCGCCAGCAGTTCAACATCCCCCAGCAGGCACACTGCCTTATTTTTGTGGGTTCGGGCTTCGAACGAAAAGGGCTTGAAGCTGCGATTCGCGCGGTGGCACCGACGGACAGCATTTTGCTGGTTGTAGGTCAGGATAAAGACGAAAAACGCTATCGCGGTTTGGCACAGTCGCTGGGCTGCGAGCAGAGAATTCGTTTTATGGGCGTGCAAAAGCAGACTTTGCCTTTTTATCAGGCAGCCGATGCGTTGCTGCTTCCTACCCTCTACGACCCCTTCCCTAACGTGATTTTGGAAGCCATGTCCTGCGGGCTGCCGGTGATCACCAGCCAGACCTGTGGCGGCGCGGAGTTTATTCAGCAGGGTGTGAATGGTTTTGTTTTTGATGCGCTGGATGTCAAATCACTGGCCGAATCTATCCAGGAATTGCCTGTCATAGCTTTAGGTTCGGATATGGCCGAGGCCGCCCGTGCAAGAGTTATAGAAGAAACGCCTGCCCGCCTTTCCGGGCAACTCCTTGACCTCTATAGAAGAATACTGGATTAACCATGCGAGTTTTAATCATTATTGATGGGTTGCCCGGCGGCGGCGCGGAGAAAGTTGTATTGACGCTCTGCAAAGGTTTGCAGTCGGCAGAAACGGATGTGACGCTGATTTCACTGCGCGACGTGTGCCAGTACCCCATCCCGGACAATGTGACTTACAAAGTCGTGGCGGATACTTCACGTTCACCGTGGAGAAAATTGACCGAGCTTTCGCGCCGCGCCAAGCAGCTAGATCAGGCCATTGATGAGTGTGAAAAAGAGCATGGTAAGTTTGATTTAATATTATCCAACTTACATAAAACGGATCGCATTGTGATGAAGAGCCATATTTATGACTCTGAACGCCTGTGGTTCTGTATTCACGGCATTCTTTCAACCACCTACCTCGGTCATCGCAAAGGGTTCGACCGTTGGAATAAACGTCGCAAGATGGCGGCGGTTTATAATAATAAGAACGTGGTGACTGTTTCTGAAGCCGTGGGTTTTGATTTAAAGAATAATATTCAGGCCACCATCCGCAAACTGGAAGTGATTAATAATCCTTTCAATATTGCGGAAATAGAGGCGTTAGCTGACGAACCTTGCGATATGGCAGGTCAAGATTATCTGGTTCACGTGGGTCGTTTCCATGTGCAAAAAAGACACGATCGCTTATTAGAAGCCTACGCGCAGACTAATCTGCAAACGCCTTTAATGCTCATCGGCACTGGGACTGATGATTATATCAACAAAATCAAAAAATTAGCATCAAACCTCAACATTGCCGATCGTGTGATTTTTGCCGGATTTAAGGCCAACCCTTTCCGCTACATTAAACACGCCCAGCAGCTCATTTTGAGTTCTGATAGCGAAGGCTTTGGTAACGTGCTGGTTGAATCTTTAATTTGCGGCACCCCGGTGGTCAGCACGGCATGCCCCGGAGGCCCGGTTGAAATCCTCGAAAAAACAGGAATGGAGAGAGGATTGGCAGAGGTGAATGCAGAATCACTCAGCAAGAAAATTCTCGAGGTTTATAGCAATCCGCCAGAAATCCATAAAGAGAAGCTGGATGTCTATGGCATAGATTATATTTGTCACAAATATAAAGCGCTGGTGAATAAGTAAACATAAGGCGGGGAAACCCGCCTCATTTTATTTCTCGACCGCAATAAATGACTGCCAAACATCGTCGACAGTGACATCCATACATTCACCAGAAGGTGTCTGTAAGATTTGATATTTACCTGACCAAGGATGCCAGGCATCAATATCGGTATCGCCAAACAGAACAACCAAATTCTTATGTAATGCCGATGCCAAATGCATTTGACCGCCATCGCTACAAAGAATGGTTTCACATTGTGCAAAGCCGCCAATTAATTCACGAATTGAACGGGTTGGATACAGCGCAACTTGTCGGCCAGCGCATAATTCCATTAAACGATCTGCACGCACCCGATCACCAATATCATCAGGAGACAGCGTGCCCTGAGGTGACCAGAATATTAATACGCCAGCGTCTTTGTCCTCTGTGAGGCGTTGAATAATTTCGGCGTAATTCTCAGGCGACCAGCGTCTTTTTGGGCTGCGACTGCTGATATGGACACCATAAACCTTCTTCGCCTGAGGCAATAATGCAGCACACCTGCTGCGCGCATCCGCGAGTTCATGCTCCTCTGGGAAGACATTTACTTTAGGTATGCTAATGTTTTCATTAGTAATTGCGTTTAAGTAGCTGAAGGTTTTCTCGACCTGATGTTTGCCGGAGAAGTCAGCCTCAGTGAAAGCTTTAGTCAGACCCTGCCCGCCAGAATCCGCACCAATAATATTTTTTACGCCAGCAAGCTTTGCCATGCGAAGACTATATTTGCAGGGAGTGGGATTGGCGAGAATAGCGGCGTCGAAACGAACGGATCTGAGTTTGAGGAAAATTTTCGCGCGTTCAAAATAAACGCCCAAGGCCGTTTGGTTTTTGGCTCGATGTTTGGCTTTCTTATAAATATAGGTGCGATAAATAAAAGGATTATTCTTAATGACATCCTGACTAACAGAGTTAATCAACAAATAAATGTTGGCATGGGGATAGGCTTTTTTTACCCCTTCAATTAACGGCGTCGTACAGACTAAATCACCTATATTATCCCGCCGAATAATCAGTATATTTTTCATTCTACTCTCGTAAGCGATGTCAACATTGCCCCCCTTTCCCGCTGTGGAAGCCACGCAAGGTTAGCGCCTTTCCTAATGAGGTATGATACTATTCCGATACCCCATATAAATGAAATTTAAAGCATGTTACTGCGTTTATATCAGGTATTAGTTTACCTTATTCAGCCCCTCATCTGGATCCGTTTGCTTTTACGTAGCCGCAAATCTCCGGCTTACCGTAAGCGCTGGGCTGAACGCTATGGCTTCTGCAAAGGCAAAGTCGCTCCAGGCGGTATCATGCTGCATTCCGTTTCTGTCGGTGAAACGCTGGCGGCAATCCCGTTAGTGCGTGCTTTGCGTCACCGCTACCCCTCTTTACCGATTACTGTGACCACGATGACGCCGACAGGTTCCGAGCGCGTTCAATCTGCTTTTGGTAAAGACGTACACCATGTTTATCTTCCCTATGATCTCGCTGGCTCCGTTAACCGTTTTCTGAACGAAGTAAATCCGAAGCTGGTGATTATCATGGAGACCGAGCTGTGGCCGAATCTGATCCGCGCCCTGCACTCTCGCCAGATCCCGCTGGTGATCGCCAACGCTCGCCTGTCAGAACGCTCTGGCAATGGCTACAAAAAGTTGGGTGAGTTCATCCGCAGTATCATGCAAAAAATCACGCTGATTGCCGCGCAAAATGAAGAAGACGGCACTCGCTTCCTGTCACTTGGCTTGAAGCGCAGCCAGTTGGCGGTGACCGGCAGCCTAAAGTTTGATATTTCCGTGACCCCAGAACTGGCGGCGAAAGCCATTGCTTTGCGCAGCCAGTGGGCGTCGCGCCGCAAAGTGTGGATTGCTACCAGCACCCACGACGGGGAAGAAACCTTACTGTTGGAAGCGCATAAAGAGCTGCTGAAAACCTTCCCTAACCTGCTGCTGATTCTGGTGCCGCGCCACCCTGAGCGTTTTGCCACCGCGCGCGAACTGACTCAAAAAGCCGGTCTGACCTTCACTCAGCGCAGCACGGGCGAAGTACCCGCCGCGTCAACGCAGGTGGTTATTGGCGACACCATGGGCGAATTGATGTTGCTGTACGGCATTGCCGATTTAGCCTTTGTTGGCGGAAGTCTGGTCGAACGCGGAGGCCACAACCCTCTTGAAGCCGCCGCCCACGCCATTCCCGTGTTGATGGGGCCGCACACGTTCAACTTCAAAGATATCTGTGCCAAGCTGACTCAAGCCGACGGACTGATCACCGTCACCGATACCGCGTCGTTGGTGAAAGAGATTTCAACCTTGCTGACTGACGAAGATTATCGCCTGTACTACGGCCGCCACGCGGTAGAAGTTCTGCGCCAAAACCAAGGTGCATTGCAGCGCCTGTTGCACCTGCTGGAGCCTTACCTGCCACAACGGAGCCACTGATGACCGACAGAAAGCGCCTTTCCGTGGTGCTCATCGCCCGCAATGAAGCCAATCTATTGCCTGATTGTCTGGCCTCGGTCTCTTGGGCCGATGAGATTGTGATTTTGGACTCAGGCAGTACCGATGCCACCCAAGAAGTCGCCGAGCAGTTGGGTGCCAAATTTTACCAAAACGTTGATTGGCAAGGCTTTGGTAAACAGCGGCAGCTGGCGCAAAGCTACGCCACCGGCGAAGTGATTTTGATGATCGATGCCGACGAGCGCGTCACGCCAGAGCTTCGCCAATCCATTGAATCCGTTCTGCAAGACTTCTCACCTGATACGGTCTACAGTCTGGGCCGCCTCAATCTGTTCCTCGGCCGCTATATGCGCCACAGCGGATGGTACCCGGACCGCGTAAATCGTTTATACAGCGCGGCTGATTTTCGCTACAACGACGACCTGGTGCATGAGTCGCTGAACACCAGCAGTGCCAAGGTTGTGCCACTTAAAGGCGACTTGCTGCATCTCACCTGCCGCGACTTCTTCTCTTTCCAACGCAAACAGATGAACTATGCTGAGGCTTGGGCCAACCAGCGCCACCAGCAGGGGCGTCGCTGTAGCTTCTTCTCGATTATTAGTCACACCTTGGGCGCATTCTTTAAAACGTGGATTTTGCGAGCTGGATTCCTCGACGGAAAGCAGGGTTTCATTCTGGCGGGCGTCAACGCACAATACACCTTCAACAAATACGCGGCCCTGTGGGCGCTAAGTCATCAACTGCAAAAGTGAGCCATTATGAGCACTAAGGCAATTTATCCCGGCACATTCGACCCCATGACTAACGGCCATTTGGACTTAGTCACTCGTGCCGCGCTGATGTTTGATCACGTGATTTTAGCGATTGCAGCCAGCCCGAGTAAAAAACCGATGTTCAGCCTCGACGAGCGCGTGGCGTTGGCAACCGCCGCCACCTCGCATCTGAACAATGTCGAAGTGATTGGCTTTGGTGACTTGATGGCGACTTTCGCCCAAAACCACAATGCTACCGTGCTGGTCCGTGGCCTGCGCGCCGTGTCGGATTTTGAGTATGAGATGCAGTTGGCGAATATGAACCGGCACCTGATGCCAACGCTGGAAAGCGTGTTCATGATGCCGTCGAAAGAGTGGTCGTTTATCTCTTCCACGCTGGTGAAAGAGGTGGCGCGTCACGGTGGTGATATCACGCCATTCCTGCCAGACAATATCACCAAAGCCCTGCTGAAGAAGATTGCCGAGGGCTGAGTTTTCTCATCCTATCGCTGGCATTTCGGGCAGTAAAAGGTGGTGCGCTGAGCATGTTTTTTACTCAGGATCGGCGTACCGCATGCCCGACAAGGCTCTCCTGCTCGACCATAAACCTGAAGTTCCTGCGCGAAATATCCCGGTTTGCCATCTGACTGTAAGAAGTCCCGCAGCGTGGTCCCGCCTTGCTCAATCGAGCGCAACAGCACGGCTTTAATGGTTGCCACCAGCAGCGCGGCTTCATCAGGCTTGAGGCTATTCACCGGCCGGTCAGGTGAAATCCCCGCGACAAACAGCGATTCGCTGGCATAGATATTCCCCACGCCGACCACCAGCTTGTTGTCCATCAACCAAGGTTTGATGGGTGACTTCTTGCTGCGCGATTTCTCGAACAGGTAATCAGCAGAGAAATCTTCACTCAGCGGCTCCGGACCAAGGTGCGACAGCACGCTGCTGCCTTCTAAGTCATCGGTCCAAAGCCATGCGCCGAAACGACGCGGATCGGTGTAGCGCAGCACATAGCCGGTATCCATCACCAAATCCACGTGGTCATGCTTGCCAGCTTCTGTCTCTTCACGCAGCATGCGCAAACTGCCCGACATGCCTAGGTGAATGATGATCCACCCGGTTTTCAGTTCGACTAACAGGTATTTGGCGCGCCGTTGCACGCTAATTACCGGCTGATCGCTTAATGCGAGAATTTCTTGAGAAACCGGCCAGCGCAGTCTCGAATTGCGGACGATGGCATGAACAATCGTGTGCCCGGCAAGATAAGGCTCGATGCCCCTGCGGCTGGTTTCTACTTCTGGTAATTCAGGCATTATTTCTCCCACTGAACATAAAGAAAGTCACATCAGGCTAGCTGCGTGTAGGGCTAAAGCATACTTATTCACGGATAACAGGCAATAAAAAACCCGGCCGGAGCCGGGTTTTATTAATCCACTAAAATTATTTAATTTTAGCTTCTTTGTAGATCACGTGTTGACGGACAACTGGATCGAATTTCTTCAGTTCCAATTTTTCCGGCTTAGTACGCTTGTTCTTCGTAGTGGTATAGAAGTGACCAGTACCAGCAGAAGAAACCAGCTTGATCTTCTCGCGAACACCTTTAGCCATGATTCAGTTCCTTAATACTTCTCACCGCGGGCACGCAGATCGGCCAAGACCGTCTCAATACCCTTCTTATCAATAACACGCATACCTTTAGCAGATACACGCAGAGTTACAAAGCGCTTCTCAGCCTCAACCCAAAAACGGTGTGAGTGCAGGTTTGGCAGAAAACGGCGTTTGGTCGCGTTCATTGCGTGGGAACGGTTGTTACCGCTCACCGGGCGCTTGCCAGTAACTTGGCAGACTCGGGACATGTCTATATCTCCAAAAATCAAATCAGCTCGAGCTTCGTATAGGGTATGGCCGCCTCGTCAGGCTTTTAGAGCCCATCTCAGCAAACTCCACTGAGAACCGACTCACTGTCGTCGGGTAAAAAACCAATTCATCAGGTACGAAACCTGCTGAGATAGGCTCTTAACGCCAAACCCAAGATTCTCAAAGGTGGCGTAGTATACGCTCTGTAGCGTAAGTGCTCAAGTCCCGAACAGCTAAAGATCCTCAAGGAACTTCAAAAAATGGGGCTACAGCCAACCGCGTTCGGCAAAAGACACCGTTTCTCCGTGACCTACGACCAGATGATCGAGGACGCGGATACCCAACAGTTGGCAAGCTTTTATTATCTGTTCGGTTACCATTCTGTCCGTTGTGCTCGGCTCAGCCACGCCGGACGGGTGATTATGCGCCAGAATTATGGCTGCCGCATTAACCTTCATTGCCTCGCGAACAATTTCACGGGGATGAATTTCGACGCTGCTAATGGTACCAGCAAACATCTCCTCATGGCGAATAACGCGATGTTGATTGTCGAGAAAAAGTACCAAAAACACCTCTCTTTCTCGATGACTGAGGATATTTTGCAGATACTGCTGAATTATTGAGGGGCTGAGCAGCGCATTTTGGCTCGATAATTGGCAGGCGTAGCTGCGGCGAGACAGTTCTGAGACCGCAGATAGCTGAACAAATTTGACCAAGCCGAGGCCCTTCACCTTAGTGATTTCTTCATAGGCCGCCGACATCAAACTATGCAGCGAACCAAAATGCTCGAGCATATTCTTCGCCAGCGTCATCACGTGTAACCCTTTGCCGCCGGTACGCAAAAATATCGCCAGCAGCTCCTGATCCGACAGCGCCGATGCGCCAAATTTCAGCAGTTTCTCGCGCGGGGCGAGCTCTCCTTGCCAACCGTCATCTTTAATTTTCATGCGCTCTCCTTTTCGCGCTGGCATATTGGCACGCCGCGCCGCGTCTGTGTTCGCCGGGTTTCAGTCCTGCGAGACGTCACGCAAATAATTTATTCTCCTGCTGAGGAAAGCAGCGGATTGCTGTCATCAACCGCCGTTATGCTAAAATGTCGCTTCTTTCGGCTTTGAATCGGACAATCATGATGACGGGGATCTCCGGCAAACATATTGTGCTCGGTGTGAGTGGTGGCATTGCCGCCTATAAAGCACCAGAGCTGGTACGCCGCTTACGCGACAGAGGTGCAGACGTTCGGGTAGTGATGACTGAGGCTGCTAAGTCCTTTATTACACCGCTGAGTCTACAGGCAGTCTCTGGCTATCCGGTTTCAGACGACCTGCTCGATCCGGCTGCTGAAGCCGCGATGGGGCACATTGAATTGGGCAAATGGGCCGATCTGGTGCTGATTGCCCCTGCCACCGCCGATTTGTTGGCGCGCATGAATGCGGGCATGGCTAATGACCTGCTGACCACCGTGTGTCTGGCAACCGCGGCTCCTGTCGCAGTGGTTCCGGCGATGAACCAGCAGATGTATCGCGCAGCCGTGACGCAGGAAAACCTGCAACAGCTGGCTCAGCGCGGCACCTTAGTCTGGGGGCCAGACAGCGGCAGCCAAGCCTGTGGTGACGTCGGGCCGGGCCGCATGCTCGACCCATTGGTTATCGTGGATATGGCGGTTGAACACTTCGCCCCGCGCCACGACTTAGCTCATCTCAATATCATGATCACCGCGGGCCCAACCCGTGAAGCACTGGACCCGGTGCGCTTTATCAGCAACCACAGCTCGGGGAAAATGGGTTTTGCTATCGCCAAAGCCGCTGCCGATCGTGGGGCGAAAGTAACACTGATTGCCGGGCCGGTTAATCAGCCGACGCCTGCACATGTTGCCAGAATCAACGTCGAAAGCGCGCTGGACATGCAACGCGCTGTTGAAGCCAGTATTTCGAGCCAGCAGATTTTTATCTCTTGCGCCGCCGTCGCGGACTACCGCGCAGAAATAATCGCCGATGAGAAAATCAAAAAGCAAGGCGATGAAATTTCAGTGAAATTGGTCAAAAACCCAGACATCGTCGCCGGTGTTGCGGCGATGAAATCTCACCGTCCTTATGTGGTCGGGTTTGCCGCAGAAACCCAGAATGTGGAAGAATACGCTCGGCAAAAACGGATAAGAAAGAATCTCGACCTGATTTGCGCTAACGACGTTTCCCTTGCTGAGCACGGTTTTAATAGTGATACCAATGCTTTGCATCTTTTTTGGCAGGATGGGGAGAAAGTTTTACCGCTCAGCGATAAAGCACTTCTTGGCCAACGTTTACTTGATGAGATAGTCAGCCGTTATGAACAAAACTAGTCCGTTAAAAACAATCGACATTAAAATTCTCGACCCACGTATTGGTTCGACTTTCCCATTGCCGGCATATGCCACTCCAGGGTCGGCAGGCTTAGATTTACGTGCCTGCCTTGATGCCGCGGTTGAGTTAAAACCGGGCGAAACCACCTTATTACCTACCGGTCTGGCTATTCACATCGGTGATGCTAATCTGGCTGCGGTTATTTTACCGCGCTCCGGTCTTGGTCATAAACACGGGGTAGTATTGGGCAATCTGGTTGGCCTGATCGACTCTGACTATCAGGGCCAACTGATGATTTCCGTCTGGAACCGTGGTCAAACAACCTTCATGGTTGAGCCGGGCGAACGCGTTGCTCAAATGGTCTTCGTACCCGTTGTCCAAGCCGAATTTAATCTGGTTGAAGACTTCGAAAGCAGCGAACGTGGCGCAGGTGGCTTTGGTCACTCAGGTCGCCAATAAGAACCTGTTCAGCACCGCGCTTGAAACGCGATATTGAACAGATTCTTATCACTACCAGACCGCACTAAAAACCCAATGTTATCAATGCCAAGCGCATCGAGTTCGAAGGGTAAACACGATAAGTGAACTAATAAGCCGCAGGATCTTCAAGATTCATGCGGCAATTGTGCGGTCTCTCATGTTTTAAGCCGTTTTTAGCAAGGGTCTATTCAGACATGGCAGAAAAAGAAACTACCAAAAGGAATCGGCGCGAGGAGATTTTGCAGGCATTAGCGCAAATGCTTCAGTCCAGCGACGGCAGCCAGCGGATCACTACGGCCAAACTTGCCGCCAACGTTGGGGTATCTGAAGCTGCACTTTATCGCCATTTTCCAAGTAAAACGCGGATGTTCGATAGCTTAATCGAGTTTATCGAAGACAGCTTAATCACCCGCATCAACCTGATTTTGCAAGATGAGAAAGAGACGCTGAACAGGCTGCGACTGATTCTTTTGCTGATTTTGGGGTTTGCAGAACGCAATCCGGGCCTGACCCGCATCATGACCGGTCACGCATTGATGTTTGAACAAGACCGCCTACAGGGGCGCATCAACCAGCTTTTCGAGCGAATTGAAGTGCAACTGAAGCAGGTTTTGCGCGAAAAGAAGATGCGTGAAGGCGGCGGATACAGCACCGACGAGACGCTGCTGGCGAGCCAGCTTCTGGCTTACTGCGAAGGCATGCTCTCGCGCTTTGTACGGTCCGAGTTTAAATATCGCCCGACGCAGGATTTTGATGCCCGCTGGCCGCTTATCGCCGCGCAGCTGATCTAACTCGTTTGGCTGCTAAAGCGTTTGCAGTAAAAAGGGCCGTAAGGCCCTTTTTTATTGCTGCGATTGAGAACAGAAAGCTCAGGGAAGGATGCGCGCACCCTTATCATCAAGCATGTAAGTCAGCAGCGCCGTGCCGTCATCAGACACCCTAAACTCGCCGTAGCGCGCTTTTTCAAAACGCTCGGCATGACCTTCCTGAAAGAAGTAACTCGGCGTGCCGATGTTCAAACGCATGCCTGAAAGATGGTATTGCAGCAGCTTCTCTTGCTCATGCAATGGCTGCCCTTGGTCCAAAACCGCGCTCACCGCTCTGCGCTGCTCGTCCAGCGTCACCACCAATTTGCCATTAGAAGGCAGACACTGCGCGCCGCTCTTGTGGCAGGCCTCACTCTGCTCATACATCCTCTGCTGCAAAGGCTGAACCAGAGCGTAGTTTAGCGCCATATAATCCCCCTGCATCAGCGAGCGCGGGTCAACCGGCGCCAGTTCGAGGATGACTACCGCGCCATGTTTTAGCAACTGCTCCTTTTGATAAATAGAGACGTTGGTCGCCAGCAGAACCAGCAGCACGATGACCCCAGCCAGCCATTTCAGCCCATGTTTAGTTTTCATATACAGCCTCCCCGCCCGTTGCTGGCAGTAGCTTCTTCGCCGCCAGAGCCAGCCCCAGCAAGACCAACCCGGTCATCAATAACAGCAGCGATTTATGCAGTAGCGAGACGCCGAGGAAATAGTACCAATAGGCGAGGTAGAGCAGCAGGAATGCGCTGGCAATCACCAACCACTCTTTGCTGCCTTGATGGCGGGCGGCGAGCAGCAGCAACAGCCCGAATCCCATGCCCGGCGAGAACAGCGCCACGCCTGCACACACGCAGGCGGCGGGCAGGTAAACCGCCGTCATTGGCGAGCGAAAAACCACGGCTTGAAGCACGCCGGCCAGAATAATGCCTGCCGCAATGCCCGTGCCCAAACTCATGGGCAGAAATATTGGCGCGGACGTGTCCCAGAAGAACGAGTCGAGCATATCCGAATGCACACCCGCGAGGCACAGCAGCATCAAAGCCGCCGGAATGCCATGCAGCAGGCTGAGGCTCAACGCGCGGCGAGCCTGGGTTTGAGGCTGATCTTGCCGGGCAATCTCGCAAATCCAACCAGCCAGAACTATCGCCACGACTATCGAGGTCGTAGCCGTCGCGATAGCGGGATGTACATACTGGCTGGTCAGGTAGCCGAGGGAGAACACCAGAATAAAGAAGAACGCCGTCACCGCCATAAAACGGTAAGCGCGGTTCGGCATGAAAACCGCCATCGCCGCCAGCACCGGCAAGAACCACAGCGAATCGATAATAAAATTGCTGTTCCAGTCGGGGTCAATCAGCAGGTAAAGGCTAAAACACAAGCCATAGGTCGCCGCGATAGCCCACGCGAGACCGATATGCTGCTGGCCAATCCCCTTGGCGCGCAAAAAGGCCGCCGCCAGACAGGCAATAATCAGTGAAGGCACCAGCAGGGTGATGCCGCTGAGCGAATCGAGCAGGCCGGTGGCATAGAGCAATAGCGCCAGCAACGCCAAAATAATCAGCGCGGCGACCCAGCCACCCAAAGCCAGCACCGCGCGCAGATACCAAGGCAGATGCGACGCGTAGTCGAAACCTTGCAGCTCGGCGCTCTGCTCTTCACTCAATAACTGCCGCTCAGTCAGCTCGTGCAGCAGGCCGCTCAGGGAATCAGGCTTACTATCCTCCGCCTGCCGTTGGTACAGCTGCTTGCGCCAGTGCAGCAGCACCGCGCCCCCGGCCACCAGCCAGAGCATCATTAAGCAGCAGGCAAAAAACAGGCTGCCGAGATCCCAGAGACGGTCGAAGAGCTGCATGATCAGTAAGCAGCCGATGAACACCACGCTAATCACGCCCAGTGTCAGCACGCATAAATCCGGGCGGCGATACCGATAGTAGCCGTAGCCCAGCAGAATCGTCAGCACCCACAGCAGTAGGCCGATTTTACTGCTGTAGCTCCACGCGGTGATCACCTCGGCGGCCAGCGGCGTCAAGGTCAGCAACAGATAAGCGGCCATCAGGCGCGGCAACCAGCGACTCGCCAGCCAGCTGTCGGGGCTGCGCTTTTGTGCATATTCCGCCAACGCCTCGCGCAAAATCAGGCAGAAGGCCTGTATCGCGATATAGATATAAAGGGTGGAATCGCTGAACCAGCCGAGATTAGCGAAAGGTATATCGCTAAAGAAGGCTGAACTTCGGCCCACGTAATAGAGTTGGAAGGCCAGATTGGCGACCACCCAGAAGCAGAACCACAGGCCATTGCGCCGGGCAATAAGGGCCAGCGGTAACAGCACGATGGCCCACGCGCGGAACAGCTCCCAGCTGTCTGCACCTGTTTGATACACCTGCCCATATAAGGCAAACAGGCCGCCGAAACTCAGCCCGAGCGCCAACAGGGCGGATTGTGCAACGCTGTCATACCAGCGCCACCACACCACCACGGCCAGCGCGACTATCCATAATTCCACCAATGCGAACTTAGCCATTTTGGGCATCAGCGCCCAGTTCCACGCAATGAAAAACACCACGCCGCAGGCCAAGGCCAAAAAACCCAGAATAGACAGGAACAGCATCAGGAATCTGCGCCAGCCTGCAAGATTGGGCCGCACACCGCAGTAATACAGGATTTTTTGATAGGCCGCCGGACTAAGCCGACTTCCCTCAGACGAAGGATTATTGCGAAGAGCTGAAAGGGAACGGCACAGACTTTCTGCCGCCCCACCAGGCATTGCACCATGCTTATGCGACGACAAATCCATACTGATTCCCTTTCAGTGGCGATGCTTAATAGAGTTTAGACCCCGTACTTCTGCTGGTAAGCACGCACGGCGGCCAAATGGTCGGCCATTTCCGTTTTCTCTTCCAGATAAGCAATCAGGTCTTGCAGAGTGATAATCGAAATCACCTTACAATGATAGTCGCGCTCGACTTCCTGAATCGCAGAAATATCGGCACGGCCGCGCTCTTGGCGGTCGAGGGAAATCAGCACGCCCGCGAGGGTCGCCTGATGCGCCGCGATAATCTCCATTGATTCGCGAATTGCCGTACCGGCGGTGATCACATCATCCACCAGCATGATTCGGCCCTGCAACGGGCTTCCTACCAGCAAACCGCCTTCGCCGTGATCTTTGGCTTCTTTACGGTTAAAGCAGTAAGGCACGTCGCGGTCGTGATGCTCGGCCAGCGCCACGGCAGTGGTGGTCGCAATCGGGATCCCCTTGTAGGCCGGGCCAAACACCAAGTCGAAATCGATTTTGGAATCAATCAAGGCTTCGGCATAAAAACGGCCCAGCAACGCCAGATCGCGTCCAGTATTAAATAAACCGGCATTAAAGAAGTACGGGCTGATTCGGCCTGATTTCAAGGTGAATTCACCAAACTTCAAAACCTGTTTGTTCAATGCAAATTCAATAAACTGGCGCTGATAAGCTTTCATGGGGGTCTCCTGTCTACTCTGTTCTCAGTCGGTCGTCGGCCTTTAGGCCATAAAAAAGGCGACTTCTCAGTCGCCTTAAAAATTATTCCGCTAGCGCCGCTTTCTGCGCCTGGAAGATGGTGTCGATTCCCTCTCGTGCGAGGGTCAACAAGCTCAGTAGCTCTTCATGGCTGAACGGCTCACCTTCTGCGGTGCCCTGCACCTCAATCATGCGGCCATCTTCCATCATCACTACGTTCATATCGGTTTCAGCCGCAGAGTCCTCAACATACTCGAGGTCGCACAGCGCTTCGCCATTCACGATACCCACTGACACCGCCGCCACCAGACCTTTCATTGGGTTGGCTTTCAGCTTGCCAGCAGCAACCAGCGCATTCAGCGCGTCGGCCAATGCTACGCAGGCACCACTAATAGAAGCAGTACGCGTGCCGCCGTCAGCTTGCAAAACGTCGCAGTCGAGCGTGATGGTGAATTCGCCGAGCTTTTTCAAATCTACGGCGGCGCGCAGCGAGCGAGCAATCAGGCGTTGAATCTCAAGCGTACGCCCGCCCTGCTTGCCTTTCGCGGCTTCACGGAAATTACGCGTGTGGGTAGAGCGTGGCAACATGCCGTATTCGGCAGTGATCCAACCCTGCCCTTGGCCTTTAAGAAAGCGCGGAACACCTTCTTCAACCGTGGCGGTACAAAGCACTTTGGTATCACCAAATTCCACTAAAACTGAACCTTCAGCATGTTTGGTATAGTTACGGGTCAGTGTCAGGGGGCGCACCTGTTGTGCATTTCGGCCTGCTGGACGCATGGGTTGATCTCCGGGTCGCGAATCGTGTTTGGCTGCGCATTATACAGAAATTCACCCGCGTTGCATCTGGCGGGCGAGTGAGTAAATCGCCCGAGAATATCTGTGTAAAGAGCCTGAATATGCGCGCGGGTTTCAGGGAATGCCTATCATGACCCGCCCACGGAAGCTATAATCGCTCCATCTTTACATCAACAGGTACGCAGACATGATCCGTAGTATGACCGCTTATGCCCGACGTGAAATCAAGGGCGACTGGGGCAGCGCAGCGTGGGAACTCCGCTCGGTGAACCAACGTTATCTCGAAACCTACATCCGTCTGCCAGAGCAGTTCCGCAGCCTCGAGCCGGTGATCCGCGAGCGTCTTCGCTCCCGCCTGACCCGTGGGAAAGTCGAATGTAACCTGCGTTTTGATCTCGACCCAAGCGCGCAAAGCACGCTGCAATTGAATGAAAAGCTGGCTAAACAGCTGGTTGCAGCCGCCCAGTGGGTCAAGATGCAGAGCGACGAAGGCGAAATCAATCCGCTGGAAGTCCTGCGCTGGCCGGGCGTGATGCTGGCCGAAGAGCAAGATTTAGATGCGATAAGCAATGAACTGCTGGTTGCGCTGGAAACCGCCATCGACGATTTCATCACCGCCCGCGAAAGCGAAGGCGCCGCCCTGAAGACGCTGATTGAAACGCGCCTCGACGGTGTAAGTGCTGAAGTGGTTAAAGTACGCGCCCAGATGCCAAACGTGCTGCAATGGCAGCGCGAACGTCTGGTCAGCAAACTGGAAGATGCGCAGGTTCAGCTGGAAAACACCCGTCTGGAGCAAGAGCTGGTATTAATGGCTCAGCGCGTAGACGTGGCAGAAGAGCTGGACCGCCTTGATGCGCATGTAAAAGAAACGCATAAAATCCTCAAAAAGGAAGAAGCCGTCGGCCGCCGTCTGGACTTCATGATGCAAGAGTTCAACCGCGAATCAAACACGCTGGCTTCCAAATCCATCAATTCTGACGTCACCACCTCAGCCATCGAGCTGAAAGTGCTGATCGAACAAATGCGCGAGCAGATTCAGAATATTGAGTAACTGCACTGTAAGCCCCAAACAAAAAGCCCGCTTTCGCGGGCTTTTTCATATCTACTTCGTGTCTACAGCTCAGTTTTGATTAGTTTTCCCAGCGTTTCAGCAGCACGCAGGCGTTAACACCGCCGAAGCCGAAACCGTTGGAGAGCGCATAGTTGATCGCGTATGGCAGAGCTTTGTTGCCGACGATATTCAAACCTTCGGCTGCCGGGTCTTTATTGTCCAGATTCAGCGTTGGTGGCACGATCTGGTCGCGAATGGCCAGAATGGTGAAGATAGTCTCAAGGCCGCCCGCCGCGCCCAGCAAGTGGCCGGTTGCAGATTTAGTCGAGGTTACCGCCAGCTTGCCGTCGGTGCCGAACAGGGTTTTGATGGCGTTAATCTCACCGAGATCGCCCACTGGAGTCGAGGTCGCGTGCGCATTCAAGTGCTGAATATCAGATGGCTGCAAACCTGCCTGACGCAGAGCAATTTTCATCGCGCGGCCAGCACCGTTGCCGTCTTCAGCGCCGGATGTCATGTGGTATGCATCGCCGCTGGTACCGTAACCGACGATTTCTGCCAGAATTTTCGCGCCACGGGCTTTCGCGTGTTCCAGTTCTTCGATAACCAGCATGCCTGCACCTTCGCCCATCACGAAACCGTCACGCGCGCTATCAAACGGGCGAGAGGCTTTTTCAGGATGGTCGGTATGGCCGGAAGACATTGCTTTGGCTGCCGCAAAACCACCCAAGCTTACGGTATCGATGGCAGCTTCTGCGCCGCCGCAAAGTGCCACGTCAGCTTCATCGTTACGGATTAAGCGCACAGCATCGCCGATAGCCTGAACACCAGCGGCACAAGCCGTCACCGGTGCGCCAATCGGTCCTTTAAATTGATGTTTAATCGATACTTGGCCAGACGCTAAGTTCACCAAGAATGAAGGAATGGTGAAAGGCGACAAGCGTTTTGCACCACGGCTGTCATTTACGCGAACCGCGTTAGCAATCGCCGGGAAGCCGCCGATACCTGAACCGATAATGGTTGCAGTGCGCTCTTGCTGCTCAGCGGTTTCTGCTTTCCAGCCGGAGTCTGCAATGGCTTTATCAGCCGCTGCCATCGCAAACAGAATGAAACGGTCCATTTTTTTCTGGTCTTTAGGCAAGACTGATTCATCGGGATCAAAGCCTGATTCCGGGTCCTGCTCTTTCGTTAAAACCTGACCGCCAATTTTTACAGACAGGGTTTCTACGATTTCATCAGGTAAAACGCGGATACCTGACTGACCTGCCAGTAAACGCTTCCAGATGGTTTCAATGTCGCAGCCAAGAGGACTCACAGCCCCCATGCCGGTAATAACCACTCGACGATGAGTCATAAAACGTTCCTCTTTCGTTCTTAAAGTTCATATTGCCTAGCCGGCTTTTTACCACAAACCAGCCTCGGCGGGATTATTGTCACCTTGGGTGACAGTATGTGATGAATTACGATTTTGTAAACTCGTAACCTGAAAATTTTTGTATCCTTTCTTAATTCGAAAGGCTGCGCAGCACCATACTTGTGATTGCGATCACGCGTTCTTCCAGCTGCTCGGGCGTTTTCTGTTCAAGCATCAAGGGGTGGGAGAACGGCGTCATCACGCTGGTTATCGCCAGACACACTTCATCAATCGGCGTCTTACGCTCAAATTCACCAGACTCTCGGCCATCGGTAACGACTTGTTGAACAATGCTGTAAAGCTCCGCGCGATGATTCAGCGCAGATTTCCAGTGTTGCGCGGCGGCAACGGCGGCAATATCGTGCAGCTTTCTGTCTTCAAAGAACAGATCCAGACTTTTAGTCATCAAGGCTTTGAAAATAGTGCGTAAGCGCAGGGTCGCCGTTTGGTCGCTGTCGGCTATTTCACGCAGTGCTAACCCAATTTGCCCTACTCGCTGGGAACACACCGCTTCGCCAATCGCCTGCTTTGACTCAAAAAACTTGTAAATATAGGCACTTGAAACACCAATCGCCTTAGCCAAATCAGCGACCGAGGTTTTGGCATAGCCAAAATGACGAAAATGGTCAAAAGCCGCGTTGATGATCTGCTCACGCCTTTCATGTTCAGCTGGTCCGCGCTGCGTTAACGCAACTGGATTTTCAGGTTTCATGCATTCCTCCAGACGAGCATGTCAGTAACTCAATACAACACCGAACATCAATGTTATGAGTGATGATTTTTAATAATCGTAACCTGCGCAGCCTTTTTACGCCACCGGTAAAGCATAAAATGAGAGATGGAAGCTCATTGAAGGGGAATTGATGAAAGCTACAAGGGTTAAACTTCGATTTATTATTTCTAATGTGAAGATTAGCCAGTCTTTGTGTATCCTTTTAAGGAAAGGGATTATCTTCGCCAACGGATTATTTTTTATAATCCGATGCACTATCTGTCAGAAAAACTCAATCGCTCAACCCAACAAACCTCACTACTCTGAGCGCCGACCCACACTTCACCTTTTTTAAGACCAGCGAAAACTATGTTGCTTACCGTTCTTTATATCATTGGTATTACAGCCGAAGCGATGACAGGTGCCTTAGCGGCCGGACGTCGCAAAATGGATACCTTTGGCGTCATTATCATTGCTGCGGCGACTGCCATTGGCGGCGGTTCGGTCCGCGACATGCTGCTGGGCCACTACCCGCTGGGCTGGGTGAAGCACCCTGAGTACATTGTGATTGTGGCCGCAGCCGCCCTGCTGACGACTTTCCTCGCGCCGCTGATGCGTCATCTCCGTCGGCTGTTCTTGGTATTAGACGCCCTTGGCTTGGTGGTCTTTTCTATTATTGGTACCCAAGTCGCGCTCGATATGGGGCATGGTGCCATCATAGCCTCGGTGTGTGCGGTGATAACCGGCGTCTTTGGCGGCGTACTGCGCGATATGATGTGCAATCAGATCCCGCTGGTGTTCCAAAAAGAGATTTATGCCGGTATCTCATTCGCCTCGGCTTGGATTTACATCGGTTTGCAGTACTTCTCTTTGCCACACAATTTGGTGGTAATTATCACCCTGCTGGTTGGTTTTATTGCCCGCCTGATCGCCCTGCGTTTCCGTCTGGGGCTGCCGGTATTCAACTATCCGCATTCCGATCACTGAGAAACCCAGCTCAATTGCTATTCGGGCATACCTGCTAAATCAAAGGCAGGTATGCGCTGCTGGCCCAGAAACTCAGCCAACTCTTGAACGTCTGGGTGATGGATAAACGCTAAAATTTCCCCGACTCTCTTTTTGCCAATTCCCACCGATTTTTGCCAACCTTCTGCCGTTAGGCTTTCAACTTCCCGCCAGTGCTTCTGAGATGCAGCCACGTTCAGTGCAAAGGTGGGGAAGCCAATAGCCGAAAGCCACTGTCTGAATGTTTTCTGTTTGGCGAGTTGCAACTCAGCATAAATGTTCTGCCCCTGCTTCGGACCTAGCCCCGGCGATGCAGCAATGCTCTCAGGAGTCAGATTCAACCAATCTGCCAAATCCGTCACTTTCTTATCATTCATCAGTGACCGCCAAGTGGCCTCCCCCAGCCCTCTCAATTTTAAGGCGTTCGGGCCACTCAGCCATGTCAGGCGAGACAGAAATTGCTGCTCGCAGCCCGCTGTGGGTTTGAAGCAGGTGAGCGCCGTGAACTCATTAATGTCGGTGTCAGGTGTGTTAGGCCTCTGCTTTACGCGCCAAACAACCTTCTCCAGCACGGGTATACCCTGCCCAGCCAAAACAATAGAAACGTGGTCGCCCGGCGCGAGATCCCAGTGCCGCAGCTTCTCTGGCGAACCGATGCTGACCTTGGTCAACGTTTTATCATCTAGCTTTATCGCGTTGAGATGCACGATCACCGTCCGTTTGCCTCGCCTGCCGACCAGCGTTTCAATACTTCTTATCTCCGCGAGCTGTGTCTGCGGCGGGTATTTCCAGGCAATCGCCCACTCCGCCGTATTGTTCTTCCAATATCGGCCAGCGGGCTCTTGCCCCTGCCGTATCACCACGCCATCAGTGGCAAAAGGCAAAGACTGGCGAAACCACTGTTCTCGCCAGTGGGCGATATCCTTGGCAAGCTTCACCGGCTGGGAAAAAGACTCCGCCAGAGGAAAACCTAATCTGGTCAGTTCGCTGAGCCTTGCCTGCATGGTTTTCGGCCCGTCGGGCCATGACCAGATAAATAGCCCCAACTGACTTAAGGTCGCAGAGGAGGAGTGCCGCATCATGGCTCCGGCAACTTTCGCGCGAGCATTCATGCCACCCAAGCTTGCCTGCTGATGACCGTTCATCAGCAGATACAGTTCCCCTTGCAGAACCAATTGCTCACGGCGGTCAGGGATCGTGGGCAAAATAGCGGGTATAAATGCGGCTTTGGCGGTCCAGTCCTGCCCCATCAGACCATCGCCACGGCTCATCAGAGAAACCAGCTTTCCTTTCTGGTAAACCAACGTCACGGCAACACCATCTATTTTCGGCTGAACCCAAAGGTCTTCCCGACCACTCAACCAACGAGCCAAAGCGGCTTCATCGCGAATTTTCTTCAATCCGGTGTGAGCAAAAGGGTGCTGGGTAACAGCGATTTGAGCAGAAGAAGCCTCGCGTGGCGGAATCGCCTCCGAGACAGGCAGACCTGCGCATCGCAGCCAGTCGCTCTCTTTATTACGCAAGCTGTCATAGGTCACGTCATCTATCAGGCTCTGCCCAAAGTGGTGATAACGCCTGTCCCAATGCAAAAGCTGCGCAGTCAGCGCCTGAGTTTCAAGACTTAATCGTGACTGAGGCCAGTCAGGGCAGGCTGCAAAGCACTGGGCGGGCAGAAAGCAGAGCATGAGTAGACGTTTAACTATTTGGCGCATCGGCATCTCCTTGTGGGCCTGACTAAAGCCCTGCGAGTAGATACCGAACTGCCTTTTCTCTCCAGCACCGATGAACAAGCTTGCGAGATGTATTCCTGACATTCGACTTTGTTGCTGCAACAGGAAAAAATTTTGGAATGTATCGTGGAAAAATGACTTTCAGCGCTGTTTTATGCGCGGATGTTGCGATGAAATACGTCTCAACGCTGCACCAGAAGCGGCTAGCGTGTATACTGTGCGGAAGATCACTCTTCGCACACTTCCTATCAACCTATTCAGTTGAAACGTCATCATGGTCCAAGGCACGCTATATATTGTCTCCGCACCCAGTGGAGCAGGTAAATCAAGTCTGATTCAGGCTTTGCTGAAAACTCAGCCTCTTTACGATACTCAGGTTTCAATTTCGCATACCACTCGCGCAGTTCGTCCGGGAGAAAAACATGCAGAGCACTATTTCTTCGTTTCGAAAGAAGAATTCTGCGAGATGATCGCTAAAGACGCTTTCCTCGAGCATGCTGAAGTTTTCGGTAACTACTACGGCACCTCGCGCGAAGCGATTGAGCAAGTTCTGGCATCAGGCGTTGACGTGTTTTTGGACATCGACTGGCAAGGTGCGCAGCAAATTCGTAAAAAGATGCCGCAAGCGCGCAGCATTTTCGTTTTGCCGCCGTCGAAAGACGAACTGGATCGCCGCCTACGTGGCCGCGGACAGGATAGCGAAGAAGTCATTGCCAAGCGCATGGCGCAAGCCGTCGCGGAAATGACCCACTTCGCTGAGTACGACTATTTAATTGTGAATGATGATTTTGATCTGGCTTTATCGGATTTAAAAACCATTATTCGCGCCGAACGTCTGCGTCTGAGCCGTCAAAAGCTCCGCCATGACGGATTAATCACCAAACTATTGGCAGACTGAAGTCACTTTCAGTATTATGCCCAGTCTTTCGTCACCCTGTGGAGTAGCACATATATGGCACGCGTAACTGTTCAAGACGCTGTAGAGAAAATTGGTAACCGTTTTGACCTGGTGTTGGTGGCTGCTCGTCGCGCACGCCAGCTGCAATCTGGTGGTAAAGATCCACTGGTCGCTGAAGAAAACGATAAATACACTGTTATTGCCCTGCGTGAAATCGAAGAAGGTTTGATTACTAATCAGATCCTCGACGTTCGCGATCGTCAGGAGCAACAAGAGCAGGAAGCCGCAGAGATTCAGGCAGTAACTGCCATCGCTGAAGGCCGTCGTTAATTAACGAAACGGATCTCACTTGTACATCTTTGAAAGCCTGAATCAACTGATTCAAAAATACCTGCCAGAGGAGCAAATCAAGCGCCTCGTGCAGGCTTACCTCGTCGCGCGGGACGCGCACGAGGGGCAGACTCGCTCGAGCGGTGAACCTTATATTACTCACCCGGTAGCGGTAGCCTGTATTTTGGCTGAAATGAGGCTCGACCACGAGACTCTGATGGCGGCGTTATTACACGACGTCATCGAAGACACGCCTGCGACATACCAAGATATGGAGCAACTGTTCGGCAAAAGCGTTGCCGAGCTGGTCGAAGGCGTTTCAAAGTTGGACAAGCTGAAGTTCCAAGATAAGAAAGAGGCGCAGGCGGAAAACTTCCGCAAAATGATCATGGCGATGGTGCAAGATATCCGCGTCATTCTGATCAAACTCGCCGACCGTACCCATAACATGCGCACGCTGGGCTCTTTACGCCCGGATAAACGCCGCCGCATTGCCCGCGAAACGCTGGAAATTTACAGCCCGCTGGCACACCGTTTGGGTATCCACCATCTGAAAACTGAGCTCGAAGAGCTAGGTTTTGAAGCCCTGTATCCGAACCGTTATCGCGTCATTAAAGAAGTGGTGAAAGCCGCGCGTGGTAACCGTAAAGAGATGATTCAGAAGATACTTTCTGAAATTGAAGGGCGTCTGACCGAAGCCGGAATTCAGTGTCGGGTGAGTGGTCGCGAAAAGCACCTCTATTCTATCTACTGCAAAATGCACCTGAAAGAGCAGCGCTTCCATTCCATTATGGATATCTATGCTTTTCGGGTCATCGTCAAAGAACTCGACACCTGCTACCGCGTGTTAGGTCAGGCTCATAGCCTGTATAAACCGCGTCCGGGCCGAGTCAAAGATTACATCGCCATTCCAAAAGCCAACGGCTATCAATCTCTGCATACTTCGCTGATTGGCCCGCACGGCGTGCCGGTTGAAGTGCAAATCCGTACCGAAGATATGGACCAGATGGCCGAGATGGGTGTTGCCGCTCACTGGGCCTACAAAGAGAATGGCGAAAATAGCACCACGGCGCAGATTCGCGCCCAGCGCTGGCTGCAAAGCCTGCTTGAGCTCCAGCAAAGTGCCGGTAACTCATTCGAATTCATTGAAAGCGTAAAATCAGACCTCTTCCCTGATGAAATTTACGTCTTCACCCCTGAAGGACGCATCGTAGAACTGCCAGCGGGCGCGACGCCTGTCGACTTCGCCTACGCAGTTCACACTGACATTGGCCACGCCTGTGTCGGTGCGCGCGTCGACAGACAGCCTTACCCGCTTTCGCAGCCACTGACCAGCGGCCAGACTATCGAGATCATTACTGCACCGGGCGCACGTCCGAATGCGGCGTGGTTGAACTTTGTTGTGAGCTCACGTGCTCGCGCCAAAATCCGCCAAATGCTCAAGAACTTGAAACGCGATGACTCCGTTTCGCTCGGTCGCCGGTTGCTCAATCACGCATTGGGTAGTGGTAAAAAGATTTCCGACTTGCCGCCAGAGAACATCAAAAACGAGCTGGATCGCATGAAGCTCACGGCGATGGATGATCTGCTGGCTGAAATCGGCTTAGGTAATGCCATGAGCGTGGTGGTTGCCAAGAATCTGATGGGCGACCAGTCGTCTATGGCGAGCAGCGGCACGCGCAATCTGCCAATCAAAGGCGCAGATGGCGTTCTGATCACCTTCGCGAAGTGCTGCCGCCCTATTCCTGGCGACCCGATTATTGCCCACGTCAGCCCGGGCAAAGGACTCGTTATTCACCACGAATCCTGCCGTAACATTCGCGGATACCAGAAAGAGCCTGAGAAATTCATGGCTGTAGATTGGGATGACCAAGAAACAGACCAAGAATTTATCGCGGAAATCAAAGTTGATATGTTCAACCATCAGGGCGCGCTGGCGAACCTGACGGCCGCCATCAATGCTGCCCAGTCGAACATTCAGAGTCTGAGTACCGAAGAGAAAGATGGCCGGGTTTACAGCGCCTTTATTCGCCTGACGACCCGCGACCGCGTGCACTTGGCAAACATCATGCGCAAAATTCGTATCATGCCGGATGTGATTAAAGTCAGCCGTAATCGAAACTAGCCGTCATGACTCCTGAACGTTATGCGCGCATCTGCGAAATGCTTGCAGCCCGGCAGCCAGACCTGACGGTATGCATGGAAGAAGTGCACAAGCCGCATAACATCGCAGCTGTTATCCGCACCGCAGATGCCGTTGGCGTTCATGAAGTCCACGCGGTTTGGCCCTCAAGCCGCATGCGCACGCTGGTTTCCTCTGCGGCCGGAAGTAACAGTTGGGTGCAGGTGAAAACTCACCAAACCATTGAGTCTGCCGTCGCCAAAATGAAAGCCAAAGGGATGCAAGTGCTGGCCACTCACCTTTCGGACAAAGCGGTAGACTTCCGCACCATCGACTACACTCGCCCAACCTGTATTCTGCTCGGTCAGGAAAAAACCGGTATCAGCCCCGAAGCCCTTGCGCTGGCCGACAGCGATATTGTTATCCCCATGGTGGGCATGGTCCAGTCGCTGAATGTCTCCGTCGCCTCTGCACTTATTCTGTACGAAGCACAGCGCCAGCGGCAGAACGCTGGCATGTATCAGCGCGAAATCAGCCCGTTAACGCACAAAGAGCAGCAGCGCCTGCTGTTTGAGGGTGGTTATCCTGTATTATCGAATGTCGCGAAACGCAAAAAACTTCCTCGCCCGCTGATCGACGAAACTGGGCAAATCGTGGCTGATGATGAATGGTGGTCCGCAATGCAAATGACGGTTAAAAGATGAAAGGCCGCCTGCTCGACGCCATCCCTCTGACGTCGCTTTCCGGCGTTGGGGCCAGTCAGGCTGATAAGCTAGCTAAACTCGGCCTCGAAACCATTCAGGACTTACTGCTCCACCTCCCCCTGCGCTATGAAGACCGCACCCGACTCTATGCCATCAATGACCTGCTTCCGGGCATTTTTGCGACCATAGAGGGAGAAGTATTGCGCAGCGATATCAGCTTTGGCCGACGCCGAATGCTGACCTGCCAGATTAGCGACGGCACGGGCATGGTCACTTTGCGGTTCTTCAATTTCAATGCGGCGATGAAAAACAGCCTCGCTCCCGGAAGGCGCGTTACCGCCTATGGTGAGATAAAACGCGGCACCATCGGCGCAGAAATCATTCATCCTGAATATCGTATTCAAGGCGAAAACAGCGAAGTGGTTCTGCAAGAGTCTCTGACGCCGGTCTACCCGACGACGGAAGGTATCCGGCAGGCAACTCTGCGTAAGCTTACCGATCAAGCCCTTGAGCTTCTTGACACCGTCCCGATTGCCGAACTGCTGCCCGAAGAACTCAGCCGTACGCTGATTTCTCTGCCGAAAGCCCTGCATCTTCTGCACCGGCCGCCGCCAGATATTCAGCTAGCCGATTTGGAAAAAGGCCAACACCCCGCGCAACGCAGATTGATTATGGAAGAGCTACTTGCCCATAACCTCAGTATGCTCGCCGTCCGGGCCGGCACTCAAAGTTATAAAGCCTTGCCGCTCAAGCACGATGACCGTTTGAAAGATAAGTTTTTGGCTTCGCTGCCTTTCAGCCCTACCGGCGCGCAGCAGCGCGTGGTGGCCGAGATTGAACAGGATTTAGCAAAAAACTACCCGATGATGCGCTTGGTTCAGGGCGACGTTGGCTCAGGCAAAACGCTGGTTGCTGCACTGGCCGCACTCTGCGCCATTGCTCAGGGCAAGCAGGTTGGGCTGATGGCGCCGACAGAGCTGCTGGCTGAACAGCATGCCAATAACTTCCGCCAGTGGTTCGAGCCGCTGGGTATTAAGGTGGGTTGGCTGGCTGGCAAGCAAAAAGGCAAAGCGCGTCAGGCCCAGCAAGAGGCTATCGCCAGTGGCGAAGTTTCCATGGTGGTCGGCACCCACGCCATATTCCAAGAGCAGGTGCTTTTTTCCTCCCTCGCCTTAGTGATTATCGATGAGCAGCACCGTTTCGGGGTTCATCAACGTCTGGCGCTGTGGGAAAAGGGCAAACAGCAGGGGTTCCATCCGCATCAGCTGATTATGACCGCCACGCCCATTCCGCGAACTCTTGCGATGACTGCCTATGCTGACCTTGATACTTCAGTCATCGACGAACTGCCGCCGGGCCGAACGCCGGTGACCACGGTCGCCATTCCAGATACTCGCCGCAGCGACATTATTGCGCGGGTGAAAAGCGCCTGTGAGCAAGAAAATCGTCAGGCTTACTGGGTGTGTACGCTGATTGAAGAGTCGGAAATGCTAGAAGCGCAGGCCGCGGAAGCGACGTGGGAAGGCTTAAAAGAAGCCTTGCCCGAGCTGAAGATTGGTCTGGTTCATGGGCGGATGAAAGCTCAGGAAAAACAAGCGGTCATGTTGGCTTTCAAACAGGGTGAAGTGCAGTTGCTGGTCGCCACCACGGTTATCGAAGTGGGCGTGGATGTGCCAAATGCCAGCCTGATGATTATTGAGAACCCAGAGCGGCTGGGTCTGGCGCAGCTTCACCAGTTGCGCGGCCGCGTCGGTCGTGGCGCTGTCGCCTCGCACTGTGTGCTGCTGTATAAAACCCCGCTGAGCAAAACGGCGCAGATTCGCCTGCAAGTGCTGCGCGACAGCAACGACGGCTTTGTGATTGCTCAACAAGATTTAGAAATTCGTGGGCCGGGTGAGTTACTGGGCACCCGACAGACCGGCAGTGCGGAGTTTAAAGTGGCAGACTTACTGCGCGATCAGGCGATGATCCCCGAGGTACAGCGCATTGCGCGTTACCTGCAACAGCAGTTCCCGCAACATGCTCACGCGCTGATTGAACGTTGGCTGCCCGAAAGAGTGCGTTACACCAACGCCTAAGTGAGTTAAGTGCCGTCCTTGGCACTCAATCACATCAAGCCACGCTTGGGAAAACAGGCAGCAGTAAGAACAGTTTGATGACTATCGCGTTCGCGATATCAATAAAGAATGCGCCCACCATTGGTACCACCAGAAACGCCAAGTGCGACGGGCCAAAACGGTTGGTGATCGCCTGCATGTTGGCGATGGCGGTCGGCGTTGCTCCCAGACCAAAGCCACAGTGCCCCGCCGCCAGTACCGCCGCGTCGTAGTTGCGCCCCATCACCCTGTAAGTCACAAAAATCGCGTACAGCGCCATAGCCAGAGTCTGAACGCCGAGGATTGCCATCATCGGCAGCGCCAGCGACGCCATCTCCCACAATTTCAAACTCATCAAAGCCATCGCCAAGAACAGCGAAAGGCTGACGTTGCCCAGCACGGAAACCGCGCGGTCGAAGACGCGATAGAACCCCAGCCACGCCAGCAGGTTACTGAGGATGACCCCGACGAACAGCACGCAAACAAAGGTCGGGATTTCGAAGGCCGAGCCTTGCAGCAGCTTGGAAACATGAGTGCCCAGCGTCAGGCAGATAGCAATCAGGGCGATGGTTTCCAGCAGAACCATTGAGCTTATCATGCGCCCGACGGCCGGTTTTTCGAAGGCGCTCGGGTCCGCCGCGTCGTCCGGCGTGCCGTTGGGAGTCGAAGAGTGGCTGACCAGATAGCGAGCCACTGGGCCGCCGATGATACCGCCCAGCACTAAGCCGAAGGTGGCGCAGGCCATGGCCACTTCAGTGGCATTCTCAAAGCCGTATTTCTCTATGAACAGCTTGCTCCACGCGGCCCCCGTTCCGTGGCCTCCGGATAGCGTGATAGATCCGGCAAGTAAGCCCATCAGCGGGTCAAGCCCGAGCAGCTTCGCCATGCCAATGCCGATGGCGTTTTGCAGCAGCAGTAATCCCAGCACCACAAAAACCAGCAGGGCCAATGCCTTACCACCCGCGCGTAGACTTGCAAGGTTGGCATTTAGACCAATGGTGGCGAAAAAGGCCAGCATCAAGGGTTCTTTCAACGACATGTCAAAACTCACTTCCCAATCAAAGAGTTGGTTAGCGAGCAAGAGTAAGAAAGCCACCAGCAAACCGCCCGCTACTGGCTCAGGAATAGTGTACTTTTTAAGGAAAGAGATTGATTGGACGCACTTACGGCCCAAAAGGAGGACTAATGTCGCGGCAACCAGCGTGCCATAGGTATCGAGGTGAATCATTGAAAAGCTCCATGTGTACAAAAATCCATAAATATTATTGAGTTATAAGAACTCCGGATCGCTGTTGTTTTCTTGAGAGGGAATTAGAAGTCAGATAGGCAATTCAGTGCAAGAAAAACAGTGTCAACGTGCGACGCGGCTTAAAGTTTTCACAGAAAAATTTGGCTTCGCAATCGATTGCTTTTGGCAGGATTTTCATGAAAAATGCCCGCTTTGCCGCTTTATGGATGCCAAAACATGAGTACGCAATCTGCCGAGACAGACGCACAGCACGCCGAACTTTCCCGCCCGCAGCACAGTGAACTGATTTATCGCCTTGAAGATCGCCCGCCGCTGCCGCAAACCCTGTTTGCCGCCTGCCAGCACTTATTGGCGATGTTCGTGGCCGTTATCACCCCCGCGCTGCTTATCTGTCAGGCACTCGGCCTGCCCGCGCAGGACACCCAGCACATTATTAGCATGTCGCTGTTTGCCTCAGGCCTCGCATCCATTTTGCAAATCAAAACTTGGGGGCCGGTCGGCTCCGGGCTGCTCTCCATTCAAGGCACCAGCTTTAACTTTGTTGCGCCGTTAATCATGGGCGGCATGGCACTGAAAAATGGCGGAGCCGATGTCCCAACCATGATGGCGGCGCTGTTCGGCACGCTGATGGTGGCGTCCTGCACTGAAATCATTCTTTCCCGCTTCCTGCATCTCGCCCGCCGGGTGATCACCCCGCTGGTCTCGGGCATTGTGGTGATGATTATCGGCCTGTCGCTGATTCAAGTTGGCCTGACGTCAATTGGCGGCGGCTACGCGGCGATGAGTGACCACACCTTTGGCGCGCCGAAGAACCTGCTGCTGGCCGCCGTGGTTCTGGTAGTGATTATCCTGCTCAACCGCCAGAAAAACCCTTACCTGCGCGTTGCCTCGCTGGTGATTGCCATGGCCGTAGGCTATATCGCTGCATGGCTGATGGGTATGCTGCCAGCCTCTGCGCCGGCGGCACAGACCAATCTGGTCACCCTGCCAACTCCGCTGTACTACGGGCTGGGCTTCGACTGGAACTTATTGATTCCGTTAATGCTGATTTTCATGGTGACCTCGCTGGAAACCATTGGCGACATTACTGCCACCTCTGACGTCTCCGAGCAGCCGGTCAGCGGCCCGCTATATATGAAGCGCATCAAAGGCGGCGTGTTGGCCAATGGCCTGAACTCAATGCTTTCAGCGGTGTTCAACACCTTCCCTAACTCCTGCTTCGGCCAGAACAACGGCGTGATTCAGTTAACCGGCGTTGCCAGCCGCTATGTCGGATTTGTCGTAGCATTGATGCTGATTGCGCTGGGCCTGTTCCCAGCCGTGGCGGGCTTTGTACAGCATATTCCTGAGCCGGTGCTGGGCGGCGCAACCATCGTGATGTTCGGCACCATCGCGGCATCTGGCGTGCGCATTGTCTCCCGCGAACGCCTGAATCGCCGGGCCATTATGATCATGGCGCTCTCTTTGGCGGTCGGCATGGGCGTTTCCCAGCAGCCGCTGATTTTGCAGTTCGCACCTGACTGGCTGAAAACCCTGCTCTCCTCGGGTATCGCGGCAGGCGGCATCACCGCCATTGTGCTGAATCTGATTTTCCCGCACGAAAAATAATCATCCGCTGTAACCCCTGCAACTGCGGCGAGAGGTCTGGAACCCTCGCCGCATTTTCTTGTCTCTGTCATGCTAACCTATTGAGAAAGGCCACTGTTTACGGCATAAACAAGGTATTCTTTTACTCCTTTCCCGACGGATACGGATTTAGACGATGAAATTTATCGGTAAAGTTTTGCTGACATTAGTCCTGCTGTTGGTGCTGGCGATTGTGCTGATCTATGTGCTGTTGCAAACGCGCTGGGCAGCGACGCAAGTCAGCCAATGGATCACTGGCAACAGTAACTACCACCTATCAGTCGGAAAAATAGACCACGGCTGGTCAGAGCCCGGCCGCATTGTGCTCAATGATGTGACCTTAGGAGCCAAAAACCAGCCCGATGCGCTGAACGCGGCACAGGTAAACCTTGATCTGAGCTGGCGGCAAATCACCGATCCTAAATTCTTCGATCGCATCACGCTTATCAACGGGCGTCTCAATCTCAACCCTTCAGCGCTGAATTTGCCGATTCAGGCCAACACGCTTCAGTTGAACAAAATGGCGCTGGTCGGGGATGTGAATGACTGGGAAATTGACGGCCAGAAAGTGAATGCGGGTATTTACCCTTGGCAGCCCAAGGCCGGGCGCGTGCTTGGCGAAAATGCCGAGTTCCAGCTTAGCGCCTCCGCGCTGACCCTCAACGGTATTCCTGCTGAAAACATTCTGGTTCAAGGCCAGATTAATAATAATCAGCTTACCCTCAGCAACTTCGGCGGCGACTTAGCGCGCGGCCAGTTAACCGGCAAAGCCAGTCGCGCTGCGGACGGCAGCTGGACTATCGACAACGTTCGTTTGAGCAATGTCCGTCTGCAAACCGCCGAGCCGCTGTCGGTATTCCTGCAAGATGCGCACAAGTTACCGAAAGTCAGTATTAAGCGTTTTGACCTGATTGACGCTCGCCTGCAAGGGCAAGACTGGGCGTTCAGCGATGTCGACCTGTCCGTTAAAGACGTCAACCTGCAAGACGGCGATTGGCAGAGCGAAGACGGGGAAATCTCACTCAACGCCACTGAGATGATTAATGGCAATCTGCATGTTATCGACCCGTTGGTGAATTTGGACCTTTCGCCGCAGGGCATCGCCATTCGCCAAGTGAGCGGACGCTGGGAAGGCGGCCTGCTGCGCACTACCGGCAGTTGGACTCGCGCCAACAAGCGTTTGCAGTTGGATGAGCTGACGGTTGCCGCGCTGGAATACACGCTGCCGCAAAACTGGCGTCAGCTTTGGCTGCAAACCCTGCCGTCTTGGCTGTCCGAGGTGTATGTCGGCAAGTTGATGACTAACCGCAATCTGATCATCGATATTTCGCCACAGTTCCCCTTCCAGCTGACCGCACTCGACAGCTATGGCAGCGATTTACTGCTGGCGCGTAACCACGAGTGGGGCATCTGGTCCGGCAAGCTTAATCTGAATGCCAGCGACGCCACCTTTAACAAGGTCGACGTCCGCAGGCCGTCTCTGGCACTGGAAGCCGCAGATAATCAGGTCAAAATCACCGAGCTGAGTGCCTTCACCAAAGAAGGTTTGCTGGAAGCCACGGGTAACGTTGACCAACAGCCGCAGCGTAATTTCTCCGTAAACCTGACGGGGCGCGCCGTGCCGTCGAACGTGCTGGAAAACTGGGGATGGCCTCACCTGCCGCTAGAGGGCAATGCTAACTTGCAGCTCAATCTGCAAGGGCAGCTTCCTGCTAATGTCGATTTCAAACCGACGCTCAACGGCAAGCTCCACGCCCTTAGCGCCGACGGTAAGCAAATCGACCAGCAGATGAATCAGGGAATTATTGCAGGCGGAAACTGAGTGGATCCCCGTCACTTGCCTAGGTAAGTGACGGGGTGATTGAGCGCGCCAACGCAGGCGCGGCTCGAAGAAAGACGGGTATCAGTTGATCTGTGGCTCTAGCGGAGCATCCGGTGAAGCTGGCAGCACAATGTAAGTCCCTTCAAAAATAGCCCCGTTGGCTTCATCGCCTAACAGATTCACTTCCAACTGAACGCGCGCCCTGCGCCCCTTAGCCAAACGGTCAAGATCGCCACTGATTGAGCTTAAGTCTGCAATAGCGCGCGGGCGGCCAGTGACTGGCGCGCTGTAGCGGATATGGGCGTCGGCCAAGACAATGGTTCCGCCTAAATGACGCTCACGCAGCAGCAACCAGATTAACCCCCAGCCGGTCAGCGTCGCCAATGAAAACAGGCTTCCGGCGAACAGGGTATGGTGCGGATTCTGATTCCCCGCTTCCGGCATGGTGGTGACAAAGCGCTGGCCGGTGTACTGGCTGATGCGCACGCCCATTTTCTCACTCAGCGGAATATGGTCATACCAAGCTTGTTGCAGCTGCCCGCACCAGTCGGGGCGATGCAGAATATCGTCCAGCGTCTCAATCGGTTTGATCATCAAGAAGTGGCGCACCGGCGTGGTTTGCGGCGTAGTGATCTCTCCTTGGTTGACGAAACCCAGTTTGGCAAAGAACGCCTCGGCGTCTTCGCGCGCGCTACACACCACGCGTTTCACCCCTTCCTGACGAGCGACGGACTCTAGCGTCATCGCCACCAGCGTCCCCAAGCCTTTGCCTTGTACGTTCGGGTCTACGGCCAGAAAGCGAATCGACGCCTCGTTATCCGCATTGATATACAGACGCCCGACGGCCACGGTGTTGCCGTGCTCGTCCACCACCATCTGGTGATGCGCCATGGCGTCGTAGGCATCACGCTCTGAGCCTTCGGGTTGGTGCAGCGGCTTACGCAACATCTCCCAGCGGAAGGAGTAATAAGCCGCCAGCTCTTTTTCGGTTACAGGAACTCTCAAATGATACATAGATAGATTCTCTCCGGCGCGATGCCTTTTAAATCAGACTTGTAGCCAGAAGGTCACGGGTCCGTCATTAACCAGTGCCACTTTCATGTCGGCGGCGAAGCGCCCTGTTTCAGTCGGAATGCCTTTCTCCCTGCATTCCCCGCAGAAGTAGTCATACAGTCTTTCGGCTTCTTGTGGCGCAGCGCCTCGCGAAAAGCCGGGGCGGTTGCCCTTTTGGGTATCGGCCACCAGCGTGAATTGCGAAACCACTAACAGGCTGCCCCCGGCCTGCTGCACGTTGAGGTTCATCTTGCCGTTCTCATCACTGAAGATACGGTATCCGATCACCTTATCGCACAGTTTTTTTGCCTTTTGCTCATCGTCACCTTGCTCGACACCCAGCAAAATCAATAATCCCGGTCCAATCTCACCGCAAACCTCGCCATCTACCGTCACGCTGGCATTCAGTACGCGTTGAATTAATGCAATCATAAAAATCCTTTCGTGTTACGCAATTAGGGCTCTTTGATATCCAAGGCCGGGCCGTCCGAGGTGCGCAGTTTGCGCAGTGACCGGTATTCACCCAGCGTGACGGTGATTTCAGCCCCCAGCAGCACAATGCACCAGCTGACATAGACCCACAGGAATAGAATTGGGATCACCGCCAGCACGCCATAAATCAGCTGATAAGAAGGGAACAGCTGGATGTAGAGCGCGAACACCTTCTTGCCCAGCTCGAATAATATGCCTGAGACCAGCGCGCCGATTAACGCGTCTTTTGGCGGCACGCGCACCGTCGGCACCACCTGATAGAGCAGCCAGAAGGAAACCCATGAAATCAGCAGAGGCAGCACGCGCAATACGCGGTCGATAACCGAATGCACGTCCGTGACGTTGCTTAGCCAGTTGAGTGAGAGCAGATAGGAGCTGATCGCCACGCTGGCCACCAGCAGGATTGGGCCGAGGGTCAGCACCATCCAGTAAACGGCAAATGAGAAGACGATCGGACGCTTGTTTTTGCTGTCCCAAATCTTATTCAGCACGCTGTCTACCGAGGCAATCAGCAGCAGCGCGGTGATGATCAGCCCACAGGTACCTACGGCGGTCATTTTGCTGGAGTTCGCCACAAACTGTTCGAGATAGCGCTGGATAACGTCGCCGGTGGCGGGCATGAAGTTACTAAAGATAAAGGCTTTGAGCTGCTCGCTTATCTCGGAGAAAACCGGGAAAAGAGCGAACAGCGAGAAGACCACTGCGATTAATGGCACCAATGAGAGCAGCGAAACGTAGGCCAGATGGCCCGCCAATAACGTCAGGCCATCCTTGTCGGCACGCTTAAGCAGCAGGTGTACGAAATGCCCGCCGGCTTTTACTCGACGCCACAATACTCTCATCCATGCTCCGCGGCTGAAAACCAAGTTGGTACGGTTTTTTTGTCTTCCACCAGCACGGCTCTGATACCCACGGACTGGGCGGCCTCGACGTTTTCGAGCACGTCGTCGAAGAACACCGCCTCGCTGGCGTTAACGCCTTCTTTATTCAGCACATATTCGAAAATGCGGGTTTCTGGCTTACGCATCCCTAAGTCTTGCGACAGATAAATGGCATCAGCGTTTTCGGCGATTTCAGGGTAGTGCTTCGGCCAGTAGTCGAGATGCAGGCGATTGGTGTTAGACAGCACCACCACGCGATGACCCTGCTGGCGCAGCGTTTTGAACAGCTCAATCACCTCTGGACGCAGGCCAACGAACACCGCGTGCCAGCCAGCGCTGAACTGTTCAAAGCTGAGTGCAATGCCCATTTCTTCGCAAAGCGAGGTCGCGAACTCTTCGTCGCTGATTTCGCCGCGTTCGTGCTTCTTGAACACGTCGCCCATTGAAAATCGTTCATTGAGTATCGCCAAAGGCGTACCGCTGAGGTTGCTCCACACCCCAAGCACACGTTTGAAATCAATATCAATAATGACGTTTCCCATATCAAAAATGTACAGCATTGCACGCTCCTGATTTCAAAGATGATGCTTAACTTTAGCGGGAAAAGGGACGTATGAACAGGGAGTGGAGCACAGCGTTGCGAGGTAAATTGAGTAAAAAACACAAAAAAAACAGGGCACCCAAAGGCGCCCTGTTCGATTGAAAACGTCTAGCGAGGAAGAAGATTAACCTTCTTTAGGACCACGCATTGCACGTTTACGATCGTTCTCAGTCAGGTGACGTTTACGGATACGTACAGACTGAGGAGTCACTTCTACCAGTTCGTCATCATCGATGAATTCCAGAGCTTGCTCCAGAGACATTTTGATAGCAGGAACCAAGGTAGTTGCTTCGTCAGTACCGGACGCACGCATGTTGGTCAGCTTCTTACCGGTCAAGCAGTTCACAGTCAGGTCGTTAGAACGTGAGTGAATACCGATGATCTGGCCTTCATACACTTCTGCGCCGTGACCCAGGAACAACTTACCGCGGTCTTGCAGGCTGAACAGTGCGAACGCAACAGCTTTACCCTGACCGTTAGAAATCAGAACGCCGTTCTGGCGCTGACCGATTTCACCCGGACGAACGTCGTCGTAGTGGCTGAAGGTGGAGTACAACAGGCCAGTACCAGAAGTCATGGTCATGAACTCAGTACGGAAGCCGATCAGGCCACGTGCTGGGATCAGGTAGTCCAGACGGATACGACCTTTGCCGTCAGGGATCATGTCCTTAACGTCGCCCTTACGCTCACCCATGGCTTGCATGACTGAACCCTGGTGCTGTTCTTCGATATCCAGCGTTACGTTTTCGAATGGCTCTTGTTTACGACCATCAATCATCTTGTTGATAACTTTTGGACGAGAAACAGCGATTTCGAAACCTTCACGACGCATGTTTTCAATCAGAACTGACAGGTGAAGTTCACCACGGCCAGATACGCGGAACGCATCAGCATCTTCAGTTTCTTCAACACGCAGTGCCACGTTGTGCACCAGTTCTTTGTTCAGACGGTCAAGGATCTGACGTGAAGTCACATACTTACCTTCTTTACCACAGAACGGAGAGGTGTTTACGTTGAAGTACATGGTAACGGTTGGTTCATCAACGCTCAGTGGAGTCAGCGCTTCGACGTTCTGTGGATCACAGATGGTGTCGGAGATGTTCAACTCGCCCAAGCCGGTGATAGCAATGATGTCGCCTGCTTCAGCCAGTTGAGTTTCGATACGCTCCAGACCCATGTGGCCCAGTACTTTACCGACTTTACCGTTACGGGTTTTGCCTTCGCTATCAATGATAGTGACTTGTTGGTTAGGCTTAACCACACCGCGTTTGATACGGCCGATGCCGATAACGCCAACGTAGTTGTTGTAGTCCAGCTGAGAGATTTGCATCTGAAGTGGGCCGTCACGGTCAACTTTAGGTGCTTCAACGTGGTCTACGATTGCCTGGTACAGCGGGGTCATGTCTTCGGCCATGTCAGCATGGTCGGTGCCCGCGATACCCATCAGTGCAGATGCATAGATGATTGGGAAGTCGAGTTGCTCGTCAGTCGCGTCGAGGTTAACGAACAGGTCGAAGACCTGATCAACAACCCAGTCAGGACGTGCGCCCGGACGGTCAACTTTGTTGATTACCACGATCGGCTTCAGACCATTAGCGAATGCTTTTTTGGTCACGAAACGGGTTTGCGGCATCGGGCCATCCATTGCATCCACAACCAGCAGCACCGAGTCGACCATTGACATCACACGCTCTACCTCACCGCCGAAGTCGGCGTGTCCTGGGGTATCAACGATGTTGATGCGGTAGTCTTTCCAATTAATGGCGGTGTTTTTTGCGAGGATGGTAATCCCACGCTCTTTCTCCAAATCGTTGGAGTCCATTACGCGTTCAGTTGCTTCTACACGCTCTCCGAAAGTACCGGATTGTTGCAGCAACTTGTCGACCAGGGTGGTTTTACCATGGTCAACGTGGGCAATAATGGCGATGTTACGCAAATTTTCGATCACAGCTTTGCCTCAGGCATTAGAAATAGCGCGCTATTGTACACGTATTAAGCGAGGTTCTAAACAAGATCACAATGATCTTATCGAAACAACTCGATGATGGTTACTTTGTGATCCCTTTCACGGTGCAAACAGGCCCTTGCACTCGCTTGGCGCACCAATTTGGTGCTTCAGATCTGGCCATTGGCACCAAAAAGGTGCAAAAACTCCGTTATGGTGCATACTCTAAAGGTGCAAAAGCCCTTTAAAATGGCGTTGTTTGCATTTTCTCAAAGTTGGCACAGATTTCGCTATTACTTTTAAGGGTGAAAAAAGTCTTATCAGAGCTATTCCCCAGTACATTGAAGTTGCCACTCAGGCGGCAACCTAAAATTACGCGGGATAAATAAAAGCTGTTTAGGCCACACGCCAGTTCCACTAGGGTTGTTGTTTACAAATAAATGCCAACTAATTGGTTATTCGTTCCACGACGATAATGAGAAATTCGGGAGAACTAGTATGTCCGCTGAACACGTTTTGACGATGCTGAATGAGCATGAAGTGAAATTCGTAGATTTACGTTTCACTGATACCAAAGGCAAAGAACAGCACGTCACCATTCCATCTCACCAAGTGAGCGCCGACTTCTTCGAAGAAGGCAAAATGTTTGATGGTTCTTCAATCGGTGGCTGGAAAGGTATTAACGAATCTGACATGGTTCTGATGCCAGATGCCAGCACTGCTGTTCTTGACCCATTCTACGAAGAAACCACGCTGATCATTCGTTGCGACATCCTTGAGCCAACCACGCTGCAAGGTTATGACCGTGACCCACGCTCTACTGCAAAACGTGCAGAAGACTTCCTGCGCTCTTCAGGCATCGCGGACACCGTTCTGTTCGGACCTGAGCCAGAGTTCTTCCTGTTTGACGATGTGCGCTTCGGCAGCAGCATCTCCGGTTCTCACGTAGCTATCGATGATATCGAAGGCGCATGGAACTCCAGCACCAAATACGAAGGCGGCAACAAAGGCCACCGTCCAGCTGTTAAAGGCGGTTACTTCCCAGTTCCTCCGGTTGACTCCTCTCAGGACCTGCGTTCTACCATGTGTTTGACCATGGAAGAAATGGGCCTGGTGGTTGAAGCTCACCACCACGAAGTAGCAACTGCTGGTCAGAACGAAGTGGCAACCCGCTTCAACACCATGACCAAAAAAGCTGACGAAATCCAAATCTACAAATACGTGGTTCACAACGTGGCTCACGCATTTGGCAAAACTGCGACCTTTATGCCAAAACCAATGTTTGGCGATAACGGTTCAGGTATGCACTGCCACATGTCTCTGTCTAAGAACGGTAACAACCTGTTCTCTGGCGACAAATACGGCGGCCTGTCTGAAATGGCACTGTTCTACATCGGCGGTATCATCAAGCACGCTAAAGCGATCAACGCCTACGCTAACCCGACTACCAACTCCTACAAGCGTTTGGTCCCGGGCTACGAAGCGCCAGTTATGCTGGCTTACTCTGCGCGTAACCGTTCTGCGTCTATCCGTATTCCACACGTATCTAGCCCTAAAGCTGTGCGTATCGAAGCTCGCTTCCCAGATCCAGCGGCTAACCCATACCTGGCGTTCGCAGCTCTGCTGATGGCTGGCCTTGATGGCGTTATCAACAAGATCCACCCTGGCGATGCGATGGACAAAAACCTGTACGACTTGCCACCGGAAGAAGAAGCAGAGATTCCAAAAGTTGCAGGTTCTCTGGAAGAAGCCCTGAACGCGCTGAACGAAGACCGTGAGTTCCTGACTCGTGGCGGCGTGTTCACTGACGATGCTATCGACGCTTATATCGCTCTGCGTAAAGAAGAGATGGATCGTGTTCGCATGACTCCACACCCAGTTGAGTTCGAACTGTACTACAGCGTTTAATCGCTAATGAGCGCCGGGCAACTGGCGCTCAAGAAACACCCGACTGAAGGCCAGCAGTGTGAAGACCTTCAGCGTCTTAAAATAAGTAAGACATTTTTTTGTTGCCGTGGAAACTTTCAGCCCATCTTCGGATGGGCTTTTTTCTCCACACTCTTTCCTGCTTAACCAATCTGACCCGTGAATCTGCCGGGTAGCCGGATAAAATGCACCAAGACGGTGCGGGAGACAGCGGTATGGCAACTGGCAAGCTGCCTGATTCAGGGCAGATTTTGAATTCTCTAATCAATAGCGTTCTGCTATTGGATGACGAACTGGCTGTGCATTATGCCAACCCTGCCGCACAACAATTGTTGGCGCAAAGCTCCCGGAAACTGTTTGGCACGCCGTTGCCAGAACTGGTGGGCTATTTTTCTCTCAATATTGAGTTGATGCGCGAAAACTTACAGGCAGGACAAGGGTTTACAGACAGTGAAGTGACGTTAGTGGTTGATGGTCGGGCACACGTTCTGTCCTTAACGGCGCAGGCTTTGCCAGAAGGTTTTATTCTGGTCGAACTGGCCCCGATGGACAATCAGCGTCGCCTGAGCCAAGAGCAGCTGCAACACGCCCAGCAAGTGGCCGCCCGTGATTTGATTCGCGGATTGGCACACGAGATTAAAAACCCGCTGGGAGGATTACGCGGTGCGGCGCAGCTTTTATCACGCGCCCTGCCCGATCCCGCCCTGCTGGAATACACCAAAGTCATTATCGAGCAGGCAGACAGGCTGCGAAATCTGGTGGACCGACTGCTCGGCCCACAACGCCCGAGCCAGCACGTTACTCAGAGTATCCATCAGGTGGCTGAGCGCGTTTGCCAGCTGGTCTCGATGGAAAAGCCGGACAATGTTGAGCTAATACGTGATTACGATCCGAGCCTGCCCGAGCTGGCGCACGATCCTGATCAAATAGAACAAATTCTGCTGAACATTACCCGCAACGCCTTGCAGGCTCTGGGTGAGGAAGGCGGAACCATAACATTGCGCACACGCACCGCCTTCCAGATAACCCTGCATGGCGTGCGTTACCGCTTAGCCGCCCGTATCGATATCGAAGATACCGGTCCCGGCGTGCCGGCGCATTTGCAGGATACACTTTTTTACCCAATGGTCAGTGGCCGCGAAGGGGGAACAGGACTGGGCCTGTCTATCGCGCGCAGTTTGATTGACCAGCATTCGGGTAAAGTTGAATTTAACAGTTGGCCAGGACATACCGAATTCTCGGTTTACCTGCCTATTCGCCAGTGAGGTTCTTATGCAACGAGGGATAGTTTGGATCGTCGATGACGATAGCTCCATCCGCTGGGTTCTTGAACGAGCGCTCACTGGAGCGGGCTTAAGTTGTACCGCTTTTGACAGCGGCAATGATGTGCTTGAAGCCATCGCAACTCAAACCCCTGACGTGTTGTTGTCCGATATTCGCATGCCCGGCATGGACGGTTTAGCGCTGTTAAAACAGATTAAACAGCGCCACCCAATGCTTCCGGTCATCATAATGACTGCGCATTCTGATTTGGATGCGGCGGTCAGCGCATATCAACAGGGAGCCTTCGACTACCTGCCAAAACCTTTTGATATTGATGAAGCCGTGGCTCTGGTTGAGCGCGCTATCAGCCACTATCAAGAGCAGCAGCAGCCACCGCGCAGCCAGCCTGCCAGCGGCCCAACCGCAGATATCATCGGCGAAGCGCCTGCCATGCAGGACGTGTTTCGCATCATTGGTCGCCTTTCACGCTCCTCCATTAGCGTGCTGATCAACGGTGAGTCCGGGACGGGTAAAGAGCTGGTGGCGCACGCGTTGCATCGCCACAGCCCGCGCGCCAAAGCGCCGTTTATCGCGCTGAATATGGCGGCTATTCCGAAAGACCTGATTGAGTCCGAATTGTTCGGCCATGAAAAAGGCGCATTTACCGGCGCCAACACCATTCGTCAGGGGCGTTTTGAGCAAGCCGACAACGGCACGCTGTTCCTCGATGAAATCGGTGACATGCCGCTGGATGTGCAAACTCGCCTGCTGCGCGTGTTGGCCGACGGCCAGTTTTACCGCGTGGGTGGCTATGCGCCGGTTAAGGTCGATGTGCGCATTATTGCCGCGACGCACCAAAATCTGGAGCTGCGCGTGCAGGAGGGCAAATTCCGTGAAGACCTGTTCCACCGTCTGAACGTGATCCGCGTCCACCTTCCGCCACTGCGCGAGCGCCGTGAGGACATACCGCGCTTGGCGCGCTACTTCCTGCAAGTGGCAGCCAAAGAGCTGGGTGTGGAAGCTAAAAACCTCCACCCTGAAACCGAAACTGCGCTGACTCGCCTGCCTTGGCCGGGGAATGTCCGCCAGTTGGAGAACACCTGCCGCTGGTTGACCGTGATGGCCGCCGGGCAAGAAGTGTTGATTCAGGACCTGCCGAGCGAACTGTTTGAAAGCTCTGCGCCGGAGTCCAGCGGGCAAAGCCTGCCGGACAGCTGGGCAACGCTGCTGGCCCAGTGGGCGGACCGCGCGCTGCGTTCCGGTCATCAAAACCTGCTGTCGGAAGCTCAACCTGAAATGGAGCGCACTCTGCTGACCACCGCGCTGCGCCACACTCAGGGCCACAAGCAGGAAGCCGCTCGGCTGCTGGGCTGGGGGCGTAACACCCTGACCCGCAAGCTAAAAGAGTTGGGAATGGAGTAAAGCGGGCCGCAATAACCCGTTGCTCGCAGACAAAAACAGCCGCATTAGCGGCTGTTTTTATTTCGGCGGAACGCAGGTCAAATCACGCGAGAGAACTGCTGCTGGCGCACCTGTTTGCGCAAATAGATATCAAAACACATGCAGATATTGCGGATCAGCAACCGCCCGCGCGGCGTCACCTGAATGCCGGTTGGGCTGATGTCCACCAGCCCGTCATTGGCTAATGGCTGAAGCAGCTTCAGGTCCTCGGCGAAGTAGCTCGAGAAATCAATGCCATAACCCTGTTCGATTTGCTCGAAATCCAGCGCGAAGTGGCAAATCAGCGACTTAATCACCTCGCGGCGCAGGCAGTCATCATCCGTCATCTCTAAGCCGCGCCACAGCGCGTGGCCATCGGTCGCGACGCGATGATAATAGGTTTTTAAGTCTTTCTCGTTTTGGGCATAGGTGTCGCCCAACATGCTGATGGCCGACACGCCAAGGCCTAGCAGGTCGCTGTCGCCCTGAGTGGTGTAACCCTGAAAGTTGCGGTGCAGCTTGCCTTGCTGCTGGGCGATGGCCAGCTCGTCGTCCGGACGAGCAAAGTGGTCCATGCCGATGAAGCGATAACCCGAGTCAGTCAGCGACGAGATGGTTTCTTGCAGAATGCGCAGTTTCTCTTCGGCACCCGGCAAATCCTCATCTTTAATTTTGCGTTGGGCGGCAAACAGCTTGGGCATATGGGCGTAGTTAAACACGCTGAGGCGGTCCGGGCTAAGTTCCGCCACGCGCTGCAAGGTGTAGGCAAAGCTCTCCGCCGTCTGCTTCGGCAAACCGTAAATCAGGTCGATATTTGTCGAATTGAATCCCAGCGCCTTCGCCCGCGCAATCAGGGCGAAAATAAAGTCTTCGTCTTGTTCACGATTGACCAGCCGCTGAACCTCTTTATTGAAATCCTGCACACCCATGCTCAGGCGATTAAAGCCTTCGGCGCGCAGGTGATCGAGCACATCCAGCTCGATTTCACGAGGATCCAGCTCCAGCGACATCTCGGCGTTCGGTAGGAAGTCGAAATGCCCCCGCAGAAGGCCCATCAAACGGCTTATCTGCGCTTTATCCAGATAAGTGGGCGTACCCCCACCCCAATGCAGTTGACTCACCTGACGGCCTTTAAACAGCGCGGAGCGTTGGCGAATCTCTTGCTCTAAGACATTGAGGTACTCTTCCGCCTTATGCTGCTGGCGAGTGACCAGCTTGTTGCAGCCGCAGAAGTAGCAGAGCTTATGGCAAAACGGGATGTGGACGTACAGGGAGAGTGAGCGATCGGGGTAGCGCTGGGCGGCGCGCCGAAAAGCAGCGTCGTCGTAGGTTTCGCTGAATTCGAGAGCCGTGGGATAAGAGGTATAGCGCGGGCCGGAATAGTTATATTTTTGGATCAGGGCCAAATCCCACTCGGCAGTGGGTTGCGATTGAGAAGCCGATGACGCAGCGCTGGTTGAGTTCATGATGCTCACTCCTTGCGACGTCTGCTCCTCGTAGAACGCATAATGGGCAGGGGTTTAGCCTGCCGCATCGCGCTCGCATGACGCAAACGTGCTTTGGTTTTCGATAACCGGCGTAGTTTAACGAATAACCAAAGCATATGACATGCAAAGAGTAAGGCTATTGCCGTTGGGATGACCCAGCGCAATTTTTAGAAACCGTCTTTCGGATTCCCGCGCTTAAGCAGCTGCATCATGTCTTCTTTTTTCTCTTCTTCTTCGTCAACTTCGTCGTCTTCATCGCCAAGTTCAATACCCAGCAATTCCATCAACACGTCGATACGGTCAAGAGTCTGATCAACATAAGACTGATCTTCTGCGCTCAGGGTTTCGCCGTCGTCCAGCTTATCCAGCAGGCTATCAAGGCGCGGATCGTTCTCGAGCAGCGTCAGCTCTTCTTCTGGCGGCAACTGAGGTTTAGCTTCGGCCTGAGGTTTGGCGGCTTTCTTGGCTTTAGTCGCGTTGTTGAAAACAGTTTCAACCACCAGCGGCACTGCTTTCTTGCTGCCAATGCGCGGATCGGCTTTCTTGCCACCCGCTGCATTCTGCTCTTTGGCGGCGTCTGGGTTAGCGCGTGAACCAGCTTTACGGCCACGGCGTTTGTTATCACGCTTGCGTTGGCGCGCTTCGATATCGAGTTCAACGCGATTTTTTTTCTTCTTAGGTTTTGCTGTCGCGGTATTGGCGCTCGGCGCTTTCGCTGGCTGTTTCATGGCATCTGCTCTTAGGTGTGTTCAATTAGTATAGATTTGCGGCGGAATCTAGCAGAAAGCGAACAAAGAAAAAAGGCAGCAAGTAAGCCTTGCTGCCTTTTTATCTCCTTCCGTAGAAGGTTATTCTTACATTACGTTCCATGTTTGGTCACAACGTCCCAATTTTTCCCTTACCTTTCAAAGCTTCCAGCTTGGTTCATCCATGATTGCGATGCAATTCCTCTGATCCGTGAAGGCTGATTCATCCGTGCTTCCGTTCTTTCCTTCATCGCGTAAGAATTACTTTACCCCAATCAGCTTAAGGCTCAAGATACGCAGCATATGAAGGAGGTGTGATTTCTAGCGGGTTTTGATATCTCACTGAATTTAAATACTTTTAAACATCACGGCGCGAAATAAAGCGTGATAGCCCGCATTTTGAATGGCAAATGTCTTACATCGTGAAGGAATTTTTTCCGCACCTTCATTCTTATGACCCCTTCTCATCATCATTCGGATCACAAAAACAGAAACGCATCCCGCCCCTGTTGCAGCTATAATCGCCAGCCAGATACCTAAGCATTTCGGAGAAGCACGTTTTGACCAGCCAAACTTACAACTATCATATGACCCATTTCGTCATGAGCGCCCCGGACATCCGGCATCTGCCAAGTGATGAAGGCATTGAAGTCGCATTTGCTGGTCGTTCAAACGCCGGCAAATCCAGTGCGCTTAATACCCTGACCCAGCAAAAAGCGCTGGCGCGTATCAGTAAAACGCCGGGGCGTACTCAGCTGATTAACCTGTTTGAAGTTGAGCCGGGCATTCGTCTGGTCGACTTGCCGGGCTATGGCTACGCGCAGGTTCCGGAAGAGATGAAGATCAAGTGGCAGCGCTCTTTGGGTGAATACCTGCAGATGCGTAACTCGCTGAAAGGTCTGATCGTGCTGATGGATATTCGCCACCCGCTGAAAGACCTCGACCGTCAAATGATTGAGTGGGCGGTCGCCGTGGGTACGCCAGTCATGCTGCTGCTGACCAAGGCCGACAAACTGGCTTCCGGCGCGCGTCAGGCTCAGGTCAAAATGGTGCGCGAAGCCGTTAAAGAATATATGGGTGATATTCAGGTCGAAGCTTTCTCTTCATTGAAGAAGCAGGGCGTCGATAAGCTGAGTCAAAAGCTGGACACTTGGTTTAGCGAGCTGCCGCCTGAAGTGCTGGAAGATGCTTTGTCTGGCGAGTAATGCTGATTTAGAGATTTGCTAGAGATAGCGAAGAGAAAGGGTGGCCTGAGGGTCGCCCTTTTTTGTGGCTAAAAGCCGCGAAAAGGTGGAAAAAGCTGGCAAAAGCACAATAAAAAACGCCCCAGACATAAATGCCTGGGGCGGCTAAAATATTCAGCCAAATCCGATTACGTGAAGTAAAAGGTCTGAAAGATAGAACATCTTACCTCTGTACCCTACGAGCGAGACTTTACCCTATTTCTGAAAAAGGAAAAAGACTTTTTTGTAGTTTACTTACACAAAAATTGTATTTTATGCGATCACCCTCATGAAATGATCGCACTATTATGTAGCTTAATTACAGAATCAGATCAAAAGTTGCACTATTAGTGTGCTTCGTCCCAATTCTTGCCCACGCCCACTTCAACTTTCAGCGGCACGGCCAGCTCCATACTTCCTTCCATCAGACTGCGGACTTTCTCGCTCACAGCCGCGACATCGTCATTATGCACTTCAAACACCAGTTCATCGTGAACCTGCATGATAATGCGCGCCCGTGGGGCATCGGGTTGCAGTAGCCAATCCGCGACTTTAATCATCGCGCGCTTAATGATGTCGGCGGCGGTACCCTGCATCGGGGCGTTGATCGCGGCGCGCTCGGCGCCTTTGCGGCGCATAGCGTTGCTGGATTTGATGTCTGGCAGATACAGGCGGCGACCATCGAGGGTTTCAACATAGCCCTTTTCAGAAGCCTGAGTGCGGGTGCGCTCCATGTACTCCAGCACGCCCGGATAGCGTTCGAAGTACAAGTCCATATAACGCTGGGACTCTTTACGCGGAATATTCAGCTGACGGGACAGACCAAACGCACTCATGCCGTAAATCAGACCAAAGTTAATCGCCTTCGCGCTGCGACGCTGCTCGCCGGTGACGCTGTCCAGCGGCGTGCCAAACACTTCAGCCGCCGTGGCTTTATGGATATCTTTGCCTTCGGCGAAAGCTTTCAGTAAGCCTTCATCCTTAGACAAATGGGCCATGATGCGCAGCTCGATTTGCGAGTAGTCCGCCGCCACGATGCAGTGGTCCTTCGGCGCGATAAATGCCTGACGAATACGACGCCCTTCTTCATTACGCACCGGAATGTTTTGCAGGTTAGGGTCGCTGGAAGACAAGCGCCCAGTCGCCGTCACCGCCTGATGGTAGGAGGTGTGTACGCGGCCAGACTGCGGGTTAATCATCAGCGGCAGCTTGTCGGTGTAGGTCGATTTAAGCTTGGCTAAGCCGCGATATTCCAAAATGACTTTTGGCAGCGGGTAGTCCAGCGCCAGTTCCGCCAGCACTTCTTCATTGGTCGAAGGTGCGCCGCCCGGCGTTTTTTTCAGGATTGGCAGTTTCTGTTTTTCATACAGAATGGCCTGCAGCTGCTTGGTGGAAGAGAGGTTAAATGGCTCTTCCGCCAGTTCGTGAGCCTTGGTTTCCAGCTCGGCCAAGCGAATGGTCAGCTCTTTGGAGTGAGCCGCCAGAATATTTTGGTCAATCAGCACGCCCGTGCGCTCAATGTGTGACAACACCGGCACCAGTGGCATTTCAATCTCATTGAATACCGTGGTGAGCGTGGCGCTCTCCTCAATTTTCGGCCATAAAGCCTGATGCAGTTGCAGCGTGACATCAGCATCTTCAGCCGCATAAGGCGAAGCCTGCTCAAGGGCAATCTGGTTGAAGGTCAGCTGGTTCTTACCTTTACCGGCAATCTCTTCGAAGCTCACCGTCTTATGGCCCAAGTAGCGATCGGCAAGGCTGTCCATGTCATGGCGGCCGGAAACACTGTCCAGCACGTAGGATTCGAGCATGGTGTCGAAAGCGATGCCTTTCAGCTCAATGTCATAACGCAACAGAACGCCGCGATCGAACTTCAGGTTCTGACCCACTTTCAGCTGTTTTTCATCTTCAAGCAGAGGCTTGAGCTGGGCGAGCACTTCGCTGCGGTCGAGCTGGGCTGGTGAGTCAAGGTAGTCATGAGCCACAGGCAGGTAAGCAGCCTTGCCCGGCGCGACGGCGAATGACAGGCCAATCAGGTTGGCCGTCAGAGTATCTAGACCGTCAGTTTCGGTATCAAAAGCAAAGACGTCAGAAGCTTTGAGATAGCCAATCCACTCATCCAACGTCTCTTGGTCCAGAATGGTGACATAGCCCTCTTGAGACAGCTGGGCGCGCTCCACCGGCTCGCCGACGGCAATCTCAATCTCTTCTCCGCCCTTCTTCTTGCTGGCCGCAGGTTTGGCAGCGCCTTTCTTGCCAGACAGCCACGTGCCGGCTTCAACATCCGCTAACCAGCGTTTGAACTCATAACGGGCGAACAGGCTTTGCAGCTCGGTGGCGTCAGGCTCGGCGACAGTCAGCTCGCCGCAGGTGATGTCTAGCTCAACGTCAGTTTTGATGGTCGCCAGCTGGTAAGAGAGGTAAGCCACCTCTTTGTTCTCACCCAGCTTGGCACCCATGGTTTTGGCACCACGGAAGCTCAGCGTGGCGATTTTATCGAGATCGGCATACAGCGCATCAAGGCCGCCAATCCCCTGTAACAGTGCCTGCGCGGTCTTCTCACCCACGCCCGGAACGCCGGGAATGTTGTCGGAAGAGTCGCCCATCAGTGCGAGGAAATCGATGATCAGCTCAGGCGGAACGCCATATTTCTCAACCACTTCGTCCGGGCCAAGAATCGCGTTGTTCATGGTGTTGATAAGGGTCACGCCCGGCGTCACCAGCTGCGCCATGTCTTTATCGCCGGTACTGATAAGCACCGCGTGGCCAGCCTTCTCGGCTTCCAAAGCTAATGTGCCGATGACGTCATCGGCTTCAACCCCAGAGACAACCAACAGCGGCAGGCCCATGGCTTTCACCATCTGGTGCAGGGGCTCGATTTGGGCACGCAGGTCGTCCGGCATTGGCGGACGGTGCGATTTATATTGATCGAAAAGTTCGTCACGGAAGGTTTTGCCTTTCGCATCAAAAACGACGGCAACGTGGCTCGGAGTGTATTGCAGCAGCAGACTGCGCAGCATGTTCAGCACGCCGTACATCGCACCGGTTGGCTCCCCGGCCGAGTTGGTCAGCGGAGGGAAAGCGTGGTAGGCGCGGTAAAGGTAAGACGAACCGTCTACCAGGATAAGTGGGTTTTCTGCTATCTGGGCCATAACTCTTCTTTATTCGTGATCTGACATGCTCTAAGGATGCCATAGCTGAGGATAAAGGCGAACCTTGAGAGATAAATTGATAACAAACTTGCGAGGGATCTCGCGGGATCACCCTGTGGATAACTTTGTGAGTAAAATTTATATCAGGGAAATTATTAGGAATTCTAGTAAGAGGATATTAATTTTTAGCTACGGGTTTCATGCAGTTAAACCATTTTTCTAGCAAAAATAGTTGTCATAGAAGTTTAACGGTTAATGTGGATATTATAATTAGACGTTATTAATATGCTGCGGTTTTATATTTGCCCGGCGGCTAATTTAATTGGCTGTGGCGGGGTAAAATAAATGCCAGCTTAACGCTGGCATTTCAATTTAGGAATTACTTCTGAGTCGCTAAGAAGTTAACAACATCAGAGAATTGCTTGGTGTAGATATCCATGGTGGTGGTATCCAGGCCGTCATTTTTGACCATGTATTTACCATTCACGAATACAGATGGCACACCCTGCAGATTCAAGTCTTGGGCGGCTTTCTCTTGCTGTACAACCAGAGATTTAACCACGAAGCTGTTCAGCGCCGCGTCATAATCTTCGCCTTTCACGCCAGCCTGAATAAAGACTTTGCGAATATCATCAACGTTTTGAACTGTCTGCTGTTTTTGCACGGCTTCAAACATCAGTGGGCTAACTTTATCTTCCACGCCCAGTGCAATAGCCACAGCCCAAGCTTGGGTCAGCTGTTTGCCTAATGGGCCAAGGAATTCAGCGTGGTATTTAGCGTATTTAACGCCTTGTGGCAGGTTCTTACGGATATTGTCAGATACATGCCAAACTTGCTCGAACTGATAGCAGTGCGGGCAATAGAATGAGAAGAACTCAAGAACCTGAGGCTCACCGGCCGCTGGCTTATCCAGCGTAACGTACTGCGTACCATTAGAAAATTGGGCAGCTGATGCGCTGAAGGCCATAACCATACCAATCAGTGCCAAGAATATCTTTTTCATATCAAACCTATCTCCATTTAATTAAATATTTAGCGTTTATTCACGACTCAGTACATTGGCATCAGCTGTAAAGGCGGCGCCTGTAATTTCTTAATCTGCTCATTAAATACGGCAGACTGATTAAACCAAAAGTCTTCATCTTTCATCCAAGGGAAGCTTTTTGGAAAAGCAGGATCTTCCCAACGGCGCGCAACCCATGCGAGATAATAGACCATTCTCATCGCCCGCAGAGGTTCTATCAGCGCTAACTGGCTGGCGTCGAAGTCAGCAAACTCACTGTAGGCCTCAAGCAGGATATCCAGTTGCAGCCGCTGCTCGCTTTGATCGCCGTGCAGTAACATCCATAAATCCTGCACCGCCGGGCCATTTCTCGCATCATCTAAATCGACAAAAATCGGGCCATCACGCCACAGGATATTTCCCGGATGGCAATCACCATGCAGGCGCAGAGGCGTCCAATCCTGATGCCAATACTCGCCAATGGTGGCGATCAGGCTGTCAGTCGTTGCAAGGAATGCCGCGCGCTGGCGTGAAGGAATTAAAGATGAGTTTTCGAGAATAATGCGAGGTTGCGTCAGGTATTCATCCAGCCCGATGGCGGGTCTGGAGGCAAACAGGCTTTCACTGCCCACCTGATGTATACGCCCAAGAAAACGCCCAACCCATTCTAATTGGTCGAGATTATCGATTTCATATTGGCGGCCGCCAACGCTTGGAAATACCGTAAACAGGAAACCTTGATAGGAATGGAGAGTGGTTCCCTGAATATTTAGCGGGGCAACGGCAGGGATTTCCGCATCGAGCATATCCTGTGAGAAAGCATGTTCCTCAAGAATTTGCTCTTCACTCCAGCGTTCCGGCCGATAAAACTTCACCACATAACGTTGTCTGTCTTCACCAATAAATTGATAGACGCGGTTTTCATAACTGTTTAATGCGGTGAGGCCAGATTCTGCAATTAACCCGACGCTTTCTAACGCATCGAGGATCAGATCTGGCGACAGGGCCTGGAAATTGAAAGCGGAATTGTTCATAACTTCATTCAGTTAGGCCATACGGAAAAATGACGATGTTAAATAGTATCATCGATTTTTGGCGAGTCGCATGAAGTTCACATAAGTTTACATCAATCCTTAATAATTCCACGTGCACGTAAAATGGCAGTTTTGAAATCATCCTCATAATCTTTCTTGAGGCCTGGAATTTCAGCCGTGCTCTCGCTGCCGCGCATTTTGAGGTGATAAATCAACATATCATCGCTCAACTCAGCCAGCGGCCCCTGATATCCACACTCAGTAGCGAGTTTCTGCAAGAATTGCAGCAAATTCATATCAGAATCATTCTTCCATGCTGGATGGAGCAGCTCGATAAGCTCGTTTAGGCGATGCTCTTTCATAATAATGTCCTTTTATTTGCAGTAGTCCCACAAAATATCAGGCTTATTTCCTCAGGGGAAGGGAGAGTTAAAACAGCCGATTAAAACCTGATTCATCACAATGTTTGGCGTTACAATCGCAGCAAAGAGAGTCTAGAAGGGTAAAAAGAATGAGCACGGACGATATCACTGGAGTCATTTTAGCTGGCGGGCGCTCGACGCGTATGGGGCAGGACAAAGGTGTAATCTCAGCCGCTGGTAAGATGCTTTTCGAACATATCGCCGACCGGTTGCGCCCGATGGTGGGTGAAATCCTTATTAATTCGAACCAGAACGCCTCAATTTATGGCCAGCACTTCAACGTGGTGCCTGATATCACTCAGGATTATGCCGGGCCGCTCGCCGGAATGCTGGCGGGCTTAAAAGCGATAAACACTGAATGGGCGCTGTTCGTCCCCTGCGATGTCCCCTCCTTCCCACTGGATTTGGCTAAGCAGTTTGTGGCGCACAGCTCCCAACACTCTGCCGTCTATGCGCGAGACGCTTTAAGAGATCACCCAACTCTGTGCCTGCTGAGTAAAAATATCATTCCTGAGCTGGAAAGCTATCTAGCCCAAGGAGAACGGAAAGTGATGATTTTCCTCAAGCAGATCAATGCACTACCTGTAGAATTTAATGATCCACAGGCTTTCGCCAATCTGAATACTCCAGCAGATGTTGCTCTGTGGGAAAAGACATTAGGCCAGCCATCATGAATCAAAGATCTCTCCCGTTACTTGGCATCGTGGCCTACAGCGGCACGGGTAAAACCACCCTTCTGAAGCAGCTCATTCCTTATTTGAAGGCCAAAGGTGTGCGAGTCGGGCTTATCAAACATACCCATCACGACGTTGATGTTGATACTCCTGGCAAAGATAGCTTTGAGCTAAGAAAGGCTGGAGCACATCAAACCATGGTTGCCAGCAGCCAGCGCTGGGCGTTAATGACAGAAACGCCAGAGGCTGACTCCCTCGATCTTCACTATCTTGCCAGCCGTTTCGACAGCAATTCATTAGATATGATTTTGGTTGAAGGCTTTAAGCATGAGCAAATAGATAAAATCGTCTTGTACCGACAGGGCGTACCGAAAGCATTTGAAGGGCTGATAGATGCCCATACCATCGCAGTTTGCAGCGACATTTCGCTTGAGCATAACCTGCCCTCATTAGATATCAATGATATAGAAGCAGTCGGCCAGTTTGTTATCCAGTGGCTTAACAACAGCGTGGGTTGATCCATAAGCCATAACGCAAGAAGCCCCCTCGCTCGTCAGAGCAAGGGGGCTTTTTTTTGTTTGGCAGTTTGCCGTTTCCCACAAAACAAAAAACCCCAGCCTTTCAGCTGAGGTTTCTTACTTTATTTGATGCCTGTCAAGTGATGAACCACTGCGTGCTTCACCCTGCGGGCCGTTGCGGCGCAACGTTCATAAGCCAAAACCCATGCCCTAACGGCAAGAAGCCCCCTCGCTCGTCAGAGCAAGGGGGCTTCTTTTGTTTGGCAGTTTGCCGTTTCCCACATAG
>NZ_JMPJ01000067.1 GCF_000735345.1 Ewingella americana ATCC 33852 | reverse complement strand
AAATAATTTACTGACCGTTCTTTTTTTCAACAAACATGGCAAAAATGGACAACAATCACCCAGTTTTCTACACAAAATGGCCTTTTCGACCCGTAACACTGGGGTAAACTCTTTTCTATAATAAGACCACTGAATCTCAGGATGCCCTTTTAATGCCCCTTAACGCCCAACAACAAGCCGCCCAGCGCAATCTTTCTTATCTATTGGCGGAGAAAATCGCCCAGCGCATCTTATCTGCTGAATATGCCGAGGGCAGTATCTTGCCCGGTGAAATTGAATTGGGTGATCTTTTCGGGGTGAGCCGAACGGCGGTGCGCGAAGCAGTGAAGACGCTGACGGCCAAAGGGATGCTATTGCCACGCCCACGGATTGGGACGCGGGTGATGCCGCAATCAAACTGGAACTTTCTTGATCAGGAACTTTTAAACTGGTGGATGACCCGCGAGAACTTCGATCAGGTGATGGCGCACTTTGTGATTTTGCGCCGCGCGCTTGAACCACAGGCTTGCGCACTGGCGGCCACCACGGCGACGAAAGAGCAGAAGGAACTTCTTTCTATATATATGGCGGAGATGAAGGAGCTGCATTATCGCTTTGACCGCGAGCGCTGGATTAAAGTCGACACCCAATTCCACCAGCTTATCTATGAAGCCGGAAAGAATCCCTTCCTGACCTCATTCTCGAATTTGTTCAGCTCGGTTTACCAAAGCTACTTCAGAGCCATCACCGGCAATGAGGTGATTAAGCTGGAATACCATCAGGCGTTGGTCGACGCTATTCTGGCCAGCGATGCAGAGGGGGCACTTCTGGCCTGCCAAAAACTGCTTCTAGCGGTGGATTGAGCCAACCGAGCCGCGCACCACTAACTCTGGCGTTAATACCAAAACCTGAGGCTCAGCTTCAGGTTCTTTCAAACGATGTAAAAGCGCGTCGATAGCCAGTTCGCCCAGTGAGTCTTTCGGCTGATGAATGGTGGTCAGCGGCGGCGTCATGTATTGCGCCAGTTGGATGTCATCATAGCCAATGACCGCGATGTCATCCGGCACGCGCAGCCCTTCTTTATAGAGTGCCTGATAAACCCCAACCGCCATCGCGTCATTGCTGGCGAACACCGCCTCGGGGCGCTGCGGCAGGGCGAGCAGCTGCTCCATGGCGGGCAGGCCACTGGCGAATTCAAAATCACCACTGACTTCATAGCCCGGCAACACCGGCAAGCCAGCCTGCTGCATGGCCTGACGATAACCGTCCAGTCGCTGTACGGCGGTAGTTTTATCCAATGGGCCGGTGATGCAGGCAATGCGCTGATACCCCTGACTAATCAGATATTCCGTCGCCATCACGCCGCCGATCAGGGCATTATCCTGAATGACATCGTTCGCCGCGCCGAAAGGTGCCCAGTCCATCATCACAATAGGCAGTGAAGGGTAACGGCTGATAGCGTCCTGAGACGGGCGGTGGTTCTCGGTACACATTAATAGCAGCCCGTCGACGCGCTTTTGCAGCAAAGTTTCCATGCTGCGGTTCATGCGCTCGGCGTCGCCGTCGGTATTGCAGAGAATCAGGCTATAGCCGCGTTCGTAGCAGCTGCGCTCCACGCCGCGCACCACTTCAGCATAGAAGGGGTTGCTGCTGGCGGTGAGTAACATGCCTATCGTCCGGGTTTGATTCAGTTTCAGGCTGCGGGCGAGGGCGGATGGGGCGTAGTTAAGGCTGTCTATCGCCGCAGTGACTTTTTCGCGAATAGCCTCGCTGACAAAGCGATTGTTATTAATGACATGAGAGACGGTGGAGGTTGAGACGCCCGCGACGCGGGCGACATCTTTCATGGTGGCCAATCAGGACTCCTGACGCGCAAGGAAGTCGTCGATTTCATTACGCCAAGGCACAGAAGGCTGCGCGCCTGGGCGAGTCACGGCGATAGCGGCGGCGGCGTGTGCAAAACGCACGGCTTGGTCCATAGCTGTGCCTTCGAGCAGGGCGGTGACCAGTGCGCCGTTGAAGGTGTCTCCGGCCGCGATGGTGTCCACAGCTTTAACGCGGAAGCCGCTGACCTGCTTGCCTTCACCTTGCTGGCTTAGCCACACGCCTTTGCTGCCCAGCGTGATAATCACGGTTTCGATGCCTTTATCATGCAGCGCTTTCGCGGCGCGTTGGGCATCTTCATTATTATTCACCTGAATGCCGGTCAGGCGTTCGGCCTCGGTTTCGTTCGGCGTGATCATGTCCACCAGCGACAAGAGTTCATCGGGCAACTCACAAGCCGGAGCAGGATTGAGGATAACCTGAGTATCGTGCTGCTTCGCCAGCTTGGCGGCGGCGATGACGGTTTCTAACGGAGATTCTAATTGCATCAGCAACGCGGAAGCGTCGACGATTTTCTGTTGATAGCGATTCAGGTAGTCAGGCGTCACCGCGTTGTTAGCGCCAGCATGAATAGCAATCACGTTCTCGCCTTCGGCATTAACGAAAATCAGCGCCACGCCGGTGGTGGTTTCGGCGATTGCCTCAACGGGAGAAGTATCGATGTTGTCACTGGCTAACTGCTGACGAACGCGCTCACCAATATCATCCTCACCGACGCAGGCGATGAAGGAAATATCCGCCCCGGCGCGCCCGGCGGCGACCGCCTGATTGGCACCCTTGCCGCCAAAAGCCACGGTATATTGTTTACCGATCACCGTTTCGCCGGGCTGGGGGAATTGATTGATATTGAGAATATGGTCGGCATTGATACTGCCGAGAACTACCAGTTTACCTGTATCCATTTGCGTTCCCTGAGTCATGTTGCGCCGCCCAACAGGAGCGGCGCAGAGTCTGTCAATTACGGCTGTGCAACCAGTTTCAGATCCACTGGAATAACAGCAGGTACTTTTTCGCCTTTCAGCACTTTATCAGCAGTCTGAACACCAATTACACCAATCTGGTCAGGACGCTGGGCCACGGTTGCGCCCATCTTGCCACTGTTAACCGCTTTGATGCCATCTTCGGTGCCGTCAAAACCGACCACCAGAACGTCAGTTTTACCGGCGGTCTGCAATGCACGCAGCGCACCTAATGCCATTTCGTCGTTCTGAGCGAATACCGCCTGCACGTCTGGGTGTGCAGTCAGCAAGTTCTGCATCACGTTCAGACCTTTAGTACGGTCGAAGTCAGCTGGCTGGCTCGCAAGGATAGTGAAGTGGTGTTTTTCAGCCGCCTGAGCGAAGCCTTTGCCACGTTCGCGGGCAACCGAAGTCCCGGCAATACCTTCCAGTTCGATAACTTTGGCGTTTTCACCGACTTTCTTGGCGATGTAATCACCGGCCATTTTACCGCCGAAGGCGTTATCAGAGGCCACGTGGCTCGCCACTTCGCCTTTGCTTGCCTGACGGTCAAGGGTGATCACAGGGATTTTAGCTTGGTTAGCCATGGCAACGGCGTTACCCACGGCGTCTGAGTCAGTCGGGTTGATCAGCATCAGCTTGGTGCCGCGAACTGTCAGGTCCTGCACGTTTGCCAGCTCTTTCGCCGGGTTGTTCTGGGAATCCAGCACCACCAGGTTGTAGCCCAGCTTGTCAGCTTCTTTCTGTGCGCCGTCTTTCATGGAAACGAAGAACGGGTTGTTCAGCGTAGAGACCACCAGCGCGATGGTGTCTTTAGCCAGTACGTTGGCGCTGAAAGAGGCGGTGATCGCTGCTGCGGAAACCCAAACTGCCAGTTTTTTCATATTCATGGTCATAATTCCTGTAGGGGAGGTTATTTGTTGCTTTTGTTATCTACCAGAACAGCCAGCAATATCACGACTGCTTTGACTATCATTTGGTAGTAGGAGGATACGCCTAATAAATTCAAACCGTTATTCAGGAAACCGAGGATCAGCGCGCCGATCAACGTTCCTACAATGCGTCCTTTACCACCAGACAGGCTGGTTCCTCCCAACACCACAGCGGCAATTGCGTCCAGCTCATAACCGGTACCGGCAGTCGGTTGCGCAGAGGACAAACGCGCCACTTCGATAATGCCGGCTAAAGCCGCTAATAAACCACACAGGGAGTAGACGATAATTTTAACTTTATCAACGCTGATACCTGACAGACGCGTCGCGGACTCATTGCCGCCCAGCGCATAGATATAACGTCCTAAACGGGTGTGATGCAGCATGTACCAAGCCAGCGCAAACACCACCACCATCAGCCAGACCGGCGTCGGAATGCCCAGCGGGCGACCGATACCAAACCAGCCAAATGTATCAGCAACATCGGTAAATCCGGTGCTGATCGGGCTACCGTTGGTGTACACCATGGTGACACCGCGCAGCAGGAGCATCATCACCAGCGTGGCAATAAACGCCTGAACCTTGCCTTTGGCGACAATCACCCCGGTGACGGCACCTACCGCCGCGCCCAAGGCCAGCGCACCGGCAACGGCCACCAGCGCATTCACTTCCAAACCAACAATCGACGCCGCCACCGCGCCGGTTAAGGCTAAGAGCGAGCCGACGGATAAGTCGATACCGGAAGTCAGGATAACCAGCGTCATGCCCACGGCCATAATGGCGTTGACCGAGGTTTGCTGAAGAATGTTAAACAGGTTGTTCAGCGTGAAGAAATTCGGGCTCATGGAAGAGACCACGGCAATCAGCACCAGCAGCGCAATCAGCGATTTCTGCTCTAACAACCATTCTTTTGTGAACCAGCCCTTTTTGGCTGGCATAGTCTGAGAACTCATAGTTGATTACTCCTGCGTCACGCCGTATTGCTTGCCGACAGCGGCTGCCATCAACACTTCTTGCGTAGCCTGTTCTATCGGGAATTCACCGCTTAAATGGCCTTCGTGCATCACCATGATCCGGTCACTCATGCCGATAACTTCTGGCATTTCTGACGAAATCAAAATGATGCTCAAACCTTCGCGCTTGAACTGGTTAATGAGCTGGTAAATCTCTTTCTTGGCGCCGACGTCAACGCCGCGCGTTGGTTCGTCGAGGATCAGAACTTTTGGACGCGTCATCAGCCCGCGAGCAATAGCTACTTTCTGCTGATTGCCCCCGGAGAGCAGGCCGATAGGCTGCATCATGGACGGCGTCTTGATGTTGAACATGCGAATGAAATCGCCGACGGCTTGCTGCTCATCAGCATGTTTCAGGCTGCCCCCCGCGCGGCTGAAGTAGCGCAACGCGGTCAGCGACATGTTCTCTTTGACTGACATCCCGAGCACCAGTCCGTCGCGTTTACGGTCCTCAGAGATATAAACGATGCCATTCGCCAGCCCGTCTTGCGGGGAATGAGTGACGACTTCGCGGCCATCCAGCGCGACATAACCCGCTTTACGCGGCAGCGCGCCGTAGAGAATCTTCATCAACTCAGTACGACCGGCACCCATCAGCCCGGAGACGCCGAGAATTTCACCGGCATATAAGTTGAAGCTGACATCTTTGACGCCCGGCCCGGAGACATTGCGCACTTGAAGGCGCAGCGCGCCGCGCTCTTGTTTGAGGCGCGGGTATTGCTCTTCAAGGCGGCGGCCAACCATCATTTCGATCAGCGTGTCTTCCTGCAATTCGCTTACCGGGCGCTCAGCGATAAACTGGCCGTCGCGGAACACGGTGACGTCATCGCAGATTTCGAAGATTTCTTTCATGCGGTGCGAGATGTACACCACGCCGCAACCCGCCGCTTTCAGCTCGCGGATCACGTTAAATAAAGAGGCGGTTTCGGTATCGGTTAAGGCGTCAGTCGGTTCATCCATGATGATGACCTTGGACTCGAAGCTCAGCACCTTGGCGATTTCCACCATTTGCTGGTCACCAATCGATAACTCGCCAACCAGACGATGGCTGCTGTAACGCAGGTTCAGGCGCGCCAGCAGTTTGTCGGCTTCGGCATACATCTTCTTCCAGTTGATGCGGCCAAAACCATTCACAAACTCGCGGCCAAGAAAGATGTTTTCCGCGATAGTCAGCTGGGGGATCAGGTTTAACTCCTGATGAATAATGCCGATCCCGGCTTCCTGAGAATCTTTCGGCCCATTAAACGCGGCCTCTTCCCCCAGAAAACGCAGTGAACCGGCATCCTTTTGATAGATCCCCGTCAGCACTTTCATCATGGTGGACTTACCGGCACCGTTTTCACCCACCAGCGCCATCACGCGACCCGGATAGACGCTCAGCGCCGCGCCGGAGAGCGCTTTGACGCCGGGAAACGCTTTATCAATCCCTGAGAGTTGCAGCAAAGGTTGCATAAAGGCCTCAGAAGGTTACGCCAGCACAAAGAATAACGTTCGCGTACGGCGAACATTCCCCGCTACGGACCACGGCCCGGCTTTGTTCGGTTTGCACCTTGAATGACTCATGGCTGATGTACTCAAGGCTGATAGTGTTTCCCTGGTGTTGCTCAAGCTGTTTCAACTGCGCGAGTAACGCTTCATGGAGTTGAGGGTTTTTGTCGACGATCTCCTCGGCGAGAATCGCGCGCTCGACCTGCATCTCATGAGTCACTACCTTGAAAACTTGCAAGAAAGTAGGAACACCGGCAGTTAGCGCCAGATCGATGCGTTGGGAAGATGCGGGTACCGGTAAACCGGCATCGGCAATAACCAGCTGATCGGTATGACCTAACCTGGCAATGACATGGGAGATTTCGGCATTTAAAAGCGGTGATTTCTTCATTGTGAACTCCGACAGCGAAACGTTTCGCTCACTGCTGAGTTTATGACTATGCTAAAAACTGGCAATCGCCTTGTGATGAAATTGTGATCGCTGTCGAAACGTTTCGCTACCCCGTTTAGAAAGCCGCGATAAATTTGAGTTAATGACTTTTCACGGCTTTTAGAAAAGCCAAAGGGCACTCGAAAGTGCCCTTTGTTAATAGCCGATGAATTATATCTCGACCTGCGTCCCTAGCTCGATAACGCGGTTAGGCGGGATCTCGAACTGGTCCGGTGCGCGCAGCGCGTTACGGCTGAGGGCCATAAACAGCTTGCCGCGGAAGTAGAGATACCAAGGCCGCTTGGTGAGGATAAGCGACTCGTGGGACATAAAGAATGAAGTTTCCATCATGCGGCACGGCAGACCTTCCAGCCCACAGCGGTGGAACACTTCCTCAACGTTTGGCGTCTCTTTAAAGCCGTAGCTTGCCACCACGCGCCAGAAGGTTGGCGAGAGCTGCTCGATAGTCACCCGGCGCACGTTGTGAACGTAAGGCGCGTCTTCAGTGCGCAGCGTCAGCAGCACCACGCGCTCGTGCAGCACTTTGTTATGCTTGAGGTTGTGCAGCAGGGCGAACGGAATGACATTAATAGCGCGGGACATATAAACCGCCGTGCCCGGCACGCGCACCGGCGGCGATTTCTCCAGCGAGGCGATCATCGCTTCCAGCGAGTTGCCGTGCTCGTGCATCCGGCGCATAAGGCGGAAACGCTCGCTTTTCCACGTGGTCATCACGATGAACATGCAAAGGCCGAGTGTCAGAGGCAGCCAGCCGCCGGAGAACAGCTTGGTGGCGTTCGCCGCGAACATCGGCACGTCGATAAACAGCAGAACCACCAGCAGGATGCCGACCAAGAAGGCTTTCCAGTGCCAGTTTTTCAGCGCCACGGTGCAGGAGAGAATGGTGGTCAGCACCATGGTGCCGGTCACCGCAATACCATAGGCGGCGGCCAGATTGCTGGAGTGCTCAAAGCTGGCGATAACAATAACCACCGCGAAATAGAGCGTCCAGTTAATGGCGGGGATGTAAATCTGCCCGGCTTCCATCTCGGAGGTGTGGATGATGCGCATTGGCGGCAGATAGCCCAAGCGGACGGCCTGACGAGTCAGGGAGAACACGCCGGAGATCACCGCCTGCGAGGCGATAATGGTGGCAAGGGTCGCCAGAATCAGCAGTGGGATCAGCGCCCAGTCAGGTGCCAGTAGGAAGAACGGGTTTTTAATCGCTTCCGGGTTCTTGAGCAGCAGAGCGCCTTGGCCGAAGTAGTTCAGCACCAGCGAAGGCAACACCACGGTGAACCACGCCAGACGGATAGGGAATTTGCCGAAGTGGCCCATATCGGCATACAGCGCTTCAACACCGGTGATGGACAGCACCACCGCGCCGAGCGCCAGGAAGGAGAAGGATTTATGCTCAATAAAGAAGTTCACCGCCCACATCGGGTTCATGGCCTGTAGCACTTCAGGGTTTTGAGCAATACTGTTAATACCCAGCACCGCCAGCGTCAGGAACCACAATAGCATCACCGGGGCAAACAGCTTGCCGACAATGCCGGTGCCGTGCTTCTGGATGATGAACAGCAAGGTCAGGACGGTAATGGAGAGCGGGACGATGTAAGGGTCGAGCGACGGGGCGGCAATCTCTAAGCCTTCCATCGCGGATAGGACCGAAATCGCCGGGGTGATCACCACTTCGCCATAGAAGAAGCTGCCACCGATAAGCCCGAGAATGACCAATATCGCCGTGGTTCGTGCCGAGGTGTTACGGCCCGCGAGGGACATGAGGGTCAAGATCCCGCCTTCACCGGCGTTGTCTGCGCGCATCACGTAAGTGAGGTATTTCAGCGAGACAATGAGGATAAGCATCCAGAAAATCAGGGAAAGAAAACCAAAGACAACGCTGGGTTCAACGTTAAAGCCGTAGTGGCCTGAAAAACACTCTCTCAAGGTGTAGAGAGGGCTGGTGCCAATGTCACCATAAACCACACCAATGGCGGCCAGGGTTACTGCGGGGAGTGACCGTTTATGTTCTGTGCTCATAATTGGTTTCTTTTTGCTGCTCTTTTATGCAAAGAATTCCGTAAGCGAAAGATGCGCTCAGGGCTGAATGCCCACTAAACGGCGCACAGTATGCACGAATAAATCCAATTGCCTACCCCTATATAAACAAGGTATTGGCGATTAAGGCAGATAAACCCACAGTATCTATAATAGAAAGATTTGTGTAATCAACAATCTATATCCGTAAGCTATATCAATAAAAATAGGCCATGGTTTATTATCATTCACAGCCCAGTAATTTCACTGATCTCATTTACTCACGGAAACCGGAAGATCCAGTATGGCGCATTCTCCTTTACTTGCAGAACGGATTGCCCGTCTTGCCAATGCTTTAGAACACGGATTGTACGAGCGTCAGGAAGCCATCCGGTTGTGCCTGCTGGCCGCGCTGTGCGGCGAAAGCGTGTTTCTGCTCGGGCCGCCCGGCATCGCTAAAAGCCTGATTGCCCGCCGCCTTAAGTTTGCCTTCCGCCACGCCCGCGCTTTTGAATACCTGATGACGCGTTTCTCCACTCCCGAAGAAGTTTTTGGCCCGCTGTCGATTCAAGCATTGAAAGACGAAGGTCGCTATCTGCGCCTGACTTCCGGCTATTTACCCGAGGCGGAGATTGTTTTTCTGGATGAGATTTGGAAAGCCGGCCCGGCTATCCTCAATACCTTGCTGACCGCCATTAACGAGCGGCGCTTTCGTAACGGCGAGCGCGAGGATGCCATCCCGATGCGCCTGCTGGTCAGCGCCTCCAATGAACTGCCCGAGGCCGACGGCAGTCTTGAAGCACTCTATGACCGTATGCTGATCCGCCTATGGCTGGACAAGGTGCAGGATAAGCAGAATTTCCGCTCTTTGCTGACTTCCCGACCAAACGAAAGCGCCAATCTGGTGCCGGAAGCCTTGAGCATTAGCGATGAAGAGTATCAGCAGTGGCAGCCTGAAATAGACAAGGTGACCTTGCCGGAATCCTGCTTCGAGCTGATTTTCCAGCTGCGCCAGCGTCTGGACGCGCTGGACACCGCGCCTTATGTCTCGGACCGCCGCTGGAAGAAAGCCCTGCGCCTGCTGCAAGCCTGCGCCTTCTTCAGCGGCCGTCAAGCCATCACGCCTATCGACCTGATTTTGCTGAAAGATTGCCTGTGGCACGACCTGAACACTTATCACCTGCTGCAAACCCAAATCGAGCAGATGATCACCGAACAGGCTTACCAGCAGCAGACGCTATTAATGAAGCTGCGCCAGCTGAATCAGGAATGGATGCAGTATCAGCAGCAACAAAGCTCCAGACAGTCGATCAAAGTGCTCAAAAAGGCGGGTATTTTCAGCCGCAAGCCGCAATACACCCTGCCGGACACGCTTTCGGCCACTAGCCTGACCCTGCTGCTGCAAACCCCGCTTCATCTGCACGATATTCAGGTTTCTCACCTGCTGGTGGAAAGAAGCGTGCTCGACGAGTGGCTTAATAAAGGAGGGGTTCTGAAGGTGAAGCTTAACGGCATGGGCTTCGCGCAGAACATTGAGGCGGAGGTGGATGACAAGCTGCAACTGCTGGTGCTGGATATCAGCCGCCAGTCGACGCCACTGACCTTGCCGGGTAAAGAGCAGATTGCCGTCCCCGATGAGATGAAAAGCACGCTGGAAGGGCTGAATGCCAAATTTAACCAGCAGCGCCACGAGTTCAGCCAGCATCAAAACTGTCTGTTTGTCGCCGCCGAGTGGGCCGCGAAGATTGAAGCCAGCATGCTGGCGGTGTCGGAGCAACTCCGCCACCAGCAAGACTTGTTCAGCGGACACTGATCCATGCTCAGTCTGGAATCCCTCGATCTCTTATTGTCGATCAGCGAAGGTGAGCTGATCGAAGAGCTGATCATCGGCCTGCTGGTCACGCCGCAGCTGGCGATTTTCTTCGAAAAATTCCCACGCCTGAAGCGCGCGCTGACCAAAGACTTGCCCGAATGGAAGTTCAGACTGCGCCAGCGTATCCACGATACGCCGGTGCCGCCGGACCTCGCCAAAGAGTTCTACCTTTATCAGCACTGCCAGCAGATTGACGCCGCCACCTTTCAGGCCGAGCTGCCTACGCTGATTGAACAGCTTGAGTCGCTAAACTCTCCTTTTATTACCGAGGCGCGTTCGTTGCAGCAAAACGCCGAGGAGACGCGCGGCCCGAAAACCGGCAATAGCTTCCAAACGCTATTTCTCCAGCGCTGGCGGTTAAATCTCACTTTCCAGACGGTGACCGTTCATCATCAGCTGCTTGAGCAGGAACAGGAGCAGTTGCAGGAAGAGCTACAGCAGCGGCTGGAACTCAGCGGCGAACTCTCTCCTTTATTAGCAGAGAACGATGCCGCCGCCGGACGCCTGTGGGATATGAGCAAGGGCCAGCGGCAGCGTGGCGAAGTGCAGTCGCTGTCGCGCTACGGCGCTTTTTTGCAGCAGCAGCCTGAGCTACAGAGGCTCGCCGAGCAGCTGGGTCGCAGCCAGAAAGCCAAAACCAGCCCGCATGAAGACGCCAAGATGGAAGAACATCGGCTGATGGTGCGTGAGCCCGCGACGGTGCCCGAAGAGGTGAATGGCATTCATCAAAGCGACGATATTTTGCGACTGATGCCTACCGAGCTGGGGACTTTAGGTATTCCCGAGCTGGAATATGAGTTTTACCGGCGCTTGCTGGAAAAGCGCCTGATGACCTACCGGCTGCAAGGGGACGTGTGGCGCGAAAAAGTGGTGAAACGCCCGGTGGTGCACCAGCAGCAAGAGCCTCAGCCGCGCGGGCCTTTTGTCATCTGCGTGGATACGTCGGGGTCAATGGGCGGCTTTAATGAGCAGTGCGCCAAGGCGTTCTGTCTGGCACTGCTGCGGATCGCGCTGGCCGACAACCGCCGCTGCTACATTATGCTGTTCGCCAGTCAGGTGATTCATTACGAATTGACCTCTTCTAACGGGCTGGATCAGGCTTTGCGCTTTCTCGGCCAGCATTTCAGGGGCGGCACCGATTTGGCTGCCTGTCTGACTGCTACTCTAGATAAGCTGTCATCGCCAGAGTGGCACGACGCCGACGCGGTGATCATCTCGGATTTCATCGCCCAACGGCTGCCAGAAGAAGTTAAGAAGAGAGTGAAGCATTTGCAGCAGGATAAACATCACCGTTTTCATGCTCTGGCGATGTCGCAATACGGCAAGCCCGGCATCATGCGCATCTTCGACCACATTTGGCGCTTTGATACCGGGATGAAAAGCCGCGTCCAGCGCCGCTGGCAGCGGGATTAACTCGCGCTTTTAGAGCACACCTTCAACGCTATCGTGCAGCAGTGGCGACCAAACGCCGCACTGCACCTGCGCGATATGCGGCTTTTGCAGCAACAGCATCACCAAACGAGACTGACCAATGCCGCCGCCGATGGTCTGTGGCATTTCACCGCGCAGCAGCGCCTGATGCCAGTCGAGCTGCAAACGAGCTTCGTCATCCGTCAGCGCCAGCTGGTGCTTCAGGGTTGCCGCGTCAACGCGAATGCCCATGGATGAAAGCTCAATGGCATCTTCCAATACCGGATTCCACACCAGAATATCGCCGTTGAGGCCAGACAGCCCGGCTTCGCCCGCGCTGCTCCAGTCGTCGTAGTCCGGCGCGCGAACGTCATGATATTTACCGTGAGACAATTTGCCGCCAATGCCCATCAGGAACACCGCGCCCAGCTCTTTGGCGATGGCGCGCTCGCGCTGCTTGGCATCCAGCTCAGGGAAGCGCTGAAGCAGGGTTTCGCTGTGAACAAAGTGGATCTCCTCCGGCAAGAACGGCGTCAGGCTGAACTCACGGCTCACCGCCGCTTCTGTTTCCTTTATACCGGCGTAGATCTTACGCACCGTGGCTTTGAGGAAAGCCGGGGATCGTTCGCCATCTCCCATCACCTGTTCCCAATCCCACTGATCGACACAGACCGAGTGTACCGGCGACAGACGATCTTCATCTGGGCGTAGCGCCTTCATGTGGGTATACAGCCCTTCGCCCGCGCTGAAGTCGTGCTGGCCGAGGGTTTTGCGCTTCCACTTCGCCAGAGAGTGAACCACTTCAAAGGTCGAGTCTGGCAAGGATTTCACATGCACCTGAACCGCCTTCTCGCTGCCGGAGAGGTTGTCCTGCGTGCCGTCGCCCAGTTGGCTTAATAAAGGTGCCTGCACTTCAATCAGGCCCAGCTGTTTTTCCAGCTGCTGGGAGAAGGTGGCTTTCACAAAGCTGATTTGACGCTGTTTCTCGATAAATTTAGTTTTCATTGTTGTTTTCTCATTCCCTTGTCTTCAATACAACTGATTAAGCAACAAAGTAAGAGATAGATTCAATATCCAACAATAAATATTGCCTTAAGGCTTTTAATCCCTCATTTTTAGGCAGCATAAATTGTTAATACGAGAATATGAGAGGAAAAAAATGACCGAAATTTATCAGATCGATAATCTCGATCGCGCCATTCTTAACGCCCTGATGGTCAATGCACGCACCGCCTATGCCGAACTGGCGAAAGTTTTCGCCGTCAGCCCCGGCACCATTCACGTGCGCGTCGAGAAGATGAAACAGGCGGGGATCATCACTGGCGCCAATATTACCGTCAGCCCTAAGCAGCTGGGGTACGACGTCTGCTGCTTTATCGGCATTATCCTCAAGAGCGCCAAAGACTACCCTTCAGCGCTGACCAAGCTCGAAAGCATCGAAGAGGTGGTTGAAGCCTATTACACCACCGGCCACTACAGCATCTTTATAAAGATCATGTGCCGCTCGATTGATTCTCTGCAACACGTACTTATCAACAAGATCCAGACCATTGATGAGATTCAGTCAACGGAGACACTGATCTCCTTGCAGAACCCCATTATGCGCACCATCAAGCCATAAGACCTAATTTATATACCCCTATTATCCACAGGTAGATCCCAGCTGATTCACAGCGTACAATGTCGTTTCTTTTATCAGGTGAGAGCATTATGTCTACCATTACCCTGATCAGTGGCAGTACGCTTGGCAGTGCCGAATATGTAGCGGAACATGTTGCAGAAAAGCTGGAAGAAGCCGGTTTTAGTACTCAGACATTGCATGGTCCAGAGCTGTATGAAGTCCCGGCCGAAGGTATTTGGCTGGTGGTGTGTTCAACACATGGTGCAGGTGAACTTCCTGACAACCTTCAGCCTTTCCTGGAACAGCTTGAAGAACAGCAGCCGGATCTGTCTAAAGTACAGTTCGGGGCATTGGGTCTTGGCAGCAGTGAATACGACACTTTCTGTGGCGCGATCCGATCATTGGATCAAAAACTGACTGCTTTGGGCGCAAAAAGAATTGGCGATCGCATGGAAATCGATGTGACCCAACATGAAATTCCTGAAGATCCCGCTGAGATTTGGGTGATCAATTGGATTAATTTGCTCAAATAAGTGTAAATATTCAGCGATCAGATGTGGATAACTAGGCTGTAAAGCAGGGTAAAACCGGTAGTTATCCCTCTAACAACCTTAGGTCGCATTTCATGCTGTGCATAACTCTCTATTCTGATCCCAGCTTATACTGAACAGGATCACCGATCATTCACAGCATTCGATCGTGCTTAGCTTGTTGATCTTATTCGACAATAAAGACTTATGCACAGAGGATCGTGATCCTAATAGAAGTATTAATAAGAGATCTTTAAATAAAAAAGATCTTCTTTTAATTAGTGACGATCCCCCGGGACTTGTGGAACCTCAAAACTTGAGTAGAATCCCTCCTCCCAACACCACACACCCTTTCATCGCATGAACTCCGAGGTGCAGTACCATGTTTTATCCGGAACAATTTGACGTCATCATCATCGGTGGTGGCCATGCAGGCACCGAAGCCGCTATGGCTTCAGCCAGAATGGGACGTCAAACCCTGTTATTGACCCACAATATCGACACGCTAGGACAAATGTCGTGTAACCCAGCGATTGGTGGGATCGGGAAAGGACATCTGGTTAAAGAAGTGGACGCACTGGGCGGTTTGATGGCAACGGCCATCGATCATGCGGGGATTCAGTTTAGGATACTAAACGCGAGTAAAGGTCCGGCCGTTCGAGCCACACGTGCTCAGGCAGACCGCGTCTTGTATCGCCAAGCGGTTCGTACAGCACTGGAAAACCAGCCAAACCTGATGATCTTCCAACAGTCTGTTGAAGATTTGATTGTTGAGAATGGCACAGTGGTGGGCGCCGTGACCAAAATGGGGCTTAAATTCCGCGCCAAATCTGTTGTCTTGACCGTGGGGACTTTCCTTGATGGGAAAATCCATATCGGTCTGGAGAACTACAGCGGCGGCCGTGCCGGTGATCCACCAGCGATCTCCTTGTCACAGCGCCTGCGTGAACTGCCTCTGCGGGTAAATCGCCTTAAAACCGGTACGCCTCCGCGTATCGACGCGCGCTCTATCGACTTCAGTGCATTAGCGCCTCAGCACGGTGACAACCCGGCTCCGGTCTTCTCATTCATGGGCAACGCGGCACAGCATCCGCGCCAGATCCCTTGCTACATGACCTACACCAATGAGAAAACCCATGATGTGATCCGCAATAATTTGGATCGCAGCCCAATGTACGCCGGGATCATCGAAGGGATCGGCCCGCGCTACTGCCCGTCGATCGAAGACAAGGTGATGCGCTTCGCCGATCGTAACTCCCATCAGATCTTCCTTGAGCCTGAAGGGCTGACCAGCAACGAAGTCTATCCAAACGGTATCTCTACCAGCCTGCCGTTTGACGTGCAGATGCAGATCGTCCGCTCCATGCAGGGTCTGGAGAATGCCGTTATCGTGCGTCCGGGCTATGCCATCGAATACGATTTCTTCGATCCGCGTGATTTGAAACCGACGCTGGAAAGCAAATTCATTCCGGGCCTGTTCTTTGCCGGACAGATCAACGGCACCACCGGCTACGAAGAAGCTGCCGCACAGGGCTTGCTGGCAGGTATGAACGCCGCGCGCTACGCCTTCGAGCAAGAAGGTTGGGCACCGCGTCGCGATCAGGCTTACCTTGGCGTGTTGGTCGACGACCTCTGCACCTTGGGTACCAAAGAGCCGTACCGCATGTTTACCTCGCGCGCTGAATATCGCCTGATGCTGCGTGAAGACAATGCTGATTTGCGCCTGACTGAAAAAGGCCGTGAACTTGGCTTGGTTGACGATGCTCGCTGGGCACGCTTCAACCAGAAACTAGAGATGATCGAGCTCGAACGCCAGCGCCTGCGCGGTATCTGGGTGAATCCGCGGTCTGAGCAAGTTGAACTGGTTAACGCGAATCTGTCCGCGCCGCTGTCGAAAGAAGCCAGTGCCGAAGAGTTGCTGCGTCGCCCAGAGATGACTTACGAGCTGCTGACCAGCCTCGCGCCGTTTGGCCCTTCGGTGCCGGACGCTCAGGCTGCCGAGCAGGTTGAAATTCAGGTTAAATACGAAGGCTATATCGCTCGCCAGCAAGATGAGATCGAAAAACAGCAGCGCAACGAGAACACCCTGTTGCCACTGGATCTCGATTATCGTCAGGTGAATGGCTTATCGAACGAAGTGATCGCCAAGCTTAACGATCACAAACCGACGTCGATCGGTCAGGCAACCCGTATTTCCGGTATCACACCGGCGGCCATCTCGATTCTGCTTATCTGGTTGAAAAAACAGGGTCTGCTGCGCCGTAGCGCTTAATTTCCTCTCGTTCTGGCCGCCGGATGATTTCATTCTGGCGGCCAAATCTCGCTTTTCCCGCTTCACCAGCTGTTTTATCATTCTTCCCCAATTCGAACGGACATAGCTTTTGTCAGAGGACCTCATTGTGCATAAGAAATTAGACTCGCTGCTGGCTGCGGCTGGATTATCGTTACCCGATCAGCAAAAACAGCAGTTAGTGGCCTATGTCAACATGCTGCACAAGTGGAATAAGGCCTACAACCTGACCTCGGTTCGTGACCCAATGCAGATGCTGGTTCGCCATATCATGGACAGCATCGTGGTGAACAAGCACCTGACCGGCTCGCGTTTTATTGACGTCGGCACGGGACCGGGCCTGCCGGGCATCCCGCTGGCTATTGTTCGCCCAGACTCTCACTTCACCCTGCTCGACAGCCTCGGCAAGCGCGTGCGTTTCTTGCGTCAGGTGCAACACGAGCTGGGGCTGACTAACGTCGAGCCGGTACAGAGCCGCGTGGAAGAGTTTATCCCTGAGCCGCCGTTTGACGGCGTGATTAGCCGCGCCTTCGCCTCGCTGCAAGATATGCTGTCGTGGTGTCACCACTTGCCAGCGAAAGGGCAGGGGCGTTTTTACGCGCTGAAAGGCGTTCGTCCCGATGATGAACTAGACTCTCTACCTGATGGCGTCACGTTGGAAGAGATCGTCAAATTGAAGGTGCCTGAACTCGAGGGAGAGCGCCATTTAGTTATCCTTAAGGCAAACTAAATTTGCGATGAGTCAATAAATCGTCAAAATTTCAAATGTGTATGAAAGGTAAAATAAGCAGGCTAATTAAATTAAAGCAGCCAGTTCGAGTTTTACCTCATTTTTACACTCTGATAGCAGTTGGATGACCTTTCAGATCTAATCAGGCAGGAAATAGTTACGGTTGAAAATAAAATTTGGCTCTGGCTAAGATAAAACTCATGTAATGAAATTGTTGTTATTTGTTGGGTTATTGTTTCACGGAAGTGCAGTTATTTTGCATTCCGTTTTAATAAAGACCGAAAATTAATCATCTCATTGATTTTTATTACTTTTAAAAGGCCAGAATAGCTAAGGTTTCACGTTACCGTTGCTGTATTAGCTGATGAAAATAGCAATTGTGTGATCCAACGCACGCTTCTTTGTTAAGCACTGGAATACTCGTACAAATGATAAAAGGTCATTTACGACGATAGTTTGCTTATGAAAATAGCCTTAAAGCTTAAAATTTAAATAATTGTTCACCTTTTCGCTACTTATCCATTGAATTCGTTTGAGTGGCCCGTATAATTTGCTCGTTTTTTGCTGCTTGACTCAAAACCGTAAAGGCTATGATATACGGCACTCAGCATACCTCCAGCTAGGTACTTAGTACGGAGAGAACAAACGTCATGTCTGTATCAGGTATTTTGTACAGCAAGAACGGCGCGAAGGTGGCCAGAAAGCTGTTAATACTGCAGTTACTGACCTTTGTTCTGCTCAGTGCTGCATTTGGCTTTAAAAGCCTGACGTGGACCACCTCCGGCTTAATGGGCGGAATGGCCGCATGGCTACCGAATGTATTGTTCACGCTTTTCGCAATGCGTCAGCAGGGGCAAACAGCGGTTTCTGGACGAGTTGCCTGGACTTTTGCCATCGGAGAAGCGCTGAAGGTTCTGATAACGATTATCTTGATGATTATCGCGCTGGGCCTGTTTAAGGCGGTTTTTGCTCCGCTTGGTTTGGCTTATTTATCGGTGTTGATGACTCAGATTTTAGCACCGGCCGTCATTAACAGTTACCGTACTTAACTACTAAAGGGTAAGAGGCATCATGTCTGCATCAGGAGAAATCTCTACTCCACAAGAGTATATCGGTCACCATCTGACACAGCTTCAGGTAGGGACGGGATTCTGGTCGATTAACATCGATTCGATGTTTTTCTCCGTGGTCCTCGGGGTACTCTTTCTGGTTATTTTCCATCGCGTCGCTAAAAAGGCCACCAGTGGTGTCCCAGGAAAACTGCAAACAGCCATTGAGCTGATTGTTGGTTTCGTCGATAGCAATGTGCGTGACATGTATCACGGCAAAAGCAAGGTCATTGCCCCTTTGGCTCTGACTGTATTCGTCTGGGTGTTTATGATGAACCTGATGGATTTGCTGCCAATCGACCTGCTGCCATTTATTGGTGAAAAGGTTCTTGGTTTGCCTGCTCTGCGTGTTGTACCAACGGCCGACGTGAACATCACGTTGTCTATGGCGCTTGGCGTATTCATTCTGATTCTTTTCTATAGCATTAAGATGAAAGGTGTTGGCGGTTTCGTTAAGGAACTGACAATGCAGCCATTCAATCATCCGGTTTTCATTCCGATTAACCTGATTCTTGAAGGTGTCAGCCTGCTGTCCAAACCAGTTTCACTGGGTCTGCGACTGTTTGGCAATATGTATGCGGGTGAGTTGATCTTCATCCTTATTGCTGGCCTGCTGCCGTGGTGGTCACAGTGGATTCTGAGTGTGCCTTGGGCCATTTTCCACATCCTGATCATTACGCTGCAAGCTTTTATTTTCATGGTTCTGACGATTGTCTATCTCTCGATGGCATCTGAAAAACACTGATTTTCTTTCAACACTACTGCGTTTTAACTGAAACAAACTGGAGACTGTCATGGAAAACCTGAGTATGGATCTGCTGTACATGGCTGCCGCATTGATGATGGGCCTGGCGGCAATCGGTGCTGCAATCGGTATCGGCATCTTGGGTGGTAAATTCTTGGAAGGTGCTGCACGTCAGCCTGACCTGATCCCTCTGTTGCGTACACAGTTCTTTATCGTTATGGGTCTGGTCGATGCAATCCCAATGATTGCTGTTGGTCTGGGTCTGTACGTGATGTTTGCTGTCGCGTAACACTGAGCTCGCTCACTGTTATTCGAACTACATCAAATAATTCACTTTGAAAGAGGCATTGTGCTGTGAATCTTAACGCAACAATCCTCGGCCAGGCTATCGCGTTTGTCCTGTTTGTCTGGTTCTGCATGAAGTACGTATGGCCGCCAATTATGGCTGCCATCGAAAAACGTCAGAAAGAGATTTCTGAAGGTTTGTCTTCCGCAGAACGTGCAAAAAAAGAGCTGGACTTAGCGCAAGCCGATGCGACCGACCAACTGAAAAAAGCTAAAGCTGAAGCTCAGGTAATCATCGAACAGGCGAACAAGCGTAAATCGCAGATCGTCGACGAAGCGAAAGCCGAAGCCGAGCAGGAACGTAACAAGATCGTGACGCAAGCTAAGGCAGAGATCGACGCCGAACGCCAACGCGCCCGTGAAGAGTTGCGTAAGCAAGTCGGGATTTTGGCCATTGCTGGCGCCGAGAAGATCATCGAACGTTCCGTGGATGAAGCTGCTAACAGCGACATCGTTGATAAACTGGTCGCTGAACTGTAAGGAGGGAGGGGCTGATGTCTGAATTTGTAACTGTAGCTCGCCCCTACGCCAAAGCAGCTTTTGACTTTGCCGTTGAGCACCAAAGCTTAGATCGCTGGCAGTCCATGCTGGCGTTCACGGCTGAAGTCACACGCAATGAACAAATTGAAGAACTGCTTTCCGGGGCTTTAGCACCAGAAACTCTGTCTCAAACGTTTATCGCGGTATGTGGTGAACAACTCGACGACGCAGGCCAAAATCTGATTAAGGTTATGGCTGAAAATGGACGTTTACGCGTTCTTCCGGAAGTGCTGCAACAGTTCATCGAACTGCGTGCCTCTTTAGAGGCCATTGCCGAAGTAGAAGTTACTTCAGCAACTCCACTGTCCGAAGATCAGCAGGCTAAGATTGCTGCTGCGATGGAAAAACGTCTGTCTCGCAAAGTTAAGCTGAATTGCAAAATTGACAAGTCTGTTCTTGCCGGTGTCGTAATCCGTGCAGGTGATATGGTGATTGATGGCAGCGTTCGCAGTCGTCTTGAACGCCTGGCAGACGTCTTGCAGTCTTAAGGGGACTGGAGCATGCAACTGAATTCCACCGAAATCAGCGAACTGATCAAGCAGCGCATTGCTCAGTTCAATGTGGTGAGCGAAGCTCACAATGAAGGTACTATCGTTTCCGTCAGTGACGGGATCATCCGCGTGCACGGCTTAGCCGATGTCATGCAAGGCGAAATGATTGCGTTGCCGGGTAACCGTTACGCTATCGCCCTGAACCTGGAGCGCGACTCTGTAGGTGCCGTTGTAATGGGCCCTTACGCTGACCTCGCCGAAGGTATGAAAGTTAAATGTACTGGCCGTATCCTGGAAGTTCCAGTTGGCCGTGGCCTGCTGGGTCGCGTTGTTAACACCCTGGGTGCGCCAATCGACGGTAAAGGTCCGGTAGAACACGACGGCTTCTCAGCTGTTGAAGCTATCGCACCAGGCGTTATCGAACGTCAATCCGTAGACCAACCTGTGCAGACAGGCTACAAATCCGTTGATGCCATGATCCCAATCGGTCGTGGTCAGCGTGAATTGGTCATCGGTGACCGTCAAACCGGTAAAACTGCTCTGGCAATTGATGCGATCATCAACCAGCGCGATTCCGGCATCAAATGTATCTATGTGGCTATCGGCCAGAAAGCGTCCACCATTTCTAACGTGGTTCGTAAACTGGAAGAGCACGGCGCACTGGAAAACACCATCGTTGTTGTTGCGACTGCATCAGAATCTGCTGCACTGCAATATCTGGCACCGTACTCCGGTTGCGCAATGGGTGAATACTTCCGTGACCGCGGTGAAGACGCACTGATCGTTTATGATGACCTGTCTAAACAGGCTGTTGCTTACCGTCAGATTTCCCTGCTGCTTCGTCGTCCACCAGGTCGTGAAGCTTACCCAGGCGACGTTTTCTATCTCCACTCCCGTCTGCTGGAGCGTGCTGCGCGTGTTAACGCCGAGTACGTTGAAGCATTCACCAAGGGTGAAGTGAAAGGCAAAACTGGTTCCCTGACTGCGCTTCCAATCATCGAAACGCAAGCGGGCGACGTTTCAGCGTTCGTTCCAACCAACGTAATCTCGATTACTGATGGTCAGATCTTCCTGGAATCAAACCTGTTCAACGCCGGTATCCGTCCTGCGGTAAACCCAGGGATTTCCGTATCCCGTGTTGGTGGTGCAGCTCAGACCAAGATCATGAAGAAACTGTCCGGTGGTATTCGTACCGCGTTGGCACAGTATCGTGAACTGGCTGCGTTCTCCCAGTTTGCATCCGATCTGGATGAAGCAACGCGTAAACAGTTGAACCACGGTCAGAAAGTGACTGAATTGCTGAAACAGAAACAGTACGCGCCGATGTCAATCGTAGCGCAGTCACTGATTATCTTCGCAGCAGAACGTGGTTACCTGGAAGACGTTGAATTGTCTAAAGTCGGTAGCTTTGAAGCTGCGCTGTTGGCTTACGCTGACCGCGAGCACGCAGAGCTTCTGCAACAAATCAACCAAACTGGTGCGTACAACGATGAGATCGAGGGGAAATTCAAAAATATCCTCGATACCTTCAAAGCAACCCAGTCCTGGTAACACTAAGCGGCCCTGCTGCCCTGCTTTAGCAGACCAGCAGCAGGCCGTTTGGTAATGAGGAGAAGCAGAGATGGCCGGCGGAAAAGAGATACGTAGTAAGATCAGCAGCGTGCAAAACACGCAAAAGATCACTAAAGCGATGGAGATGGTCGCCGCCTCCAAAATGCGTAAAACGCAGGATCGCATGGCGGCCAGCCGTCCTTATGCAGAAACCATTCGTGAAGTGATCGGTCACCTCGCGTTAGGTAATCTGGAATATAAGCACCCGTACCTGGATGAGCGTGAAATTAAGCGCGTTGGGTATCTGGTGGTGTCTACCGACCGTGGTCTTTGTGGCGGCTTGAACATTAACTTGTTCAAAAAACTGCTGGCAGAGATGAAAGGCTGGTCCGAGAAAGGCGTTGAGGTTGACTTAGCCCTGATCGGTTCCAAAGCAGCCTCTTTCTTCGGTTCCGTAGGTGGCAACGTTGTTGCTCAAGTGACTGGCATGGGGGATAACCCTTCTCTGTCAGAACTTATCGGACCGGTAAAAGTGATGTTGCAGGCTTACGATGAAGGTCGTTTAGACAAGTTATGCGTTGTTAGCAACAAATTCGTCAATACCATGTCTCAGGAACCACGCATCGTTCAGCTGTTGCCTCTGCCTCCGGCAGAAGATGGCGAACTGGCGAAGAAATCCTGGGATTACCTGTATGAGCCAGATCCTAAAGCACTGCTGGATACCCTCCTGCGTCGCTATGTGGAATCTCAGGTTTATCAGGGCGTCGTAGAAAACCTGGCCAGCGAACAGGCCGCGCGAATGGTAGCGATGAAAGCCGCAACCGATAACGGCGGCAGCCTGATCAAAGAGCTGCAGTTGGTATACAACAAAGCTCGTCAGGCCAGCATCACTCAGGAACTCACCGAGATCGTCGGGGGAGCCTCCGCGGTTTAAGCTAGGTTTACGAATTACGTAGAGGATTCAAGATGGCTACTGGAAAGATTATCCAGGTAATCGGCGCCGTGGTGGACGTCGAGTTCCCTCAGGATGCAGTACCGAACGTGTACAATGCTCTTGAGGTAGAAAACGGTGCCTCCAAACTGGTTCTGGAAGTTCAGCAACAGTTAGGCGGCGGCGTTGTTCGTTGTATCGCAATGGGTACCTCAGACGGCCTTCGTCGCGGTCTGAAAGTGAACAACCTGGAACACCCAATTGAAGTTCCGGTTGGTAAAGCGACTCTGGGTCGTATCATGAACGTATTGGGTGAACCAATCGACATGAAAGGTGAAATCGGCGAAGAAGAACGTCGTGCAATTCACCGTCCAGCGCCTTCTTATGAAGAGCTGGCTAACTCCCAAGAATTGCTGGAAACCGGTATCAAAGTTATGGACCTGATGTGTCCGTTCGCTAAGGGCGGTAAAGTCGGTCTGTTCGGTGGTGCGGGTGTTGGTAAAACTGTAAACATGATGGAGCTGATCCGTAACATCGCGATCGAGCACTCCGGTTACTCAGTGTTTGCAGGCGTGGGTGAGCGTACTCGTGAGGGTAACGACTTCTACCACGAAATGACTGACTCCAACGTTATCGACAAAGTTTCCCTGGTCTATGGTCAGATGAATGAGCCACCAGGTAACCGTCTGCGCGTTGCACTGACCGGCCTGACCATGGCGGAGAAATTCCGTGATGAAGGTCGTGACGTACTGCTGTTCGTTGACAACATTTACCGTTACACCCTGGCAGGTACCGAAGTGTCCGCACTTCTGGGCCGTATGCCATCGGCGGTAGGTTATCAGCCAACGCTGGCGGAAGAGATGGGTGCTCTGCAAGAGCGTATCACCTCTACCAAAAGTGGTTCTATCACCTCCGTTCAGGCCGTTTACGTTCCTGCGGATGACTTGACTGACCCATCTCCAGCCACCACCTTCGCCCACTTGGATGCGACCGTGGTACTGAGCCGTCAGATCGCGTCACTGGGTATCTACCCAGCGGTTGACCCACTGGATTCTACCAGCCGTCAGCTGGATCCACTGGTTGTTGGTCAGGAACACTATGATGTGGCTCGTGGCGTGCAGTCTATTCTGCAACGTTACCAGGAACTGAAAGACATCATCGCGATTCTGGGTATGGACGAGCTGTCAGAAGACGACAAGCTGGTTGTATCCCGTGCGCGTAAGATTCAGCGCTTCCTGTCCCAGCCGTTCTTCGTGGCCGAAGTCTTCACCGGTTCTCCGGGCAAGTTCGTATCGCTGAAAGATACCATCCGTGGTTTCAAAGGCATTATGGACGGCGACTACGATCACCTGCCGGAACAAGCGTTCTACATGGTTGGCACCATTGAAGAAGCAGTGGAAAAAGCCAAGAAACTGTAACGCTAGCTTGTTGTGAGAGAGGATGACATGGCTGAAAAAGCTTACCATCTGGATGTTGTCAGTGCGGAAAAGAGAATGTTTTCTGGCATGGTACAAAAGATCCAGGTGACGGGTAGCGAAGGCGAACTGGGTATTTTCCCGGGGCATGCTCCGCTGCTCACCGCCATCAAGCCTGGTATGGTGCGCATTGTTAAAGAACACGGTGAAGAAGAGTATATCTATCTCTCGGGTGGCATCCTTGAGGTGCAACCGAGCGCAACGACCGTGTTGGCTGACACTGCAATCCGTGGGCAAGACCTCGACGAAGCGCGAGCGCTTGAAGCTAAGCGTAAAGCGGAAGAACACATCAGTGGTTCTCACGGCGACGTCGACTACGCTCAGGCGTCTGCGGAACTGGCTAAAGCGATCGCGAAACTTCGCGTAATCGAATTGACCAGAAAAGCGATGTAACAACATCAGTTGAAAAGGCGACCTTCGGGTCGCTTTTTTTTGGCTATCTTTTTTTTGGGCAATAAATAAGGGCAATTTTGCATCTTATTCTTATGACAACGCCCGGCATTAAATGGAATACTAATGCGTAAAGCAGCCACTTTAATCGTCGATTTCCATAGTATTGGCTATACAATGCTCAGGCCTTGCGGGCTGCGGCTTGTAGGCATTTTTCAAAGCGAAATATGTAGTAATTCTGTTACTTAACAGGTTACTTTTGTCCCTCAAATTGGATTTGTCAGGTTACCTATGTCTAACAGCGCATTGAGTGTTGTGATCCTTGCCGCAGGCAAGGGGACTCGCATGTACTCCAACCTTCCTAAAGTTCTTCATCCTCTGGCTGGTAAGCCGATGGTTCAGCACGTTATCGATGCTGCGACCCGTTTAGGTGCCAATAATGTTCATCTGGTTTATGGCCACGGTGGCGATTTGCTGAAACAGTCGCTGGCCGAAGAGGGGCTGAACTGGGTACTTCAAGCCGAGCAGCTGGGCACCGGGCATGCAATGCAGCAAGCCGCGCCGCACTTTGCCGATGATGAAAACGTGTTGATGCTGTATGGCGATGTCCCGCTGATTTCTGTTGAAACGCTGGATAAGCTGCTGAAAGCCAAACCGGAAGGTGGCATTGGTTTACTTACCGTGGTGCTGGATGATCCAACGGGCTATGGCCGCATCGTGCGTGAAAATGGCACGGTAACGGGCATCGTTGAGCAGAAAGACTCCAACGCCGAACAGTTGAAAATCAAAGAAATTAATACCGGTATTCTGGTGGCTGACGGCGCATCGTTCAAACGCTGGCTGGGGCAACTCAATAACAATAATGCTCAGGGCGAATATTACATCACCGACATTATTGCCATGGCCCATGCCGAAGGGCATCAGATTGCCACGGTTCACCCAGCGCGTAATAGCGAAGTTGATGGCGTCAACAACCGCCTTCAGCTCTCCCGCCTTGAGCGCGTTTACCAGAGTGAGCAGGCCGAGCGCCTGTTGCTGGCGGGCGTGATGCTGTTAGATCCATCGCGCTTCGATTTGCGCGGCGAGCTGTCGCACGGCATTGACGTGCAGATCGACGCCAACGTGATCATTGAAGGCAACGTTAAGCTTGGCGATCGCGTGAAAATCGGCGCGAGCTGCGTGCTGAAGAACTGCGTGATTGGCGATGACTGCGAAATCAGCCCGTACAGCGTGTTCGAAAACGCCGTGTTGGAAGCTGAATGTACCGTGGGGCCATTCGCCCGTCTTCGTCCGGGTGCCGAGCTGGCGCAGGGCGCGCACGTCGGTAACTTCGTCGAAATCAAAAAAGCGCGACTGGGCAAAGGCTCGAAGGCCGGTCACCTCTCTTATCTTGGCGACGCTGAGATTGGCGACAACGTGAATATTGGCGCGGGTACCATTACCTGCAACTACGACGGCGTGAACAAGTTTAAAACGGTGATTGGCAACGACGTCTTTGTTGGCTCAGACACCCAGCTGGTGGCGCCGGTTAGCGTTGGCAACAACGTGACTATCGCCGCAGGCACCACGGTGACTCGCGACGTGCCAGAAAACGGTTTGGTTATCAGCCGCGTACAGCAGGTGCATAAGCCTGACTGGCAACGTCCGGTGAAGAAGAAGTAACGCGTTTAACCGCTATAGTTAATTCAGAAAGGCACGTTTCGGCGTGTTTTTCTGATACCAGAGTTGTGTTTTGGTCTGTGTTTTCTCGGGAAATGCAGACCAAAACATAATAATCCCCAACTTCTACAAGGCTCGGGGAACCCGGAAAAAATCCGGATATCAATCAGGTCAGGCGACAAAAATAAGGTCTGTGAACAGGCTTTAAATAGGAATAAAACTGATGTGTGGAATTGTTGGCGCAGTAGCGCAACGTGATATTGCTGAAATTCTGTTAGAAGGTTTACGCCGCCTCGAGTATCGCGGTTATGACTCAGCGGGTCTGGCAGTGGTCGATGCCGATGGCAAGCTGAACCGTCTGCGTCGCGTAGGTAAAGTGCAAATGCTGGCTGATGCTCTGGCGGAAACGCCTCTGAGCGGCGGCACCGGTATTGCGCACACCCGCTGGGCGACCCATGGCGAGCCTTCTGAAGCGAATGCCCACCCGCATGTGTCTGATTATATTGCGGTAGTGCATAACGGTATTATCGAAAACCACGAACCTCTGCGTGCTCTGTTAATTGAACGCGGTTATCGCTTTGATTCTGAAACAGATACTGAAGTTATTGCTCACTTGGTTCATTGGGAGCAATTGCAGGGCGGTACGCTGCTGGAAGTGGTTCAGCGCGTTATTCCTCAACTGCGTGGCGCTTATGGCACCGTGGTGATGGACCGTCGCGATCCGTCCGTGCTGGTAGCCGCGCGCTCTGGTAGCCCGCTGGTGATTGGTCTGGGCGTGGGTGAAAACTTCATCGCGTCTGACCAGCTTGCCCTGCTGCCTGTGACTCGCCGCTTTATGTTCCTTGAAGAAGGCGACGTGGCAGAAATTACCCGCCGCGCGGTTAACGTCTTTGACAGCAAGGGCCACGCGGTAAGTCGCGCAGAAATCGAATCTAATGTGCAGTATGACGCCGGTGATAAAGGTGTATTCCGCCACTACATGCAAAAAGAGATCTACGAGCAGCCTCTGGCGATTAAAAACACGCTGGAAGGCCGTTTCAGCCACGGTCAGGTGAATCTGAGCGAGCTGGGCGAAAAAGCCGACGAGATCTTGTCTCGCGTGCAGCATGTGCAGATCATTGCCTGTGGTACTTCTTACAATTCCGGCATGGTGGCGCGCTACTGGTTTGAATCTCTGGCCGGTATGCCTTGCGATGTCGAAATCGCCTCTGAATTCCGCTACCGCAAATCCGCCGTGCGCCCGAACAGCCTGATCATCACCCTGTCGCAATCCGGCGAGACGGCCGACACGCTGGCAGCGCTGCGCCTGTCCAAAGAGCTGGGTTATCTGGGCTCGCTGGCCGTGTGTAACGTGGCGGGTTCTTCTTTGGTTCGTGAGTCTGACTTGGCGCTAATGACCAAAGCTGGCACCGAAATCGGCGTGGCATCGACCAAAGCTTTCACCACCCAGTTGACCGTTCTGCTGATGCTGGTGGCGCGCATGGGCCGCCTGAAAGGGATGGACGCACAGGTCGAGCACGACATCGTTCACGCGTTGCAGGCATTACCTGCGCGTATCGAACAGATGCTGTCGCTGGATAAAACCATCGAAACACTGGCTGAAGGTTTCTCTGACAAGCATCACGCCCTGTTCTTGGGCCGTGGCGACCAATATCCAATCGCGATGGAAGGTGCGCTGAAGCTGAAAGAGATCTCTTATATTCACGCTGAAGCTTATGCTGCGGGTGAGTTGAAACACGGCCCGCTGGCGCTGATTGATGCGGATATGCCGGTTATCGTGGTGGCACCTAACAACGAATTGCTGGAAAAGCTGAAGTCGAACATTGAAGAAGTGCGTGCGCGCGGCGGCTTGTTGTACGTCTTCGCCGATCAAGATGCGGGTTTCACCGACTCAGACGGCATGAAGATTATCCAACTGCCACACGTCGAAGAAATTGTCGCCCCCATTTTCTACACCGTGCCGTTACAGCTGCTTTCCTACTATGTTGCACTGATCAAAGGTACCGACGTCGATCAGCCACGTAATCTAGCGAAGTCTGTCACCGTCGAATAAATACCCTTCATCCTTCGCGCTGTCTCGGTGTTGGCTGCCTGCACTCACCCCGGTCACTTACTGATGTAAGCTCCCGGGGTTCATTCAGTTGCCGCCTTGATACAACGTGAATGATTTAGGGTATTACTGTTATGTGACAGCTTAAGCCGACCTCCGGGTCGGCTTTTTACTCTTCAAATCTCCAGAACTTGCCCGCATCGGCTATTTTGTGACCTTTGTCATAAAACTGTCATATAACGTACATTTTACTGTCACCAAACTGTCCTATTTTCCTCCTGTGCCAAACACTTTAAGTAGCCTCGAGCTGGGTCGAACCCAAGATCGAACAAATAAGAAACCACTAGGAGTGGAACATGAAATTGATGCGTAACACCGTCGCCGGTATTGTGGCAGCGACTTTCTCCCTCACAGCAATGTCTGCTTTCGCTGCTAGTAACTTGACTGGCGCTGGCGGCACCTTCCCTGCACCTGTATATGCCAAATGGGCTGATGCTTACCAAAAAGCCACTGGCAACCAGGTTAACTATCAGGGTATCGGCTCTTCCGGCGGCGTTAAGCAAATCATCGCTAAAACTGTCGACTTCGGTGCATCTGATGCGCCAATGAAAGAAGAAGATCTGCAAAAGAACGGTCTGTTCCAATTCCCAACCGTGATCGGTGGCGTGGTACTGGCTGTTAACATCCCGGGCATCAAATCTGGTCAGTTGACGCTGGATGGCGCAACGCTGGGTGATATCTATCTGGGCAAAATCAAAAAATGGAATGACGCGGCAATCACTAAGCTGAACCCAGGCGTGAAACTGCCAGACACCAACATCGCGGTCGTGCGCCGTGCTGACGGTTCAGGTACCTCTTTCGTGTTCACCAGCTACCTGACTAAAGTTAGCTCTGAGTGGAAAGACAAGATTGGCGCAGGTTCAACGGTAAACTGGCCTGTCGGTCTGGGCGGCAAGGGTAACGACGGCGTTGCCGCTTTCGTTCAACGTCTGCCGGGCTCAATCGGTTATGTTGAATACGCTTACGCTAAACAAAACAATCTGGCATACACCAAGCTGGTGGATGCAGACGGCAAGTCAATCAGCCCAACTGAAGCTTCTTTCAGCGCGGCAGCTAAAGGCGCTGACTGGAAGAAAACCTTCGCTCAGGACCTGACTAACCAGAAAGGCGACAACGCGTGGCCAATCAGCTCTACCACCTTCATTCTGGTTTACAAAGAGCAGGCTAACGCAGCCAACGGCGCTGAAGTGCTGAAGTTCTTTGACTGGTCTTACAAAAACGGCGGCAAGCTGACTACTGATTTGGATTACGCCACTCTGCCAGAATCTGTTGTTGAACAAGTTCGCGCAGCATGGAAATCCAATATCAAAGACAGCAGCGGTAAAGCTCTTTACTAATCAATCATCTTTAAGTTGTCTCGGCGTTGGTCGCCTTGATGGAACTTAAATGATTTTGAGTTAGAGTACAGGTCTTCTGCCTCATTCCCTCTCCGTCCGGAGAGGGAATTAAATCTGAACAAGAAGAGAGTGGTATGGCTGAATACAAGCCGTCTATCAAAGCACCAAGTAAAAACGGTGACATCATCTTCGGCGCGCTAGTTAAGCTGGCAGCGCTGATTGTGCTATTGCTGCTGGGCGGTATTATCGTCTCGCTGTTTATTGCCTCATTACCAAGCATCGAGAAATTTGGTTTCTCTTTCCTGTGGTCGAAAACCTGGGACGCCCCGAACGAACAATTCGGCGCACTGGTGCCAATTTACGGCACGGTTGTTACCTCGATTATTGCCTTGCTGATTGCCGTTCCGGTCAGCTTTGGTATCGCACTGTTCCTCACCGAGCTGGCACCTAACTGGTTGCGCCGCCCGCTGGGGATCGCGATTGAACTGCTGGCGGCTATCCCCAGTATTGTTTACGGCATGTGGGGCCTGTTTATCTTCGCGCCGCTGTTTGCCACCTATTTCCAGGCTCCGGTTGGCGAAGTCCTTTCCGGCATTCCCATCGTCGGTGCCCTGTTCGCAGGTCCGGGCTTTGGTATCGGTATTCTGGCCGCGGGCGTTATCCTCGCCATCATGATCATCCCTTATATCGCCTCCGTAATGCGCGACGTGTTTGAGCAGACGCCGGTGATGATGAAAGAGTCCGCGTACGGCATCGGCTGTACCACGTGGGAAGTTATCTGGCGCATCGTGCTGCCTTTCACCAAAAACGGCGTTATCGGCGGCATCATGCTGGGCCTTGGCCGCGCGCTGGGTGAAACCATGGCGGTGACCTTTATCATCGGTAACACCTACCAGCTCGACAGCGCCTCGCTGTATATGCCGGGCAACAGTATTACCTCCGCGTTGGCGAATGAGTTTGCCGAAGCCGAAGCTGGCCTGCACACCTCGGCGCTGATGGAACTCGGTCTGATTCTGTTTGTTATCACCTTCATCGTTCTGGCCTTGTCCAAAGTGATGATTCTGCGTCTTGCTAAGAAAGAGGGCCGCTAAATGACCACGATGGAAATGCAAAGCAACGAAGCTTTATTACAGTCACGCCGTAAACGTCAGGCGTGGCGCCGTCAGAAGAACCGCGTTGCCCTGCTGTTGTCGATGGCAACCATGGCCTTCGGCCTGTTCTGGCTGGTGTGGATCTTATTCACCACCGTAGTGAAAGGTGTCGACGGCATGTCCTTGGCGCTGTTCACCGAAAACACCCCTCCGCCAAACACCGCGGGTGGTGGTTTGGCTAACGCCATCGCCGGTAGCGGCCTGCTGATCCTGTGGGCGACCGTGATTGGTACCCCGCTCGGCGTGATGGCGGGTGTTTATCTGGCTGAATATGGCCGTAAATCGCCGCTGGCTGAAGTGATTCGCTTCATCAATGACATTCTGCTCTCCGCGCCTTCAATCGTGGTCGGCCTGTTCGTTTACACCATTGTGGTGGCGAAAATGGGTCACTTCTCCGGTTGGGCTGGCGTACTTGCACTGGCATTGCTGCAAATACCTATTGTTATCCGTACCACGGAAAACATGCTCAAACTGGTGCCGGACAGCCTGCGTGAAGCGGCTTACGCGCTGGGGACGCCAAAGTGGAAGATGATTTCTGCCATTACGCTGAAAGCGTCGGTGTCGGGCATCATGACCGGTATCCTGCTGGCGATTGCCCGTATTGCCGGTGAAACCGCGCCGCTGCTGTTTACGTCGCTCTCCAACCAGTTCTGGAGCACCGACATGATGCAGCCGATTGCCAACTTGCCAGTGACCATCTTCAAATTCGCGATGAGTCCGTTTAGCGAGTGGCAAGAGCTGGCTTGGGCAGGTGTGTTGCTGATCACCGTCTGCGTCCTGCTGCTGAACATCCTGGCGCGTGTGATTTTCGCCAAGAAGAAACAGTAAGTTAGAGCAAAATTACATTTATTGAGGGTGGCTCCGGCCGCCATCACAGTTACCCGGCGTCGCAGCTGCGGCGCGCGAAAGATAAAAGAGAGATGTCTTAATGAGTCGAATGACTGACGCATCCAACAGCAAAATCCAGGTTCGCGACCTGAACTTTTATTACGGCAAATTCCATGCGCTGAAAAATATCTCCCTGGATATCGCCAAGAATGAAGTCACCGCCTTTATCGGCCCGTCCGGCTGCGGTAAATCGACTCTGCTGCGTACCTTCAACAAAATGTACCAGCTCTACCCAGAACAGCGCGCGGAAGGTGAGATCCTGCTCGACGGCGAAAACATTCTGGTAGATAAGCAGGACATCGCGCTGCTGCGCGCCAAAGTCGGCATGGTATTCCAGAAGCCAACGCCATTCCCGATGTCGATTTATGACAACATCGCCTTCGGCGTTCGCCTGTTTGAGAAGCTGTCTCGCACCGACATGGACGAGCGCGTTCAGTGGGCATTGACCAAAGCCGCGCTGTGGAACGAATCCAAAGATAAACTGCATCAGAGCGGCTACAGCCTGTCTGGTGGTCAGCAACAGCGTCTGTGTATTGCGCGCGGTATCGCGATTCGCCCTGACGTGCTGCTGCTCGATGAGCCCTGCTCGGCGCTGGACCCTATCTCTACCGGCCGCATTGAAGAGCTGATCACCGAGCTGAAATCGGACTACACCGTGGTTATCGTGACGCACAACATGCAGCAGGCTGCGCGTTGTTCTGACCGCACGGCGTTCATGTATTTAGGTGAATTGATTGAATACAGCGACACCGACTCGCTGTTCACGTCACCGGCGCGCAAACAAACTGAAGACTACATCACTGGCCGTTACGGTTGAGGTAAGAAAAATGGATAACCTGAACTTAAATAAACACATTTCCGGCCAGTTCAATGCAGAGCTTGAGCACATCCGTACTCAGGTGCTGGCGATGGGCGGTCTGGTTGAGCAACAACTGACTGACGCCATTACCGCCATGCACAATCAGGATGGCGAGTTGGCTCAGCAGGTCATCAAAGGCGATGACAAAGTTAACATGATGGAAGTGGCTATCGACGAAGCTTGCGTGCGCATTATCGCGAAACGCCAGCCGACCGCCAGCGATTTACGTTTGGTGATGGCGATCATCAAAACCATTTCCGAGCTGGAACGCATTGGTGACGTGGCGGATAAAATCTGCCGCACGGCGCTGGAGAAGTTCTCCCATCTGCATCAGCCGCTGCTAGTCAGTCTGGAGTCTCTGGGCCGCCACACTGTGCAGATGCTGCATGACGTGCTGGACGCCTTTGCCCGTATGGATCTCGACGAAGCGGTGCGTATTTATCGCGAAGACAAGAAAGTCGATCAGGAATACGAAGGCATTGTGCGTCAGTTAATGACTTACATGATGGAAGATCCGCGCACCATTCCAAGCGTGCTGACCGCGCTGTTCTGCGCCCGTTCTATCGAGCGTATCGGTGACCGTTGCCAGAACATCTGCGAGTTCATCTTCTACTTCGTGAAAGGTCAGGATTTCCGTCACGTGGGCGGCGACGCGCTGGACAAGCTGCTGACTGACAGCAAAAAAGAGAAGAAAGAAGACTAACAGCTTCTCTTTCTGCTAACCCAATGAAAAGGCCCCATCGCGGGGCCTTTTGCTTTTCTGCTTTCTAGCGCGCCGTGATGGCGTATCCCTTGGCGTGCCACAGCGCAGGCAGTTCGCGCATATCATAGAAAGTGGTCACCAGCGGGTTGTCGAGAGGCGGGTTGTGCGGGTCGGCGCAGTAGTAAAACACCGGAATTCCGGCGGCGATCCCCGCCTGCGCGCCAGCCACCGAGTCTTCCACCAGAATGCAGCGTTTGATGTCCACCTGCATCACTTCGGCGGCTTTATACAGCACCGCCGGGTCCGGCTTCCAGCGCTGCAAGTCGTAGCCGCTGAACAGGTTATCGCCCATAAACGGCAGCAAGCCGGTTTTGCCGAGTGAAAGCTGCATCTTGCTCACCGGGCCGTTAGAAACCACGCACATTGGCACCTGAATCTGCTCTAACAGCTGGTGTACGCCGTCGATGGCCGTCAGCTTGCTATCAAACAGCCGCGCCACGTGCTGGCGGAAAACCACTTCCATCTCTTCCTTCGGCACATCCAGCCCGTGCTGTTTATTGATGATGGCGATGATTTCGTACAGTTTGACGCCTTTGTAGGTCTTGTACATCTCGTCAAAAGAGACGGTGACGCCAAAGTGGGCGAACATCTCCACGTAGGCTTCGCAGCACAGCAGTTCGCTGTCCACCAGCGTGCCGTCACAGTCAAAAAGCACGCAGTCGATCGGCGACGCGTGAGAGTTGGCAATATTTTGGCTTACGGACATATTTCCTCCGGCAGGGATTTTTGTCATGGCATCATGAATTTAAGATCTTTGACCTCAACTTTATCCTGTACGCGACAAAATGTGCTGCTTTTCGTGCCAGAAAAAATCCTACCGAGTGGCATCCAAAAAGCACTTTTTGGGGTAGGATAGCCGTCGACTGTTTTTTCCCTTCTTCGGAACCCACTCAATGAGTAAACCACAAAGCAATGTCTCCAGCGGACAGGGCCTGTTCGAACGTCTGTTTAAACTGACGCAGCACGGCACTTCCGTTCGCACTGAAACTATCGCCGGGCTGACGACGTTCCTGACCATGGTCTATATCGTGTTCGTGAACCCGCAGATCCTTGGCGTGGCCGGTATGGATAAACAAGCTGTGTTCGTGACAACCTGCCTGATTGCAGCATTCGGCAGCATCCTGATGGGGCTGGTGGCGAACTTGCCGGTGGCGCTGGCACCTGCGATGGGGCTGAACGCGTTCTTCGCCTTTGTCGTGGTTGGCGCGATGGGCATTTCATGGCAGATCGGCATGGGTGCTATTTTCTGGGGCGCAATCGGTTTCCTTTTGCTGACCATTTTCCGCATCCGTTACTGGATGATTGCCAATATCCCGGCCAGCCTGAGGATTGGTATCACGGCCGGTATCGGGCTGTTTATCGGCATGATGGGGCTGAAAAACGCCGGCATTATTGTGCCGAACCCGGACACCATCGTGACTATCGGCAACCTGACCTCGCACAACGTGCTGCTGGGAGCCTTGGGCTTCTTCATCATTGCCGTGCTGGCTTCGCGTAACATCCACGCCGCCGTGCTGGTGTCTATCGTGGTGACGACGGTGATCGGTCTTATTATCGGCGACGTACATTTCACCGGCTTCTTCTCCATGCCGCCGAGTGTCACCTCTGTGGTTGGCCAAGTTGACCTGAAAAACTCGTTAAACATCGGGCTGGCGGGGGTTATCTTCTCCTTCATGCTGGTGAACCTGTTTGACTCATCAGGCACCCTGATTGGCGTGACGGACAAAGCCGGGCTGACCGATGCGCAAGGCAAATTCCCGCAGATGAAGCAGGCGCTGTACGTCGACAGCATCAGCTCCGTTGCCGGGGCTTTTGTCGGCACCTCTTCCGTGACGGCTTACATCGAAAGCTCCTCCGGCGTCTCCGTGGGTGGCCGCACCGGCCTGACTGCGGTGGTCACCGGTATCCTGTTCCTGCTGGTGATTTTCCTCTCTCCGCTGGCGGGAATGGTGCCAGCCTATGCTGCCGCCGGTGCGCTGATTTACGTCGGCGTGCTGATGACCTCAAGCTTGGCGCGCGTGACATGGGATGACCTCACCGAGGCTGTCCCGGCTTTCGTCACCGCCGTCATGATGCCGTTCAGCTTCTCCATCACCGAAGGTATCGCCTTAGGCTTTATCTCCTACGTGGTGATGAAAGTCGGCACCGGCCGCTGGAAAGAGATCAGCCCGTGCGTAGTGGTTGTCGCGCTGCTGTTCGTACTGAAAATTGTGTTTGTCGATAGCCACTAATCCCTGCGTCGACGCATAAAAAAACGGCCCGTCATGTGAGTGACGGGCCGTTTGTCTTTGGTTTTCCGCTGGCGCTATTTTGCCGTGACGCGACGCGTGAAGTCGGCGAAGGCATTGAGCTGGCCGGTGAGGAAATCCAGCGTGCCTTGCTCAATCACTTCGCCCGTCTGCTCATCCACTTTGTTCTGGATCACGCCGCCCATAAACTCAGGACGGTTCATCACCTGCGCGTCGAGGAACACCAAAATCTGGCGCAGGTGATATTGGCAGCGCGCGCCGCCAATCGGCCCCATTGAGCTGGTCTGGATCAGCACCGGTTTGCCTGCGATGGGCTGGTTTGGCAGACGCGACAGCCAGTCGATAGCATTCTTCAACCCACCCGGTACCGAGTAGTTATACTCCGGCGTCACGATGATCAGGCCATCAGCCTGACGGATCTGCTCGGCAATGGCTTCAATATCCGCCGGGAACCCCTCTTCTTGCTGCACGTCCATGTCATACAGCGGCAGGGTGCCAATCGACGGCAAAGCGTCAATGCTCACGCCGGAAGGGGCGAGTTTAGGAAGTGTTCGCGCGACCATCGCGTTGTACGAGCCTTTGCGCAGACTGCCTAACAGAGTGACAAACTTCAGGGGTTGCGTTGACATGAATGACTCCTGTTATGGGGAATTGCTTGAATGAGCCTCAGGATAAATCTAGACCAGATTGCTGGCGCCGGACAGCATTCGCACGGCGCGTTGGCGGGGAAAAACTACTTCGCCGGAGGCAAGCTGGTGAACTTCATGAAATGCGGCGAGTGGGGCTGCTGTTGAATTGAGAGCGTTTGGGTGCGCGTAAAACCACTTTCGGGGGAATATCGCCAGCACAGCAGGCGGGCAATGGCCGGAGAGTGCGCGCAGGCCCAGGTCAGAGAGCCGTCGATGTCGCTCATCACCTGAGCTTCAGGCGTGATGGCAGAACGCAGGCGGCCCGACGCCGGGTTAAGGCTCAGGCTTTTCTCGCCGTGCTCGGTCAGCCCGGACAGCTTCAGCATGCTTTGGCGAATACACCACAGCTGAAGCGCCGACTCCACCGGGTCGCTTTGCAGCGCGATCCACGTCTGCTCCACGGCGGACAGCTGGGCTTGTTGCTGCGAATTAATTAACGCGCTGCGGGCGTGGATCACTTCCAAATCCAGCCCAACCTTGCCTTCGCTGCTCAACATCACCCCCACCGTGGTTCCGGCGTAAGCCAGACTGAAATCAGGCAGGTTTTGCGACTCAAAGCTCGGGCGGCCGCTAGGCAGGGTAATGATCGCGGGCAGTTCGGTAATGCCATACAGGTAAAACATCATTTCGGCCAGCAGCACGCGGCCACTGAGAAAACGTTTACGCTGCTTTTCGGAAAGGCTTCTGGCCGATAAAAGTACGTTTGGGGGAAGGCGGTGAGTATCCGGCTCAGGCTCCGCTGCAACCCATTTAGCAAAATGGCACGCCATTGTTCACTCCATGATTAATGGTTCGGCTTATTTTCTATTAAGAAAGGAAGGATAACATTAAGAGAAATCATTAAAAACTGCTTAAAAACCGCCTTTAATCGCATTTTCACTGCTTAAAAATGCGCTTACCACTCCCTAAAGGTGAGCGTTGTCACGTAATTAACCTATTTATAACAAATTTCGCTGCCCGAAGGATGTTCTGGTGTGCTGAGGACGAAACTGACTTACAAGATATATCTGCTAACAGCACATAAAGAAACGCCAGAAAATGCCGTTAGTACTTAAGCAGCGCTCTCGCTGCTTTGCCTGTGAGTACCGCGAAAATGTTAAAAACAACGCAATCACGCTTTATCGCCTTGATCAGCTTATTTTTTATTGTGCTGGTTATCGTTACGCTTATCGTCATCCAGGTGTTTATCTCTCCTAAATTGAAACAGGCTGAAAGCACGCAAGTCGCCAATCAGGTTGACGATATTGCCGTGGCTATCAACGATCGCCTGAATAAAGTTGAGTCGCAGGTTCGAAGCATTACCCAGAGCGTGGCGCAGATGGACAGCGCCTCCATCGACAAACTTCTGCCGCCATTAGTGGATCAGTATGGCGACAGCGCGGTGTTCGGCGGCGGTATTTGGCCTCTGCCCAACAAGCGCGACCCGGCCAAAGTGAAGTTCAGCACCTTCTTTGCCCGCAACGGCAGCAATGAGCTGACGGAAAACACCTTCTGGAACAGCGCGGAGTCGCCTAACTACTTCGAGCAGTCGTGGTACGTCGGGGCGTTGAAAGGTGAAAAGGGCCAGTGTGTCTGGGCTCCGGCCTATTTTGACGATGCCAGCACCCAGCCGCGCACCAACTGTGCGATGGCGATTTACAAAGGCGCTGACCAGTGGGGCGTGGCGACCATCGACGTCACGCTGGGCTTCTTCAATCAGCTGGTGGCTGATATGGAGAAAAAGGTCCACGGCACGATTTATATCGTCCAGCAGGATGGCACCATTGTTGGCACCAGCCACAGTGGCGATGAAAAGCTGCCGAAGCTGACTTCGCTGGGTGACCAGTCTGCATTGGCCGGGCAGATCAGAAAAAGCCTCGACCAGATTAAAGACAGCAGCAATCTGGTGTCGGATTATGACAATGACGGCACCGGCCACACCCTGTTTATGAGCCGCATTCAGGGGCCGTGGTATATCGCCACCGACATGCCAACCAGCCAGCTGTTGCAGCGCACCCATAGCATTCTGGCCAGCCTCGGTCTGGTGCAGATCCCGATGGTTCTGCTGCTGTTGATTGTACTGATCGCCGGCATCAAGCTGTTTATGCGCCAACTCGCCGCGCTGAATCGCAACATCAGCCAGCTTTCGGCCGGTGGTGCGGACTTGACCCAGCGCCTGCCAAAAAGCAGTAGCCCTGAGTTCAACGCGGTGAATAGCAGCTTCAACAACTTCCTCGACTTCCTCCAGTCGCTGCTTAAGCAGGTGGGCGACAGCTCGCTGGCGATTGCCTCGGCGTCGAGGCAGATTGCCAGCGGTAACCTAGATCTCTCGGCGCGAACCGAGGAGCAGGCCAGCTCGATTGAAGAGACGGCGGCCTCGATGGAAGAGCTGACCAGCACGGTGAAACAGAACGCGGGCAACGCGGAAAGTGCCAACCAGCTGGCGCGCGATGCCTCCAACGTCGCCGAGAAAGGCACGCGGGTGGTGCGCCAAGTGGTGGACACCATGGGGTCTATCACTCACTCGTCGAAGAAAATCGTCGACATCATCAGCGTGATTGACGGCATTGCCTTCCAGACCAACATTCTGGCACTCAATGCCGCGGTAGAAGCCGCGCGCGCGGGTGAACAGGGGCGTGGATTCGCGGTGGTAGCCTCCGAAGTGCGCAGTCTGGCGCAGCGTTCCGCCACTTCGGCCCGTGAGATCAAAAAGCTGATTGAGGATTCGGTGGCGGATATCACCTCCGGCAGCCAGTTGGTCGCCACGGCGGGCAGCACCATGGATGAGCTGATGACCGGGGTGAACAACGTTGCCACGCTGATGAATGAAATCATGTCTTCCAGCCAAGAGCAGAGTCTGGGCATTGAGCAGGTGAATGTGGCGATCACCCAACTTGATAACACCACTCAGCAAAACGCCGCGCTGGTGGAGCAGGTGTCCGCCGCCGCGCAGGCTATGCAGGAGCAAACCCTGCAACTGGAAACCGTGGTGTCGGGCTTCAAACTCTAATTTTTACCTGACTTTCCCCCAAGCCCGGCCCGTGCGCCGGGCTTTTTTCATGCTCAAAATCAGCCATAAACCCTTGGTTACGATCTGGCCTTAATTCGTGGCGTGAATTGAGTGATTTTTCGCCCCGCTCGGCGGCATAATGTCAGCCTTTCATTGTGACCCAAAGTAACCCTCCGGATGACGCGAAAAATAACCATAAAGTCTTACGGGCTGTGGCTCGCCATGGCAATCAACGGGCTGGTGCAGACTGCCCATGCCGACAGCGACGTGGCCGCGCAGATTAAACATGGCGAGTATCTGGCGCGCGCCGGGGATTGTGCCGCCTGCCACACCGCGCCGGGCGGCAAGCCTTTTGCCGGTGGCTTGAAGATGATGACGCCGGTGGGTGCCATCTATGCCAGCAATATCACGCCGGACAAACTGACCGGCATTGGGAGTTACAGCGAGCAGGATTTCAGCCGGGCGCTGCGTCAAGGCATTGCCCAAGACGGCCACCATTTGTATCCGGCGATGCCTTACCCTTCATTCAATAAAATCACCGACAGCGATACCCGCGACCTCTACCTCTACTTCACCCAGCAGGTCGTGCCGGTGGCACAAACCAACCGGCCGAGCGACATCCCTTTCCCGCTCAACATTCGCTGGCCGCTGGCGGTGTGGAATCAAGTATTTTTGCAACAGAAGCCTTACTACTCCGACCCGAAACAGACCGCCAACTGGAACCGTGGAGCCTATCTGGTTCAAGGGTTGGGGCACTGTGGCAGCTGCCATACGCCACGCGGCGTCGGCTTCCAAGAGAAAGCTTTGGATAACGGCAATCGCGCCTATCTCTCCGGCGGCACCTTGGACGGCTGGCATGCGCCAAACCTGCGCGGCGACGCCACCACCGGGCTGGGGCAGTGGACCGAGGGCGATATCACCCAGTTCTTGCAGCAGGGCCACACGCCGCGAAGCACCGCCTTTGGCTCGATGGTCGAGGTGGTGCAGGACAGCACGCAATACCTGACCGACGCCGACCGGCAGGCTATTGCCGTGTATCTCAAATCGCTGCCTGCCGACGGTCAATTCAGGGTTCAGGTGAATAACAGCGCCACCGCGCAGGCGCTGGAGAAAGGCGACCTCGCCGCCACGGGCGCGCAGCTCTATATGGATAACTGCGCCGACTGCCACTTAGCCAGCGGGCAGGGCGAAAAGAACAAATATCCGCAGCTGGCGCAAAACCCGGTGGTGGTCAGCGCCGATCCGTCATCAATGATCAATATCGTGCTGCGCGGCGCGCACTCGCCGGTCACCGTCACCTCCGGCAAAGGGGCGAAAATGCCCGCCTTCGCCGACCGACTGGAAGATCAAGAAGTCGCCGACGTCGTGAACTTCATCCGCAACGGCTGGGGAAATCAGGCCGAAAGGGTCAGCGCCGCACAGGTTAAAGCCATGCGTAAGCTGACCGAGCCTGATAAGGGCTAACTTTGCAGAGGTTCTGCCGCCAGTGTTTGCATACGACGTAAACGCTGGTGGTAGCACTGGAGCGTGGTTTGGACGTCTGAATTAATTTATTTAAATACAATGAATTAAATTGATTAGGGTTCAGAAAAGAACTTTTAAGGCCAGCGTAAATATCAAATAGCTCATATCTGACACTTACAGTACTCCGTGGCTCTTAAGTGAGCTTTATAGGTTTTATTTTCTCGAAAAGGCTCATAAATAGACTTTTTAAAGGCTGAAATGCAGAAACCCGCGTCACCAGAGTGAGCGCGGGTTTCTGTTTTTATTGAGATGAAGTGAGTTACAGCAGTCCGCCCAGATTGACGTATTTGGTTTCCAGATACTCCTCCAGCCCGCAGTCCGAGCCTTCGCGGCCCAGTCCTGACTCTTTTACGCCGCCGAAGGGCGCGACTTCGGTGGAAATAATCCCTTCGTTGATGCCCACCATGCCGCTCTCAAGGGCCGCCGTAACGCGGAATGCTCGCGCCAAGTCGCGCGTGTAGAGATAGGCCGCCAGCCCGAACGGCGTGGCGTTGGCGCGTTCGATCACTTCTTGCTCCTCGCTGAATCGGAAGCAGGCGGCTAGCGGGCCGAAGGTCTCTTCGCGGGCTAGCAGCATGGTTTCTTTGGCATCCGCCAGCACCGTGGGTTGGAAGAAAGAGGCACCCAGCGCGTGGCGTTCACCGCCGCACATCAGCCGCGCGCCGTGTTGCAACGCGTCTTTGACATGCGCTTCCACCTTCTCGACGGCTTTGCCGTGAATCAGCGGACCCTGCTGCGCGCCGTCGGTCATGCCCGGCGCGACTTTCAGGCTGCTCGCCGCTTCGGCCAGTTTTTCCACAAAACGCTCATAAATGCCGTCTTGCACATAAAAACGGTTCACGCAGACGCAGGTTTGGCCGCTATTGCGGAATTTTGCCGCCATGGCTCCGGCGACGGCGGCATCAAGGTCGGCATCGTCAAACACGATAAAGGGCGCGTTGCCACCCAGTTCAAGAGAGAGCTTTTTCACCGTGTCGGCGGCCTGACGCATCAACAATTTGCCGGTTGGCGTCGAGCCGGTGAAGGAGATTTTGCGCACCAGCGGGCTGGCCATTAGCGCGCTGCCAATGGCGGGAGTGTCGCCCGTGACGGCATTGATCACTCCCGGTGGCACGCCAGCCTGCTCCGCCAACACAATCAGCGCGAAGGCCGAGAGCGGCGTTTCATTGGCCGGTTTGATGACGGCGGTACAGCCCGCAGCCAGCGCCGGGCCTAGCTTGCGGGTGAGCATCGCCAGCGGGAAGTTCCACGGGGTGATGGCCGCCACCACGCCAACCGGCTCTTTAAAAGTGAGAATTTGATTGCCAGCTTTTGGCGAAGGGATGGTCTTGCCGTTGGCGCGCTTGGCCTCTTCGGCAAACCACTCAATAAAGCTGGCGGCATAGGCGACTTCGCCACTGGCCTCGGCCAGCACTTTGCCCTGCTCGGTCACCATCAGCTCCGCCAACTCGGCCTGATGCGCCATGATCAGCGAAAACCAGCGTTGCAGGATTTGCGCCCGCGCCTTGGCGGTCTGCGCTCGCCATGCAGGCAGCGCGGCGGCGGCAGAGGCAATCGCAGCTTCGGTTTCTGCTGTGCCAGCGTTAGCGACTTCTGCCACGACGGCCTCGGTCGCCGGGTTGATCACCGGGTAGCGGGAGGCCGACTCGCGCCATTGGCCGTCGTAGTACCAGCCGGTGCGCAGCAGGGCGTCATAAGCACTCATGCAATATTCCTTGTGGTTAAGTTATCCATAAATAAGCCATTTGCCGCCCGGCTTTCGCGCGCGATGCGTTTCCCCGCGGTGTAATCGTTGATCACGTCGCACGGCGTGTAATTGCGCTCCAGCTCGTAACGCTCGTCGGCGCTGATGGGGGTATCGAGCGCGGCGATGGCGCTGTCGATTTGCTGCACCGAATCCGCGCCAACCAGCATGCAGTCCACGCCCGGATGGCTGAGCACCCACGCCTGAGCAATTTGCGCCGGAGGCAGTTCACGCAGCTGCGCGACGTGGCTGACCGACTGGGCGACATTGCGCGAGGTGCCGTCGGCGTACATTTCTTGGGTGAAGAAGTCGGTCTGGTTGCGCACTGAGTTGAAGTCGCAGCTCAGCAGGCCGCGCGCCAGCGGGCTGAAGACTGACACGCCCAGCCCCTGATCGCGGCAGAAGGGGATCATCTCGCGCTCTTCTTCGCGGTAGGCGCAGTTGAGCTGAAGCTGCATGTTGATTGGCTTGGCGTAGCCGTTGCGCTCGCAGCACCAGAGGATTTTCGCCAACTGCCAAGTGTACATGGTGGAGACGCCGACATAGCGCGCTTTGCCGCTGCGCACGATGTCGTTCATTGCCGCCCACGTCTCTTCAATCGGCGTGTTGACGTCGAAATAGTGCAGCATGTAGATGTCGACATAATCGGTGCCGAGGCGTTTCAGGCTGGCGTCGATGCTTTCCATAATGTGTTTACGCGAGTGGCCCTGATTGTTAAACCCGGCCCCAATCGGGTAGCCGACTTTGGTGGTCAGCACCAGCTCGTCGCGATTGGCGATGCGGCTGAGAACTCGGCCCACCACCTCTTCACCCGCGCCGCTGGAGTAGAAGTCAGCAAGGTCGATAAAGTTAATACCGGACTCCAGCGCGTGGCGGATCAGCGGCTCGCTCTGGGCTTCATCGAAGATCCACGGCTTCCACTGTTTGCTTCCCATATTCATGGTGCCGAGGCACAGGCGGGAGACTTTCAGGCCGCTCTGGCCCAGATTGATGTATTCCATGCTCAGCTCCTCAAGCTTTTGGGGTGTAGAACGGGTTGCCCAACTCTGGCAGCGCGTCGGCCAGCTGGCTGCGCTGCGGCAATTTGCCCATCGCGGCGCGAATGGCCTGACGGCAGGCGCGATAGTTGTTGTGGTAAACCTCGTCGATGTCATTGCAGCCGGGGTTCACCCAGTTGGCGGTGACGATGCACCAGTTGTCTTCTGCCTCGGGCGGCAGAGTGCCGTCGAGCAGCGCCTCAGTCACGGCTTTGGCGATCGCGGCTTGGGACGCGCCCCACGTGGCGTTGCCGTGCAGCTCGCCGTTAATCTCGGCTTTGTTGACGTACAGCGTCATTGGCTTGGCCGGAACGTTGGGCTTAATCACCACCATAAAGGGGCAGTGGCCCTGACTCGGCGATGCGAGGCTGCTCGAAAAAGCCTGACCGACCACGCCATTGCGCGGGCCAATCATGATGTTGATGTGCGAGGCGTTGACGCCGTTACCTTCGAAACCTTCTCCGATATACATTTCCACGAGATCTCTCCTATTGAGCATTGGCATTATTTAGCGGGGGCTGGCGCGGGGTGTGCAGCGCGTCGAGCCGAGTCTTGGGCGGCGTCTACCAGACTTAACCCTTTGGTTTCCGGCGCCCAGGCGATAGAGACAATGGCGCCGATGATCAGCACCACCGCAAGCAGTCCGGTGGTGGCAGGCATGCCGTAATGCATGATGGCCAGTGGCAGCAGGCCGGTGCCGATAGCCGAGCCGAGACGGCTCATCGAGGTGGCGAAGCCGACACCCATTGAGCGCACTTCGGTCGGGAAGCTTTCTGCCGGGAAGACTCCGACCAGATTACTGACCGCCGACATCACCAAGGTGAAGGCGGCAAAGAACAGGATCAGCCAGCCGGATTGATGAACCGGAATGATGCTGAGCATCACCAGACAGGCGGCGAGGAAGATAAAGGAGCCAATCAGGAAACCCCGGCGCGAGCAGACCACGGTGAGGGCTATCCCCAGCAGCGCGCCGACAATCAGCAGGCCATTGAGCAGCAGGTCGGTGGTGAAGTTGGTGTCCAGCCCCATCACCTGCAAAATCGACGGCAAGAAGGTGTAGATAGCAAAGTACGGGATCACCAGACAGACGAAGAACAGACTGTTGAAGGCGGTGCGGCGGCGATATTTCGGGCCGAAGAGTGACAGGAAGCGTTGGCGAGAAGCCACTGGCGCTTCGTCGACCAGCAGCACGTTGGGGCCAAAATATTTATGCACGATGGCCATCGCTTGGTCACGCCGCCCCTTGCCCATCAGCCAGCGCGGGGACTCCGGCGTGCCGATACGCATCAGCAGAATGATGAAGGCGGGCAGGGCCGAAGAGGAGAGCAGCCAGCGCCACGCGTCGGGACCCAACATGGTGAGGAAATGCCCGGCAAACCCCGCCGCCACGTAGCCGAACGTCCAGATCACGCTGAAGGAGCCGAGCAGCACGCCGCGATGTTTGCGCGGGGAGAACTCCGCCAGCATGGTGTGGCCGACCGAGAAATCACCGCCAAGGCCGATGCCGACCAGCACGCGCAGCAGGAACAGTTGCTCCGGCGTGGTGGCGAAGAATTGCAGCGCGGAGGCGAGGGTGATCACCACGAAGCTGAAGCAGAAGATCTTCTGGCGGCCGACATAATCGGAGATCCAACCGAGAACCAGACTGCCGAGGAACAGGCCGATCAGGGCTGAACTGCCGAGCATGCCTTCCCAAAAGGGCGTAATGCCCATTTGCGGCTTAATTTGCGCCAGAGCGAAGCCAATCACCCCGAGCACATAGCCGTCGGTGAAGTGAGCGCCGAAGGTCAGCCCGGCGATTTTGATATGGAAACGATTTAACGGCACGTCATCCATTCGAGTGTACTGCTGCGTCAGATGGGACATTGCACGTCCTCCGCTGAGGTGGATGTTGTAGGGTTATTGTAATTTTTATGTTTCTTACGTGTTAACAATGTGGCAGTAAACCCTCCGTTTAAGCGAGTGCGTTTTAGTCATACCCCTCCCTCAAAAACGCATGTGATCGGCTTCCGGTTTTGTAGAAATAGAGGCGACGAGGGCTAGCGTTATGTACCAAATTAGCAACATATAGGTAACGCATAGTTGCATTGTGAGAGGCCAGTCGGATTGTGAGAAAACTCCCATCGCTCAGTATGTTGCGGGTCTTTGAGGAAACGTGTCGGACGCTGAGTTTTAGCAAAGCGGCACAGGCGCTGTGCATTACCCAGAGCGCCGCCAGCCGCCAGACTAAGCAACTGGAGGACTTCCTCGGCAAGCTGCTGTTTGTGCGCAGCTACAGTGGATTGGCTTTGACGCAGGACGCCATGCTGCTGCTGCCTATTGTGCGGCAGTCGCTGGATATTCTTGAGGAAGGGGTGTGCCACATTCAGCTGCGTAACCCGCTACAGCATTTGCGTTTACAGGTCGCGCCTACCTTCGCCACGCGCTGGCTGGCCCCGAGGCTGGTGGCCCTGCGCCAGCGCAATAGCCAGCTGCAAATCGCACTGATCAGCGAAGCACGGCAACAATATTGTGATTTTGACTGCGCGGTGCGTTTTGGCAGCCGGGCGGAAAGCGAAGGGCGCGGAGAGTGGTTGTGCCACGAGCGGCTGATGCTGGTAGCCAGCCCGTTGATGATGATTGGGGGGAATTTCCCGCCAATCGACGCCCAACCGCAGCTGCATATTCTTAATGGCGAAACCCGGCTGGACAACTGGCCACGCTGGCTGGAGGCGGCGGGGCTGTGCGAAAGCAAACTCTCCTGCGGGCTGGAGTTCAGCACTGAAGATCAGGTGATTAACGCCTGCGTCACCGGCGCGGGCTACGCGGTGTTGGACCTGATGATGATCCGCAACGAGCTGCGCAGCGGGCTGCTGGTGCCGGTGTCGGCACTCGACCTTGAGAGCAGCAACGGCTACTGGCTGGAGATCCCCTCCGGAAAGCGCGACTTACCGCGGGTGGGTTACTTCCGCGACTGGTTACAGGCCGAGGTGGATCACTTCTGGTTGAGTGAAAATTTGCCTATACCGGCCATCGCGCAGGCATAAAAAAACCGCATTAACAAAGAGTTAATGCGGTTAGTGTTCACTTACAAACTTATCGCGTTTCTGGCTTATTTTCCGATACAGAAGCTGGAGAAAATGCGCCCAAGCAGGTCATCCGAGGTAAATTCCCCAGTAATTTCACTCAGCGCCTGCTGCGACATGCGCAGCTCTTCTGCCAGTAACTCCCCGGCGCGCGCGCCTATAAGCTGGTCTTTACCGCGGATCAGGTGTTCAGCCGCCAGTTCCAGCGCCTGCAAGTGACGGCGGCGGGCGAGGAAGCCCCCTTCCATATTGTGATTGAAGCCCATAACCTGTTTCAGATGCTCACGCAGCAGGTCTACGCCGTCGCCGGTGCGCGCCGAAAGGCGAATAAGTGAGTGACCATTCACTTCGGTCATGCCCAGCGTTTCACCTGTGATATCGGCCTTATTGCGCACCACCACAATCGGCAATGTCTCTGGCAGACGGGCCATAAACTCCGGCCAAATTTGCGCAGGCTCGGTAGCGTCGGTGGTGGTGCCATCAACCATAAACAGCACTAAGTCGGCCTGTTCGATCTCATTCCATGCACGTTCGATACCAATTCGCTCAACTTCGTCACTGGCTTCGCGCAGACCGGCGGTGTCAATGATGTGCAACGGCATGCCGTCGAGGTGAATGTGCTCGCGCAGCACGTCACGCGTGGTACCGGCGATGTCGGTGACAATGGCCGCCTCGCGCCCCGCTAACGCATTGAGCAAGCTAGATTTTCCAGCGTTTGGACGGCCGGCTATCACCACTTTCATCCCTTCACGCAGCAGGCTGCCCTGACGCGCTTCGGCACGCACGGCATCAAGGTCGCCGATCACCGTATTGAGCTGGGCTTCAATTTTGCCGTCAGACAGGAAGTCGATTTCCTCATCCGGGAAGTCGATAGCCGCTTCCACAAAGATTCGCAGGTGAGTAAGTGCTTCCACCAAATGATGAACACGGTTGGAAAATGCGCCCTGAAGGGAGTTCACCGCCGAACGCGCGGCCTGCTCGGAGCTGGCGTCAATCAGGTCAGCAATGGCCTCGGCCTGCGCCAAGTCCAGCTTGTCATTGAGGAAGGCGCGCTCAGAGAACTCGCCCGGACGCGCAATGCGCACACCGTCCAGCGAGATAATACGCTTAAGCAGCAAATCGAGGATCACCGGGCCACCGTGGCCTTGCAGCTCCAGCACGTCTTCGCCGGTGAAGGAGTTGGGGCCGGGGAACCACAGCGCGATGCCTTGGTCGAGCGTCGAGCCGTCCACGTCGCGGAAGGGAAGATAGTCGGCGTAGCGCGGCTTGGGCAGCTTACCTAAGATCTCCTGCGCAATCTGGCTCGCCGCGCGGCCGGAAACGCGCAGAATGCCGACTCCGCCGCGGCCGGGAGGCGTGGCTTGGGCAACAATGGTATCTGAGGTGCTCATAGCGAATTATCTCTGTTTTGAATGTACAAAAGGCGATCAAATGATCGCCTTTTCTGTTAATTACACAAGCTCAGAATTTCACAAGATTTGCATTTCAGGGGCCGGAAGCCCCTGAGACTGACTTATGATTTTTTCTTGTCGCGGCTGTGCAGACCACGTTTTTCCAGCCCGCGATAAATCAGCTGCTGCTGGAGAATGGTAACCAAGTTACTGACGATGTAGTACAGCACCAGACCAGATGGGAACCACAGGAAGAACACGGTGAAGATGACCGGCATGAAGGTCATGATCTTCTGCTGCATTGGGTCTGTGACGGTAGTCGGCGACATCTTCTGAATGAAGAACATCGTGATACCCATCAAGATCGGCAGAATGTAGTACGGGTCTTGCGCTGACAGGTCATGGATCCAAAGGGCGAACGGCGCGTGGCGCAATTCAATGGAGCCAGACAGCATGTAATACAGTGCCAGGAAGATTGGCATCTGGATAACCAGCGGCAGACAGCCACCCAACGGGTTCACTTTCTCTGCTTTATACAGCGCCATCATCTCCTGACTCATGCGCTGTTTGTCATCACCAATGCGTTCACGCATCGCGGCCAGTTTCGGCTGCAGCATACGCATTTTCGCCATCGACGTGTACTGAGCGCGGGTCAGTGGATACATGATACCGCGAACAATAAAGGTGATGATGATGATGGAGAAGCCCCAGTTACCGATGAAACCGTGAATGAACTTCAACAGTTTGAACAGTGGCTGAGAAATGAACCACAACCAGCCGTAGTCAACAGTCAGGTCAAGGTGCGGCGCGATGGCGGCCATTTGATCCTGAATCTCTGGACCTACCCACAGGGTAGAAGCCACTTGTTGCTGCGCGCCAGCTTGAACAACAAAAGGTGCACCTTTGAAGCCAACAGCGGAAATGCCGTTATTGGTCGTGGTGTAGAAGTTGTTGGTGTCTTTCGCTGATGGGATCCACGCCGTTGCAAAGTACTGCTGCAACATGGCAACCCAACCGCCCTGAGTGGTGACGTTCAGCGCTTCGCTCTTATCGAACGCGTACTTCTGATATTTGTCATCGCTAGACGAGTAAGCTGCGCCACGGAAAGTATGCAGGGCAAAGTTATTGCTCCCGGTATCTCTGTGCTTAGGCAGCTCGGTGGTTTGGCGCAACTGGCCAAACAGCGTCATTTCAAGTGGGGTAGCCGTGGTGTTGTTGATGTTGTACTCAACATTCACCGCGTAAGAACCGCGCTTGATAACGAAAGTTTTGGTGATCACTGCGCCGTTCTGAGCGGTATAAGTCAGAGGGATACGCAGTTCAGCCTGACCTTCGCCTAAGGTGAAGTTGTCCTGACTTGCTTGATACAGAGGACGTTCGCCGTTAGCCGGGTTGTCTGGGCCGTTTTTGCCCGTCAGACCGCTTTGAGCCTGATAGACGAAATTAGGAGTGGTTTCCAGAAGCTGGAATGGTTCGCTTGAACCCAGAGACGTTGGGTAAGCAGTCAGTAAAGCCTGATCAATGTCACCGCCACGGGTGTTGATGCTCAATGACAGCACGTCAGTGTTGACGGTGATCATTTTGCCCTGTCCGCTGCCAGGAACAGCCTGGTTAGCAGCATCGCCGTTAGCAGTATTCGCAGTCTGTTGCGTGGTCTGATTGGCTGGCTGCGGAGCGTGGTCCGTCTGCCAGGCCTGCCAGATCATGAAAGACACGAACAGCAGAGCGATGAGAAAGAGATTGCGTTGCGAATCCATCGTTAGAGTTCTCTGTTATTGTCGGTTTTCGGCGGCACGGGGTCATCACCACCTGGGTTCAAAGGATGGCATTTTAATACGCGTTTCAATGTCAACCAACTGCCTTTTAACATGCCAAAACGACCAATGGCCTCAATACCGTATTGAGAGCAGGTTGGTCGAAAACGACAATGTGGCCCAAGCAAGGGACTGATAAAAAGCTGATAACCACGTATCAACCCGATCAGGATGCGGGAGCCTGCCGGCAATGTCGACGCCATAATTTCTCCAACGCTTCCGTCAATGCACGATTATCTAGATCGGCGACACCCTTTTTAGCCACTACCACAAAATCCATCGAAGGCAGCTTGTGCTGAAGTAGCCGGAAGCTTTCGCGGGTTAGGCGCTTTATCCGGTTACGCTCATGAGCGCGTTTGACGTGTTTTTTTGCAACGGTGAGACCCATGCGGGGATGCCCCAGCTCGTTCAGGCGGCCGAGTATAGTGATTTGCGGCGTGCCAGCCCGTTGTGGCTGCTGGAAGACGAAAGTGAAATGACGGGGAGTTAACAAACGTAACTCCCTGGGAAAAGCGAGCTTAACCACTAAATAGGTTAGCTTTTATTACTTAGAAGCAGACAGACGGGTACGGCCTTTCGCACGGCGGCGAGCCAGAACCTGACGACCATTCTTGGTGGCCATACGAGCACGGAAACCGTGGCTACGGTTGCGCTTCAATACGGACGGTTGGAAAGTGCGTTTCATAGCGATTTCTACCTAAACTTAAATTATTACTGATCAGTAAACGCGTTGGCTGTCGGTGAAAAAACAACCGATGCCTTTATCGCAACATATAAAGAAGCGGGATTGTAATAACTGTACAGTCCTGAGTCAATTTACATTAGCAGATGTTTACCATATATAGCCCGTGGTCACCGCTTAATCCCATCAGGCTATGACCATCAGGAACACAGGCATCACACGTAGGGCTGAGGATTATACGGACTCCACCCCAAAGCGCAAGGATCGACCGCAGATCCTTGCATTTAGTTATGTGATCTGGCGATCGCCTTGATTAAAAACGCAGCGAATAAATCTGATTTTTTGCAGTGAGTGATGATTCCGACACCTAATTTTTTTAGGATCGGCTAAGCTTACCCACTTGCTGATCGTAGCCTGTGGATAAAAAGGATCTAATCTGTCAGGAAGGGGAGGATCTCTGTGCCGGATTGCGCTATGATCCGCCATTCCGATCGCGATCCCAGCAGGTTCGCTGTCGACAAAACCGTAAAAAGCGGTTCGCACGGTAATTCATATCACTGACAGGGTGATTGAAGACTCAACCCCCGCCACGCCGGGTGGTTCGTGTGTCAAAAATCATGATTTAAAAAATATCCTGATCCTTTTCTTTTTTTGATCTTGTTCGAGTGGAGTCCGCCGTGTCACTTTCGCTTTGGCAGCAATGTCTTGCCCGTTTGCAGGATGAGTTACCTGCCACAGAATTCAGTATGTGGATACGCCCCCTGCAGGCGGAACTCAGTGACAATACGTTGGCGCTTTACGCACCTAATCGTTTTGTCCTTGATTGGGTGAGAGACAAGTATTTAAACAATATCAATGGGTTGCTCAACGATTTCTGCGGCACAGATGCGCCATTATTGCGTTTTGAAGTCGGCAGCAAGCCCCTTATTCAACGCGTTAACCAGCCGGTTACCGCCAGCGTTAGCTCGCCTGCGGCACAGCCTGCGCCACGCCTTGCTCCTTCGCGTCCAAGCTGGGATAGCTCGGCAGCACAGCCTGAACTGTCGTATCGCTCGAATGTGAATCCCAAGCATACTTTTGACAACTTCGTTGAAGGTAAGTCGAACCAGCTGGCTCGCGCTGCGGCACGTCAGGTGGCGGACAATCCGGGCGGCGCTTACAACCCTCTTTTTCTTTATGGCGGCACCGGTCTGGGTAAAACCCACTTATTGCACGCGGTCGGCAACGGCATCATGGCGCGTAAAGCCAATGCCAAAGTGGTGTACATGCACTCCGAGCGTTTTGTTCAGGACATGGTTAAAGCCCTGCAAAACAATGCCATTGAAGAGTTCAAACGCTACTACCGTTCAGTCGATGCACTGCTGATCGATGACATCCAATTCTTTGCTAATAAAGAGCGTTCTCAGGAAGAGTTTTTCCATACCTTTAATGCCCTGCTTGAAGGTAACCAGCAAATCATCCTGACGTCTGACCGTTATCCGAAAGAGATTAACGGCGTCGAAGACCGGCTTAAGTCCCGCTTCGGCTGGGGTTTGACCGTGGCAATTGAGCCACCGGAGCTTGAAACCCGCGTCGCCATCTTGATGAAAAAGGCCGATGAAAACGACATTCGCCTGCCGGGAGAAGTCGCCTTCTTTATTGCTAAACGTCTGCGTTCTAACGTCCGTGAGCTGGAAGGGGCGCTGAACCGCGTGATTGCCAACGCCAACTTTACTGGCCGGGCGATCACTATCGACTTCGTTCGTGAAGCGCTGCGCGATCTGTTGGCGCTGCAAGAGAAGTTGGTCACCATTGATAATATTCAGAAAACGGTGGCCGAGTATTATAAGATTAAGGTTGCAGACCTGCTCTCCAAACGACGTTCTCGTTCGGTAGCCCGCCCGCGCCAGATGGCGATGGCATTGGCGAAAGAGCTCACCAACCACAGCCTGCCAGAAATCGGCGATGCGTTCGGTGGTCGCGACCATACAACGGTGTTGCACGCCTGCCGTAAAATCGAGCAGTTGCGTGAAGAAAGTCACGACATCAAAGAAGATTTCTCTAACTTAATCAGAACATTATCCTCCTAGCGCTATGAAATTTATTGTTGAACGTGAGCATTTGCTAAAACCGCTGCAACAGGTCAGTAGCCCGCTGGGTGGGCGACCAACTTTACCTATTCTCGGCAACCTGCTTTTACAGGTGACTGAGGGTTCGCTGTTGCTGACAGGTACCGATTTAGAGATGGAGATGGTGGCGAAGGTGGCCCTGTCTCAACCCCATGAAGTGGGCGCGACCACCGTTCCGGCGCGTAAATTCTTTGATATTTGCCGTGGTCTGCCAGACGGCGCGGAAATCTCCGTGGCGCTGGACGGCGACCGCATGTTAGTTCGCTCGGGCCGAAGCCGTTTCTCGCTGTCGACTCTGCCTGCGACTGACTTCCCAAATCTGGACGACTGGCAGAGCGAAGTCGAATTCACTTTGCCGCAGGCGACCTTAAAACGCCTGATTGAAGCCACTCAGTTCTCCATGGCGCATCAGGACGTTCGCTACTACTTAAACGGCATGCTGTTTGAGACGGAAGGCGAAGAGCTGCGCACCGTGGCGACCGACGGCCACCGTCTGGCGGTCTGCTCCATGCCTATCGGGCAGGCGTTGCCGTCGCATTCGGTGATCGTGCCGCGTAAAGGCGTGATGGAATTGGTTCGCCTGCTAGATGGCGGCGACGCTCTGTTGCAGCTGCAAATTGGCAGCAATAACATCCGTGCGCACGTCGGTGACTTCATCTTCACGTCGAAGCTGGTTGATGGTCGTTTCCCTGATTATCGCCGCGTATTGCCGAAAAATCCCGACAAAACGCTGCAAGCGGGCTGTGACTTGCTCAAGCAAGCCTTTGCTCGCGCCGCCATTCTTTCCAACGAGAAATTCCGCGGTGTTCGCCTGTATGTCAGCCATAACCAGTTGAAAATTACGGCCAACAACCCAGAGCAAGAAGAAGCTGAAGAGATTCTGGACGTCGGCTACGACGGCACTGAAATGGAAATCGGCTTTAACGTCAGTTACGTGCTCGACGTGCTGAATGCGCTGAAGTGCGAAGACGTTAATCTGCTGCTGACTGACTCAGTGTCGAGCGTGCAGATTGAAGATGCAGCGAGTCAATCCGCTGCATATGTCGTTATGCCAATGAGGCTTTGATCTGAATTAATGGCCCTCACCCGATTACTGATAAAAGATTTCCGCAACATCGAGGCGGCGGATTTAGACCCGTCGCCCGGCTTCAATTTTCTGGTCGGCTCCAATGGCAGTGGTAAAACCAGCGTGTTGGAAGCGGTTTACACGCTAGGGCACGGGCGCGCTTTTCGCAGTTTGCAGGCGGGAAGAGTGATTCGCCACGATCAGGCGGAATTCATCCTGCACGGGCGAATTGATGAAGGCGGCGATCGTGATATTTCCGTCGGGCTAAGTAAAAGCCGTCAGGGTGACAGCAAAGTGCGCATTGATGGCAGCGATGGCCACAAGGTGTCTGAACTGGCCCAAATGCTGCCGATGCAGTTGATCACTCCCGAGGGCTTTACCCTGCTGAACGGCGGGCCGAAGTACCGACGAGCATTCCTCGACTGGGGCTGTTTCCACCATGACCCCGGTTTTTTTATCGCCTGGAGCAACCTACGACGGTTACTCAAGCAGCGCAACGCCGCGCTGCGTCAGGTGAGTCGCTACGCGCAAATTCGTGCCTGGGATCAGGAGTTGATCCCGCTAGCCGAGCGCATTAGCGAATGGCGGGCAGCCTACAGTGACGCAATCGCCGCTGATATCAGCGCGACCTGCGCCCAGTTCCTGCCTGAGTTTGCCCTGAGTTTCTCTTTCCAGCGAGGATGGGATAAAGAGACTGAGTATGGTGAATTGCTGGAGCGCAATTTTGAGCGCGACAGAGCCTTAACCTATACCGCATCAGGCCCGCATAAAGCTGATTTCCGCATCCGTGCCGATGGCACGCCGGTGGAGGATTTACTGTCTCGCGGGCAGCTGAAATTACTGATGTGTGCGCTGCGATTAGCGCAGGGTGAGTTTCTCACCCGACAGAGCGGGCGGCGTTGCCTGTATCTTCTTGACGATTTTGCCTCCGAGCTAGATGCCGACCGACGTCGGTTGCTAGCCGATCGCCTGAAAGCCACCCAGGCTCAGGTATTTGTCAGCGCCATTGCTGCTGAGCAAGTAACCGACATGATGGGTGAAAAGGGCAAGATGTTCCGCGTGGAACAAGGTAAAATAGCCGTTCTATCACAGGACTAAAAATGAGCGAGAAACGTTGATGTCGAATTCTTATGACTCCTCAAGTATCAAGGTATTAAAAGGGCTGGACGCGGTGCGTAAGCGCCCCGGCATGTATATCGGCGATACCGATGACGGCACTGGTCTGCACCACATGGTATTCGAGGTTGTGGACAACGCTATCGACGAAGCCCTCGCTGGCCACTGTAAAGAGATTCAAGTCACTATCCACGCTGACAACTCTGTCTCCGTTCAGGATGATGGCCGTGGTATTCCGACCGGTATTCATGAAGAAGAGGGCGTTTCTGCTGCTCAGGTCATCATGACCGTTCTGCATGCCGGCGGTAAATTCGATGATAACTCGTACAAAGTCTCTGGCGGCTTGCACGGCGTGGGTGTTTCCGTCGTTAACGCCCTGTCAGAAAAACTCGAGTTGGTTATCCGCCGCGAAGGCAAAGTGCATGAGCAAACTTACGTGCACGGCGAGCCACAAACCCCGCTGAAAGTGGTTGGTGAAACTGAAACTACCGGTACCACCGTGCGTTTCTGGCCGAGCTTCCAGACCTTTACTAACCAAACCGAATTCCAGTACGACATTCTGGCGAAACGCCTGCGTGAACTGTCGTTCCTCAACTCCGGTGTGGCAATTCGTCTGCTGGACAAGCGTGACGATAAGAGCGATCACTTCCACTACGAAGGCGGTATCAAGGCTTTCGTGGAATATCTGAATAAGAACAAGACGCCAATCCACCCAACGGTATTCTATTTCTCTACCGTGAAAGACGATATCGGCGTTGAAGTCTCATTGCAGTGGAACGATGGCTTCCAAGAGAACATTTACTGCTTTACCAACAACATCCCTCAGCGCGATGGCGGTACTCACCTTGCCGGTTTCCGCTCTGCGATGACCCGTACGCTGAACGCGTATATGGATAAAGAAGGTTACAGCAAGAAATCGAAAATCAGCGCCACCGGCGACGACGCCCGTGAAGGCCTGATTGCGGTCGTTTCCGTTAAAGTGCCTGATCCTAAGTTCTCATCTCAGACCAAAGACAAACTGGTTTCTTCCGAAGTGAAGACCGCCGTTGAGTCGCTGATGAACGAGAAACTGGTTGATTACCTGATGGAAAACCCAGCCGACGCCAAAATCGTCGTAGGTAAAATCATTGATGCTGCCCGTGCGCGTGAAGCTGCACGTAAAGCGCGTGAAATGACCCGTCGTAAAGGCGCGCTCGACTTGGCCGGTCTGCCGGGCAAGCTGGCTGACTGCCAGGAACGCGACCCAGCCCACTCTGAACTCTACTTAGTGGAAGGGGACTCAGCGGGCGGCTCAGCAAAACAGGGCCGTAACCGTAAGAATCAGGCTATTTTGCCGCTGAAAGGTAAAATCCTTAACGTTGAGAAAGCGCGTTTCGACAAAATGCTTTCTTCTCAGGAAGTTGCGACGCTTATCACCGCGTTGGGTTGCGGCATTGGCCGTGACGAATACAACCCTGACAAGCTGCGTTACCACAGCATCATCATCATGACCGATGCCGACGTCGATGGTTCTCACATCCGTACCTTGCTGCTGACCTTCTTCTTCCGTCAGATGCCTGAAATTATCGAACGTGGCCACGTGTATATCGCTCAGCCGCCGTTGTATAAAGTCAAAAAAGGCAAGCAAGAACAGTACATTAAAGATGATGAGGCGATGGATCAGTATCAAATCACCATCGCAATGGACGGCGCAACCCTGCACACCAATGCCCACGCTCCGGCGCTGGCAGGTGAAGCACTGGAAAAACTGGTTGCCGAACATTACAGCGTGCAGAAGATGATTGGCCGCATGGAGCGCCGCTACCCGCGTGCTCTGTTAAACCGTCTGGTTTACCAGCCAACGCTGAATGAAGCCGATCTTAGCGATCAGGCTAAAGTTCAGGAGTGGATGGAGTCGCTGGTGGCCCTGCTCAATGAGAAAGAGCAGCACGGCAGCAGCTACAGCGCCATTGTGCGTGAAAACCGCGAGCGTCAGATTTTCGAGCCGGTGCTGCGTATCCGTACTCACGGCGTGGATACCGATTACGATCTCGATTTCGAGTTCGTTCACGGTGGCGAATACCGCAAACTCTGTGCCTTGGGCGAGAAGCTGCGCGGCCTGATCGAAGAAGATGCTTTCATCGAACGTGGCGAGCGTCGTCAGCCAATCTCCAGCTTCGAGCAGGCGCTGGAATGGCTGGTGAAAGAGTCCCGTCGCGGCCTGTCAGTACAGCGTTATAAAGGTCTGGGCGAAATGAACCCAGAGCAGCTGTGGGAAACCACTATGGACCCAGAGCAACGCCGCATGCTGCGCGTAACTATCAAAGATGCTATCGCCGCCGACCAGCTGTTCACCACCCTGATGGGTGATGCCGTTGAGCCGCGTCGTGCCTTCATCGAAGATAATGCCTTGAAAGCCGCTAACATCGACATCTAAAAATACCCGGCATCCTTCGCGCCGTCTCGGCGTTGGCTGCCTTCTTTCACCCCGGTCACTTACTTGTGTAAGCTCCCGGGGTTCATTCAGTTGCCGCCTTGATACAGCACGAATGATTTTGGGTATTAAATGATGTGTATAAATGAATCCGGAGTGAGAAATCACTTCGGATTTTTTTTATCCGTGATCAACTCGGCATATCGCGCTAGCATTGGGCCAGATACCGACAATTCAGAGGATGCTATGGCTATTGAATTAATCGCAATTGATATGGACGGCACGTTGCTCAATCCGCAGCATGAAGTGACACCCGCGGTGAAAAAAGCACTGTCCGCCGCTCGCGACAAAGGCGTGCAGATTGTTCTGGCGACCGGGCGTCCGTTCGTTGGCGTGCAGCGTTACCTGATGGAGCTGGATTTGCAGCAAGAGGGTTGTTATTGCATTACCAATAATGGCGCTTTGGTGCATAACGCGCAGGATGGCAGCGTGATTGCCGAAATAGCCATGGATATCCATGATTATCATTACTTTGAGAAGTTGTCTCGCGAGCTGGGCGTTCACTACCACGCGCTGACCCGTACTGAGCTGTTTACCGCCAACCGCGATATCAGCCAGTACACCGTCAATGAGTCGGCGGTCACCGGCATTCCCCTGCATTTCTGCCCGGCAGAAGAGATGGATGCGGCGATGACTTTCCCGAAAGTGATGATGATCGATCATCCCGAGCTGCTCGACCGCGCCATCGCGCAAATCCCTGCTGAAGCTCGAGTGAACTACACCATCATGAAAAGTTCGCCGTACTATCTCGAGATCCTCGATAAGCGCGTGAACAAAGGCGAAGGCGTCAAAGCCTTGGCGGAAAAACTGGGTATTCCGCGTGAAAACGTCATGACACTTGGCGATCAGGAAAACGACATCGCCATGCTGGAATATGCCGGTATCGGCGTGGCAATGGGCAACGCGCTGGACAGCGTGAAAGCCGTGAGCCAGTTCGTGACCAAGACCAATCTTGAAGACGGCGTGGCCTATGCCGTTGAAAAATTTGTATTAAATGTCTGATTTAGACTGATAAACAGGGCGGCCAATGGCCGCTTTTTTTATGCCCGCTAGCTGTCGCCACTTCACACAATTGTTAAGCCAATGTTGCTGATTGTCTAAATTGTGATCTGAATTGTAGTACAACCCAAATTATGGGTACTACAATCGGTCACAAGTTGAATGACTTTTAGCCGGAGATGGCATGGACGTTGTGGTGAATGAAGACAGTCTATTAAGCAAAACTGATCGCATTATTTTGGCATTGGGCGAACAGATTGTGGCGGGAAAATACCCTCCGGGCGCCGCTCTGGCTCCTGAATCTGAGCTATGCGAAGAGTTTCAAACCTCGCGAAACGTTATCCGTGAAGTGATGCGTTCTCTGACCGGCAAACGGCTGATAGACATCAAGCGCTATCGCGGCGCCTTCGTCACTCCGCGCGATCAGTGGAATTTCCTCGATACCGACGTCTTGCAGTGGTCACTGGCGCAGGGCGATAAGCCCGAACTTATCGCCGCCATGAGTGAAATCCGCAACTTAGTGGAACCGGCAATCGCTCACTGGGCCGCCGCGCGCGCCACGGCTGCCGACCTGATGCGTATTGAAGCTGCGCTCAACGACATGGTGGCATTTGCTCAGGAGCGTCAGGCGTTTAACGAGGCCGACGTCCGTTTCCACGAAGCCGTGCTGGCGGCGGTGCATAACCCTATTATGCAGCAGCTCAGCGTGGTCATCAGTTCTCTGCAACGCGCCGTTTTCGAAAGAACCTACATGCCCGACGCCAATAATATGCCGCGCACCCTGCGCGAGCATCAGGCGCTGTACGACGCCATTCGCTTACAACATCCAGATGAGGCGGAGCAGGCGGCGTTAGCCATGATTGCCAGCACCACCCGCCGTTTGCAGGAGATGCCATGAACCACAGCTATATCGCCGTTGACTGGGGCTCCACCAACCTGCGCGCTTGGCTTTATCGCGACGGCAAATGCGTCGACAGCCAGCAGTCGACCGCCGGGGTTACCCGCCTCGAAGGGCGAACGCCGGCGCAGGTTTTCCAGCAACTTATCGCCCCGTGGCAACAGCAGGGTCTGCCGGTCTTGATGGCGGGAATGGTCGGCAGCGACGCGGGCTGGGTGCCAGCGCCCTATCTGCGTTGCCCGATCAGTCTGTCGGAAATCGCCCATCGGCTGACACCTGTCGAGCAGGCTACATCGGCCAATGTGCGCATTATTCCGGGTATTTGCATCGAAAGTGAAGACAACCTCAACGTGATGCGCGGCGAAGAAACCCAGTTGGTGGGAGCCTATGCCACCCACGCCAGCGAGTTTTACCAGCTGCCCGGCACCCACAGCAAATGGGTGCGCCTTGAGGGCGACAGCGTGGTGGATTTCTCTACCGTGATGACCGGCGAGCTGCACCACCTGCTGCTGAACCATTCGCTGATTGGCAGCGGCCTGCCGGAGCAAACTGCCGACAGCGCGGCTTTCGCCAAAGGCATGGAGCAGGGCTTCTACGACAGCAGCCTGATGCGCCGACTGTTTGAAGTCAGGGCCGCGCGAGTGCTGGGAAAACTGGCGAAAACCTCGGTCAGCGACTGGCTCTCCGGCCTATTAATCGGCCACGAAGTGGCACAAATGCAACAACACTACTCGCTCAGCCGAGAGCACGGCCCGCTGGTGCTGGTGGGCAGCCCGGCGTTGACCCAACGTTATCTCCCCGCGCTGAAAATGGCGGGGATTCAGGCCCAAGTTATTGAGGGCGATGCGGCTTTTCAGGCGGGAATAAGGAGCATAGTCAATGAGTTGGAAAACTGAGGTATTCGACGGCGAACTGCTGCCACTGATCGCCATCCTGCGCGGCATCATGCCTGCCGAGGTGGAGCAGCACGTGGAAGTGCTGATTGAGGCGGGCTTCAACGCCATCGAAATCCCGCTGAATTCACCCGACTGGCAAACCAGCATCAAAGCCGTGAGTGCTAAATATGGCGCGCGTGCGCTGATTGGCGGCGGCACCGTGCTAACGCCGCAAAATGTCGACCAGCTCGCCGAATTGGGCGGCAAGCTGGTGGTGACGCCAAATACCTCCGCGCCGGTGATCCGCCGCGCCGTCGAGTTGGGCATGGTGGTCTGCGCCGGTTGTGCCACGGCCAGCGAAGCCTTTACCGCGCTGGAAGCCGGAGCGCAGGGGCTGAAAATCTTCCCCTCTTCCGCCTTCGGCCCGGACTACATCAAAGCACTGAAAGCAGTGTTACCGCCGGAGATCCCGGTGTTCGCCGTGGGCGGCGTCACGCCGGAAAACCTGCATCTGTTTATGGCGGCGGGCTGCATCGGAGCTGGCCTCGGCAGTGATTTATACCGCGCCGGACAGCCGGTTTCGCGCACGCAACAACAGGCACGCGCCTTTATCGACGCCTATCAGGGAGCACTGCAATGAAAATTACCAAACTGACCACTTACCGTCTGGCACCGCGCTGGATGTTTTTGAAAGTCGACACCGACGAAGGCATCAGCGGCTGGGGCGAGCCGGTAATTGAAGGCCGCGCCCGCAGCGTAGAGGCTGCGGTACACGAGCTGAGCGAATACCTGATTGGCCAAGACCCGGCGCGCATCAACGATATTTGGCAAACCCTGTATCGCGGCGGTTTTTATCGCGGCGGCCCTATTTTGATGAGTGCTATTTCCGGTATCGATCAGGCGCTGTGGGACATCAAGGGCAAGGCGCTCGGCGTGCCGGTCTATCAGCTGCTTGGCGGTTTAGTGCGAGATAAAATCAAGGCTTATAGCTGGGTGGGCGGCGACCGCCCGGCGGAAGTGATTGAAGGGATTCGTAAATTGCAGGGCATTGGCTTCGACACCTTCAAGCTCAATGGCTGCGAAGAGATGGGACTTATCGACAGTTCGCGCAAAATCGACGCCACGGTCGCCGTGGTGGCGCAAATCCGCGAAGCCTTCGGCAACAGCATTGAGTTTGGTCTGGATTTCCATGGCCGGGTGAATGCGCCAATGGCAAAAGTGCTGATCAAAGAGCTGGAGCCTTATCGCCCGCTGTTTATTGAAGAGCCGGTTCTAGCCGAGCAGGCGGAATATTACCCGCGGCTGGCCGCGCAAACCCACATCCCGATTGCCGCCGGTGAGCGCATGTATTCGCGCTTCGAGTTTAAACGCGTGCTAGAGCAGGGCGGATTGGCAATCTTACAGCCCGATCTCTCCCACGCCGGGGGCATCACCGAGTGCTACAAAATCGCCGCGATGGCCGAAGCTTATGACGTCACCCTCGCGCCGCACTGTCCGCTGGGACCTATCGCGCTGGCGGCTTGCCTGCACGTCGACTTTGTTTCCCGCAATGCGGTGTTTCAGGAGCAGAGCATGGGCATCCACTACAATCAGGGCGCTGAATTGCTCGACTACGTGGTCAATAAAGAGGATTTCTCGATGGAAGGGGCGTTCTTCCTGCCGCCGTCGAAGCCGGGGCTGGGTGTGGTTATCAATGAAGAACTGGTAATTGAACGCAGCAAGCAGGCTCCCGATTGGCGCAATCCGGTGTGGCGGTATGAGGATGGCTCGGTCGCCGAATGGTAATGCCCGGCATACTTCGAGCTGTAGGGGCGTTGGCTGCGCTCAATTACCCGAATCACTTACTTGAGTAAGCTCATCGGGATAATTTCGCTGGCCGCCTTCCTTCAACTCGAATTATTTAGGGCATAAATAAGTACTCTTTTTAATAAAAATAATACCTACGGGTTTTTATTCCGCTTGGCGGGATAGGGGCTCCCCTACACGTAATTCAACACCAAGGTGCGTACGATGAATAGTGAATTGTACTCCTCGACCATTAAGAAAATGAATATCAGGATCATTCCTTTTATTATGCTGCTGTATCTCATTGCCTATATCGACCGTTCTAATATTTCGGTGGCGGCATTGCAGATGAATGCTGATTTGGCGCTTACAGCGGAAATGTATGGGATCGCCGCCGGGATATTTTATATTTCCTATATTATTTTCGAAGTGCCGAGTAATGTGATTTTAACCCGCGTCGGCGCTAAATTGTGGATTGCCCGCATCATGATCACCTGGGGGCTGTTGGCCGCCGGAATGAGTCTGGTGCAGACGCCGGTGCAGCTCTACGTCATGCGCTTCCTGCTCGGGGCGGCAGAGGCGGGCTTCACGCCGGGGATCATCTATTATCTCTCCTGCTGGTATCCGCGCAGTGACAGAGCACGGGCCATGTCGCTGTTTTATATTGGCGCAGCGCTGGCGTCGGTAGTTGGTTTACCTATTTCCGGCACAATTCTTAATATGCACGGTTTCTTAGGCATTGAAGGTTGGCGCTGGTTATTCCTGCTGGAAGGCATTCCCGCTTTTTTTCTGGGGATAGTGACGTGGTTTTATTTAGATGATTCCCCGCTGAAAGCCAAATGGCTGAGCGAGGCGCAGCGTAATGCGTTAACTCAGCAATTAAATCGTGAAGCGGGTGAGTCAGTAATAAATAAAGATCATCGCTGGTCGGCGGCGTTAAAAAGCAAAAAGGTCTGGGCATTAAGCCTGCTGTGGTTATTACAAGCCTTTGGGACAATTGGTATCACGCTATTTTTGCCGCTGATCGTCAAAGGCGTGGTGTCGGAGCAGAGCAACCTGATTGTTAGCCTGCTGTCGGCGGTGCCTTTCCTTTTCGCCTGTATTTTCATGTATTTGAATGGTCGCCACTCGGACCGCACTAAAGAGCGCGCCTTGCACCTTGGGCTGCCGCTGATTGTGTCGGGCTTGCTGCTGCTCGGGGCGATTTTTACCCATAACTTGGTTCTGGCTTACATCATGCTGGTGCTGACCGTCGGGCTGAACTGGGCCATCACCCCCATCTTCTGGGCGGTGACCACCGAGACGGTAGCGGGGGTGGCGGGTGCTGCCTCCATTGCGCTGATAAACGCCGTGGCAAATATTGCCGGGCTGACCTTCCCGCCGATTATGGGGCGCATCAAAGACGTGACCCACAGCTACGATGCGGCGCTGATTGCCGTGGCCGCCGCGCTTATTTTGGGCGGGCTGTTGGGGCTGGTTCTGGGCCGCAAACGCTCCATGCTGGTGAATGCGGGCAAAGGAGCCATGCCGGCCGCCAAATAGTGTTGTGCCTCAGCAAAAACGTTTACTCTTAGGCAAGGCCGCACAGGGCAGAGAATAAGAGGAAGCAAACGTGGTGGGTGAAAAGCAGTTAACCGACGATGCTCGCGGGCATCAGCTGACCAACATTAACGTCTGGACGCCGGACGGCCAGTGGCTGGTCTATGATGTCCGCCCGCACGGTGGCTCATTCACAGGTTCAACCATTGAGCGGGTGAATGTTGAAACCGGCGAAGTGCAGGTGATTTATCAGGCCACGCAGGCGGCGCACGTCGGCGTGGTGACGACCAGCGCGCAGCCGCCGGTGCGTTATGCCTTCATCCACGGGCCAGAAAACCCGGATCCACAGTGGCAATATGATTTTCATCACCGCCGTGGCGTGATTGTCACAGAGCCAGAAGCCGAGGCGGTGACGCTCGATGCTCTTGATATCACGGCACCTTTCACCCCCGGCGCACTGCGCGGCGGTACCCACGTTCACGTCTTCAGCCCCGACGGCAGCCGTCTGAGCTTCACCTACAACGACCACGTGCTGCACGAGCTGGATTTGCGGCTCGATCAGCGTAATGTCGGCGTCGCGCTCTCTTCCTCAGGCGTCGTTTCTCCTAAGCATCACCCGCGTGAATATGACGGCAGCCACTTCAGCGTGCTGGTGAGCCACACCACGCCGGACCCTCAGCCGGGCAGCGATGATATTACCCGCGCTTATGAAGAGGGCTGGATTGGCGCGGAAGGCTATCTCAAGCCGGACGGCAGCCGCCAACGCTGGGCGCTAGCGTTTATCGGCGACACGCTGTCGGCCAGAGGCGAGAAGCTGCCCGAAGTCTTTGTGGTTGATTTGCCTGAAGATGATGCCAGCTATCGGCAGGCCGGAGAGTTGCCGTTACAGGGCACGGCGGCTTCGCTTCCCGCGCCGCCAAAAGGTGTGCGCCAGCGCCGTATCACGTTTACCGACCAGCAGGCTTTCCCCGGCGTCGCCTTGCAGCCGCGCCACTGGCTGCGCTCCTCCCCCGACGGCTCAAAAATCGCCTTTTTGATGAAAGATGAGCAGGGCGTGGTGCAGCTTTGGACGGTTTCGCCGAACGGCGGCCAGCCGCATCAAATCAGCAGAACCGCCAGCGGAATTCAGTCGGCATTTAGCTGGCACCCGAATGGACAGTCATTGGCACTGGTTTGCGATAATAGCGTGATGGTTTTGGACGCAGTGAGTGGTGAGATGCGCCGCCTGACCGAGCGCAGTCAAATCGCGCCTTGTGGCGATGCGGTGGTGTTTTCCCCCGACGGGTCGAAAGTCGCCTATATGCGCCAGTGCGGCGAGTTTGCCCAGCTTTTTGTGGCGCAAAATATAAGCTAAATAAAGAAGAATTAGGTGAACGATAAAAGCAAAAAACCGGCCCTTACAGTGGCCGGTTTTTTCTTAATCAGAACAGATGAGGCGTGGCAGATTAATTCGACGCCCGTTTTTTCTGCTTAGTCGATTCAGTCATTGGCGGCACGTGGTCAATATCGATGCCGTGGCTTATGGCTAAATTCTGCTCTTCGCTGGCTTTAATGCGATCGCGCGTGTTGAGCTTGTCCTGACGGTAATAATCATAAGGCAGCAAAAGGGTATCGAGCAGCGCGCTAAAAGGCAGATCGACAATCAGCAAGGGCGTCATGGCCCAGCTAGTATCTTCGCTTGAAATCATCGATACGTCGGCGCGTGTCCCCGGATAATAACCTTGATGGCCGCCGGTATGGCTCATTACGCTAGAGCACCCGCTAACCGATAAAAATGCGCATCCCGTCACGAGCGGTAATAAAACTGATTTCATCATGTAAAACTCATCTCATGCTGTCGGGCTGAGGATATTTCATCAACGTTGATTTATATCATTCAGCTAAAAGATTTAAAAAAGCAAAGCGCGGCTCTGTGCTAGCCATCCCAATTTATCTTTCTCATCCTTGAACAGGGTTTATAAATGTTGCTGCGATCTGTCCAAATTATTTCGCTGGGTGATTTTTTTTAGCTTTGCTACAAAACTTATTGAGCCAGTTATAGTGTAAGAGATAACTGAGATCCTGCTGCCAGATGTCAATCTTTATAATGTTTACGCATTGTTTAGACATCCACAGCTCCTTGCAGGAGTGCACTGATAAAAACTTTTCTTTCCCTGACTTGAAAATCTTTTTTCCGTCGCCATTTTTATCATACGACGCAGGAAAAGCATACGCCGACAGGGTATGAAGCGTCGCAGGCCTGTCCATTAGGAAGGTCGTTTAACCGACTCGCTGCATAATCAGGAGAAGTAATAAATGCGTAATTTTGATTTATCCCCACTCTACCGTTCCGCTATTGGTTTTGACCGTCTGTTTAATTTGATCGAATCAGGTCAAAGTCAGGGTGGCGGCTACCCTCCTTATAATGTTGAACTGGTTGATGAAAATCACTATCGCATCGCGATAGCCGTGGCCGGTTTTGCCGAGTCTGAGCTGGATATTACCGCTCACGATAATATGTTGCTGGTTAAAGGCGCGCATAAAGATGCAGCCGCAGAGCGTACCTATTTATATCAGGGCATCGCTGAGCGTAATTTCGAGCGCAAATTCCAGTTAGCAGAACATATTCAAATTAAATCTGCCAATTTGGCGAATGGTTTGCTGTATATCGATCTCGAACGCGTGGTGCCTGAGTCTTCAAAACCGCGTCGGATAGACATTCGCTAATTTCTACCGAACCTTAAGTGTTACCCCATTGCTCGCCGTCAGGGAGCAGCAGCGTCACGCCTATGAATGGCGTGGTGCTTGATGAATAAACATTATCTCGCTTCACAGAAGGAGTTTTAATTATGCGTAACTACGATCTTTCCCCATTACTGCGTCAGTGGATTGGTTTCGACAAACTCGCCAGCTCAATGCAGGGCGCTGAACAAGGCTTCCCGCCATATAACATTGAGAAATCAGACGATAATCATTATCGCATCTCACTGGCGCTGGCTGGTTTCCAGCAGAGCGAGCTGAATATTGAAGTCGAAGGCCCGCGGTTGACCGTCAGCGGCACCCCGGCAGAAACCGATAAAAAAGTGGAATATCTGCATCAGGGGCTGGTGATTAAGCCTTTCAGCCTGAGCTTCACGCTGGCCGAACATATGCACGTGTCGGCGGCCGAGTTCGTCAACGGCCTGCTGCACATCAGCTTGGTGCGCGATGTCCCACAGGCGCTGCAACCGCAGAAAATCGCCATCGGCACTGATAAACCAGCGTTAGAGAATCAACCGGCTGAATAACAGCTAATCGTGGTTGAAATGAAAAAGGAGGACATTACGTCCTCCTTTTTTATGCGAATTTTCAGCAAATCAGCCAATTAACCTTCGGCGTGGGCTCGCTCGACTTCTTCCGCCAGAATTTTCACTCCGCGCTCAATTTTCTCAGCGTCCGGCACGTAGTTCATGCGCATACACTGGTGAGTGTGCGGCCACGGGTGCTCAAGGCCGGGGAAGAAGAAGTGCCCCGGCACCATCAGCACGCCGCGCTGTTTCAGGCGCTGATAAAGCGTTTCAGTGCTAATCGGCAAATCTTTGAACCACAGCCAGAGGAAAATCGCCCCTTCGGGTTTATGAATTAAGCAGCGATCTTCCGGCAAATAGCGGCGCAGCGTGGCGATAGTTTCCTGCACGCGCTGGTAGTAAAACGGCTTAATGACCTCTTCGGAGAGGCGCAGCAGATCGCCGCGAGCAATCATTTCATTGGCGATAGCGGGCCCGACGCTGCCCGGCGCGAGGCTGATAATGCCGTTCATATTGCTGATTGCCGTGATGATTTTCTCATCCGCGATAACAATACCGCAGCGCGAACCCGGCAGGCCGAGCTTGGACAAACTCATGCACAGAATGATATTTGGATTCCACAGCGGCGTGGCTTCGCTAAAGATAATGCTCGGGAAAGGCACCCCGTAGGCGTTGTCGATCAGCAATGGCACGTCGTGCTGCTGGGCGAGGGCGTCGAGGCGCTGTAATTCCTGATCGGTTATCACATTGCCGGTTGGGTTGGTCGGGCGTGAAACGCAGATCAAGCCAACTTCTTCGTTAATGTTCAGATGGTCGAAATCAACGTGATACTTAAACTGGCCTTCCGGCAGCAGCTCAATGTTCGGTTTGGCAGAGATAAACAGGCTTTCGTCCAGCCCGGCGTCGGCGTAGCCCAGATACTCCGGGGCCAGCGGGAACAGCACTTTGGACATCGAACCGTCTGCGCGGCGACCGGCGAACAGATTGAAGAGGTAGAAGAATGCGCTCTGGCTGCCATTAGTCAGTGCAATGTTTTTCGCATCTAACTCCCAGCCCAGCTCTTTCTTCAGCAGTGCCGCCAGTGAGTGGCGCAGCACGTCTTTACCCTGCGGGCCGTCGTAGTTACACAGGGCCTCTGTCAACTTGCCTTCGCTTAACATCTCGGTAAACAGCGTCTGGAAATAGTCCTGCATTTCAGGTATTTGCGCAGGATTCCCCCCGCCGAGCATCACAGCGCCCGGCGTGCGCAGACCTTCATTCATATCACCCATCAGACGGCTAATGCCTGTGGAACGGGTAAATTTATCGCCGAAAACAGAAAACGTCATAGTCAAACTTTGTGTTATCAGAATGTGATTACCACCTTAACGCTTGCTTCAAAACAGTGCAATCAGGTGCAGGTTTTTGCATGAATTACTCCCCCCTCGCAGCGCGAAGGGAGAGGTCAGGTGGGGCGGCTTTTACAGCAGAAATTGCGGGAGAAAATTACTTATTGAGAACCTGCGGGTTGACGCAGTTCTCTTTCACGTCGCCGGTCAGGGCGGCAATCAGGTTGTCCACCGCGCAGGCCGCCATGCCGTAGCGTGTTTCATGGGTAGCTGAGCCAATGTGCGGCAGTGCCACGACGTTTGGCAGGCAGAGCAGTGGCGAATCCTTCGGCAGCGGCTCAGTTTCAAACACGTCCATACCGGCGGCGTGAATGGTGCCGTCCTTGAGTGCGGCGATCAGCGCTTTCTCATCAATCACTGGGCCGCGACCGGCGCTGATCAGGATGGCGCTGGACTTCATCTTCGCCAGTTGCTCTTTGCCGATAGTGTGGAAGGTCTGGTCAGTCAGCGGCAGCAGCACGCAGACGAAATCTGACTTAGCAAGCAGCTCGTCCAGCTCGCACTTTTTCGCGCCAAAACGCTCTTCCGCCGCTTTATGCTGGCTGCGGGCGTTATACAGCACCGGCATGTCGAAGCCGAAGTGGGCGCGCTGGGCGAGTGCCATGCCGATGCGGCCCATGCCGATAATACCGATGGTTTTGTGGTGCACGTCAACGCCGAACCAGTCCGCGCCGATGTTGCTGGTCCATTCGCCCGCTTTGACGCGCTCGGCGACGTTGACCACGCGGCGCGCGGTAGACAGCACCAGCGCCATCACGGTGTCGGCCACGGTGTCGGTCAGCACGGTCGGGGTGTGCATCAGCGGGATTTCGCGGCGAGTCAGCTCGTCCACGTCGAAATTGTCGTAACCCACTGAAATGGTGGAAACGCCGCGCAGGCGCGGAGCGTGGTCCAGCAGCTCTTTGTTCACCGCGCCGCCCGAGCCAATCAGCCCTTCGGCCTGTTGCAGGGCATCGAACACCTTGGCGCGGTTTCCTTCATTAATCCCGTCGAATTCGACAATAGAAAAATGTTCTTCCAGACGTTGATGCAGGTCGGCAGGTAGCTTTTTGTATAAAACGATAGACGGCTTCATTACGGACTCCAGAAACTAATGAATGTACCCAACCTATTGAAATGGTTGGGATAGCGATTTAAAGCTAATGACTAAACATAGCACAGGCCTAGGCCGACTGCGGCTTGGCGGCATCACGCTCCGGCTTGACCATCAGCGTCAATATCACGGAAACCAGTAGCGACACGGCCATGAAAATGAAAGAGGCCGCCGGGCTGCCGGTGTTGCCGTTGAGGTAGCCGACAAACCACGAGCCAAAGAAAGAGCCGAGTGCGCCGAGGCTGTTAATCAAGGCCATTGCGCCACCGGCGACGTTTTTCGGCAGCATCTCAGGGATGATGGCGAAGAACGGGCCATAAGGCGCATACATCGCGGCGGCAGCAACCACCAGCAGCGAGTAGGAGATCCAGAAGTTATTTGGCCCAATCGCCCATGACGCGAAGAACGCCAGCGCGCCAATCAGCAGCAGCGGCCAGACGAAAATCTTACGGTTTTGCATCTTATCCGACGCCCATGACACGACGATCATGGCGATAGTCGCCGCCAGATAAGGCACCGAGGAGAGCCAGCCCGCTTCCACCATGCCCATCTGCATGCCGCTGCGCAAAATCGACGGCAGCCACAGCACGAAGCCATAAACCCCGATACTCCACGCGAAATATTGCATGCAGAGTAAAATCACATTGCGCGACTTAAAGGCTTCCGCGTAGTTATGCACGGCCTTGATGCCTTCCTGCTCCTTGGCTAACTGCGCCGCCAGCGCCTGTTTTTCATCCTGCGTCAGCCAGCCCACCTGCTCTGGTTTGTCCTTCACCAAGAACCACCAGCAGAAGGCCCAAATCACCGCCGGAATACCCTCGAAGATAAACATTTCGCGCCAGCCAAAGGCGTGGATCAGGTAGCCGGAGAGCACCGACATCCACAGCACGGTGACTGGGTTACCCAAAATCAGGAAGGTGTTGGCCCGCGAACGCTCGGATTTGGTGAACCAGTTACTGATATACACCAGCATGGCGGGCATAACGGCGGCTTCCACCACCCCGAGGGCGAAACGGATCACCGCCAGCATCGGGATGTTGTTGACCACGCCGGTCAGTGAGGCAAAACCACCCCACAGCAGCAGGCACCAGAAGATCAGCTTTTTGACGCTGCGGCGTTCGGCGTAAATCGTTCCGGGGATTTGGAAGAAGAAATAACCGAGGAAAAATAGCGCGCCGAGCAGGGAAGACATGCCTTTGGTGATGCCAAGGTCGTCGTTGATGCCCGCGGCCGAAGCAAAGCTAAAGTTCGAGCGATCGACATAAGCCAGACTGTAAGTGATAAACACGATTGGCATGATATACCACCATCGTCTGATGGCAATTTTGGCTTCGTTCATGACATTTATCCTCAGTTTCGCGACTGATTAGTATTATTTGATGTTATATAGGGTGCTAACTAAGTGTAGCAAACAGGGTGTTTTAGGCCTGCTCCAGTTGCTCGCGGGTCGGCAATCCTTCGCTATCGCCCACCGCCTGCACCGCCAGACTGCCAATCTTGTTGCCGCGCTTCACGGCTAGCTCAAGGCTCAGTCCTTCCAGCAGGGCGCTAATCAGCCCAACCGCGAAGCCGTCGCCAGCGCCCACGGTGTCCACCACGTTTTCCACTTTGCAGGCCGCAACCTGCGCCTGTTCGCCGCTGGCGCTTTTAAACCACGCGCCGTCCGGGCCGGTTTTAATCACCACGGCTTTCACTCCCTGTTCGAGGTAGAAATCGGCGATGCCCGCCGGCGTCTGTTGGCCAGTCAGCAGTTGGCCTTCGCCAAGGCCGGGCAGCACCCAGTCCGCAGCAAAAGCTAATGCGTTAATTTCTTTACGCATTTGCTGCTCGCTGCTCCACAGCACCGGGCGCAGATTCGGATCAAACGAGATAGTTTTGCCCGCTTTACGCATCTCGCTGGCGGCGAATTTCGACAGCGCCAGTGAAGTATCGGACAGCGCGGCGGCGACGCCCGACAGGTGCAAATGCCGCGCCGCGCCGAAGTAGTCCGGATTGAAATCTGCGACTGACAAATGGCTGGCTGCCGAGCCTTTGCGGAAATACTCAACGCGCGGATCTTTGCCACCCAGCTCTTTGGATTTGAGCTGGAAGCCAGTGGGAAAACGGTTATCCACCGTCACCTGGCCGGCGTTAATCTGCTCTTTTTCCAACTGCTTAAGCACAAACCGACCAAACACGTCGTCGCCCACGCGGCTGGCCCAGCCGACCTTTAACCCGAGGCGAGACAGGCCGATCGCCACGTTCAACTCAGCCCCCGCCACCTGACGGGTAAACTGGCTGACTTCCTCTAAAGGACCGGTTTCACAAGCGACAAACATCGCCATAGCTTCGCCGACGGTGACCACATCCAGCGCGCCGGGTTGCGACAGTTTCGACATCTTATTGCTCCTTGGCTTAGTCGCGGAGTAAATCCACATAGTGGCGCGTTACGGCGGTCAGATCTTCGCCCACCAGTGGGAATTCGATGCCGCGCGGCGCGTCCTGCGGCAGCTTCGCCAGCAGCGGTTTCCAACTGCCATCGCTGTCGTCGAGAGCCACGGCGTGCCACTTGTCACCCCGTTTTTCGGCGGCTTTGACGTGGACATAGCCCACATGGCTTGCCAGACGATCGGCGGCGGCCATCGGGTCTTGCCCGACCCACAGCCAGTTAGCCATGTCGAAAGTCATCGCCAGAGGTAAATGGCGGGATTCGGCGGCGAACATAAACGAGTTCATCAGTGACAAGATGCCGCAATCCGAAGTCTGGTCGTTTTCCACCACCAGTTTCACCGGACTGGCTTCCAGCGTGACTTTCAGCGGTGTCAGGTCTGCGCCAACGTTGAAATGACCCAGTGCCACTTTCAGGCTGCGCGCGCCGAGCGTTTCAGCTTCTTTTAAAAAGGTCGGCAGCGAAGGGTTCACTCTTCCACCCTCGACAAACAGGGATTCCGGCACTGAATAAACCGTAAATAAATTTTTCTGGCGGATCTTTTCGGCCAATTCAGCCAATGAATGGAGGTCGGCGTCATCAAACAGTTCACGACGGATTTCTACGCCATCAGCCCCGGCGTCGGCAACCACCGACAGCAGCTCCGCCTGCCCGCCCAGCGCCTTCACGTTGTCGTTCCCATAGGCCGCCATCACTACCACAATGTCTCTTTTCATCTTAATAGTCCTTGTAAGAAATGGCCCAGTCACATGGGTCAACGTTCAATTTTAGACGGTTAAACGCAGTGCCGATTTTTGTTAAGCACTTGCTGCACCTTTTTAACGCTTTTCTCACAGTAATTGGGACCGGTACCATTCGAAAGTCATAAGGCTGAAAAGTATGATCTCGCTCACGAAAGTATCGGAGCGAAGGATCAGTAAGATGAGGGAGTGAGAAGGGGGATTTCGACTTAGATTTGCGCGGTCGAACCACGCACAATCAGTTCTCCGGCGAAGGCTTGCTCGCGGATAGGTTCTTGGCTGCCTTGGATGCGGGTGACCAGTTGCTCTAGCGCCGCGACGCCCATGTCATAGGTGGGTTGTTTCAGGGTGGTAATGCCCACGCCTGCCAGCTCGGCCCATTCCAGTTCGTCAAAGCCCAACAGGCCGATATCCTGACCCCACACCAGCTCCATTCTGCGCATTGCGCGGGCGACCAGCAGCGTCATGGCGCCGTTGGCGGCCAGCACGGCTTTGCATTTGTGCGGGTGGCGCGAGACGAAATCGTGCAGTAAAGCTTCCAGACCGGCGGTGTCGCTAAGTTCAACCTCGCCCTGTTCGGCAATGCGGTCTGGCTCGCGCTGCATGCGTTTGAGGAAGGTTTGCAGACGATCAAGGCGGGTGTTGACGGTCATCGGCTCGCTGAGGAACAAAATAGCTTCGAAGCCTTGCTCCAGCAGATGTTCAGTGACTTCGGTAGTGGCTTGGGCATTGTTTAGGCCAATGACGTCGCAAGAGAAGTTCTCTACTTTGCGGTCAATCAGCACCATCGGCAGTTGGGCCTGTTGCAGCGTTGAGATTGCCGCTTCGCGCATGCCCACCGCGTTAACCACCATGCCATCGACCCGATAGCTGCTGAGCAGCTGGAGATAGTGCTTTTCTTGGTCGAGCTGATTGTTGGTATTACACACTAGCAACGTCAGGCCCTGCTGGCGGCAGGCGGCTTCGACGCCGCGCATCACTTCGACAGAGTAGGGGTTGGTGATATCCGCCAGAATCAGGCCGATTAAGCGCGTTTGCCCACTCTTCAGGCTGCGCGCCATTTGGCTTGGCTGATAATCCAATAAGGTAATGGCCCGCTCAATCCTTTCTTTCAGATCGTCGGAAAGCAGATTCTTTTCGCCATTCAGATAGCGTGAAACGCTGGTTTTACCGGTTTTAGCCGCACTGGCGACATCACGTATCGTGGCGCGGACGGCGTTGCCCGGCTCCTTTTTTCTGCTCACAACCTTTTCCTCAAAATGCATAACCACAGGAGACTAGCATAAAAAACGGGGCCATTAGGCCCCGTAATTACCAAATCGATACCACTTACTGCAACGGACTGAGGGTAATTTCTACGCGACGGTTCTGCGCTTTGCCCTGTTCGGTGCTGTTGCTGGCGATTGGGTTGTCCGGGCCTGCGCCCTGAGTGCGCACGCGGCTGCCGTCCACCCCTTGGGTGATCAGGGCGCTACCTACGCCGTCAGCACGCTGCTGGGACAGTTTCATGTTCAGCGCGCGAGTGCCGGTGCTGTCGGTGTAGCCGACGACGTTAACGGCAGTTTTCGGATATTCTTTAAGCACCATCGCCACGCCGGTCAGGGTGTTGGCACCCGCCGGTTTCAGGGTGCTGCTGTTCGAGTCGAAGGTGACGTTATTTGGCATGTTCAGCACGATGTTATCGCCCTGACGGGTCACGCTAACGCCGGTGCCGCGCATTTTGTCACGCAGTTTGGATTCCTGCACATCCATGTAATAACCCGCGCCGCCGCCCAGTGCTGCGCCTGCCGCTGCGCCAATCAGAGCGCCTTTGCCGCGGTCATGTTTAGATGATGAAAGCATCCCTACGCCCGCGCCCAGTGCGGCCCCAAGACCTGCGCCGATGCCTGATTTTCCTGCTTCAGATTCGCCGGTATACGGGTTGGTGGTACAGGCTGACAGGCCCATAGTGACGCAAAGTGCGCCCGCGACCACAAGAAGTCTTCTCTTCATCTTAATTTCCTTTAGGGATGTTTTATTTCAAGCCGAATCGTTTTGATTATGACGCGGCAATTCGTCACAAGTTGCACATAAAAAGGTGTCAAAACATAAAGAAATGAAACCGGCTGTCATAGGTATTTCGGCTTTCTGGCGCTCTTTATGCGGAATTTTGCTGCGTTAAGCAGTAGGAGAATTCCGGTTCTCCTTTTTTGTCACTTCTGCGGATTTTTACGGAACTTTTTTTTAACGCGTTACGACGCAAAAGGCTTTTGCCAGCGCAGTACCCAAGTGGGGAGAGACGTCCCGGGATGGACAGTCTCATTGACTACCAAAAACCCCTCTTTGCGGTAAAACGCCACCGCGCGGTGGTTTTGTTGGTAAACCTCAAACAGCAGCAGGGGGAAACTCTCCTTGGCTTGCTGCATCAAACGTTGAGCAACGCCTTGACCATAAAGCGTTTCTTTGATGAACAGCGCGCCAATAAACTGCTTGTTGAGCACGCTGATGAAACCCTCAATCTCGCCCGCCGCGTCGCAAGAAACCCAAGTGACGGCTTTCGGTAAGAACTCCTCGCGCACCATCGCGGCGCTCTCATACCAGTATGACTCCTCTATAAAGGGGTGAGCGGCGAGGGTGCTTTTCAGCCAGAGCAGCATAATGGCTGGCGTGTCGGCGGGTGAGGAGAGGCGGATCATGCCGGGCGATTGTCGGGGTGGCAGAAGCAGTAAGATTGATGATCGTTCACCAGCCCTGCGGCCTGCATAAAAGCGTAGCAAATGGTCGAGCCGATAAACTTAAAACCTTTCTTCTTCAATGCCTTGGACATGCTGTCAGACACGGCGGTTTTGGCCGGAATGCCTTCTGGGCCGAGAGGATTATTGATGACCGGTTGGTTATCGACAAACTGCCAAATAAAGTCAGAGAAGTCCTCGCCGTTGGCTTGCATCGCCAAATAGGCCTGTGCATTGGAGATGATGGCTTTGATTTTACCGCGATGGCGAATGATGCCCGCGTCCAGTACCAGCGTTTCGACATCCTCATCGCTCATTTTTGCGATGCGAACTGGGTCGAAATTGTGAAAACAGCGGCGATAATTCTCGCGTTTACGCAACACGGTTATCCAGGAAAGACCGGCCTGCTGGCCTTCAAGACACAGCATTTCGAACAGTTCGCGGCCATCTTTCACCGGAACGCCCCATTCTTTGTCGTGATACTCCAGATAAATGGGCTCTTTGGATACCCAACTACATCGTGTCATTACGTTAATCCTTATCGTCATGGCGGTGGCTCATAGTCCTACTAATGGAGCTAGTCTGCAACTTGATGAGACTACTCTGCAACTTCCCGCTTTTGCGTTCTCATCCTTGACTACCCGGCATTCTGAACCATAGTCAACACCACAAATTACGCAATCCTTACATACAGATGGGTCTTCGACCTTCTCGTTGATGATGGAAAACATGATGATGAGCCAACACCTGATGGATAAGAATAAAAAACCTCTTTCACGCCTGACCCGATGTGCTCTGGCTACCGCCATTCTGCTTGGCACCAGCGCCTCAGCCCATGCCTATGACCAGCTCTATGTGTTCGGCGACAGCCTGAGCGACACCGGAAATATCGGCCGCTGGACCTTCGACAGCAGCTCCCATCAGCTTTATGACGAAATTCTGGCTGGCAATATCGGCACCACGTTAACGCCTTCTTCCAAAGGCGGGCTGAACTATGCCGAAGGCGGCGGCGTGGCCGTGCCGGGGCTGGATTCCGACTACACCACGCAGGATCAGGTAAAAAACTATTTGGCTTCCACCGGCGGCAAAGCCGATCCGAATGGCTTGTACATCCATTGGATTGGCGGCAATGACTTGGCGGCTGCGGCGCTTAACCCATTAAAAGCCTTGGATATTGCAACTAACAGCGCGACTCAGGCCGCGTCGCAGGTTAATGACTTACTGAAAGCCGGAGCAGGAACCGTGGTGGTGCCGACGGTGCCTAACATCGGCCTGACCCCGGTATTGATGGAAGGCATTATTCAAGTCGGCATGCTGCCAGTGCAGCAGCAGGCGCTGGAAGCAGCCTATAAGTACCTCAACGCGCAAAACACCCCGAGCACCGATGCCCGTACTCAGGCCATCCACGACGCGTTAAAGGCCTCGACTACCGCCGGGCTGGACTCAGAGATCGTGCAGGACTTGATATCGAAGGGGATGATTGCGGCCTATGACGCGCTGCGCGGCGTGGCGGAAGGGCTGACTGAAACCTACAACACCACCGAAGATATCGCGCTGGCGAAAACCGGCGGCAACATCGCGCGCGTGGACATCAACGGCCTGTTCAACGAAGTGATCGCCAACCCGGCGATGTACGGCTTCGCCAATACCGCGGGCACCGCCTGCCCGGTCGGCACCTCGGCGTCAGAATGTACTTCCAACCTGCCGGGCTTCGACAGCAGCAAAGCTTTCCTGTTTGCCGACCACTTCCACCCAACGCCGCAGGCCCACGCGCTGATTGCGCAGTATATGCAGTCGGTGATCAACGGCCCGCTGGAAGTCACTGCCCTGAACCAAGGTTCACTGGCATTAGCGCGCAACACCCAAGGGCTGCTCGACAGCCGCTACCAGCAGCTGCGCACGCAGGATAACAAAGCCGGCACCTTCGGCATGTTCGGCGGCTATGCCGGGCAGCACTTCGACAACAAAGCCAATCCTTCTCTGGGCAATGGCGACAGCACCACCAACTCCGGCAATATCGGGCTGGATTATCAGCTGACCGACAACTGGATGATGGGCCTGATGATTTCCGGCTCCAGCGACAAGCAGGACCCGACCGACAACTTCAGCTATCGCACGCGTGGCTGGATGGCGACGGCCTTCACCGGAGTGAAAATCGCCGAAAACGGCTGGATCAACGGCGATTTCCACTATGGCTCGCTGAACTATGACGACATCAAGCGCAGCATCACCCTCGGCCCAGCAACCCGCACCGAGCAGGGCGACACCGACGGTAAAAATATCGGTGGCCGCGTGACCGCAGGTTGGGATATTCCGGTGTTACCCGTGCTGACTACCGGCCCGGTGGCGCAATACAGCTGGGATTACAGCAGCGTTAACGGCTACGCCGAGAAGGACAACAACAGCACCTCAATGCGCTTTGGCGACCAGACTTCCCACTCGCAGATTGGCGCGCTGGGCTGGCGTCTGAACGCGCAGCTGGGCATCGTCAACCCGTATGCGCAGGTCACCTATGACCGCCAGTTCGGTGATAACAACTACACCGCCACCGGCGCGATTAAATCGACCCGCACGCGCTTTAGCCGCACCACGGAAGATCAGGATAAAGACTGGGTGGATATGACCATCGGCGCTAACGTGCAGTTGACCGACAGCGTCGCCGCCTTCGCCGCCGTTTCCCAGACCACCGGACTGGATTCTGGCGAACAGACCTCTTACAACGCGGGTATCAGTGCAAGGTTCTAAAAGAATCTTTAAAGGTGCTTTTAAAAGCACCTTTAAAGGCTATAATTACGGCATAGTCTGACAGGAGAAAAACTATGCCGTTTGAAATACTCACCTCATCAGCTGCCAGCATTACTGAATTAAAACGTGACCCAATGGGGACGTTTAGCGCAGGAGAAGGCGAATCCGTGGCAATTCTCAATCGCAACGAACCGGCCTTTTACTGTGTCCCGCCTGACCTCTACGCCTATCTCATGAGTTTGGCGGAAGACGTCGAATTGAACCGCATTATGGATAAGCGGCAGGGTGAAGAAAGGATAAGGCTGACTCTGGATGACCTATAAACTCGATTTCTTAAAGTCGGCGCTCAAGGAATGGAAGGCGCTGGCTCCCCCCATCAAAGAGCAATTCAAGAAAAAACTGGCCGAGCGGCTGGAAAACCCGCATGTCCCCTCAGCGCGTTTATCCGGGCCAAAAGCCAATCGATATAAAATTAAACTCAAAAGTCTGGGTTATCGGTTGGTTTATCAGGTGGAAGACCAGCAAATAGTGGTCGTGGTGGTGGCGATAGGCAAGCGGGAAGGCGATGCAGCCTACCGATTAGCCGCCAGTCGATGAGCACAGAGAGGCCGAAACCTAATGCAACCGATCTGTTGTGTCATTCTGGCTGATTATCTTCCGCTCAGCGGGTATACTGTCCGACTCTTTTAAACTCACTGTCTCGCGTGCGAAACCAACATGCAAAAGTTTGATACCAAGACCTTTCAGGGCCTGATCCTGACACTTCAGGATTATTGGGCGCAGCAGGGCTGCACCATTGTTCAACCACTGGATATGGAAGTCGGCGCGGGTACCTCGCACCCGATGACCAGCCTGCGCGCACTCGGCCCAGAGCCTTTTGCGGCAGCCTATGTCCAGCCGTCACGCCGCCCGACTGACGGTCGCTACGGTGAGAACCCAAACCGCTTGCAACACTATTACCAGTTCCAGGTGATGATCAAACCTTCCCCGGACAACATTCAGGAGCTGTACCTCGGCTCGCTGAAAGAGCTGGGTATTGACCCGCTGATCCACGACATCCGCTTCGTCGAAGACAACTGGGAAAACCCAACGCTTGGCGCATGGGGTCTGGGTTGGGAAGTGTGGCTGAACGGCATGGAAGTGACGCAGTTCACTTACTTCCAGCAGGTTGGCGGTCTGGAATGTAAGCCTGTTACCGGCGAAATCACTTACGGTCTGGAACGTCTGGCGATGTATATCCAGGGCGTAGACAGCGTTTACGACTTGGTCTGGAGCGACGGCCCGCTGGGTAAAACCACCTACGGCGACGTGTTCCACCAGAACGAAGTTGAGCAATCGACTTATAACTTCGAATACGCCGACGTTGATTTCCTGTTCACCTGTTTCGAGCAGCATGAGAAAGAAGCGCAAACCCTGTTGGCTCTTGAGAAGCCGCTGGCACTGCCTGCTTACGAACGCATTCTGAAAGCGGCGCATTGCTTTAACCTGCTGGACGCGCGTAAAGCCATCTCCGTGACTGAACGCCAGCGCTACATTCTGCGCATCCGTACCCTCACTAAAGCGGTTGCTGAAGCGTATTACGCTTCCCGCGAAGTGCTGGGCTTCCCGATGTGCAAAAAGAACGAGAAGTGAGAAACAGTGATGACTGAAAAAACTTTTCTGGTGGAAATCGGTACTGAAGAACTGCCACCGAAGGCTCTGCGTAGCCTTGCTGAATCTTTTGCGGCTAACCTGACTGCGGAGCTGGATGCGGCAAATCTGCCACACGGCGAAGTAAAATGGTTCGCGGCACCGCGCCGTCTGGCGCTGAAAGTCTCCAACCTGAGCGCCACTCAGGCCGATCGTGAAGTCGAAAAACGCGGCCCAGCCGTGTCTCAGGCTTTTGATGCCGAAGGTAAACCGAGCAAAGCGGCCGAAGGCTGGGCGCGCGGTTGTGGCATTACTGTCGATCAGGCCGAGCGTCTGGTGACTGACAAAGGTGAATGGCTGGTTTACCGTGCGCACGTCAAAGGCGAGAGCGCGCAACACCTGCTGGCACCGATGGTCGCCAATTCGCTGGCTAAACTGCCAATTCCTAAACTGATGCACTGGGGCGACTCCGACGTGCAGTTTGTGCGTCCGGTTCATACCGTGACCCTGCTGCTGGGCGATGAGCTGATCCCAGGCACCATTCTGGGCATCGAGTCTGCGCGCACTATTCGCGGCCACCGCTTCATGGGCGAAGCTGAATTCACCATCGACAATGCTGACCAGTACCCGCAAATCTTGCTGGAACGCGGCAAAGTGGTTGCCGATTATGAGCAGCGTAAAGCCCTCATCAAGCAAGATGCCGAGAAAGCTGCCAAAGAGATCGGTGGTATTGCTGACCTGAGCGAAAGCCTGCTGGAAGAAGTGGCCTCGCTGGTTGAATGGCCGGTCGTGCTGACCGCCAAGTTCGAAGAGAAATTCCTCAAGGTGCCTGCTGAAGCGCTGGTTTACACCATGAAGGGCGACCAGAAGTATTTCCCGGTGTACGACGCCGCGGGCAAACTGCTGCCGAACTTTATCTTCGTGACCAATATCGAGTCGAAAGACCCGCAGCAGATCATCTCCGGTAACGAGAAAGTGGTTCGTCCACGTCTGGCCGACGCCGAGTTCTTCTTCAATACCGACCTGAAAAAGCGTCTGGAAGACAACTTGCCGCGTCTGGAAACCGTTCTGTTCCAGAAACAGCTCGGCACTTTGCGTGACAAGACCAACCGTATCGAAGCGCTGTCAGGTTGGATCGCCGATAAAATCGGTGCCAACGTTGAGAACGCCAAGCGCGCGGGCCTGCTGTCTAAGTGCGACCTGATGACCAACATGGTGTTCGAGTTCACCGACACTCAGGGCGTGATGGGCATGCACTATGCGCGTCATGACGGCGAAGCTGAAGAAGTGGCCGTGGCGCTGAACGAGCAGTATCAGCCGCGCTTTGCTGGCGACCAACTGCCAGAATCGCTGGTGGCCTGTGCGCTGGCAATCGCTGACAAAATGGACACGCTAGCCGGTATCTTCGGCATCGGTCAACATCCAAAAGGCGATAAAGACCCATTCGCTCTGCGCCGTGCCGCGCTGGGCGTGCTGCGCATTATCGTCGAGAAGAACCTGCCTCTCGACCTGCAAACCCTGACCGAAGAAGCGGTTCGCCTGTACGGCGACAAGCTGACTAACGCCAAGGCTGTGGATGAAGTGGTTGATTTCATGCTCGGTCGTTTCCGCGCGTGGTATCAGGAAGAAGGTCACGCGGTCGACACCATTCAAGCCGTATTGGCGCGTCGTCCGACCAAGCCTGCTGATTTCGACGCCCGTGTGAAAGCCGTGAGTCACTTCCGTACACTGGATGAAGCCGCGACGCTGGCCGCTGCCAACAAACGTGTTTCAAACATTCTTGCGAAGTCTACCGACACCTTGCTGGACCACGTCCACGCTTCCGTGTTGAAAGAAGCGGCAGAGCTGAAGCTGGCGACCCATCTGGTCGTCCTGCGCGACAAACTGGAACCGCTGTTCGCAGCAGGCCAGTATCAGGAAGCGCTGGTTGAGTTAGCCGCGCTGCGTGAAACCGTCGACAGCTTCTTTGATACCGTGATGGTAATGGATGAGAACGAAGCCATCCGCGTGAACCGCCTGACGCTGCTGTCCAAGCTGCGTGAGCTGTTCCTGCAAGTCGCGGATATTTCTCTGCTTCAATAAGCAGGGGATTTTCAGCTTTTAGAAAGCTGAAGGTAAAGTGTTGAGGGGGGGCTGGGTCTGGTGACCTGGCCTCTTTTTTTTTGATTGCAAATTTTAGTTTTAAATTTAAGACATTGCGTTGAAACGCAAACTACCACGCGGTTTTCCACCTCTTGCTCGGCGTCACTTCTGAATGCGGCTTACTGGCTTCTCAACCGAGCCGTTTCAGTTTGTTTTGTTTAGGATTTTGACGTTGGTTTTATCCCTCCCCCTTTTCAGAGGCAGGAGCAGAACAGTTTGCGTGGCGGCCCACGGTTTTGACGTTGAAGTTGAATTTAAACCCTTTTGCCCGCTTTTTTAAAAAGCGTTCTCACCCCAGATGTTCTATTCTATTACACGCATGGAAAGCCCAGATCGGCACGGAACTGGCCGGTAAAAAGAACATTGAAATCAGGAGTCAGGACTCATGGCTGTAGGGATCAGAAGCAGGGCATTCGGGCGTTGGTTAGCGCCGTTTGTGGCATTGCTGGTCGTGTTTCAACTCACGGCATGCGGCGATAAAGAGCCGGAGCAACGCAAAGCTTTTATCGATTATTTGCAAAATACCGTGATGCGCAGCGGGCAGAATCTGCCGTCGCTGAGCGAAGATCAAAAACAGAAGTTCGGCAATTATGCTAACGATTACGGCATCATTCTGTCGTTCTCGCGTCAGTTGAAGTCGTCGGTTGAAGGCGGTCTGGTCCCAGCGGTAAGCGCCATTGGTCAGATTCGTGCCCCGCAGGACTACATGACGCAACGCTCTGCGCTGCAACAGGCGGCGGGTTCGTTAAATCTTCTGAGTGCGCAAATTCGTGACTCGAAGAATAAAGCGGATACCGCGATGGCCGCGTTGAAGCAGCCGGATGATTTGAAAGCGGTTTATGGTCAGGTTTATTCCAATGTCGTGACCGAACCGGCTAACGTTCTGACCCCACTGGTGCCTGCACTCAGCAGCTTCACTCAGGACATTATTGCCGTGGGCGATTACCTGCAACAGCAGGGCAATCAGGTTGCTTTCGCCAATGGCGGCGTGCAATTCCCGACTCAGCAGCAGGCAACGCAGTACAACACCATGATGTCGAATCTGGTGGGCAAACAGCAGACGCTGCTCAGTGCGCAGAAAGTCGCGCAAGGCGATTACAGCCATTAATTTCTGGTAACTCGCTGAATTATTGTTAAATAATCAGGCCACGTGGGAAACCTCGTGGCTTTTTTGTCTCTTGCGCCAGCGTCAGGATCTGTAAATTTATAAAAAATAACAATTTTCCACCTGCAACTGGCTGCGATTTACTCTACTTTTCAGCAATACATTTCTCTGTTTACCGACTTCATCTATTAAGGATCCATCAATGAAACGTCAGACGATGACTTTGCTGGCTGCACTGGTAATGACCCCTACGCTGGCGATGGCGGCTGATGCCACCACCGCGGATTTCACTCCAGCTCAGCAAGAAGCGATTGGCAAGATTGCGGCTGATTACATGGTCGCGCACCCAGAGATTCTGGTGCAGGTCAGCCAGAAGTTGCAGGCGCAGCAGGCTGATCAGCAACAGCAACAGGCTCAGGACGCGGTGCTGGCAAACGCTAAAGCGCTGGTGAATGATCCAGCGACGCCAAGCTATGGCCCGAAAGATGCCAAAGTCGCGTTTGTGGAGTTTTTCGATTACCAATGTCTGTATTGCAGTCGTATGGCGCCACTGGTTGAGCAGACTGTGAAAGCCAACCCAACCGTGCGTTTCGTGTTTAAAGAGTGGCCAATCTTCGGCGATCGCTGGAAAGAGTCAATCACCGCTGCTGAAACCGGCATGGCAGTGTGGAAAGAGAAGGGCTCACAGGCTTACTTCGACTATCACAACAGCCTTTATCGCACTGGCCATGACGAAGGCAAGCTGACCAACGCGGACATCGCCGCTGCGGTGAAAGCAGCCAAAGCCAGCACGCCAAGCGCAGACCAGCTGAAAGCGACCCATGAAGCTCTCGCCTCCAATGACGAATTGGCGCGTACTTTAGGCTTCGGCGGCACGCCGGGCTTCGTGGTGATGCCAACCTCTGGCGCAACCGCTGCAAACACCACTGTACTGCCAGGTGCCGTGTCTGCCGAAGAGTTGCAGGCCGCCATCGTGAAAGCGCAGGGCAAATAACCCGCAGCTAACACCTTCAGGCTCCTCGATCGGGGGGCCTGAGATTTTTTCTCGCCTTGCCTTCTCCTGATACGCCGAAAAAAATTTCACGTACACCCCAAGAATGAATTCTAATTGTTTTCTTTTAGGTATTTTATGCGCTCAATGGTTTTATCAAGAAGACATTGGGTATATATGCTTTGATACCCAGTTCCGGTTTGGGATTCGTATGTTTCATAATCACAACTTGTATCCCTAAATCTGATCCATATTTGTTGGGATTTTTTCAGGAATATATCTTTAGATAAGGCTTGTCCATACAAATCGCCACCTTCTTTTTTATATTTCTGCATTTGGATAGTATACAAGTCATTTAGCTCGTGATCTGCTTGTGTATATTTATTTTTGATATCAAGATAATTCATCTCTTCATCTTTAGATGTTGCATATGTAAAAAAAGTTATCGTTATTAGTACAAATGTCGCTTTCTTTGGAATTATCATTGTAAATACCCCTTCCTTGAGTTAAAAAGTATAACGTTGATATATTTGTTTTAGCTCAGATTTGATGACTGTTCCCATAAGGTTGAACTATCTTAGTTAAGCAGTTATCTGACTTAGCAAAACCACCTTAAAAGATGGTTTTGCTTTTTTCAAAAAACATTGCGAGAATATTAAACTGATCTTAAGTGATTTAGTTCTGCCAACTTAATACTCATCTACTAGTCAGAATGAAGAAACTGGTTTCTGCCTTTACATTCATTATCTGAGAATTGTTTCTCCATAAAGTCACAGTGATTTTTAATGTAGTTATCCCATTCGGGCTGCGCCTCTATTTTTGGGGCTACATCTTTATTGGTCTCTTTGTCGATTATTGCTTTTAGTTCACGATTTCTCTCGTATGTTTGCTGATACAAACATGCATTCTGATTTATCTTATACTCGGCACCGTCATCAGGACTATATTTGCAAATTTCATCCCTAGCTTTGATCCATAGGATCTGAGTTCTCTTTACTTCATCTTTTATCTCAGGGAAAGATGTAACTATGCTTTTATACAAGTAGTTGAGAAGATTATCCTCTGATTGATAATTATTATAAGAGCATTTTTCCAATGCGGCAGTATCCCCACTTGTACAATTTTCGTAGCCTACAGCAGAAAAACTAATTAAAGATAATAGTATTAATTTTTTCATTGAGATAATCCCTCCTCGAATAATTTGGCTTCATCTTCTCTGCGGGTTATTAACCCGTCTAACCCCTTACCAACCCAAAGTCTCTTCATTGAGCGAAACTGATTTGGAATGTCACTCAAATTTCCTGAAATAAAGTCATCATGAATATTCTTCATTTCAATGCGCGAAGCAACATTGGGTTTAACAAAGGATGTACCACGATTGATTACTAGTGAAAGCATGGCTCCTTGACAATGAGGGTGCGTGTTCAAGACTTCCGGATACGTGTCCACGACTATTTGTGCATATTTAGATTTCATTTTCATAGCTAAAGACGTCGCTTCCTCTTTGCTAATTGTTATATCACTAAATGAAGGGATAAAAGCCAAAGCATTATCACCTTTCAGTCCAATACTTTGTTCCAAACGAGTTAGCTGCTCCTCCGTAAAATAGCCAGTAAGCATGGCTCGCATTTTAGCTACGGTTTGCTGTCCTAAATCATAACCATATCCAATTGTGACGCCACTGGCATTACTACCTTGAGGTACATAAGGAGATTTTTGGTAACCTTCAGCTTTTAAAATTAAATCGGCTGATTTTTTAGATATTTTGTAAATACCCAAGCTTGTCTGGAAATCAATTGTATCGCTAAATTTTCTTGTGATTGCATCCAAAAATACCAAAGGATGCATGTGCCACAGAGCCTCTCCGCTTCTAATTTCCGGCACATCTTTCATCCATACCAGTGCGTTGATGTGCGCGTGATTGTACTGCGCGATCGTTGGGTAACGTTTCGACAACTCTGCCAGCCTCGGCCGCCATCGCGCGGAGTCCGCGTCGTGCAACCATTCGCTATGGTGTTTCACCAACAGCCGCTGCACGATGTCACGGCACCAGCTTTCACGACAGTGCAAACCGCGCCATATCTCGTACCCGGAGAGTTTCTGGTCACCGTCTAAGTCCCACTTGCGCAGTCGTTTCTGGTAGTACTCCGTCAGGCTCAGTGAATACATCCCATTCTGCTTCGCCGAATGTACTTCAAGCTTCCCGTAAGCCTCACGGAGCCAGCTTTCCTGAAATCCTTTGGTGACGTCCGTCGGCGGCTCCTCCTGAACCAGCATGACAAAGCCACGTTCAGCCAAATCGTAATGTTCGATTTCCGTCACATCCGACGCAGGGAGCCAGCCGTTTTCTTTCTCAATAAAGTACCAGAGCCGGCCGTCAGCCTCGGTCTTCTTCGCGTCGGTCAGCTTGGTAAATTGGCGGTCACTGGTCTGGCGGGCCGACTCTCCTTCCATCGCCACAAAGCGATTTTCCCGTTCGCGGTACTGCCACAGCGTTTTTCCCGCCTCTGACCTGAGCAGCTTCTCGCCCACACTCAGGCCCGCTTTGTTCTCCACAAAATCGGGAAAGCGGCTGTCTTGGCTAAATATCTCAAGGTGTGAAAACGCACAGGGCGCGACGCCCGGCGACTCATTGTTTCCGGCATGGCCAATCTTCTCACCCGCGGCCACTGCGATAAGGTCATCACCGGCCAGTGTCACAACCTGATTAAACTCGCCCCGGGCTTTCGCCTTTTGCATCCAACCGGGAATAGTTGAGGGCTGGCGTTTCAGGTACTTACCCAGTCCAGACACCCAGCCTGTTTCGCCCACCGCAAGCGACGAGTTTTTACCCGACGGGACGGAAATCACCCGGACAAATACAAAAGGCGAAGCGCGCCGCTTCAGGAAGAAACTGGCCTCCTCCAATATTTCTACCTCGGTGCCGCGAGGCAGGGTACCGCCGCTGTCGACAGGCACGCCGTAGAGGGAGAGATTCTCGCCGGAAGCATTCACCGAATGGCCTGCGGGGATGCCGCCGCGCGCCCAGCGACTCTCCGCGCTGTTCTGTCGGACCTTTAGGCTGCTCGCGGTGACTAAAGCAGGTCTATCACCGCCGTATTTTGACAGCGGAGAGAGCTGCATCCACAGGGTATAGAAGTCTAGCGCGTCCGCGGGTTTGTCAGCGTCGGGTGTGCAGGTCGATTTGATGAGGATGAATGTAGAAGTGAATTTCAACATTTTTGGCCCGCTAGGGGCTCTCAGATAGTCGTCATTCAGCCGGTAGGCCACGATATGGCCGTCGGTCATGCTTCGAAAACCGGACGTTCCGGAAATGCTGTCTTTGAGGTGGATGCCGCCGTGCCAGTGACCTTCTGCTTTCGCCAGCCAGAACGTATCGCCGTTCGTTCCTTGCATTGCTTCCATCAGCGCGTGGGCTGACGCATACCCGTCCACGGGTAGTTCCGTTTTCATCACTCAATCCTTGAGGTCATTTTGTCGTCACTAGCATCATACTCGGCATCATTCCAAACCAAAAAAATATTTAAGGTTTGTAATAGCAAGCCATATAAGAGTGGGGATTGCGCCCATAGCCGCTGTCCTGAGCGTATTCCCACTCCCCCCAACCGTAATTTTCTTTCAACATCCCCCTCGTAAACTGATTCATAGACGGCCTTCGCACGGCTGGATGCTTTTTGAACATAATTTTTGCCGTCGTCGAAAAATAAATTGTGATGAATATCACATTTTAATAACAAAGCGACGAAGGAAAAATGTGATTTTAGTCACGTTTTAAAAGCGATAACGCGTAAAATTTGTTCGTTGTACCTAAGTTTCAGGAGTGTTTTGTGATGAAAGTCACTAAAAAGTGGGGTGTCACGGGGTGGGCTGCGTGATCTTGCTCACGTAATGCGCAGCGTCTACGCGGTGCCATAATCACGTGGTAGAGTCCGCCTCGCAGACAGCAATTCGACGGACGGATTTTTAAAGCAGTGGCACGAAAACCGTATTAACCGTCACCGATAATTAACAGATATCACGCGCTCTTATTGTTAGCGCGTATCAATAGGGGTGCGTTTTATGTTTTCACCAGACGTTAAGGTCGGAGTTCAAAACTTTGGCCGCTTCCTGAGTAACATGGTGATGCCTAACATCGGGGCATTTATTGCCTGGGGTATCATCACGGCGCTGTTCATCCCAACGGGTTGGTTGCCTAACGAAACGTTAGCGAAGCTGGTTGGCCCGATGATCACTTACCTGCTGCCATTGTTGATCGGTTTCACCGGTGGACGTCTGGTTGGCGGCGACCGTGGCGGCGTGGTAGGTGCTATCACCACCATGGGCGTTATCGTCGGTGCAGACATGCCGATGTTCCTCGGCGCGATGATTGCAGGTCCGCTGGGCGGCTGGTGTATCAAGCGCTTTGACCGTCTGGTCGACGGCAAAATCAAAAGCGGCTTCGAGATGCTGGTTAACAACTTCTCGGCCGGTATCATCGGTATGCTGCTGGCGATCCTCGCCTTCTTAGCTATTGGCCCGCTGGTTGAAGCACTGTCCAAAGTATTGGCGGCTGGCGTGCACATCATGGTTATCCATAACCTGCTGCCACTGGCTTCTATCTTTGTTGAACCAGCGAAAATCCTGTTCCTCAACAACGCCATCAACCACGGTATCTTCTCTCCACTGGGTATCCAGCAGGCGACTGAAACCGGTAAATCAATCTTCTTCCTGATCGAAGCTAACCCAGGTCCGGGTATGGGTGTACTGATGGCCTATATGTTCTTCGGTCGTGGCAGCGCTAAACAGTCAGCTGGCGGCGCGGCAATTATCCACTTCTTCGGTGGTATCCACGAAATTTACTTCCCATACGTTCTGATGAACCCGCGCCTGCTGTTGGCGGTAATTCTGGGCGGTATGACTGGCGTGTTCACCCTGACCGTATTGAACGGCGGCCTGGTTTCTCCAGCGTCTCCGGGCTCTATCCTCGCGGTTCTGGCGATGACGCCAAAAGGCACTTACTTCGCTAACATCGCGGCAATCGTGGCGGCGTTCGCGGTCTCCTTCATCGTCTCTGCTTTCCTGCTGAAAACCAGCAAAGTGAAAGAGGGCGACGATCTGGACGAAGCAACGCGCCGCGTTCAAGACATGAAAGCACAGTCTAAAGGCGGCAAAGCTTCTACCGCTGGCGTGGCTGGCGACCTGTCTACCGTGCGTAAAATCATCGTGGCTTGTGACGCAGGTATGGGTTCAAGTGCCATGGGTGCAGGCGTGCTGCGTAAGAAAGTGCAGGATGCTGGCCTGACTAACATCAGCGTCACTAACAGCGCGATTAACAGCCTGCCGGACGATGTTGACTTGGTTATCACCCACCGTGACCTGACCGAACGTGCAATGCGCCAAGTGCCACACGCACAGCACATTTCACTGACCAACTTCCTCGACAGCGGCCTGTACACTGACCTGACTGCCCGTCTGGTTGAAGTGAACAAATCCAGCCAGTACAAAGAGAAAGTGAACACTACGCTGAGCGACAGCTTGGTGAGCGAGCAAGAGAACGAACACCTGTTCCGCCTGAGCGAAAGCAACATCTTCCTCGGCTTGCAGGCGAGCAACAAAGAAGACGCGATCCGCTTCGCCGGTGAGCAACTGGTGAAAGGCGGTTACGTTCAGCAGGAATACGTTGAAGCGATGCTGGCTCGTGAGCAGCTGACCTCGACTTACCTCGGCGAATCTATCGCAGTACCGCACGGGACTATCGAAGCGAAAGACCGCGTGCTGAAAACCGGTATCGTGTTCTGCCAGTACCCGGCGGGCATTCGCTGGGGCGATGACGAAGATGACTCAGCCCGTCTGGTTATTGGTATCGCGGCGCGTAATAATGAGCACATCAACGTGATCACTAAGCTGACCACGGCGCTGGACGAAGATGGCGTGATTGACCGTCTGGCCACCACCACCAGCGTTGAAGAGGTTCTGACCATCCTTCGCGGCTAATCAGCCAACAAGGGAAACGGTCGAGAGTATTACTAAGCGGGTCTTTCGAGACCCGCTTGTTGATTCGGACTCGAAGGAAATATTGTTATGAAAGCACTACATTTTGGCGCGGGCAATATTGGCCGTGGATTTATCGGTAAACTGTTGGCCGATGCACAAGTTGAATTAACCTTCGCTGACGTCAGCCCGGTGCTGCTGGAAGCATTAAACAGCCGTCATGGTTACGACGTGCACGTGGTTGGCGAGAAGGCCAGCGTTGAGCCAGTGAAAAACGTCAACGCGGTCAACAGCGCAGGTCAGGAAGCTATCGACCTGATCGCTAAAGTCGACCTAGTGACCACCGCCGTTGGCCCAACCGTGCTGGAGAAAATCGCGCCGAACGTGGCGAAAGGTCTGGTTCTGCGTCACCAGCAGGGCAATGAGTCTCCGCTGAACATCATCGCTTGTGAAAACATGGTGCGTGGCACCAGCCAGTTCAAACAGCACGTGTTCAACGCGCTGCCAGAAGATGAGAAAGCCTGGGTTGAGGCGCACGTCGGCTTCGTCGACTCAGCTGTTGACCGTATCGTGCCTCCGGCTGCGGCGGGCACCACTGATCCGCTGGAAGTGACGGTTGAAACCTTCAGCGAGTGGATTGTCGATCAGACCCAGTTCAAAGGTCCGCTGCCGACTATCGCCGGTATGGAGCCAACCGATAACCTGATGGCGTTCGTTGAGCGCAAGCTGTTTACCCTGAACACCGGCCACGCGATCACCGCGTATCTCGGCCAGCAGGCAGGTCATGCCACCATCCGTGATGCGATCCTCGACGAGAAAATCCGTCTGGTGGTGCGCGGCGCGATGGAAGAGAGTGGTCAGGTGCTGATCAACCGTTACGGCTTTGACCCACAGAAGCACTTCGCTTACATCGAAAAAATCATCACCCGTTTCGAAAACCCGTACCTGCATGACGACGTGGAGCGCGTTGGCCGCCAGCCATTGCGTAAACTGAGCGCGGGCGACCGTTTAATTAAGCCATTGCTGGGTACACTGGAATATAATCTGCCGCACAATAATTTGGTGATCGGTATCGCCGCTGCCATGCACTACCGCAGTGACGAAGATCAGCAAGCTAAAGAGTGGGCGGAACTGCTGGAAAAAGTCGGTCCAAAAGCGGCGCTGGCACAGGTTTCAGGCCTGCCAGAAGACGGCGAAGTTGTCGCGCAAGCCGTGAGCATCTACGAGAAAAAGCACTAATTTTCAAAAATTAATGCCCAAGTGATGAAGCTACAGCGGTTCGCGCCGTTGTAGCTTCAAACACAACTGGGACTCACGGATGACTATGGACACATCAGAAGCCGTAATTCATGACGCGATTCTTAACGTAAGTAACTCGATGGAAAAAGCACAGGCGTTTGAAAACCGGGTACTGGAAAAACTGAACGCAGGCAAATCTGTGCGCAGCTTCTTGATGACTGCCGTAGAATTACTGGCTGAAGCGCTGGATATTCTGGTGATTCAGGTATTCCGCAAAGACGATTACGCGGTGAAATACGCCGTCGAGCCTTTATTGACCGGCAATGGTCCGCTGGGCGACCTGTCCGTCAGGCTCAAACTGATTTATGCGCTGGGCGTGATCAGCCGCCATGAATATGAAGACGCCGAGCTGCTGATGGCCCTGCGCGAAGAGTTAAATTACGACGGTGAAGACTATCGTTTCACCGACGACGAAATCCTTGGCCCCTTTGGCGAGCTGCACTGCGTAGCCGCGCTTCCCCCGGCGCCAACCTTCCTTAAACCCGGCGAAGCCGACGAATCCTTGATTGCCATGCAGCAGCAGCGCTATCAGCAAATCGTCCGTTCCACCATGGTGCTTTCTATTACCGGGCTGATTGCTCATATCAGCAATCAGCAGCCGTCGCGCCTCTCTCCCGTTCAGCGTTAATCCCTTTGCTACTTTGAGATTTGGCTAGTTAAACGCATGGCGTAACTCGTCAAACATCAGCCAGACGGCGGTGATCGCCATCAGCGCGGCCATGATGCTGTTGAACAGTTTCAACTTCCAGCTGACTCGCAGCGCCTGACGCAGACGGTCGCCCATCACCACCCATATCAGAATGCACGGCAGGTTGATCAGCGCGAAACCAACGCAAATCATCAGCGTGTGGCTTAACAGCGCTCCTTCGCGCGGCGTGAAGAGAATTGCTACGTTGGTCGCCATCAGCCAAGCTTTCGGGTTCACCGCCTGAAACAGCGCGCCGTGGATCATCTTCATCGGTGCTTGCTCGGCCCCTTCTCCCGGCGTGCCCGAGCGATAAATCTTCCACGACAGCCAGAATAGATAGGCGCAGCCCAACACCGCCATCGGCAGGCGGATCACCTGCATCCAACTAAGTAAAATCGCCAGAAGAGAGGTGGTCAGCGCGCATTGGATCACGCAGCCGAGGGTGATGCCGAGCATCATCGGCACGGTGCGGCGCAGGCCGAAATTCACCCCAGAGGCGGCGAGCAAAATATTATTTGGGCCGGGCGTAATCGACATGACGGTGACGTAACTGACAAAAGCGGTGTCCAGCATGGGGCATTCCTCGGAAAAAAATCTGTACCGCCAGAGTAAACAGTCAGCCAATTAGGTAACAGAACCAAAAATAGGATATTGTCATGGTTACAGTTGTACTAAAAATAAACTGTACTCATTCATATTTGCGGAACTGACACCATGGCCGAGATGCTCACCCCTTTGACCGATGCAAACCGCGCGGGCGACACGCGCTACAACCTGTTGGCTGACAATCTGGCCGAGGCGATTCGACGCGGCACCTTGCCCGCCGGCAGCCGTTTGCCTTCGGTGCGGCGCTCGGCGCAGACCTATTCGGTGAGCATTAATACCGTGGTGGCGGCTTATCGCCGATTGGAAGATCGCGGGCTGATTGAAGCGCGGCCCCAGTCGGGGTTTTACGTGCGCACCGCGCTCCCGGCCCTCGAAGTGCAGCATTTGCCTCACGGGCCAGCGGCGGAGCCTGCCGACGACGTGCTGGACCTGATAGACACGGTGTTTGCCGCGCAAATCAACCCGGCCTACACCAATCTCTCGCTGGCTTGCCCGCAGGCCAACGACTTCTACCCCGGCGCCAAACTGGGGCGCATCATGTCTTCGCTGCTGCGCCGCCAGCCGCATTTGATTGGCCAGTACGCGCTGCCGCCGGGGAATCTGGCGCTGCGTCAGCAAATCGCTCGCCGCTCGCTGGCCTTGGGCATGATGCTGGAAGCCTCCGACATCACCCTGACCCACGGCTGCATGGAAGCCCTGCAACTGGCGCTGCGCGTCACCACTCAGCCGGGCGACAGCGTCGGGCTGGAGACGCCGACCTACTTCTATCTCCTGCCGCTGCTGGCGAGCCTTGGGCTGAAAGCAGTGGAAATCCCAACCGATCCGCAAACCGGTTTGTCCCTCGACGCCCTCGAATTGATGCTCAATGAGAAGCGGCTGAACGCGGTGATCGCCATGCCGACGGCGCAAAACCCGATGGGCTTCACCATGCCGCTGGCGGCGAAAAAACGGCTGGCGCGGCTGATGAACGATCACCGCGTGCCGCTGATTGAAGACGGGCTGTATGCCGAAATCCAGTTCAGCGACGCGCTCTCTCCGGCGGTGAAATCCTTCGACAAATACGGCTGGGTACTGTTTTGCACCAGCTTCACCAAGACGCTGGCTCCCGATTTTCGCATTGGCTGGATTGCGGGCGGGCGCTTCGCCGACAAGCTGCGCAAGCTGAAGGCAGTGTCGTCGATGACCGAGTCTTCTTTGCTGTCACAGACGCTGGCGGTGTTCCTCGAGTCCGGCGGCTACGACCATCATCTGCGCAGTCTGCGTCGCCGCTATGAGGCGCAGGTCGACGAAGCGCGAGCGCTGATCGCGCAATATTTCCCACAGGGAACTCGCTCCACGCGCCCGATGGGCGGTTTTGTATTTTGGGTGGACTTCCCAGAAGGCGTGGATACCGTGGCGCTCTTTAAACAGCTGATTGAGGAGAAGATCTGCATGACGCCGGGCACGTTGTACTCGCCGAGCGGGCGCTACAGCAATGGCCTGCGGCTCTCCTGCTGTTATCCGTTTGACGTGCGCTACACCGCCGCTCTGGCGCGTTTAGGGCAGCGCGCCTGTGAAATGAGCGGCCTGCCGCCGGGGCTGGCGCAAACTACCGATGATGCGCGGGCTGATGAAACCCGCACTTCCTGATACACTAGCGGTTATTGTCTTTAGCAACATCGTGCCCGCTGCGGCACCTACGGGTCGAAAATACTATGAAAGAAGTCGAAAAAGCCGAAATCAAACGCCTCAGCGACATGCTGGACGCGCTGAACCACAAAGATGCGACCGTTATCCAGCAGGGTAATGCCGAGCTGATTGCCAAGCATGAAGAAGAGAAAGAGAAGCTGGCCGCTGAAATCGCGCGTCTGAAAGACGTTCGCGTTAAGAAGCTGAGCAAAGAAGCGCAGAAGCTGGAAACGCTGCCATTCAGCCGCGAAATCACCAAGAAAGAGCAAGCCGACATGGGTACGCTGAAGAAAACCGTTCGTGGTATCGTGGTGGTTCACCCGATGACCGCGCTGGGCCGCGAAATGGGCCTGAAAGTGGTGACCGGTTACGCCAAAAAAGCCTTCTAAGCTGCAAACGTCCTCCCTGCATCGCGCGGGGAGGATGTGAAATCATTTACCCGCCGAACCAAACAATCTTCTGCCAAAATCCTCAATCTTGCGATTAATTAGCCTCATCTGCATGGTTTTACTCCAGCTGGCGGACAGCCCCGCTGCGTTCATTAAGCGGCGATACTGCTCTTCGTCGAACGGCATGTTGAAAGCGATGGAGATGGCTTCGGCCACCGACACGTCGCTGTTGCGGGTCATCAATTCGAAAGGTTTATCCCCACTCACGCTGCCGGTGGCGATCACCCGGTACAGCCAGCCGCATTTGCCGGTGTCTTGTAACACCGGCGACATTTGCGGGCAGTGCAGGAAGGTATTGAGCTTGTAGCACGGCGAGCGCGGCTGGGTGACCTGAATCAGCGCGTCGCCCCAGCGGAAAATATCGCCAATAAAGACGTTGGCTTCGGTCAGGCCAAGAGTGGAGAGGTTCTCCCCAAAAGCGGGCGGGTGGAAACGCTCCTCCTGCTCCGGGAAGTGCTGGCGTAGCCACGCGTAGTGCTCGCGCGGGAAGTGGCACAGGGCGCGATCTGGCCCGCCGTGGTAGCTGCTTTCCGCCTGCTCGTCGCCTTCCAGCCCGAGGGCTGTCAGCTGTAAAATTCCGTCCACCTGCCGTTTGCCGATGGCGCTCGGTCTGTCATTCTCATAGGGTTTGACCGCGCCGATATACACGTCCGGGTAATGCATAAAAACCTCCTGTCTAGTCGTTGCCCCTGGTGCTTCAGCATACCCCGCAATTGCCCGGCTAAACAGGTGAAAAAAAATGCGCCCGGCTGGGCGCATTTCACGGGGAGGGCGACAGGCCTAGAAGGTTTCCCAATTATCCTGACTGACTCCCGCCGGTCGCGGCAGCAGCGGCGACTGCAACTGCGACGCGCGCGGAGTCACCGACGCACTCTTACTGTCATTGTCCGACAGACGGAACACCGACACGGCTTCGGTCAACAGGCGCGACTGCTCTTCGAGAGAATCAGCGGCGGCGGCAGACTGTTCGACCAGCGCGGCGTTCTGCTGGGTGGTGCTGTCCATCTCGACAATCGCTTGCGAGATCTGCGTGATGCCGCGGCTCTGCTCGTCAGAGGCCGAGGCAATCTCACCCATAATGTCGCGCACGTTGGTCACCGACTGCACGATGTCCTGCATGGTGCGCCCGGTGCTTTCCACCAATTTAGCCCCGGTATTCACCCGCTCGACCGACTCGGCAATCAGCCCTTCAATCTCTTTGGCGGCCTGCGCGCTGCGCTGGGCCAGAGTGCGCACTTCAGAAGCCACCACCGAGAAGCCGCGCCCTTGCTCGCCAGCGCGGGCGGCTTCCACCGCCGCGTTTAGCGCCAGAATATTGGTCTGGAAGGCAATACCGTTGATAACGGAGGTTATCTCGGCGATGCGCTTGGAGCTGCTGGAGATCTGCTGCATGGTGAGTACCACGTCGCCCACCTGCTTGCCGCCGAGGGTGGCGGTTTGCGAGGCGTCAGACGCCAGTTTGCTGGCGTGGTGGGCGTTTTCGGCATTCTGCTTCACCGTCGAACTGAGCTGCTCCATGCTGGCGGCAGTCTCTTCCACGGCCGCTGCCTGTTCCTCGGTGCGCGAAGATAAATCCGTATTCCCCGCCGCAATTTCGGCCGCCGCGTGGGACACCTGACCCACCCCGGTGCGAATTTCATAAATCATATTGCGCAGGTTCTGGCTCATTCCGGCCACGGCGTTCATCAGCATCCCCAGCTCGTCGCGGCGGGCAGTAGTCTGTGCCGCGGTTAAATCGCCTTTGGCAATCAGCTCGGCGGTTGCCAGCGTGGCGCGCAGCGGATGAGTTAGCTGGCGGGTAATGTGCCAAGAGAACAGCGTGCCGATAATCAGCACCGCCAGCGTAATAATGCCCATCAGCATCATCGCTTTGCGGATATCCGCATGGGTGCTGTCCAGCTCATTTTTGAAGATGTTCGCCACCAATGAGTTCATATCATTGGCTTTTACCGCCATAACCTGCGAAGTCGCCTTCTCGCGCTCGACGGCCGGCAGGTAAGCCAAAACGTGAGTTTTATAGCTCGCCAGCGCGTTCATCAGCGGGGCCAGCGTCTCTTGCTGGTTCGGCAGCAGCAGGGCGTTGAGCTTGGTGGCGTTGGCTTTGGTGTCGTCAATCGCCTGCATCAGGGGCGCTTCTGAGGCCGCCGTCGGGCTAAGCAGCAGGCCGCGCACGTAGTAGCGGATGCTGATAAGCTTCTGAATCACTTCAGAAAGCGACATGCGAATCGACGGATCTACATCTTCTACGCGCAGCTGTTCCTGCAAGCGTTTGAGAATGTCTTCAGTGTCCGACAGGTTCCAGCTTTTGCGCACGGCGTCTTTTTCATCTACTGCGTGTTTGAAAGCCGCCTGCGCCTGTTTGTATTCCTTAATTTTTACCGGCACCTGATCCAGATTGGCCAGGTTTTTCGGCTCCCAGCTCATCTTGCCTTTGGACTCTTGCAGCAACTGCTCAACTTGGCCAATAAGCTGCTGGTTTTTCTGCAGATAAACGGGGTCATAGTTGAGCTGGTACAAAGTGCGATTAAGGCGTGCGTCGTGCAGTAAGGTATTAATTTGGTTGCTGAAATCGACCTTTTCGGCTCGCTGGTCGATGCTTTTAAACTTGATCATGCCGACGGCGGAAATCACCACGGCAATCAGCAAAATAAACCCCAGACCTAACCCGAGCTTGGTGCCGACTTTTAGATTATCAATGCGCTGTACTAAACCGATTCCCATAACTATTTTCCCCCAACGTCCTTGCTTAAAAAGAGATGCCTTTGTGAAGGGTCTATCGGAATGACTTAAGCCAAACTTTAGGGGTAAGCGGCAGGATATTTGAGAAGTGCGAGCGAGGTCTGAAAATCGTGAGAAATGAGTGCAAAATGGGCGTAAAAAAGGCGGGGAAGACCCCGCCTGATGTGCGTTGCTGAACCCCTAGGGGCGCGAAATTACTTCGCTTCAGCCAGACGTTTTGCTGCTTCGTCCCAGTTCACAACGTCCCAGAATGCTTTGATGTAGTCAGGGCGTTTGTTCTGGTATTTCAGGTAGTAAGCGTGTTCCCAAACGTCCAGACCCAGCAGAGGGTAGCCAGATGCGCCAGAGATTGCTTCACCCATCAGCGGGCTGTCTTGGTTAGCAGTAGAAACTACCGCCAGTTTGCCGTCGGTTTTCAGAACCAGCCACGCCCAGCCTGAGCCGAAACGAGTGGTTGCTGCTTTTTCGAAGGTTTCTTTGAAAGCGTCAACGCTACCGAAGTCACGTTCGATTGCCGCTTTCAGGTCGCCCTGCAAAGTGGTACCGGTTTTCAGGCCTTTCCAGAACAGGCTGTGGTTAGCGTGGCCACCTGCGTTGTTACGCAGAGCAACTTTCTTGTCAGCTGGCACTTTGTCAAGGTTGGCAATCAGTTCTTCAACAGACAGTTTTGCCAGTTCTGGCAGGCTTTCCAGCGCAGCGTTAGCGTTGTTAACGTAGGTCTGGTGGTGTTTAGTGTGATGGATTTCCATCGTCTGTTTGTCGAAATGCGGTTCGAGTGCGTCGTATGCGTAAGGCAGTGATGGCAGTGAATAACTCATGTTCATCGTCTCCATAGTGTAGGGCGGCACCGTCATTGTGAGCACCGCGTAATCAGTAGGATCATTATAGTTAATTAAATGATATTGAAAATGATTATCTATGCTCCGCACTTTGTGCGGGTATTCTCTCAGGCCCGTCAGGCGGGGCTTTCGGCCGCCCTTAGAGCAAGTAAAAATAAGCTGGTAATAAACAATCTAACGCTGAATTGAGAGCAATCCGACGCGCTTAGCCTCTCAACCTCTGAGCATGAGTATAGACCGTTGCGCGCCCCGGCTTGCTGAAACCGACCAGCGTCAGGTTGCAGCGTTCGGCGACGTCTACCGCCAGTTGCGTGGCGGCGGAGACAGCAAACAGAATTTCGACGCCGCACATCGCGGCTTTCTGCACCATTTCATAGCTGGCGCGGCTCGAGACCAGCACCGCGCCCTGCTGCCAGTCGGCTTTCTTGGCTCGCACGCCGAGAATTTTATCCAGCGCGACGTGGCGACCGACATCTTCACAGCCGCCGAGCAGCTGGCCCTGCGGGTTAATCCATGCTCCGGCGTGAGTACAACCGGTGAGCTGGCCGATGGTTTGCACCGATTTCAGCTGGCTCAGCGCATTGTCTAACAGCGCTAAATCAAAGGTTTGCGTGAAAGGCAGCGGCTTGAGCGGGCGGAACAGGTCGCCGAGTTGCTCAATGCCGCAGACGCCGCAGCCGGTGCGCCCGGCCATCGCGCGGCGGCGCTCTTTCAAACCGCTGAAGCGTCGGGTTGATAACTCAATGTTAACTTCGATGCCATTGCAGTTGGATGACACATCCATACCGTAAATGTCAGAGACGGATTCGATAATGCCTTCTGATAAAGAAAAGCCGAGAGCAAAGGCGTCGAGATCTTTTGGCGAAGCCATCATCACCACGTGAGAGATGCCGTTGTAGACCAGTGCTACCGGCACTTCTTCGGCGATCCAGTCATCTTCTGGCGCATCCAGATGCCCGCGCTGCATCACCGGCTTGCGGGTCGCCCCGACAATCGCCGTCAGGGTCTGATCGCCTTTTTCGTCAGAATCGCTCTGGCGCAGAACATCCATCGAAGTAACCTTTTAAACGCTACGAAATTTAAACAATATTTTAACGCTTCGCTTCTCTGAGGGGAAAGCCTGATTGCGGCAACCCGAGGCTAACGCGGCAGAAAGGCATTTTTGGTGTAGGACGCGTGAAGGGCAATTCTTAAAAAAGACGCTTTGCGCGGCGAAGCTTGGTAAAGCGAGGCTTGGCTGCTAGCTTTAAAACAGGTCTTAACGTGGGAGAACGTGATGAAGCTTGTCGGCAGCTACACCAGTCCATACGTGCGTAAAATCTCAGTAATGCTGCTGGAGAAGGGCATTGCGTTTGAGTTTGTGAATGACCCTCCGGGAGAGCCGGGTAGCAAAATCACTGACTACAACCCGCTGGGCAAAGTCCCCGCGCTGGTCACTGACGATGGCGAGGTGTTTTATGATTCGCCGATCATCGTGCAGTTTATCGAATTGCAGAATGCGTCTCCGACGCTGTTGCCGTGGCAGCCGCTGGAGGCGTTGCGGGTTAAGCAGATTGAAGCGCTGGCCGATGGCGTGACCGACGCCGCCGTGGCGCTGGTGTTAGAGAGCAAGCGCGATGCTGACAAGCGCAATGAAGAGTGGGTGGTGAAACAGCGCGCCAAGGTGCTGCGCGGCCTCGACACCCTCGAGCAGCATGCCAAAAACTGCACGTTGTTGAATGGTGAAAGCCTCAATGTGGCGGATATCGCCGTCGCCTGCGCGCTGGGTTATATCAACTATCGTCGCGTGGCTCCCGGCTGGTGCGTCGAGCGTCCGAAGCTGGTTTCGCTGGTGGAACGCCTGTTCCAGAGAGAAAGCTTTTCCCGCACCGCGCCGCCATAATTCTGCCTCTTTTCGCTCGATTCACCCCCTTTTGAGCATCTCGTGCGCCTCCGGCTGAAAAGTTGTGAGGCCGCTCGAAGAGTTCCCTTTACATCCCGCCGTCCATCTCCTTACTGCCTACGCTTTATACAGCGTTCTGCGTTTTACTCTCGTTCAAGGCAGCATAAAGGAGATTCATCATGGCTTATGACAAGACCCCGCACGCCGTAAAACCTGAAGAGTATGGTTTCCCGCTGAAACTGAAAAAACGTTATGACAACTTTATCGGCGGCGAGTGGGTAGCGCCGGTGAAGGGCGAATACTATTCCAACCTGACGCCTATTACCGGCGAGGCGCTGTGCGAAGTTGCCAGCTCGAGCAAAGATGATATTGAGCTGGCGCTGGACGCCGCCCATGCCGCCAAAGGGGCGTGGGGCAAGACCTCGGTGCAGGAGCGCGCCAATCTGCTGCTGAAAGTCGCTGATCGCATGGAGCAAAATCTCGAGCTGCTGGCCAATGCGGAGACATGGGATAACGGCAAGCCGATCCGCGAAACCTCGGGGGCCGACGTGCCGCTGGCTATCGACCATTTCCGCTATTTCGCCTCTTGCGTTCGCGCGCAGGAAGGGGGCATCAGTGAAATCGACAGCGAAACCGTGGCTTACCATTTCCACGAGCCCCTGGGCGTGGTGGCGCAGATCATTCCGTGGAACTTCCCCCTGCTGATGGCCTGCTGGAAGATGGCCCCGGCGCTGGCGGCGGGTAACTGCATTGTGATGAAACCCGCCAAGCTGACCCCGCTTTCTGTGTTGCTGCTGATGGATCTGTTGAAAGACATTCTGCCCGCCGGGGTGATTAACGTGGTTAACGGCGCGGGTGGCGAGATTGGCGAATATCTGGCGACCTCCAAACGCATCGCCAAAGTGGCTTTTACCGGCTCCACCGAAGTGGGCCAGCAGATTGCCGGATACGCCGCGCAGAACCTGATCCCGGCCACTCTGGAGCTGGGCGGTAAGTCGCCGAACATCTTCTTTGCTGACGTGATGGATAAAGAGGACAGCTTCTTCGACAAGGCGCTGGAGGGCTTCACGCTGTTCGCCTTCAATCAGGGCGAGGTCTGTACCTGCCCGAGTCGCGCACTGGTGCAAGAGTCGATTTACGAACGCTTTATGGAAAGGGCGATAAAACGTGTGGAAGCCATTCGCACCGGCAACCCGCTGGACGCGGATACTCAGATGGGCGCGCAGGTGTCGGCGGGCCAGATGAAAACCATTCTGGACTATATCGAAATCGGCAAGAAAGAGGGCGCTCAGGTGCTGACCGGCGGCGCGCGCAAGAAACTGGAAGGCTCACTCAATGAAGGTTATTACCTGCAACCGACTATTTTGCTGGGTAAAAACAACATGCGGGTGTTCCAAGAGGAGATCTTCGGGCCGGTGCTGGCGGTTACTACCTTTAAAGATATGGATGAAGCGCTGGCGATTGCCAACGATACGGCTTACGGGCTTGGAGCCGGAGTGTGGAGCCGCGACGGTAGCGTGGCTTATCACATGGGGCGGAACTTGCAGGCCGGGCGCGTTTGGACCAACTGTTACCATGCCTATCCGGCCCACGCGGCCTTCGGCGGCTATAAACAGTCGGGCATCGGGCGCGAAACCCATAAGATGATGCTGGACCATTATCAGCAGACCAAGTGCCTGCTGGTCAGCTATTCCGACAAGCCGATGGGACTGTTTTAAGCATAAAAAGAAGGTCCGCTATTGCGGACCTTTGTCTGCTACACCACGCTATTCGGCGCGACAAACACCTGACGGCGGCGAATAAACACGGTGACCAGCGCTAACCAGCACAGGCCGCTTATCAAGTTGAAAAGATTGAACAATCCGCTTCCCCCCTCGACGTAAGCCACTTTCGCCAGCTCAATGCCCAGCGTGAACACCGCCATGCTGATCATCCCCATTGCGGCGGAAACCGTGCCTTTGCTCATGGTGCTGGAGAACAGTGTCAGGCGATACAGACCGGCGTTGGCGACGCCAATGCCGAAGGCGTAGAAGCTCAGCCCGGCGGTCATCCAGAAGTAGGCGTGGCCTGATAGCAAGGTGGCGGCTGCGGCAATCACCAATCCGACCACCATTGGCCCGGCACCCAGCTTGATTAACTGCTCGACGCTGCGTTTGCCGGTCAGTTTCGCCAACGTGATATTGCCGATGATTAACGCGCCAAAAATCGGCACTTGCAACAGGCCGTACTCGAACGGCGGCAAGCCTTCGCCGCTGATCAGGATCACCGGTGACTGAGCAATCCACGCCAACAATGGCAGGCTGGCGAAGCCAATGGCCAGCGCGCCGCAGAGGAACTGGCGGTTTTTCAGCACCTCTTTATAGTCTTTCCACAGGCTCTTCATGGAGAAGCTTTCGCCAAGGCGCGACGCGGTTTCCGGCATCGATTTCCACAGGCCCCAGAAGGCGATGGCGGCCAGCAAGGCGAATAGCACGAACATGGTTTCCCATGGCGCGAACTGCACCAGCGCGGCACCGGCCAGCGGGCCGAGCAGCGGCGCTATCAGCGCGACGTTAGCCATCATAGCGGTGATTTTAATGCACACCGACTCTTCGAAGGATTCCTGAATCGCCGCGTAGCCCACCGCGCCGATAAAGCACAGGCTGATGCCTTGCAGGAAGCGCATCACCATAAATTGCTCAATGCTTTGCGCAAACAGAATCGCCAGACAGGTTAGGATGAAGAAACCGACCCCGGCCAGCATCACTGGGCGACGTCCACGGCGATCCGACAGCGGCCCGAGCAGCCACTGCAAGAACATGCCGCCAGCTAAATAGGCGGTCATAGATGTCGGAACCCACTCTTCGCCAGCGTTAAAATTCGCCACCACGGCCAGCATGCCGGGTTGGATCATATCGTTGCCGATATAAGTGGCGAACTCAAAAAGCACCAGACAAAGCGGGAACAGAAGCGCCCGCCGATCCAAAAGGGACGCGGTATTTGGAGAGTTATGCATGTTTGTTATTTCACAGACGTAAGGCTAGATCATGGGAAACTAGCAAGAAAATAGGGACTGTCCGGGCGGGTAACGCAGGCGGGGCAGTAATGGCGGCTATTTTGCCGATTTTTTGAACTAAGCGCAATCCTCTTTTTGCGTTAAGCACTTTCTGAGAATACGACTTTTAGCTTGTTAGCCCGAGCAAAGCTAACTAACCTGCTAATAAAGTCAGAAAACGCAGGTTATTGTAGGAAAAAAGAGTTTAATGAATCAGAAAATCAGCTGGATAGACAATTTGCGGGCGGTGGCCTGCATGATGGTGGTGATGATCCACGCCAGCACGGCGCAGGTGGTGAATTTCGCGGCTATCCACAGCGTCGATTGGAGCGTCGCCAACCTGCTCAATTCTGCCTCGCGCGTCTGCGTGCCGCTGTTCTTCATGATTTCTGGCTATCTGTTCTTCGGCGAGAAAAGCGCGGAGAAACGCCATTTCCTGCGCATTGGTTTATGCCTGCTGTTCTACAGCGCGGTGTCGCTTATTTACATCTTAAGTTTCACAAATGTTGGCTTTTGGCCTTCTTTACGTCTTATTCTGCAAAAGCCGGTGTTTTATCACCTCTGGTTCTTCTACGCCATCGTGGTGATTTACCTGCTTTCGCCGCTGATCAAAGTTAAACAGGTGCCGGGGAAATATCTGCTGGTGGCCGGATTGTTGCTGGGCGTGCTGGCTAACCCGCAGCTTCCGGCGCTGCGTATTGACCGAGTGGCGATTTTGCCTCTCAACCTGTATATCGGCGGCAACACCTTCTATTACGTGCTCTATGCGCTGATGGGGCGGGCGATTGGCATGATGGATACGCAGAAGAGCGGCGTCACGCCGGTCGCCTGTGGGCTGTTTATCCTTAGCACATTGGGCGTGGCTTGGGGGACATTCCATCAGTCGCTGATCAACCAGAATTTCGCCGACACCTACTATGTTTATACCGGGCCGCTGGTGTTTATCTCGGCGATGTCGCTGTTCGTTATCGGCAAAAACGCGCTGGCTTCGCGAGTGCTGCCGGGGCTAGGAATTATCTCCCGCCATTCGCTGGCGATTTACGGCTTTCACGCGCTGATCATCATCGGCCTGCGCGGTGCGCGCATTGGCTTTCCGCAGTGGCCGCTGGTCAATATCGCCTTCCTGTTCTTGTGCGGCCTGCTCGGCAGCCTGCTGTTGGCGGTGCTGCTGGCGAAAATTGATCGGCGGAAGTGGGTCAGTTAGTTGGCGCTCGGCCATCTCTCCTGTGCCCGCCGTAACTGCCTGCCGGAGGTAAATCCGGCGGCGAGGGCGGCTTTCTCAACCCCAAAACCCTGTTGCAGTCGCTGCTGGGCGACGGCGATGCGCAGCTGCTCATGGTAATCGCGCACGCTAATCCCAAGGTGTTGGCGGAACAGGCGCGTCAGATGCCGCCCGCTGACGTGAGCCTTCGCGGCAATCTCTTCCAACTGCCACGGGGCTTCTGGCGTGGCGGACATCAGGTTTTGCGCGCGATGCAACGCCGGATGAATGTGATTGCGATAGCGTAGCCACGGCGAAAGCTGTGGGTCATCTCCCGCGCGGCGAAAATAGACCACCATCTCGCGAGCCACGTCCAGCGCGGCCTGTGCGCCTAATCGGTTGGAAATAATGTGCAGCGCCAAGTCTATTCCCGCCGTGATGCCCGCGCTGGTCAGCACAAAACGGTCTTCGACAAAAATACGGTTGTCCTTCACCTGCGCGCTCGGCACCTGCAATTTCAGGCGCGGGATCACGTCGTGGTGAGTGGTGCACTGGTAGCCGTCGAGCAACCCCGCCTGACCCGCCAACAGGCTGCCGGAGCAGATACACACCAGCGTCGCATCTCCTTGTTCAATCGCACTTTTTTGCTGTTTGAGCCAGTCGCGCACTTGCAGCGCGGCGGGCGTGGCGAAGTTCTCCGCCGAATGATTAACGCCCGGAATAATAATGATGCTGCCTGCGGCGAAGCTTGCTGGCAGGGGCTGCAAGCTGCCGACTTTCAGGCCGGTGGAGGTTTCGGCCTCATTGAGCGGACTGATGTAATGCAGGCGAAATTGCCCGGCAAGGCGCAAAGCCTCACCGGGGCCGACTAAATCCAGCGCCATCACGCCCGGAAGCGTGACAAAGTAAACGTCCTGCATGGTTGAACCTCAATGCCAGCGAGCTGCGAGATCCCATCTTCACACAGCTTGGTCAAGCTCCGCCAGTGCGCCATCGACATCAGTGATAGTGGCAAACCGGTCAGCCAGAACCAGCTCGGTGCGGCGCTTAATGTCATCGGTAGAGAAGGTTTGGCCGTTGGCGTGGGTCATCGGGAAGGTCAGCGTCGCTTCAGTGACATAAGTCACGGCATAACCAATATCAGACGCCACGCGGGTGGTGGTTTCGCAGCACTGCTCGGTGCGCGCACCGGCAATAATCAGGTGAGTAATGCCCTGTTCTTGCAGCCATTCGTGCAGGCCGGACTCCAGCAAGGCGTTGTGAACGTGCTTGTGGAAGACCTTGGCTGGTGTATGGCGCAGGAAAGGCATCGGCACGACCAGCCCGGACTCCAGCGAGAACACGCCTTCAGGATTGACGTGGAACACATCAATAACCGGCACGCCGCGCGTTTGGCAGCCGTCGATCAGTCGGTTTAACGCCTGCTGAAATGCAGGTAAATCCTCTTCTTGCCAGAAAGGGCGGTGCTCGAAGGAGCGTTGGACATCAATATTTAATAAGGCGCTGCGGGTCATTTTGGGACTCCATCTACTGGGTGTGAAGCCAGTGTGCGCCTGAAGGCATAGGAGGAACATGCCAAAAACGGACATCATGCTGGCAGTGAGGGACGAACTTTGGCTGGCGGTCTTTAGTTAGGGTTTGAGCAATCTTTGCTCAGGGAGCATTCTAATTATGTTTCGCGAATAATCCTGTAATTTATTGTTTGTAAATAGTTTGTTGGTTTTCTCTCCAAATTGATGATTAAAGTGGAAGGGCAGAACAGGGTTGTTCTGAGATTCACCTACATCAACTTATATATGGAGATCTAAAAATGCGTACATTAGAACAGCATGAAATGGACCAGGTTTCTGGCGCAGGCTTATTTACTGACGCGGGTGTCGTGCTGGATAACAGCGCGATGCGAATTGGTGCTTTGCTGCTCGGCTTCACTCGCCCGACAGGGACCAACACGGTCGCTGATGAGATAGGCAAAGTGGTGGAATCCACCCTTAAGTCGTTAACGAGCCTGTTTGGTAGCGTTTTAAAACGTAAATAATAGATAATTAAGGGAGGGAGCTTTGGCTCTCTCCCTTCTTAACGGGCTTCACCGCGTCTTAGAACACCAACTGCACTTTAGAGGCTTTGGATTTATCCATCGCAAATTCCAGCGCTTCCACCAAATCCCCCTGTGGGAACTCAGCAGACAGCAATGGCATCGGATCGACGGTTTTATTCGCCAGCCACTCGACCGCGGTATTGAACTCCTCGGTGAAGCGGAAGCTGCCGACCCAGTTAATTTCCTTAGCAATCAACATCATCAGTGGGAAGTCGTTCACCGCGCCGCCCATGCCAACCTGCACCAGCGTACCGCGAGCGCGGGTTAATTCCAGACAGCGGCGAATAGACGACGGATGGCCTGAGGCGTCGAAAGAGACGTCAAAATAACCTTTATCAGCTTGATAGGGCGCGAAATCGCCTTTTGCGGCATCGAGAGCAATATTGGCACCCATTTCCTGTGCCAAACTCAGGCAGCGTTCACTCAGGTCGGCGCAAACAATCTCCTTCGCACCTTTGGCTTTGGCGGCGGCGACAATCAGGCTGCCAATCGGACCAACGCCAGAGACAAACACCGTTTTCCCCTTAATATCACCGGCCTGATTGACGGCGTGGATAGCCACGGCCAGCGGCTCGGCGAACACCATCAGGCGGTCGCTGACCTGATTATCGAAGGCGATGCACTGGTCGCTGTCGACGATTTTATACTGGGTGAACGCGCCGTTGATGTGAGGGAAATACATCGCGCTGCCGAAGAATTTCATGGTGGTACACTGATTTTCATCACCAGAAAGGCAGTACTTACAGGCTTTACACGGCTTGCTTGGGTTCAGTGCCACTTTTTGGCCCGGTTTCAGGCGGTCGGTGTCAGATTTCTCTACCACGCCAACCACTTCGTGGCCCAAAACCATGGCTTCGCGCACTTTGAAATCACCAACCTGACCATGCTCGTAGTAATGCAGGTCAGAACCGCAGATGCCGCCACGGGTAACTTTTACTAGCGTGCCTTGTCCCTGATAATCGATCTGCTGCTCGACCACGGAGACATCTTTCTTACCGGTGACCACGCAGGATTGGGTGTCAATCTTCGTCATATTTTTGCTCTTTATTAGGTGCTTTGCCGCTGCGTTTTACAGCAGGAATGCTGCCAGTAAAGAGGGTTTGCTCAGTTGGAAATGTGATCGCCATCACCTTAAGGCGTGTTACTAAATCCTGTTACCCAGAACTTGAACGCCCTCAACATTTACGATGCCTTTTGCTTACTGAAAGTCAGCACCCAATGAGCAATCACGCCGCCAACCAGCCCCCAAAACGCCGAGCCTACGCCCAGCAATGTGACGCCAGAAGCAGTGATCAAGAAAGTGATGATGGCCGCGTCGCGATGGGACTCTTCCACCAGCGCGCGCTGCAAGCTGCCCGCGATGGTCCCCAGCAGCGCCAATCCGGCAATGGTGTGAATCAGCGGCGTCGGCAGCGCGGTGAACAGCAGGCCGATAGAGCCGCCGAACAGCCCAGCCAGCAGGTAAAACACCCCGGCGGATACCGCAGCCATATAGCGTTTTTTGGCATCAGGGTGGATATCTTCCCCCATGCAAATCGCGGCGGTGATGGCGGCGATACAGACGGTGAAGCCGCCGAAAGGCGCGAGCAGCAGGGCGGTCAGCGCGGTCCATGAAATCAGCGGGGAAACCGGCACCTGATAGCCGTGGGCCTTGAGCGTGGCGATGCCCGGCGCGTTTTGCGACGCCATGGTAACCACGAAAAATGGAATGCCGATGCCCAGCAGCGCCGAAAGCGAGAAGTGCGGCGTGACAAACTCGGGCACGGCGAAGCTCAGGCTCTGACCGTGCAGGCTAATGTCTCCCTGCAACCCGGCGACAATCAGCCCGGCGGCCAATGTCAGCACGATGGCGTAGCGCGGCAGGGCGCGTCGAGCCAGCAGATAGACCAGACACATCGTCCCCGCCAGCGCAAAATTGCTTTGCAGCGACGTAAAGGCGTTCAGCCCGAAGCGCAGCAATATGCCAGCCAGCATCGCGGCGGACAGCGCCTGCGGAATGTAATGCATCAGTCTGGCAAAAAGGCCGGTTACGCCGCATAACAGCATCAGGCCGCTGGCAAAAATAAACACCCCAATGGCATCATTCATCGAGGTGCCCGGCAGGCTCGTAACCAGCAGCGCCGCGCCGGGTGTCGACCACGCGGTGACGATTGGCGTGCGATACCACAGGGAGAGGCCGATGGAGGTCAGCCCCATGCCGAGTCCCAGCATGGTCAGCCAGCCACCAATTTGTAACGGGCTAGCCCCCGCCGCTTCCGCCGCCTGAAAGATAATGGCCGCCGAACTGGTATAGCCGACCAGTACCGCCACAAAACCGGCGAGAATGGCGGAAAAGGTCACATCTTTGAGGCTAAAGCGCGGCAACATGGCTGGAAATCCTTGCAATAGACGATTAATTTAAGCGAAAGCACCCACTTATGTTTAACAGAGAGAACGCAATGAGCCAATCTAATGAGGTGAAAATTCGTCCACTGACCCCTGCCGATCGCGCGGAGTGGGAAGTACTGTGGCGCGACTATCTCGACTTCTACCAGTCAGAGCTTGATCCGGCGCAGTTTGATTACACCTTCCAGCGTCTGTCGCAGAACGATTATCCCGACATGTTTGGCTATGTGGCGGAGTATCAGGGGAAGTTGGTGGGCTTGGTCAATTGCATTAATCACGATCACGGCTGGCATATGCGTCAGGTGGTCTATTTGCAGGATTTATTCGTGGATGACAGCGCGCGTAAGCTCGGCATTGGGCAAAAACTGATTGAAGCAGTTTATGACTATGCCGATCAGAACAATAAAGCCAACGTCTACTGGACTACCAAGACCTCCAACCATACCGCGCGCAAACTCTATGATCGGATTGGCACCCAGACTGAGTTCATCAAATACCAGCGTTGAGGGCAGGTTATTCGTCGGCGAGGTTTTTGACCATGGTCAGATTGGTCGGCGCATAGCCCAGCCCGGCATACAACGCCTGCGCGCCGCTGTTGTGATAAAAAACGTTTAGCCCGATGGACTTCAAACCCAGCTCGCGCACTTTTTCTTCGAGTTGTAAGAAAGCGGCGCGGGCGTGGCCCTGACGGCGAAACTCGGGGTACACCGCCACTTCATAAATAAACGCGCTGCGTTCGCCCTGACGTTCGACGTCGGCTAGCCAAATGCAGCCCGCCGTTTCACCATGATCGGTTTTAATTTCAAACAGATAGTTATCTGGAGTAGCGACGCCCTGAGGCAGTAACTCCTCCATCACGCCCTGAGAACGCGCCAGCGCATTGTGCTCCAGCCAGCGCCCAGATTTGACGTTTTCGTTGGCGTAATCTTCCGCCAGCTTCTGTTTGAATTGCGGAAAATAGTCGGCACTCATTGGGCATAACTGGGTCATTAGGTTTATCCTTTTTCCGCTTTTTTCACCGGCGTGACAAAGCATTCGCTGACGTTAGTGCCATTTTTCTCAACGGTGGTAATCACATAGCCCTGATCGTTGACCACGATGGCGCTGTAAGGCAGGTCATCCTGCTTGGTGCTCACCATCTTCTGGAACTCTTGAATCAGGTTGCTTTTCGCCGCGGCCTGCTCGGGTTTATCCATCCCGTTGACGTCAATATAAGCCTGTTTAAAGACGGTACTCATGCCCTTTTGCTTCAGGCGGCTTTCCACCACGGCTTTGACCGTCGCGGTTACGTCATTGCCGAGCAGGTACATGCTGACAATCTCATAGGTCAGCACATCTTTCTGTTTTGCAATCACATAGCCGCTTTCGAAAGACTTCATTTTCTGGTTGTTGGGATAAGTAAACTCATCCAAACAAATGGTCTTGTCGCCAACCTGAAACTGATTAAACCGCGCTTTGATGACTTGCGGAGGCGAGCCGGGCGACGGGGCTGCCTGAACGGCGCTCATCAACATGGGAAGCAATATTGCCAGCACAAATGTCCGTTTTTTCATGGGTTTTCCTGAAAGAGTCACGCCTTACATCACGACATATTTTGCAGTATAGGGAGATGAATCGAGGATGAGAAAGATTAAATATGTGTATGACAAAAACTTGTAACATTCAGGCGCTGAAAGAACCTGCGACACCCCCGACGTTTTGCGCTATGTTTTTAATTATTAATATTTTTCCGCATTCTCAGGAGAGTCGATGAGCCAGTCCGCGCTGAAGTTATATTCTGATGCACAGTTTTTCAGTCCTTATGTGATGTCCGCCTTTGTTGCCCTGACTGAAAAAGGCATTCCTTTTGAGATTGAAACCCTCGATCTGGCAGTCGATGAAAACCTGCATGACTACTACTCGGCGGTGTCGCTGACGCGCCGCGTTCCGACGCTGACCAACGGCACTTTCGTGCTGTCTGAGTCCTCGGCGATTGATGAGTATGTCGAAGAGCTGTTCCCCGCGCCGACCTTCCCGGCGATTTATCCGTCAGATCCGGAAAACCGTGCCAAAGCGCGTGAAGTTCAGGCGTGGCTGCGCAGCGATTTAATGCCGATCCGCCAAGAGCGTTCCACCGAAGTGGTGTTCGCCGGCAAGAAATTCCCTCCTTTGAGCGAAAGCGGGAAAATTGCGGCAGAAAAGCTGTTTAGCGCGGCGGAACGTTTGATCGGTGAACGCGAGAATATGTTTGGCGAGTGGTGTATCGCAGACGTGGATTTAGCCTTGATGATCAACCGATTACATCTGAATGGCGATGCCGTTCCCGAGAAGCTGGCGGCTTATGCCGATGCCCAGTGGCAGCGTCCGGCGGTCAAAGAGTGGCTGGCGCTGTCGGCCAAGTAGAAGCGAAAAAGAGAAGTGGCGCGGCAGGAGCAAAGCCCGCCGCGCAAAGCCATCAGCCCAGACGTTTGGTTAAGTAAAAACGGGTGTGGGTTGATGGAGCTTCATCAGGCGCGCGGATATCCGCGATGTAATCTTCCAGCGCCATTTGCATATGGAAGCCGTGGCGCTCGTAGAACGGACGCGCCTGGAAGCTGAAGGTGTCGACCATGGCGTAGCGGCAGCCGCGCTGAAGCGCTTCTTGCTGGACATCTTGCAGCAGCTTGGTGCCGATGTCCTGACCACGCAGAGACTCATCAACCCATAAGTAAATGATTTTTAGCCAGTTACCCACTGTTTCCGCAATAATACCAGCCTGCTTCTTGCCCTGATCATCTTCGATAAAAATCGCTAAATCCCGGAATGATTGCTCAGGGATGAAGCTTTTATTGTAGCCGCGCAGGCCATCGATAATGTCAGTGATGTCAGCCTCGGTAGGCGTGTCGGTCATGCGCGTTTTCATTACTCTTTCCTTTGTTAACGTTTAGTCGTCGCGAGACGAACTGCAAATGCGATAAATACTGTGCCGGTCAGGCGATCTAAGGTTTTTACTACTCGCGGGCGTTGCAGCCAGCGAGAGAGCGGCCGGGTGGCGGCGATCATGGTCAATGACCACAGGGTGCCAATCACCGCGTGCATGGCCGCCAAGCCGAAAATGTAAGGCGGCACCGAATAGCCGGTAGCGACAAATTGCGGCAGAAACGACACGTAGAACACCCCGACCTTGGGATTAAGCACGTTGCCGAACAAACCTTTGATAAACCAGCTGCCGAAAAGTGGGTTTTTCTTGGCTTTGCCCTGCGCGCTAAACGACATGCTTTCGCGCGGTTTTAGCAGCATTTGCACCCCAAGCCAGCACAGATAGGCTGCGCCAATCCACTTCAACACAGTGAACGCCAGCTCTGATGCCGCCAGCAGCGCACCTAAGCCCAGCGCAACCGCCGCGCCCCACACCAGACAGCCAGTGCTGATACCCAACGCGGCGAGCACGGCTTTCTTGCTGCCTTCGCTGGCGGCGGTGCGCAATACTAACGCGGTATCCAGCCCCGGCGTGAGGGTCAGGATACCGGCGGCAAAGGCGTAAGAAATCAAAGATTCGGTAAGGGTCACGATATTAGCCCTGTGAAGTCGAGAGCGTTTTGCTCAGGAAATAGCGCGTATGGGTGGACTCGCCCTGCGGCGCTCGCGCGTCTTCAATGTAATCTTCCAGCGTCATCTGCACGCTGTAGCCCATGCGTTCGTAGAACGGCCGCGCCTGAAAACTGAAAGTATCCACCAAGGCGTAGCGGCAGCCGCGCGCTTTAGCTTCTTCTTCCGCCTCGCTTATCAGCTGGGTGCCGACATCTTTACCGCGTAGCGACTCATCAACCCACAGCATCTGGATGTACATCCACTTGCCGACGGTTTCTGCCACGATCCCAGCCTGCTTTTTGCCGTTTTCATCTTCGACAAAAATACCCAGCTCGCGAAGTTTAGGGCGATGAATAAAATTGAGATTGAAAGTGCGGAGGGCCGTTTTTATTTCGTCTACTTCATCGGCCGTCGGTGCTGCGGTGAGGCGTGTTTTCATGGCGGTTCCCTTTGCTGAAAAAATGACAGTCCAGAATAGTAATCGGACTTCAGGGATGCAATGGGGAGCGTAAAGAAAGTCTTAAAGTGACGGCGGGAGAGAGGCTGATAAGAATGACAAAAGCCTGTGGAATGCGCCACTGAGACGCTTTCCACAGGCTTCTTGATTTCTGAGGGTATTAACTGACTGGCGACGGCTTATTTGTAGATTTCAGCGTCAGCGTGCAGACGGTTGTTACCCGTTACAGAGATGATGCGGTAAGAAGAGGCGCCAGCATCACTTGCTTGAGCAGCCAGTTTGCTTTCCAGACCACCAATAGTGGTTGGGCCAGAAGCTGAAATCACGCCCAGTTTTTGTTGACCGTCCATCGGCTGAGTCACCTGCTGAGCAGCGAAACTACCGAAAGAAATCAGAGAAAGGGTTGCAGCTACAGCAAAAATTTTGACGTTTTTCATGATGTATATTCCATTCAGGTTATTAGACAGAAAGGTGATTGCCTTTCGATGTGTGAATAATAGGCCTGTAGCTAGCAGATGAAAAACGGATTGATTTGAGAATGTCATTCAAAAAATTAGTTGAAGATTTTACGCTAATTTACAGCCGACTGCGAGAGGTTGACAATGGGGGTTCTGGCGTTGACACCGGTTTAAAAACACAGCACAAACTGACGCTTTATTACCCTTCCTGCTGATTTTGGGCGGGTTTCTGGTTTTCTGCTACGCTTTAAGTGCAGTGCAAGAAAAAGCCGTCTCTGGTGGAATTTCAGCAGGCGATCATGCGAGGAGCAACCTCCTTCGCACTTGTTTAGCCACATTGGCTCAACAATATTCACGGTACGGAAATTTATTTGGAGGAGTCGAAAAATGGGAATTTTATCCTGGATTATCTTTGGTCTGATTGCAGGTATCTTGGCGAAATGGATCATGCCGGGTAAAGATGGTGGCGGGTTCATTCTGACCGTGGTTCTCGGTATCGTCGGCGCCGTAGTGGGTGGTTACATCAGTACGCTGTTTGGCTTTGGCCGCGTGGACGGTTTCAACTTCGGCAGCTTCGTCGTCGCCGTGATCGGTGCGCTGGTGGTGCTGTTTATCTACCGCAAAGTCCGCAGTTGATAACACCAACCTAGATTATTTCTAAAAAAGCCGCGTTGAACGCGGCTTTTTGTTGTCTTGAAATCACCCCTCGAGCTTCTCCCACCCATTATCCTGTATAAACATTGTTGACACTAAGAGGGCTTTGTCTCAAAGTATCATCATTGTTGATACTTCCCATGAGGAAAATTTATGCCGCAGGTCATTGTGAAAAAATGGGGAAATAGCCCCTCTGTGCGCCTACCGGTCGCTATCATGGAAGCAGCCTCTCTCAAAGTCGATGATACTGTCGAGATTGCAGTAGAAGACGGCAAAATCATCATCGTCCCAGTCCGCGCTAAAACCTATTCACTCGATTCCCTTCTGGGTGGAGTGACGGAAAGCAATATGCACGAAGAGGCAGATTTTGGCTCCCCGACAGGCCGAGAGGTGTTGTGACATGGTGAAGCCTTTTATTCCTGACGCCGGAGATATCATCTGGCTGGACTTTGACCCACAAGCCGGTCACGAACAGGCCGGGCATAGGCCAGCCGTCGTTCTGAGTCCTGCTGCATATAATGATCGAGTGGGGTTGCTGCTGTGCTGCCCGATGACCACCAAGATAAAAGGCTACCCTTTCGAGGTGTTAATTGCTGGCACTAGGCAGAGCGCGGTGTTGTCAGATCAGATCAAAAGCTTGGACTGGCGTAAAAGAAATGCTGCCAAAAAAGGAACCGTGAGCCAGCTCGAGCTTGATGAAGTCAGAGCAAAGGTAAAAGCGCTGATTGACGGTTAACCCTAGCTTTAAGCAAAAAGCCGCGTTGAACGCGGCTTTTTTGTGTCTGCGAGTGGTTTAGGTGGCTTTCCGTGGACGCCCGCCTTTTTTGCCATTCTCACGGCTGGACTGTGCCTTTACGGCGGTGCGGATCGCGCCATTGATTGACGCAGCGATCTTTTTCAAATCACTGGCCTCGAACAAGATTTTTGCTAATAAGCCGGGTAGAAAAATATCGACATCGCAGGCTGGAACGCGCAGGGCTTTGCTGAAACCGTCGACTTCCGCCCCCTGAAGCTGCTCAGGGGTGGCGTCATGAAGTTCGTCAATTAAATCAACATTAATCAGGTAACCCACGCCATTGCCATGCATGATCATAAATGCATGTTGCTGAGGCCGATATTCAACGGAAACCGGTCGGGAAGACTCAATGGCAGCCTCTTCCCCGCGTTTTAGCGCGGCTTCAAATTGCGTCATTCATTATCCATAAACCTAGCTGTTAGGTTTTAGAATAGTCTCTTAGTGGCGGCAATGCGAGCAGAATTTGATTAAATCGCCACCAATCCCCGCACGCCTTCGGCTTCCATCTCCTCGCCGCGCCCGCTTTTAATGATGCTGCCGCGGGACATCACCAGATAGCTGTCGGCCAGTTCGGCGGCGAAATCGTAGAACTGCTCGACCAGCAGGATTGCCATATCGCCTTGTGCGGCAAGCTGCTTGATGACCGCGCCGATCTCCTTAATCACCGAGGGTTGAATCCCCTCGGTAGGCTCGTCGAGGATCAATAAGCTCGGTTTACAGGCCAGCGCACGGCCAATTGCCAACTGCTGTTGCTGGCCGCCGGACAGGTCACCGCCGCGTCGATGCTTCATCTCCAGCAACACCGGGAACAGGTGATAGATGTGGTCTGGCACCTGTTTGGCTTGGCTACCGGAAAAGCGCGACAGGCCCATCAGCAGATTTTCCTCTACCGTCAGGCGCGGAAAAATATCGCGACCCTGCGGGACATAGGCGATGCCCGCCTGCACCCGCTGGTGGGGTTTGCGGCCATTAATGGTTTCTCCCTGCCAGTTGATGGTGCCGGACTTAGCCGGGATCAGCCCCATCAGGCATTTCAGCAGTGTGGTTTTACCAACGCCGTTGCGACCCAGCAGGCAGGTGACTTCGCCGATTTTCGCCTCGAAGCTTAACCCACGCAGAATATGGCTTCCGCCGTAAAACTGATTCAGTTCATTGACTTGCAGCATAATGGTTCCTCAGTTTTAGCGTCCCAAATAGACTTCAATAACCTGCTCATTGGCCTGCACCTGTTGCAACGAGCCTTCCGCTAGCACTTGCCCCTGATGCAGCACGGTGACGTGGTCGGCGATGCTCTCCACAAATCCCATGTCGTGCTCAACCACCATCAGCGAGTGCTTGCCCGCCAGCTGCTTGAACAGCTCGGCGGTGTATTCGGTTTCGGCGTCGGTCATCCCGGCGGCGGGCTCGTCGAGCAGCAGCAGGTGCGGCTCTTGCACCAGCAGCATGCCGATTTCCAGAAACTGCTTCTGGCCGTGAGAGAGCAACCCCGCCAGCCGATGACGCTCACCGGCAAGGCGCAGCGTCACCAGCATTTCGTCGATTCTGTCGCGTTGTTCGCTGTTCAGCTTGGCGCGCAGACAGGCCCACACCGACTTATTGGTTTTCTGAGCGATCTCGAGATTTTCGAACACGGTTAGAGCTTCAAACACCGTCGGTTTCTGGAATTTCCGCCCAATGCCTGATTGCGCAATCCGCACCGGATCAAGCTGGGTCAGGTCAGTGGTCTGGTCGTAAAACACCCGGCCACTCTGCGGCTTGGTTTTGCCGGTGATCACGTCCATCAGGGTGGTTTTCCCCGCACCATTCGGGCCAATCACGCAGCGCAGCTCGCCCACGCCGATGCGCAATGACAGGTTGGTCAGCGCCTTAAAGCCGTCGAAGCTGACGTTGATATTTTCCAGCAGCAAAACGGGGTCGGTTTGCTGACGAAAACGGTCAGACGGATAGGATTGCGTGAACAGCTCTTCGTTCATAGTCATTGAATTCATGAGGATTTCCTCTTGCGAAGCAACCCAATCACGCCCTGCGGCAGGAACAGCGTCACCAGAATAAACATGCCGCCGAGGATAAATTGCCAATACTCGGGAATCGCCACGGTGAACCAGCTTTTCGCGCCGTTGACGATCCCCGCGCCGAGAATCGGGCCGATCAGCGTGCCGCGCCCGCCGAGGGCCACCCAGATTGCCGCCTCGATTGAGTTGGTGGGCGACATCTCGCTCGGGTTGATAATGCCGACCTGCGGCACGTACAGCGCCCCGGCGATGCCGCACAGCATGGCGGAGACTGTCCAGACGAACAGCTTGAAGCCTTTCGGGTCATAGCCACAGAAGATCAATCGGTTTTCGGCGTCGCGCACGGCGGTGAGTACCCGGCCATATTTGCTGCGCGCCAGAGCAAAACCCAGCGCCAGACTGGCGACCAGCACGATAACGGTCATCAAAAATAGGCCGATGCGCGTGCCGGTAGCCGTGACCTGAAAGCCGAGCAGGGTAGTGAAACCGGTGAAGCCGTTGTTGCCGCCAAACCCGGTTTCATTGCGAAAGAACAGCAGCATGCCCGCGTAGGTCAACGCCTGCGTCATGATGGAGAAGTAGACGCCTTTGATTTTCGAGCGAAAAGCGAAGTAGCCGAAGACAAATGCCAGCGCGCCCGGCACCAATACAATCAAGCACAGCGCCCAGGCAAAATGCTGGGTTCCGGCCCAAAACCACGGCAACTCGTTCCACGAGAGGAATGACATAAAGTCTGGCAGGCCGCTGCCTGCCGCCTGACGCATCAGGTACATGCCCATGGCGTAGCCGCCGAGGGCGAAGAACAGGCCGTGGCCGAGGGAGAGCAGACCGGCGTAGCCCCACACCAGATCGAGCGCGATCGCGACGATCGCGTAACACAGGATCTTGCCAACCAGCGTCAGCGTGTAGGTGGAGACTGCCAGCGGATTATTGGCGGGCAACAATGCCAGAAAAGGCATGATAATCAGCGCAATAACCACCAGTGCGCCAATCGTCAGGGCGGTTTTCGGCGCTTTTTGTACGCCAGTAACAGTGAGCGGTTGATTCATCAGTCGATCACCCTGCCTTTGAAGGCGAAGAGTCCCTGTGGACGTTTTTGAATAAACAGAATAATCAGCGCGAGGATCAGGATTTTCCCCAGAACCGCGCCGATTTCCGGCTCAAGAATTTTGTTCACAATGCCCAGACCAAAGGCGGCGACCACCGTGCCTGCCAGTTGGCCCACGCCGCCGAGCACCACCACTAAGAATGAGTCGATGATGTAGCCCTGACCCAACTCCGGGCCGACGTTGCTCAGCTGCGACAGCGCCACGCCGCCCAGCCCGGCAATGCCGGAGCCGAGGCCGAAGGCCAGCATATCTACGCGGCCCGTGGGCACACCGCAGCAGGCCGCCATGGCGCGGTTTTGCGTCACGGCGCGCACATTCATTCCTAGACGGGTTTTATTCAGCAGCAGCCACGTCAAAGCCAGAACCAGCAGCACGAAGATAATCACCGCGATGCGGTTATACGGCAGCACCAGATTCGGCAGCAGCTGGATGCCGCCCGACAGCCAGCCGGGGTTGGCGACTTCGACGTTTTGCGCGCCAAAGAGTACCCGCACCGCCTGAATCAAAATCAGGCTGATGCCCCAAGTAGCCAGCAGCGTTTCCAGCGGGCGACCGTACAAATGGCGGATCACCGTGCGCTCCAGCGCCATGCCAATTCCGGCAGTAATAAAGAAGGCCACCGGCAGCGCGACCAGCGGATAGAGCGCCAGCAGGCCCGGGGCGTAGTGCTGGAACAGCGACTGAACCATATAAGTGGAGTAGGAGCCGAGCATCAGCATTTCGCCGTGGGCCATGTTGATCACCCCCAGCAGGCCGTAGGTGATCGCCAGACCCAGCGCCGCCAGCAGCAAAATCGAGCCGAGCGACAGGCCGGTAAACGCCTGACCAATCAGGTCGCCAATCAGCAAACGGTGCTCAACGGCTTTCAGGCTGGCCTGCGCGGCTTTACGCACCTCGGCGTCGGCCTCAGTTTTCGGGTCTGTTAGCGCCTGAAGGCGGCCCTGCGTGTCGGGGTCCCCCGAGGCGCTCAGCAGCTCGACGGCTTTCAGTCGCACCTGCGGGTTAGCGTCGGCGAGCTGCAAATTCGCCAGCGCGATATTTAAGGCGTCATGCACCGCCGAGTCTTTTTCCAGCGCCAGACGATGGGTCAGCAGCGGCAACTGGTCCGCCTGCGCCTCGCGCTGCAACGATTTGGCCGCCTGTAGCCGCACATTGCTGTCAGTGCTGACCAGACGATGCGCCGACAGCGCGTTGGCAATCAAAATGCGTAAACGGTTGTTGAGCCAAACCTTTTTGGTGTCACCCTGCGGCTTGGCATCGCCATCTAGCGGGGTCAGCGCGTCGCCCTGTTGCACAAAGGCGTGTTTGGCGTCGTCGATCACCACGTTTTCCTGCTTCAGCGCTTCCAGCAGCGGCAAACGCTCCGGCTGCGGGTCGGCGGCCCACTGCTGCAACAGAGTGGCTTGCTGGCTGCGATTCGCCGCCGCAAAGTCATTCGCCGCCCCGGCCTGAGCCAAAAACGGCAGGCAACAAAGCAGGAAAAGCAGTGTCCTGAAGTTCATTAAGCTGGTCGTCATCGTGTTTTCCCGTTGCCCAAAGTTATCGCTAGCTTGCTCCCTCTCCTTTTTAAGGAGAGGGCAGGGGTGAGGTTTATCACCTCGGGTTGAAACCACCCCNCNC
>NZ_JMPJ01000066.1 GCF_000735345.1 Ewingella americana ATCC 33852 | reverse complement strand
TTATCACCTCGGGTTGAAACCACCCCTCATCCCAGCCTTCTCCCCGTGAGGGGAGAAGGAGTTAAGGCTCATCCTGCTTTCCCCATGAGGGGAGAAGGAGTAGAGGCTCATCCTGCTTTCCCCGTGAGGAGAGAAGGAGTTATCCCTTACCTAACAATCAGTTAGTGCTTTTCACCGGGGTGTCAGGCTTTTTGTCGTTCCCGGCGATATACGGGCTCCACGGCTGGGCGCGGATAGGCTTGTCGGTCTGCCATACCACGTTGAACTGGCCGTTGGACTCAATCTCGCCAATCATCACCGGCTTGTGCAGGTGGTGGTTGGTGGCGTCCATGGTCAGGGTGAAGCCAGACGGCGCGGCGAAGGTCTGCCCGGCCATGGCGGCGCGGACTTTATCGACATCCGTCGTCCCAGCTTTTTCCACGGCTTGCGCCCACATATGAATGCCCACGTAGGTGGCTTCCATCGGGTCATTGGTCACGGCGGTGTCAGCATTTGGCAGTTTGTGGGCCTTGGCGTAAGCCTTCCACTCGGCGACGAATTTCTTGTTCACCGGGTTATCCACGGATTCGAAGTAGTTCCACGCGGCGAGGTCGCCGACCAGCGGCTTGGTGTCGATACCGCGCAGCTCTTCTTCACCCACGGAGAAAGCGACAACCGGTACGTCGGTGGCTTTAACGCCCTGATTCGCCAGCTCTTTGTAGAACGGCACGTTGGAGTCGCCGTTGATGGTGGAGATCACTGCAGTTTTGCCACCGGCGGAGAATTTCTTAATGTCGGAAACAATAGTCTGGTAATCGCTGTAGCCGAACGGCGTATAGACTTCCTGAATATCGCTGTCTTTCACCCCTTTCGAGTGCAGGAAGGCGCGCAGAATTTTGTTGGTGGTGCGCGGGTAAACATAGTCAGTACCCAGCAGGAAGAAGCGTTTGGCGCTGCCGCCATCTTCGCTCATCAGGTATTCCACCGCCGGAATAGCCTGCTGGTTTGGTGCCGCGCCGGTGTAGAACACGTTTGGCGACATCTCTTCCCCTTCATACTGCACCGGGTAGAACAGCAGGCCGTTCAGCTCTTCGAACACCGGCAGCACTGATTTGCGCGATACCGATGTCCAGCAGCCAAACACCGCCGCCACCTTGTCTTGCGTCAGCAGCTGGCGGGCTTTTTCGGCGAACAGCGGCCAGTTCGACGCTGGGTCAACCACCACCGGCTCGAGCTTTTTACCCAGCACGCCGCCGTGGGCATTGATGTCGTCAATGGTCATCAGCGCCACGTCTTTTAAAGGCGTTTCAGAAATTGCCATGGTGCCGGAGAGCGAGTGCATGATGCCGACTTTGATGGTGTCGGCGGCCTGCGCGCCCCAGGCCAGACCCATGCTGACCACGGTCGCAGAGAGAGCAAAAGCTTTAATAAAATGTCGACGATGCATAGTAAAACCCCTGTTGGTTATTGGTTTAAGTCGAAAAATTTTTATAAAAGTCCTGATGGGTTGCCCTCATCATTTCGAGCCTGATGCAGCATGTGCAGCGTGATTTTGCGTACCTCGGCCTTACTGCCCGAGATGTGGTCGTGAAGTTGGCGCTGAGCCTCCTCGGTTTGCTGGTGCAAGATAGCGAGCAGAATGCTCGCGTGTTCGTGATACGTGGCATCAATGCGCGAGCCTTTGGTGAAATCGAGGCGGCGAATGATGCGGATTTTCTCCGTCAGGTCGCGGTGAATACGCGCCATTTCGGCATTGCCCGCGGCCTCGACCAGCGTCATGTGGAAAGCTTCGTCATAGCGCGAGACTTCCTGCCCGTCCTCGAGGCGCGGCGCCTCTACCCAGAACGCCTTTAGCTGGCCGAGTTGCACCGGCTGCAAGGCCGCAGGCAGGGCGCAGAGGCGTTTCACCGCCTCCAGCTCCAGCACGATGCGCAGGTCGTAAAGCTGCTCGAAATAGTCGAAGTCGAACGGCCTGACCTGCCAACCGCTGCGGAAAAACACCTCGACATAGCCTTCGCGCTCCAGCCAAAACAACGCCTGACGCACCGGCGTGCGGCTGGTTTCCATGCGGTCTGCAACATCGTTCTCACTGAACCTGTCGCCCGGCAGCAGGCGAAAGTTGAAAATGTCGTCCTTGAGCTGCAAATAAATGCGCTCGGCCAGCCCTTCCGGGCGGATTTTGGTGCGCTTTTTATCCGCAGCGTTACGTGAATCAGTCAGTTGCATCTTGGCTCCTACTCTTCTTGGCTTAGGCCGATTGCGCGACGTCTAGCCATAGCAGTGCGTCGCCGGGGCCGACCGGACGGCCTTGCTGACAGCTGATTTTGCTTACTCGGCCCGCGCAAGGGGCGTAGACCGACAGCTCCATTTTCATCGCTTCCACCACGATCAGCGCCTGACCCTCTTCCACCTGCTGGCCCGGCTCGACCAGAATCTTCCACACGTTGCCATTCAGGTCGGCGCTCACCAGATGGCCGTCCTGTTCGCTTTGATATTCAACCACTTGCACCGCGTTGGCGGCGGCTTCCACGGCCGCACTCTCCTGCGCGGCCCAGTGGGCGACTTCGGCGGTGAAAGCGGCGGACTGGCGCGAGCGGAAGTCGGCGATATCCTCCGCGTTGTCAGCCAAGAACTGGGTGTACTGGGCAAAATCAAACTCGGTTTCTTCAATCCGCACCTGCGCGCGGCCTTCGCGGAAGGCGTCGCGCTGGGCCTCAAGCTCCTCTTCAGTCACTTCATAGAAACGCACCTGATCGAAGAAGTGCAGCAGCCACGGCTCGCCGTTTTTGAACTGGGCATTTTTCAGATACTTGTTCCAAATCGGCAGGGTGCGGCCCACCAACTGGTAGCCCCCCGGCGAGTCCATGCCGTAGATGCACATGTACATGCCGCCAATGCCGACGGTGCCTTCGGCGGTGTAAGTACGCGCCGGGTTGTATTTCGAACTCAGCAGACGATGGCGCGGGTCGACAGGCACGGCGCACGGCGCGCCGAGGTAGACATCTCCCAGCCCGAGGATCAGGTAGCTGGCGTTGAAGATGATGTCTTTCACTTCCTGACGGCTCGCCAGCCCGTTGGTGCGCTGAATAAAGTCGACGTTGTTCGGCAGCCACGGCGCTTCGGCGCGCACGGTTTGCTGGTAGCGCTCCACCGCGCCAAGGGTGGCGGAGTCTTCGAACGCCATCGGCATATGCACGATGCGGGTAGGGATTTTTAGCTGGCTGACGTCGGCCAAGTCGTGCTCCAGCGTCAACAGGTGCTGAAGCAGGTGCGACTGGTGAATCACCCGGCTGTCATAGCGAATTTGCAGCGAGCGCACGCCCGGCGACAGCTCCTCAATGCCCGGCTCGGCGGCTTCGCGGATGGCTTTCATCAGCAGATAAAGGCGCAGACGCAGGGCCAAATCCAGCACGTTGTCGCCGTACTCGATCAGAATGTAGCCGTCACCGGCCTGACGATATTGCACCGACGGGCGCTCGGCGCTGGCCGGAAGTTCAGCCAGCACGGTGGCGGACGCCGTGGTGTCAGGCAGCAGGGACGGCGTGGCCAGCGCCATAGCTTCGACCGGCATTAATGAGTCGATGGTGCCCTGCTGGGCCAGCTCCAGCGCCTGCGCTTGCTCAAAGCTGATAGGGTGGAAGCGAATTTTATCCCCCGGTTTCACCTGACCGACTTTCCACAGCTCGGCTTTGGCAATGGTCACCGGGCAGACGAAACCGCCGAGGCTTGGCCCGTCGCGGGTCAAAATCACCGGGAAGTCGCCGGTAAAGTTGATTGCGCCGATGGCGTATTCGCAGTCATGCACGTTGGACGGGTGCAGGCCCGCTTCGCCGCCGTCCAGCCGCGCCCACTGCGGCTTTGGTCCGGTCAGGCGCACGCCGAGGCGGTTGGAGTTGTAATGCACTTGCCACTCGGCTTCGAAGAAGGCGTCGATGGACTCTTTGGTGAAGAAGTCCGGTGCGCCGTGCGGCCCGTAAAGCACGCCGATATTCCAGACATTGCCGTAAGTCGGCACGATGTGCGGTGCAGCGGCCTGCGGCAAATCTACCGGCGCAGGGGTGGTGCAGGCGTCAAGCTCCGGCTGGGAAACGGTGAGCATATCGGCGACGCGCAGCGTGCGGCCCGCGTGGCCGCCAAACTGGCCGAGGGCAAAGGTCGAACGGCTGCCGAGGTAAACCGGCACGTCGAAGCCGTTGCGCACCGCCAGATAGGTGCGACAGCCCTGAGTGGCGCGGCCAAGAGTTAGCGTCTGCCCGGCTTTGACCTGCACCGGCTGCCAATAGTCCACGGTTTCGCCATCAAGGTCTGCCGGGCAGAGTGCGCCGGCCAGCGCGATAGTGGCGTCGCAGTGGAAACGCAGGGTCGGGCCTTGCAGGGTGAATTCCAGCCCGGCGGCGTCGAGGTGGTTGCCCACGATGCGGTTAGCCAGACGGAAGGCAAAATCGTCCATCGGGCCGGACGGTGGCACGCCGATATCCCAATAGCCGAGGCGGCCGGGGTAATCCTGAATGCTGCTGTAGGTGCCGGGCGCAATCACTTCGACGGCCTGCGGCGCGTACTCGAAGCTGTCGAGCATCCGCGTCCACATCTCGCCCTGATGGAACACCGGCGTGGCGACCACTTGGCGCAGATAATCAATGTTGCTGCTGATGCCGTGCAGGCGGGTGGCGGCCAGCGCACGGGACATCTTCTCAAGAGCCTCTTCGCGGTCTTTACCGTGAACGATAAGCTTGGCGATCATCGGGTCATAAAACGCTGAAACTTCACTGCCGGTAGAGACCCAGCCGTCGACGCGTACGTCGTCAGGGAACACCACTTCCGTCAGCACGCCGGGGCTTGGCTGGAAGTTTTTCAGCGGGTCTTCGGCGTAAATACGCACTTCCATCGCTGCGCCCTGCGGGGCTTTTTCCATCGCAGCCCAGTCTAGCGGCTGATCGGCGGCCACGCGCAGCATGCACTCAATCAGGTCCAGCCCGGTGACCATTTCGGTGACCGGATGCTCAACTTGCAGGCGGGTATTCACTTCGAGGAAGTAAAATTCGTTGCGCGCCGGGTCGAAAATAAACTCGACAGTGCCCGCGCTGCGATAGCTGACCGACTCCCCGAGCTGCACGGCGGCGCGGTGCAAGGCTTCTCGCGTGGCCTGTGGCAGGTTCGGCGCTGGCGTCTCCTCAACCACTTTTTGGTTGCGGCGTTGCAGCGAACAGTCACGCTCGCCGAGGGCCACCACCCGGCCTTTGCCGTCACCAAAAATCTGCACTTCTACATGGCGCGCGCGATCTACAAAACGCTCTAAAAACACCCCCGCGTCACGGAAGAAGTGCTCGCCGAGGCGTTTCACACTGTCCCACGCGGCGCGCAGGGCGGCTTCGTCATCACAGCGAGTCAGGCCGATACCGCCACCACCCGCGGTGCTTTTCAACATAATCGGGTAGCCAATTTCAGCCGCCGCGCTGACGGCTTCTTCAATGCTATCCAGCAGGCCGGTGCCCGGCGTCATTGGCACATTGGCGGCTCCCGCCAGCTCGCGCGCCCGGTGTTTAAGGCCAAACTCGCGGATTTGCGCCGCGCTCGGGCCAATAAAGGCGATGCCCGCTGCTTCACAGGCGTCAGCGAATTCGGCGCTTTCGGACAGGAAACCGTAGCCCGGATAAATCGCCTGCGCGCCGGTCTGTTTGGCGGCGGCCAGAATCTTGTCGATCACCAAATAGCTGTCGCTGGCCTTCTCACCGCCCAACGCAATGGCGATATCGGCGTCGGTGACGTGCGGCGCATTGCGATCGGCGTCGGAATAGACCGCCACGCTGGTCACGCCGAGGCGTTTCAGAGTACGAATTGCGCGGCAGGCAATTTCGCCGCGGTTTGCCACTAATACGGTAGTAAACATCGTCGTGATCCTCAGGCGTGATTCAGGGAGGCGAGGTGGGAGATGTAGCTTCTCCAGCCGCCAAAATGGGTGATGTCGGTAGCGTCGGAAATTGCCCACGGCTCGCAGATAAAGCCTTTCACCGTGCGGCCGTCGGCCAGTTGCAGCGAGCCAATGCCCAGCGGCGCGGGGATCTCCGCCACGAACTCGCCGAAGCGCGCCAGCGGAATGTCCCACAGCTCGACGATGATGGCGCTGCCGCCCTCGGCGCGAACCAAGCCCGGTTTTGGCGGCTGGGTGTTGGCCAGCGCAAACAGCTTGTAGTTGGCAGCGGTGGTGGTCTGCTCGACCCGCACGGCTTTGCGCTGGGTCAGTTGGAAGTTCAGCGGCATGCCGGTCAGGTGCGCCCCCACCACGGCGACGCGCACGTGGTCTTTACTGGTCGGAATGGCGTGCATCAGCGCGTTGGCGCTCAGTTCGCGGCCGGTTGCACCGAGAGGCAGAGAAAGGCTGCGCTGCCACTGGCGACCAAAGGCGGCCAGCGCGTCGTCGTGCCATGCCGGAGCAATCAGCGTGATGCCGGACGGCAGGCCGTCGGCGCGAATGCTGGCAGGCAGCGCCAGCGCAGAAAGGTCCGCCAGATTGGTGAAGTTGGTATAGGTGCCGAACTGCGAGTTGTAGCGCACCGGCTCCTGCGCCATCTCTTCCAGCGTGCGAATGGTCGGGGAGGTCGGCACGATCAGCGCGTCAAAACCTTCGAGCGCCAGATTGATTTTGCGCGCCAGCTCGGCCCGCAGGTATTCGGCCCGCCAAGCATCACAGGCGCTGTAATTCAGCCCGTTCGCCACAATGCCGCGCACCGTGGGGTCCATCACTTCTGGCGTTTCTTCGAAAATTTTCCCCACCGCCACCGTGCGCTCGGCGACCCACGCGCCGTAATAGAGCTGCTCCGCCAGTTCGCGGAACGGCGTGAAGTCGATAGGCACCAGCGTCACGCCGCTGGCAGACAGGCGCTCAAGAGATTGCTCAAATTCAAACTCGGCCAGCGCGTCGCCGAAGAATTCCAGACTGTTCGGCACGGCGAAGCGCGGGTGGGCGGACATGGCGGCTGGCGCGGTGTGCGGATTGGCGCGCGAATAGGCATCAGCGGCGTCATATCCCCCGGCGGCGTGGGCCACGGCTTGGGCGTCTTCCACGGTGAGAGCGAAAACGGAGACGGCGTCGTTCAATCGGCAGGCCGGAACCACGCCTTTATTCGACAGCCAGCCCTTGGTGGGCTTCAAACCCACAATATTGTTGAAGCCCGCCGGTACGCGGCCGGAGCCTGCGGTGTCAGTGCCCAGAGAGAAGGCAACCAGCCCGTGCGCCAGCACCGAGGCCGAGCCGGAGCTTGAGCCACCGCTGACGTAATCTGGGTTGAAAGTGTTGCGCACCGCCCCGCGCGGAGAGCGAGTGCCCACCAGTCCGGTGGCGAATTGGTCGAGGTTGGTTTTGCCGACCACAATGGCCCCTTTGGCGCGCAGGTTAGCGACCACGGTGGCATCGTCTTGGGCGACGTAGGTGAATTCAGGGCAGGCGGCGCTGGTCGGCCAGCCGCCGACGTCGATGTTGTCTTTGACCGCGAAAGGCACGCCAAACAACGGCAGTGAAGCCAGTGAGCCATTGGCATCGCGGCGTAACTGCTCCAAATGGGCGAATTGCGCCTCGAGCTGGTCAGGCGTCGCCAAATAGAGCCATGCGGTGTCTTGCGGATTCAGGCTGGCCAGAACCATTGACAGCGAACTGCGCAAACTGTCCGGTGCAGAAAGATAGTGCCGTTGCCAGTCAGGTAAAGTGAAGGCATGAAAAGGTGTAGTTACCGAGCTTTTGCTGTCGTTCATTGGTTGAATTCCATCTGGTACACAAGATTGAATTCAACAAAGCAAAGGCTGTGCCATATTTTTAGTTTTTGATTTTAAAGGGTTTTGTGGTGGGTAAAATATCCACTGCACAAATGTTGCACCACCGTTGCTATGCAACTGACCGAAAATGGCGCGGGAATTTTGCGAGTTGCCACGCACAAAACAGATAAAATCGGCTTTCTATTCTCTGCGATGTATAGATAATTGCATAAATGATTTATTGTTGATTACAGGAAAGTGAGCTGACCTATGGCACAAGAGATGATCGACCACGGATCACTGACCCGCTTGAACGAGGCGGGAGTAGTGAGTCAGGTAAGTGTGATAGCCCAACATGGAGGATGGACAATAATGATTAAATATGGCGTAAGTCAGGCGGCCCTTATGGCCCAACGCAGTGGTAAGGTGCGCGTTTTCAAACGGTTTGAAACGCTCGCCGCTTACTTAAAAGAGTTCGGTATCAATCGCTTTGAAGTGGATATCACCGACTTTGACCCCGCGAACGGTGGAGGAGTGACCCGCCCGGACCGTTCCGAAGCCCTCAAACGTGCCCACGAGGCTGCGGCTCTTGATGCTTGGCTGCGCGAACAGGTCCAAGAATCACTTGATGACCCACGGCCCACCGTTGCTCATGAAGACGTCAAAGCCTACTTCGCAGCCCGAAAAGCCGTGCTGAATAAAAAAGAGAGTGAATAAGCGTTAAGGAAAACTATGCAACTGGTATGGAAACCAATGGCACTCGAGGACCGTGAACGCATTTTTGACTGGCTATCAGCCCAGAATGTGCAGGCTGCGATAGCGCTTGATGATGAGTTTGACATTTTTGCCGAGCGGGTCTGTATCGACCCGCTAATTTATAGAGAGAGTAGAGTCGCGGGTTTACGTGAGGCAGTGATTCGGCCAAATTACATTATGATTTATCAGATACGGTGCGTTGAACTTCATATCGTTAGAATCATTCACCACGCCCAGCGATGGCCCTAGGGAATACTGACTTCATGCACTTTCGAAAATTGTCGCGCCGTTTGAAAAGAGGGCTATTTGCCCTGTTGCTGGTGGCACTCACCCTGTTTGGCGTCCGTGCTTACGACTCCCTTCAAGGAGCACCCCTTGAGCCTTGGCATCGTTTGGTTCCGGATGAACTCACCGAGGCGCAGCTTGATAAAAGCACTTGGGCGGATTATCTCAAGGCAGAACAGCGCGCGTTTGAAGAAGTGAAACAGCAGGTGACGGACAAACTGGAGCCTGAAGAGCGTATTCCTTTGAATCGCTATTATGACCGTAGCCCGATTTATCCCGAGCATTTTGCGACGGACTGGAATCGGTCTTACGAGCTAATGCCCGAGGGGAAACCCCGAGGCGCGGTGGTGTTGCTGCATGGCCTGACTGACTCGCCTTATAGCCTGCGGCACATTGCACAAGATTATCAGCGGCGCGGTTTTGTGGCGGTGGGCATTCGTCTGCCGGGTCATGGCACCGTGCCGGGCGGGCTGACCAATGTTGATTGGCCGCAGTGGCTAGCCGCCACAAGGCTCGCCGTAAGGGAAGCGCGGCGCGCGGCAGGTCCCGATGTCCCGCTACAAATGGTCGGTTTCTCAAACGGCGGGGCGCTGGCGGTGAAGTACACGCTGGACGCGTTGGATAATGCCTCCCTTGAACGGCCGGCGCGTTTAGTGCTTATCTCGCCGATGATCGGCGTCACCAGCTTTGCGCGCTTTGCCGGTATCGCTGGCTGGCCGGCGATTTTCCCCGCCTTCGCCAAGACGGCGTGGCTAAATATTTTGCCGGAGTTCAATCCGTTCAAATACAACTCATTTCCGGTGAACGGCGCGCGACAGTCCTATCTGTTGACCCGCGCCTTGCAAAAGCAGGTCAGTGCAGATGCCAAGTCGGGCAAGCTGGAGCAACTGCCGCCGATTCTGGCTTTCCAATCAGTGTTGGACTCGACAGTCAGCACCCGCGCCGTGGTCACGCACCTGTTTAACCAGTTGCCCGCCAATGGCAGCCAGCTGGTGTTAATTGATATCAACCGCAATGCTTATGTCGGGCCATTGCTGCGTGCGTCTAGCGAAACCGCCATCGAGCGGCTGCTGCCCGCCGCGCCGCGTCACTATCAAACCACGGTTATCACCAACGCGTCGCCAGAGCAGGCGGCGACAGTGGCGCAAATCACCGAGGCGGAGCAGGCTCAGGCCACCACCACGCCGCTGGGTATTGATTATCCATCAGAGTTTTATTCGCTATCACACGTCGCGCTGCCTTTCCCACTGGACGACTCCCTGTATGGGCGAAATCCGCAGGGCGCACCGCAATACGGCATTCACCTCGGGCGTTTGGCCGCGCGGGGTGAAAGCGGGGCGCTGGTGGTCAGTATGGATCAGCTAATGCGCGTGTCATCCAACCCGTTCTATCCCTACATGCTGCAAAGAATCGCGCAGTGAAGGTGGATGTTGTCATTCAATTGAATGACAATAAGGGCTTAATGCCCAATGAGGAAAACATGATGCCAAATGCTCTGGTTCAGGCGCGTATCGATTCAGAAATTAAGGACAAAGCAAGCGCAGTGCTTGAAAGCCTTGGTTTGACCCTCTCTGACGTTGTGAGGATTTTATTGACGCGAGTCGCCAATGAAGGAGGGTTGCCAGCCGGGTTTGTCTCGGATTCAAAAGCTTACGATATATGGTTTAAGGCTAAAGTTCGGGAGTCCTTGGAAGACGACTCGCCGGGCATACCTCATGAAGAGGTGGAGGCGTATTTCGCCAAGCGCAGGGAAGAAAAGGGCGTTTAGCGGAAACCCGCGAACTGATTATTCCGGAAACACACTTCATTGTGGTCTATGCTGTTCTTCCATCAACTCCTAACAAGATCAAGATATTGCGTGTTTTACACAGCGCACGGCAATGGCCCGAATAGCTTTCGAGCAAAATTCCGTCAAAAAATGCTTGCGATAAAATCGTGCACTATATATATTGAGTCTCATGAAGACGAAAACTGAATCACCGATACCTACCAATGCTCTGCTCCATCTGGACCAACAGATGTGTTTTGCGCTCTATTCCGCGAATCTGGCACTGCATAAGGTCTACCGTAAGCTGCTGGGCGAGCTGGATCTCACCTATCCGCAATACTTGGTGATGCTGGTGCTGTGGCAGCGTGATGATGTGATCGTATCGGAGATTGGCGAAAAGCTGTTCCTTGACTCCGCGACCCTGACGCCGCTGTTGAAGCGTCTGGAAACCGCCGGGCTGCTGGTTCGCAATCGCGCTAAAAGCGATGAGCGTCAGGTGATTATTACCCTGACCGACGCAGGCAAGGCGCTGAAAGAGAAAGCAAAAGGTATCCCGGAGGCGATTATGTGCGCCACCGAATGTGATATCGAAGAAATGTCAGCGTTGAAGGGCCAGCTTGAGTCCCTGCGTGAAAGGCTGAAAGATAAGTCCTGATTGTTGACTATCAGGCAGCAACAACATTCTTTGCAGTAAGCAGATAAGTCCGGAGTAGAGTTTCGAGTTTGTCTGCGAATAATTAACAAGTCGTGCGCTATTAAATAGCGATATTAATTCTTACCCTAAACCTAACCTGTCTTAAAGGAATGAAATATGTCTATCGAAAAAGTAATGTACCGCGCTCATGTCTCTTCCACCGGTGGTCGTGATGGCCGTGCGGTTTCTGACGACGGTCTGCTGGATGTCAAACTGGGCCTGCCGAAAGAGATGGGTGGTTTGGGTGGTGCAACTAACCCTGAGCAGCTGTTCGGCGCGGGTTACTCAGCCTGTTTCTTGGGTGCTTTGAAAGCCGTTGGCGCGAAAGAAAAGGTGAAAATTCCTGCCGACGCTAAAATCGAAGCCACCGTGGGTATAGGTGAAATCCCAGGCGGCTACGGTTTAGAAGTGCAGCTGGACATCACTCTGCCAGGTATTGAACGCAGCGAAGCCGAAGCGCTGGTTGAGAAAGCGCACCACGTTTGCCCTTACTCCAACGCCACGCGTGGCAACATTGATGTCACTCTGAACGTAAAATAAAATCACGGCATCAGTGGAAACCTATTAATAACGCGTTTGCCACACCAGTTTTTATATCTCAAGGAGGCTTCGGCCTCCTTTTCTCGTTGATGGTTGGCTTATGCAGATCATTCTGGAAATCCTAGCCAAATCCCGTTTCTGACCAATATCTATGAACCAGTGGGTAACAAACATGTCACAATGATTCAGAATCTTTCTAAAACTGTCTGGATAACCACATTACATGAATAGAGTGAAGACTCTATCGCAGCAAAATCTCTCCTTCTTGTTAGCGATCTACATCGGCATTTTCCTCAATGTCTCCGTGTTTTACCGCCGTTTCGCACCGATGGCCCACAACGTCAATCTGACCGAAGTCATGCAGGCCGTCACTGAAGTGGTGGCCATCGTGCTGTTCACCTTCTTCCTGCTGCGCCTGTTATCACTCGGTGGACGCCTGTTTTTCCGCGTCATCGCCAGCTTTTTGCTGCTGATATCGGTGGCCGCCAGCTATTACATGGTGATGTTCAACGTGGTCATTGGCTACGGCATTATCGCCTCGGTTATGACCACCGACATTGACCTGAGCAAGGAAGTGATTGGCTGGTATTTCTTCTTGTGGATGGCCGTTGTCAGCATTATTCCTCTGATTTTTATCTGGAAGAATGACCTGCGGCTGACGCTGATTGAGCAGATGAAAACGCCGGGCCAGCGCCTGATCCCGCTGGCTATTTTGCTCGCGGTGGTGGCACTGGTATGGTTGCCGCTGCGCATGCTCGATCGCCAGCAGAGCTTGAATGAGAAGCTGACTAACGTCGATTTGCCGAGCTACGGCGGCGTGGTCGCACACTCCTATTTACCTTCTAACTGGCTGGCCGCGCTGGGGCTTTTTGCCTACACGCAGGTGGATGAAAGCACTGACACCAGTAACTTGTTAGACCCAGCGAAAAAGTTTACTTACATTCCTCCGGCCGGAATTGATGACACTTACGTGGTGTTTATCATCGGCGAGACCACCCGCTGGGACCATATGGGCATCCTCGGCTATGAGCGCGATACCACCCCGCGTTTGTCGCAAGAAGAGAATCTGGTGGCTTTCCGTGGTACCTCGTGCGACACCGCCACTAAGCTCTCCCTGCGCTGTATGTTCGTGCGGGAAGGCGGGGCGGAAGATAATCCGCAGCGAACCTTGAAAGAGAAAAACGTGTTTTCAGTGCTCAAGTCGCTGGGGTTCAGCTCTGAACTGTTCGCGATGCAAAGTGAAGTGTGGTTCTACAACAACACCAATACTGACAATTACTCATTCCGCGAAATCATCGCGTCGGAAAAGCGCAACGACGGCAAGCCGGTAGATGACATGCTGCTGGTGAATGAGTTGCAGGAGTCGGTGAAAAACCATCCGCAGGGCAAGCATTTAGTCATTCTGCACACCAAAGGCTCGCACTATCAGTACTCGCAGCGCTATCCGCGCAGTTTTGCGCGCTACACGCCAGAGTGCATGGGCGTTGACCGCTCTTGTTCGAAGGCGCAGCTGATTAACGCCTTCGACAATAGCGTGCTGTATACCGACACCTTTATTGGCAACGTGATTGACTCACTGCGCGATAAAAAGGCCGTGGTGTTCTATGCCGCCGATCACGGCGAGTCGATTGATGAGAACTCGCACCTGCACGGTACGCCGCGCCAGATGGCCCCTGACGAGCAATTCCGCGTCCCGATGATTGCCTGGGCGTCCGACAGTTTCCTCGCCCAGCCGGACCATCAGGAAGCTTTCGACAGGTTAAAAGCCCAGCAGCGCGTTGGTGGCAAAAAACGCCACGAAGAGTTATTCGACTCCATCTTGGGCTGTTTGGGATACACCTCGCCTGACGGTGGTATTAATCCCGCCAATAATTGGTGTGCCAAACCTCAGTCTGCTGACAGTATTTAAGGCTGAAAATGCCGGTTCCGCTGAATTTCTAAGCAGTCAGCAGAGTTGTCATAAAAAGGCGTTGACGCTCCGAATCAGCAGCAGTAACATGCGGCCCAATTCGGCGAGTAGCGCAGCTTGGTAGCGCAACTGGTTTGGGACCAGTGGGTCGGAGGTTCGAATCCTCTCTCGCCGACCACATTTAAGAAACCTGCTTTTTAAAGCAGGTTTTTTTTCGTCTGAAGTTTATGAGGATGAGAACCTCCGAAGGAGGTTTGAGCCGAGCGAAGCGAGACCACGTTGCTTTAGCAACGGCCCGCAGGGCAAGCATCGCAGATGCGCGTAATCCTCTCTCGCCGACCACATTTGAAAAACCTGCTTTTTAAAGCAGGTTTTTTTTCGTCTGGAGTTTATGAGGATGAGAACCTCCGAAGGAGGTTGGTGGTTACTTCATTAGCTTTAAATCAGCCTTCCGATGATTCTTCTGATCCTTATAGAAGTTTTCATGAGAATCCAGACTCAGCAAATACAGCGCAATTTTATCTTCGACCCAGCTATAGCCTATTAGCGCGAGCTGATGGTTGAGTTGGAATTTGTGCACTCGCAGGTAATTCAAGTCCCCTTTCTTTAACTCGCCGATAGTCGGGTTGTCCTGTATGCGTTCAATCTCATCTTCCACCACGGCTTGTTGCTGTTGCGGTAAGCGATTTAATGCCTTTGAGAAACGATGAGACTCAAACGTATCAATCCTTTGACCGCTCTGTCCTTCTGACATAACGCGTTACCTTGTGGTTATCAATTTCACTTTTGGCTAAGAGTGTTTCCATAATAAATCGATACGTAAGGTCGGGGTTATCTTCGGCAATTCGGCCTATTTTCGCCCAATGTTCGATCTGCTTTGGAATGCTGCGATGGGTAGCTTCTGCGTGGATTTTCACTTCGCTGACAAAATCATCATCAAGCCTGATGCTGGTTGCCATAATTTCACCTTTATTTGAGTGCATATTAGTCAATAATGTGCGCCATAATGTCGCTATGCGCAACAAAATGTCGCAAGTAAAATTCTTTCACTCGGTAACAAACACCCTTTTCCCCTCTGCACCAAAATGGATCGCCGGCTCTATTTTGGCGTCCATCTGCACCCTTTTCTGGCGCGTTCGCGGCAAATTATCTTATCCGTTCCCAGCATTTTCCGCTGGCTTATGGCCCGATCACACCAATAACCGTTCATATAATCATCATTTGGCAAGAAATTTTTTTTGAATGAAAACGGGGTAAAGCGCTGAGATGATTCTGTCAGATAGGTGAATGTGTTGACTTTAAGGCTTATGGCTGAACTTTCATCCTGCATATGTTAAAGAAAGGTTTTTTTATGTTTGTTTGCTGTTACTCACAGTCTTTGTAAATGCCTATTGGTTATATTGACGTCATCCATCAGAGTTGCCAAATTGATAGCCCGAAGTAAGACCAGAAGATTTTTCCGGTAATTTTTTGTAACGCTAAGTTTACGAGTTTTGCCTGAGAAAACGCCTCCTCGGCGTTCCTCCCTTTTTCTGGAAAGACTTTCCGCAGCGAATTGGGCAACACAGCCTCCCGTCTATAAAAAATAAAGGGGGGCGTGAGCTGCAAATACAACACACACATCCACATCACCATTAATAGATGGAGCACAAGCGATGAAAATCTCCTTGGGTAAAGCAGGGCTACTGAAATTCAGTATGGGCCTGATAGCGCTGACCGTGGCCGCCAGCGTCCAAGCCAAAACTTTAGTTTATTGTTCTGAAGGCTCGCCTGAAGGCTTTAACCCACAGCTGTTCACCTCTGGTACGACTTACGATGCCAGCTCCGTGCCTATCTACAACCGTTTGGTAGAGTTCAAAATTGGTACCACTGAATTGCAGCCTGGTTTGGCTGAGAAGTGGGACATCTCCCCAGATGGCAAAACCTACACCTTCCACCTGCGCAAAGGCGTGAAGTGGCAAGACAGCAAAGATTTCAAACCGACTCGCGATTTCAACGCGGATGACGTGGTTTACTCCTTTGAGCGTCAGTTAGACAAAAACAACCCATACCACGGCGTTTCTGGCGGCAGCTACGAATACTTCGAAGGCATGGGCATGCCTGACCTGATCAACAAAATCGTTAAAGTTGACGATTACACCGTTCAGTTCGTGTTGAACCGCCCTGAAGCGCCATTCTTGGCTGACCTGGGTATGGACTTCGCGTCAATCCTGTCGGGTGAATATGCAGCGAACATGCTGAAAGCCGGTACGCCGGAGAAAGTTGACCTGAACCCAATCGGTACTGGTCCATTCCAGCTGCTGCAATACCAGAAAGACTCCCGCATCCTGTACAAAGCCTTCCCAGGCTACTGGGGCACCAAGCCGCAGATCGACCGTTTAGTCTTCTCCATCACGCCTGACGCTTCTGTGCGTTACGCCAAATTGCAGAAAAACGAATGCCAGGTTATGCCGTTCCCTAACCCAGCTGACATCGCTGCAATGAAGAAAGACAAAACCATCAACCTGATGCAACAACCGGGTCTGAACGTGGGTTATGTCTCCTTCAACGTTGAGAAAAAACCACTGGATGACGTGAAAGTGCGCCAAGCACTGACCATGGCTGTGAACAAACAAGCCATCATCGACGCGGTTTATCAGGGTGCTGGCTCTGCGGCTAAAAACCTGATCCCACCAACAATGTGGGGCTACAACAAAGACATCGTTGATTACCCATACGATCCAGTTAAAGCCAAAGAGCTGCTGAAAGAGTCTGGCCACGCTGACGGCTTCACCATCGACCTGTGGGCAATGCCTGTTCAGCGTCCATACAACCCGAACGCTCGCCGCATGGCTGAGATGATTCAGGCTGACTGGGCGAAAGTGGGCGTGAAAGCCAACATCGTGACTTACGAGTGGGGCGAGTACCTGAAACGCGCCAAAGCGGGTGAGCATCAGGCTGTGATGATGGGCTGGACCGGCGACAATGGGGATCCAGACAACTTCTTCGCCACCCTGTTCAGCTGCGCAGCGGCGAAAGACGGTTCTAACTACTCTCGCTGGTGCTACAAGCCGTTTGAAGACCTGATCCAGCCAGCTCGTGCTGAATCTGATCACGCCAAACGTGCTGCGCTGTACCAACAGGCTCAGGTTGTGATGCATGACCAAGCGCCTGCGCTGATCGTGGCTCACTCCACCGTTTATGAGCCAGTGCGTAAAGAAGTCAAAGGCTATGTGGTAGATCCACTGGGCAAACACCACTTCGAAAACGTTTCTGTGGAGTGATCGACTACTGAGCGCACAGGGAGCTGCGTTGTGCGGCGCTCGCAATTTTCGCCTACCTGATGGTATGTCTCAATTGCGGCGCTCCTCCGCCTTGCTCGCTGAGCGCTCACTACGTCCTTCAGTTCAGTAGTTTATAGTTTTGTGAGCTAACAATAAGCCCGGCGAGCTACGGTTCTCCGGGCATTTTATACAAGAGAGTACGGGATATGTTTCAGTTCATACTCCGACGTCTGGGGTTAGTTATCCCAACGTTTATCGGCATAACTTTGCTGACTTTTGCCTTCGTGCACATGATTCCAGGCGACCCGGTGACCATCATGGCCGGAGAACGCGGTATTTCTGCTGAGCGCCACGCACAGCTGATGGCCGAAATGGGCCTCGACAAGCCGCTGTATCAACAATACTTCAACTATGTGACAGGGGTGCTGCACGGCGACCTTGGCGTCTCGTTAAAAAGCCGCGTCCCTGTTTGGCAGGAGTTCGTGCCACGTTTCAAAGCCACGCTGGAATTAGGCATTTGCGCCATGATTTTCGCGGTGATCGTCGGTATACCCGTGGGGGTATTGGCGGCGGTGAAGCGCGGCTCCATCTTTGACCACACCGCCGTAGGTATCTCATTGACGGGATACTCAATGCCTATCTTCTGGTGGGGCATCATGCTGGTGATGCTGGTCTCGGTGCATCTTAATCTCACGCCCGTGTCGGGGCGAATAAGCGACACGGTGTTCCTTGATGACAGCCAGCCGCTGACCGGCTTCATGCTGATCGACTCCTTAATCTGGGGCGAGCCGGGTGACTTCAAAGACGCCGTGATGCACATGATCCTGCCTGCCATCGTGCTCGGGACTATCCCGCTGGCGGTTATCGTGCGTATGACCCGTTCTTCCATGCTGGAAGTGCTGGGCGAAGACTACATCCGCACCGCGCGCGCTAAAGGCGTGAGCCGTATGCGCGTCATCGTGGTCCACGCACTGCGCAATGCGCTGCTGCCGGTCGTGACCATCATTGGTTTGCAGGTCGGTACGCTGCTTGGCGGTGCCATCCTGACGGAAACCATCTTCTCTTGGCCAGGACTCGGCCGCTGGTTGATTGATGCATTACAACGCCGCGACTATCCGGTCGTGCAGGGCGGTGTCTTGCTGGTCGCCATTCTGATTATCGTGGTTAACCTGCTGGTAGACGTGCTCTACGGCGTGGTCAACCCGCGTATTCGCCACAGAAAATAAGGGGCTCACTATGTCTCAAGTTACAGAGCCCGTTGCTAACGAAATAGTGACGGCAGCGCCGACGCCGATGCCGCCAATGCGCGAATTCTGGCACTACTTTAAGCGCAACAAAGGGGCCGTGACTGGCCTGGTTTACATCATCATCATGCTGGTTATCGCCATTGGCGCTAACGTGATTGCACCCCACGGCCCGGCCGAACAGTTCCGTGACGCGCTGCTGCGCCCGCCGGTCTGGCAAGAAGGCGGCAGCTGGAAGTTCCTGTTAGGCACCGACGACGTGGGTCGCGACATCTTGTCCCGCCTGATGTACGGCGCGCGCCTGTCGCTGCTGGTTGGTTGTCTGGTGGTGGTACTGTCGCTGATCCTCGGCGTGGTTTTCGGCCTGTTCGCCGGTTACTACGGCGGCGTGGTTGACGCCACTATCATGCGTATCGTTGACATCATGCTGGCGCTGCCAAGCCTGCTGTTAGCACTGGTACTGGTGGCGATTTTCGGCCCGTCGATAGTCAACGCCTCGTTGGCTCTGACCTTCGTCGCCTTGCCGCACTATGTGCGTTTGACCCGCGCCGCGGTGCTGGTCGAAGTGAACCGTGACTACGTGACGGCTTCTCGCGTGGCGGGTGCAGGTTCCGCGCGCCAGATGTTCGTGAACATTTTACCTAACTGCTTAGCGCCGCTGATTGTTCAGGCATCGCTCGGCTTCTCCAACGCCATTCTGGATATGGCGGCTCTCGGCTTCCTCGGCATGGGCGCACAGCCGCCAACGCCTGAGTGGGGCACTATGCTGTCCGACGTATTGCAGTTTGCTCAGAGCGCGTGGTGGGTTGTGACCTTCCCGGGCGTGATCATTCTGTTGACGGTACTGGCATTTAACCTGATGGGTGACGGTCTGCGCGACGCCCTTGACCCTAAACTCAAGCAGTAAGGGACGAGAGATGGAAACCACATTGATTAAAGATGTACCGGTTGGCAAAACCCTGCTGACCGTAGATAAGCTTTCGGTTCACTTTGGTGACGAAGGCACGCCGTTCCGCGCGGTTGACCGTATCAGCTACAGCGTTAAACAGGGTGAAGTCGTCGGGATTGTTGGCGAGTCCGGCTCGGGTAAATCAGTCAGTTCACTGGCGCTGATGGGGCTTATCGACTTCCCCGGCAAAGTGATGGCTGAAACGCTGGAGTTTGGTGGTCGCGACCTGCAGAAAATGAGCGAAAAAGAGCGCCGCCAGATTGTCGGTGCCGAAGTCGCGATGATTTTCCAAGACCCGATGACCAGCCTCAACCCTTGCTACACCGTAGGTTTCCAGATCATGGAAGCCATCAAGGTGCATCAGGGCGGCAACCGTAAAACGCGTCGTCAGCGCACTATCGACCTGCTGACGCTGGTGGGTATTCCTGACCCCGCTTCGCGCCTTGATGTTTATCCGCACCAGCTTTCTGGCGGTATGAGCCAGCGCGTGATGATTGCGATGGCGATCGCTTGCCGTCCGAAACTGTTGATTGCCGATGAGCCGACTACCGCGCTCGACGTGACCATTCAGGCGCAGATCATTGAGCTGCTGCTGGAGCTGCAACAGAAAGAGAACATGGCGCTGATGCTGATCACGCACGACTTGGCACTGGTTGCCGAGGCCGCGCAGCACATCATCGTGATGTACGCCGGGCAGGTGGTTGAGTCCGCCCGCGCGTCGGAAATTTTCCGCGCGCCGCGCCATCCGTACACCCAAGCCCTTCTGCGCTCCCTGCCGGAATTCGCGGCGGACAAGGCCCGTTTGCAGTCATTGCCGGGCGTCGTGCCGGGTAAATATGACCGCCCGAACGGCTGCCTGCTCAACCCGCGCTGCCCGTATGCTAACGATCGCTGCCGTAAAGAAGAACCTGCACTGCGCGACTTGGGCAATGGACGCCAGTCGAAGTGCCACTACCCGCTCGATGATGCCGGGAGACCAACTTATGAGTCATGATAATTCTGTGAAGTCAGAGCCGCTGTTGCAGGCGATTGACCTGAAGAAACACTATCCGGTGAAGAAGGGGCTGTTTGCTCCTGAGCGCACGGTAAAAGCCCTCGACGGCGTCTCTTTTGACCTTGAGCGCGGTAAAACGCTGGCGGTGGTGGGCGAGTCTGGCTGTGGGAAATCCACGCTGGGCCGCTTGCTGACCATGATTGAAATCCCAACCGGCGGTGAGCTTTACTATCGCGGGCAGGATTTGCTCAAGCCTGACGCCACGGCTGAAAAGCTGCGTCGCCAGAAGATCCAAATCGTGTTCCAGAATCCTTACGGATCGCTGAACCCGCGTAAGAAAGTCGGGCAGATCCTCGAAGAGCCGCTGCTGATCAACACCAAGCTGTCAGCCAAAGAGCGCCGCGAAAAAGCACTCGAAATGATGGCCAAAGTGGGTCTGAAAACCGAGCATTACGACCGCTATCCGCACATGTTCTCCGGCGGCCAACGTCAGCGTATCGCCATTGCCCGTGGGCTGATGTTAGACCCGGACGTGGTGATCGCCGATGAGCCAGTTTCCGCGCTGGACGTCTCGGTGCGCGCACAGGTACTGAACTTGATGATGGACTTACAGAAAGACCTCGGTCTGTCTTATGTCTTCATCTCGCACGACCTCTCCGTGGTGGAGCACATCGCCGACGAAGTGATGGTGATGTACCTCGGCCGCTGCGTGGAGAAAGGCTCGAAAGACGCCATCTTCAACAATCCGCGCCATCCGTACACCCAAGCGCTGCTCTCCGCGACGCCGCGCCTGAACCCGGATGAACGCCGCGAGCGCATCAAGCTGACCGGCGAACTGCCAAGCCCGCTGAACCCACCGGCCGGTTGCGCGTTCAACGCCCGCTGCCGCCGCGCCTTCAGCACCTGCAAACAGTTCCAGCCGCAGCTCAAGCAGTACGGCGACCAGCTGGTTGCCTGCTTCGCCGTCGATCAAGACGAGAACGGCCAGACGCAAACCGTGGCCTAACCTCTGGCTTCGACCCGTCTGCTGCAAAACAAAAAGCCCGCGATTGCGGGCTTTTTTTCGTCCAAATCATATTAAATATGCAATGGATACTCAGCCAATCCATTGCATATATACAATTATTTCCCCTGACTCGCCCACCACGCCAGCAGTTGCAGGGACGAGGAGTAGTAGTCATCTTTGGGGGCGAGGTCGGGGCTGATGGCGCTGCGGTTGGCCATGGTGAAGTCGCGGATGGCCAGCAGGCCGGGGGACATGTTGTAGTCGGCTTTGGTGCCGGTCATGACGTCAACCCAAGCAGGCGTGGTGTCGCGCGGGGACTTCTGCCACCACTGGATATAGGGCGCGAGATTTGGGCTGCCAGCGTGCGCCCAGCCGAGGTACAGCGGGATGCGCACTGCGTCGTAGCTAAAGCGCGGCGGCCATTTGCTGGAAGGCAGCAGGGTGCCGTCGGCTTGCAGCGTCACCCAGTCGGTCGGCAAACGCAGTTCGCCAAAGGTCATCTTGCCGAGCAGCGCGACGCCGCTTTCGTCGAGATCTTTCCATACTTTCAAATGGCTATGCTGGTAGAAAGCCTGCCACGCGGGGAACAGAAAATAGGACGGATTGAGGGTTATCGAGCTGGTCTGGTTAAAGCCCGAAACACCCGGCAGCATCACTTTATATCCGGCGTAGTCGATCACCGTATTCTTGATGAGCGCGGACTGGAGTTTGTTCGAAGCCTGCGTGTAGCGCGGGTCATGCCACTGATCGCCCGCCAGCAGCAGCGCCCAAGCCATCAAGGTATCGCCATCAGACGCGTTGTTTTTATCCGCCACTTTGGGGGTGGCGTTCGGGTCATAGCGCCAAGAATAGAGGCCAATATCCTTGCGATAAAGATTCTTATTGGCCCACTGCCACAGCTGGTCGAAACTCTTCTGGTCATTGTTGTACACCGCCAGCAGCATGCTGAAACCCTGCCCCTCGGTGTGACTCACGCCTTTGTTGGCGGTATCGGCGATGCGCCCGTCGGCCAGCAGAAATCGACTTTTATACTCTGACCAGCCACTGTTCTGCGCCATTACTGCCGCTGAGAACAGTGTTGCTGAAACCAGTGAACAGAAAACGCCAAGCCACAACAGCAGGCGACGTGCCCGAACTGACAACATAAAAATTCCTTACAATCCATTTTGATAACGGAAAAGCAGCGCGCCTTCGCGGCCGCTTTCCTGCCAGCGGAGTGACACCGAAGGCTGCCCGCCCTGTGCCAGTAACCATTCGCCGTAAGCCCCTTCCAGTACCGCAACCAGCGCCATTTGCCACAGGGATTCATCGCTGCCCTGCGGGGCCGCAGGCCAAGCGATGTGCGCCAGCGTCAGCTGTTGGTTGGTGGCTTCAATCTTCACTACACCCCAGTCGAACTGGCCGAGCAGTTGATTGAGCTGGTCTTCCAACTCGCCCAAGGTGGCTGCCGCCGCCAGCGGGTACTGCTTGGCTAGATTGCTGCCCATCAGTGCCAGAAAGCGTCGCCCGTCTTCATCATCCGCTGAGGAAAGGATCCCTGAGAACAGCACCTGCACCAGATTTTGCCAGCCTGAAGTCTGTTTACGCTGGCGATAATACTGCTGCTCTACCTGTGTATAGTCTTGTTGTTGCATGGTTTTTTCCGTCACTAAGATCAATTCTGGCCCATAAGATAGCGGAAGTAGAGTTGAGCTTTGCTTTCATTGTAGTCGCCGAAAGTGTCATAGCCCACTTGCCCGCCAATCTGCATATTTTTGTTCAGGTGGTAGTTGCCGCCGATCCCCGCGTTCCAGCCGATGCCGTTCTTCGAGCCGCCGGAGTAGAAGGCTTCCTGCGCTTTGCCGTCGGCGACCAGCTGTTCTAACTGGTTTTGCAGGTTTGAGTCTTCAGGGAAGTAAGGGCTTTCGTCCTGCGTGTAAGACTGGTAGCCGACCGAGCCGCTGAGTTTCAGATCCCAATCATCATACTTCTGGGTGTACTCCACCGGGAAGGAGACGCTGACGTAGTTCTGCGGGCTGAAATAGCCACCCTGACCATAGCTGAAGTAACTAAGGTTTTTGTCGAAGTTCATATAGCCGACGTTGACCCCGGTTTTCAACTCGCGGTCGTCATAGCGGTACGGGCGAATGTACAGGCCGACATTGGCGTTCACCGCCTTGTTCGAGGTGACGTGGTCGCCTAGATAGCTGTAGTAGCCGCCACCGGCGTAGAAACCGGCGTCGCCGTCGTCATAGGATAAATTGACGCTGCCGCCGTTTTTGGTGACTTGCCCCCACTTGCTGCCCGTATAGGCGTCTCTGGCCCCGACATAGGAAAGCAGGCTGTCGTTGACCGCGCGGCGTTCGGCGGTCACGGTCAGGGTGGTGAAGTCGCCCAGCTTAGGCGCCCACTGCGCGCCGCCGACCAGTGAAGTTAAATCCTGACCCAGCGGCGTGGAGCCGACGTCCACCTTGTAGTTGTCGCCACTCAGCGCGGCGTTCAGCTCGACGCCGGACTCGCTCTGCGAACCCGAAGACTCTTTGGCGATGTACTGCGACGGCGAGGCCGGGGTGTTGGAGGCGTTTTGCTGCGCCTGAGCCAGCGGGCTGAGTTCGCCGTGCAGCGCGCCAGTACCAAAGCGGTTGTTGGCGCTGCCGCTGCTTGAACCCGCGTCCAGCGTGACCGGCGTGACCCCCAGCGTGACGCGCGACGTGTCGAACGGTACGAAGGAGAAGCTCATCGGCGCTTTGGCTTCGGTCAGCTGGCTCAGACCACTTTCCCCATCGCGCCCGCGCACCGACAGTTCGCCCTGCACCCAGTTGGCGGTTCTGTCTTGCAGCTGGTCGAGCATGTCGTCAATCTGCTTTTCAGTGGCATTGCGCTGAACCACGGCGGTTGGCGCTGCGCCCGGCAGAGGCACGGTACTGGTGGAGGATACTTGGTCCGGCTGCTGCCACGGCATCACTGTGCCATACACCGACTGCGTGGTGGTGCGCGAGGTGCGGGTAGAACGGTTGATGAACGGATTGTCGCTCAGTTGCAATCCGGCAATCTGCGACGAGCCGCCGTCCGCGCCTTCCAGCCCGATCATCTTGCCTTTGGCCGAGCGCAGCAGCGCCAGCGCCTGCTGGTGGTCGCCTTCGGCTTCGGCAACTCTTGCGGCCAGCAGCAGGCGGTCTGGCGTGCGTGGCCCGGTTAAGCCATTCATCAATTGGTGCGCCCGCGAGGTATCGCCATCGGCCAGCGCGACGTTGATCGCGCCGACGCGCGCGTCCTGTGTCGGAGTATCGTTGCTCATCAGGTAGTTATAAACCTGACCCGCCTGCTTATTCATTTTGCCGGACTGGTACAGACGAGCCATCGCCAGCATCAGGTCGCGGTTTTGCGGATCGGCCTGCAGGGCGACAACCAGCTTGTCATAAGCCGCCGCGTATTGGCCCTGCTCGCGCAGTTCGTCGGCCTGATTAATCACAAAGCCGTTGCGCATTCCGGCCATTTCGGTCGGCGTCGAGCTGGCCTGAATCTGCGGATTTTGCAAGAACGCCTGCGCCTCGCCGCTCAGCCCGGCCTGATTCAGCACGGTTATCTGGTCGGCATAGTCTCCGGCATTGCCATGCACCCCTTGGCGCATATTCTGGCGGACAATCTGCACCGCCAGCGGAATTTGCCCGGTGGCGGCTAAGTTTTTCGCCAGCGCGCCCGCATCGGCGGGGGCCGAGGGCGGGTTCTGCGCTAAGGCACGCAGGGTGTTGGCGGCCGCGGCGCTGTCCCCTTGGCGTAAATAGGTTTCAGCCGAAGCCATCTGCTGATTGAAGTTCGCCCGCTGGCCAAGTTCACGCATGGCGGGAGTCTGGCTGGCACGTGGAATGCGCGCCAGCAGGGCGCTGGCGGTGGACCAGTTCTGCGTTTCTGAAGCGAACAGTGCGGCGGCGTAGAGTTCGGTTGCTCCTGCGCCCGGCTGATTCGCGCTCGCCATCAGAGACTGCGCCTGTCCGGTTTGCCCTTGTCTTTGCAGGATGCGTGCGATGTCCAGCTTCACCCAGACATTGTTCGGCTGACGCTCGCGCGCCTGTTGCAGAATCATCAAGGCGCGCTGCGGGTCATTATTAGCCACGGCCTGCGCGGCTTGGCGGCGCATCGGCTCGATGACGTCAGCCACCGCCGGGGGTTGCAGCTTATTGCGCAGCGCGGTCGGCAGGGTTTGCAGCACCTGATTGGCCTCGGCGGTTTTATTTTGCTGGCGTAAAACGTAGTACAGCCCCGCGCGGGCATCCTGATTGTCACCGAGCTGGCTGTACTGCTGCTCGGCGGAGGGCAGGTCGCCTTTACGGCGCAAAATATCGGCGCGCAGCAGGCTGGCGGACAGCCCTTTGTCGCCACTGGCCTGAGTCAGCGGCGTGACGCTGGCAAGCGCGGCGTCGAAGTTGCCCGCTCCGGCGTCATTTTTGGCTTTGCTCAGTTGCGCATAAAACTGCGAGTCCTGCGCCTGTGCCGCCAACAGGGCGCTGTTGCTGCCGCCCTGTTGCGCCGCGCGCGAGAGGTAATCCGCCGCCGCAGCGAAATCGCCGTTGCGCTGGGCGATATAACCCAGCCCGGCGAGCGCGTCGGCGTCGTTTGGATTGCCGTTTAACACGGTTTCGAATTGCGATTTGGCATCGTTGACGTTGCCGCTATTCAGCTCGTCGAACCCCTGACTTTTCGCCGCGCCGCCAATGTTTTTCTGGAAATAGGCCATCACGCTGGTGTCATTGGGATGACGTGCCTGATAACCCTGATACAACTCGCGATCGCTTTCGCGCGGCACCATCCACAATAAAGCCTGACGCAGTGAGCGATCGGCCTCCGGGCTGTTGGCCGCCATGCTGCCGAGCAGATTAATGCCGTCACGGCGAGTAGATTCCTGATAAGTCAGTACTTTTCCCAAAGCCAGCCGCGCCGTGGCGTCTTCCGGATGCTGGGCCACGCGCTGTTGTAAGCCTTGAATCGCCTGCGGTTGCAGGGACTTGTCGCCCGCCATGGTCAGGTAATATTCGTTGGCCAGACTGTCCAGCGGCTGGTCGCCATTGAACAGCGAACGGTAGGCGGTCAGCGCGCCGCTGATATTGCCCTGAGTCGCCATCTGTCGCGCGGCGGCTAGCTGGGCCGGAGGAATAGATTGCACTGCCTTGGCGTTGTTCAGCGAGTCGAGGCGCGGGTCCTGCGGCGAAACCGCGCTCAGTTTGTCCCGCCACTGGTTGGCTGCCGCCTTGTCGCCGCTTTGCATCGAATAGAGCGACATCAAATAGAGCGCCTGCGCGTTATTCGGGTCAACCAGCAGCACTTTGTTCAGCGCGTCTTTGGCTAAATCGTCGTGGGCGCGGTCATGCCAGTAGGCCGCCTGATCGAACAAGGCTTTCAACGCCGGATTGGAGGTATCCGCCGCCTGAGCCGCCCACGCAGCACTTCCCAACCCGGCGATCCCTACCAGATAAATAGCCCTGAACACCGCCAGAGATAGCTTATTGTTTTTCATGGTTAACTCCGGTGATCGCCGAGTCAGATATCATCGTTATTGTTATGTTCATTGCGTCGGCTTCTTACCCAGGCGCTTCGCCGCGTGCCTTGCCAGCAGGACATACAGGCTGAGGCCAAGCAGCAGGGAAATGCCCACGGTTATCAGCGACAAAATCACGATGTGCGAGCTGGCGTACCAGATGACCATCATGTACCACGGCATCTGGCCAGTCGGGAACTGCTTGCCGACGGTGAAGCTGCGAATGCCGTTTTCATCGGTGACAATGGCTAAGTCGCCACGCACCCCGGCGTTAATCTTCGACGACTTTAGGTCGCTGTGGATTTTCAGCAGCTGCTGGTCGTCGGTGCCGGTGGCGACCACCACCACGTGGGACGGCGACCACGGCGAGCGATAGCTCACAAAGCCGCGCCACGCGCCGGTGGAAGAGAGGTAACGGTCGGCGTCCAGCGGCTGGCGATACCAGTCGCCAGTCAGTGCGTCCAGCACGCTTTGCCACTGGTCCGGCGTTTTCACACTCAGCGAACTGTTGTTGATGGCAAACGGCGAGTCGTGCAGCAGTTGCTGGTTAAACGGCGAATCTCCCAGCGTGCTGATAGCCAAAATATCGCGATCAAACAGCGGGTTATCCTGCTCGTTGCCTTTCAGCCCAAACGCTACTTCCACATGATTTACCGGCACGCCGGTGGCATTGCCCGCGCGCGCCGCCATGTTTAGCAGGGTATGGATCTCCCCGGCCGACGGCGCTTCTGGCAACAGCATCAGCGTGTCGGCGAAGTCCGCCTGTTTGGAGAACGGGAAGGACGCGCCGACGAAGTAAGAGAGGTTCGGCAGCTGGGCAAAGTGGTAGCTGTTGCTCAGGTCGATGTAAGAGTTCGGGTCGATGCGGCTCTTAATGTTGTCGCTGCTCATGATGCTGCACGGCGCGTCTTTCTTCGGCTGAATATCGAAGTAGAACGCCAGCTGGTTATCACCATAAATCAGGTATGGCTGGAGCTGAAGGTTGTAGCTCTCCTGACGGCTGTCGAAGCCGATGCGCCGCCAGACGCTCTCCAGCAGGCCAACTTTATTCACCGTCAGGTTGCGCAGGAAGGTGCCGTTAATCGACACATTGAGCTGCGAGTTCTCTTCATCAATCCAGTTTTCTGTCGGGAAACGGTAATCGATTTTCACCGGAATGGTGTGACCATCCCACATAAACAGGTCCGGCGCGGCGCGGAACGGCACGTGGATTTCGTTATGGTAAATGCCGGTGGCGGTCAGCGGACTCTGGTCGCGCGCGACCAGTTCACCCAGCGTCACCGGGCGCGAAGTGTCAATCCAGTGCGGCGCGTCGTAAGGCTGGCGCGCCGGAATGGTCTGCTGGGTGACGTCCAGAGACTCGGTGTTGGCCGGAAGCGGGGCGCTGACCAGACGATAGGCCGCCTGACGCAGCTGATTTTCGTCATTGCCGGTGATCAGCAGCAGCTTGTAGACCGGATTATTCGGGTTATCAATCAGTTGGATGCGCGGACCCTGACTGACAGGTAGCGTCAGTGAGCCAATTTTGTCCCCCGGTTTGCCAAAAACAATCCCGCTCTGCTGAGGTAAGTCATTCAGCACCACCGGGAAGTCTACGCCGCGATAGTCAGACAGCACGCCCAAATAGGAGGCGACCATCGCCGCCGCGCTGACATCCTGCGGCTGTAGCGACGAGGTGAAGGCCATCGGCACGGTGGATTCCTGCATCTCCAGCGCGTCGAAGAACGGGCGCGGGAACTTGCCGAGGTCGCGGCCGGTATTCAGCTGCTGGCCTTCCAAATTGATGTGCGAGGTGGGCCGCACCGTCACCCAATACTTGTCGGACTGGTCTTTCTCGCAGGCCATGGTGTTGTTGTCATGCACGCGGAAACTGAGGTTGTTGCGCGACACCACCATGGCTGACGGGATATCCAGCTCGAACAGGTCACCGGCGCTGCTCTCTTCGCTCAGCGGCAGGCTGCCCAGCGGCTGGCCGTTGAGCATCAGCTCCAGCGTGGTGTTGCGGGCAATCAGCGCCGGGGAGATTTTCAAAGCCAGTGATAGCTTGGCGTTGGTGATCACCTGATCGGTTGGCAGGGTGAAGATAATCCCGGACTGAAGCTGACCGCCACTCAGGGTTAAGCCGTGCTTCTGGCCCATATCGGCCACGCTAATGCTGTTGGCGAAAGGCTGAACCATGGCGACCGGCGCTGGCGCGGCTTCAACGGCAGCCGGGGCCGGGGCGGTTTCTACCGGTGCAGGCGTGGCTTGTACCACCGGCGCGGGCGCTGTTTCTGCTGGTGTGGCGGTTTCCGGCTGCGGCGTCGCGGTTTCCACGGCGGAAGCCGCAGGCGCGGGTGGCATCCACGAAGGTGAAGCGGGCAGGGCGCTGGCGTCGGTATTAGCCGCCACGGGCGCATCTTCCGCGCTGGTTTGCGCCAGAGGCAGCATGCCTAACGCCAGCAGCGCGCCTTGGGACAAACGGCGATATAGCCCAGAAGCTATTGATTTATGGGGTAATGACTTCATGCTGCCTCACTCTTGCTGGCTGATTTTTGCAGCTTATTTTTGACCCGACGCTCGCGCCAAGTGCCGAAGAACAGGTCAAAGACGCAACGCGCAATGCCGAACAGCGAATGAAGCGGGCGGTCTTGCGGGTATTCATCACCAATCCACGCATCGGCGCGCGACAGCACCACGCGCACCAGCTCGCGGCGTTTATCCAACGGCAGATTTTCGAATTGCAGGCGGATACGGTCTTTATTGGCGCTGATCTGGCTGACCGGGAAGCTCTCCGCGCCCGAGGCCAGCTGGATTTCTACCTCTTCAATCTCTTCATTGATATAACGCTCGTCCGGCGTCACCAACTGCACGCCGCCCATCGACATATCAATGGTTTGGGTGCGCAGGGAGATGCCGTTGGCGTAGTGAATGATGGCCGGAATGGCGGCTTCCACCCGAATGGTTTTGCGCACCTGACGGGTCTCTTTCGCCACGGCGATGGCCGCCAGCAGGATAAGCACGCTGAAGCTGCCCCACGCCACGTTGAGCGCGATAACGCTCGGATCGACGTCGAAATAGTTGTGGAACACCACGCGGATCAGCCCCCAGCCGATGCCCATCAGCATCAGTGCCAGCGCGATCATGTGTGGCTTAACGATGTGGAAGTCAAAGAAGCCGTTGTCGAGCAGCCCGCCTTTGTCCGTCACGTTGAATTTGCCTCTTTTCGGCGAAACCAGCGTCAGCAGGGTCGGGATAATCAGATGGAAGGCCATGACCGTGTCATACACTTCGCCCCAGAAGGAGTAGCGGAATTTACCGTTCAGCCGCGAGTTCATGTAAATCGACATCACCAGATGCGGCAGGGCGTAGGCAAAAATCAGGCTTGAAGAGGAGGCGATGATATTCAGGTTGAACAGCAGGAAGGCGATTGGCGCGGTCAGGAACACCACGCGCGGCAAGCCGGACTGGAAGCTTATCATCGCGTTCAGGTAGCAAAGACGCTGCGGGAAGGTCAGGCCGCGACCAAACAGTGGGTTATCCATGCGCAGGATTTGCGTCATGCCGCGCGCCCAGCGAGTACGCTGAATGACGTGCAGCCCCAGTCGCTCGGTAGCTAAACCCGCCGCCAGCGGAATAGCCAAGAAAGCCGATTTCCAGCCCAGACGCTGCATTTTCAGCGCGGTGTGGGCATCTTCAGTCACGGTTTCTACCGCAAAGCCGCCAATTTCATCCAGCGCGCTGCGGCGAATAACGGCGCAGGAGCCGCAGAAGAAGGTGGCGTTCCAATTATCATTCCCTTTCTGAATGGGGCCATAAAACAGCGAGCCTTCTTTGGGAATATTGCGACCAATCGACAGGTTGCGCTCGAAAGGATCGGGGGAATAGAAATAGTGCGGCGTCTGCACCAGCGCCAATTTTTCGTCTTTCAGGAAACCACCGACGGTGGCCTGTAAAAAGACTCGGGTCGCCACGTGGTCGCAGTCGAAAATACAAATCAACTCGCCACGGGTTAATTTCATCGCGTTATTTAAATTACCGGCTTTGGCGTGAGCGTTATTATTGCGGGTGATATACCCCACGCCGACGTCGGCGGCGAACACCGCAAACTCGTCGCGCTTGCCGTCATCCAATAGATAGATTTTGAGCTTATCTTTAGGGTAATCAATGCATTGTGCCGCAAGTACTGTGTCACGAACCACGTCCAGACTTTCGTTATAACTGGGGATATAAATATCCACCGTCGGCCACAATGACATGTCGGCAGGCAATGGTTCGATGGTGCGATTCAATGGCCACATGGTCTGCAAATAGGCCAGAATTAACACCACCCAGACATAAATATCCGCCAAAAATAAGCCCAAGCCCAAAATGGTTTCAATAGTGGAATTGAAATGCAGGGTTTCAGTGGCCCGATAGTAGATATATCGGGTGGACATCAGCAACGACAGAATAACCAATACAATAGAAATTCGGCGGTGCTTGATGCGACCCAGAATAAATAACAGGCCGATACTGATTAAGCCAAAAATATACTGTTTCTGGCTATCCATAGGGGTAATGATAATAACTGCCGCAACGGGCAGTAAAAGAAGTACGAGCAGGGAGAATAGGAATTTATTCATCGCTTATAGGGTCGCTTTCTGCTGGAGCTATTAATAATTGTCTGGCTTTGGAGAGGCATGCAATTCCCCATCGCCGACTTTGATCCCTAAAATAGCGGCGACTTTTTTGCTGATCAGCTCAATATCAAAGGCCGAGGCCGATACCGGGCTGAAATCAATAATCGATCGCTGCGAGGCGTTGGCCTCTGGCACACATTCATCCCTGTGGATGGTGCCTAACAAGCGTTCATTCAAACGCTGTTCGAAGAACTGGGTGACGTCGCGGCTTAATGTCCGGCGGGTGTCACTTTGGTTGACCACGTAATACTCACCTTTTTTATTATTCAAAGGCGTGCCAATCAGCCGGTTTTTTTCCATCAAGGGTAATAACGACAGCGACGCGGTGTCCGCCAGCATCACCACCACGTGGAGATCCGCCAGCGCCTGCACTGCTTTCAATGCCGGGCTTGGGCCGGGAGGGAAATCGGCAATGATCACCAACCCCGGATAGTTGAGCACGGTATTTAGGCCGCGCTGCAAGAAGTGGGGATCGAGGGTTAACTGATGTTCGAACTCCATCCGCTGCTCTTCGGTGACTTCGCCATAAGGCAGCACGAAGGTGTTTGAACCGGCCTTGAGGATGAACTGGCTCCAGTCGGATTCATTCCCTGAGCCCGCCACGAAGCCGCGCGTGTCAGAGATAGGCACGCCAAAGTGCAGGCGCAGGGCATTTTGTACGTCGAAATCGATAACCAGCACTTTGCTGCCGCTGCGGGCAAGTGAATACGCCAGATTCGACGCGACCGTGGTTTTACCGACCCCGCCTTTTGGGGAACACACACAAACTAACGGCATGAGGCAATCATCTCTAACAGGGGTTGAAGCGGCGTGTCGCGAGGCAGGGTATTCCCCTCGGGCTGTGGCGCTTTTTGTTTAAACATTTGGCGAAATGGGTTGCTGGTCTCTTTTGGCTGAACGGCTGCCGGGGCAGGCTGTCTGGTGGCAAAAGGAGAGACAGCCTGAGGCGCAGGAGCTGGCTGCGGCGCGACTTCGGCGTCCGGCAGGGCGGCGCGCAGAGTGTCGAGAATATTCATGTCGACTGGCGTGATCGAGGAACTGACGATGTCATTTGAGACATTTTTAGCTTCGGCGGCACGTGCGGGAGTCGGAGAGGAGATCTCTGTTTTATGCGCGGCGGGAGCCACGTTTTTGAACTCTTCCTGGCTCACTGGCTGTGGCGTTGGCTGGGTCGTGCGGCCATTGTCTAGCGCCCCCTGTGGCTCATCGCCAGAGGAAATTTGCTTAATCAGCGTCCATTTATTCATCGAGCTGGTGATGCCATTCCCCATCGACTTTTCATTTATTTCTTTATAATCAAGACCTTCAGTTTTTGATTTATCAATGAAACGCTTAATGTCGTCATAATTATTCATATTTTATGCCCGATAGGATTTTTGTTATCAGAGGTATTAGGCGTAAAACTTCCCTGCTCAGTGCCGCTATTTTTCAGAATGTCTTAGTTAAAATCTAGATTATTTATGACGTAGGAATAATCTTAATGTATCAGTTATTGTCCGTTTATAACCAGTATTTACGAAAAATAAGCTGGTGGCTCTCTCAGACCTATTTTGATGTAATTTCATGATAAACAGAGGGTTAGATGTGATCTGCTTTTGTTAGCTGGCGAGCTGACTCATTGATCTCGGTTTTCGCTGCTTATACAGCACATTAACCCCTCTGGCATGCTCAGCGTTAGACTAATAGCCGATTTTAGTCGCTTTATTGGCTGCCGCGTGGCTAAGAGCATTGATATTAACTATTTATATTAGGGATACCATGAAGTTATCAGGGATTAAATCGCTATTATCCTTTGATATAAAACAAGGATTTTAATGCATAAAACCCTCGGTTAGGGCATGAGAAAGGGGGCTTATCAGGTATACTGCGCCAAGCTATTGTTCCTCCCGTTTGCACTGTTAGGATAGGCGGGTTGATCAGGTTGGCATCTCATGGAGAACTAGGTTGCGGGTCAGGCGTTCATTAACCATTAAACAGATGGCGGCGGTATCCACCGTTGCGGTGATCACTATCTGTATTTTTATCCTCATCCAACTGTTTCACTTTGTGCAGCAGCGGAGGGAGGATTACGCCCAACAGCTTGAAAATATTGCCCATTCCGTGAGAAAGCCCCTGTCGCAGGCGGTGCTTGACGTCAACCTCAACGAAACACAAGAAATTCTCAACACGCTGCGTCCGGTGGGTATTCTCAGCCGCGCCGACGTGGTAATGCCCAATGAAATTGCCGCGCTGCATACCAATTTTCCTGCGGGCCGCCCGGTCCCAGAATGGATAACTCGCGGTTTTAACCTGCCGGTGAAGATTTCCGTGCCGCTCTACTCGGCGGCGGCTAGCCCTAAAGACCCCAAACCCTTAGCTTATTTAGTGCTTCAGGCTGACTCCTATCGGATGTACCAGTTCATCATCAGCGCGCTGTCGACCATGCTGACCACTTACCTGCTGCTGGCGCTGATTTTGACCATTTCCGTGAGCTGGTGCGTGAATCGTCTGGTGGTAAAACCCTTGCGGGCCATTGCGCGCGAGCTGGAATCTCTGCCGGAAAACGAAATTTGCAGCCATCAGCTGACTCTGCCTCCGCGCCACGAGGATGATGAGTTCGGCATGCTGATACGCAGCTATAACCGCAATCAGCAGCATTTGCTCAAAATGCAGCAGAAGGTGCAGGACATCACTTCGACGACCGACAGCGCGTTAAATAATGAAGCGCAGTTTATGGCGCAGTTGCAGATGCGGCTGAATGCCGCGCCCAAGGAGAAAGATTTCCACCTGCTGCTGATTGGTATTGAAAGCCTGCGCGACGACGGCCATCTGAGCTGCCCGCTGATCAACTCGATTATTGACGTGCTGCCGTCCAACTGCGTGCTGGCAAGGCTGAGTTATAACGAGCTGGCCCTGCTGGCGAGTGACATTCCGCGCCCGTTTATGGCGATGCGACTGGCGCGCCAGATTATGGAGCGCATTAATGCGCCGCAGCAGAGTGACGTCGCCCCGCTGGCGCTGCACCCGACTGGCAGCATCGGCATTGTGCATTATGATGGCGAAGCGCCAGTCACCGCCACGCAGCTAATGGCCAATGCGCGCGCGGCGCGCGTTTCCGCCTACCAGCAAGGCAAAAACCAGATTTTGTTCTTCGAGCCAGAGCTGACTGACCGAATTCAAAAACGGCTGCTACAGGAAAATGAAATCCTGCACGCCGTCGGCCAAAATGACTTCATCTTATTTATTCAGCCCCAGTTCAATATGCAGACCGGCAAAGTCATGGGGGCCGAAGCCCTGCTGCGCCGCAGAATGGTGGACGGCAGTTATGGGCTGGAAAGTGATTTCATCGTGCTGGCGGAAGAAATAGGCGTGATGGGGCTGCTGGGATATAAAGTGCTGGAATTAGGCTGCGGCATTTTGGCGGATTGGCAGCAGAGGGGAATTACGCTGCCGCTGTCGGTTAATCTGTCTGGAATTCAAATTCAGCAGCGAAACTTCTTACCTGAACTGCGCAGCTTGCTCAGCCGTTATAAAATCAATCCGGGCCAACTGGTGTTAGAGATCACAGAAACGGCGCGCATTGAGGATTTGGACCGCGCATTATTACTGTTAAGTGAATTGCGCGCCGCCGGTGTCTCTATTGAGCTGGATGATTTTGGTCTCGGCTATTCCGGACTGGAGTACCTCAACCGCCTGCGCAGCCTGCCCATTGACGTTATCAAAATCGACCGCAGCTTTATCAACGTGCTGCCAGATGATGACGTGATGGTGAACATTGTTGCGTCTATTGGCAAAGCCATGGACATTCAGCTGATCGCCGAAGGCGTTGAAACCAATGAACAACGCCAATGGTTGCTGGAAAACAATATTATTTTCGGCCAAGGTTATTATTTCTCACCGCCTTTACCGCAGGCAGAATTCGAAAGTAAGTTCTGCGGAAAATAACTTTAGTTTTGAAACTAAAGTTATCGGAAGTTATTTATCCGCAACAAAAGCCCCTCTGGTTTTAATTCCAAAAATATCGCCAAGGTTTTGCCGACTTTTACCCGTGGGGCGGCATTTCTTATGTATTTTGCAGCCTATTACTTTTTAACTGAATCGTTTCAGTTCTTATTTTAAAACAAAGATAATTACAAAGCGGAACAAATTATTTCCATCTTGTTATGGCGGTGTTATTTTCCCGCCTATCAATTTTGAGCGGTAGCCTTGGTATTTACCAAGGCTGTTGTATCTATACAGGGTGGGCAATAAATGAAAAAAAGTCTCTTCAAAAGCCTCTATTTCCAGGTATTAACGGCAATTACGCTGGGCGTGTTGCTTGGGCACTTCTATCCGGATCTAGGCGCACAGATGAAGCCGTTAGGTGACGGCTTTGTTAAATTAATCAAGATGATCATCGCTCCGGTGATTTTCTGTACCGTGGTTACCGGTATTGCCGGAATGGAGAGCATGAAAGCCGTGGGCCGCACCGGCGCCATTGCTCTGCTCTATTTCGAAATCGTCAGCACCATCGCGCTGATTATTGGTCTGGTGATCGTCAACATCGTCCAACCGGGCGCGGGCATGAACGTTGACCCAGCCGCGTTGGATGCCAAAGCCGTCGCGGTGTACGCGGAACAAGCGCAGAGTCAGGGGATCATTCCTTTCCTGTTAGACATTATTCCGGGTAGCGTGATTGGTGCCTTTGCCAGCGGCAACATCCTGCAAGTGCTGATGTTTGCTGTGTTGTTCGGCTTCGCGCTGCACCGTCTGGGCGATAAAGGCCAGCTGGTCTTCAACTTCATCGACAGCTTCTCAAAAGTCATTTTCGGCATCATCAACATGATCATGCGCCTTGCTCCACTGGGTGCGTTCGGCGCGATGGCCTTTACCATTGGTAAATATGGCGTGGGTTCACTGGTGCAGCTGGGCCAGCTTATCCTCTGCTTCTACCTGACCTGCGTGCTGTTTGTGGTGGTGGTGCTGGGCCTGATTGCTCGCTTCACCGGTTTTAGCATCTTCAAATTTATCAGCTACATAAAAGAAGAGCTGCTGATCGTTCTCGGCACCTCCTCATCTGAATCTGTTCTGCCACGCATGCTGAACAAGATGGAGCGTCTTGGCTGTAAGAAGTCAGTGGTGGGTCTGGTTATCCCAACAGGCTACTCCTTCAACCTTGATGGCACCTCGATTTACCTGACCATGGCGGCAGTGTTTATTGCTCAGGCAACCAATACCCACATGGATATCTGGCACCAAATCACCCTGTTGGTGGTGCTGCTGCTCTCCTCTAAAGGCGCGGCGGGCGTGACCGGCAGCGGCTTTATCGTTCTGGCCGCAACCCTGTCAGCAGTAGGGCACTTGCCGGTGGCGGGTCTGGCCCTGATTCTGGGTATCGACCGTTTCATGTCCGAAGCGCGTGCCTTGACCAACTTGGTGGGTAACGGTGTAGCTACAATCGTGGTCGCCAAATGGTGTGACCAACTGGATGAAGGCCAAATGAACGCCGAGCTGTCCGGGAAAAATACCGAGCTGGCGGCAGGGAAAACGGTCTAATCGGATCCGTTGTTTCTAAAAACCGTTCGTAAGTTATAAAAAAGGCAGGTTGGAATACTCCAAACCTGCCTTTTTCATGCTTAATTTCCCTATAAATCCAACGGTTGCTTGATGTAACCCTAAGATTATCTTCATAATGTGCATCCCCGATGTCCCTGAGGCAGTTTTTTCTTAGAAAATTTTCATGTGAACGGTGACATCGGCGAAAACGTGCGGTCTAACACAGTGCTAAACTTTGCCGTCTTCGTTTCAACACATCGATATCCTGTGGGCCAGTCGTCAGACACCGGCAGGACAGACAAATTGAAAATTGGATTGTCATTACGTAGGGGTTCACATGCAGGGCACCAAAATTCGTTTACTCGTTGGTGGATTGCTGCTGGCAGTTGCCGCAGGCAATGTTCAGGCTGAGGCGCTACAACCCGACCCAGCCTGGCAACAGGGTAAATTAGACAATGGTTTTACCTGGCAGATGCTGGCAACGCCGCAACGTCCAAGCGATCGCATTGAATTACGTCTTATTGTCCGTACCGGCTCTTTAGCCGAATCAAGCCAACAAACCGGCTTCGCGCATTTCCTTCCTCGTATCGCCTTAACGCATTCCGAAGGTTTCAGCAGCGCTCAGTTACAATCTTTCTGGCAACAGGCTATCAGCACCGTAAGACCTCTTCCGCCAGCCGTCTCTTCTTATGATTTCACCATGTACAACATCAGCCTGCCCAATGGCCGCGCTGATCTGCTGAAAGAAGCCTTGTCATGGTTGGCGTCAACCGCCGGTCAGTTGCCTATCACTCCTGAAACCGTCAGCGACGGCGCGCGCATTTCTCCTGATCCCGTGGGTGCCATCCCGATGGATACCCAAGATGCTTGGTGGCGTTATCGCCTGAAAGGTTCAACATTGTTGGGCCACGATCCGAGCCAGTCTCCTGCGCACCCGGTAGATGCCAAGGCGCTGAGCCAGTTCTATCATCAGTGGTACACCCCGGACGCCATGACGCTGTACGTGGTGGGTAATGTTGATAGCAGCCGTAATCTCAGCGAGCAGATCAACAAAACCTTCTCCAAGCTGAAAGGCACTCGCGAGACGCCGCAGACCTTGCCAACGCTTGCCAGCCTGCCACCAAAAGCCATGACGCTGATGGATGACTCCATCACGCAAGATAAGTTGTCGCTGTTATGGGACACGCCGTGGCAGCCGATTCAAGATTCACAGGCATTGAGCACTTACTGGCGCAGTGATTTGGCGCGCGAAGCCTTGTTCTGGCATTTGCAGCAGGCGCTGAAAACCTCGCCTGACGGTAAAGAGTCTAAAGCCAGCGCCGAGATGCCGGTGCCTAACTTAAGCTTTGACTGCCGCGTGCAATATCAGCGCGCCCAGTGTGCAATCCGTATGGATGCTGCCCAAGACAAGATGCTTGATTCGCTGAAGCACCTGTCTCAAGAGTTGCTTAAAATGCGCGATACTGGCCTGTCTCAGGCTGAGTTTGACGCGTTGATTGCTCAGAAGAACGATCAGCTCAGCAAACTGTTTGCGACTTATGCCCGCACTGACACCGACGTGCTAATGAGCCAGCGCCTGCGTTCTCAGCAGAATGGTGTGGTGGATATCGCGCCAGAGCAGTATCAGAAATTACGTCAGGAGTTCCTCTCTTCCTTGACTCTGCCGGTATTGAATCAGGAGCTGAAACAGCAGCTTTCCCGCGACCCAGCCTTGTTACTGGTACAGCCGAAAGGCGAGCCAGAGATGAGCGTCAAGCTGTTGCAGGAAACCTACGATCAAATCATGGTTCCTGCTGTAGCGCCTGAGGCAGCACCTGCCGATGCGGCGAGTAATGCACCGGCGGCAGTGCAGGGGCAATAAAGTTTTAGAGGGGGCTTCGGCCCCTGTTCCCGAAAACCGTGGGCTCGCCGCCCATACTGGCCTTAAGGTCAAAACCGTGCGCTGCCGCCACACCGGCCTCAAGGGGCGCCTATCGCCGCGCCCCTTGAGAATCCCCGGCTCTTAACTACGCGCTCCGCTCGCTGGGCGGACGTGTTTCAGTTACTTTAGTTCTCCACCGCAAAATGTCGCCGCTTAGGCGGTGCCTTCGCTTCAGGCTTCGAGCCCTAGGTCTCGAACCGTTCGCTCAGCGCCATTTTTGACTGCGGTTTTGAGGCATTTCAACCGTGCCGTTTCATTGAAGTACTGCTCTGCTCCTCCTAATTAGGGGAGGAGCAAGTCAAAACCCAATGAAACGGCACGGCGTAAGTGCCAGTAGGCCACGTTCAGAAGTGACGCCGAGGGAGTGGTTCGAGACCTATGGCTCGAAGCCCGAACTGAGGGAACCGCCTAAGCGGCGGCATTTCGTGGCGATCACTGCGGCGGCTGAAACAGGTCCATTCCAACCCTGCGCAGCCTCGGTAACACAGCAACAAAAGCGCGGGAGTCCAGAGGGCGCGCGCTTACGCGCCTTCTGGGCCAGTTTGCGTGGCAACGCAAGGTTTTAGCGGTGTGGCGGCAGCGCACGGTTTTGACCTTGACCTTAAAGGTCAGTTTGCGTGGCAACGCAAGGTTTCCCCTTCCCCTAAAACTTTTTACCCAGCTTTTTTCAAAAAGCCACATCCCCAGGAATGATCGCCCCGCGATACTGAATAACCGTGCTGGCTGTCTTGTGGCCGCGAATGGCGGCTTCTTCTGGGCTGCCGCCGTTCAGGCGGACGGCGAGGTAGCCGGCGCTGAAGGAGTCTCCGGCGGCAGTGGTGTCGATGACTTTCTCTTTTGGCAGTTTCACCGCGGGCACGTCATACAGCTTGCCGTCGGAGGCGGAGACGATACAGCTCTCTGCGCCGCGTTTGATCACCACTTCACTGACGCCAAGCACGTGAGTGCGGGCGATAACCTCGTCATAAGGCTTCGTGCCCCACAGCATGTCTTCGTCGTCCAACGTCAAGAAGGCGATGTCGGTGCAAGAGAGCATCGCGTTATAAGCCGCCTGCGTTTTCTCTTTGCTGGCCCACAGGCGCGGGCGGTAATTGTTGTCGAAAATGACTTTGCCGCCGCGTGAGCGACAAGCTTGCAACAGGGTCATCAGGCGTTCGCGGCTTTCATCATTGAGAATGGCGAGGCTGATGCCGCTGAGATAAATGTAATCAAACTCGGCCAGCTGCTGGCAGATCTCGGCGGACTTCGGGCTGTCGAGCCAATAGCGCGCGGCGGCGTCATTACGCCAGTAATAGAAGGTGCGCTCGCCCGATTCATCGGTTTCAATCACGTACAGACCCGGCAGCTTGTTATCCAGACGCTGGGTCAAATCAGTTTTCACCCCTTCCTGCTGCCATGCCGACAGCATTTCATCGCTGAAACTGTCAGTGCCCAGTGCCGTGACGTACTGCACTTCCAGCGCGTCGGCCGGAACCTGACGGGCGATATAAACCGAGGTGTTGAGGGTGTCGCCGCCGAAGCCGCGATTCAGGGAGGAGCCTTTCTGGGACAGTTCAATCATGCATTCGCCGATAACGGCAATTTTTTTGCTGGTCATTCAAGCGGGCCTTGTCTTAAGAGATGGAAGCGACTGTTTGGCGCAATCAAGCTGGCGAAATCATGCACGTAGTCTCTTCGCTGACGAGGGGGCAGTCAATACTATTAAAACGCAGTTTTACTTTTTTTCGAGGCGTCTCGAAGAAGTGAAAAATAGCCATTAAAAAAGCGAAAGCCGGGAAGCTTTCGCCGTTATCTTGGTGACGAGAAGTGAAGCTTATTTGGCCGCGTTGCGACGCTCGGTCACGGTCTGGCCGCCAATGCCCCAATTGTCGGTGTCGATCTCGTCGATGATAACCGTGGTGGTGGCTGGGTTTTTGTCGAGAGTGTCTACCAGTAATTGGGTAACCCCTTCAATTAACGCCTTTTTCTGTTCAGCGGTTGCACCATCGCGGGTAATTTTAATATTCACGTAAGGCATGGCTTTCTCCATATTTATAACCGTTGTTAAGTCATTCAATGTAGAGCTTGAGGTGTGAGACGTCTAGCCTGATGGCGGGGTATTTTGTGCTGCCGCGGGCAGTACCGGCCAAGGTGATTAAAGTTTCCCCCTGCGACGCCGATAGTTATCACTATGAAGTGGAAGCAGGGGGGCGGGCTGTCGGTATAGCCACGCAAAAGCATGTTGCCGCATGTGACCTGATTGGATGATTTTTATTTCTGGCAACAGAAAGTATGGCGGCATAAAAATATGATAACGAAGATGATGTTAGGTCTGATGATGCCAACATTTTCTGTCATCGAACGCGTCAGGGCACAGTCCTACTGGCGCCAATGTCAGAGGGTGTATCGCTTTCAGCCCATTTACCGCACGTCTGGAAAGTTACTGGGTATTGAATTACTTACCGGGATTTTCCATCCGTCAGCACCACAGAAATTTGTCTCACCCGAAGAGTATTTTGTCGCCGTTGCGATAGGTAAACGTGTACAAATCGTTCAAGAACAACTCGATTTATTGCAGCAGTGGCAGCAGCTGTTTGTTGAGCATGGCCTGCTTGCCTCGATTAACGTTGATGGGCAAGTGCTGGAGGCTTTGCAGTCGGATAGCGCCCTGAAGCGGCAAATCAATACCATGCCTTATGTGCGCTTCGAGTTAGTCGAAAGTGCTGAACACGCGCTGAGCATCCCGCTTTCCAAAATTGAGCAATCCGACCGCCTGTGGCTCGACGATTTCGGTCAGGGTATCGCCAACTTCTCTTCCTTTACCACCTGGCATTACGAATACATCAAAATCGCCCGCGACCTATTTATCTTGTTGCGCCAGAGCGAAGAGGGTTCGAGGCTGTTTTTCACCCTCGTGACGCTGATGAATCGCTACAGTAAAGGGGTAATTATCGAGGGCGTTGAGACGGCGCAAGAGTGGCAAATGGTGCGTGAATCTGACGCGCTGGCGGCTCAGGGATACTATTTATCGCGGCCTCAAACCTTCGATCAACTCGATAAACTTCCTATACATTTCCCAGAATAATCACGTTCTGTCACGTTTTTCCCTCCCGTGCCGATTATGCAAGCTGCGGCAAACTCAACTATGGTTAAGTCTATGAATCAGTTAACTCTCTGATAGGAATAGACTAATGACGCGCACAGGTAAAGTGGTTAGCTGGGTGGTGGGGATCATCGTTATTCTGTTGATTGCCATCGTGATTTTCATCTCGCTGTTTGACTGGAATCGCCTCAAGCCCACCATCAATCAGAAGGTCTCTGCCGAATTAAATCGCAGCTTTGCGATACGCGGAAATCTTGGCGTCGACTGGTCGCGTCAAAAAGATGAAGCAGGTTGGCGAGCTTGGGTGCCATGGCCGCACGTGCATGCCGAAGATATCGTTTTGGGTAACCCAGATGATGTGCCGGGCGCCACCAAAGACGCGCAAATGGTTACGCTGGCCCGCGTTGACGCCAGCCTAGCGCCGCTGGCCCTGCTGCATAAAGAAGTGCTTATCCCGCGCATCTGGCTCAAGCAGCCTAATGCTTCACTGGTTCGCCTCGCCAACGGCAAAAATAACTGGACGTTTAATCTGGCGAACAGCGACAGCAAAGATAAAGACCAGCCAGCCTCGCCATGGTCCTTCACCCTCAATGACATCGTGTTTGACCGTGGTCAGATTGATTACAAAGACGCGCCGCTGAAGGCGGATTTCCGCGCGGTGATTGACCCATTGGGCAAACCGCTGCCGTTCACCGAGGTGGTCGGCGAGAAGGGCGATAAGAAGACGGCGGATAAAGGCAAAACGCCAGATTACGTTTTCGGCTGGAAAGTGGACGGTAAGTACAACGGCGAGCCATTGTCGGGTAGCGGCAAAATCGGCGGCATGCTGGCGCTGAAAGACCCGGACTCCCGCTTCCCGCTTCAGGCTGACGTGCGTTCAGGTAACACTCGCGTTGCCGTCGCCGGGACCCTGACCGACCCGATGAACCTCGGCGCGCTGGACTTACGCCTGAAATTCTCCGGCCAGACGCTGTCCGACCTCTATGGCCTGACGGGCGTGCTGCTGCCGCAGACTCCGTCCTATTCCACCGACGGCCACTTAACCGCGACGCTGCACGACAAAGACGGCGCGGTCTATCGCTACCAGAACTTCAACGGCCAGATTGGCGACAGTGATATTCACGGCTCGTTGACCTATCGCGCCAGCAAACCTCGCCCAAGCCTGAGCGGCAGCGTGGAATCCAAGCAGCTGCGCTTTGCCGACCTTGCGCCGCTGATTGGTGCTGATTCCAACAAAGACAAAGCCAAGCGCGGCGAAACCACCCGTCAGCCTTCAGACAAAGTGCTGCCGGTGGAGAAATTCGACACCAAGAGCTGGGACGTGATGGACGCGGACGTGAAGTTCAGCGCCAAACGCATTGAACACGGTAAATCGCTGCCGCTGAGCGACCTGAGCACCCATCTTAAACTCACCAACGGCGTGATCCTGATGGACCCTCTGCGCTTCGGCGTGGCGGGCGGTAACCTCAACTCCACTGTGCGGCTGGAAGGCGATAAGTCACCAATGCAGGGTCGCGTGGATATGCATGCGCGCGGCTTGAAGCTGAAACAGCTGCTGCCGAATGTCCAGTCGATGGAGCGCAGTCTGGGTGATTTGAACGGTGATGCCACCCTGTCAGGCACCGGCAACTCGGTAGCCGCGCTGCTGGGCAGCAGTAATGGCGATATGAAGCTATTGATCAATGACGGGGTCATCAGCCGCAGCCTGATGGAGATTGTCGGCCTGAACGTCGGTAACTACGTGGTGGGTAAAATCTTCGGCGATGACGAAGTGGCGATCAACTGCGCCGCAGCCAATGTGAATATCAAAAACGGTTTGGTTTCGCCACGGCTGTTCGTCTTCGACACGGAAAATGCGGTGATCAACATTACCGGTACCACCAATATGGCGACGGAGCGTCTCGATTTAACGATCGATCCGGAAAGTAAGGGTGTTCGCGTGCTGACCCTGCGTTCGCCGCTCTACGTGCGCGGTACCTATAAAAGCCCGGATGCCGGTGTGAAACCCGGCCCACTGATTGCTCGCGGTGCCGCCGCCGTCGCCCTCGGCGCGGTAGTTGCCCCAGCCGCCGCCCTGCTGGCGCTGATTTCCCCAAGTGATAATGAGCAAAACCAGTGCGGCCCAATCTTGCAGAAGATGAAAGAGAAGTAGCAGCAACACTGGCGTAGTCCTTCTAAACCCTCTCTTCCAGTAGAGGGTTTTTTATTTCGAGCCTTCTCGCAAAGTATGAGTTTCCATCTTGGCAACTTAATGTGTGAGTGATAGCATGTTCCCAAGTTGTCAACTTAGGGAGAAGTAATGCATCTGATCACCATGCGCGCTTTAGCAGAAGCAGCTATAAGATTTCCTCAATTTAAGACGGAATTGCTCAACTTCGGCAAAGTGATAGAAAAAGGGAATTTTCCAACACCGGCAGCATTAAAGAAGGTTTATCCGTCGTTAGATAATTTTAAATATCTGGATAAACATTATGTTATCGACATCGGCAGGAACGAAATCAGAGTCGTAGCCCTGATCTTCTTCGAAAGCCAAAAGTTCTATTTGAAGGGGATTTTTAACCACGCCGAATACGATCGCTTTACCCATTTACATCGAGGTAAAAAGAAATGATTAGCGACGCCATCAAAGCGACTGAAGAATTGGTTAACGCGGTACCTTTGCTTGGGCAGCACGCCAGCGAAAAGGACTATCGAGAAGCGTTGGAGCTGGTGGAGTATTTATTGATGAATCACCCACACAGTCCGCTGTTGGATATTGTCAGCAATAAAATCCGCGAATATGAAAATAGCCTGCCAGAGGTGGTTGCCTTCCGGGCTGAGATGGAAGCGCTGCCGAGCGGAGTTGCCGTGTTGGCGACGTTAATGGAGCAGTATGGCCTGAAACAGACCGATTTTCAGGACGAGATCGGAGGCAAATCCCTCGTCTCTCGTATCCTGAGTGGTCAACGTCAGTTCACCGTTGACCACATTGATAAACTGGCAAAACGGTTTGAAATCTCACCCGCTCTGTTTATCTGAGTTGTTCAAGGCTTCGGCACAGGATTCAGGACTGCGCAATCGTGGTCCTGAATTTCTTCGGTCGAGGCGTTGTTCATTTTGAGCAGATTACGCTGGTTGGCCAGCAGCAGGAAATCCCCGCCAGACAGGTTCACCATCGCCATACCAAAATGCCCCATCTTCTCGCGCGCTTCGGGAACACCCTCGACCAGCAGGCGGAATGCGCCTTTCTGATTCAGCTCCGCAGGCTCGACTTTGCGCACTAAGTAAGTGTGGCCAATCAGCTGATCCGGCAGCTCTTGCCAGCGATAGCCTATCTGCCCGGCGTCTTTCACCAGCGTATTTTTCACTTCTGGCAGCAGGCAGGAGATATGGATATGCAGCTGGTTTTGAGTGCGGCCATACTGCGAGTTGATGGCCAGCGAGACATTGCTGTCATCAATAGGTTTACCGTATTTATCCGCCATATAGTGCCGCGCTTCCCACGCTTGGCTGAAGTAGTTCGGCGTGGCGTCTTCGAGCAGCGCCGGACTTTCCATGCCGGTGACTTTAGCCGTCGGCATCAGCAGAAATTGCAGCGGCCCGTTTCTATCCTTCATTACCACAAAACCTTGCTTTTCATCGACCTGAGAGCAAGGAGCTGGCTGCCCATTGGCGCGCTGGTTAGGCACACACTTCTGGCTGATGATGTTCCACAGGGCGTCCGGGTTAGATTTATTGGGCAGGAAAAACCATAAAGCGGCGGCGATGATGACCACCAAAATCAGCAGCGAAATGAGGGAACGGCGAGTCAAACGCATGAGGGGTAAGTCCTTAGAAAATCCCCGCACCGAGTGGCGCGGGGGAATCAATCAGAGTGACTGGTCGCGAGTCTCTTTCGACAGCAGCAGCGCGATCAGGGTGATCAGCGCCATTGAAGCCAGATAGACGCCGACATAGAACAAGCCGTAGCGGGTCGCCAGCCAGGTCGCGATGTAAGGCGCAACCGATGCACCAAGAATCGATGCCACATTATAAGAGAATGACGCGCCGGTATAGCGAACTTCGGTCGGGAACAGTTCAGGCAGCAGAGCGCCCATCGGGCCGAAGGTCAGCCCCATCACCACAAAGCCGCACAGCAGGAAGATCATCACCAGCGTCTGTGAACCTGAACCCAGCAGAGAAGGGAACAGCAGGGCGAAGACAATCATCAGCAAAGTAATGCAAATCATGGTTCTGCGACGGCCAAAGGAGTCCGCCAGTTGACCGGCAATTGGCACCATCACGCCAAAACCGACCACGCCAATCATCAGCATCAGCAGGAAGTCATTACGTGTAATACCCAAGCCCAGCGGCTTTGGCTGTGTGCCGTAACTCAATGAATAGACAGTCATAATGTAGAACAGGGTGTAAGTCGCCACCATGATAAACATGCCCAGCACGGTCGCTTTCAGGTGCTTGCTAAACAGGGTGCCGATAGGAACGCGAACCTGCTTGCCCGCCTTGGCGATTTTGGCGAACACCGGCGTCTCATGCAGAGAAACGCGGACATACAGGCCAATCAGCACTAGCACGGCGGAGAGAAGGAAAGGCACGCGCCAGCCCCAGTCGATAAATTGCTGTTCAGTCAGTAACCACGACAGCAGCAGGAACATGCCGTTGGCGAAGAAGAAGCCAATCGGCGCCCCAAGCTGCGGGAAAGAGCCGTAAAGCGCGCGCTTCTTGGCTGGCGCATTCTCTGTCGCCAGCAGCGCCGCGCCGCCCCATTCACCACCCAGACCCAGGCCCTGACCAAAACGCGCCAGTGCCAGCAGCAGAGGAGCGAAAACGCCGATGCTGGCATAGGTTGGCAGCAGGCCGATCACCACGGTTGAAACCCCCATGGTGAGCAGCGAAGCAACCAGCGTGGCTTTACGGCCAACGCGGTCGCCGAAGTGGCCGAACAGCGCCGAACCAATCGGGCGAGCAATAAAGGCAATGGCGAAGGTCGCCAGAGACTGCAGCGTCGCCGCCGTAGGGTCACCCTGCGGGAAGAAGATGTGCGGGAAAACGATCACCGCCGCCGTGGCATAGATATAGAAGTCGAAAAATTCGATGGCCGTGCCGATAAGCGACGCCACGATGACTTTGCCGCGGGAGTTTTGGCTGACCAGATGGGCGTCAGCTGCTAATTCTGGTGTGACTGAGGCTTGCATAAGCGATGATTCTTATTGTGATTGAAAGGATGGATGTTATGTAAAGAAATGTTTGCTAAAGGCATATTAAGCAGGGAATGTGACGTTTTCAACGCCAGAGGATGGAGGGGAAAAGGCGGAATTGCACCAAATGGGGGAATGTTTTCCATCTGAAGTGATATCAGGTTTATCTGTTCAATAAGCAGATAAAAACCAGAATAACTCACTGGTAAATGGCCAAATAAAATGCCAGACAACGAATATTGTCTGGCACGATGTAAATCAGGGTACTTATTGAGCGGCGTTATGAGTCTCTGGCTGCTCGACTTCCTTATCCCCTTTGTATTGCGCGGTGGCAATCCATGCGGCGACGAACAGCGTCAGCCGGGCGAAGAAATAGAAGAAGGCCATCAGGCCGATAACCGAGCCGAAAGCCGCGCCGGAGGGCGAGCTTGCCAGTCGTGGCAAGGTCATGGTCATGACGAATTTGATCACCTCAAAGCCGATAGCCGCCAGCAGCGTGCCACGCAGCAGGGCTTTTTTACGCGGCTTGTGGCGCGGCAGCATCCAGAATATCCACAGGAACAACAGATAGTTAGCCGCAATGGAAATCACCAGTGTGACCGAGGTCATCACCGGGCGCAGCCACTCAATGCCGCCAAGACCTAACGCATCAACAATCGATTTTTGCGCCGAACCGGCAATCGAGGTCAGCGACAGCGTGATGATCAGCGCCAGCACCAGACCGGTCAGCGAGATGAAATCGCGGATATAGCGTTTGTAAATCACCTCTTTATCCTGCGGATTGCGCTCCCACACGTCGCGAGACTGGGCGCGGATCGCTTCGCGCAGATTCCCCATCCAGCTAATCCCGGAGTACAGAGCAATCAGCAAGCCGGATAGACCAACTGCCGTGCGCTGCTGAATCGCCGTGTTGACGGTGTTTTTCAGCGTGCTGGCAAGGTTCGGATCGCTAATGCTGTTGACGATTTTGCCAATCAGCCGCGCCAGCAGGTCGGGGTTGGAGGCCAGAATGAAACCCACGGCGGCGAATGACACCATCAAAATCGGGATCAGCGACAAAAAGGAGAAATAGGTAATAGCCGCGCCGAACTGGCTGCCGAGGCGATCGTTGAATCGCTCCGTGGCGCGCAGCAAGTGCGCGACCCAGCCCCATGACTGCACGCGGGTTACCAGCTTCGAAGCGCGAGTGATGTTTTTATCCACCGTGTGGTTGCCGGTCTTGATATTAATCAGCGGCTTAGCGTCTTCCTGTTCGAGCGTTTCTGAGTTTTTGGTGGTTGGCATTAATCCACGGAGTCCTTATTTTTGAGATTTTCCATCAGTTTAGTATAGCTGCTCAATCGCGCCCGCTGCCGGGCCACGGGCTGATTGCTTATCCATTGTCCAGCGAAGCGCCGTTATTTCAGATAGGCGTGGGTGATTTCGGTCAGCCAATCCATAAACACTTTGGCGCGCCGTGAGAGGTTCAGCCGGTGCGGATAAACCAGTGAGATGGGCATCGGCGGCGCGTTGTACTGCGGCAAGATTTTGACTAAACGGCCTGTCTCAAGGTAGTCACGCATCCCCATCATTGGCACCTGAATAATGCCTAAACCCGCCAAGCAGGCGCTGGAGTAAGTCTGAGTGCTGTTGACCGTCACCGCGCCGCCAGTCTTCACCGAACGCAGCGTTTTGCCTTCTACATATTCAAAGCTGGAGGTCCGTGCGCCCAGCGTCTGCTCGTAATGCACCATGGCGTGCTGGGATAATTCGTCCGGGTGCAGCGGCGTGCCGTGGCGTTGGAGATAAGCCGGGCTGGCGCAATTTATCATGCTGAGTTGCCCGAGCGGGCGAGCGATCAGCCCCGAATCCTTCAACGTGCCGACGCGGATCACGCAGTCAAAACCTTCGCGAATGACATCAACCCGATGGTCGGTGCTGCTGAGTTCAATCTCGATGGCCGGGTAGCGGTTGAGGAATTCGCCCAGCTTTGGCAGCACAAAATCGCGCGCCATGGCGACCGACATATCCACCCGCAGGCGGCCGCTGATGGTCGCCGGGTTAGCCTGAAACAGGGTTTCCATCTCTTCGACGCTGGCTAACAGCTCTTTGCAGCGGTCGTAATAGACCTGACCGTCCTGCGTCAGTTGCACCCGGCGGGTTGAGCGATGCAGCAGGCGCACGCCGAGTTGGCTCTCTAGCTGTTGGATCAGGCGTGAGACGCTGGCCTTGGGAAGGCTCAGACTTTCGGCGGCGCGGGTGAAGCTGTTCATTTCTGCAACACGAACAAACACCTGCATCGATTGAATTTTATCCACATTTTCGCCTATTGTTGTTTTTCATGGAACAGTGAAACCCATTTACCCCTGTTTATCGTTTCCTATTCTGCCAATAGACTCTATTTCATACAACGAGTACCCACGATATTCACTGCGGAGTCTACTATGAGCAATAAAATCGCGATCGTTACCGGCGCAAGCCGTGGTTTGGGCAAGAATGCAGTAGAAAAACTGGCAGATCAGGGTGTGGATGTGATTTTGACTTATCACAGCCAGCGGGAAGAAGCCGACAGCATTGTTCGCGCCGTGCAGGCCAAAGGCGGCAAAGCCGCTGCGTTGCAGTTGGATGTCGGCGACAGCAAATCCTTTACCGCGTTTGCCGCGCAGGTGAAGACCCTGCTGGCGGATATCTGGCAGCGCGACAGCTTTGATTTTCTGGTCAATAACGCCGGTATCGGCTTAGGCGTGCCTTTTGCTGAGGTGAGCGAAGAGCAGTTTGACCTGCTGATGAATATTCACCTGAAAGGGCCGCTGTTCTTGACCCAAAAACTGCTGCCGCTGATTGCCGACGGTGGCCGCATTCTCAACGTCTCTACTGGCCTAACGCGTTTCTCTCTGCCGGGTTATTCAGTGTATGCGGCGATGAAAGGCGCGATGGAAGTTCTCACCAAGTATCAGGCGAAAGAGCTGGGCGCGCGCGGCATCCGCGTCAATATTCTGGCGCCAGGGGCGATTGAGACTGACTTCGGCGGCGGCCACGTGCGTGACAATAAACAAACCAATCAGATGGTGGCGTCCAATACCGCGCTGGGGCGCGTCGGCCTGCCGGATGATATCGGCCACATGGTGGCGCTGATGCTTAGCGATGCGGGTGGCTGGATGAACGCCCAACGCGTGGAAGCATCGGGCGGTATGTTCTTATAACGCTGGTTAGCGATTAATCGCGAAAGCGTTTGGCTTTCTGATGCTGCTGCTTTTCCAGCTCAAATATCGCCCGTTGCAGGTCGCGTTCCTGCGCGGGGGATAAATAAGGAAAACGGAAACTGAGCCGCTGGCTGGTGACCGTTTCTCCTTTACTGCTCACCGTCTGTCGGTCCATCGCGCTGATAAACTCCAAATCTAGCTTGAAAGAGCCAAACTCGGCCAACTCCACCAGAGAGTCTTTGATCACCGCGCCGGCTTCAATTGCCAGTGGCATCACTTTGTCGACGTGCAGGCCAATGCCGCCGAGCGAGATATCTTTTAGGCGGAAGCTGAAGTCGCTGGCGTCGGGGAATTTGCCGCTACAGACATAGGCCGGTTGCAGTGGAATATTGACGCGGAAATATTCGCGACGCTGAATAAAATAGAGCTCCGGCGGAATTTCACAGCTAAATGTAGGTAGATTCTGCCAGCTGATTTCCTGCGCCTGTCCCGAGGTGAACTCGACTTTCGCACCCGCCGGTTCCGCCACGAAATTCAGGGTTTGCGCCTCTTTCGCCAGCTGGTTGTCGTAATCGCCACTGCCCAGATCAAACAGCAATTGGTTGGTATCCGGCAAAACGTCCAGAATTTTGCTGATAAATTGCCCGCGCCCGTGGGACACCATGACCAGCGTGTTGTTCTTCTTCAAATCACGCAGAACGGCCAAAATGCCTAGCTTGTTGCGTCGGACAAACTGCTCTTTAGATGCTTCATTCACCAGCGATACCCCACCTGACAGTTTTTATGATTGTAATGGTTTTAATTTGACTTAAAGGATGTCCACAACGGTTATCGGCAGGGCTTGTAGAAGCTTGATGCTTTTTTCTCTTTATTGCGAATAACGGCAAAATCGCCGCAAATTAAAAAATCGAAAAAAAATTTTTAAAACCATCGAATAAAAATCACCACTCAAGTGTTTACTGATAAATCGGACACTTATGGGCTTTTCCTTTATGCAAAACACTTCTGCTCCAACTCTGCGCCGCCGCTATGACGGCCTGACTATCCTCCTGCACTGGGCCACGGCGCTCATTGTTATCTTCATGTTTGCCAGCGCGCATATCTGGGAAGTTCTGGATCGCGGCACTCCGCTGCGCAAAGGGCTGCAATCCGTGCATATCTCCGTCGGTATTCTGTTGGCGGTGATCATTATCGGGCGTTTGCTGTGGCGCTTATTTACCGTGAGTACCGGCCGCAGCAAGCAGGAGCCTATTGCCATGCCGACGGCGATGAAAGCCGCGTCGCACCTGACCCATCTGGTGCTTTACCTGCTGCTGATTTCGCAAATTGTTCTCGGCTTCTTATTTCGCTGGGCGCAGGCCGAGCCGTTCTACTTCTTCGGCTTATTCCCGATCCCCGACGTGTTCGACTTCGACAGCGTCATGCCGCGCACCTTCGGCATGCTGCATAACAACGTGGCGTGGGCATTGATTATTGTGGCCGGGGTGCATGCTCTGGCGGCGCTATTCCACCACTACGTCTTACGCGACGGCACGCTGCGTCGCATGCTACCGGGCAGCCACGGCCGCTCATAAGAAACAAAGCCAACACCTTGATACTCAGGACCCTACAATGAAAAAAAATAATAATCTCACCACGCTGTCCGCCCTGTGCCTGTGCGCGGGTCTGTCGATGTTCTCAATCGCGGCCCACGCCATGGGTGACGACTCGGAGAAAACGCCGGACTGCCCGAAAGGGCAGGTTTATGACAGTAAAACCAAAAGCTGTATGGTAGAAAAAGGCAGTAAGATCTCTGATCAAGATAAGACCCAATATGCTTATCATCTGGCGAAAACTGGCCGTTTTCAGGAAGCTTTGGATCTGCTCGATACGCTGCAACAGCCGAACACCCGCGAAGCCTGGAATTATCGCGGTTACGCCACGCGTAAATTGGGTCGCACCGATGAAGGGATCGGCTATTATCAGCGTTCAATCGCTCTCGACGGGCATTACGCCAAAGTGCGTGAATACCTCGGTGAGGCGTACATGATCAAAGGGCGTCCGGATTTAGCCAAGGCGCAGCTCGCCACGATTAAAGGGATTTGCGGCACGGGCTGTGAAGAGTATCGCGACCTGAATGCCGCGATTGAGGGCCACCCGGAATCATAAAATCGATTGACCACGAGGTAGTGAAAAATCACATCCACAGAGATCCGGCATGAATTAAGCCTCTGTCTGGCGCGTCTTTGGCGTTACGGCATGGTGTTGTCGCGAAAACGCGATGTGGCTGATGATTTAGTGCAATCGACCTGCGTGCGGGCGCTTGAGCGCAGCGCGCAGTTCGAAGAGGGCACGCGCATCGATCGCTGGTTATTTTCGATTTTGCATTCGATTTGGATCAATGAACTCAGGGCGCAGCAGGTTCGTCAGGGACAGGGATTTGTGGATATTGATGAAGTGAGCACTTCGCATGAATCGGGTGATTTTGAGAGCCGCCGCTGGCAATTGCAGGTGATGCAGCAGGTCGGCGGCTTACCCGAAGCCCAGCGAAACGCGGTGTTTCTGGTTTATGTCGAAGGTTTTACCTATCAAGAAGCCGCCAACACGCTGGCCGTGCCGGTGGGGACCATCATGAGTCGGCTGGCGACTGCCAGACAAACCTTGGCGAAATCCGCCGTGACGCCTTTCCAACCACAACAGGGAGAGAAAAAATGACGCAAGAACGTCTGCCGATCCCTTTCCCTGATGAAGTGCTGGTGGCTTGGCTCGACAATCAGTTGAGTGACGCCCAGCGTGAACAGTTTGCCCAGCGATTACAGAGCGACGAGGCGTTGGCCGATCGCCTCAATCAGCTCTCTTACAGCAATCTGCCTTTCCACGAAGCCTACGAGCCTTTGCTGTCTGAAGCCCCGTTGAGTCGCTTGCAGGCCCGGCTGGATGCCATTCCAGACCCGGCAATAGCGCCAAAAGCAGCGCAGAAACAGGGCGTTAGCCGCCGCCATCTGCTGGCCGCCGCGGTGAGTTTCCTTGCAGTTGGCATTGCCGTCGGGCGCTACGCCGTGCCTTTTGCCCAGCCAGAGCAAGACCTCGGCTGGCGCAATCTGGTTGCAGAATATATGTCGCTCTATTCAGCCGACACGCTGGCTGATATCCATGAATCCCCAGAACAGCAGCAGCAAGAATTGCAGCGAGTGAACACCGCGCTGGGCACCAGCCTGACTCCCGCCAGCCTTGTTCTACAGGGCGCGACGCTGAAAAACGCCCGCCTGCTCAACTATGACCAGTACAACATTGCGCAGATAACCTATCTCGACGCCACCCACGGCCCGATGGCCCTGTGCATCACTCGCTCATCCCAGCGCGGCGACACCGCCCAGCAAAGTGAAATCCGCCGGGGTATGAATGTTATTTATTGGCGCGCCAAAGGTTTTAACTACATGTTAATTGGGCATAATCCTGCCGACCAAATGGCTTTGCGCGGGCAAATATTGTTGAGCGCGCTGAGTTGAAACTAACTTATTAATTTCCCTAAGAAACTACTTTACTGAATTAGTTTAATAATTAAAGTTATTTTTAGCTGACGTAGCGTTAATGTTACATTGGTTGCGAAAGGTCGATATTTGGAATATCTAGCAACAACAATGTGTGTTTAATTTGTTAACACATTCCGCAGTAAATAAAACCCTTTCATTCTGTCAGGGATAATCGCTTATCTCTGCACGCATCAGGTTATTGATTTCACCGACTACAATGAAATCTGGGCATTTTTCACCTGAAAGACAAAACTAAACTTAAGAGATACAGACGTCATGAGAAAGTTACTCGTCATGATCCTCTGCCTTAACGCTATGGCGCTAACCCCGCGCGCGTTTGCAGCAGAAGAAGAAAAGTCCGTCGATGTGTTACTGATCGGCGGAGGAATCATGAGTGCCACTCTGGGTACTTACCTCCAGGAACTTGAGCCAAACTGGTCGATCAACATGGTCGAGCGTCTTGATGGCGTTGCTGAAGAGAGTTCTAACGGCTGGAACAACGCCGGTACGGGCCACTCGGCATTGGCTGAGATGAACTACACGCCGGAAAAAGCTGACGGTTCAATCGATATCTCCAAGGCAGTCGAAGTCAACGAAGGTTTCCAGATTTCCCGCCAGTTCTGGTCTTATCAAGTTGAGAATGGCGTGCTGCACAACCCACGTTCATTCATCAACAGCGTGCCGCACATGAGCTTTGTATGGGGTGACGAGAACGTCGACTTCCTGCACAAACGCTACTTGGCTCTGCAAAAAAGCACCCTGTTCCGCGGCATGGAATACTCTCAGGATCCAACCAAAATTAAAGAGTGGATCCCGCTGGTCATGGAAGGTCGTGACCCGAACCAGAAAATTGCTGCGACCCGCATTCCAATTGGTACTGACGTTAACTTCGGTGAAATCACTCACCAGTTAGTGGCATCGCTGCAAAAAAATCAAAACTTCTCTCTGAGCCTTGGCCACGAAGTTCGCGACATCAAACGTAACCCAGACAACAGCTGGAACGTGACCGTTGCTGACTTGAAAAACAACGGCAAAGAGAGCGTTGTGAAGGCGAAATTCGTGTTTATCGGTGCGGGCGGTGCGTCTCTGACCTTGCTGCAAAAATCCGGTATTCCAGAAGCTGACAACTACGGCGGTTTCCCGGTTGGCGGTCAATTCTTGGTGACTGAAAACCCAGAAATCGTAAACCGTCACTTGGCGAAAGTGTATGGCAAAGCCTCTGTTGGCGCGCCTCCGATGTCCGTTCCACACTTGGATACTCGCGTGTTCAACGGCAAACGTGTTCTGCTGTTCGGGCCATTCGCGACCTTCTCCAGCAAGTTCCTGAAAAACGGTTCTCTGTGGGATCTGTTCGGTTCCGTGAACTTCTCTAACATCGGCCCAATGACTGATGTCGGCATCGACAACTTCGACCTGGTTAAATACCTGATTAGCCAAGTTATGTTGAGCGACAACGACCGTTATGAAGCGCTGAAAGAGTACTTCCCAGGCGCGAAGAAAGAAGACTGGAGACTGTGGACTGCGGGCCAACGTGTGCAGATCATCAAGAAAGACCCTAAAGAAGGCGGCGTACTGCGTCTGGGCACCGAAGTGGTTAGCTCTAAAGATGGCAGCATCGCGGCACTGTTAGGCGCATCTCCGGGCGCATCGACTGCGGCTCCAATCATGCTGCACCTGATGGAAACCGTGTTTAAAGATAAAGTTGCTACCCCAGAATGGCAGACCAAACTGAAGCAGATTATTCCTTCATACGGTACCCAACTGAACGGCAACGTGGAAGCAACCGAGAAAGAACTGGGCTACACCAGCCGCGTTCTGCAACTCGACAACCCAACGCCAGCAGCGCAACCTGCTGAGCAGGCACCGGCGGCAGAAGCTGCTCCGGCTCCACAGGGCAACACCGAGAAGAAAGAACAGAAACAACCAGCCGATATCGCGCTGTAAGTTACGTTCTATTCTGAGTAATGAAAACCGCCTTTAGGGGCGGTTTTTTTTATGCTTACGCTTTACGCCCCAGCCCCCAGCAAACCAGTGCAGCGATGAACAGTGACGGCAGCGTAGCCCCGACGTTTGGCAGGAAATTCGCCATCAGGTGATACACCGCAATACCTATTACCCAAGCTGCAAGCGAGCGCATATTCAGGTCGTGCTGAGTATGGCGGCGTAAAATGAAGTGATGGGTCAGCACCACGCCAAACAGTGGCGCAAACACCGAGCCAATCAGCAGCAGGAAGTTCTCATACTGGGTCAGCGGCACGCTCCAGGCAATCAGCGTACACAGCAGGCCAATTCCCAGCGTCAGTTTGCCGATGCCAATAGGCAGCGAGGTGCCAGCGGACACCGCCGCCGAGTGAATATCCGCGAAGGCATTTTCATGTTCGTCGACCAAAATCAGCAATAAAGGAATGCCCAAGGCGACGCCCGAAAGGGCCAACAGAAGGGCATTGGCGTCAGTCGAATTGGTAACGAAAGCCAGCGTGTAGGCCACGCCGAGCGACATCATCCAGCAGCTGCCAAGGAAATACCCACAGGCAGTTCCCCAGAAGTTCTGCCGCGCCGATTTGCCAAAGCGGGTGTAATCCGACACCAGCGGCAGCCACGAAAAGGCCATCGACACCACGATATCGCAGGCCAGCGCGAACGGCATCGAGCCGTCTCCGGCTTTGTGCCACAGTGTGGCGAGGTCAGCGTGCTGGAACAGATAAACCGTCAGCCACGCGCAGCTTGCCATCAGCAGCCAGATACCCCAGCGGCGCAGCACCACGCGAATAAACGCCAGAGGGCCACTGGCCGCCAGCAGTGTCGCCACCGCGCCAAAAATAAAGGTCCACAGGGTCGGATTCGCCCAAGGCGTGCCGCTTCCCCAAGCTCGCTGGGCCAGCAGGCTTGCCGCATCGCGCATCACCACGATTTCAAACGCGCCCCAGCCGATCAGCTGTATCAGGTTAAACAGCACGGGCAGGGCAACGCCGCGCTTGCCGAGAGTCAGCCGCAGAGAAGCCATCGACGACAGCCCGGTCTGCCCGCCAATCACGCCGACCAGTGCCAGCAGCGCCACGCCCACTGCACTTCCCAGCACAATGGCCGCCAGCGATCCCGCCAGACCCAGCCCCGGCGCCAGAATCGCACCCGCTTGCAATACCATCAGGCCCATACCGAGCGAGAACCACAGCGAGAATAAATCAGACCAACCGAGCACCCGAGACTTCTCAGGAATCGACGTTTGAGGGGAGTAAATACTATTATCTTTCATGGGGTTAATTTCGTTATCACAGCGAACGGCTGTTATAGCATATCTGCTGAGGGTTCAGATGACAGAGGGGGAGGAAACGCACTTTTAGGCTGAATAGCTTCACCCCAACCCCTACTTAGAATGAATCACAATCACCCCGAGCTTCTCCAGCAGGTGGCTTTGCTGCCAGTCGTCGATTTTTGCGCCGTCGAGATCCACCGTGCGCAGGTTGAGTTCGCCGAGGTCTGAGTTGGTCAGGTCGCAGTGGGTGACGTTGACATCATTCCAGCTGAATTCGGTGAATTCGCCGCCGGAAAGGTCGGAGCCGCTGAGATTCGCGCCGCGCAGATTGGCGCCGGTCCAGCGGTTTTCCCACAGTTCGCACTTCTCCAGTACCACTTTGCTGAAATTGGTGTAGCTGAAGTTGTTCTTGGTGAGAAAGGCGCTGCAAAACCAGCTGCGGGTGGTGATCATGTTCATGAAATTCGCCCCGGCAAAGTCTGCGCCGGTCGCTTTGCATTCGCGCATTTCCAGCCCTAACGCCTGAATATATTTGAAATCCGCCATGGTCAAATCACAGTGTTTAAAGCTGGCATCTTTCATCTGGGCGTTCTGGAAAGAGCAGCCTTTCTGGTTCTCATCATCATAAAAACTGCAATTGAGGAAGGCGGTATCGCTGAGGTCTGCGCCGTCGAAACGGCATTGCAGGAAGCGACACTCCTCTAAAATTTCGCCGGTAAACTGCAACTGGCTGATGCGTTTCTGAATGAAGATCTGATTTTTGATCATGAGGATTACCTGTGATTATTTACAGGTGTTATAACCTATGAGCAGCAGAATTCACAATAATCTCATCACGATTTTGCTGATTCAGCGAGCTGTTACTATGCTCAAGGACTTAACGGAAATTAGGCAAAGGAACCCTTTAATGCGTCTTTCAAACCTCTTCTTGGCTATCAGTTTGGCATGCAGCTCGTACGCGGTAGTGGCGGAGACCCCTTCCACGGCGACTTCAAAGCAGGAAAATGTCATGAACAGTCCCGAACAAACGGTAAACCCTTTCTTTGAACGTAGCCCGTTGATTTATCAGGCTCCGCAGTTCGATAAATATAAAGAGAGTGATTACGCCCCGGCGATTGCCGAAGGTATTAAGCAGAAGCTGGCTGAGGTCGATAAAATCGCCAACGACTCGGCTGCGCCAACCTTTGAGAACACCTACGTGGCGCTGGAGAAGTCCGGCGTGCTACTGACCCGCGTGTTGAGCGTGTTTGATGCGATGACCTCGTCGAACACCACCGACGGCTTGCAGAAAATTGACGAAGATACTTCGCCAAAACTGGCCGCCATGTCCGACAGCATTCATCTCAACAGCAAGCTGTTTGACCGCCTGAAAACGGTTTATGAGCAGCGTAATTCCTTAAAATTAGATGCTGAATCCCAGCGTCTGATTGAAGTCACTTATAAAGATTTCGAGCTGGCGGGTGCCAACCTGTCTGATGCCGACAAAGAAAAACTCAAAGCCTTGAACCAGCAGGCGGCGACGCTCAGCACCCAATTCACCAATAAGCTGCTGGCGGCCAGCAAGGCGGGCGGGCTGACGGTGAAAGACCAAAAACAGTTGGCCGGTCTGAGTGAAGCCGAGCTTTCCGCCGCGTCTCAAGCGGCAAAAGACCGCAAGATGACCGACGCGTGGCTGCTGGTGTTGCAGAACACCACCCAGCAGCCGTTGCTTCAGCCACTGGAAGACCGCGACACGCGCAAAGCCCTGTATGAGGCTTCGATAAATCGTGCTGAACACGGCGATGCTAACGACACGCGCCAGCTGATTTCCAAGCTGGCGAAGGTCCGCGCCGAGCAGGCGCAGATCCTGGGTTTCCCTTCTTATGCTGCTTGGAAATTGCAAAACCAGATGGCGAAAACGCCGCAGGCCGCGCTCGATTTCATGCATAAAATCGTCCCGGCGGCCACTGCCCGCGCTGAGCGAGAAGCGCAGGACATTCAGGCTCTGATTGATAAGCAAAAGGGCGGCTTCAAGCTGGCGGCGTGGGACTGGCAGCACTATTCCGAGCAGGTGCGTAAAGAGAAATATGACCTTGACGACGCGCAGATCAAACCCTATTTCGAGCTGAACAATGTGCTGGAAAACGGCGTGTTTTATGCCGCGAACCTGCTCTACGGGGTGACCTTCAAAGAGCGCCACGACCTGCCGGTTTATAACCCGGACGTGCGGGTGTTCGAGGTGTTCGACAAAGACGGCCAGTCCATGGCACTGTTCTACGCCGATTACTACCAGCGAGATAACAAAGGCGGCGGCGCGTGGATGAGCAACTTCGTCGATCAGTCCAAGCTGCTGGGCACCAAGCCGGTGATTTATAACGTCGCGAACTTCCAAAAGCCGGCAGAGGGCAAGCCCGCGCTGCTGTCATGGGACGACGTGATCACCATGTTCCACGAGTTCGGCCACGCATTGCACGGCCTGTTTGCCGACCAGCAGTACCCGAGTCTCTCCGGCACCGCGACGCCGCGTGACTTCGTTGAATTCCCATCGCAGTTCAACGAGCACTGGGCGAGTGACCCGAAAGTCTTCTCCCATTTCGCCAAAAATTACCAGACCGGCGAAGCCATGCCGCAGGCGCTGCGTGACAAAATCGAGAAGGCCAGCAAGTTCAACAAAGGCTACGATATGACCGAGCTGCTGGCCGCTGCGCTGCTTGATATGCACTGGCACAGCCTGAGCGCCAATGAGCCCGAGCAGGACGTGGACAAGTTCGAAGCGGCCTCGCTGAAGAAAGATAATATCGATCTGGCCTACGTGCCACCGCGCTATCGTTCCAGCTACTTCCAACATATCTGGGGCAATGGATACGCGGCGGGTTATTACGCCTATCTGTGGACCGAAATGCTGGCTGATGACGCCTTCGCGGGTATCGAAGAGCAGGGCGGGCTGACCCGTGAAAACGGGCAGAAGTTCCGTGACCAAATCCTGTCTCGCGGCAACAGCGAAGATCTCGAAAAACTCTATGAAACCTGGCGCGGCAAAGCTCCATCTATTGAGCCAATGCTGATAAATCGTGGGTTGAAAGAGGAGTAATGGATGAAAGGCCCGGAGGTATCTCTGGGCTTTTTTGATCTGACAAAAAGAAAAATAGACGCCCGAAATTTGGCGCTACGGCCTCGAAACTTCCTCTACCCTGAGAATCATTGTTCCCATCGCGCGAGCTCAATCATGCTTTTCGACCTACCCAGTGATGATGTGCTGTATGACGCCCTGATTGCCCGAGACCCAGCCTACAACGGCTTTGCGTTTGTCGGGGTGAAAAGCACCGGCATTTTTTGCCGTCTGACCTGCCCGGCGCGTAAGCCAAAACGTGAAAATTCAACCTTCTATCCTTCCATTGTCGCCGCGATGGAGGCCGGTTTTCGCCCCTGCAAACGCTGCTGCCCGCTCTCCCTTGGCGGCGAAAAAGATCCCTTGGTATTGAAGCTGTTGGCGGCACTGGAGAGTGAGCCAGATAAAAGGTGGAGCGAAGAGGATTTCGTCGCTATGCAGGTTGACCCTTCAACCGTCAGGCGCGCATTCAAACGCCAGTTCGGCATTACCTTTCTTGAAATGGCCCGTCTGCGGCGTTTGGGCAAAGGCGTCGACCATTTGACCTCGGGGAATCAGGTGATTGATGCGCAGTTAGAAGCTAATTATGAGTCGGGAAGTGGTTTTCGCACGGCGATCACCCGGCTCATTGGCATTGCGCCGCGCGAGGCGAAAACCCTGCCGTTTTTAAAAGCGGAGTGGATTGATACGCCGATTGGCACTCTGTTGGCAATTGCGGATGCGCAGGCTTTGCACCTGCTGGAGTTTGTCGATCGCAAGGCACTGCCTAACGAGATTCAGCGGCTGAAAGAGAAGTCGGGGTCGCAAATCATCATGGCGCGCTCGCCGGTTATAGAACTGCTGGAACAGGAATTGAATGCCTATTTCAGCGGCCGCTGCGGGCACTTCACCACGCCACTGGCCCAGTTTGGCTCGCTATTTAGCCGTCAGGTTTGGGATGCGCTGCGCGCGATCCCTCTGGGTGAGCTGAGAAGTTATTCCTCTATTGCCCGCGAAATTGGCCGTGGCTCTGCCTCAAGGGCGGTCGCGCGAGCCAATGGAGAGAACCAGATATCGCTGCTGATCCCCTGTCATCGGGTCATTGGCGCTGACGGCTCTCTGACCGGTTATGGCGGCGGGGTGTGGCGCAAACGCTGGCTGATCGAACATGAAAAAAGAATGCTGATAAAACCATAAGAAAAGGAATAATCCATGAATAACAGTGATAAAGCAGCACACTTTGGCTCATTGCACAAAAAACAAAATCCGCTGGTACTTTATAATGTCTGGGATGCGGGCAGTGCGCGCGCCGTGGCTGAAGCCGGTGCGCAGGCCATTGCCACCGGTAGCTGGTCTTGTGCCGCCGCGCAGGGCTATGCCGATGGCGAACAGATGCCATTTTCGGCCCTGCTTTATACCGTTAAACGCATTGTCGCGTCGGTCAATTTACCCGTCACCGTTGATTTCGAAACAGGTTATGGCACCTCGTTGGAAAACATCCAGCGTAATCTCGCTGCATTGCTGGACGCCGGAGTGGTTGGCGTTAATTTTGAAGATCAGCGCATCACCCAATCGGGGCTGGTGGACATAGAAGAACAGTGTCGGAGAATCACCGCATTGCGCGAAGTGGCAGATAAACACGGCACGGCGCTGTTTATCAACGCCAGAACCGATATCTTCCTGCAAGCCGCGTCAGAATCGACCCATAGCGCATTGATCGCCGAAGCCAAACAGCGACTTTTGGCCTACCAAGCCGCCGGGGCCAACGGCTATTTTGTTCCGGGCCTGAGCCAGCAGGCGCTGATCGCTGATTTATGTGAATTTTCACTTCTGCCGGTGAACATTATGATCACCTCGACCACGCCAGCACTAGAGTCCCTCCACCAGCTCGGCGTGAGCCGCATCAGCCATGGCCCGCTGCCCTACATCGACGCCATGGAGCAGCTAAAACAACGGGCAGCGGGGCTTTATTAAATTGACAGCCATATCAGCTAAGCCCATATAAAAGAAAACCCCGCTATCACTTTCATGACAGCGGGGCCTTTAACCTTGCGCTTTATGCCGGGGAACTGAGCACCATGACTAAGATGGGAGAAGAACCAGCGGCTAGCTACGCTGGTGAAATTACGCGCTATTGACCGTGCTGTCAAACAGCCCGCACCGCCAATCTATGCCCCAGCCAGAAGAACAGCAGGCCGGCGGCGGCGGCGGCGATGAGGACGATAAACATCACCGGCGGGGCGGTGTAACTGAGCAGAAAACCACAGAGGACGGGGTTGATGGCCCCGCCGAGGTTGCTCAGGTTTTGCATGCCGTAATAACTGCCTTTCATATTGTCTGGCGCAATAAAGTCGATGAACATATATTCCGCCGGAATGACGATTAGCTCACCGAAGCTGAAGATCGCCATCGCGATCACCCAAATCAGTACCGAAGGCCCAGCCAGCATAAATCCTGCCAGTCCAATCATGAAAAATACCGTGCCGAGGAACAGCCATCTGAGCAGGGTGGCCTGTCGCATGCGGCTACTGAGGGCATACTGAAACACGATGACAATCAAGGCGTTGGTGATCATCACCGCGCCAATCACCTTATAGGCGAACACGGCGTCAGAGGTCAAAATCAGGTATTGCGACAGGTAGCCGGTGAACTGGCCGAAGACAATCGACCCCAGCGTGCTGCCAAGGGTGAAGTAAATCAGGCGGCGGTCGTGGGCTAAAATGCTGAGGGTCTGGCGCAAATTCGGCTTCGGTAGCGGCTTTTGTTCGATTTCCGCCTGTGCCGGGCGATTAGGAATATTGCGAATGCCCCAGCTTAGAGTGATCACCGTGACCATCGCTAATCCGCCGGAGATCAAAAACGGCAGCATGGGGCTAAAGCCTGCCAGCCATACGCCAAGGGAAGAGCCGACTGCCCAGCCGACGTTAATCAGCGTGTAGTTCATCGAAAAGGCTTTCACCCGCTTATCCACGGGTAACCAACTGGCAATACAGGCTTTTATGGTGATGCTCAGCAGCGCATAGGAGGAGTTGAGCAGCGCCAGCACCACCAATACGCCGGTGATGGAAGGCAGGATAGGCAGCAGGAAAAAGCTTAGCGAGAAGAAGCTTATCGAGGCGGCGATCAGCGTTCGGTGGTTAAATTTATCCACCAGATAGCCGCCGTACAGGCTGCTGAGGATGCCCAGCGCCAGACTGGCACCCATTATCGCGCCGACGCTTTTGGGCAGCAGATGATAATGCTCGGTAAGATAAATGGTGATGAAGGGTAGCGTGATGCCACGCCCGATGGTGAGAACCAGCGAGCTGGCGAGTAAAGCGAGAATAATCGGCGGCATTCCCTTCATTTTCTTAACGTTCATCCTTCAAATTTTTAACAACCAGACCAAACACTCTACTCTCTTATCTGGCATTTTTTGTGTCGTAAAAAAGTTAAAAATGAAGGTATTACGTCTATAAAATGCTGCGTTTATTCCTTATTTTGGGGTGCAATGCCACGAAGTAATAAGGCTGCCACGTGACGGGATAAATCCTCGGCCGTCAGCTTGGTTTTCCCCGCGATACGGTGGTTTTGCATGGCGGCGATCGGCAGCAGCGTCAGGCCAAACAGGGAGAGAAAGACCAGCTCCGGCTCAATGTCTGGGTTCAGATAACCCTGCTTTTGCCAGCCCAACATGCACTGGTGAACCGCTTTTTTCTCATTGTCGCCAAAGCGCGCATCCATCCGCTCTTTCAACAGACCGCTCTCGCTGAGCACTTCGCGTATCCACAGCGGCGCAAACCAAGAGTGCTTGACGGAAATGTCGATAAAACGCTGGGCCAGCGCGGTGATGGCTGCCACAGGGTCATTCGGGTGTGCTTCAAAAAGACTACCCACCGAGGCACGCGCAGGCAGAAAACGCTCGTCGATCAGCACGTCTAGCAACTGTTCGCGAGTGTTGAAGTAGTAATGCAGCATGGCCGAGGTGACGCCAGCCTCGCGAGCAATGGCGCTCAGTGGGGTTTCGGCAATGCCTTGCTGGGCAAACATTTTCAGGGCGGTATCCAGCAAAAGGTCGCGCTTATCAGCGCTTTTGCTGGTGCCTGCCGGTCGGCCCGGGCGACGCGGTTGTTTCTCTGTCATGACTTTCCCTGAGAGGTGTAGGTGGATTCTGATTAAGACGTTTTACCACTTTTTGACGCCGATATATTCACTTTGATCCATTGACCAGATGATTGAGTTCCTCTTATATTAATTATCCAGTTAATTAATTACAAGTCAGACTCCTTTTATGACACTAGAGAATCAATCCAGCCTGATCGGTGACGGACAAGCAGAGAAAGCCCCGGTGGCGCAGAGCCAGCCCTCTTTCCGCATTGTCTTTTTCGCGCTGATGATGGCGATGCTGCTGGCGGCGTTAGACCAGACTATCGTTTCTACCGCGCTGCCCACCATTGTCGGCGAGCTGGGCGGTCTGTCCGACTTGTCTTGGGTGGTCACGGCTTACCTGCTGGCATCGACCATAGTGGTGCCGCTGTACGGCAAATTTGGTGACCTGTTTGGCCGCAAAATCGTGCTGCAAACGGCGATCATTGTGTTTTTGGTCGGCTCGGCGCTCTGTGGTTTGGCGCAAAACATGACCGAACTCATCCTGATGCGCGCCCTGCAAGGCTTGGGCGGCGGCGGCCTGATGGTGGTGGCGATGGCGGCAGTGGGGGACATTGTTTCTCCTGCCGAACGCGGCAAATATCAGGGCTTCTTCGGGGCAATATTTGGGCTGGCGACGGTGATCGGCCCGCTTCTCGGCGGCTTCTTGGTGGAGCACTTCAGCTGGCGCTGGATTTTCTACATCAACCTGCCGTTGGGCATTGTGGCGTTGCTTATCATCGGTGCGGCATTCCAGTCGCGGGTAGAGCGCGTTAAGCATGAGATTGACTACATTGGCGCGGCGTATTTGGCGACCGCGTTGACCTGCATCATCCTGTTTACCAGCGAAGGCGGCACCGTGCTGTCATGGTCCGACGGCCAGCTGTGGTGCATTTTGGCCTTCGGGTTAGTCTCGGTGGGCGGCTTTATTTACGAAGAGCGGCTGGCGATTGAACCTATCATCCCGCTGCATTTATTCCGCCAGCGCACCTTTATGCTGAGCTGCTTGATTAGCTTCATCATTGGTATGGCGCTGTTCGGCTCGGTGACTTTCCTGCCGCTCTATTTGCAGGTGGTGAAAGACTCGACGCCGTCCGAAGCGGGGATGCAGATGCTGCCGCTGATGGGCGGGATTATTTTTAGTTCGATTCTTAGCGGGCGGATTATCAGTAAGACCGGCAAGTACCGCATTTTCCCGCCGGTCGGCACCTTGCTGGCCTTTATAGGCATGATGCTACTGGGTTCGATGAAGCTCGACGCGCCGCTGTATACGCTCTATCTCTATATGGCGATGGTGGGTCTGGGGATCGGGATGGTGATGCAGGTGTTGATCCTCGCTGCGCAGAACAGCGTTGAGCTGAAGATGATTGGTGTTGCGACCTCGAGCACCACGCTTTTCCGCTCGATTGGCGGCTCGATTGGCGTCGCCGGGTTTGGTGCGGTCTTCACCCACGTGCTGCAAAACAAGTTAGAAGCGCTGATCCCCTCTGGCACCCAGTTGCCCCGCGCATTAGGAGCAAAGGCCGTGCACGAGCTGCCGCCGACCATCCGCGAGGACTATTTCCAAGCCTTTGGCTCGGCGATCCACTCGGTGTACCACATCGCCGCGGCGGTAATGATTGTTGGGTTCGGGCTGGCGTTGATGATGAAGGACGTGCCGCTGCGCGGGAAGGTGTCGAGATAAACTTAAAACTGCTCCTCCCACTGAAAAGGAGAGGAGCAGAATCAATCAGCTAAAAGGCTTCTCGTGTTTGATAATCTTATCAATCACATCCAACACCCCTTCCTCATTGTTCGACCCGGCGACGTAATTGGCGGCGGCGGTTGCGGAAGCCATGGCATTCGACATTGAGAAGCCAAACCCGGCCTGTTGCAGCATTTCGATGTCATTGCCGCCGTCGCCGAAGGTGACGACTTCGCTGTCGTCAATGCCCCACAGCTCCTGCAAAATGCGCAGTCCGTTGGCTTTATGGCGGCCGGGGATGATCAGGTCGGCAGAGCCGTGGCCGCTGGAAACTGGGGTGACGATATGGCCCAGCTCGCGGTCGATGGAGGACATTAACTCCGCCAGATGCTCGTCGGAAATATTCAGGGCGAATTTGAAAATGGTGTCGTTGATTTCGCTGGTGCTGTCGATTTGAATCAGGTGATGGTAAAAACGTTTCATCTTCTGGTAGAAATCTTCCGGGCGCGAAGCGTGAATATAGGCACTATTCTTGCCGCAAATTACCGTGCGCACGCCGGGGATTTCATGCAGGAAATTGAGGATTTTCTCCACCGACTCGGCGGGGATTTCCGCCACTGACACGTCTTGCCCTTCATTCACGATGTAAGCGCCGTTTTCGGCGACGAAGGCAATCTCAGAGGCTATTTCAGGGAAGAAGGATTTAAGCTGGAAATATTGGTTACCGCTGGCGACGACAAATTTAATACCCAACTGTTTTAATTGGGCATATTGCGACAAAAAACGCGTTTTGTTGTATTTTTTATCATCATCGAGAAACGTGCCGTCCATATCCACTGCGATTAACTTTACTGACATAAATCCCTCTCGTTGCGCTCAAAATGTAACTTTCATCATAAAAGCTATCGTATAAAGGTCAAACGAAAAGGCCGCCGAAAAGGGTCTACGCTTATAGCTTGTTGCACGTCACCACTGCCAATTCACCGGCGAAATATCAGGGCAGGACAGCTCTGACTAAATAACTTTAGAGGTTCTCTATGTTGTACCGCCGTTTTGAACGAATTATTGATATCTTCCGCAAAGCGCCTGCGGACTCGCCTCCTGACAAAGTGGGCGCTTTTTATCTCTATTATTTGCGTCAGGTTTGGCCGATGTTCGCCGCGCTGCTGGTGGTCGGGCTGGTGGCGTCATTAATCGAAGTCGCGCTGTTCAGCTATCTCAGCCGTATTATCGATTTAACCAACAGCACTCCTCCGGCGCAGTTTTTCAGTTTGCACGGGCCTGAGCTGCTGTGGATGGCGGTGGTGGCGCTGATCTTGCGTCCGGTATTCTTCGGGCTACATGACCTGCTGGTGCATCAGACGATCAGTCCGGGCATGACCAGCATGATCCGTTGGCAAAACCACAACTACGTGCTGCGCCAGAGTCTGAACTTCTTCCAGAACGATTTTGCCGGGCGCATCGCGCAACGCATTATGCAAACCGGTAACTCGTTGCGTGACTCGGCGGTGCAGGCGGTGGACGCCATCTGGCATGTGCTGATTTACGCGGCCAGCGCCTTGGTGCTGTTTGCCGAAGCCGACTGGCGGCTGATGATCCCGCTGGTTCTGTGGATTCTGGGCTATATCGCCTGCCTCTACTATTTCGTGCCGCGCGTGAAGGCTCGCTCGGTGGAGTCTTCCGAGGCGCGTTCCAAACTGATGGGCTGTATTGTCGACGGCTACACCAATATCACCACGCTCAAGCTGTTTGCCCATACCGACCTCGAGCAGCAATACGCCCGCGATGCCATTACTGAGCAGACCCACAAAACTCAGATGGCCAGCCGCGTGGTGACCAGCATGGACGTGGCGATCACCACCATGAACGGCCTGCTGATTGTCGGCACTACGGGTCTGGCGGTGTGGCTGTGGACCCAGTCGCTGATTAGCGTTGGGGCTATCGCGCTGGCGACCGGGCTGGTGATCCGCATCGTTAACATGTCCAGCTGGATCATGTGGGTGGTGAACGGCATTTTCGAAAATATCGGTATGGTTCAGGACGGGCTGAAGACCATCGCCCAGCCGATCAAAGTGAGTGATAAGCCGGACGCAAAACAGCTGGACGTTCACAGCGGAGAGATTCGTTTCGATCAGGTGAATTTCAACTACGGCAAAGAGCGTCAGGTGATTGGCGGGCTGAATCTGAATATTCGTCCGGGCGAGAAGATTGGTCTGATTGGGCCGTCGGGTGCCGGTAAATCGACGCTGGTGAACCTGCTGCTGCGCCTGTATGACATTGATGGCGGGCGGATTTCTATCGACCAGCAGGATATTTCGCAGGTCACGCAGGAGAGCTTACGGGCGCAAATCGGCATGATCACTCAGGACACCTCGCTGCTGCATCGCTCAATTCGCGACAACCTGCTGTATGGTCGCCCGGACGCCACGGATGAGGAGATTTGGCAGGCGATTCACCGCGCCCGCGCCGATGAGTTTATCCCCGAGCTGTATGACCCGCAGGGCCGTTCAGGGCTGGATGCCCACGTCGGCGAACGCGGCGTGAAGCTCTCCGGCGGCCAGCGCCAGCGTATTGCCATTGCCCGCGTGCTGCTGAAAAACGCGCCGATTCTGATTCTGGATGAAGCCACCTCGGCGCTGGATTCCGAGGTCGAGGCGGCGATTCAGGAAAGTTTCGAAGATCTGATGCAGGGCAAAACGGTGATCGCCATTGCTCACCGCCTGTCGACCATCGTCAAAATGGACCGTCTGGTGGTGCTGGAGAAAGGCAAAATTGTCGAAGCCGGCACCCACGCCGAGCTGCTGGTCCACAACGGCCTGTATGCCCGCCTGTGGCAGCATCAGACCGGGGGCTTTGTCGGCACCGATTAATATTGGGTTTGAACTCTACACGTCAGGCTTTGCGATAAGGCAGAGCCTGACGCGCTTCCTCTTCCCACTGCAACACCGCCGCGCGCTCCTCTTGCAAGAAATTCTCCACCGCAGCCTGCAACCCGCCGTGGCGTAAATGGTGCCACGAATGGGTTATCACCGGCTCAAAGCCGCGCAGCAACTTGTGTTCGCCCTGCGCCCCGGCGTCAAACCGCGCCAGCCCCTTGGCAATCGCGTAGTCCATCCCCTGATAGAAACAGGTTTCGAAATGCAGCCGGTCGAACTCTGCCAGACAGCCCCAGTAGCGGCCATAAAAGGTATCGCCGTCCACCAGACTAAAGGCCATTGCCACCGGCTGCCCGCCGAGGGTGGTGAGCACCAATCGCAGGTTTTGCGGCATACGTTCGGCCAGCAGGCTGAAGAATTCCCGCGTCAAATAAGGCGCACGGCCGCGCACCAGATAGGTGTTGGCATAGCAGGTGTAGACGAAATCCCACTGCGCTTCAGTAACCTGCGCGCCTTGCAGCCACTCAAATTCAAAGCCCTGAGCCGCCACCAGTTCGCGCTCCTTGCGCATCTGTTTGCGTTTGCGCGAAGCCAGCGTGTCGAGGAAATCCTGAAAATCGCGGTAGCCGCGATTGTGCCAGTGATACTGCAATCCGGTGCGCTGTAGCCATTCGCTGCGACCTGCAAACAGCGTGTGATTGCCCGCATCGGTAAAGTTGATATGCGCGCCGGAGAGCTGCTGTTGGGCCAAGTAATCTGGCAAATGGTCGAGCAGCTGCGCGGCGGCGGCAGGCTCGCCCAGCAGGCGGGCGCCGGTCACCGGGCTAAAAGGCACCGCACCGAGCCATTTGGGATAATAGCGAATTCCCGCGCGCTCGCTGGCTTCCGCCCATCCCTGATCGAAAACATATTCTCCGGCGGAGTGCATTTTGCGGTAGCCGGGAATGGCCGCCAGACAGTTTTCGCCCTCCATCCACAGCAGGTGCTCAGTCTGCCAGCCCGCGCGTGGCGTGATGCTACCACTCTCTTCCAAAGCAGAAAGAAAGGCGTGACGCTGGAAGGGCTGACCGGCGGGCACCATGGCGTCCCACTGCTCGGCAGGGAAATCGGCCAGACGGTTCAACGCGGTAATGGGCATGGCAATTCTCTCTGTCTTGATAGCGAATTAAGGTTTTATCGGGTGGCCCTGCGGCTCAATCAGGGCGTCATCAAACTGCATCGACTCGGCAAAGCTAATGAAATTCACAATCGCCGGGGTTCTTTCCCACTGGCGGAACAGCATCACAATGCCCGAGGGGATCTCCGGCGGCTGAATCGACCGGTAGACCACGCCCGGCAAGGAGATCACCCGCGAGAGGCTGGCCGGGATCACGGCGATGCCGACGTTAAATGCCACCTGCGCCAGCACGTCCACCAAGCCGCCCGACGGATGTTGCTGGCGAATCGAAAAGCCGCCGCGCCGCGCCACTTCGTGCATTCCTGAGGTCTGTTCGGCCATCACGAAGGCTTCTCCCACCAGCTGCTGAGGCGCAATGGGCTCGGCAGCGTCCGCCAGCGGGTGAGAGGCGGGCAGCGCGAGGCAGAAATTGTCTCGCTGGAGGGCGCGCATTTGCAGGCCGTCCGGCAGCGGCGTCGGGCCACGGACCAGCGCCACGTCCAGCGAGCCGTCGAGTAAATCCTGCGGCAGCGACACCATCGGCCTCTCGGAGGTCAGCAGCGCGATTTGCGGCCGCTGCTGCTTGTATTCACATACTAACTGGCCGAGCAAGCCTGACCACAGCGCCGAACCGACGTAGCCCAGTGCCACCTGACCGATTTCACCTCGCGCGGCGCGCAGCCCGGTGTCCAGCGTGCGCTGTGCCTGCAGCAAAGTGGCGGCAGCATCGTGGCGAAATAATTCCCCAGCTTGCGTCAGATGAACAGCGCGTTTTGTGCGCACGAACAGCGGCGTGCCGACCATCTCTTCCAGCTGCTTGATTTGCACCGACAGCGTGGGTGCCGCGATATCCAGATTTTCAGCCGCTGCGGCGAAATGCAGGGTGTCGGCCACCGCCATAAAGTAGCGTAAATGTCTCAGCTCCACGGCATTCCTCCTGATAATTAGTTTTTACCTAATTATTCTAACGATCCTGATGATTGAAGTTAACAGCCTGCGATCGCATCGTATTGCGATAGTTTGAGGAAAATGGAAACAAAAAATGATCAGGCAAATTGCCGTATTTAGTGATGTTCACGCCAACTTGCCGGCGTTAAAGGCCGTGCTGGAAGACATTGATGCGCGACAAATCACCGAGATTTACTGCCTTGGCGACTTGGTAGATTTCGCCCCTTGGCCGAACGAGGTGATTGAGCTGGTTCGCCAGCGCCAAATTCCCACGGTGATGGGCAATCATGATGACCGCGTGGCTTTTGACCGCCCGGTGACGCCAATGGCAAAACATCCGCCGGAGGAGCGAGACGCGCGAGTAGAAGCTATCGCGCTGAGTAAAGCGACGATTAGTGCCGAAAATATGGCCTACCTGCGCGATCTACCTTTTAAGCGCCGAGTGGTGCTGGGCGAAGGCGATAAGGCAAAAAGCCTGCTGTTGGTGCATGCCAGTGCTAACGCCATTCATGAATATATCTATGAAGATCATAGCCCCAGCGCGCTGGCCGAGATGTGCGCGGCCAATCATACCGACGGCATGCTGATGGGGCATACGCATCACGCCTACGTTCGGCAACTCGCGACGGAGCAGGGCAAAAGCTTATTGATGGGCAATACCGGAGCCACGGGGCGAATTAAACCGGGGGAACCTTTGGCAACCTATATGATTTGTACTTGGCAGGAGGGGGATATTTCAGCCGAGATTGTGACGGTGGAATATAACGTGGTAGAAACCGTTTCAGCCATTATTCATAGCCAAATTCCTGATTTCTACGCAAGGGAGTTAATAAATAACTCCCTCGGTTGAACCTACTGAATTAATAAGTCATCCTGCAGGATGACTTATTAAACGGCGTATTAGGTCGCCGTCGCTTCAGGGTTGTCAGACAGCGAGATAAAGGTCTTGGTCTTGCTGTCGAACGCTTCAATCGAGCCTGACTCGATATCATAAACCCAGCCATGCAGATTCATTTGGCCTTTGGCTAATGCCAGCGCCACGCAAGGGTGGGTGCGCAGATTCCCCAACTGGGCAATAACGTTTTCATGCACCATGCCGTTAACGCGCGCTTCGGAGGTTTCATGCCCGGCGGAGTCGTTAATGGCTTTCGCCGCATCCGCATAGCGCAGCCAGTGGGCTACGGCAGGCATGTGGTCGAGGCAAGAGCAGTTCGCCACGGCGGTCATCGCGCCACAGTCTGAGTGACCACAAACCACGATATCGCGAATGCCGAGCGCCATCACGGCGTACTCAACGGTGGCTGACACGCCGCCAGGTTCCGGCCCAAAAGGTGGCACGATGTTACCTGCGTTACGAATAACAAACAGCTCGCCCGGCTCACGCTGGGTGACTAATTCCGGCACTAAACGGCTGTCGGAGCAGGATATAAAAAGGGTCTTAGGGTTTTGATTAGATGCGAGCTTTTTGAAAAGCTTAGAACGCTGTGGGAATGCGTCTTTTTGGAATCTTAAAAAACCTTCAATTACGTCTTTCATCATGAATTCCATATATATTAATTGCAGCGATGTTGCCACGAAAAACAGGGCAAATCAATCAGCGGCGAATATGTGTAAATATATGTCATTCATCGCACGGGCAACGGCCGATTAATATCAGTATTTTCCTGATATTTTACTCTGTTATTATCCATAAGAAGGGTGTGGCTTATTTGGCGAGGAATTAGGGTATAGCTCGCGGCACTTTTCGCGCAGCCATTCCGCCCTTTTTCTGTTGTTATTCCTTTATGAACGCTGAGCGACTAGTCTTATGACATAAGAGGTCGTATCCCAATGTGAAGGAGTCTGTATGACAATCGAATATGCCGTCTTCGGTGGTGGGTGTTTCTGGTGTACCGAAGCCGTTTTCAAAGACGTGATTGGTGTCGAATCGGTTGAGAGTGTCTACACCGGTGGCCGCCGACCAAACCCAACTTACGAGCAAGTATGCAGCGGCGCGACGGGTCATGCAGAAGCCATTCGCGTTGGCTTTGACCCAGAGAAACTGAGCTACGGTGACCTGCTGGATATCCATTTCGTGACTCATGATCCGACCCAGTTGAACCGTCAGGGTAACGACGTCGGCACGCAGTATCGCTCGGTTTTATTCCCGGCAGACCAGCACCAGCAGGCCGAAGCCGAGGCCGCAATCCAGCGCGCTCAGGCTGACAACAGCCAGCCGGTGGTCACCACCATCGAGCCTCTGGGTGAAGTCTATGTCGCCGAAGATTACCACCAGAACTACTGGGACGGCGCGGGCCAGCGCAATGGCTACTGCCTGGCGGTGATCCCACCGAAATTGCAAAAGCTGCGTAAGAGCTATGCAGCCAAGGTGAAATCTCTGCAACAGCCGTGATTTTTTTTCGCCAAATGGCGAGAAAAAGCCGAAATGTGAAATTTATTAGCGCGCCCGTGGGGAAACCAGCGGGCGCGTTTTTTCATTGTGAGAAAACATTTCACTCATGTTGTTGGGCAGGAGTACATGTTGTATAAACTTTCTGCTCTACAGAATTTATAAAATATAAAAATTGAAGATTACTTATCCGAGGAAAATATAACATGAGTGAAAAAGTCGGTGTTCCACAGGCAACTTCCGATTTGCATGACTGGCTGTCCTATATTGATAGTCTCCACTCGCAAGTTATAGATATGAGTCTTAATAGAATTAAAGCGGTGGCTAATACTTTAGATGTATTAAAACCAGCGCCATTTATCTTTTTGGTGGGTGGCACCAATGGTAAAGGCACCACCTGCCATACGCTGGAAAAAACACTGCAACTTTCCGGCTATAAAGTCGGGGTGTTTAGCTCGCCTCACATGATTAATTACACTGAAACCGTGCGTATTCAGGGTAAAGAACTGGCCGGTAGCGAGCACGTAGCCGCCTTTGTTGCCATCAACCATGCCCGTCAGGACACCACGCTGACCCCTTTTGAATTCAACACGTTGGGTGCATTCTGGCTGATGAAGCAGGCGCAGGTGGATGTGGCGATTATTGAAGTCGGCATGGGCGGGCGCGATGATGCCACCAATATCATCGAGCCAGATATTTCGGTGATAACCAACGTTGCGCTGGACCACGAAGACTGGCTGGGCAAAGACACCGAGGCCATTGGCGAGATCAAAGCCGGTATTTTCCGCGCCGGTAAACCTGCCATCATTGGGCAGGCGAGCGCGCCCGCTTCGCTGCTGGCCTATGCCCAGAAAATTGGCGCGGTGACCCATCAGCGCGACGCCAATTGGCAACTCGACGTAGAAGAAAATAAATGGTCATTCAGCGATAGCTCAGGCGAGCTGGCTGACTTAGCCATTCCTAAAATGCCGCTGGAAAACGTGGCGACCGCGATTGCCGCTCTGCGCGCCAGCGGATTAAGTTTCACCCCTGCTGCGTTGCAAGAGGTTATTCTTCACGCCAATTTGCCGGGCCGCTTCCAAATTATTGGTAATAACCCAACCACTATTTTAGATGTTGCGCACAACCCGCACGCGGCGGCTTATTTAGCGGAAAGATTACGCAAGTTCCCAATTAAGGGAAATTATCGTTTTGTTATCGGCATGCTTATTAATAAAGATATTAAAGGTACTGTCGGCCATTTAAAAAGTTTATCTGATAAATGGTATTGCTGTGGAGTGCAGGCCGGGCCGAGAAGCACCAAGCCGGAAGATGTCGCGCAATATTTACCGCAGGCGCAAAAATTCGCCGATATTTTGGCGGGCTGGGAAGCCGCTAAACGTGATGTTGAAGAAGGCGATGTGATCGTGGTCTGCGGGTCATTCTTCACCGTCGCGCCGGTGTTGAACGCGCTGAACTCAGAGTCTGAATAAACAGTTTGGCCGAATAAAAACGCCCGCAGGTTGTGATACCCGCGGGCGTTTTTGCTTCTAAACGCTCAGTAATTTACTGCCAAACGTCATCCGGAACATAGGTCGGGTTGTTGCCCGAGCGATGCAATGTCGGCAATAACAAGTTTTGCTCTCCGGGGCGATCCACCACTTCAACCGTCCCCGTGGTCGCGCTTCTGCGGAACAGCAGGTTTGGCAGGCCGGACAGCGTGATGGCTTTCACCTTGCTGCCGTCGGGTTTGGTCACCGGCAGACCGGCGGTAATATACAGGCCGGCTTCCACCGCGCAGTTATTTCCCAGCGAGATGCCTACCCCTGAGTTAGCGCCCAGCAGGCAGTTCGCACCAATCGACACCACGTGCTTCCCACCGCCCGAGGTGCTGCCCATAATCGAGGCGCCGCCGCCGATGTGCGAGCCGCCCTGAATGGTTGCGCCAAGGCTAATACGCCCCTCGACCATGCAAGGCCCGAGGGTGCCGGAGTTCATGTTGCAGAACCCCGCCGAGGAGACAAAAGTGCCCGGTGCGAGGTAAGCCCCGAGCAGGATTTTGTTGGGATCGAGCAGGTAGACGTCGGTGGCTGGCACATAATCGACCATGCGCGGCAGCCTGAAAACGCTATACACCGTCGGCCTGCCCGGCGTGTTTCTGCTGACTTTCTGCAACTCTTTCAGCTGTTCCGGCAGGCACGGTCCGTGAGAGGTCCAAGCCACGTCGATCAGCAATTCAGTAAAACCGGCGAGGTTGGCCTGCCACGGCTTGATCTTACGCTGGCTGAGCAAGTGCAGGCGCAGATACAGGTCATGCAGGTCGCGGGGTGGCTGACGTAAATCAGCAATGGTGGTGTGAATGGTAATGCTTCGCACCCGACGCATAGCATCGTGGTCCGGCGTTGCTAATTGGAATTGTGTTTGTGCTTCACTGGCGGAAAGATAACGTGTTTCTGAAATTTCTGTCACCGACTGCAAGGTTGTTTCGGCAAACCAACTATCCAGTACGACTCCATTCTCGGCAACCGTTGCCAGGCCGTGTCCACTGGCCCCTTGAGCAACATAATTGTCTGTCATGTGTTCTTGTTCTTTTGGTAAGGATAACGGAATTCACAAAATGGCAGGTTCGTCACAAAGAGAGAATAGGGCGCGAATAAAGAATTATGTAATCAGATGTGAGACACGGATTTTTATCAAAAAAAGGAACTAAAAACGATTTTTCGCCACGCTTTCGCCATCATTTTAATGATTTTAACGGCTGTAGCCGATAAATTGATTTTTAACGGTTAAGGGCGGTAAAGTTGATTTTTGCCTTATAAGAGCAGAGTAGCTTTACGAATTAGCTACCCCCTTTAATTTGCTCGCCAATAAAAACCCCCGCTAAGAAGCAGGGGCATTTTTTAGTCTTCGTTGACGAATATCGAAACAGGCAGATTGAAGCGTTTTGCCAGCGCTTTCATGTGCTCCACCGTTAAATTCCTGTCGCCATTCAAAATGCGACTGACTAATGAGCGTTGGCCAATTTCGTTCTCAAAATCGCTCTGCGTGAGTCCGTACTGATCCATTAAAACGCGTAACATGGAAACGCCCGGAGGCGTGGCCGCCAGCAAAGCGTTAAATTCAGCAAAATCGGGCGACTCATTTTCATAACGATCGATTTTGGCCGTTAACATCTCAATGAGCGGATTGCTTGGATCAAATTCTACAAGGTACTCAGCAAGCTCAACGGCTTCTTTATAGTCAGCCTTAGACGTGCTGCCTCCTAAAAGAGGTACAATGCTAACCAACTGTTGTGAGGCTTTGATTGCTTCGCTAATCATGCTGGGTTCTCCCGATATTTCTTCACTAACTTATCGTATTCAGCGTGGGTGGATATTGATTTGATGAACAACCGCCCGTATTCAAAGTCAGCGAAGAACATTAACCTGAGGTTATTGCCGCCTACATCAACTACCCACCACTTATCTCTGTACTTCATCCTATCCAGACTGGGAAAAACCTCCCTCATCTCATCTGGATCACTAAAATTTCCTCGCTTGAACGCTCTGTAGACATCATTTAGCGCTTTAGCATCGTTTGGAAACTTCTGTGCTGCTTCATCAAATGGTCCCTTTGATACAACGTGCATGGCTCACTCCCTGTTCCAACTTGGAAACATAATAGCACGCTTTTTATACGTTTCCAAGTTGGAACATTTGAGGCTGAGCGATGCCTCAGGTTGGCTGCACTTCGCCCCGCAAAATCCTCTTTTACAAAGTCGACAAATACGTGGGTTTTCTGCGAGCAAATAATAATCCCCAACACATCGGGGATTATTATTTATGACACCTATTTCACCGCAATATAAATACTAATGCTTTGTTCACCCGAGTAATATTCAAAGTCAGTAGTATAAGCCCGCTGATACTGAACTTCTTCACTCTGGAAATAACGCCAGACTTCGCCCCATAAATCGATACAGGTTTGCGGCAATTCACCTTCGGCAGAAAAAACCAGATAATTACCCGCTTGAATCTCTACGGCTTCCAACCCAGAGTCGTCTTGTGTGGAAAGCGTATTGGCTGCGGCATAGACATCAAAGCTGGCGTTGAAATCCGACTCATACCCCGAGTAAACCCCATAAACTTTCGATCTGGGTTGCAAGCGAGGTGCAGCTTGTGCAAAAAATCGCTGCCAAAGCGGGCCAATTTTTGCGGTTTCAGCCGTCATCTCATCCTGATTTTTTGTCCGCGTCTTAAAACCAAATACCGTAAATCTTTCAATCTGTTGGGTCTGCATATTCATTCCTTTATTGCACAGAGATAAAGTTAAACCAAAAGCAGATGATGACTTTTAAAATTATGTAAAGGAAATGGAGGTAGAGCCTTGTGGTCCACGACCTACAGCCGTCGCAGACTTATCTCATTCTCTCACTCTGCCTTAATAATAATATAGATGCTTCTTGCTGTGTTTTGCCCGCCCTGTCGGCGGGCTTTTTTATTATTAATATCCCAAAAACAAAAAAGCCGCAGATATTACTCTGCGGCTTTTTATTTAATTCCAGAATAAGGAATTAACGCATGGTCACGAACTCTTCTGCGCCCGTTGGGTGAATGGCGACAGTGTTGTCGAAGTCTTTCTTGGTTGCGCCCATTTTGATGGCAACCGCGAAGCCTTGCAGCATTTCATCCATGCCGTAACCGATGCCGTGCAGGCCAACGATTTTCTCTTCTTTACCCACGCAGACCAGCTTCATGCGGCACGGCTGGCGGTGCTGGGTGACGGCGGTGTACATCGCGGTGAAAGCAGATTTGTACACTTTCACGTTGTCCGCGCCGAACTTCTCGATAGCTTCCGGCTCGGTCAGGCCCACGGTGCCGATGGCAGGGTGGCTGAAGACCACGGTCGCGATGTTGCTGTAATCCAGATGCTCGTCCGGCTTGTTGTTAAACAGGCGTTCGGACAGACGACGGCCCGCCGCAACGGCAACCGGGGTCAGCTCAACGGCGCCGGTGTTATCGCCCACCGCGTAAATGCCTTTAACGCTGGTGTTCTGGAATTTATCGACGACGATGTAGCCTTTATCGTTGGTTTTCACGCCAGTGGCTTTCAGGTTGAAGTTGTCAGTCTCTGGCTCACGGCCAATCGCCCACACCAGGCTGTCGACTTCAAACTCTTTGCCATTTTCCAGTTTCAGGGTCAGGCTGCCGTCGGCATTTTTGACCACTTCTTTTGGAATCGACTCGGTATGCAGCGCCGGGCCTTCGGTGTTCATCACTTCGACCAGCGTTTCAACGATCAATGGATCGAAAGTACGCAGCGGCGCGTGTTTACGCACGAACAGGTGAGTTTCGGCACCCAGCGCGTTCATCACGCCAGCAAGCTCAACCGCGATATAGCCTGCGCCGATGACCGCAACGCGTTTTGGCATTTCAGTCAGGTCAAAGAAGCCATCGGAGTCGATACCGTATTCCGCACCCGGAATGTTCGGGTGGCTAGGACGTCCGCCGGTGGCGATCAGGATGTGATCGGCAGTGATCTTCTCGCCGTTAACTTCAACGGTGTGATCGTCGATGAAGCGAGCAAAGCCGCGGATCACGTCCACTTTATTTTTACCCAGCACGTTGTCGTACGAGGTGTGGATACGATCGATGTAGGCCGTACGGTTAGCGACCAGCGTCTTCCAGTTGAAGCTGTTGACCGTGGTATCGAAGCCATAATCTGGGCCGTAGTTACGGATTGCTTCGGCAATTTGCGCCGCGTGCCACATGACTTTCTTCGGAACGCAACCTACGTTGACACAGGTGCCGCCAAGCTCTTTTGCTTCGATCAGCGCACATTTTTGCCCATACATGGCGGCACGGTTAATTGATGCGATACCGCCGCTGCCGCCGCCAATTGCCAGATAGTCATAATGTTTAGTCATCGGTTAGTCCGTTAGAGAAAGTGAATGGGCCGTAATGGGCGTCATGAATCTTAAAAAATTGCCTAAGAGTTTAACGTGAGAATTCGCTTTGTCGCAAAGGTTGCATCAATGATTGTAATAGGTGTGGAAGGTTTTGATTGCCAGAGCCTTGGGGGAGGCGGCTCTGGCGAGGAAAGACTGATGCTGGCTAAACTTACTCTGGCACCACCCATTTCACCAACTGGTGGCCCGTGCCTGATGGCACCAGCGTTTCCAGCAGCCACGGCAGCACGTTGTTCATCTGCTGTTCCAGCTTCCACGGCGGGTTAATCACAATCATGCCCGAAGCCGTCATGCCGCGTTGGTCGCTGTCCGGGCGCACGCCCAGCTCAATTTGCAGAATGCGGCGAATGCCGGTGGCTTCTAAGTCGCGCAGCATCTTCTTGATTTGCTGGCGCATGACGACCGGATACCACAGCGCGTAGGTGCCGGTTGCGAAGCGCTTATACCCTTCCTGAATGCCTTTCACCACGTCCTGATAATCCGTTTTCAGCTCGTAAGGCGGGTCCATCAAAATCAAACCACGGCGTGACTGCGGCGGCAGCTGTGCCTTCAACTGCTGGTAACCGTCTTCGCGCACAACGCGGGCGCGGTTGTCTTTCTGGAACTCACTGCGCAGCAGCGGGAAGTCGCTCGGGTGCAGTTCGGTCAGGTGCAGTTTGTCATCTTCACGCAGCAGCTGGCGGGCAATCAGCGGCGAGCCAGGGTAGTAGCGCAGGCTCTCGTTGCGGTTGAAATGCTTGATGGCCGACATATAGGCCGCCAGTTCCTCAGGCTGATCTTCACGCTGCCAAATACGCGCGATGCCTTCCAAATATTCGCCGGTACGCTCGGCGTGTTCGCCGCTCAGCAGGTAGCGACCAGCACCTGCATGAGTGTCGAGATACAGGAAAGGTTTCTCTTTTTCTTTCAGAGATTCGATGATCAGGCTCTGAACAGTATGTTTCAGGACGTCGGCGTGGTTGCCTGCGTGAAAACTGTGGCGGTAACTCAGCATAGGTTTTACGTTTCCGAATAATGAATGTAGACAGTAAAATCAGTGGGTTACCGAAATTTTATACTGTACTGGGAAAATGAAGAAGGCGGCCAGCTGTCGCGGCGCGCCTTGAATGGGGGTTAGTATAAACTGTCTGGCGGGGAAATTGGCAAAAGCCTTGCCTGGTCACCAGAAGCTTGGTCGGATTAGGACGCGTTCGGGCAGGTGTCGGACACGCCGTTCAGGTTTTCCTGCTCGATTTTAAAGGTCACTTTTGGCGTTGCGGCGGACTTATCTAAGGTCACGATAAAGATGCTGTCGAAATCCTTGCCCGGCCATTCTGGCACTACGCTTGGGTCGCCGCCGTTCTCTTTGACGATATTTTTCACGATTTTATCGAGGTTTTTGTGCTCCCAAGAGACAAAAATATTCGCGTCTTTGTACTTATCGTCCTGCAACTCTTTGGTTACGCCATCAACGTCATCGGCGTGGAACTGAATATTGATTGGCTGGTTGAGGCGCACGGCAGTCGGCATGATGGTGGAAAGCGGGCGCAGCGAGTTACCAAGCTTCTGCTCCTTCGGGCCAGCGGCAAAAATGTGGTCAGGATTGCCATAGCGTGGCAGTAACACGCCCGGCAGCGCCAGTGCGCGGTTCAGTCCTTTGCAGGTTAACTGGCCGCTGCTGCTGGTAGGCTTTTCGCCGTGACGGACAAAAATCAGCGTTTCTTGCGCGCTAGCCATCTGGCTGGTCATCGCCACTGAGAGCAGGCCACAGGCCAGTAAACCTAAATTCATCGCTTTCATCATTTTATCCTTTGCTCTGTTTTTGTTGGTTGTGAGCACATCCTAACCCGCGCCCAAAGGCCGCGTGAACGCCGGTCGGCTAAATTTTCGTTACCGGTTGAAACAGCCAACATCGCGTCCAGCCATTGATTTTCGCCGAAACTGGCCTCATGTTAGAAATTACGCCATTTTTATTGCAATTCGAATTTATGACTGACGCGCGAAGACGCCGAACACCGCGCCGCGCATCAGACCCAAGGCGGCAAGCGCACGACGCTACCGCCCTTAGCGACACAAAAAGGACTGGCCCCTATGACTGAACAGCAAAATCTGTCGAACAACCCGCTTCTGAAACCTTTTGTCCTGCCGCCGTTTTCTGCGATCCGTCCTGAACACATTGTCCCTGCTATCGAATCCGTGATCGAAGATTACCGCCAGACGGTCGAAGAGGTTGTGGCGCAATCCGGGCCTTTTAGCTGGGAAAACCTGTGCCAGCCGCTGGCAGAAAGCGACGACCGTTTTAGCCGCATTTGGTCGCCGGTCGGCCACTTGAACGCGGTAAAAAACAGCCCAGAGCTGCGCGAAGCCTATGAGCAATGTCTGCCGCTGATTTCTGAATTCAGCACTTGGATGGGCCAGCACGCGGGGCTGTATCAGGCTTATCGCGAGCTGAAAGAGGGCGCCAACTTCGACAAACTGACGCTGGCGCAGAAAAAATCTGTCGATAACGCGCTGCGTGATTTCGAGCTGTCCGGTATCGGTTTATCTCCAGAGAAGCAAAAGCGCTACGGCGAAATCTCTGCTCGCCTGTCTGAGTTGGGTTCGACCTACAGCAACAACGTGCTCGACGCCACCATGGGCTGGAGCAAGTTGATCACCGATGTGAATGATTTGAAAGGCTTGCCGGAGAGCGCGCTGGCCGCTGCCAAAGCGCTGGCGGAGTCGAAAGAGCAAGAAGGCTGGCTGCTGACGCTGGATATCCCGAGCTACCTGCCGGTGATGACCTATGCGGAAAACCGCGAGCTGCGCGAAGAGATGTATCGCGCCTTCCTGACCCGCGCCTCGGATCAAGGCCCGAACGCCGGTAAGTGGGACAACAGCCAAGTGATGGCCGATGAGCTGGCGCTGCGCCACGAACTGGCCGAGCTGCTGGGCTTTACATCCTTTGCCGACCAGTCTCTGGCCACCAAAATGGCCGAAAGCCCGTCTCAGGTGATCGACTTCCTTAATGGTCTGGCGAAACGCGCCCGTCCGCAGGCCGAGCAAGAGCTGGCCCAGCTTCGCGCCTTCGCCAAACAGCATTACGGCGTGGATGAGATGGAAGCCTGGGACCTGCCGTTCTACGGTGAAAAACAGAAACAACATCTGTTCTCTATCAATGACGAACAGCTGCGCCCGTACTTCCCTGAGCAGCGCGCGCTGGAAGGCTTGTTCGAGGTGGTGAAACGCATTTATGGCATCACCGCCAAAGAGCGCAAAGACGTGGACACGTGGCACAAAGACGTGCGTTTCTTCGACCTGTTTGACGACAGCGGCGAACTGCGCGGCAGCTTCTACCTCGACCTCTATGCTCGCGAACATAAACGCGGCGGTGCGTGGATGAACGACTGCGCGGGCAGCCTGCGCAAAGCCAATGGCGAAGTGCAGAAGCCGGTGGCCTACCTGACCTGTAACTTCAACCGCCCGGTGGGTAACGGCCCGGCGCTGTTTACCCACAACGAAGTCACCACGCTGTTCCATGAGTTCGGTCACGGCCTGCACCATATGCTGACCAAAATCGACGTTTCGGGCGTTGCGGGTATCAGCGGGGTGCCGTGGGACGCCGTCGAGCTGCCAAGCCAGTTTATGGAAAACTGGTGCTGGGAGCCGGAAGCGCTGGCGTTTATCTCCGGCCATTTCGAAACCGGCGAGCCATTGCCGACCGATATGCTGGATAAAATGCTGGCAGCCAAGAACTATCAGGCGGCGCTGTTTATCCTGCGTCAGCTGGAGTTCGGCCTGTTCGACTTCCGCATGCACGCCGAGTATGACCCGGCCAAGGGCGCGCAGATCCTGCAAACCCTCGCGGAAATCAAAAAGCAGGTGGCGGTTGTGCCTTCACCGAGCTGGGGCCGCTTCCCACATGCCTTTAGCCACATTTTTGCCGGTGGCTACGCGGCGGGTTACTACAGCTATCTGTGGGCCGAAGTGCTGTCAGCCGATGCTTACTCGCGCTTCGAAGAAGAGGGGATTTTCAACCGTGAAACCGGCCAATCCTTCCTCGACAACATTCTGTCGCGCGGCGGTTCTGAAGAGCCAATGGAGCTGTTCAAACGCTTCCGTGGGCGCGAGCCTCAGCTAGATGCTATGCTGCGCCATTATGGTATTAAGGAAAGCGTCGCCTCGTGAGTGTCTGTTTAATCTGTGAAGAAGGCGCCTCTCAGGGCGCCTTATCTATTCTGGCCGAGCGCTGGAACCTGACCTCTGACCCCGACGCCAATATGGCGCTGGTGCTCACTCCTGAGCGTCTCGAACTGCGCAAGCTGGACGAGCCAAAGTTGGGGGCGATTTTCGTCGATTTCGTCGGCGGAACCATGGCCCATCGCCGCAAGTTCGGCGGCGGGCGGGGCGAAGCGGTGGCGAAAGCCGTCGGCGTCAAAGGCAGCTATTTGCCGAACGTGGTGGATGCCACCGCGGGCCTTGGGCGCGACGCGTTTGTTCTGGCATCGCTGGGCTGCCACGTGCGCATGCTGGAGCGTAACCCAGTGGTCGCGGCGCTGCTCGACGATGGTCTGGAAAGAGGCTATCGCGATGCTGAAATCGGCCCGTGGCTGCGCGAGCGCATGACGCTGCTGCACGCCTCCAGCCTGACCGCCTTGTCGGAGCTGACGCCGAAGCCGGAAGTGGTCTACCTCGACCCGATGTATCCGCATAAGCAGAAAAGCGCGCTGGTGAAGAAAGAGATGCGGGTGTTTCAGGGGCTGGTGGGGCCGGACGAAGATGCCGATGGCCTGCTGGAACCTGCGCGTCGCTTAGCGACCAAGCGTATTGTGGTGAAACGCCCGGACTACGCACCGCCGATGGCTGACATCGCCGCGCAGGCCGCGGTGGTCACCAAGAGCCATCGATTTGATATTTATACCCCGCTTTAAGCCTTCATTGCTTAACGCTGCACCATAGAAAAAGGAGATGCCATGCATCTCCTTTTCTTTTACTGCCAACTTATACTGTGAACCGAGCGCCGGGGCTGAGAAAGCTTAGTCAGCGGCGGTCTCTTCTTCGTCACGCAGTGGGACGATCAGCATGTCGATGTGAACGGTGTTGATAAGCTGGCGCGCAGAGGACATCAGCTTGCTCCAGAAGTCCTGATGATGGCCGCACAGCACCAAATCGACGTCGTATTTCTTAATGGCATCAACCAGCACCTGAGCCAAATCGCCGCTGCCGCTCAGGGTTTCCGAAATCGGATAGCCCGCGTTGTGGGACAGTTCGTTTAGCGCGTGGTGGGTCTCTTCAGAAATACGTTTCTGCATATCACCCAAATTCACGTCAATCAGGCCGGTGTACAGATCGGAGTAATTTACGTCTACATGAATCAGTGACACTTTGGCGTTATAAGGGCGCGCCATAGAAACCGCTTTCTCTACCAGTACTTTGCTTTCAGGGGAAAGATCAACCGCAATGAGTATGTGTTTGTAAGACATGAGAAAACTCCTTCCATAAGTCAGTTAGTAGCCATTTCAGCATCATGCGAGTTCCATGTCTTAAGTATAGCGCTAAAACGGACAGATAAATCAAGCGCATCGCCCGCGTTTCTGGCAAGAGATAAATACTTCCCCCTTTTTTTATTTCGTTTCCTACACTGAATATTAGGGGGCCGACGCGTTGTGCCTGCGCCCCCGAGTTTCTGCAATAGTTTGGAGGGCGGGCGAGATATTGCCCTGGGGGTGTGATGCCAAAAAGGTTCGGCGGGGTCGCTAAGCGTCATCAGGAAGGACAGCCCGTTTTGTTAATTGCTGTCCGCGTGATGAACCCGTCTTGAGGGGGAATTATGATCAGTCCCGTTGCGCTGTTTTGGGCTTTATGTTTTGTCTTCGTCGTGAATATGCTGCGCTATTACTCTTCTTTGCGGGCGCTATTGGTGGTGCTGCGCGACTGCGATCCGCTGCTCTATCAGTATGTCGATGGGCGGGGTTTCTTCACCACTCACGGGCAACCGAGTAAGCAAATTAGACTGGTGAGCTACATCTATGCTCAGCGCTATACCGATCATCACGACCCTGAGTTTATTCGCCGTTGTGAGCGAGTGCGCGGCCAGTTTATGTTAACCACGGCGCTGTGCGGGTTAATCCTCGTCAGCATGTTAGCGATGCTCATTTGGTTCTAATCTCAAGGTTTTACTGTTTAGCTAAGGGAGGGATTTTGCTTTTTCAGCCAACAAAAAAGGCGACTTGCTATTAACAAGTCGCCTTTTGCATTTTTAACCTAACTCAGTCCAACCTAACTCATCAACTTAGATAAGTTTCAGCGCGATCCAGTACAGGCCACCTGAAAGCACAATCGACACCGGCAGGGTTAAGATCCATGCCATCGCGATGCTTTTCACGGTTTTGCTCTGCACGCCGCCACCGTCAACCAGCATAGTACCGGCAACGGCTGAAGAGAGAACGTGGGTGGTTGATACCGGCATACCGGTATAACTTGCCACGCCAATCGACAGTGCTGCGGTCAGCTGGGCTGACAGGCCCTGTGCGTAGGTCATGCCTTTCTTGCCAATCTTCTCACCGATGGTGGTCGCAACGCGCTTCCAGCCAATCATCGTACCCAGCGCTAAGGCCAGTGCGACGGCGATAATGATCCACAGCGGCGCGTACTCGACGGTTTGCAGAAGGTCGCCCTTCAGGTTGCCGAGGAAGCGTTTGTCGGCTGAAGAGGTTTCATCCAACTTCGCGGCTTTGTCTGCGGTATCGGCAACACACATCAGCAGGCGGCGCATGTGGCTGCGCTGCTCTGGCGACAGGTCGCTGTAAGATTGCAGATTCGCCAGCAGAGACTGCGCGCGATCGATAGCGTCCAGCGCGTGTGAGCTGTCGCAGTGGAACACTTTCTCTTTCTGCGTATCCGCGGCATCGGCCGCCGCTTCGTCCGGTGTTGGCACCAGCGGAGTCAGCGCCACCACGTGCGGCAGGGCATCACTGTGCTGCTGATAGTACTGCTGCAAGTGCGTCACTGCGTCACGGGTACGCGCGATGTCGTAACCGGTGGCATTCATGTTCAGCACGAAGCCCGCAGGCGCAACACCAATCAGCACCAGCATAATCAGACCAATGCCTTTCTGACCGTCGTTCGCGCCGTGCGAGAAGCTCACGCCGATAGCGGACAGGATCAGGCCGATACGGGTCCAGAATGGCGGCTTCTTCTTGCCGTCTTTCTTTTCACGCTCAGCAGGCGTCAGGTGAATACGCGCGTGTTTCTTGGTGCCGCTCCAGTAGCGACGCAAAATGAAGATCATCGCCCCCGCCATAATCATCCCCACCAGCGGTGAGACAATCAGCGAAGCGAAAATACCAATCATTTTTGGAATGTTTAACGCATCGACCACGGAGCTGTGAGTCACTAACGCGTTAGTCAATCCGACGCCGATGATGGCACCAATCAGGGTATGGGAGCTGGAGGCCGGGAGGCCAAAATACCAAGTGCCGAGGTTCCAAATGATGGCGGCAAGCAGCATGGAGAACACCATGGCCAGACCGTGGGTGGAACCGACATTCAGTAGCAGGTCAGTCGGCAAGAGGTGAACGATGGCATAAGCCACACTCAATCCGCCGAGAATAACGCCTAAGAAGTTAAATACCCCAGCCATAACGACCGCAAGTTGCGAGCGCATTGCACGGGTATAGATGACAGTAGCTACTGCGTTAGCCGTATCATGGAAGCCGTTGATGGCTTCATAGAACAGCACAAACAGTAACGCGAGGATCAACAACGAACCGGTATGGATGTCTAACCCGGCAAATAAATGCAGCATAATTGTTACGCCAGTTTGTGGTCATGAACGCCGCGCATTATCTGCGAGAACGGGGCGACGGTAAAAGGAAAATATGACATTTTTTTGACTAAAAGCAGGTTGGTTTTGCAGCTTCTTCGAAGTAACTCTTTCCAAATCAAAAAGTTACTCTCCCGTCTTTCATGACACATTTCGTTACCAGCGCCATCTATTTACTTTCCCGGCTGGTATCAGCTCCTTCCGCACCTTACAATCGCCGCCCGTGACAGGTTTCTGGCGACTATTTAGCCTGCTTTTCTGTCAAAAAAAGTACAGCAATCAATACAACTTTAAACGTAGTTGAAGATAAGAAAAAAGTGAGGCCGATGTGGAACAGGTTGATGTAGTCGTGGTTGGCGCAGGCGCTGCGGGCATGTTTTGTGCCGCGCTGGCAGGTCAGGGTGGCCGCCGCGTTGTGCTGCTCGACAACGGCAAAAAAGCGGGCCGTAAAATCCTGATGTCAGGCGGCGGTCGCTGTAACTTCACCAACCTGTATGCCGAACCAGCGGCTTACCTTTCCAACAACCCGCATTTCTGCAAATCGGCGCTGGCGCGCTACACCCAGTGGGATTTCATCGACATGGTGAACCGCCACGGCATCGCATGGCATGAGAAAACCCTCGGCCAGCTGTTCTGTGACGACTCGGCGCAGCAAATTGTCGCCATGCTGGAGAGCGAATGCGCCAAAGGTAAGGTGGAAATCCGCCTGCGCAGCGAAATCACCTCGGTGACAAAAACCGAAAGCGGCTTTGAAATCAATGTGAATGGCTCAACTGTGAGTACTCACTCACTTGTGGTGGCGAGCGGCGGATTATCCATGCCCGGCCTCGGGGCATCGCCGTGGGGATATCGTCTGGCGGAGCAGTTTGGCCTGAAAGTGCTGCCAACGCGCGCCGGATTGGTGCCTTTTACCCTGCATAAGCCGCTGCTGGACCACCTTCAGACCCTGTCCGGCGTTTCGGTGCCGTCAGTGCTGACTGCCGAAGACGGCACGGTGTTCCGCGAAAGCATCTTATTCACCCATCGCGGCCTCTCCGGCCCGGCGGTTTTACAGCTTTCCAGTTACTGGCAGCCCGGTGAGTTTGTGAGCGTTAACTTACTTCCCGACCTAGATTTAGCGGGCTTTTTGAACGAACAGCGCCTGCAGCATCCTAACCAAAGCCTGAAAAATACGCTGGCAATGCAGCTGCCGAAGCGTCTGGTCGAATGCCTGCAAACTCTCGGCCAAATTCCCGATGTCACCCTCAAGCAGCTTAACGTGCCGCAGCAGGCAGAATTAGTCGAGCAGCTACAAAACTGGCGCGTCCAGCCCAACGGCACCGAAGGCTATCGCACGGCGGAAGTCACCCTCGGCGGCGTCGACACCAAAGAGCTGTCATCCAAAACCATGGGCGCCACCAAGGTCCCCGGCCTGTACTTTATCGGCGAAGTGGTCGACGTGACCGGTTGGCTCGGCGGCTACAACTTCCAGTGGGCCTGGAGCTCGGCGTGGGCCTGCGCGCAAGAGCTGGTGCGGGAACATTAAAATTAAGTATCTTTGAAAACTGCAAGAATGGGTATTTAGCGAGGTAACTTGAGGATATTCTTGATTGCTTGGTTTTCCACGTTGGTGGTTTCACTTTTCTGTTTGTTGTTCCGACCAGCTAATGTGCGCAGGCCGGATCCTTATTTAACGTATTTTTTTAACTTTTAAGACCTATTACAGGTATTCAAAGTTAATGGTGGTGTTGCCGTCCAGGTTCGCCGTTTCGGTGATACCGCCCATTGCAGAACTCAGCGATGGTGTCGCTTTCAGGTTAAAGGTGAGCACTGTCGCAACTTTTGGTGCCGTGGTCCCGGTTGCTGCAAGACTCAGATACTGCTGTGACGTATTGTTATTAGCGAAGGTATCCAGCGTCATTTTGCTCCAGCTCGTTTTATCAGAGCTCATCAGCAGGTCACCAGCGGTGCCATCACCCTGAATAGAGGTGATGCTCAGACCGTAGGAACCGATTTTGATGTCGCCCGCTTTGCCCAGGCCGAAGGCTGTAGCTGCCGTGGTTGGCTCATTGGTGTGAGCAGGTACGGAGTCAGCGCGGTTATCTACAAAGCTCATCGCCACTTTGGTCGCTGTAGTACAGGTCACGGTAGCGCTGATAGATTTACCCGCCAGTGCTAAGGTGCCGGTGGCCGGTGGCCGGTAGCTGGTCAACGGAGGTTTCGCCGAAGTCGATGATGCCGCTGTTAGTCAGCACGGGTGAACAGGCACCCGGCGTGACGGTACCGGTAATGCGCAGGGTGGTCTGAGGAACCGCCATCGCAGAGGTGGTGGCCGCCAGCAGGCAAGCCAGGGAGGTCATTTTCAGTACTGATTTAATATTTCTTTCCATGTTGTAAATCTCCATTAGTTACACGTTTATAAATTTACATCTCTTTATACCAAGCAGCCAAAGAACGGGTTCTTCCATTTGGCGCTGCCGTTCGCTTTCATGATTACTAAATGGGTCACTGCTTAGGATTAATTCATCGGCAGCAGTTCAATATTCAGCAACTCCTCTTGCACATTGGCTTCCTGCACCACAAACGCCGACTCGTGCAGATAAGGTGTGACGGTCACTACCGCGTTCAGGTTGGTTCCTTTCACGCTGCTGTTCGCGCCCACGGTGATTTCATCGTCCGCACTCAGAGTCTGGGTATCTGCAATGATCGGGCCGATAATCACGCCTTTACGTTTGGTTTTCGCCAGTTGTACTGCATTGCCGTCCAGCACTGCGGATCCCAGAGTCACGCTGACATTACCTTTCGGACCAAAGGCAAAGTTGCCGTCAGAAAGGATCCTGCCCGTGAAGCGCACATTCATTATTTCTGCCTGCGGACAGGTAATGGTTAAGTTACTGCTGCGAGCACTTAAGGTGGTCGCATTGCCCTGCGCGGTGTTAACAAAGTTCTGCCGACTTTTGAGCAACTCGCCGTAATCGTGTATAGGAGGGGAGAGCGTTATCGTGCAGTTATTGATATCCGCACGAGCCCCTTCACTAGTAAGCATCGTGCTGGCCAGTGTCAGCAGCATCAGGGCGATATAACCCGCACCTCCATTAAGCCGCGGCATTCTTTGGTTAAAAGCATTCATCATCTTTCGCATGGAACCGTCTCCGGTGAGCAGTAACTTTTCGCCGTGCCCTTATTTGACTTGGCAGGTTGCGCCCACGTTTTCATAAAATTGATCTAAATCTGGCTCTTCAGCGAGCGAGAACTTCAGCTTGCATTTGTGCCCGGCATCATCGCTCTGGGCGTACAGGTCGCCCGCGTTGGCAGCGTCAGTAACAAACACCACGCCGTTTTCCACCGCAGTCGTCACGTATTGGTTTTCACTGTCGAAAATCACCGTGCCTTTCTGTATCGGCTTGCCGTCCGGCATGGTCAGCTTCAGCATGGCGCGTCTCACGGTCAGCACGCCAAATTGCACCTTGCTTACCGACCCGTGCCCGGCAGTAAGGGATTTCATGCCGTTGTTCACGTCGACGTTCTTCGGCAAGGTTTCGGTATTGACCATCACGTTCGAGTTTTTGTACGGAGTGAGCGATGGCACTACGGCCTGCCCCCATTTATCCGTCCACACTGTGCCCTGCGGCGTGCTGATTTCTACCCCAGCGACACGTTCGCCGAGTGAAGCTATGCCAAACGTGTCTTGCACGGCGTATGGCGAGAAGGTCACGCCGCCGCTGTGGGCAACAATTGCGCCATCAAGCGTGGCCGATGTGTTGCGGCTATTATCGGAATTGCCGCCAGCATTCATGCTTAAACGGGTGTAATGCAGGTTGGCATTAATCCCGCCGTTCACATTGTTCTGACTGCCAGGGTTGGCGTTTTCCGCCGAAACGGTGTAGCCGAGATCGCGGGTGATATTGCCCGCCGTCTGCACGCCGTAGCTGGTGTCCCGTCCGTCGTTACGCGCATAGGTATTCACGCTTTGCTTGCCAAACGGAATGCTGACGTTGACGTAAAAGGTGTCGCCGCGGTCATCATTCTCGTTGCGGTAATTATTAGTGTTATTGCTGCTGTCAATTTCGTGCTGCCAGTTGACGCCGACCGAAGCATATTTAAAGGTTTTGTTCCAGGAGGCTGTAACACGTTTTGACGTCCCAATTTCGCCGAAGCTGACGGTACGCGAATAACCCAATGAGAAACTGCCCGCCACGTCGTTTGACCATCCGGTTGATAACGACAGGTCGCGTTTGGTGTGGCTGGTGGTATCGTCATTGGTAAACGTATCTTGTAAGTCCCGATAACCCTGACTGTTCTGTGTCCCGGACACGCCAAAACTCAGCTTATAAGGCGCGGCATAGTTCGCTGACAGTGTTAGCTGCTCGCCTTTGTTGTTATTGCGTTTGTCTGCGGCACTCAGCACTTTGGCACTGAGCATCAGGTCGTTGATCGGCGTAACATTGATGCCTCCGGCCACGGCCTGATATTGGTTGGCACCTAACAGCCCGCCGCTCAGGTTCAGGTATTTTGTGGCCTGCCAGCCATTCGATATCGTAGCCAGCCACGGGTCTTCAAAATCTGCATCCACGTCGCGTACCTTACCGACGGCCATTGATAATCCCTGTGGGCGTCCAAGTGTGGAGCCCGACATACTGGCTGCTGAGACGATAAAGTGGCTGGACGAACCGGATGTTTCGGTGACCGTCACATCCAGATCCGTGTTGGCACTGATGACCGGTACGTTGTCGAGGGTAAACGGCCCGGCAGGGACCAGCGTCGAGTAAATCAGGGCCCCGGATTGTTTGATGTCCACGCGCGCCTGCGGAGTTTGTGCAATGCCGGTGACGGTGACGCCGCTGCCGCCGTTGTCATCCAGTGCCGTTTCTGGAACCAATTGCGCGCCGTTAATTGCACTGCCAGAAAAGAGGGTACTGCTGACGTTAATCTGGCCGACCTGCGCAATCTTTTTGATGCCGGTAAAGGTATGTTGTGCATAGGTATAAAGCGCATCGCGGTTATAAGTACCGTCGGACTCACTGACCATCTGCTTGCTGCGCAACAACCAGTCATGAACATTAAATCCCGCCTCAAACATGCCCTGCTTGTAACTGCTGCTCCCGCCGTTAAAGCTGTTGTTACTGGTAAACAGCGAATAGTTCAGCAAGGCCGCCGTGCCGCCGGTGTTGTAATGACCCGTCTGCCTGGACGAGGGTTGTAATGCTCCCGGCGGGGTGACCAGTTCAATACGGTCTTCCGTCGGAAACAGGCTGAATATGGTCCCCGGGAAGGCGGTGGCATAGTCGTAGCAGACCTGCGTCACGTTCTCCTGTTCGGGTGCCACTTCGGGCAGGACAATGTTTACTTCTGCCGGACGTGCGGCCTGCGCTTTTTGCTCAGGCTCGGCGATCTCCAGAGGGAATGGCGCGTGGACCATTTTCGGAGGGATTTTTAACCCGGCCGCCTGCAAGAACGTACGATCAACGCAAGGTTGTCCCTGGCTGTCAAATGTCACAGGAATAGTGCCTTTCGGGTCACCGTTGAGGGAAAAACCTACCATTTTGGTGCCGGGCGAAAATCGCGCACGGCGGGAAAAATATTTGGCGACTGATGGGTCAACGCCACGTGAGCGTAGGGTTTCCACATCAAAGTTCAGCGCAATCTCTGTACCAGCCACCGTCGGGGTAATAGCCGCCGTCTCCATCGGGGCAGGCGTCGGGGTAATGGCTGCCGTCTCAACCGGTGCGGGCGTCGGGGTAATAGCCGCCGTCTCAATTGGGGCGGGCGTCGGGGTGATGGCTGCAACTGGCTCCGCCGCCTGAGCATTTCCCACGTTAGCGCCCATGACGCTCAACATTATTAACCCTGATACATACTTATTATCCATAACGATCACTATCTGCTGTCTCAATATAGGGTGGCAGAGCCTCTTCCCGAGGCTTGAATTCAGGGTTAAATAAAACCTGTATTACCTTTATTTCATCGAGGCGGCGTAGCTACCCACTTCGAATCCGAAACGAGATGCAGGGAACATCTCCACTTGCTTATCAGTGGTAGAACTTTTCAGATGCACCGTCAGGGTTTCGCCCGGTAGGATGAAGGTTTTGTCAAAACTGCCTGAAATTTTGGACGGTTTGGTGACAACTTGTGGAGACATGCGAACCACGTAAGGACTTGGGTTGGTCACTGTCAGCACATTGCCTTGTGCTTTCCACTCCAGTTTTTCCCATGGAGTAGTGAATTCCGGCAGGCCTTTAGGGTGGATAATCACCGGAAGATTCTGACGAATAGTGGTGATAATCTGCTTTTTACCGACGGCTTTAGCTTGAGGAATACCTTCAAAAATCACGCGCTTATATTGCTCAACTTGCAGTGGTTCTGTGGTGTTCAGCACAAAGCGCACGCGCTGCGTCTGACCGGCTTCAAGGCGGACAATCGGCTGGGTCGCGACGAGCATCGCGCCTTTATTACTGCTGCCGTCAATTTCCTGAATAGTGGTGTAAAGCAGGGCAGCTTTATCGTCAGTATTTTTGACGTTCATACTGCCGCCGCCTTCAGCCTCATCAATTAATAAGACAGTAGTTTCCGGTACCATGCCGGTGGCATGAGAGATGTTAGGTAATAAAGGTAACAGTACACTGGAAATAATCAGGGCGAGGTTAATTGATTTTCTTTTCATAACAATAAAAACCTTTTGATAATGCATCGGGCGGATTAATTGGTGTTGTGCCAAAATGTAATGGCCGAGCATTGCGTGATGTTTTCGACTTAAATGAGTGTTTATCCTCATGCCTATAAATTTAATGGCAGTGGTGTATTACCCAGCGGCCATTTGATGGGAGGAATTATCTTCCAAAGCCTCATCCACGGGAAGCCAGATAATTAACAGAATATATGTAGAAATAATAAATAAAGGGTGGTGGTTGTGGTGAATAATTTCGCTTATTTTTCAATGGATAGAGTTGCATTCTATGGGTAGTGTAGGAGCTAACATGGGGAGTGGCAGGAGGCTTCTGAGGGCCGCTGTTATAGCTCGGAGATCTGGTTTTTGATATGTTGCCAGCTCACCATCTCTCACTGCGTAACAATCTTGTCCAACAGGAAAACTGATATACGCAGGAAATTAATAACGCATGTATTTCAATGTTAAAATAAAAAATATAGCGATTTACTTAACTAATTATGAAGAAGCCCACTAACGATTAATTGAGGAAGCAATTACTACCACTTTTGAAGAAAGGATAAAAAGATAATTTTGCGGTCATTTATTAAGAGGATTTCATGGTTGGAGTGAAAGGCAGGGTTCGGGATGTTATTCTTAGTTCGTCAATATGTAGCGTGTAGATAATCTTTCTGACATAAATGCTATAAAATTTATTGTAAAAAACGAGGTGGGAATTTATAGAGAATCTTAATGGAAATATTAACAATGCACTGATTTACTGTGGAGTATCTTTTCTTAATAAATAATTAATAAAGCATGTCACCCAGCGTTATCAAAGCACCGCTAATTCGCATTACACCCTTCCAAAAATAAAAAAGTGGCGCTTGAATGATCTTCAAGGCGCCACTTTTCAATATAGGTTGAGAATGCGTTTCTAATTAGAACAGATAACGCACGCCCAGAGTGAACTCGTTGGAGACCAAGCGAGCTTTCATTTGCTCATCTTTCAAACCGCGGGCGTTGGCGAAATCATTGTAGCCGCTTTCAATTTTACCCATATCGACATAGCGATAACCCAGATCGAAAGTCACACGCTCCACCGGCGCATAGCTGACGCCGCCACCGATAGTGTATGTAAGGTTGGTTTGGGTGCTTGAAGCATACTCACGCGAGTCGACGCCCTGCCAGCCCCCAGCCTTGATTTTACTGATACCCAGCCCCGCAGTGCCGTACAGCGATACGCCGTAGCCCAGCGCATAGTCGTGATAAGCATTAAACATCAGGCGCTCTGCGTCGACTTTCATATGGTTGTAGCTGGTGGCGAAGGTGCTGGAGCCGCTGGTGTATTCCGATTTTTTCTTAAAGGTATACTCGGCTTCCGTGCGCCAGCCGTTACCAAATTGATAACCACCGGCAATGGCGGCACCGCCAAAATGTTCTTTTTCTTGGCCGCTGACAAACTGACCTACGCCGGGACGGGCGCTGGTGTCCATTTCTTTAGCACGTTGCTCGATTTGCAGATATCTTGCCGAGCCGTAATAGCCCTCAGCGAAATCAGCAGCCATAACGCTGCCCGAAGCCAAGATCAGCGGCAGAGTGGATAAGGCTAATTTGATGTTCATTTCTCGCTCCTTGAGTAGAGAATAAAAGGGGATGGAATTAACCAGCGTTCAGGCTGGATTCGTTGCTTTTCAAGGCATCAAGCGCGCACTGCTGATCAAGATTTCCGCCCGGCGCCACCGACGCCAATGGCACCAATAACTTCATTTCCCTGCTTCACTGGAACACCGCCAGCCAGTAATAAGAATCCAGGGATGTCACGCAAGTTGGCGGCTCCGGCGTTAGCCTGAGCATTCTTCATCACGTTTTCGCTGGCAGTTTTGGTGGTTAGCGCAGTAAACGCCTTCATACGGCTGGCATCGACGGTATGAGGACCGGCGTTGTCCATGCGCTTCATCACCAGCGGCGTACCGGCGCGATCGACCACGGTAACGGCAACGTTGTAGTTACCTGTGCTGCAGGCCTGAATGGTGCTTTGTGCCAGTTTGTCGGCCAGTTCGAGAGAAAGGTTTTTTTCGGTTAAAACACCGCTGGCGGCACTGGTGAATGACATCAGGCTACCGAGCAAGAGAGTACCGGTGACAATAAGTTTCATGTGAATGTGCTCCTTGATAACACTGTGGGATAGCAAGGAGTCTAAAGAGGATAAGGGAAGCTAACTATTGGCGCGATCACCTAGGTTATTAGGTAGTTTTACTTAGAGAAAAATCTGACGGCCGGAGAAAGGGCGGCATTCACTCCTTTTTCAATAAGGCTATCTCGCCATATTCATTAATTAATTTTGGCAGTGAGTTGACCTCAAGCTTGGTAAAAATATTGGCACGATGAGCCTCTACGGTGCGCGGAGAGAGCGAATAGATGCGGGCAATCTCCTTACTCGAGCTCCCCAACATAATATGCTCGAAAATTTCCAACTCTCTGGCAGTCAGGGTGGCGAGTTTACTTTGCTTCAACCGTATTTTTTGTTGCTTGGCCTGCGAGGCGTCTTGCAATTCCAGCGCGGTTCCGATGGTTTCAAACAGTAGATCGGCATCAATCGGCTTAGTCAGAAATTCAAACGCGCCATTTTTGAATGCGCGACGACATAACTCAATATTGGCATGCCCGGTCATGATGATCACCGGGATCGCCAACCCTTGCTGCTTCCACTCGTCCAATAGCGTTAGCCCTGTTTTACCGGGCATTCTGATATCCAACAGCATGCAACCGGCGAGCGTATGCAGTTCGCCCACGCTTTGTTGAAAAGAGAGCGCGCTGTCGTAGGCTTTGGTTTGCCAACCGACGGTACCCAGCAGGGCACTGAGCGAGGCGCCAATCGCCGGTTCGTCATCAATCAGATAAATATACTTTTCCATTACTCCTCCTGAGGATGAACCGGCAACCAGAGGGTAAAGCTAGCACCGCCCAGTCCCGCGATATTGCACACATTAATGCTGCCGTTAAGGCGCTGTATCAGCGTTTCAGTCAGGGCCATTCCCAGACCAATGCCAGCGGCGCGGGTGGTGAAAAACGGCATAAAGACCTGTTGCAAGGCAAGCTCTGACAAGCCCGGACCGCCGTCGGTGATGGTGATCGAAATACCGTTATCCGAGGTCTGTGCCGCCAGATTGATCCAAGCCGTGCCTGCGGCATTGTCGTCTTGCGCCTGCACGGCATTATGAACAATGTTATGCAGTATCTGTTCAATCCAAAGCGGCGGTGCAAACAGCACGGGTAAATCATCAGGGATATGGCTGCTCACTCTGATTTTTTTACTGCTGATTTCGGTATCCAGCAGGGTGATCACCTGTGCCCAAAGTCGCGCCAAAACAATCGGCTGATAGTCAGCCTGCTGGCTGGTCAGCTTCTGCCGGAACTGTTGCAATAGCGCATCGGTACGTTTGATCTGCACCACGGCGGCATCAAGCAGCGACGGCACTTGCTCGGTGCGTTGTTGTTGTATCAGGCGCAGCGCGGTTTGGTTGTAGCTTAATATCGCGGTAAGTGGCTGATTCAGTTCGTGCATGATGCCTGCTGCCAACTCTCCCATCGTATTGAGCCGCGTCAGCTCGGCGTATTGGTTACGCATATCGGCGATATCGCGACGGCGTTTGTTGGCCCGATATTGGTTAATCAGGTACAACACCAGCCCCCAGAACAGGGCCGGAGTGAGTATCAGCGGCCAAGGCATTTCGGCCCAGTTGGGCTGATCGTCGGCAGTCAGCATAAACGGCTGCGACTGGCTGCTGATCTCTTTCTCCCAGCGCCAATAATCATTTGGACTTGCGGCACCTTGCTCAAATAGCGTCGCGTTATTCCATTGTATCGTCAGATGTTTGAACGGTTTTTTTTCCACCACATCGCTGATCAGCCTATTGAGATCTATCAACAGCGACTGGTTGTCAATATTGAGCCAATAGCGTCCCTGCTTCTCGGCCACAATGGACCGCCGCGGCTCAATACCCGAGTGTTGACGCCAGCGAATAATCTGCGGAAAGAGCTTTTGTACTTCCCACTCTGGCCGATTTGCCGGCAAGAGGGGAATGATTGCGTCATGCTGCGACAGCTTTATCGTCACATCGCGATAAAGAATGCGAAATTCGGCGCTTTTCTCTTCATATTGCTGCTGTAGAAAATAGGCTACCAGTCCGCCACTAGAGACGAGGGTGAGCAGTAACCAACCGACTATCTTAATCATACTTCAACCCTGTTCTGTGCTGAGGCCCTTACCCTTTCATACCATAAATCGAGTGTTCAGCTAAACCAGCCTGGGATTGGATTTGGGCTGACTGGGCACGGTTGAGGCTGCGAATGATGACGCGCCTCCTGAGGGAAATTTAGGCCATATATCCTATAGTGGCGAGCTGGGATTTGAGTAGAATGCGCTGGGATCTACCTCTAATTAATTGAAATTGTTTTTTAAACTTTTCGCCGGGGAGTGTTACCAGTGCCAGAAAGCCGACTTTTTCCCTTTCTAAACCAGCCATGAACACTCACTTTATTGCTCCCACATGGTGAAATCCCGCTGGCTGGCCCTCGCGCTGCCTGCTCTACTGGCGTCATGCGGCACCTTGTCTGAAATGCAGGTGGATGAGCACCCCGAACAGGTCAGGGAGCTGAGCTGCACCCAGAATATTGATGGGATGGTGGATGGCGTGGTGCATCGCTATCTTCGGCAGGAAAAAGTCAGCGGGCTGGCGGTGGGGATAATCCACCACAACGGCCCGGCCAGAAGCTGGGGGTATGGCTATACCAACGCGGTGAATGGCTACAAAATCGATGGCGAAACCCTGTTCGCGCTGGGATCGGTGAGTAAAGGCGTGACCGGCGAGGTGATTGCCGGGCTGGTGGATAAAGGCCAGTTGAAATGGAGCGACAGGCTGGTCGATCTCTTGCCGAAAAACACCCCGCTGAGTGCCGATGCCAAAAATATCACCCTGCTGCAACTCGCGACCCACACCTCCGGCTTGCCAAGACAAAACATGAATAGCGACATGCTGGAAAGCTTCCTCAAGTATCTGTATACCGGAGATAACTTTTACCGCGAGCTGGACAGCAATGCCGTGCTGAACGACTTATCCTCTTTCCGCCGCCCGGCCAGCATGCAGCCGCAATACTCCAATTTGGGATACGCCCTGCTGGGCTACATTCTGAAGCTCAAAACCGGCGAAGATATCCAGCAGCTCTCCTACGATTTTATTTTCAAATCGCTGCAAATGAACAACACCAGCTTTGCCGCGACCAGCCTCAAAACTTACCCTTTCCGCGCCATTGGTCACGCTGGCGACCAGCCGAAGTTTATTCCTCGTGGCGACGTGGTGCCCGACTGGCATTTCTCCAACAACATGGTCGGCGCGGCCAGCCTTTATAGCAATGTTGATGATTTGCTGAAGTATTTACGCGCCCACATCAGCGACAGCCACACCGGCGATCTCAACGCGGCGATTAACGTTACCGAACAAATCTACTTCGCCCGAGACATCGAAGCGGCCAATATCGCCTGGGTTACCGACCACCAATACGGCCAGACCATCACGTATCAGGTGGGCTATATTGGCGGCTACTCCAGCTATATCGGCTTTGATAAACAGCATCAGAACGCCGTGGTGGTGCTGCAAAACTCCTTCAACTGGAGTAATTACATCGGCCACGACCTGCTGCTAAGAATGGGCATGGCGGATGATTATCGCGGAAGTTGCCGCGCCGCCTCTGCCAAGTGAAGGGCTAGCCCGAATCGGTTGAATTGAATCAGCGCCACCCTGACCCCCAGAGTGGCGCGGCTAAAGGCTTATTCCTGACTAAACAGCTTCACAATACTGGTCATATTTTCCTGACCAAGCCCCTGCGCCATGGCCTGACGGAAAACGTCGCGCGCGGCGGAGGTGGTCGGGGCGGAACTCAGCGACCCCGCTGCTTGCAGGGCATAGCCAAAATCCTTCTCGATCAGCTCAACCGGGAACATCGGCGCAAAGTTGCCACTCAGCATGCTGTTGGACATCACCGTGGCGACTGGCGACCACACGCTGGTGGCGGACATCGCCTTCAGGGCCTGTGCTGGGTCAACGTCATTGTGTTTCAGCAGGCCGATGATCTCCGCCAGCGCCGCCACCTGAATACCCAGCAGGGCATTAGTGGTCAGTTTAACCAGCGCGCCGTTGCCTAGGCCGCCGACGTGATGCAGCGCCGAACCCAGCGTTTCAAGCAGTGAACGGCTGCGTTCCAGCACCTGCTCATCGCCGCCCACCAGATACACCAGTTGGCCCGCTTCGGCCTGCGGACGCGAGCCGGACACCGGGGCCTCCAGCAGCGAAATGTCTTTCACTTCGAGACGCATACCCAGCTCTTTCACCCAATCAGGCGAAAGGGTCGAGCTTTCAATGGCAATAGCGCCTGGTCTCATGCTGAGGATGGCGCCGGTTCCGGCATCAAGCCAAACCTGCCGTGAAGCGACGTCATCGCGCAGCATGGCAATCACGAAATCCGCGCCCTCTGCGGCTTGTTTTGGGGTGAATGCCTGTACCGCGCCTTGGCTGACCAAGGCCTCAGCAGCGGCAGGCGTGCGGTTCCACACCGTCACTTGGTGTCCGGCGGCGAGTAAATTAGCGGCCATGCGCGATCCCATCGCGCCAAGGCCGAGTACGGCGATATGACTCATACATGATCCTATTGGCTAGGCTGATTAAAAAGAGGGTGCCAACGCTGGAAATTCAACGCCGGAAAGCGCGGCGCATGGTGGTGCGAAGCTGTACCGAAGAATGCGTGGGAGAATTGTGGGTGGTTTGCCGCCGCTTTACGAGAGCACGGAAGTCATTTCATTTATGACTTGGAATCACTAATGACGTGGGGAGTGAGCAGGGGCAGAAAACACCGGTCTGATTGATTCCTGCACAGCAGGCGGAACTAACCAAAATTATTGTCCACTCAAAATCTTCGTCATCTGAAGACAACTTTGATAGTCATCATCGAATCGAATGGATACTCACCATGCCAAACCCATATAACTACGGAATGCCGAATAATAATTACATTTATCGGCCGCCCGAACCGCCTGCTCATCCGCAAAATTATATTTATCAGCAGCCCGCGCTGCCGAATAATCAGCAGATTTATCAACAGCCTAATAATGGCAACTGGGGGCCGATGCCGCCCGCGCCGCGTCCAAACAATGTGCCGCTGCCGCCGGTGCATGTTCCGATGCCGCCGCCGCCGATAAATAACCTCTATGCGTCGACCAGCAATAATCGGCACTACGACTATGTGCCGATGCCACCGCCGCCGCATCCGAAAACTATTCCGCTACCGGCCTATGAGCCGCCGCGCCAGAGCAATTTGCATCCGCTGGCCCAGCAGGAAGTCAGGCGTAATCCGCTGCCTTCGACCAGTCGGGCACCGGCACCTGCTCCGGCGCAAAGTACCTCGCGCCCTCGCGCCAACACCCTTGCCGCCACGCCGCCGAAGTTTGACGTGCGCGGCAATGACGTGGCTGCCACTCAGCGGGAATCGCGCTGGGCCGTGCATTTGTGGAGCAACATGAGCAGCAGCCAGTCCAGCCTGTTGGTCAACCATATGCATCAGATGATTGGCACGCTGCGCTCGTGTGAAAGCCGTTTCGGCGAGTTCACTGCGGGGATGGATAAAGCCACGGTGTCCGAGCTGCACCGTGGTTTAAGGAAGGCCGGGGAGCTGGAGCGTGAGCTGAAAGAGTGGTCGCGGTCAGGCGAAAGCAGTCAGGTACTGGCGAACCGTTTGCAGGGTTCTATCAAGCAAACTATCGACGTGCTCGGCAACGCGATGAACTACTACAAGCCCGCCGTCTCCAAGCAAATTCGCTCCCAGTCGGTGTTTACCGATCGCGGCAGACAGAAAATTCGTTCCGATCAGGTGCGCAGCAGCAGTCGCGAGAACCGCCACGCGGGAATTGTCGACACGCTGAACCGCCGCCCTTCGACGGAGAACTTTTTCCCGCAGCGCATCAACCATGCGAAATCGAGCAATGAGCGCATGCCGAACTCTGACACGGCCAAGCGTTTTAAGGCCAGCGGCACGCCGTTTATCGCCGGTGCTTCGGGAACAGGGCAGTTTGTTATCCAGCATCTGGAGATGTCGAAACCCTTCGCCCAGTGCTCGGCGCAGGAGAAACAGACCCGTGAGAAGATTCTAATCATGTACGCAGCGCTGATGACCCTCTCCGGTCATCACAGCATCATGGAAACCCTGATGATCGGCAGGAAGATTGGCTATCTGGCCGACATCCCCGACCCGCTGCAAGGCCCCGGCGGCTATGACAAATGCATGAAAGCCCTCGACGCACGCCTGCGCAGCATGGGAATGGACGCCAACGTTAGGTTGCGGGCTTAACTCTCCCCCAAAGACAACCTTGACACTCTTGTCAAGGTTGTTGTCTACTTTGCCCCATAACATTGCACTGCAAAAAAGAGGCGGCTATGGCGGGGACTCGTCAATTTAACGAGCAAGAGATGCTGGATAAGGCGCTCAAACTTTTTTGGGCCAAGGGCTACTCTGACACAACAATGAAGGATATCGCCGAGGAAACGGGCGTTCAGCGCGGCTCGCTGTACAACGCTTATGGCGATAAAGATGTGATTTTTTTGCGTGTGTTTAGCCTCTATCGTGCGAAGTATGTCGAACAGATGCTCGCCACCTTACAAGCTCCGACCTTACGCGGCGCGCTGGAGAGTTTTTTCGATTTCGCCATCAACTCAATGACCACAGGTACACCTACGCGTGGCTGCCTAAGTACCAAAACTATCGTGGGTACCGAAGCGCCTGACGAGGCCATAAAAGCCCAAGTTAAAGCTCTATTAGATGACATCGAAACAGCCCTGAGTGAGCGTATTTCTCGTGCGGATGAGCAAGATAATTTAGCGCTTGATCCCATCGCGGCAGCCCAGCTGATTGTCACCCTGACCCGTGGGTTAGTGGTGATCGAGCGAACTTACCAAGATAAACAAAGGCTGCAAAACGTGGCTCACTCCTTGTTGAGCACGTTATTTAAGGCTGAGTAAGCTTAATGGTTAGCTTACGAACATAGGGTGCGATGAAAATAACTACCGGGACCATAACGGCCCATGAGAGTAAAAAGCTGTTGATCCAATGAATTACGCCGCCTTCGCGCAATATTCCCTGCGCATTATTGATGGTCGCCGCAATGGCGCAGGTCAGGCAGGATTGAATGATCCCAAAGATAAAATGGCTATATTTCTCAGGTAGTTTCATTAGCGAATTCTTGTGAAGGGCGGGCATAGGTTTCTCACCTAGCCCGCGTTTAATTGTCTTATTTTTTAAAGGATTGGAACACTTCGTGGGCATTACGCTCTACCCAGTTGTGTTGCAGCAATCCATTTTCCAGCACGTGAAATACCGCCGTGCCCGTCATATCAATCGGTGACTGACAGGCTTCGGTACCCATGAAACCGTTATTTTTCCCGGTTACCCGCCAGCGAGCCGTGACGCGATCGCCAGTTTGATTCTGAAATATTTCAATAATTTCAAAGCTAAAGTCATTGATAGAGGCTAAAAAGCCGCTCACCCATTGTTTGAATACCGGACGCGGGCCAATCACTTTCCCGCCAGAAGTCACTGCAAAAGATTCAGTGACGAATTTGTCCGCCATTTCTGGGTTTTTGTTTTGCCATACTTCAGTAAAAAAACCGGTGACTGCTGCAACTGCATTATTATCTGACATGATCTCACCTTTTATTTTTGACACTGTTGTCAATGATTGAAACTCTATGGAATCTTGACATGCGTGTCAATAATAAAGTTAAGGACGAAAAAAAGCGCAGTTTCCTGCGCCTTTGGCGTGATGTTGACTCTATTGGCCTTTAGAAGCTTACCTTCACTCCGACCATTGCGCTGCTGTCGCGGTAGCTCTCGCTGCCCATCTGCTGGCCGATGTTACCCCACAGATTGACGCGTTCGCTGACCTTGCCGTCAACACCGGCGCGGACTTCGGCGATGTTCTTGCCACCGCGCTGCTCGATGCTCACGTCATTGAGAGTGGCTCCGGCGTTCTGGGTGTTGCTGATCCAGTTGGCTTCGATGTAAGGCTGGAAGCTGGCTTGCTGCTTCTCGCTGTGGGTTTTCATCGAGGCGCGAACCCCGACGCGAGATTGCAGGTTGCCGCTGCCTTGGCTGCTGACCTGCGTGCCGTTGCTTTCGGTCAGGTCGTCGGCCTTGATGTTGCTCCAGACAAACTGTGCGTTTGGCTCGATGAAGTAGCTGTTTTTCGCGCTGTCTTCGCCCACTTTCCAGCGATAGCCGCTCTCCACTGACGCGCTAACGCCCTTGGATTTATAGCTTTCCTGTGGCAAATCATCGCCTTTCACACTGTTGTTGAACCAGCTGTACTGCGCCCAGCTATCAAGGTACATGCCAGTTTGTGTCGCGGCATTTTGATACCAAGTGCTGTAGAGGCCGACGCTATAACCATTCACCTGACCCTTCGAACGATGGCCAGTGACCTTGGAGTCGGTGTTGCTTTGTGCATTACCGTAGCCCGCCATGGCGCCGAAGCTCAGGCTGTCGTTGCCATCGAAGCTCCACTTGCCAAGCTCGCCACCGATTTGCAGCACATAGCGATTAGTCTGCGTTTTCAGCTGGCCGCTGCTGTCGGTGCTGGTGTTGTGGCCGCCGAGGTTGCGCATCCACATGGTGGTGGTTTTTTGCTCGCCGGTGATAGCATCGCGGTACAGCGTTTCTGCGCCACGGTCTTGCAGACGCAGAGTAAACATGTTGTTCGCCGCCGCGATGTTGGCGAGGTAACTGCCCGCTTCCGGACGGGTGATCATCACAGCATCCACAGGAACCACTGGTTTAACGGGAGTGACTTCTTCGCCGGGCTCAACCGGTTTAGCAGGGTCGACAGGCGTGACTGGGTCAACAGGTTTTGCCGGGTCGACAGGTGTTACAGGGTCAACAGGTTTTGCCGGGTCGACAGGCGTGACTGGGTCAACAGGTTTTGCCGGGTCGACAGGCGTGACTGGGTCAACCGGTTTTGCTGGGTCGACAGGTGTTACTGGGTCAACCGGTTTAGCTGGGTCGATAGGTGTTACAGGGTCAACCGGAACCACTGGGTCAACTGGCGCAACGACGTTGGTATCACTGATCAGATACCAGTTTTTGTTGTTGCTGCCGGTTCCGCGCACCAGATGGTAGTCATACGCGCCCGCCACGATACGGCCCTGCTGGTTGAATTCACCCGCCGAGTTGCCGCCTACGGAGATAACTTCAATCCCCTGAATGGTCTGCGCGCCGCTGCCGCCGGCTTTGTTCATCACCACATTGGTATCGCCAGAGGTGTCACCGGTGATCTTCAGGTTATCGTGAGCCGAGCCGTCATCCGCCAGAATGCTGTTCATCACCAGCGTGCCGCCGTTGCTGCTGTAGTTGCCGTCGACGGTCAGGGTTTCAAAGTTGTCATTCACGTGGCTGAACATCAGGGTGCTGTCGTTGAGATTCAGTTCGCCGACATTGGAATCGCCGGTGATGGTCCACTGGCTACCATTGCTCAGGTTCAGAGTCTGCAAGCCTGCGGACGCGCCTTTCCATACCGAGTTATCCAGCGCCAGCGTGCTGCTGTCGGTGAAATCTCTGTCGATGGCGATATCGCCGCTCAGCTGTGAGCCGTTGGTGGCGGTCAGGCTGATGTCACCGACGGTGATGTCGCCGTCGTTGGCTTGCCCGCCGACCATCAAATATTTCTGGCCGATGATGCTTGAGCCGTCTGCGGTGACATTCAGTGACGCAGTATTAAAGGTTAAGTCATCTGCCGACGGGGTGACATCAGCGCGCAAAGCCGTGCCGTCAGTGGAGAGCAGGGTATTTTTCAGCGTCGCGCTTTGTACGCCGTTGGTGGCTTGAATGCCAATGGCTTCTGCGCCGTTGTATACCAAGCGTGAGTCTTCGAAGCTGGCGGTGTTCAGCCCTGAGCCATTGCTCAACAGCACGGCGGCGTTTTCAGCGTCATTCACATTGTCGATAGCGAGATCGAGGTTTTTAGCCAGCAGCGTGCCGTCATTATTGATGGTCATGCCGTTGCCGCCCTGTGCACCAGTGATGCGCACGCCGTCAAGGTTTGCGGTTGAGTGGTCGAGGTACATAGCTTGAGATTTCGCTACCGCCAGCGTGATATCAGCATTGGTTAAATTCAGCGTTGAATTGAGGATGCCGCCCAGCACTGCGCTGTATTGGCCGTCGGTCTGTACCATATTGATATTATTGGCATTAATGGTGCCGCCCGTCAGCCACATGGCAGAGCTATTGGCATTGATATTCAGACTGTCAGCGTTAATCACCGCGCCAGCGCCGGAATAGAGGCCCGTTGCGCCGTTGTAGTCCACGCTGCCGACGGCATTAATATTGAGATCCATATTGCTGATATTAGCTATCGTGCCAGTCGTTCCCTGAACGCCATTACTGCCCGCGCCGGAAGTGGTGATAGTTCCGCCGTCGACGGTGACCTGGGACCCCACGCCATTGATCAACACGCCGCGCGCGCTGCTACCGGTGGTGGTCAGCGCGACATTGTTGGCGGTTGTGGTGGTGCTTTGCGTGTAAATAGCGCTTGAGCCGTTGCCCGATGTGTTGATGGTTGCGTTGCTTACGGAAACTCCGCCGGTACCGGTTGACGCGTTTTGAATACCATAGCTGCCGGCCCCCTGCGTCGAGATGTTGACGGTATCAACAGTGGCTTGGGTATTAGCACCCGTGGTTAAAATGCCACGGGCACTGTCGCCGAGAGTGGCGATAGTGATATTACTGCCGGTGAGGCTTCCCGCCTGTCCCAGAAGGCCGCTGGCACCAAAACCTGCTGTGCTGAAACTGGCATCTTTGATATCCGCCGTGGCAGCGCCGGTGTAGCGCAGGCCATAACCGTTAGTGCCGCTGGTGGTGACATTCAGCGTGTCGATATTCAGGGTGGAATCGGCAACCAAAATACCGGAGTTGGTGCTGTTAATTAGCACATTGGTGCCGGTGAACTGACTGCCACTCAGTAAGTTAATGCCATAAGTAGTGACGCCCGTGCCGATCAAATTCAAGTTATTGGCATTTACCGTTGAGCCGCCCGACGCATACAGTACGTGGGCGTTAGGGCCGGATGAGGTGAGGGTGACATTGTCCAGCAGCAGTGAGGAGGTGCCCTGAACCAGCGCCACGTAAGCCGCGCTGCCAGAGGTAGTGGCTTGGCCGTTGGTGTAAGTCAGGTCGCCGCTGTTGTTAACTTGCAGGCCGAACTCCGAGGTGCCGGTGGTGGCGATGTCATAGGCATCATAGCTTGCGGTACCGCCAGAGATGATTAAGCGAGGGTTGGTGTCAGCCGCAGCTGAGAATGAGGTCAGTAAGACCGCCGTAGCCAGCAGACCAGTCGTGCTGGATTTGGTTTTGCCAGTGGCCAGTTCTGAGGCGACGGTATAGCAGCGCGTGGCGCTGTTCCAGATAACGCGAAAGACTTTATTCATGACGTTTTGCTCTTCAGTGACAGCTTCCATGTCCTAGAAAATCAGGCGCGCGGAATATGAGGGATAAACACCCGGCGCGCCGCGAAGCTGGCGTACTGAGTGGTGCTGTCACGCAATATAGGGAATGAAGATAACGTCGGCAGTCAGGTGCGTCCTACCTGCTTGTAGGACGCATCTGAAGATAAGTGGAAAGGGGAAAAATCTCTGGAAAAGGGCGGTTTTAGGCCGATTTCTGGCACTGATGCACGCCAATATAGCGATCAAACTTGGCGGCTTTTAGTTGGCTTAAATCTACTAAGACCAGCCCGTCAATGCAGTTATTAAACGCCGGGTCCGAGCCGAAGTCGATAAACTGCACGCCGCCCGACTCGCACAGCTCGGTGTACTGCTTGTACAACGGCGGAATGGCGCAGCCCAGATTGCTCAACATTCTTTTCAGGCGCTGAAGGTCTTCGGCATAGTCCTCGCCGGAGAACTGCGCCAGCACGTCGGGCAGCGAAGCCGGGTAAGGGTGGCGCGAAGTCGCCAGCGGCAGGGTCGGAGCAAAGTAAATCCGGTAGAAGGCAATCAGCAGGTCGCGAGCCGCCAGCGGCAGGCCGCCGGAAATCGACACCGGGCCAAACAGATAGCGGGTTTGCGGATACTTCGCCAGATAGGCCCCAATGCCCAGCCACAGGTAGTCGAGGCCGCGTTTCCCCCAGTAGGCGGGCTGGATAAAGCTGCGGCCAAGCTCAATGCCCTGAGCTAAAATCGGGTCCATCTGATGGCCGTAATGGAACAGGCTTTGGCTATAAATAGTGTCGATGCCGTGCTCCTGCACGTGGTCGGCCGTCGGCATAAAACGGTACGCGCCAACGATTTCCAAATCCTGCGGATCCCACAGCACCAGGTGATAATAGGTGTCGTCGTAGCTGTCGAGGTCGCGGCGGCGACCACTGCCTTCACCCACTGCGCGGAAGGCGATTTCGCGCAGACGCCCCAGCTCGCGCAGGATCGGCACATAGTCCTCGCCGTTGCGGCGATAGAGATAAATCAGCTTGCCGTCCGGCGTTTGCCCCAGCTTTTCACTGCCTTCCAACGCCCGTTTCAGCACGGCGCGGTCTTCAGCGCGGGCAATGGCGGACTCAGACTGGAATAGCCCCTCTTTACCTTGCCCAAGGCGATAAACGTGGCGACGAAAACGCTCCGCCAAATCATTGGCGTGGGTGTGTCCATCGTGCCAGCTGGCATAAGGAATGCGCGCGCCAATCTGCAATTTCAAACTGTTGCCGCGCTGGCGGAACATTTCCCGCACTAGCAGCAGCGAGGAGAGCGGGCGATAAACCAGCGAGCTGAGATAGAACAGCGCGCTGTTATTGCCGCTGATGTGCACCGGCACAATGGGCGCGCGCACCTTGGCGGCCATGCGAATAAAACCGGTATGCCAGCGGCCGTCGCGTACGCCTTTCGAACTCAGGCGTGACACTTCTCCCGCTGGGAAGACAACCAGCACGCCCTGATTTTCCAGATGCTCCTGCATCGCGGAGACCTGCGAGCGCTGTGTGCGATTGCCCATATTATCCACCGGAATCATCAAGCTGCTGATGGACTCCACGCGTGACAACAGGCGGTTGGCCATCACTTTGACATCTGGGCGCACCGAGGCCACGGCGTGAAGCAGCGCCAGTCCGTCTAAGGTGCCAATCGGATGGTTAGCAATCACCACCACCGGACCATAGCTTGGGATCTGCTCCAAATCACGCTCGGCCAGTTCACAGCGAATATCGAAATACTCCAAAACCTGCTCGACCATATCCATGCCCTTGAGGTGGCGATGCTGATCGGCAAGCTGGTGGAAGTCTTTCTCGTGGAACAGAGTTTTCAGCAGGCTAAGCTGCCATGAAGGGGTTTTACGCTGCGGGTCGAGATCCTGAAGTACGGTGTCCATGCTAAACATAGGCTTGTCCTCCGGTGAAGTTAACCAGACCATAAGCAGCACGGATGACAGTAAAATTGCAGGTAAGTGACAGAACGGGGAATCTTGGTCTTTAGAAACCATTTACGCGAATCAGCCCGCCTTGCGCGAGCTTTTCCGTTTCTGCCGCTAATTGATGTGATAGCTGATTGGTGCGGTGATGTTCTGGCCGTTAAAGGTGTAAGTTGAAGACTCCCCGAGTGAAAACACCTTCCCGGTATAGGTTACGGTTACTCGGTTATCTGCGTTGGCGGTGATATCCGAAATGGTCCCATTGCCGGAGAGGAACGGATAGCCCTCGGCCAAACTTTTGACTATGTCGCTGGCGCTTCCCTTCAGCTCACCGGCCAGATAAAACCGGTAGTTATTCGGGACCGTAGCGCCGCCAGTTTGGCTTTCGGTCATGTAAAGCCACATATGGTCATTGATTTTGGCCACATGCTGTAGCTTATCCGTCGCCCGGTTATCTCCGGTTTGGTTGAGCCACCACATACCCGCAACGATAATCAGCAGAACGGCTGTGACAATCCCATGAACTACCTTAAAAGCCGCTTTGAATGGCATATTCTATGCCCTCCTGAATGTAACGCTGATCGGTGGGATCATCTGCAAGCGGTACTGATGCCATTTTTAACTCCCTGTAAAATATTGGCTGTATTGTGAGCATATCAGTATCGAGCGCGACAAAGGGTCTGAAAATGAGGGCCTTTTGCTCCTCCCCCTGATAAGGGGGAGGTTGGGAGGGGGTATTACATAAAATTCAGTGGGTTAGGAGGGGTTCGGCTGGTTTTGCTCCTTCACCTCTCAGAGGAGAAGGTTGGGATGAGGAGTGGTTTTTATCCAGCACCTGAAAGGGGAGGGATAAAACCATCAAACCGCGCCAGGCGTCACGCGCCCCATATGGTGCACATCCACGAATTTCCCATCGCGAACGGCGAAGCAGGGGCTGGTGCCTTCGATTTCAAACCCAAACTTTTGATACAGCGCCAGCGCGGCTTTATTGTCGACAAACACCGTCAGCTCGATGCGCCGCACGTTGATCCAGTTATCGCAAAGGTCGGTGATGGTTTTCAGCAGCAAGCTGCCGACGCCTTGGCCGTGATAACTCGCGTCCACGCCCATGCCGAAGGAGGCGACGTGGCGGCGGCGCAGGTTTGGCTCAATTCTTAAGGTTATCTGCCCCACGATCCGCTCGCCGTCGCACGCTACATAGCTGAAAAGGCTCGGGGAAGTGTCCGCTAGCCGCTCTTCCCAACGGGCGAGAGTTGGCAGAGGAAGTTGTAGCGTGTCGCTGTAAAGCTGAGTCTGGGCATAAAGATGATTAAGTTGTGCAGCATCGCTTGGTAATGAATGACGGACGCTAAACTGACTCGATTTGCCGGACTCGCTCTCGCTCATAACAACTTCCTCTTTTAGAGTGGGTGTGGTGTTTACTGCTTGAATAACCTCTGAATTTATCCGTCTTTAAAAAAGAGTCAATCAATAGTTTGGCTAAAAAAAGTGCTTTACAAGTGCGAATGATAATGATTATTATTGTCATGTGTTCCGGAGATGGCCACACACCATGGTCAAACGGGTCTCCTGAATGCACGACATTGCTCACATTGCTTCCAGTGTTTCTTAGCCAGCCGGGTGCTGGCTTTTTTTTTATCCCTTTTTTCCCGTCATATTTTGAGCTGTGGGTGCGTTGGCTGCACTCAGTCACCCGAATCACTTACCTGTGTAAGCTCATCGGGATTCCTTCATTTGCCGCCTTCCCACAACTCAAACTATTTAGGGAAAATATTTGATTCCTCACTCTCCCAACACGAATTATTTTGGGAAAAATAGTTATCTTTCTTCACTCTCCCAACTCTTCTCAACACCTACAAATCCTTTGAATTTAGCGCTCTACACTTGTTCATATTATTTGAATAGAGGAGTGAGATTTTTACGCTTTCTTATTCTCGGGCGTTGACTAGACTAGAGAAAACATTGAGGAGAGTTGAACATGATCTACTTACGCAAAGCACAAGAACGCGGTCACGCAAACCATGGCTGGCTTGATAGCTGGCATACGTTCTCCTTCGCCGATTATTATGATGCGAACTTTATGGGTTTCTCCGCGCTGCGGGTGATTAACGAAGATTTTATCGACGCTGGCCAAGGTTTTGGCAAGCACCCGCATAAAGACATGGAAATTCTGACCTACGTGCTGGAAGGCACCGTGGAGCATCAGGACAGCATGGGCAATAAAGAGCAGATCCACGCGGGCGAGTTCCAGATTATGAGTGCCGGTACTGGCGTGACGCACTCTGAGTACAACGGCAGTGCAGATAAAAAGCTGCATCTGTACCAGATTTGGATCATTCCTGAGAAAAAAGGCATTGAGCCGCGTTATGAGCAACGTCTGTTTGACGCCCCTCAGGGCCGCCAACTGGTGCTGTCGCCAGATGCGCGCGACGGCTCGCTAAAAGTGTTCCAAGATATGGAGCTTTCTCGCTGGGCGCTGAAGAAAGACGAGCAGTCGGTGTATCAGATTTCAGCTGAACGCCGCGTGTGGATCCAAGTGGTCAAAGGCACCGTTGAGATTAACGGCCAGAAAGCCTCAACCAGCGACGCCTTTGCTATCTGGGATGAAACCGCGCTGTCGATTCACGCCGATGATGACAGCGAAATCCTGCTGTTTGACCTGCCGCCTGTCTGACGGTGATGTAAGCTGAAATCAGTGCCAGTAGCGCTGATAACTAACGAAAAGCGGCACTTAGGTGTCGCTTTTTTATTGCTCGCTTCTTCCTTCTTTTGTTGACCCGCCTCTGATTGCCGCGACGTACAGTTATCCGTCGGGTTGAAACTTTGCTAAGATCACGACATCAACCCTCAACCCGTTCATTGGCTTTATCTAATTGAAAATATCCAAGAAAAAACGGCCAGTGCTTCAGGACGTTGCCGACAAAGTGGGCATCACCAAAATGACGGTCAGCCGTTATTTGCGCAACCCTGAGCAAGTTTCTGCCGTGCTTCAGGAGAAAATCTCCGCAGCGCTTGATGAACTGGGTTATATCCCGAACCGCGCCCCTGACATTCTTTCCAACGCCAAGAGCCGCGCCATCGGCGTGCTGCTGCCTTCATTGACCAACCAAGTGTTTGCCGAAGTGCTGCGTGGCATTGAAAGCGTCACCGATATTCATGGCTATCAGACCATGCTGGCGCACTACGGCTACAGCCCGGAGCGCGAGGAACAGCGGCTGACGTCGCTGCTCTCTTACAATATCGACGGGCTTATCTTGTCAGAGCGCAATCACACCCCGCGCACTCTGAAGATGATTGAAGTGGCGGGCATCCCGGTGGTGGAAATGATGGATTGCGTCTCGCCCTGCGTCGATTTAGCCGTCGGTTTCAACAACTATGAGGCGGCGCGGCAAATGACCCAGCAGATTATTGCTCGCGGGCATCGCCACGTGGTCTATTTCGGCGCGCGTCAGGATGAGCGAACGCTGATTAAGCAGCAGGGTTACGAGCAGGCGATGCGCGAATCGGGGCTGGTGCCTTACAGCGTAATGACCAGCCGCTCGTCGAGCTATTCTGCCGGGGCCGAGCTGTTGAAGCAGGCGCAGCAGGACTGGCCGCAAATCGACAGTATTTTTTGCACCAATGATGACTTGGCGGCAGGGGCATTTTTCGAATGCCAGCGTCAGGGTCTGCATATCCCTTCACAGATGGCGATCGCCGGTTTCCACGGCCACAACATGGGTCAGGCGATGGAGCCGCAGCTCGCCAGCGTGCTGACGCCGCGTGAACGCATGGGCCAAATTACCGCCGAGAGAATGCTGGCAAGGCTGCGCGGCGAGGCGGTGACGCCGAAAATGGTGGATGTAGGTTTCACCATCTCCCCAGGCGGAAGCATTTAGTCCTTTGGGCCTAGTTTGCTTGCCACTTTGAATCCGCGCTGTGCTCATAACCCTCACGTACTACGTGTACGCTCGGGTTCTTGCGCGCAGTGCGAATCCAAATTGCCTGCGCCACTGACGGCCCCTCTTTTCCTGTCTTGAGCCAAAAACCGAGCTGTTGCACAAATTTCATTCTATGAGCCCTATCACAGAACGCTATTTCGGCTGTTGTTTGAAGATTTAGACAACGCTATAAACGAGCTTCCGGGACGTTATCAGAGCAGTGCCCTGAGCGAAACCTGATTCGAAGTCTGTCTTAACTGGCAGCCTTCGAATCAGGTTTTTTTTTGGCCGAAATTTGGCAAGTCAGTTCGCTGATTAGGATAAAAACGATGAATATCAAATCTCTGGCAGAAAATTTATTACGGTTAGTCGGCGGCGAAAGCAACGTCGAGACGGTAGTTCACTGTGCGACGCGCCTGCGGTTTTCCCTGCGCGACGACGCTAAAGCCGACACCGCCGCGATTGAGCAGTTGGATGGCGTGATCACCACCGTGACCGGCTCCGGCCAGTTTCAGGTGGTGATTGGCAATCGCGTGGCTGAAGTTTATCGCCAACTGGGGGAGATCTCCTCGGTGCTGGATGACCACACGCAAAGCCGCGAAAAACCGGCCAAACGCAGCGGCAGCCGTATCGGGCAACTGATTGACATTGTGTCGGCGATTTTCACTCCGCTGCTGGGAGCCATGGCCGCCGCCGGCGTGCTGAAAGGCTTGTTGAACATCGCCACTTCCCAAGGCTGGCTGGACAAAACCGAGTCTACTTACATCATTCTTCAGGCCGCGTCCGACAGCCTGTTCTACTTCTTACCGATCATGCTGGCTATCACGTCGGCGCGCCGTTTTCAGGGCAATGTCTTTGTGGCGGTGTCGATTGCCGGAGCGCTGATTTACCCGTCGATGATTGACCTGTTCACCCGTCAGGTGGAGGTGACTTTCTTCGGCATTCCGGTGGTGATGATGAAGTACACCTCGACGGTGGTACCGATCATTCTGTCGGTTTATGTCATGTGTCACTTAGAGCGGCTGCTGAATAAGTTCATTCATGAAACCGTGCGCAACATCATCACGCCGTTCCTGCTGCTGGTGGTGATGGTGCCGCTGACGCTGGTCACGCTGGGGCCGGTGGGGATTTACACCAGCGAGGCGGCGGCGGGCGTTTTCGTCGCCATCTTCAGCTACAACCCGATTATCGCCAGCGCACTGTTCGCCGCGCTATGGCAGGTGTTCGTCATCTTCGGCATGCACTGGGCCTTTACGCCGGTGATCATCAACGACATCACCGTGCTGGGGCGCAGCACCTTGAAAGCCTCGACGGTACCGGCGGTGTTTGCTCAGGCCGGGGCCGTGCTTGGTGTGATGTTCAAAACGCGCAATAAAAAGATGAAAGCGCTGGCGGGAAGTACTTTTATCACCGCGCTGTTTGGCATTACCGAGCCCGCGGTTTACGGCGTAACCCTAAAACTGAAGAAGCCGTTTGTCTGCGCGGTCATTGCCGCGGCGGTCGGAGGCGGCGTGGTGGGGTACTCCAACAGCGCGGCGATTTCTACTGGTATTCCCAGCTTGCTGACCCTGCCGATTTTCTACGGCGAAGGCTTCGGCGGGCTGATCCTCGGCATCGTTATCTCCTTCGTGATGGCGGCGGTGCTGACCTACATCGTCGGCTTTGAAGACCCGATTGATGAGTCGGCCACGGCTCCGACACCAAGCTCTTCACTTGAGAAAAACGCGAAACCTCAGCCAGTTACCGCAATGCCGGTGGATATTGCCGAAGACATTATGGTGCCGGTCACCGGGCGCGTGGTGGCCCTCGAACAGGTCAATGACAAAGTGTTTTCCAGCGGCGTGGTGGGGGATGGTATCGCGATCCAGCCGACCGAAGGCAAGGTCTATTCGCCGGTTGACGGGGTGGTGACCGCCACGTTTGACTCGGGCCACGCGCTGCATATTTTGTCCGACAACGGGGCTGAAATCCTGATCCACATCGGGCTGGATACCGTTCAGCTCAACGGCCAGCACTACGCCATGCACGTGAAGGAAAATCAGACCGTGAAACGCGGAGATTTGCTGATCGACTTCGACCTCGCCGCTATCGAAAAAGCCGGTTTTGACACCATTACGCCGGTGATCATCGCCAATTCAGACCGCTATAAAACCTTCCATAAAACGCGTCAACCCGCCGCCAATACCGGGGATGTCTTGTTGACGCTGTCTTGATGCTTAAAGGAGAAAAATTGTGAAATATTCGGAACTTAAACCTTTCCCAGCAGACTTTTTATGGGGCGCTTCCACCTCGGCTTATCAGGTGGAAGGCGCATGGAATGAAGATGGAAAAGGGCCGTCGGTTATTGACGCCCGCCGCGAATACCCGGAAGGCACCACCGACTTCAAAGTCGCCAGCGACCACTATCATCGCTACAAAGAAGACATCGCGATGTTCGCCGAAATTGGCCTGAAGTCTTACCGTTTTTCCATTGCGTGGACGCGGATAATTCCCGACGGCAGTGGCGAAATTAACCCGGCGGGGATCGACTTTTACCATCGGCTGATCGACGAGATCCTCAGCCACGGCATCGTGCCGATCGTCACCATGTATCACTTCGATCTCCCGCAGGCGCTGCAAGAGAAGGGCGGCTGGTACAACCGCGAAACGGTGGATGCCTTCGCCCGTTACGCCGACGTGCTGTTTGATGAATACGGCAGCAAAGTGAAATATTGGCTGACCATCAACGAGCAAAACCTGATGATTTTGCAGGGCGCGGCGCTCGGCACGCTGGATGAAAAGCTGGTGAATCAGAAGAAAAACCTTTATCAGCAGAACCACAATATGCTGGTGGCACAGGCCAAGGTGATGAATTCACTGCACAATAAAATTCCGGGCGCGAAAATCGGCCCGGCGCCGAACATTGCGGTGATTTATCCCGCCACCTCCAAACCGGAAGATATTCTGGCGGCGTTCAACTACAACGCCATCCGCAACTGGCTCTATCTGGATATGGCGGCGCGCGGCGAATACAACACGCTGGCGTGGCGCTATATGGAAGAGAAGGGCTACGCACCGGAGATTTTGCCAGGAGATATGGACATCTTGCGCAGCGGCAAGCCGGACTTCATCGCCTTCAACTACTACACCACGCAGGCGGTGGAAGCCAGCCGGGGCGATGGCACGGATGAAGTGATTCGCGGCGGCAATAAGCTATTGAAATCAGGGGAAGATGGCGTGCATCGCGGCGCGGCGAATGACCACCTGCCGCGCACCCAGTTTGGCACTGAAATTGACCCTGTGGGTTTTCGCAACACGCTGCGTGAAATCTACGATCGCTACCACTTGCCGCTATTAATTACTGAAAACGGTCTGGGGGCTTTCGACAAGCTGGATGAGAACGGAGAAATAAACGACGACTACCGAATCGATTATTTACGCCGCCATCTGGAGCAAATGCAGCTGGCAATCACCGACGGCGTTGAGGTATTTGGCTATACGCCTTGGTCTGCGCTAGATCTAATTTCCACCCATCAGGGCTGTTCTAAACGCTACGGATTAATTTATGTTAATCGTGACGAATTTGATTTAAAAGATTTAAAGCGTATTCGTAAGTTAAGCTCTTACTGGTATGCGGATGTGATTAAAAATAATGCGCTTTAAGCGCGATTAAAGGCGTATAAACGCCATAAGCAGTCTGTTGTTGCCAATAAGGTGATAGCGCATTTCGCGTTATCGCCTTAATGCTTTTATAGGCAATAACCCTTTTAAAACCCTCGCTAAAGTAAGGATCTATCCGGCATGAGAAAACTGGGATGAGAGTCTTAAAAATACTCAGTAATAATGCGGTGATTGCCACGGAAGATGATCAACAGGAAGTGGTGGCGATTGGCCGCGGTATTGGTTTTGGCAAGCAGTTGGGAGACAGTCTGAATACCGCAGATATCGAGAGCCAATTTGTGAAAAAGGCCAGCGGCATGACGGATATTCTGGCGCAACTGACGGCGGCTATTCCCACTGAATGCTTATTTATTACTCAGGAAATTATCAAGTTAGCTAAAAGCCGTCTCAATATCGAGGCGCAGGAGACGCTGTTCTTCGCGCTAAGCGACCATATTAGCTTTGCGGTTGAGCGCTATAAAAAAGGCATTGAGATAAAGAACATCCTACTCTGGGATATTAAGCAGTTTTATCAGGCGGAGTTTGCCGTTGCCCTCGAGGCATTGGCGATGATTAATCAGAAATTGCATTGCGAGCTGCCCGAGGATGAAGCCGGTTTTATTGCTCTGCATCTGGCCAACGCCACCACCAACAATATGCAAAGCACCATGCAGAGTGCAGGCATGATTAAAGATATTCTTAACATCATCAAATATGATTTACGCATCAAGTACGATGAAAAGTCTATCGACTATCAGCGCATTATCACTCACCTGAAATTCTTCTCGCTGCGTTTATTAAACCGCACCGAAGTGAATCATGATGATAAAAGTATTTACGCCGGAATTCAGGACGCCATGCCCGTGGCTTATCAATGCGCGCTAAAGATAAATGATTATGTGCTGAAGAATCACCGCTGTCGGCTGACCACGGATGAAATTATGTTTTTAACTATTCATATCAATCGCTTGAAGCCGGATTGATGGGTTGGTTTTACTCCCTCCCCTATTTTGGGGAGGGTTGGGGTTGGCTGCATTGAGCGCGGAATTAAACCACTCCTCATCCCAGCCTTCTCCTCTGAGAGGAGAAGGAGCAAACCTTTTTCCTACTTAGCATTCAGCTTCTGCAAAGCCGCTACGCAGCGATCAACCACGCCCTCGAACTTGTGGTCGATATTCACGCGGATCACATCTGGCTCATCTTCGCCCGGCTCTTCCAACGCTTCGAACTGGCTTTTCAGCAAATCCAGCGGCATGAAATGTCCGGCGCGCGCTTTCAGGCGTTCAGAAATGACGTCAACGCTGCCTTTCAAATAGAGGAAAACCACGCCCTGATTGTCATCACGCAGCGCGTCGCGATAGCGGCGTTTCAGCGCGGAGCAGACAATGATGCCGGTTTCGTTTTTATGGTACAGGCTGTAGGCCGCGTCGTTCAGACGTTTGAGCCACGGCGCGCGGTCGTCATCGTTCAATGGGTGGCCGCTGGCCATTTTCTGGATATTGGCGCGCGGATGAAGATCATCACCGTCAATGAATTTCGCGTTGATTTCACGTGCCAGTGCTGCGCCTACGGTGGATTTACCGCTGCCTGACACGCCCATCAGAATGATGCTTTGTCCTGCCATAAGTATGATCTCTATCCCAAAATGAAAATTTCGACTGCGGAGTGAGTCCTAATATTAGCATGTTACCGGTATCATGATACCGGTAACAAATGGAGATGTGATTAATATCACAAAGGAATGCACTGCTGATTTAGCGGTCGCGACCTGTACCGTTGCACTGTTAACTCCTACAACTTATTGAAAATCAAAAATAATGTACCGGCGTTCGATCACCTGCGCTGGAGAAAGCATTAAGGGGAAAAGATATGCCATTAGTTATTGTAGCCGTAGGCGTCGCGCTACTGCTGTTGCTTATGATCCGATTCAAACTCAACGGGTTTATCGCGCTGATCCTGGTCGCACTCGCGGTCGGCATCATGCAGGGTATGCCGGTCGACAAAGTTATCACTTCGATTAAAAACGGGGTTGGCGGCACGCTAGGAAGTCTGGCACTGATAATGGGCTTTGGTGCCATGCTCGGTAAAATGCTGGCTGACTGTGGCGGTGCGCAGCGTATTGCCACCACGCTAATTAAGAAATTTGGTAAGGATTACATCCAGTGGGCAGTGGTGCTGACCGGCTTTATCGTCGGCTTCGCGCTGTTCTATGAGGTTGGTTTCGTACTGATGCTGCCGCTGGTATTCACCATCGCTGCCGCCGCGCGCCTGCCGCTGCTGTATGTCGGTGTGCCAATGGCGGCTGCACTGTCTGTGACCCACGGCTTCCTGCCACCACACCCAGGTCCGACGGCGATTGCCACCATCTTCCATGCGGACATGGGTAAAACCCTGCTCTATGGTTCACTGTTGGCCGTGCCGACGGTCATCATCGCCGGCCCAGTGTTTGCGCGCTTCCTCAAAGGGATCGACAAGCCGGTGCCAGAAGGATTATTCAACCCAAAAACCTTTACTGAAGAAGAGATGCCAAGCTTCGGCGTGAGCGTTGCGACGTCGCTGGTGCCGGTTATTCTGATGGCTTTCCGCGCAGTGTGTGAGATGGTGCTGCCGAAGGGCCACGCTATCCTGCCTTACGCAGAATTCTTCGGTGACCCGGTGATGGCAACCTTGATTGCCGTGCTGATTGCTATCTTCACCTTTGGTCTGAACCGTGGCCGTACCATGACGGAAGTGATGGATACTGTTACTGATTCGATCAAAATCATCGCCATGATGCTGTTGATCATCGGCGGTGGCGGTGCGTTCAAACAGGTACTGGTAGACAGCGGCATCGAGCCATACATCGCTAACATCATGAACGGAAGCCACCTGTCGCCAATTCTGCTGGCATGGTCCATTGCAGCAGTGCTGCGTATCGCGCTGGGTTCAGCAACCGTGGCGGCGATCACCGCTGGCGGTATCGCGGCTCCGCTGATTGCCACCACCGGCGTTAGCCCTGAGCTGATGGTTATCTCCGTGGGGTCCGGCAGCCTGATTTTCTCTCACGTCAATGACCCAGGCTTCTGGCTGTTCAAAGAGTATTTCAACCTGACTATCGTCGAGACCTTCAAGTCATGGTCAGTGCTGGAAACCATCATCTCCCTCTGCGGCTTGGGCGGCTGTTTGCTGCTGTCGATGGTGGTGTAAGGCGTTAACTGTTGAAGTAAAAACAACAGGTTATCAATAAAAACGGCGAGCCATGTGCTCGCCGTTTTTTTATGGCGAAGACAAAAAACTCGCGTTGAACTCTTACCTCGTGAGAGTAAAGTTGCGGTTCAATTGAGATGAACATGAATAAACAACTATTCGAAGAACTTCGTCAATCAGCTAAGGAAATGGTGGCGATCCGTAAGGGCGCGATGGCACCTACGCATGTCACTCGTGTGCTGATGCCTCTGGTGGGGAAAAAGCCTTTAAAAGCCTGATGAGATCAGAAGAATTGGAATAAAAACGGCGAGCCATGTGCTCGCCGTTTTTGTTGTTCTGAGGAAGATAAACTAAATCTTCAAATACGCCCTAACTCCATCAAGGAACATCTGGGTGGAAAGCATGATCAGCACTAGGCCCATCAGGCGTTCGAGGGCGCTGACGCCTTTGTCGCCGAGCAGGCGCAGGAACAGGTTTGACAGCAGCAGGATGCACATCGACAGGCCCCAAGCGATAAACAGTGCTAGCGTCAGGTGCGACATCTGATTCGGATATTGATGCGAGAGCAGCATCAGCGTTGCCAGAATTGACGGGCCAGCCACCAGTGGGATCGCCATCGGCACCAAGAAGGGTTCTTCACCCGCCGGTAAGCCGGTGCTGCTTTTCTCTTCTGAGGGGAAAATCATTTTGATGGCGATCAGGAACAGAATAATACCGCCGGAAATCGACACCGTTTCTGTCCGCAGATTGAGGAAGGAGAGGATCTTCTCACCGGCGAACAGGAAAATAAGCATCAGGATCAGCGCGATCAGCATCTCGCGGATCAGCACAACCCGACGACGCTTAGGATCTAAATGTTTGAGTACCGACATAAAGATCGGCAGGTTACCTAGTGGGTCCATAATTAAAAACAGCAAAATAGTTGCTGAAATCATTTCGGTCATAACTACCTCAGAAGAGAGTCGGCCAATATACCCGTGGGTAAATAAAGGCTCTGTTTTTACCTGTTATATAAGTTGTGCTGCTAAAAAAGCCTGCACTATCGATTAAATTCACTTGCCACTTCTACACCATTTTGTAAGGTGGTATACCCGTCTTCGTTTGTTTCGAATAGGCACTGCTTTTTGCCTGTCACCCGAACGATTTCCGGGACAAATCCTTTGTGTTGACAGGGTCGTCAGCGCTAAAAAATCAAACTCATTACGCAGCTATCACCTTTCAGGTCAGGACAGTAATTATGAAAAATGTAGGTTTCATTGGCTGGCGCGGTATGGTCGGTTCTGTACTCATGCAACGCATGATTGAAGAACGCGATTTTGACGCCATCCGCCCGGTATTCTTCTCCACCTCGCAACACGGCCAAGCCGCTCCGTCATTTACCGGGCAGCAGGGCACATTGCAGGATGCTTATGATCTCGACGCACTGAGTGCGTTGGACATTATCATTACCTGTCAGGGCGGCGATTATACCAATGAAATCTATCCGAAGCTGCGTCAAATCGGTTGGAATGGCTACTGGATCGACGCAGCATCGTCTTTAAGAATGAACGATGACGCGATCATTATTCTGGACCCGGTCAATAGCGCAGTAATTCATCAGGGTATCGACAAAGGTATTAAGACCTTTGCGGGCGGTAACTGCACCGTCAGCCTGATGCTGATGTCACTCGGCGGCTTGTTTGCCAATGACCTGATTGAGTGGGCCTCTGTCGCCACTTATCAGGCGGCATCCGGCGGCGGTGCGCGTCACATGCGTGAACTGCTGACCCAAATGGGCATGCTGCACAACAACGTGGCGAAAGAGCTGCAAGACCCGGCGTCTGCCATTTTGGATATCGAACGCAAAGTCACTGCGCTGACCCGCAGCGGCACCCTGCCAACCGACAACTTCGGCGTTCCTTTGGCGGGCGGTCTGATCCCTTGGATTGACAAGCAGCTCGACAACGGCCAGACCAAAGAAGAGTGGAAAGGTCAGGCTGAAACCAACAAAATTCTCGGCACTTCAAGCGTGATCCCAGTGGATGGCCTCTGCGTGCGTATCGGCGCACTGCGCTGCCACAGCCAGGCGTTCACCCTGAAACTGAAAAAAGACGTGTCGATTCCAGAAATCGAACAGATGCTGGCAACCCACAATGACTGGGTTCGCGTGATCCCGAATGACCGTGAACTGTCGATGCGTGAGCTGACACCAGCCGCGGTTACCGGCACCATGAACACCCCGGTTGGGCGTCTGCGTAAACTGAACATGGGTCCACAGTACCTGTCCGCGTTCACCGTGGGCGACCAGCTGCTGTGGGGCGCTGCTGAGCCGCTGCGCCGCATGCTGCGTATCCTGCTGTAACCTCGAATAATCCTCCAACGGGACACCAGCACGGTGTCCCGTTTTAACTCCTTCTATCAAGCACTTCACCCTGTTGCAGTCTCTCCTCCTAGCGCTTTCCCCTGAATTTCAAGACACCCAAAATTCCTCTGCTTATCCACCCTGCCTTTTAACGACCTTTGTCTATGCTTAGTAGATGACCCGTTTGAATTTGAGAAGGGGGAAATAGCACTTTTTTAGAAACTGTGAACATGAGCGTCGCCGAGCACGTTTAAGCAAAAAATAACGGCACGCGCGTCACAGGGCACTCGGTAAAACGGGCGCACAATTTATTAGAGAAATAACATTAATCATCTGTCTGATGTCATTGAATTTATTGATTTAATTAATCATAGGACGAAATTCATGTCAGTTCTTCCCGATCAGCACGTTATTAATCAGCTTATTTCTGGCCACTACGCTGATCCTTTTTCCTTACTGGGGATGCACGCCGTCGCGGCGGGCATTGAAGTTCGCGCTCTGCTGCCAGACGCTGATCAGGTTTGGGTAGTTGATGCCGACAAGGGCACGCAGGTTTGTGAGCTGCGCCGTTATGACGATCGCGGTTTTTTTGTCGGCGTGATCCCGCGCCGTAAGAATCCGTTTCGCTATCAGTTGGACGTGCGTTGGGGCGAAAACACTCATCGCCTCGACGACCCCTATCGCTTCGGCACTCTGTTGCAGGAGTTGGATATCTGGCTGTTGGCCGAGGGCACGCACCTGCGGCCTTATGAAAAACTGGGCGCGCACCCGCAGGTGTTAGACGGTGTCGAAGGCGTGAGTTTTGCCGTCTGGGCGCCGAATGCCACGCGAATCTCGGTGGTCGGTGAGTTCAATTACTGGGATGGTCGCCGCCATCCGATGCGCCAGCGCCGTGAGAATGGCATCTGGGAGCTGTTTATCCCCGCCGTTAAGCAAGGCCAGCTCTATAAATATGAAATCATTGATTGCCGTGGCCATGTTTCGCTGCGCGCTGACCCTTATGCTTTTGAAGCCCAGATGCGCCCTGAGACGGCTTCTCTGGTGCGCCAACTGCCTGAAAAGGTGCCATTTTCCGCTGAGCGCAAGAAAGCCAACGCCTTTAACCAGCCGGTTTCGGTTTACGAAGTGCATCTCGGTTCGTGGCGTCGCCATACCGATGACAATTTCTGGCTGAGCTACGGCGAACTGGCCGAGCAACTGGTCTCCTACGCCAAATGGATGGGCTTCACTCATATTGAACTGATGCCAATTAACGAGCATCCGTTCGACGGCAGCTGGGGCTATCAGCCGCTCGGCATGTATGCGCCGACCCGCCGCTACGGCACGCCGCAAGAGTTCAAAGCCTTTATCGACGCTGCCCACGACGCCGGGCTGAACGTGATCCTCGACTGGGTGCCGGGCCATTTCCCCAGTGACGCCCACGGGCTGGCGCAGTTCGATGGCACCGCGCTGTACGAATATGCCGATCCGCGCGAAGGCTATCATCAGGATTGGAACACGCTGATTTACAACTATGGCCGCCACGAAGTACGCAACTATCTGGCGGGTAATGGTTTTTACTGGATTGAGCGCTATGGCATTGATGGTTTGCGCGTCGACGCCGTGGCGTCGATGATCTACCGCGACTACAGCCGCAAGCCGGGCGAATGGGTGCCCAACCACTATGGCGGGCGGGAAAATCTCGAGGCGATCTCCTTCCTGCGCTACACCAACCAGACCATCGGCCGCGAGTTGGATGGTGCAGTCACGCTGGCGGAAGAGTCCACCGACTACCCCGGCGTCACCATGCCGCCGGACGCCAACGGCCTCGGTTTCCACTACAAGTGGAATATGGGCTGGATGCATGACTCCCTCAATTACATGCAGCTTGACCCTGTTCACCGCAAATACCACCACCACCTGATGACCTTTGGCGTGCTCTACGCCTACAGCGAGAACTTTATTTTGCCGCTGTCGCACGATGAAGTGGTACATGGCAAAGGCTCGCTGCTCGACAGAATGCCGGGCGACACGTGGCAGAAGTTTGCCAATCTGCGGGCCTATTACGGCTTTATGTGGGCCCATCCGGGCAAGAAACTGCTGTTTATGGGTTGTGAATTCGCCCAAGGTCGCGAATGGGATTTCAATAACAGCCTCGACTGGCATTTACTGGATGACCAAAACGGCTGGCACAGCGGCGTGCAGCATTTAGTGCGCGATTTAAACCACGTTTACCGCCAGCAGTCGCCGCTGTATGAGCTGGATTTCAACCCGCGCGGCTTTGAATGGCTGGTGGTCGATGATCATGAGAACTCGGTGTTTGCCTTTGCCCGTCGCGACGAGCACGGCAACGAAATCATCGTGGTCAGCAACTTCACGCCGGTACCGCGCTACGATTACCGCATCGGCGTCGGGCGTCCGGGGCGCTATCACGAAGTGCTCAACACCGACTCCCACTTCTATCGCGGCAGCAATGTCGGCAACGGCGGCGATATTTACAGCCATGCCCACCACCATCACCAGCGCGAACACTCCATCTCGCTGACCATTCCTCCGCTGGCCACTCTTTATCTGCGGCGGGAGGATCTATGAATAAACTCCAACCCGGTCAATCGCAGCCTTTTGGCGCCACCTTGCAGTCAGATGGCGTCAACTTCAGCCTATTTTCCGCCCATGCTGAGAAGGTCGAGCTGTGCCTGTTTGATGAAGCGGGCAGCGAGCAGCGCTTAACCTTGCCGGGGCGAACCGGCAATGTGTGGCACGGTTTCCTGCCAAACGCCAAGGCAGGGCAGCGCTACGGTTATCGGGTTTACGGGCCGTTTGAACCGGCTCAGGGGTTACGTTTCAATCCTAAAAAACTGTTGATTGACCCAAGCGCGCGCGCCTTAGAAGGGGAGTTGCGGGACAACGCGCGGCTGACCGGCGGCATCGACGCGCCGGACGAAAAAGACAGCGCGGTGGCCGTGCCGAAGTCAGTGGTGGTCAATGACGCCTTTGACTGGGGCGATGACGCGCCGCCCGCCACGCCGTGGAGTGAAACGGTGATTTATGAGGCGCACGTTCGCGGTTTGACTCGCCAGCATCCGCGCATTCCGGCGGCGCTGCGCGGCACTTACGCCGGGCTGGCGCATCCGGTGATGCTGCAATATCTACAACACTTGGGCGTGACCGCCATTGAGCTGTTGCCGGTGCAGCATCACGCCGACGAGCCGCGCCTTCAGCGGCTTGGGTTAAGTAATTACTGGGGCTACAACGTGCTGGCGCCATGCGCGGTGGAATCACGTTACGCCAGCCGCCACAAAAACCTATCGGCATTGAACGAATTTAAAGCCGCGGTAAAAGCGCTGCATCAGGCGGGAATCGAAGTGATCCTCGACGTGGTGTTCAACCACAGCGCTGAGCTGGACGTCGATGGGCCCTTTATCTCTTTCCGTGGCATCGATAACGCCAGCTGGTACTGGCTGCGCGAAGACGGCAGCGACGACAACGTGACCGGCTGCGGCAACGCGCTGCGTCTGGTAGATGACGAAACCATCGCATGGACGCTCGACTGCCTGCGCTACTGGGTGAGGGAGTGCCACGTTGACGGCTTCCGCTTTGATTTAGCCACGGTGCTCGGCAGAACGCCGACCTTCGACACCCAATCGCCGCTGTTCGCCGCAATTCAGGCCGACGACGTGCTATCGGGTTGCAAGCTGATTGCCGAACCTTGGGACATCGGCCCCGGCGGCTACCAGTTGGGGCATTTCCCCGCGCCTTTCGCCGAGTGGAGCGACCTGTGGCGCGACGACATGCGCAAATTCTGGCTGCACGGCGACCTGTCGCTGGGGCAGTTCGCCCAACGTTTTGCCGCCTCCGCCGACCTGTTCAATCACGATGGGCGCGCGCCCTATGCCAGCGTCAACATGCTTACCGCCCATGACGGCTTTACCCTGCGCGACCTCGTGAGCTTTAACGACAAGCACAATCAGGCCAACGGAGAAGATAACCGCGACGGCCACAATGAGAATTACAGCCAGAACCATGGCGAAGAGGGGCTGAATGCCTCGCCTGAGGTGCAGCATCAGCGCTGGCTGAGCCAACGCGCTCTGCTGGCCACGCTGCTGCTGTCGCAGGGCACGCCGATGCTGCTGGCGGGCGATGAGCAGGGCCACAGCCAGCAGGGCAACAATAATGCCTATTGTCAGGATAACGCGCTGACGTGGCTCGACTGGAACCACGCCGATGAAAGCCTGACGGCGTACGTGGCGGCGCTGATTGCGCTGCGCAAGAAGATCCCCGCTCTGTCCCGTTCTTCATGGTGGCAAGCCGAGGGAGATGACGTTGAATGGCTGGACCAGCAAGGCCAGCCGATGAGCAATGAGGGTTGGGAGCATGGCCCGCAGCAGTGGCTGCAAATCCGCCTTTCGGGGCGCTGGCTGGTGGTTCTCAACGCATCGCTTAACGATGTTGATACGCAATTGCCCGCAGGGAACTGGCGCCCGGTTGCGCCATTCGCTGAGGGAGCACCGCCGGTCAGGGAGGGCGGAATGTGGTGTGCGCAAGCGAAAACCCTATCTGTACTGGAGAGCGGCGAATAAGTGATTAACAACCAATCGTCGAGCACCGCGACCTCTTCGGCACAGCGCAACGTCAGCAGAGTGATGCAAGGAGTTCATCATGAGTAAAACAGAACATCGAGACCCGGTCATGCTGGCAAGACAGCTGCCGCTCAAGTCCGTGGCGCTAATTTTGGCCGGAGGACGCGGTTCGCGCTTGAAAGATTTAACCGCCACGCGGGCCAAGCCTGCGGTGCACTTTGGTGGCAAATTCCGCATCATCGATTTTGCCCTGTCGAACTGCCTAAACTCGGGCATTCGTCGCATCGGCGTAATCACGCAATATCAATCACATACTCTCGTTCAGCACATTCAGCGCGGCTGGTCTTTCCTCAATGAGGAGATGAACGAGTTCGTCGATTTACTCCCGGCGCAGCAGCGCCAGAGTACGGAGCATTGGTACAAAGGCACCGCCGACGCGGTGTATCAGAATCTGGACATTATTCGCCGTTACGAGGCGGAGTACGTGGTGATCCTGGCTGGTGACCACATCTACAAAATGGACTACTCGCGCATGCTGGTGGACCACGTGGAAAAAGGCGGCGAATGCACCGTGGCCTGTCTGGCGGTGCCATTGGCAGAAGCCAGTGAGTTTGGCGTGATGGACGTCAGCGAAGACTTTCAAATCAAAAGCTTCCTCGAAAAACCGCAGGAGCCGCCCTCTATTCCGGGCCAGCCGGACATGGCGCTGGCCAGCATGGGGGTCTACATTTTTAATGCGGATTACCTTTTCCGCCTGCTCGAAGAGGACATGGCGAGCGAAGAGTCCAGCCATGACTTCGGCAAAGATCTTATCCCGAAAATTACGCGTCAGGGCGCGGCCTGGGCCCATCCTTTCAGCCTCTCCTGCGTAACGCAAAACAGCGAGCAACCGCCGTACTGGCGCGATGTCGGTACGCTAGACGCCTACTGGCGAGCCAATCTGGATTTAGCGTCGGTGACGCCAGAGCTGGATATGTATGACCGCTCGTGGCCTATTCGTACCCATATGGAGCCGCTGCCACCGGCCAAGTTTGTGCAAGACAGGTCGGGCAGCCACGGCATGACCATGAACTCCTTGGTGGCCGGGGGCTGCATTGTCTCTGGCTCGGTGGTGGTCAACGCCGTGCTGTTCCCGCGCGTGCGGGTGAACTCGTTTTGCAATATTGATTCGACAGTCTTGCTGCCGGACGTCAACGTCGGCCGCTCCTGTCGTCTGCGTAACTGCGTGATCGACCGCGCCTGTCATATCCCTGAGGGCATGGTGATTGGCGAAAATGCCGATGAAGACAGTAAACGTTTTTATCGCTCAGAAGGCGGCGTAGTGCTGGTCACCAGGGCGATGTTAGCGAAATTGTAATACCCGGCATGTTGCAGCCCAACGCGTTGGGTAGGCCGGTGAGAAGTGAAAAGCTGATTACATGAAATGAACGTGGTCCGGGACGGTCAAGAGGGAGAATATTGACGTCTGCCCCGATAATATTTGCTCGCCATTTCGGCCCTAATCCCGTGATGGCGGTGATGATTCAGGAGCGCGAATGCAGGTTTTACATGTTTGTTCAGAGCTGTTCCCCCTGTTGAAAACGGGCGGGCTGGCTGACGTCGCGGGTGCGCTTCCCGCCGCACAAATTGAAGGGGGGACTGACGTTCGCGTCTTGATTCCGGCGTTCCCTGATATCAAACGCGGGCTGGGTGAGACGCAGGTCGTGGGGCAACTTGATACCTTTGCCGGGCAAGTGACGCTGCGTTACGGCGTCTATCAGGGCGTGGGGATCTATATTATCGACGTCCCGGTGCTGTATGAGCGCCCCGGCAGCCCGTATCACGATCAATCTCTCTATGCTTACCCGGATAACCATCTGCGTTTTGCGCTGCTGAGTTGGATGGCGGCGGAGCTGGGGGCCGGGTTCGACCCCGCGTGGCGGCCGGATATTCTGCAATCCCACGACTGGCACGCCGGGCTGACTTCCGCCTACGTGCGCGCGCGTAACCTGCCGGTGAAAACCGTCTTTACCGTACACAATCTGGCGTTTCAGGGGCTGTTCGAAAGCCACCATTTGCAGCAGCTGCAAATCCCGCAAGAGTTCTTCCAGATGCACGGTCTGGAGTTTTACGGCCAGATCTCTTACCTCAAGGCCGGGCTGTATTACTCCGACCACGTCACCACCGTCAGCCCAACCTACGCCAAAGAGATAACCCGGCCTGAGTTTGGTTACGGCATGGAGTCGCTGCTGCTGGAGCTGGAGCGCGAAGGGCGCCTCACCGGCATTCTCAACGGCGTAGACGATGCTATCTGGCAGCCGCGCAATGACGTGCTGCTCTCGGCCCGCTACGACGCCGACGACCTGCGCTCTAAAGCCATCAACAAAGCCTATTTGCAGCGGGCGATGGGGCTGGACGTCGATGACTCGCGGTTGGTGTTCGCCGTGGTCAGCCGCCTGACCAGTCAAAAAGGGCTAGATCTGGTGCTGGAAGCCCTACCTGATCTGCTGGAGCGCGGCGGCCAACTGGCGCTGCTCGGCGCGGGTGATGCCGTATTGCAGCAGGCATTTTTGGCGGCGGCGGCGGACAATCCGGGGCAGGTTGGCGTCCAGCTGGGTTATCACGAGGCGTTCTCGCACCGCATTATTGGCGGCGCGGACGTGATCATGGTGCCGAGCCGCTTCGAGCCTTGTGGCCTGACTCAACTCTACGGCCTGAAGTACGGCACGCTGCCGCTGGTGCGCCGCACTGGCGGGCTGGCTGACACCGTGGTGGACTGCGCGCTGGAAAATCTGGCCGACGGCACCGCCAGCGGTTTTGTTTTCGAAGAGGCGAACGGCAAGTCATTGGGTAACGCTATTCGTCGAGCCTTTGTTCTCTGGAGCCGGCCAAAGCATTGGCGGCACGTGCAGCATCACGCCATGGGAATCGACTTCGGCTGGCAGGTAGCGGCTCAGGCCTATCTGTCTCTTTATCAACGCCTGTTGTCATAATGGCCGCGCAGCGGCATGACTTGATTGGGAACGCAACGCTATGACCTCACCGTTTAATTACACATCGCCTACTGTCAGTGTTGAAGCGCTGAAACACTCTATTGCCTATAAGTTGATGTTTATCATCGGCAAAGATCCTTCTATCGCCACCCAGCACGACTGGCTCAACGCCACGCTATTTGCCGTGCGCGACCGCATGGTAGAGCGCTGGCTGCGCTCCAACCGCGCGCAAACCTCGCAAGATGTGCGTCAGGTTTATTATCTTTCGATGGAGTTTTTGATTGGCCGCACCTTGTCAAACGCGCTGCTGTCGATGGGCATCTACGATGACATTAAGCAGGCGTTGGATGAAATGGGCTTTGACCTTGAGGAGCTGATCGGCGAAGAGAATGATCCCGGCTTGGGCAATGGCGGGTTGGGGCGTTTGGCGGCCTGTTTCCTTGATTCACTGGCGACGCTGGCGCTGCCGGGCCGTGGCTACGGCATTCGCTATGAATACGGCATGTTCGCGCAAAATATCATTAATGGTCAGCAGATGGAGTCGCCGGACTACTGGTTGGAGTACGGCAATCCGTGGGAATTCCAGCGCCACAGCACCCGCTACAAAGTGCGTTTCGGCGGGCGTTTGCAGCATGAAGGCAGCAAAACCCGCTGGCTAGAAACCGAAGAGGTTATCGCGCTGGCTTATGATCAGGTTATCCCCGGTTTCGACACCGACGCCACCAACACGCTGCGCCTGTGGGGCGCGCAAGCCAGTAACGAAATCAACCTCGGCAAGTTCAATCAGGGCGACTACTTTGCGGCGGTGGAAGACAAAAACCACTCCGAAAACGTGTCCCGCGTGCTCTACCCGGATGACTCCACCTACTCGGGCCGCGAGCTACGTCTGCGCCAAGAGTACTTCTTGGTGTCGGCCACCGTGCAGGACATCCTCAACCGCCACTACGTCACGCACCACACTTATGAGAATCTGGCGGACAAAATCGCCATCCACCTTAATGACACTCATCCGGTACTCTCCATCCCTGAGCTAATGCGCCTGCTGATTGACGAGCATAAGTTCAGCTGGGAGAAGGCGTGGGAGACGGTGACGCAGGTGTTCTCCTACACCAACCACACGCTGATGAGCGAGGCGCTGGAAACCTGGCCGGTGGATATGATTGGCAAAATCCTGCCGCGCCATCTGGAAATTATCTTCCAGATTAACGATCACTTCCTCAAAGAGGTGGCGGTGAAAGTGCCGGATGACAGCGGCATTCTCTCCCGCGTGTCGATTATTGATGAAGGCAATGGCCGCCGCGTGCGCATGGCGTGGCTGGCGGTAATTGCCAGCCATAAAGTGAACGGCGTGTCGGCGCTGCACTCGGAGTTAATGGTGCAGTCGCTGTTTGTCGACTTCGCCCACATCTATCCAGACCGTTTCTGCAATAAAACCAACGGCGTGACCCCGCGCCGCTGGCTGGGGCTGGCCAACAAACCGCTGTCGAAAGTGCTGGATGACGCCATCGGCCATAACTGGCGTACGGACCTGAGCCAGTTGGAAGAGCTGAAACAGAATATCGACTACCCAAGCTTCCTCGAGGCGCTGCGCAAGGCCAAGCTAGAGAACAAAAAGCGGCTGGCGCTGTATATCGCCCAGAAGCTCGACGTGGTGGTGGACCCGAAAAGCCTGTTCGACGTGCAGATTAAGCGCATTCACGAGTACAAACGCCAGCTGATGAACGTGCTGCACGTTATCACGCGCTATAACCGCATTATCGAAGATCCGGACGCAGGCTGGGTGCCGCGCACGGTAATTTTCGCCGGCAAAGCGGCTTCGGCCTACTACGCGGCCAAGCAAATCATTCGGCTGATCAACGATGTAGCTGCGGTGATCAACGAAGATCCCCGGGTGCGCGACAAACTCAAAGTGGTGTTCATCCCGAACTACAGCGTGAGTCTGGCGCAGATCATTATTCCGGCGGCGGATCTCTCCGAGCAGATCTCGCTGGCGGGCACCGAGGCGTCCGGCACCAGTAATATGAAGTTTGCGCTCAACGGCGCGCTGACCATCGGCACGCTGGATGGCGCCAATGTCGAAATGCTCGAGCACGTCGGCGAGGAGAATATCTTTATCTTCGGCAACACCACCCCGCAGGTCGAGCAGCTGCGCCGCGACGGCTACAACCCGCATACCTACTATGAGCAGGACGCCGAGCTACACCAGGTGCTGACCCAGATTGCCACCGGCGTCTTTAGCCCGAATGAGCCAAAACGCTACAGCAATCTGTTCGACACGCTGGTCAACCTTGGCGACCATTACCAGCTGCTGGCGGACTATCGCAGCTATGTCGACACCCAAGACAAAGTGGATGAGCTTTACAAACAGCCCGAGGAGTGGACGCGCCGCACCCTGCTGAACATCGCCAACATGGGCTACTTCTCCTCCGACCGTACAATTCAAGAATACGCGGACGAGATCTGGAACATTAAGCCGATTAAGCTGTGATGAGGTGATTGGTAATTACCGGAACAACTTAGCTGGATGAATAAAAGGCACATGAAAATGTGTCTTTTATTATTTCGAGGCTTATCTAAAAGCCATTAAATTAAGATTAAATTATATTGACGGCCTCTGAATAAAAGCTTAATTTTCACACAGCAGCCCAGCACTGTTCGTAGATAATAGTTAGGATCTACTCAACGGTTCTGGGCTTTTTCATATCAAAGGAACTGATAAGAATGAAAAAAACGGCAGTTATGATCGACGGCGGGTATTTTATTCGCCGCATAGATTACTTTTTGAGAAAGCATTTTTCTGGACTGACAATCGATGCGGCGCAGCTAGTAAAAATCATTTGGCGTATCGTTAGATTTCATTTGGACTCCCCACACGGCAGACATGCCGAGCTAGAGCCTCTCGCGCTTTATCGTATCTACTATTATGACTGCCCACCTCTTGATAAGCAGATTAAATTTCCACTTCCTCTTGAAGGCCATAAAACACCTTCTACGAAAAACTTTAAAGCCCATGCTCCAAATGTTTTACGCAATGAATTACATGAAGAATTAAGGCGTAATCGCAAAACTGCTTTAAGAATGGGAGTGTTATCTACAACGGGCCAGTGGCAGGTAAAAGAAAGAAGGTTGAAGCAACTTATCAATAATGAAGTTAGTTGGAATGAACTCACCAACGATGATTTCTATTATGAATATAAGCAAAAAGCTGTCGATATAAAGTTAGGGATGGATATCACTATTTTGGCCCATGAAAAACTGGTGGATGTCATTATCCTGCTTGCAGGAGATGCTGATTTTGTTCCTGCTGCAAAGCATGCTCGAATCAAAGGCGTTGATTTTATTCTTGATCCAATGCATCAGAAGGTATCTGCATCATTATCGGAACATGTTGATGGTGTTCAGTCTAGCAACATCGTTGTCGCTATTGCGGATATCTGTAAGATTCAACCAACACATAAACCCGAATGGTGGGAAGCACATGTTGATCGTAGAAGAGAGAAACGTAGCCAGCGGGCGAGTTAGCTGTCGTCTCAGAGATAAAAAAGGCATCCATCTGGATGCCTTTTTGCTAGCTAGCCGCGGTGATTAAGAGGCGAGCGAGATGTCTTTCTTCTGCAGCTTATTGGCTGCCAGCCACTCGGCGACGCGTGCCTGTTGGGCTTTATCCAGCCACATGCCGAGCTTGGTGCGGCGCCAGATGGCGTCGTCGAGTTCGCAAACCCACTCTTTCTCCACCAGATAGCGCAGTTCGGCTTCATACAGACCGTGACCGAAATCTTCGCCCAGTGATTCAAGGCTGGTGGCGTCGGCGATAAACAACTCGGTCTGGCTGCCGTAAGTGTGGGTATAACGGCGGGCCAGCGACTCAGGTAACCATTTGAAACGGCTTCGTAAATTAGCTGCGTAGGTTTCACGGTCACCGCCAAGTTTACCCCCCGGCAGCACAGCGTTTTTGGTCCACGCTGGGCCTGCTTTCGGATAGTACTTGCCCAGTTTCTCCATCGCGTGCTCAGCCAGCTTACGGTAAGTGGTCAGCTTGCCGCCGAACACTGACAGCAGTGGTGCTTTGCCGTTTTGGTCGTGAACGTCCAGCGTGTAGTCGCGGGTCACGGCCTGTGGAGAATCTGATTCATCGTCGCACAGCGGACGAACGCCGGAGTAGCTCCAGACGATATCTTCCGTGGTCAGCTGTTTCTTAAAGTGGTCGTTATACACTTTCAGCAGATAGTTGGTCTCTTTCTCGTCGATCTGCACGTCTTTCGGGTCGCCGTGGTACTCCACGTCAGTGGTGCCAATGATCGAGAACTCGTCCAGCCATGGAATAACGAACACGATACGATGGTCTTCGTTTTGCAGAATGTAGGCCTGCGGCTGATTGTGCGCGCGTGGCACAACGATATGGCTACCCTTGATCAGGCGGATGCCGTATGGCGATTTCAGTTTCAGGCCGTCGTCGAAGAAGTGTTTCACCCACGGGCCGGTGGCGTTAACCAGACCCTTGGCGCGCCAGGTGAAGGTTTTGCCGGTATCGACTTCTTCGGCTTCTACCATCCACATGCCGTCTTCGCGCCATGCGCGAGTGACTCGGGTGCGAGTACGAACTTCGCCGCCGCGTTCTTCCACTTCCTGAGCGTTAAGTACGACTAAACGCGCATCATCAACCCAGCAGTCAGAGTATTCGAAACCTTTGGTCAGCTCCGGCTTCAGCACGGAATCCGCGCCAAATTTCAGCCCTTTACTGGACGGCAGGCTGGTGCGTTTGCCCAAATGGTCGTACATAAACAGGCCGATGCGGATCATCCAAGCCGGGCGCAGATGAGGCTGGTGCGGTAGGCGGAAGCGCATTGGGAAGGCAATGTGTGGCGCAAGGCGCAGCAACACTTCGCGCTCGGCCAGTGCTTCACTGACCAGACGGAATTCATAATGTTCGAGGTAGCGTAAGCCACCGTGAATCAGTTTTGAGCTAGCTGAAGAGGTTGCGCAGGCCAAGTCTTGCGCTTCCAGCAGCAGAACGGACAGCCCGCGGCCAGCCGCATCCGTAGCGATGCCAGTACCATTGATACCGCCACCGATTACGATCAAGTCTTTGGTTTCCACGTCATCTTCCTCCAGATGTTCGTAATAGCTCTTTTATGTTCGTTTTCGCTCATGATTGTAATCGAGAAACACCAAACAAGCCAAGCGTTAACCAAATAAAAACATTTAGGCGTGATGTAGGTAACATAATTTTGGCGCTTTAGCGCAATCAGATTAAAGAATAGACAAAGATGGCAGGAATTCGCGCGGTGCTTTTCGTAATTGCTCGTTTAAGACTGTAAAGGAGGGGGAACAGCGAGCCGGACGCGCAGGGCGCACGTCCGGAGGGGGCGGAATTAGCAGAGTTCGAGCTGGACGTCGTACTTCTCAATCAGCTTCATCACGCTTTCAGGCGGCTTTTGGTCGGTAAACATGTAGTCAATCAGGCTCATGTTGCCGAGGTTCACCATGGCGTTACGGCCAAACTTCGAGTGGTCGGTTACCAGCATCACGCAACGCGAATTCTCAATGATGGCGCGCTTGGTGCGCACTTCGTGGTAGTCGAATTCCAGCAGTGAGCCATCCATGTCGATGCCGCTGATGCCCAAAATGCCGTAATCGAGACGAAACTGGGAGATAAAGTCCAGCGTCGCTTCGCCCATAATGCCGCCGTCGCGGGTGCGCACTTCACCACCGGCGAGGATCAAACGAAAATCCTCTTTGGCGGTGAGCAGAGTGGCAACGTTCAGGTTGTTGGTGACCACGCGCAGGTTTTTGTGATTCAACAGCGCGTGGGCCACGGCTTCTGGCGTGGTGCCGATATCAATAAACAGCGTCGCGCCGTCCGGGATTTGCGCTGCCACGCGCTGAGCGATACGCGCTTTCTCTTCCGACCACATGATTTTGCGGTCGTGATAGGCGGCGTTCACCGAGCTGGAAGGCAGGGCCGCACCGCCGTGGTGACGATGAATTTTATTCTGTTCTGCGAGGTCATTCAGGTCGCGGCGAATGGTCTGCGGGCTGACGGCAAAGTGCTCAACCAGCTCTTCCGTACTCACATAACCCTGCTGGCGCACCAGTTCGATAATGGCATCATGGCGTTGTGTCTGTTTCACCGAAATCCCCTAATTCTGTTTTTTATGTGACGTACGGGTGTCAACAAAGGCCATGAGCAGGCCAAGCACCAGACCGAAAACGTGCGCGGCATTGGCGATAGCCAGCCCCATCACGTTGAAATAGCCCAGCACCAACCAGGCAATGGAAAATACCATTAGTCCGCGTGGCAGAGAAATACCGCGTTCTGGTTTTAACTCGCCGGTCAGCCAGACATACCCCATCAAGGCATATACTACGCCGGATAAGCCGCCAAACCAGATCCCGCTGAAAAGTGACTGTCCCCAGCCGCTGACCAGTGCCGAAACCACGGTAATAGTGAACAGTTTGCCAGTGCCCAGACGCTTTTCCACCGGGCCGCCGAGATACCACCACCACAGCAGGTTAAACAGAATATGGAGCAGGGAGAAGTGCAGCAGCGCCGGGCTGAACCAGCGCCAGATTTCGAGATATTGGCTGCTGTCCATCGGCCATGCCAGCGTGCGCATGACATTTTCGTCGCCGTAAATCTGTTGCAGGATATAGACCGCGATGCATAAGAAAATCATCACCATGGTCAGCGGGCCTGCCTGACTGCGAATGCGCTGCCAGTAGGAGTAATGCTGATAACTGAGGTTAGCGCCGGTGTTCCCAGTCTGCCAGCTGGCCGCCTGATAGCGCGGGTGCAGCGGGTCTTCTAGAAAGAGGGCTAATTGCTGCTCGACTTCAGGGAGTCGGGCTTCATCTTCCAGCCAGATCTGTACTTCCTGACTTTCATTTTTGACCTGTAGTTTTATCCCTTGAGTTGCCATGTAATCGACAAAGGCCAGCGCCAGACGGGGGTTGTTCAGGCTGAGAATGCGCACCATATTATTCAGCTGGTCCTGTAGTAGTTTGATTTTTAAGAGACATTTGTAGGGTAAACCTTTTCTGCCAGCGTTTAGAGAGTCGATTATAACGTCAGCGGACAAGGTTGTTGTCGAAAAATCAAATTATGCAGGAGGGATAACAGAGTGAAGAAAATTCCCGCGTCCCTGCGGGAGAGTTGTTGCGCCTTGAAATCAGCTCTTTTGAGTCAGTTTGCTGTAGCTGGTCATCAGGTTGCGATAGTCAGGAATGTGGCTGGAGAACAGCGCGCCCAGTCCTTCCACATCATTACGCCAGTCGCGGTGCAATTCACAGGCCACGCCGAACCAAGTCATCAGCTGTGCGCCTGCATTGGACATGCGATCCCATGCCGAATGGCGAGTCATTTCATTGAAGGTGCCGGAAGCATCGGTGACCACGAAGACGTCGAACCCTTCTTCAATGGCGGATAGCGCTGGGAAGGCCACGCACACTTCGGTGACCACGCCGGCGATCAGCAGCTGTTTCTTGCCAGTGGCTTTGATGGCTTTGACGAAGTCTTCGTTGTCCCACGCATTAATCTGCCCAGGGCGCGCGATATAGGGCGCATCCGGGAACTGGCTTTTCAGCTCAGGCACCAGCGGGCCGTTTGGACCCTCTTCAAAACTGGTGGTTAAAATGGTCGGCAGCTTGAAGTAGCTGGCAATATCGGCCAAGGCCAGCACGTTATTTTTGAATTTATCCGGGTCGATATCGCGCACCAGAGAGAGCAGGCCGGTTTGGTGATCGACCAACAGCACGGCGACATCATCTTTATTCAAACGCTTGTAAGCTACAGTCATGGGGAACTCCTTTAAGGTAAAATGCCCGAAGGCGTTAAGCCAACCCGCGAAGGGGCGCCAGCGTTAAGCTGCCAGCGCCACTCATCAGGTTAGGAATGCATCTGACCAAATCGGCCACTGTTGAAATCGTCGATGGCTTCTCTGATCTCTTCCTGCGTGTTCATCACGAAAGGCCCGTGACCCACGATTGGCTCATCAATTGGCTCGCCGCTGAGCAGCAAGAACACCGCGTCGGTATTGGCTTCCAGCTCAATGCTGCTGCCTTGCGGGTCGAACTGCACCAGCTGCGCTTCACGTGCCACGTCATTGCCGTTGATAAGCAAGGTGCCGTGCAGCATCACCAGCATCAGGGTTCTACCAGCCGCAACGTCGAAACGCGCCTTACCGTTTTGCGTCATCCGCACGTCCCACACGTCCAGCGGCGAGAAGGTATGCGCCGGGCCGCGTTGGCCGCCGAATTCACCGGCGATCACCCGCAGGTAACCCGCGTTATCCGGCAAATTGACCGCCGGAATATGCTTGTCGGTCAGCGTCTGGTAGCCGGGCGTGGTCATTTTGTCTTTGGCTGGCAAATTGACCCACAGCTGCACCATTTCCAGCCCGCCGCCTTTACGCGAGAAAGCTTCGGAGTGGAACTCTTCATGCAAAATGCCCGAACCGGCGGTCATCCACTGCACATCGCCGGGGCCGATCACGCCGCCCGCGCCGGTGGAGTCGCGATGCTGCACTTCACCCTGATAGACGATGGTGACCGTCTCAAAGCCACGGTGCGGGTGCTGCCCAACGCCGCGCGGCTGGCCATCATTGGGGGTGAATTGCGCCGGACCCGCGTAGTCGAGCAGCAGGAACGGACTGACGTGCTTGCCGTGACTGCCGTAACTGAACATTGAACGGACCGGGAAGCCGTCGCCAACCCAGTGCTGACGCGGTGCGCTATACGTGCCGAGGATTTTCTTCATCATCATCTCCAGTCAAAAAAGGTGGCCAAAACGACGTTGCCTTGGCTGATGAAAAGATGATAGATCTGCAACGATTGGTCCGGTAGATGCTAAAATTGTCCGCAGTGTTCTATTAATAGAACGATATGGAGAGCGCGATGCGCGATTTGAACGATCTCTATTATTTTGTCGAAGTGGTGAATCATCGCGGCTTCTCGCCAGCCGGGCGCGCCTTGGGTATGCCAAAATCCAAGCTGAGCCGCCGGATTGCGCTGCTTGAGGAGAGGCTGGGGACGCGGCTTATTCAGCGTTCCACCCGGCGCTTTACCGTCACCGAGGTGGGGCAGGTTTACTATCAGCATTGCCGGGCGATGCTGATTGAGGCCGAGGCTGCGGACGAAGCTATTGCTTTGCGCTACGCCGAGCCGCGTGGCGTGGTGCGAGTGACCTGCCCGGTGGCGCTGCTGGATTCGCGGGTGGGCGAGATGCTAGCCGAGTTTATGGTGCAGTACCCGCTGGTGGATGTGCATCTGGAAGCCACCAATCGGCGAGTTGACGTGGTGGGAGAGGGCATTGACGTGGCGATCCGCGTTCGGCCGCCGCCGCTGGAAGACAGTGAGCTGGTGATGCGCGTATTGGCGGACCGCGCGCAGTGCTTAGTGGTCAGCCCCGAGTTATTGGAAAAACAGGGATTACCCCTGACTCCCGCCGACCTTATCGGCTGGCCGAGTCTGGATTTGGGCGTGCCGCAAAACGACCACGTTTGGACATTGAATGGGCCGGACGGCGAGCAGGCGGCGATTCGCCATCAGCCGCGTTTAGTGACGCGCAGTATGCCTGCATTGCGAGCTGCGGCGGTGGCTGGTGTGGGGATTGTGCAGTTGCCGACCATGATGCTGACGGAGCAGATTGCCCGAGGGGAGCTGATACAGGTGCTGCAGGGTTGGCAGCCGCGACGCGAAATCATCCATGCGGTTTTCGCGTCGCGACGAGGACTTTTGCCTTCCGTCAGGGCACTGCTCGACCTGCTGGCCGAGCGTTTTTCGAACCTGAAAGAAGACTAAAGCCTATTACAGACCTTCGAGCGCCTGCTCAAGGTCTGCCACCAGATCTTCGACATCTTCGATACCGATACTGATGCGCACCAAGCCGTCAGTGATGCCGCTCAGGCGGCGAACTTCTGGCGAAACCGCGCTGTGCGTGGTGGTTGCCGGGTGACATGCCAGAGAGTCGGTATCGCCGACGGAAACGGCCTGAGTGATCAGCGTCAGCTTGTCGAGGAAGGTGCGCGCTGCTTCACGGCCGCCGCGCAGTTCAATTGCCATGATGCCGCCGAACAGCTTCATCTGACGCGCCGCAATCTCATGGCCCGGATGGCTTTTCAGCCCCGGATAGAACACCTGCGACACCGCCGGATGCGCATGCAGCACTTCGGCAATATGCGCCGCGCCGACGGAGCTGGCTTCAACGCGCAGTGGCAGGGTTTTCAAACCACGGGTCAATAAAGCGGCTTCGAACGGGCTTAAACAGCCGCCGAACTGCTTCAGACACAGCACGCGAATTGGGTCGATCAGCGCTTTGCTACCCACTACGATACCGCCGGTGGCGTCGCCGTGACCGCTGATATATTTGGTGGCGGAGTGCAGGGAGATGTCGATCCCCATATCCAACGGACGGGTCAGGTAAGGGGTAGCGAAGGTGTTATCCACCACGCTGACAGCGCCAGCCTGCTTGGCGATACGGGCAATTTCTGCAATATCGGCAATCCCCAAAACGGGGTTGGCTGGGGTTTCCACAAACACCATTTTGGTCTGCGGCGTCAGGGCGGCTTGCAGGTCTTTGGTGTCCGCCACGAAAATCGGTTTGATGCCGTAGCGCGGCAGCAGGTTGCGGATCACACCCTCGGTGCCGCCATAAAGCGTACCCACGTGGATAATCTCATCGCCCGGCGACAGCAGGGCAAACAGCACGGCGCTGATGGCCGCCATGCCGCTGGCACAGGCCACGGCACTTTCGCCGCCTTCCAGTGCCGCCATTTTCTGCTCAACAACCGCCACGGTTGGGTTAGCGAAACGGCTATAAGAGTAGCCCGGCTCTTCGCCGCTGAAGCGACGCGCGCCGCTGTCAAAGTCATCGTAAGAGAAAGAAGAGGTCGCGGTGATTGGCGTAGTGATCGCGCCAGTTAAAGGGTCAGGCTGTTGACCCGCGTGCACTGCAAGCGTACGCATGCCCAATTGGCGGGTGTTTTCCAGATGTTTCATCTTCATATCCTGTAAATATCAGGGATAAATTATATCAATACTTATAAGCAGTAGCTGTTTTCGCTTAAGAACATTTGGCACTCAGGACCAAACCAAACGATATATCCCCTGCGCCACCCGTGTTCGTTATATGTAGAGAAGCCGCCGCCATGTTGGCAGCGACTTAAATTCGGGGAGTGCTTATTTGGCTGGAGACTCAGCCGAAGGTGAAGCCGGACTGGGGATTAGGCTTCAACATCCTGTGGGAAGGTGTTTGACCAAGCTTCGAAACCGCCGTCGATGCTGTAGACCGATTCAAAACCCTGAGTCAGCAGGTACTGGGCTGCGCCACGGCTGCTAATGCCGTGATAGCACATCACCATCACCGGGGTTTTGGTGTCAGCGCGTTCCATAAATGCCAGCATGCTTTCATTGCTGAGGTGGAATGCGCCCGGAGCATGGGCCGCGCCAAAGCTTTGCGGATCACGGATATCTACCATGACCGCGTCGCCCTGTTTCAGGCGGGTGTGCGCTTGTTCAACGCTGATCGATTCAAATTGTTCCATTCTGGCGAGCCTCAATAATCAGTTATCGGCACATTCTACCTAAATATTTGCTCGCCAAGACCAGACAAACCGCAGGGTTAAAGCTTAAACCAGAATCACTTCCACGCCTTTTTGGCGCAATTGTTCAAGGATTTCAACGTCCGCCTCTTTGCCGGTGATCAGCACATCGATTTGTTCGGTGCGGCTAAATAGCATTCCCGCGCGCTGACCGACCTTGCTGCTATCAACCAGCACCGCCAGCTTGCCCACATAATTCAGCATCTTCTGCTCGGCCATGGCGGTAAGCATGTCGGTTTTGTACAGACCGTCGGTGGTCAGGCCCGCGCCGCTGGTGAACATCCAGTGCCCGGCGTACAGGCTGGCATCGCCGTCCTGTGGTGCGAGGGTGATGGACTGGCTCTTGTTGTACTGCCCGCCCATGATGACCACGCTGTCGTGCTCTTGCTCAATCAGATAGTTCGCCAGCGGCAGATAGTTGGTGATCACCTGAATGTCTTTGCCGCACATTTCGCGGCCCAGCAGAAACGCCGTCGAGCCACAGTTAATCACCACGCTTTCACCGGCTTCACACAGCTGTGAGGCTGCCTGAGCAATGCGTTTTTTCTCATCGAGATTATGCGTCTGGTGGATATTCAGCGGCGTCCAGTTCTCGCGGGGTGAACTGACGGCTTCGGCACCGTTGCGCACTTTACGCAATTTGCCTAATTCATTGAGTTTGGTGATATCACGGCGCGCGGTCGCCGGAGAAATATCGAAACTGTCGATCACATCGGAGACAGAGATCTGACCCTTACGTTGTAAAAGATTGAGGATCGCGTTGTGACGCTGGGGTTCAGTCATGATTGCTCCGCAGGGGAAATGATTATTGCGTGATTATAGGCGAGTGATTCAATCATTCATACACCCTTAGCTTAGTGGCTCCTCTTTGGTGGAAAAGGCAGGGAGTTGCTCCCTGCCGCTCTTCATGATGATTAAAGGAATGATTTGAAAGGCAAATCTGTTTCTGACGTGAAGCAGTCATCGAAGCCACGCGGGTAGTGGTATTCGAAATTATCTTTATCATTGGGATAAGTAAATTTGCCGCCGACCTGCCAAATAAACGGCTTAAAGTCATATTTTAGTCGGTCTTTTTTCATATTCCACAGCATGCGGATTTCTTGCGGGTCAGCTTGGAAGTTTGACCAAATATCATGGTGGAACGGAATAACCACCTGAGTTTTCAAGGATTCCGCCATACGCAGGATATCCACGCTGGTCATTTTGTCGGTGACGCCACGCGGGTTCTCGCCATAAGAGCCGAGCGCCACGTCTACCTGATGTTCATTGCCGTGTTTGGCGAAATAGTTGGAATAGTGGGAGTCACCGCTATGGTACAGATTGCCGCCCGGCGTTTTGAACAGGTAGTTCACGGCGCGTTTGTCCATCATATCTGGCAACACGCCTTCGGCTTTTTGGTCTGCTGGCAGAGTGATTAGCACTGTGCGGTCGAAGGAGTCCAGCGCGTGGATTTCTACATCTTTGATTCGCACCACTTTGCCCGGCGTCATCACGATGCAGCGTTCAGCCGGTACGCCCCAGCTCATCCAAAGATCTACGCAGGTCTGTGGGCCGATAAACGGCACTTCTGGCGAGCAATTCTGCATGACGGCAGCGGCGACATTCACATCAATATGATCGTTATGATCGTGAGTAGAAAGTACGGCGTCGATCTCTCTAATGGCAAAGGGATCAAGCACAAATGGCGTGGTGCGCAGGTTAGGCTGAAGCTTTTTCACCCCCGCCATACGCTGCATCTGGTGGCCGGTTTTCATCAACGGGCTGCTGTGATTTTGTTTGCCCACGCCGCACCACAAATCGACGCAAATATTCGCACCACCCTCTGATTTCAACCAGATCCCGGTACAGCCGAGCCACCACATCGCGAAGGTCCCCGGCGCGACGCGCTCTTGCTCAATCTCTTCATTAAGCCAGGTACCCCACTCAGGGAAGGTGTTCAGGATCCAGGACTCGCGGGTAATGCTTTGAACTTTACTCATGGTTTAACCCTCTTCATGCATCGGTAAGTTGAAATTTTTTGTCTTAATGATCTTTTGTGATTATTTGATGATTACTATTTGCTGAACTTAGCACCAATAAATCATCGAGACAAGCAGGGTTAATAATGTTTGTGTACTCATTCAGAAACATTATGAGCCTGTAGTTGAAGAGGGAATGCGTTAGGTGGATTTCAGTATTTTGTTATATCATTATGAATTTAAATGTTTATTTGTGATTTTTACTTTGACGTGAATGTTCTTGCAGCGGATATCTTGCGAGGAGTATCACAAATAATCATTTTCAATCTTTTAATGATTTATTGTGAGCGTTAATGTGCCTCCGTCCTTACAGTATTTGTGACTATCGCTTTGCAGAGTCTTCTCAAAGCGGGTCTCTTGAAGGTTAACGGAGAGTCTTATGGAATTCCTCTACACCGTCTTCACCGTATTTTTCAATCAAGTCATGACCAATGCCCCGCTGTTGCTGGGTATTGTCACCATGCTGGGCTACATCCTGCTTAGGAAAAGCGTGAGTGTCGTTATCAAGGGCACCATCAAAACCATCATCGGTTTTATGCTGCTACAGGCCGGCTCGGGGATTTTGACCAGCACTTTCAAACCCGTGGTTGCCAAACTTTCTGAAGTGTACGGCATCAATGGCGCCATTTCTGACACCTACGCCTCAATGATGGCAACGGTTGAAAGAATGGGTGAAGCCTACAGCTGGGTGGGCTATGCCGTGCTGATCGCCTTGGCGCTGAACATTTTGTATGTGGTTTTCCGCCGTATCACAGGCATTCGCACCATCATGCTGACCGGCCACATCATGTTCCAACAGGCCGGGCTTATCGCCGTGTTCTTCTTTGTGATGGGCTACCCGATGTGGACTACCATTTGGGCGACGGCGTTTCTGGTTTCGCTCTACTGGGGCATCACTTCCAACATGATGTACAAACCCACTCAGGCCGTGACGGAAAACAGCGGCTTCTCGATTGGGCATCAGCAGCAGTTTGCCTCATGGATTGCTTATAAAGTGGCTCCGTATCTGGGTAAAAAAGAAGACAGCGTAGAGAACCTCAAGCTGCCGGGTTGGCTGAATATCTTCCATGACAACATCGTCTCGACAGCCATCGTGATGACCATTTTCTTCGGCATCATTCTCTGCTCATTTGGCCTCGATACCCTGCAACTGATGGCCGGTAAAACCCACTGGACTATCTATATCCTGCAAACCGGGCTGATGTTTGCGGTCGCTATTTTCATCATTATTCAGGGCGTGCGTATGTTCGTCGCTGAATTAACCGAAGCCTTTAACGGCATCTCCCAACGCTTAATTCCCGGCGCAGTATTGGCTATCGACTGCGCGGCTATTTACAGCTTCGCGCCGAACGCAGTGGTCTGGGGCTTTATGTGGGGCACCATCGGGCAGTTGATCGCCGTAGGCATCCTGTTCGCGCTCGGCTCATCCATCATGATCATTCCCGGCTTCATCCCGATGTTCTTCTCCAACGCCACCATTGGCGTGTTTGCGAATCACTTTGGCGGCTGGCGCGCGGCGCTAAAAATCTGTCTGGTGATGGGCATGTTGGAGATCTTCGGCTGCGTCTGGGCAATCAAACTGACTGGCCTGAGTGCCTGGATGGGCATGGCCGACTGGTCAATTCTGGCACCGCCACTGATGCAGGGCTTCTTTAGCATCGGCATGGCCTTTATGGGTCTCATCGTGGTGGTCGCACTTCTTTATATGTTCTTCGCCGGTCGCACACTGCGCGCCGAAGAAGATGCTGAAAAACAGGCGCTTAACCAGCCTGCTTCTCACTAAGTTACACACTCTTATTCATCTATTTCACATTGACCGGAGATTTTCACATGACAGTACGAATTCTAGCGGTATGCGGTTGTGGGCAAGGCAGTTCAATGATCATGAAAATGAAAATTGGCCAGTTCCTCACTCAAGAGGGTGTTGATCACACCATGAACAGCTGCGCAGTGGGTGAGTACAAATCTGAGCTGAGCGGGGCGGATATCATCGTGGCTTCAACCCACGTGGCCGATGAAATCACCGTCAGCGGCAACAAATACGTTGTCGGTGTGCGCAACATGCTTTCTGCTGCAGATTTTGGCCCGAAAGTGATGGAAGTGATTAACGCGCACTTCGCCAGCGACCTGAAGAAGTAAGGAGAGCGCCATGAAATTACGTGATTCTCTGGCTGAAAATGACTCGATTCGCCTAAACGCCGACGCTGAAACTTGGCAGGAGGCGGTGAAAATTGGGGTGGATATGCTGGTAGAGGCCGGTGTGGTTGAGCCGCGCTACTACCAAGCCATTCTCGATGGCGTGGAGCGTTTCGGCCCTTACTTCGTGATTGCGCCCGGTCTGGCGATGCCGCACGGCCGCCCTGAAGAGGGAGTGCTCAAAACCGGTTTTGCGCTGGTCACCTTGAAAACACCTCTGGTCTTCAACCATGAGGACAACGACCCGGTAGACATCCTGATCACCCTCGCGGCGGTGGATGCCAATGCCCATCAAGAGGTCGGCATCATGCAGGTGGTGAACCTGTTTGAAGACGAAGAGAACTTTGATCGCTTGCGCGCCTGCACCACGGCTCAACAAGTGCTGGATTTAATAGATAAAACCTCCGCAGCTTCTGAGGCTGCGTTGACTGACTCAATGTAAAGGGAACATACCATGTCTAAAACATTACCGATGTTGCAGGTTGCGCTTGATAACCAGTCGATGGATGACGCCTACAAAACCACGCGCCTGATAGCTAATGAAGTCGACATTATCGAAGTGGGTACCATTCTGTGCGTGGCGGAAGGGGTTCGCGCCGTCCGTGATTTGAAAGCACTGTATCCAGAAAAAATCGTATTAGCCGATGCCAAAATTGCTGACGCAGGGAAAATTTTGTCGCGCATGTGCTTTGAAGCCAATGCCGACTGGGTGACGGTTATCTGCTGTGCCGACATCAACACCACCAAGGGCGCGTTGGAAGTCGCCAAAGAGTTTGGCGGCGACGTGCAAATTGAACTGACAGGCTACTGGACGTGGGAACAGGCTCAGGAGTGGCGCGCAGCCGGAATTCAGCAAGTGGTGTATCACCGCAGCCGTGACGCACAGGCCGCCGGTGTCGCCTGGAGCGATGCCGATATTACCGCGATCCAACGCCTATCCAGCATGGGCTTCAAGGTCACCATCACCGGCGGTCTGGCTCTGGAAGATCTGCCGCTGTTTAAAGATATCCCGGTCCACGTCTTTATCGCTGGTCGCAGTATCCGTGATGCAAAAGACCCGGTCGAGGCCGCTCGCCAGTTCAAAAAATCAATCAGCCAGCTCTGGGGCTAAGGACAGCGCAATGATGCACAAAGCCGTTCCACTCGGTATTTATGAAAAGGCCCTGCCTGCGGGGGAAGACTGGTTCGCGCGCCTGAAAATGGCCAAAGAGCTAGGCTTTGATTTCGTCGAAATGTCGGTCGATGAAAGCGATCACCGATTGGCGCGGCTGGACTGGAGTCGCGAGCAGCGAATGGCGGTGGTGGATGCCGTTGCCCGCACTGGTGTTCGCATTCCTTCCATGTGCCTCAGTGCGCATCGCCGTTTCCCTCTCGGATCCGAAGAGGATGCCACCCGCGCGCAGGGGCTGGAGGTGATGCGTAAAGCTATCGTGCTGGCGCAGGACCTTGGCATTCGAGTTATCCAGCTTGCTGGCTACGACGTCTATTATCAGGAAGCCAATGACCACACCCGCGAGCGTTTCCGCGCTGGCCTGAAGGAGGCCGTGGAGATGGCAAGCCGCGCGCAGGTCACGCTGGCGATGGAAATCATGGATTACCCGCTGATGAACTCCATCAGCAAAGCTTTGGGCTACGCCCACTATCTGAACAATCCGTGGTTCCAGCTCTATCCCGACATCGGCAACTTATCGGCGTGGGATAACGACGTGCAGATGGAACTGGCGAGTGGCGCAGGCCATATCGTGGCGGTGCATGTCAAAGACACTCAGCAGGGCGTGTTTAAAAATGTGCCTTTCGGCCAAGGCGTGGTGGAGTTCGAACGCTGCTTCAAAACGCTGCTCGACACCGGCTATCGCGGCCCCTATTTGATTGAAATGTGGAGTGAAACCGCGAGCGACCCAGTTAAAGAGGTGCGCGAAGCTCGCGCATGGGTGGTAGATAAAATGCAGAAAGCCGGGTTAAACGTGGAGGCCGCCGTATGTTAGAGCAACTGAAAAGACAGGTTTTCGACGCCAACATGGCGCTGCCAGCGCGGGGGTTAGTCACCTTTACTTGGGGCAATGTCAGCGGCATCGACCGGACCTCCGGCCTGATGGTGATCAAACCCAGCGGCGTAGAGTATGAAGTAATGAGTGCCGACGACATGGTAGTCGTGAATATGCTGGGTGACGTGGTCGAAGGGTATTTCAAACCCTCTTCTGACACGGCAACCCATCTCGCGCTCTATGCCCGTTACCCCGAGCTGGGCGGCATTGTTCACACGCACTCGACCTATGCCACCTCGTGGGCGCAGGCTAATGCGCCTATTCCCGCGTTGGGCACCACCCACGCTGACTACTTCGCGGGGGCGATCCCCTGTACTCGGCCACTTAGCCGGGCCGAGGTGACGGGCGAATATGAGCTGGAGACGGGCCACGTAATTGCCGAAACGCTGGGAGATGCTGACCCCTTGCATATGCCCGGCATTTTGGTGTCGCAGCATGGCCCTTTCTGCTGGGGAACCACGCCTGAAATGGCGGTGCACAATGCCGTGGTGCTGGAAGAAGTGGCAAAAATGGCGTGGATAACCGGCACCCTGAACCGGCAATTACCGCCGATGGATGACTATCTTCTGAACAAACATTTTAGCCGCAAACACGGCCCGGATGCTTATTACGGCCAGAATTAACGCTGTTGTTTGGCCTCCAGCCGTAATATTTACCAACAAATCCCTAAGCTTATCGCGCCCTCGTGATGAGCTTTTTTGTCCTATTGGGTTTATACCTATAGTTGATCCCAGATCACAGATTTCGCTTTCATGCAGAACAGACTTCTTCTCCCGTAGTGTAACGAAAAGGAAAGAGCTGCCTTATGACCAAGCCCACTCTCAAGCAGGACGTTTTTTTGGCGGCGCTAACCCGCCAATGGCAGGCCTTCGGGCTCACTTCCGCCAAGGACATGACTTTACATCAATGGTGGCATGCCGTTAGCGCCGCCGTCGCCGAACAGCTTCCCCCCCAAAACGACACCGTTCCCGCCAGCAAAAAGCGCCAGAAGATAACGCGCCATGTGAACTACATCTCCATGGAGTTTCTGGTGGGTCGTTTGACAGGTAACAACCTGATTAACCTAGGTTGGTTCGACACCGTCGCTGACGTGCTGAAGCAGTTTGATATTAACCTCAGCGACTTGCTGGAAGAGGAGATTGACCCGGCTCTGGGCAACGGGGGCTTGGGCCGATTGGCCGCTTGCTACCTCGACGCCATGGCCTCCGTTGGCCAGCCTGCGATTGGCTATGGGCTGAACTATCAGTACGGTTTGTTCCGCCAACGCTTTGTCGATGGGCAGCAGAAAGAGTCGCCGGACGACTGGCATCGCAACCAATATCCGTGGTTCCGCCACAACAGCTCGCTGGCCGTCAGCGTGGGCATCGGCGGGAAAATTGTCAAGAACGATGCCGGAGTTAGCCGCTGGGAGCCGGAGTTTACTCTGCGTGGCGAGGCTTGGGACTTGCCGGTGATTGGTTATCGCAACGGCGTCACCCAGCCGCTGCGCCTGTGGGAAGCTACCCACCCACACCCCTTTGATTTGGAAAAATTCAACGACGGCGAGTTTCTTAAAGCCGAGCAGCAGGGCGTTGATGCCGCCAAACTGACCAAAGTGCTGTACCCCAATGACAACCATCAGGCGGGCAAACGCCTGCGTCTGATGCAGCAATATTTCCAGTGCGCCTGCTCGGTGGCCGATATTCTGCGCCGCCACCACTTCCTTGGGCGGAAAATTGCCGAGCTGCCGGACTATGAGGTGATTCAGCTCAACGACACCCACCCGACCATTGCCATCCCCGAAATGCTGCGGGTGCTGCTCGATGAACACCAACTCAGCTGGGATGATGCCTGGCACATCACCAGCCGCACCTTTGCTTATACCAACCACACATTGATGCCAGAAGCGCTAGAAACCTGGGATGAAAAGCTGGTGCGCAGCCTGCTGCCGCGACACTTCCAGATAATCAAACAGATCAACGCCAACTTTAAGAAAGTGGTCGACAAGCAGTGGCCGGACGACGAACAGGTGTGGGCCAAACTGGCGGTTCATCATGACAAGCAGGTGCGCATGGCGAACCTGTGCGTGGTGGCCGGGTTTGCCGTCAACGGCGTGGCCGCGCTGCATTCTGATTTAGTGGTGAAAGATCTGTTCCCCGAGTATCACCAGCTGTGGCCGGAGAAATTCCACAATGTTACCAACGGCATCACGCCGCGTCGCTGGATTAAACAGTGTAATCCGGCGCTGTCTGCGCTGATCGACAAACGTCTTGATACTGACGCGTGGGTGACCGATCTCAGCTTGCTGAAGCAGCTGGAAAGCGGCGTTAAAGACAAAAAATTCTGCAAAGAGTACCGCAAGATTAAGCATGAAAATAAAGTGCGCCTTGCCGAGTACGTCTGGCAGCGGCTGGGGATCAAACTCAATCCTAACGCCATCTTCGACGTGCAGATTAAGCGCCTGCACGAGTACAAACGCCAGCATCTGAACTTGCTGCACATCTTGTCGCTGTATAAGCAAATTCGTGAGAACCCGAAACTGGATATCGTCCCGCGCGTTTTCCTGTTCGGCGCGAAAGCCGCTCCCGGCTACTATTTGGCGAAAAACATCATCTATGCCATCAATCAGGTTGCCGAGGCGATCAACAACGATCCGATCGTCGGCGATCGCCTGAAAGTGGTGTTTATCCCCGACTATTCTGTGTCGGTGGCGGAGCTGATGATCCCGGCCGCCGATGTGTCAGAGCAGATTTCCACCGCCGGTAAAGAGGCGTCGGGTACCGGCAATATGAAGCTGGCCCTCAATGGCGCGCTGACTATCGGCACGCTGGACGGCGCCAATGTGGAGATTGCCGAGCAGGTGGGGGATGAGAATATCTTTATCTTTGGTCTGGACGTTGATGGCGTTAAGGCGCTGCAAAAGAAAGGCTATAAACCGCAGAGCGTGGTGAAAAAGGATAAACATCTCAAAGCCATTCTCGACGAACTTGCCAAAGGGTTCTTCACCAAGGGGGATAAACACGCCTTTGATTTGATGCTTAATAGCTTTAAAGAGGGCGGTGACCCTTATCTGGTACTGGCCGATTTTGCTGCCTATTGCGAGGCGCAGAAAAATGTCGATGCGCTCTATCGCGATGCCGATGAGTGGACCCGCCGAGCCATTCTCAACACGGCTCGCGTCGGCATGTTTAGCGCCGACCGCTCGATTCACGATTATCAGCAACGCATCTGGCAGGCCAAACGGTAGGAGCAGGAATGGAGGGCAAGCAACTCGAGCACGCTGCACAGCAGGCAGGAATTCTAGACAGTTTTATCAATATGCAGGATGAGGTGCAGTCGGTTTCCGATGAAACCAAGCTGGCGCTGCTCTCGGCGATGGGGCGCGCTGAGCCGGACCTTGGCTCGGCATCGCCGCTGCCCGCCGTGCTGGTATTTCGAGAGCATCAAAAGGTGGAGCTTGCGCCGCAACATTCCTCGAATTTGCACTGGCAGCTGACCTTGGAAAATGGCGATGTTTCCTCCGGTGAACATGTCGCAAACCAGCCGCTGCACTTGCCGAAAAACCTGCCGACGGGGTATCACCAGTTAACCCTCAGCCACGGCAAGAAACAGTGGGGCTGTCGCATCATTATCGCGCCGCCTCGCTGTTATGAGCCGCAGGCCGTACTCAATGGCGAGAAGCTTTGGGGGGCCACGGTCCAGCTTTACACCCTCAGGTCGGAGAAGAACTGGGGCGTGGGGGATTTTGGCGATCTCAAGCAGATGCTGGAACAGGTTGCCCAGCGCGGCGGAGCATTTATCGGCCTCAACCCGATTCATGCGCTTTATCCGGCGAACCCGCTCAGTGCCAGCCCTTACAGCCCTTCGTCACGGCGCTGGCTGAACGTCACTTACATTGATGTCAGCCAAGTGCCTGAATTTATTAATAGTGAAGAAGCCCAAAGCTGGTGGCGAGAGCCAGAAACCCGCGACGCGCTGCATCAGGCGCGCAGCCGAGAATATGTCGATTATGCACAAGTGATGAAGCTGAAATCTGACGGACTAAAGCTGGCGTGGAAGACCTTTGTCGATACGCCGGAGGCCAGTCAGCGCAAGCGCGACTTTCGCAGTTTTGTTCATCTTGGCGGCGAGAGCCTTTATCAGCTCGGGGTCTTTGATGCCCTGCACACCCATCTGCGCGATTTGGACTTGGGCCTGTGGGGCTGGCCGGTGTGGCCGGAAACCTATCGCGACATCAACAGCCCCGACGTGGTGGCTTTCCGCGAGCATTACTCCGACGAAGTAGAGTTCTTTTTGTGGTTGCAGTGGTTGGCCCACGAGCAATTCTCCGACTGCTATGAAACCAGCGTTGAGCTAGGAATGCCTCTCGGTTTATACCGTGATTTGGCCGTTGGCGTGGCCGAGGGCGGGGCTGAAACCTGGTCTGATCCCAATCTCTACTGCTTGCGGGCGACGGTCGGCGCGCCGCCGGACCTGCTCGGGCCGCAGGGGCAGAACTGGGGGCTTCCGCCGATAGATCCCCACGTAATGCAAGAGCGGGCCTATCAGCCATTTATCGATTTACTGCGCGCCAATATGTCGCAGTGCGGCGCGCTGCGTATCGATCACGTGATGGGTTTACTGCGGCTATGGTGGATACCCGCCCACGAGCACGCGGCGAAAGGGGCTTATGTGCGTTATCCCCTGCAAGACCTGCTTGGCGTGCTGGCTCTAGAAAGCCAGCGTCACCAGTGCATGGTGATTGGCGAAGATCTTGGCATTGTTCCCAAAGAGATTGTCGCCAGCCTGCGCGATAGCGGCGTTTACTCCTACAAAGTGCTCTATTTCGAGCAGGAGAAAAACGGCGCTTATCGCACGCCGCAGGAGTACATCACGCAGGCGATGGCTACCGTCACCACCCACGACTTGCCGACCCTGCGCGGCTATTGGGAGGGGGGCGACCTCAGGCTTGGTGAGAAGCTGGGGATTTACCCCGACGCCGCCGTGCTGGCGCGGCTGCGCGCCGAGCGAGAAGCCAATAAGCAGAACCTGCTCGATGCTCTGCATCGTCAGGGCTGCGTGGCGAAAAGCGTCGGAAAACAGGCCAGCCGGATGTCGATGACCCCAGCGTTAAATCGCGGTTTGCAGCGCTATCTGGCAGGCAGCGCCAGTGCCTTATTGGGCCTGCAACCCGAGGATTGGCTGGACATGGCAACCCCCGTCAACGTGCCGGGCACCAACACCGAATACCCCAACTGGCAGCGCAAACTGACTCACAGCCTCGAGGAGATATTCAGCGACGAGTGGGTCAATCGGTTGATTAAGGATTTGGACCGAAGGCGCAAAAAGGCATGAAAAAGGCATGAAAAAGGGTTCAGCCAAGCTGAACCCTTCTGTTTTCTACCTTTGGCAACTTGTTCTATTAGTAGAACGAGTGCTCGCCGCGCTGGTGTTCGGTCAGGTCACGAACGCCTTTCAGCTCTGGGAAGTTTTCCAGCAGTTCTTTCTCGATGCCGTCTTTCAGGGTGACATCAATCATTGAACAGCCGTTACAGCCGCCGCCGAATTGCAGAACTGCGATGCCGTCATCGGTGATTTCCATCAGAGATACGCGGCCGCCGTGGCTGGCAAGCTGTGGGTTGATACGAGATTGCAGTTGATATTCAACACGTTCCATCAGAGGCGCGTCGTCAGCAACTTTACGCATTTTCGCGTTAGGGGCTTTCAGCGTGAGCTGTGAGCCAAGCTGGTCGGTAACAAAGTCGATCTCAGCATCGGCCAGATATGGCTTGCTCAGCTCGTCGATGAAAGCGGACAGCTTTTCGAATTTCAATTCAGTATCCGTTGCTTCCACCGCATCAGGTGGGCAGTAGGACACTCCGCACTCCGCGGTCGGCGTACCGGGGTTGATCACAAATACGCGGATCTGGGTGCCTTCTTCTTGGTTTGCCAGCAGTTTGGCAAAGTGCGCTTGGGCAGCATCGGTAATAAGAATCATAACATTGGCTCAATAGTTGACTACTCCAGTTGGTTATAATACGCCCTTTACTTAGCCGACTACAAGGTGCGACAAACGCACCAAATCTGTAGCGAGGCAATCCCCTGATTTCTCAGTAACTTACTGATTTCACATAATGTGCTCCCCGTTGTAACAACATCATCAAGCAGCGCAACATGCTTGCCGTGGAAGTTTTCGCGGCAAATAAAGGCTCGGCGAAGGTTACGTTTTCGTGCAGATTCGGAAAGCCGTTGCTGTGGCGGCGTGGCGCGAATTCGCTGTAAAGCATAGGGGTGAAATTGACATCGCAGCCAGCGCGCCAGCGGCGCGGCCAGCAGCTCGCTCTGGTTATAGCCGCGTGAAAAGTAGCGCCGCCGATGCAAAGGCACGCTAAGCAGGATATCGGGGCGAACCACCTCGGCGGCTCGAAATCGGGCCAGCCAGCGAAACAGCAGCAGTCTGGCGAGCGGCAGGGCCAGCTCGGGCTGTTTGGCGAACTTCAAACGCATCACCAAGCCGTTGAGTGGCGCAATATAGTCACTCACTTGCACCAAGGCGTCCCACGGCGGCGGCTTGCGCAGGCAGCGCCCGCAGTCGAGTTTGGCGTGGCTGCTGGGTAGTCCGCAGCGCGGGCAGCAGGGCGGGGGGACGGGGAGGTATTTGACGCAAACGCTACAGAGGCCGTGCCGCGCAAGATGCAGCGGCTGTTGGCATAGCCAGCACTGCGCCTGAATTGTTATCCTTAACATCACTTTTCCCTTTGTAGATTTCGAAACCCAACGGACATTACCCTATGAATAAGCTCTACTGGCAGACCTTAGGTGAAGGCGATCTCGATCTTGTGCTGCTTCACGGATGGGGGCTGAATGCGGAAGTCTGGCGTTACACCGCCGAGCGACTCGCGCCGCATTTTCGGTTGCATCTGGTGGACTTGCCGGGCTATGGCCGCAGCGAAGGTTTTGGGCCGATGAGCATTGAGGAGATGGCCGACACCGTGCTGGCCGCCGCGCCGCAAAAAGCCGTCTGGCTCGGCTGGTCGCTGGGTGGGCTGGTCGCCAGCCAGATTGCCCTGAGTGCGCCAGAGCGCGTCGAAAAGTTGATCATCGTGGCTTCTTCGCCTTGCTTTGCAGCTCACGATGAGTGGCCGGGGATTAAGTCCGAAGTGCTGCACGGCTTCCAGCATCAGCTGAGTGAAGATTTCCAGCGCACGGTGGAGCGTTTTCTGGCGCTACAAACGCTGGGCAGCGACAGCGCTCGTCAGGATGCCCGCATGCTGAAATCAGTGGTGCTGAGCCAGCCGATGCCGTCGGTTGAAGTGCTCAATGGCGGATTAGAGATTTTGCGGCAGGTGGATCTGCGTCAGGCTCTGTGCCAACTCAGCGTGCCAATGCTGCGCATTTACGGCGCACTCGACGGGCTGGTACCGCGCAAAATTGTGCCGTTATTGGACGCGCTGTGGCCTGAAAGCGAGTCGCATATCATTGAAAAATCGGCTCATGCGCCTTTTATCTCTCACCCTGAAGCCTTCTGCGAGCAGATAAAGCAGTTTGCTGTCACACATTGAAATCTAATGTAAATATTTTATACATTTCGACTGGATATTTTTTGGGAGTGACTAATACTTAGGCAGATAATACCGAAAGGTGATTGTCGGGCCAGCCTATGGCCCGGTTACATCATGCCGCGTTTCTGGGGAAATTTTGGTGTCAGGCCAGGAAGGTTACGCCAGCGCGGATTTCATCGTCGGTATTATCATGGGAGCTTTATCAAAATAATCACTCTTAGAGGTAACTTCATGAAATCTTATAAAATTATGGCAGCAGTTGTTCTGGCAGGCGTATTCTCAACTAGCGCAATGGCGGCAGAGTTGATCACCAAAGAAGTGGCACAAGAGAAAGGTTTGGTTAGCCTGGGCACCATCACGACCAGCAACGAATACACTGCACCAATGGATGCGCGCGAAGAGCTGTCCAAGCAAGCTGACGAGAAAGGCGGCAAATACTTCGTGATCATCGGTGGTCAAGAGAAGAAGAAAATCAGCGCAACGGCTGAAGTCTTTAAAGACAAATAAGTTTTTAACGACAAATAAGCTTTACGGTCTTCACGAGAAGGGTGCCCACGGGCGCCCTTTTTTGTGGGTCATTCTTCAGGTTAAGTTCGCCAGCGGGTTGTGTATCATTAGCTGACTACCCTTTATAGCAGTGGGGTTTTCGCTGCTTTGAACAATAAGGAAGCTTAACGATGAGTTTGCCGCGTGCCCATGACCTGATTTGGATTGCCGACCGTTCGGCGCTGGAAAGTGATCAAGCCTTGCCCGAGTGGGTGAGTCACTGGCGGACACATTTGCCGCTGGTGGTGTGTCGCGGGCAGCGTGCTGATGGCGCTATCGCCGTGGGGATTCGTGGTATGACGCGCACTCAGCGGGCGACGGCTTGGGTGGCTGCTTCCTCTATCGTGCGCACCGTGACGCCGGAATCGCTGGTCGCCAACCCAGTATCATTGCTGCATTCGCGCTTTATTTCCCTGCCTCCCATGCAGTCGTTGATCACCTTCGCCAGCCTGAAATGGCCGTGGACATGGGGTGTGACCGGCAGCTGCGCCTACACCATGGCCAGTGATATCCCGGCGATGCACGCCGAAAGTAACCTCGACTTACTGATTCGCTGTGACCAGCCGGTTTCGCCAGAGGCGTTTCGCGAGTTGAGCAACACCTTGCAGCAGCTGCCGTGCCGCACCGATGTACAAATCGTGACGCCGCAGGGCGGTTTTGCGCTTAGTGAGTGGTTGCAGGGCGGCGAGGTGGAATTAGCCACGGACGCGGGCTCTGTGCAAGTCCGCGACCCGTGGCAACCGCTGAGCTAAGAAGGGATCAGCCGGTAGCTGACCGTCAGGCATTTTTTGCCGTCTGCACAACTTTTGCAGCGGCCGCTGAGGCAGCTGTTATCAGGTTCAACGGCTTCCAGTTTTCGCATGGCGACCAGTTTGTCGAGCATCGCCTGCACCAGCGGCTGTGGCGCTTTCAGTTGCAGGCTCAGTTGGTGTGCATCGGCGATTCCAGCCAGCGCCACGTTATCGCGAACGGCTATCAGAGAAGTCATCTCAACTCCTTAATGGCAATCGTTAACTGCCGGTTGGCAGCAAGCGGCGACGTTGCGAGGCTTCAGCGTGACGGTCACGCGGCTGCGCATTTTCCGCAGCGCCACCAACACCAGCGCATTAAAAGCAATCACGGTGAGAATGATGCCCAGACTGCTGGCCGGGTGCTGGCTAAAGGTGGCGGTTTGGAAGAACAGCGTCGCCAGCGAATAGGCCACATTCAGCCCCCACGCGATGGAGAAGGTCATCCATCCACGGCTGGTTTCGCGAGCGATAGCCCCCATGACCGACACGCAAGGCACATACAGCAGCACGAAGATCAGGTAGCTGTAAGCTGAGATCGCGGTGCCGAATTTACTGCTCATCACGCCCATCGAGGTGGCAGCCATTTCGCCGTCGCCCTTGCTGGCTTCAATCGGGTTCGACAACACGCTCAGGCTGAAGGTGTCTTTCAAACCCTGCCAAGTTTCGTGTACCGCGCCGTTCAGTTCATCCAACAGGTTGAAGTTGGCGGCATCAAACTCCTGCGTGGTGATGTGCTCGGCGGTATATAAGGTGTTGAGCGTGCCGACCACCACTTCTTTCGCCATCGCGCCGGTTACTAGCCCAACCGTTGCCTGCCAGTTATCTTCGTGAACGCCCATCGGTTTCAGCAGCGGCGTCAGCACTTTACTGACGCTCGCCAGCGCCGAGTCATTAATGTTGTCCACCGCCTTGCCGCTGAAGGAGAAACTGTTCAGCGCGCCGATACAAATACTCGCGATAACAATGACTTTACCGGCGCGCAGCACAAAGCCTTTCAGCCGCTGCCACGTTTGCAGCAGCAGGCTTTTCAGGTGCGGAATGTGGTAAACCGGCAGCTCCATCACGAAGGGTGAAGCTTCTCCGCGCATGATGGTGTATTTCAGCACTAAACCGGTGAGGATAGCGACCACGATGCCGAGCAGATAGAGAGAGAACACCACCGATGCGCCACTCTGCCCAAAGAACGCGGCGGAGAACACGGCGAAAATCGCCAGACGCGCGCCGCAGGACATAAACGGCGCCATCATGACGGTCATCAGCCTTTCGCGCGGCGCGTCCAAGGTGCGCGCGCCCATAATCGAAGGCACGTTGCAGCCAAAGCCGACAATCAGCGGCACGAAGGATTTGCCCGGCAGCCCTAGCGCTTGCATCAGGCGGTCCATCACGAACGCCGCCCGCGCCATATAGCCGGAGTCTTCAAGGAAGGAGAGGAACAGGTACATCATGCCGATTTGCGGCACCAGCGGCAGCACGGTGTTGATACCGCCGCCAATCCCCTGCGCGAGGAAAATCGTCAGCCACTGCGGGAAGTGCAGGGTGAAACCCACCCACTGCATGCCTTGAATGAACACAGCGGCCGAGCCGATATCGAAAATCGGTTGCAGCGCGCCGCCGATGTTAATCGCCAGCAGGAACATCAGGTACATCACCAGCAGGAAAATCGGCACGCCGAGGAAACGGTTGAGGATCACCCGGTCGAGGAGTTGCGTCATGCGATTCGGCGCGGTCAGGTGTGAATTACTGACCGCTTCGCACAGGCTAACAATGCTCTGATAGCGTGCATCGGCGATCAGCAGTGCCGGGTCTTCATACTGCTGGCTGACCAGTCTTTCGCGCACGGCGGGCAATAGCGCGGCGGCGTGCGGGGCATGGGTCTGGCTATAAATGTCGCCTTCCAGCATCTGGAGTGCCAGCCAGCGGCGCTGTTGCAGCGGCAGTGGGTCTGGGATGGCGGCGGCCATGGCGTCCACTTCTTGCTGTAACACCGGCGGATAAATCACGCGGGAAAGGTCAGAGGCGGCAGGGCGGCTATCAATGCATTTTTTCAGCTCGCTGATGCCGCTGGCGCGGGTAGAAATCAGCGCAATCACCGGGCAGCCCAGCCGTTTTTCCAGCGCAGCGATATCAATAGTGATGTTCTGAGTCTGGGCGATATCCAACATGTTCAGCGCCACGATGCAGGGAATGCCAAGCTCCAGCAGTTGCAGCGTCAAATAAAGGTTTCGCTCCAGATTCGAGGCATCCACCACGTTGATTATCAGGTCGGCGTCGCCGCTGAGAATGTAGTGGCAGGCAATTTGTTCGTCGAGAGAAGTTTGTTCGGAGATGGTGGTGAGCGAGTAGGTGCCGGGTAAATCCACCAGCGTGACCTGATGCTCGGCCGTGGCGAACTGGCCTTCTTTACGCTCTACAGTGACCCCGGCCCAATTCCCCACGCGTTGACGTGCGCCAGTTAATTGGTTGAAAAGGGTGGTTTTACCGGAGTTCGGGTTACCAATTAAGCCAATAGTGAGTGCTTTCATACGTTGGTTTCTACGTGAGAGAAGAGAGCGGCGCGGGCATTAAATTAAAGCGAGCCCGCGCTGAAAAAATCATCCGGCCTGCATTTCCAGCTTCAACAGGTCGAGGTCTTTTTTACGCACCACCAGACTGGTGCGACGGGTTTCGATTTGTACCGGGTCGCCCATCGGCGCGACGCGGATAATATTGAACAGAGAGCCGGGCAGCATGCCCAGTGACAGCAGTTTCTGCCGATAAGCCGGGCTGATTTCGTGTGAAAAGCCGGTAATTTTATAAGCACGTTGAGAGATCAGTTGCATAGGTCCTCGCGAAGCGTTCAGGCGGAATGGGGACGGCGATAACGCCGTGCTTCCTTGCCCGGTTATTACCCTCTGTATGGGGTAAATCGTTGCGAAATAAGGTCTGGCTGGTGTCTGGCGAACTCTCGCCAATCAAATGACTTAAGAAGTAAAAATGCGAATAGTTATCATAATTAGTACGCGCCAAGAGAGTTAAAAAAGGGATATTCCCTAAAAGACTCCCTTCGCGATGGGGCTATCCTATGCCTGTGCTGGAGCGGATTTATTGATTTAACTCAGTGATTACGTGATTAGTAATCATTCAATAAGTAGGGGTATTGGCGGGAGTAATAAAAAAGCCGCTGAAATTCAGCGGCTTTGAGCAAGGGCGGGAATTGTCGCTTTTAGTGCTTTTTACCAAAGGCGGCGGCGAGAGCATCGCCCATCGCGCTGTTGCCCGCAGGTGTAGAAGCCGCGCGTCCGGCCGGTTTGTTCGCTGGACCGCGCTTTTGTGCGTCGCGGCCATTGCCAGCGGCAGGTGCCGCTGAACCGCCACCGCGACGGGCCGAGGTTTCGCCCGGCTGCTCGTCCAGACGCATGGTCAGCGCGATGCGCTTACGCTGCAAGTCCACTTCCATCACTTTCACTTTGACGATATCGCCCGCTTTGACCACGGTGTGCGGGTCATCGACAAACTTATTTGCCAGTGAAGAGATGTGTACCAGACCGTCCTGATGGACGCCGATATCCACGAATGCGCCGAAGTTGGTCACATTAGTCACTGAGCCTTCCAGCACCATGCCCGGCAGCAGGTCATTCATGGTTTCAACGCCGTCAGCAAAGGTCGCGGTTTTGAACTCAGGACGCGGATCGTGCCCCGGTTTTTCCAGCTCTTTGATGATGTCGGTCACCGTAGGCACGCCGAACTGCTCGTCGGTGAACTCGCTGGCTTTCAGGCCGCGCAGGGCGTTGGAGTCGCCCATCAGCTCTTTCAGCGCCAGATTGGTCGCCGCCAGAATGCGCTGCACCACCGGGTAGGTTTCCGGGTGAACGGTTGAGGCATCCAGCGGGTTGTCGCCGTGGTTAATACGCAGGAAGCCTGCACACTGTTCAAAGGCTTTCGGCCCCAGACGGCTCACTTTCAGCAGCTGTTCACGGTTGCGGAACTGGCCGTTTTCGTCGCGCCAGCTAACAATATTCTGCGCCATCATGCGCGTCAGGCCCGCAACGCGAGTCAACAACGGCACTGAGGCAGTATTGAGGTCAACGCCCACGGCGTTCACGCAGTCTTCCACCACCGCATCCAGCTTTTTCGCCAACTGGGTCTGGCTGACGTCATGCTGATACTGGCCGACACCGATGGATTTCGGATCGATTTTCACCAGCTCGGCCAGCGGGTCTTGCAGGCGACGAGCGATAGACACCGCGCCACGAATGGAGACGTCGAGGTCCGGGAACTCTTGCGCCGCCAACTCGGAGGCTGAGTAGACCGACGCACCGGCCTCGCTGACAATCACTTTCTGCGCTTTTACTTCCGGGAACTGTTTTTGCAGGTCGAGGAAGAAACGCTCGGTTTCGCGAGAAGCCGTGCCGTTGCCGATAGCCACCAGTTCAACATTGTGTTTGATACACAGTGCCGCAACCTGCTGGGCCGCTTTCGCCGCCTGACCGGTGTGTGGGTAGACGGTATCGGTGCCGACCAGCTTGCCGGTGTTATCCACCACCGCCACTTTAACGCCAGTGCGCAGACCGGGGTCGAGGCCCATGGTGGCGCGCATCCCGGCCGGAGCGGCCATCAGCAGGTCGTGCATGTTGCGGGCGAAGACGTTAATCGCTTCGTCTTCAGCGCGCTCGCGCACCGTGCCCATCAGCTCGGTTTCAAGGTGCAGCAGCACTTTGATGCGCCATGTCCAGTTGACCACCGCGCGACGCCAAACGTCGGCTGGCGCATTGTTCAGGCGCAGCCCGAGGTGCTCAATGATCAGCTGCTCGGCATAGCTCTCTTTCGGCGCTTCGTCATGCTGCGGGTCGGCATTCAGCGCCAGTTGCAGCACGCCTTCGTTGCGGCCGCGGAACATTGCCAACGCGCGGTGAGAAGGGACTTTGGAAATCGGTTCGTGATGGTCGAAGTAGTCGCTAAATTTCGCGCCTTCCTGCTCTTTGCCTTCCACCATGCGTGAGACTAAGTGGGCGTTCTTCCACAGGTAGTCGCGGACTTTGGCCAGCAGGCTGGCATCTTCGGCGAAACGCTCCATTAAGATGTAGCGCGCACCATCAAGGGCGGCTTTGGTGTCGGCGACGCCTTTGTCTGCATCAACGAATTTGGCTGCGGTGGCGTCCGGCTCGTTTTGCGGCTCATTCCACAGCAGGTCGGCCAGCGGCTCAAGGCCCGCTTCAATGGCGATTTGCCCACGAGTGCGGCGCTTAGGTTTATACGGCAGGTATAAATCTTCCAGCTCGGTTTTGCTCAGCGTGGTGTTAATCGCTTTGGCGAGGTCGTCGCTCAGTTTGCCCTGATCCTCAATGGATTTGAGAATGGTTTGGCGGCGATCTTCAAGTTCACGCAGATAGCCCAGACGGCTGTCCAACTGACGCAGTTGGGTATCATCCAACCCACCGGTGACTTCCTTACGATACCGCGCAATAAATGGCACGGTATTACCTTCATCCAGCAGACGCACCACGGAAGCAACCTGCTCCGGGCGAACCTGCAATTCAGTTGCGATAATGCGGCTCAGTTGATCATTCATAGGCTTTTCATTGGTTGAGTGACATAAAAACTGGGGGACAGTTATACGTTTTGAGGGTGAAAAATGCCAGTTATCTGGCCCTTCTCACCGGCGTTTTGAGAGTCATGGAAGGTTTACGAATTCGGCGCTTCTTCATCATAGTTGATTTCATTCACATACCACATGGCTTCGCCGACTGGGGTTTGCACCACCGCGCTGTCGCCCACCTCTTTCTTTAGCAGGGCGCGGGCCATCGGTGAGTCGATGGAAATGTAATCTTTGCGGCCAAAAATTTCGTCATAGCCGACGATGCGAAAACGCTTGGTGTCGCCGTCGTCGTTTTCAATATCAACCCAGGCACCAAAGAACACTTTGCCCTTTTGCTGCGGCGAGTAATCGACAATGCGCAACTGCTCAAGGCATTTGGTCAGATAGCGAACCCGTCGGTCAATCTCGCGCAGGCGCTTCTTATTATATTGGTAGTCGGCGTTTTCACTACGGTCGCCAAGGCTGGCAGCCCACGTGACTTTCTTGGTCACTTCAGGCCGCTCTTCGCGCCAGAGGAAGTCCAGCTCTTGCTTAAGTTTGTTATAACCTTCGCGGGTAATCAGTTTGGTTTTCATATTCTGTTCACGAGTGAGTCTGTGCGCCAAAGGGGAATATTTTCATAGCCGGGTTGCAGGCTCAAGATTGCTAGAGCAAATTAGCCGTAAAGAGGTAAAGTGGCAATCATGCTGATTTATGTTAACGAGGGCGTGAGTTGCCGCTGAAAATTGTTGATAAATTAGGAAAAGCATAATCTTTGTAACAATTTCGACTAGAATATATACCATTAATAGCTGTCTGTTTTAGCACGAATTTCTAACAATACAGACTTCGGGTATTCATGCCTTTGGGAGTAATAAAAATGCAAGAGAATCATAAGATTCTGGTTGTTGATGACGATATGCGCCTGCGGGCTCTTTTAGAACGTTACCTGACCGAGCAAGGTTTTCAGGTACGTAGCGTAGCGAACGCCGAACAGATGGATCGCTTGCTGACTCGTGAATCATTCCACCTGATGGTGCTGGATTTAATGCTTCCGGGCGAAGACGGCCTGTCCATTTGCCGCCGCCTGCGCAGCCAAAGTAACCCGATGCCAATCATTATGGTTACCGCCAAAGGCGAAGAAGTTGACCGTATCGTTGGTCTGGAAATCGGCGCCGACGACTATATTCCTAAGCCATTTAACCCGCGTGAACTGCTGGCCCGTATCCGCGCCGTGCTGCGCCGTCAGGCTAACGAACTGCCGGGCGCGCCTTCTCAAGAAGAAGCGGTTATTTCCTTCGGTAAGTTCAAACTGAACCTCGGCACCCGCGAGATGTTCCGTGAAGATGAGCCTATGCCATTGACCAGCGGCGAGTTTGCCGTGTTGAAAGCCTTGGTAAGCCACCCGCGTGAGCCGTTATCTCGCGACAAGTTGATGAACTTGGCCCGTGGCCGCGAATACAGCGCCATGGAACGTTCAATTGACGTACAAATTTCCCGCCTGCGCCGCATGGTGGAAGAAGATCCGGCACACCCACGTTACATCCAAACCGTTTGGGGCTTGGGTTACGTCTTTGTACCGGACGGCAGTAAGGCATGAGACGAATACGCTTTTCACCGCGTAGCTCGTTTGCCCGAACCCTGCTGTTGATCGTCACCTTGCTGTTCGTCAGCTTGGTGACGACCTATTTGGTCGTGCTGAATTTCGCCATTCTGCCGAGTCTGCAACAGTTCAATAAGGTCTTGGCTTACGAAGTGCGTATGCTAATGACCGATCAGTTGCAGCTGGAAGATGGCACGCTGCTGGCCGTTCCTCCTGCATTCCGCCGCGAAATCTACCGCGAGCTGGGGATCTCTCTGTACACCAATTCGGCCGCCGAAGAGAGCGGGCTGCGTTGGGCGCAACATTACGAATTCCTCAGTCAGCAAATGGCGCAGCAACTCGGTGGCCCTACCGATGTTCGCGTCGAAGTTAACAAGAATACCCCGGTCGTGTGGCTGAAAACCTGGTTGTCTCCTGACATCTGGGTGCGCGTGCCCTTGACTGAAATTCATCAGGGCGACTTCTCCCCGCTGTTCCGCTACACCTTGGCGATTATGCTGTTAGCCATAGGCGGCGCGTGGCTGTTTATCCGTATTCAAAACCGACCCTTGGTGGAACTTGAACACGCCGCGTTGCAGGTGGGTAAGGGGATAATCCCGGCCCCGTTGCGCGAATACGGTGCGTCTGAGGTGCGTTCGGTGACCCGCGCGTTCAACCAGATGGCCGCAGGCGTGAAGCAGCTTGCCGACGACCGAACCTTGCTGATGGCTGGTGTCAGCCACGACCTGCGCACGCCGTTAACCCGTATTCGCTTAGCGACGGAGATGATGAGCGACGGCGATGGCTATCTCGCGGAGTCCATCAACAAGGACATCGAAGAGTGCAACGCCATCATCGAGCAGTTCATCGATTATCTGCGTACCGGGCAGGAGTTGCAGACTGAAGAGTGCGATCTCAACTCGATTCTCGGCGAAGTGATTGCCGCAGAAAGTGGATATGAGCGTGAGATCGATAGCGATTTAGTCACCGGCGAAGTGCTGGTCAATGTGCATCCGCTGTCTATCAAACGCGCCGTGGTGAATATGGTGGTGAACGCCGCCCGCTACGGCAACGGTTGGATAAAAGTCAGCAGTGGCAAGGAGTTGCAGCGCGGTTGGTTCCAAGTTGAAGACGACGGCCCCGGCATTGAGCCAAGCCAGCTGAAGCATCTGTTCCAGCCATTCGTTCGCGGCGACAGCGCCCGCACCACCAGTGGCACTGGCTTAGGTTTAGCGATTGTGCAGCGCATCATCGATGCCCACGCCGGTTCGCTAGATATCGGCCGCAGCCCGCGTGGTGGGCTTCGCATCCGAGCGTATCTTCCCCTGCCGGTTGAGAAGGCTGTAGCGACAGCCCTTCCGCAGAAGACGGTTTAATGTAAGGGGCGTGTGTCCCCTGTAAATCCAGCCTTAAGTTCAAATTCAAAACCGTGGGCGTCGGCCCACACCGACCAAGGGAGGCGTAAACGCGCCTCCCTTGGAACCCTGCGTTTTTTATTGCTGTGAGATCGAGGCTTCGCAGGGTTGGAATGGACGTGTTTCAGCGGATATCGTGATCGTCGCGAAGTGCCGCCGCTTAGGCGGTTCCCTCCCTGCGGGATTCCAACCCGCGTAAAAAGACACGCGGTTTTCCACCTCTTGCTCGGCGTCACTTCTGAACGCGACCTACTGGCATTTACACCGAACCTTTTCATTCAATTCGCAAAACAAACCTAAACCTACTGAAAAGGGACGATTGAAAAGCCTCAGAGCCGCGCTCAAAAATGGCGCCGAATGAATGGTTCGAGACCAAAGGCTCGAAGCCTGAAATTCGGGAACCGCCTAAGCGGCGACATTTTGCGGTGGATAACTGAAGTACCTGAAACACGTCCGCCCAACGAGCGGAGCGCGCAGTGAAGAGCCGGGGAGTCTTGAGGGGCGCGGCGATAGGCGCCCCTCAAGGCCAGTTTGCGTGGCAACGCAAGGTTTTAACGGTGTGGGCCGGCGCCCACGGTCTTGAGGTTGACCTTCAAAATTTGCTAAAGCTTTTTAAAGCTTTGGCCCCGCCGCCACTAACCGCGCTCCCGCCTCTGTATCCGTGTACTTATCAAAGTTAGTCACGAACTGCTGTGCGAGGTCATGGGCTTTCTCCTGCCACTGCTCGACTGAACCGTAGGTGTTACGTGGGTCGAGGATGTGGGTGTCTACGCCCGGCAGTGCGGTTGGCACGGCGAGGTTGAAGACTGGCAGGGTGAAGGTCTCGGCGTCATCGATGGTGCCGTTCAGGATGGCGTCGATGATGGCGCGGGTGTTCTGGATAGAAATACGTTTACCCGTGCCGTTCCAGCCGGTATTCACCAGATAAGCCTGTGCGCCTGCGGCCTGCATGCGTTTCACCAGCACTTCGGCGTACTGCGTTGGGTGCAGCATCAAGAAGGCTGCGCCGAAACAGGCGGAGAAGGTTGGCGTTGGCTCGGTGACGCCGCGCTCTGTCCCTGCCAACTTGGCGGTGAAGCCAGAGAGGAAGTGATATTGCGTCTGATCGGCTGTCAGGCGTGAAACCGGCGGTAGAACGCCGAACGCGTCTGCGGTGAGGAAAATCACCTTGGTCGCGTGGCCCGCTTTTGACACTGGCTTGACGATGTTCTGGATGTGGTAAATCGGGTAGGAGACACGTGTGTTCTCGGTTTTCGAGTTATCGTCGAAATCGATTTTACCTGCGGCATCCACCGCCACGTTTTCCAGCAGGGCGTCACGAACGATCGCGCCATAAATGTCTGGCTCGGCTTCTTTGCTCAGCTTGATGGTTTTGGCGTAGCAGCCGCCTTCAAAGTTAAACACGCCGTCGTCATCCCAGCCGTGCTCATCATCGCCAATCAGCTGGCGTTTCGGGTCGGTAGACAGGGTGGTTTTGCCGGTGCCGGACAGGCCGAAGAACACCGCCACGTCACCTTTCTCGCCCACGTTGGCGGAGCAGTGCATGGAAGCAATACCTTGCAGCGGCAGCAGGTAGTTCATCACCGAGAACATGCCTTTCTTCATCTCGCCGCCGTACCACGTGCCGCCAATCAGCTGAATACGCTCGGTCAGGTTAAACGCGACAAAGTTCTCAGAGTTCAAACCTTGCTGCTGCCAGTTCGGATTGGTGCATTTCGCGCCGTTCATCACGATGAAATCCGGCTCAAAATTTTCCAGCTCGGCGTCCGTTGGGCGGATGAACATGTTTTTCACGAAATGCGCCTGCCAGGCCACTTCGGTAATAAAGCGGACTTTCAGACGTGAATCAGCGTTCGCGCCACAGAAGGCGTCGATGATGAACAGGCGCTTCGAAGAGAGCTGCTGAGTTACCAGCGCCTTCAGCTCGCTCCACACTTCTTGGCTGAGCGGCTTATTGTCATTCTTGCCTTTGCCCTGATCGGCCCACCAGACGGTGTTGCGGGTGGTGTCATCGCGCACAATGTACTTATCTTTTGGCGAACGACCGGTAAAGATACCGGTATCAACATTCACCGCGCCCAGCTCAGTGACTTGACCACGCTCAAAACCTTGCAGACCGGGTGCTGTCTCTTCTTTGAAGAGCAGATCGTAATCCGGGTTATAAACAATTTCACGCGTATCGTTGATACCGTAGGTGGCCAGTTTTTCTTTGCTGAGATGGTGGGTCGGCATGTCCCTGCTCCTAGATCGGATAGTCAAATCTGAACGGCTTGTGGCCGTCGTGTAAAATGAAATGCACTGCAATTGTAAAGATTTATGGCTTTTTATCTGCGGTTTTCTTCAAAGAATGGCATCTATGGCGGGTTTTTTGGCGGTTCTGAGAGACAGTGCACGAAGACGGTGTAACGAAAGTAAAGTAATTGAATTAAGCCGGAGCAATGTCAGACATTGCTCCGTTTTTGATGGTGTTTATGGCGTTTAGTGAACGGCGCTGTCGTCCGGCAGGCTGCCGCTGGCTTTATAGGTAGCCAGATCCATCGCGTCGAAGGCGTAATCGCTGCCGCAATAGTCACAGTGCATTTCGATTTTGCCATCTTCTTCCAGCATCTCGAGCACTTCTTCGCCCGGCAGGGTCATCAGGGCATCTGCACAACGCTCGCGAGAGCAGGTGCAGCGGAAGCAGACGTCTTGAGGCTCGTAGACCGTTACTTCTTCCTGATGATACAGGCGATACAGTACTTCAGTGGCTGGCAGGGTGAACAGCTCTTCCGCTTTGATGGTAGTGGTCAGCTGTGACAAGTGGCTGAACTCTTCCGGGTCAGTCTCTTGCGCAGGCAGCACTTGCAGCAGCAGGCCGCCCGCTGCGGCTTTACCCTCGGACTCGCCGGTACGGATAAAGATACGCGTTGGCAGCTGCTCTGAACGCAGGAAGTAGTTTTCCAGACATTCCGCCAGCGTTTCGCCTTCTAAATCAACCACGCCCTGATAGCGCTCACCTTCCGTTGGGGAGATGGTGATCACCATGTAGCCGTTGCCAATCATCTGCTTGAGCGAGCTGTCGGCGGCGATGTCGCCTTGCAGACGGGCCACGCCGCGCATCTCTTGCTTGTTGTTGCCGTTGATAACCGCCAGCTTCAGTGGGCCATCGCCCTGAAGCTGTACGGTGATGTCGCCATCAAACTTCAGCGTGGCGGTCAGCAGGCTGGTCGCAACCAGCATCTCACCCAGCAAAGTACGAACTTCTGCCGGATAATCGTGGCCAGCGACGATTTGCTCAAACGTCTCGCTGAGGGAAACCAGTTCACCGCGCACAGCGTGGTTTGTGAACAGGTAGCGGTGTAATTGGTCGTGATTGGACATGCTGTTCTCTCTACTTAAGCGACTTTCCGTTTATTCGGCATCGCCATATTTAAATTTAATCAGGTTGCGGCGCTCCTTCTTATCAGGACGCCGGTCAGGGTGTGGCATAGCATTCATTTTACGCGCCTGAGAAATTTTCTCTCGGCTGGTGATGCTCAGTTCGGTTTCCTGATACAGCTTCTGCGCCTCTTCGGCGCTACGACGCTGGGTCGTCAGGTCCAGAACCACTACGGTTTTTTCATCATTTCCCTGACGCAGTTTGATTTCGGCATTCACTTCAACCAGCTTACTCGGCTTGCCGCGCTGGCCGTTGTAATGCACTTTGCCGCCATCAATCATTTCACGCGCTAAGGCTCGTGTTTTGTAAAAACGCGCCGCCCACAGCCACTTATCGAGGCGAACCGCGTTGTCATCTTCTGGCGTTTTGCCTTTCATCTCTCTCCCCCAAATCGGCGACCCTTAGGCTCCCCGGCCTGTCACAGGCTGAATGGATGGCAGCAGGCTCAGGTAATCAGTTATGGAAGGATGGGCCTCAAACGCTTTGTTCGCCAGCGTAGAGTCGGGATTTTCTATACCCAGACAATAGCGGATACCAAAGGTTTTTGCCGCATTGAGGATGGGTTCTCCATCATCCACAAACAGGGTGCGCTGTGGGTCAAAACCGGTTTTCTGCTGCACCGCCTGCCACAAACGCTGATCTTCCTTTGGATAACCAAATGTGTGGGTGGAAAGTAATAAATCAAGGTGCTGGTCTAAACCGGTGTGCTGGCACTTGACCTCAAGGCTGTGCGGATGGGCATTGGTCAGCAAAATTGTCTGGCGGCCGCTGTCTCGCACATGCTGCAAGAAGGGCAGAGTGTCGTCGCGCAGACGCGCCCTGTGGCCAACGTCGGTGGTCATCTGGTAAATATCCAGATCCAGCTTGTTGCTCCAATAGTCAAAGCAGTACCAATTCATGGTGTGCTGCACCGCGAGGTACTCGGCATGAATATATTGCCGCGCTTCCTCGAAACTCAGTCTGCGCTGCTGGCTTAGCGCCTGCGGGACGTCGTGAAGCCAAAACTGACTGTCGAAGGCGAGATCCAACAACGTGCCGTCCATATCCAGCAGCAGGGTATCAATGTTATTCCAGTCAAACTCCGGTGGCATACAGGCTCCATATCTCCACGTTGAACGGCTTAAATACCGTTGCTGGGAGTGAAAGGTCATCAAGGGCAGAGGAAAGCGGCAGGGTAGCACATCTCACCTTCACGCCGCAGAGGTCCGGCGCGAAGGAGGTCAGGTATTTGAGTGTAACCCGAAAAGATTAATTCGATCCGTGAGGCGCAGGGTTCACGATGGTTGGGTTGAAGCAGTGATTGTAGTAGTGCTGGATGTCATTCATGCGATGTTTGTCTTTCAACATGCGTTTCGCCAGCAGCACGGCGTTCACTACCAAACAAACCACTAACAGAATCAACAACAAGCTGGTGCCGAGATAGCGCCACAGGGTGGAGATATCCGGCTCGCTGTGCAACGAAATATGGCGCGTGCCGTTGGCGTCAACGTTGATGCTGGTTATCACCCCTTGCGCGGTGAATGGCGTGTGCAGCAGCATGGAAGAGAGATTCTGCAACTGCTTCCACTGGTTCAGCGGGTTGTAAGCATAGAGTGAAACCGGCGGGGCAGGTTGGTCGACCAACTGCTTGCCTTCATCGTTGCTTATCAAGAAGCCGCCCGGCGGTGGGCTATTGAGCGCCTGTGCCGCACGGCGCGTTTCTAGCGCGAAGAATGAAGATGTGGCGGTATTCACCAGCTCGCTCAGTGACTGAGCACTGACCGGGCGCAGCAGCACGTTCATGCCTTTCAGGGTGCCGGATTTGGCACGCTTCACCAGCGTAGCCCAGTTGTCGGCGTTACCCAGATTGACCAACGCGTTCTTCAGTCGCACGCAGTCATCGCTGTTGCTACACAATGCCTGAGTTTTCAAGACGATATCAGAGAAGTCGTCCAGCAGGATCATGCCCGATTTTTCAATCGCGGTGGCAAGCTGCGGGTTAATGTTCTGCTCGGTGCCATTGTCATTGGGATGCAACTGGGTGTTCACCGAGGTAAGCAGCGCGGTGGCGGCGTCGATGGATTCTGACTCCGGCATTGGCAGCGGCGCGGCTTCGTTCCAGTAAATCCCCGAGCAGTCGAACGGCATAAAGCTGGTCGGCGCGGCGCGGGCGCTTTCTGGCGGCACATAGCACATGCCGGTGCCCTGAACTTTCAGCGTATCTCCCACGCGCAGCGGCGTTTTTTCCAGCGCTTGTACACTGTTGACCTGGGTGCTTTGCGCGCCTTGCAGCCACGCGACGCTGAGTTTCAGCGGCAGCCCGAGTGGCACATAAATCAGTAAAATCAGCAGCAGAACCAAGGCGCTGGCAGCCAGCACCAGATTCTTACCCCACTGTTGCAGCGGGAAATTCTTCACTTCGTCATGCAGAGACAAATAGCTGCCCTGACGCACCACTTGGCTGTTCATATAGACTTCAACGTCGGTCGCCTGACCCAAGTCGCGGCTAATGAACGGCTGCCAGTGTGGCGGATAAATCAGGTCTACCGCGCCCAATGAAATGTTGCTGATATCGCCTTGTTTCGACTCGCCGAACAGGCCCCAGCGCTTAGGCTGGCCGCGCAGACAGTGGATCTCTTTGCGATGCTTGCCCAGACGTTCCGCCAGATAGCGCCAGCTCACCCAGCCCGCCAGAATCACCGCCAGAGCCAGCGTCCACGGCAGCAGCACCGCCGGGCCAACCAAGGTAATAAGCAGCAACAACAGCACCGCCGCGATAGCAATAGCTTCGCGCACGCCGTTGGAACGAGTCAGTGCGTGCTCTTCACGAGTCTCATGGCGAACCTTCACCAGTTGAATGTGTTCACTCTCTTCATGGCGAATCGAGGCATTCTGCGGTGGGGTCGGGATAACGGAAGGGGCAGGGGTGGAGCGTTCGTAAATATGGTTGACCAGCGAATGGCCGTTTAGCGAGATAACCAGCGGGACGGTCTGGGTTTTGATCAGCTCAACGTGGTTCTCTTGCGCAATATACTGTTCCCAGAAGGGTGGCAGATGAACTTCGGTCGTTTCGAGGAAATATCGCCATTTATTCGGATCTTCGCTGGCGACGCCGTAGCGGGTGATCGCGCGGGTGACCGAATAAACGTTTTCGCTTTTAGCGGTCAGCGTCAATTTATCTCGCAATACCATTAAGTTACTGCGATGGGTAATCGGCGTTTGACTTAATTTTTCGTGTTGACGCAAATATTGCTCGACGGCATCTCTTTCATGCTGCGTAAGCTTGCGTTGATTGGGCTTATTGAAATGCACGGTTGAAGACGCAGTATTGCGGCGTCGGACGATAAACCAGAAGAATACGCCTGCGGCAATTGCGGTGATACACAATAAGAATAGTGTCACGATTACTGTGCTCATCCGATCCCCTGATTAAGATGATTTGTATCAACACGCTGTGAATTCATAAGTGCAAATAGTCTATCAAAACAAAGATTTAACAAAGTAATCCATCAGCACGATTTAAGCTGTGCTGGGAAATTGAATGTCATGAGGTGTTTTTAGCGGCTCTCTTTTGCGAGCCGGTTGTGGCGTAAACCGCCTACTTATCACGTAAAAACAGCCACTTTGGATCATACCAATATTCTTAACCAAGCGGGTATCGGTATAATCCTATTTTTATGCGTCGCGCTTTTTGTTAATGGGTGTTTATATAAATTGAGACGCAGATCGCCAACTTATTTCTACGAAATTGTTCAGCTTTGTTGAGGTTACCGAATTTATGTCGCACAAATATTGCGATGAAGGTTCGCATTAACGCACAATGCCATCAAGTGACAATGAACTGAAACCCATTGCGACACCGTGTCAGGTGAACAATAAATTGGGGAAACCATGGATAAGCACCTGCAAAAACCTGAGATTCTGAAAGTTGAGACTGTGGCCAGCTCTCGCTTATTTACCATCGAATCCGTCGATCTCACCTTCAGTAATGGCGTGCAGCGCGTGTACGAACGTATGCGTCCCTCTAATCGTGAAGCCGTGATGATTGTGCCGGTTATCGGCGATGATCTGCTGCTGATTCACGAGTACGCCGTGGGTATCGACAGCTATGAGCTGGGTTTTCCAAAAGGACTGATTGATCCGGGCGAAACGGTATTTGAAGCTGCCAACCGCGAGTTGATGGAAGAGGTGGGCTACGGGGCTCATCAGCTGGAGTTCCTCACCAAGCTGACCATGGCGCCGTCCTATTTCTCCAGCCGGATGAATATCGTGATTGCCAAAGGGCTGTATCCGCAAAGTCTGGAAGGCGATGAGCCCGAGCCTTTGCCGCAGACTCGCTGGCCGATTTCCCGCATGCTGGAACTGCTGAAAGAGCCTGACTTCAATGAAGCGCGTAATGTCAGCGCGCTGTTCCTCGCGCATGATTTCCTGACGCGTAACGCTATCTAAGCCGCTGCTTTTACTCAGCCGCTTTCTCCCAGCAGCAAATATAAAAAAAAGCCGGTCATGCATGATGCAGACCGGCTTTTTTGTTTCAGGCGTTAGGCCATTAGAACAGCTCGTGTTCCTGACCGTTGTCCATGATCGTGGTCCCAACCTCATGCACGGCGTGCTCGGTCGGCTGAGTGCCGTCGATAAAGTACTCAGGACGGCTGCCACCGCCGCCATCAGACAGTTTACCCGTCTGCTTGTCGATGGTGACGGTCACGATGCCCGGAGGAGGTGTCTGCTTCTGCACAGGAACGCCTTCCAGCACGGCCTTCATATAGTCATCCCACGCCGGTTGAGCACTCTTCGCGCCGCCTTCGGCACCGGAGATCTGGTCTGGAATTGCGCCAGAAGCCGTGGTGCGGCCGAGGTCGCGACGGTGGTCATCGAAACCAATCCACACTGAGGTCACGACATCCGGGCCATAGCCAGAGAACCAAGCATCTTTCGAGCTGTTGGTTGTACCGGTTTTACCACCAATATCGTTACGCTTCAGGTCACGACCCGCGCGCCAGCCGGTACCCATCCAACCTGGTTCACCAAAGATGTTGGTGTTCAGCGCATCGCTGATCAGGAAGGAGAGCGGGGTACTGATCACGTGCGGCGCATACTGGTCTTCACCCGTCGGCTGCTGGCCTTCCGGGACTTGCTCCAGTTTTGGCATCGGCACGCTGTTGTTGTTATTGCCTTCGCTGGAAACCGCCACGTTCTCGACGTTGTCGTCAGACAGCACGGCTGATTTCTGCGTGTCGCCGTAAATCACCGGAATATTACAGGTGCGGCAGGCAATTTTAGGTTTCGCTTCAAACTGGACCTGACCTGACTCATCAACGATTTTGGTGATGAAGTATGGGTCAACCAGATAACCGCCGTTGGTCAGTGCGGCATAGCCACGAACGACCTGCAACGGAGTGAAAGAGGCAGAACCCAACGCCAGTGACTCGGAGTGAACAATGTTGGCCGCAGGGAAACCGAAGCGCAGCAGGTATTCCGCCGCGTAGTCCACGCCCATCGCACGCATCGCACGCACCATGACCACGTTCTTAGACTCGCCCAGCCCCTGACGCAGGCGGATTGGGCCAGCATAGGTTGGAGGGGAGTTCTTCGGACGCCAATCTTGACCAGCACCGGCATCCCAACGGGTAATTGGCATGTCGTTCAGAATGGTTGCCAGCGTCAAACCTTTGTCCATCGCGGCGGTATACAGGAATGGCTTGATGTTCGAACCTAACTGACGCAGAGCCTGTGTCGCACGGTTGAACTTGCTCTGGTTAAAGTCAAAACCGCCGACCAGCGCTTCTACAGCACCGGTATTCGGGTTGAGGGAAACCAGCGCCGAGTTGACATCAGGCACCTGCGCCAACCACCAAACGTCACCGACTTTACGCACCCAGATCTGCTGACCCGGCTGCACCACGTCAGAGACTTTCTTCGGCGTCGGGCCTTGGCTGTTGTCGGTACGATAAGGTCGCGCCCAGCGCATGCCGCTAAACGGCAGAGAAATCACCGCGCGGTTGGACATGGTCGCCGTAGCTTGTTCGCCGTCAACCTGCGTCACCACGGCTGGGAACAGCGGGCCGTAAACTGGCAGGGTTTTCAGCGACTGAACGATTTTCTGCTCATCCCACGGCGTTTCACCCACTTTCCACAACTGGTTCGATGGGCCGCGATAGCCGTGGCGCATGTCGTAGTTCAGCACGTTGGTACGCACGGCGTCTTGTGCTGCCAACTGGGTTTTCTTGGTGATGGTGGTGTAGACCATGTAGCCGTCGTTATAGGCGTTGTCGCCATAACGTTTGACCATTTCCTGACGAACCATCTCGGTCAGGTAAGGTGCTGAAAACTCAATGTGCGGCGCGTGGTAATTGGCAATCAATGGCTCAGCGCGCGCTTGGTCATATTGGGCCTGAGTGATGTATTTCTCATCCAGCATACGGGCCAGAACGGTATTGCGACGGGCCAATGAGCGATCGTGCGAATAGAGCGGGTTGAAGGTTGACGGCGCTTTCGGCAGACCGGCAATCACCGCCATCTCGCCCAGCGTCAACTGGCTCACGTCTTTGCCGAAATAGACCTGTGCCGCAGCCCCCACGCCGTAAGCGCGATAGCCCAGATAGATCTTGTTCAAATAAAGCTCAAGGATCTCATCCTTGTTCATCATTTGTTCAATGCGGATAGCCAGAAACGCCTCTTTGATTTTACGGGTCAAGGTGCGTTCAGGGCTTAAGAAGAAGTTACGCGCCAGCTGCTGAGTAATGGTACTCGCACCTTGGGACGCATGGCCGGAGACTAAGGCCACGGAAGCCGCACGGAAAATACCGATTGGGTCAACGCCATGGTGCTCGTAGAAACGGCTGTCTTCCGTAGCAATAAAGGCATGCACCAGCTCCGGTGGGATCTGGCCAAGTTTCAGCGGAATACGACGTTTTTCACCGTACTGAGCGATCAAATCGCCTTCAGCACTATAAACCTGCATAGGTGTTTGCAAGCGCACGTCTTTGAGCGTGGCGACATCAGGGAGCTGTGGCTCGATATATTTGTACAAGCCAAATATCGAGGCTGCTCCCAGCAAAATGCAACACACTGCAAGAATCAAAAAATACTTTACGAACTTCACCTGAGATTTCCCATTTAGTGGCAATTGGGCAGTTTATAAACAACCGCGCGGTAGTATAAAGGCAAGCCTACGACATGGATACGTTCTTTTATGAACTTGACGATATGGAGATCAGACGCAAATGCGATCACAAGCATGGCAGGTGGGCCTGGATATTCAAGCTGGTTTTGCCCGAGCGATCGCCGTCCAACGGCGACATTACGGTTGGCAACTGAGGCAGTGGTGGGAGCATCCTCTGCCCCCGCTTTCTTTACGCGGGGGGATTTTACATGAGACCACGGCGCTTTCAGCTATTTTATCGAATTGGCGGCGCACCCTTCCTGTAAAAATTTCGTTGCGAATTTGTCTTCCTGCTCATCGGGTTATGCAGCACAGCCTGCCGCTTCCTGATGCCCGGCTGTCTGGCGCGGCCCGCAGCGCTTTTATCTTGGCCAGCGGTGCCAAGCACTTTCCACTCAGCGTCGAACAACTGGTGATGGACTACCGCGCCGCGCCGATGGACGCGCAAAACATCATTGTCACGGCGGCTCGCCGCGAAGAGATGCAGCAGTGGCAGCGTTTTCTGGCTGAATCTCATCTCGTGCCAGAAGTGGTCGAGCTTGCCCCCTGTGCGTTGCAACTGGCGGCAAGCTGCGCGGGGGAAAGCGCGGATAAACTGCTGCTGCACCGGCTTGATGAAGGCTGGCTGTGGGTTTCGCCGCACGGGCTGCCGTTTCAATTTGGCGTGTTTGATGCGCAGGAAGTCAAAGACATCAGCCAGCTCGCCAGTCTGGCAAAAGAACAGTACCGCGCGGCAAAGCTCTGCGACGAAGAGATGCTGTTCAGCAGCTCGCGGGTAGAAGAGTTACCTTTGGGCGTCGGCGCGTGGTCGCCGTTTCGCGCATTAACCCAGCTCTCCCCGCCGCTGCCAGCCAACCCTGCGGCCTTCGCGCTGGCAATGGGCTTAGCCCTGAGAGCGAGGGATAGCTGATGTTGCAGGTGAATTTACTGCCGTGGCGCGCCCAGCAAAGGCAGCAGCGTAAACGCCTTTGGCTGTGCCTCACGGCGCTGCCGCTGATGCTCATTCTGCTGGCGGCCTTGGCGTGGTGGTGGCTTATCCAGCGCGATGTGGCGGAGCAGACAAGAGCCGCGCAGCACTGGGCTGAGTGGCAAACCCGTTTAGAGGCGCAGCTTAAGAAAGTTGATCAAGCCCGGCAGCAATTAGCGTCGCTACAGTTGGCCGCCAGCCAGCGCCAGCAGCGCTATGAGCAGAGTGGGGCTTATCTGCAACTGCTTGGTTTGCTGTCGCAGAAAATCCCTGACGGCCTGTGGCTCACTCAGCTAACCGAAGGGGCCAGCGGCGTGCTCAGGCTGCAAGGCGAATCGACGGTTTACCACGCCGTGATGGCTTTCTCTCAGGCATTACAGCAGGAGCTGCTTCTCGCCGAGGTCCGGCTGCTGGATATCCAACGCCAGCCCAATCACAACCTGCACTTCTTGATGCAGCTGCGCCTCGCGGTTTCGCAACGCGACTAAATAAAGGAGAGGGCGATGAACCAAGCCTTACTCAGTGCCTTTGACCACGCGCTGGAGCAGCCCGTCTGGAACCGAATCTTGATGCTGCTCCTGCTCGGCGGTGCGTGCTGTGGGCTGCTCTACTTTTTCCTGCTCAGCGCCGCTTTGCAGCAGCGGCAAGAGGCGCGTCAGCAAAGTGCCGATTTGCAGCAGGGCGTTTTACAGCAGCAGAAAACCTTGCTGACCCAGCCCGCGCTGGCGGTGCTTTTGCAGCAACAACGGTCGCTACTTGCTAGCAGCGAGCAGCAGCCAGTGGCTCTGCTTGAGCAGATAGCCGCGCCGCTGCGCGAGTCGAAAAGCACCTTAGTTCAGTGGCAGCCCGCCGAGCGTGGCGTCTCATCTTTGCCGGATGAACCGAGCGCGGAGCAGGGCAGTTTGTCGGTGAAGGCCAGCTTCGAGGCATTAATGGAATTGATGCGCCAGTTGGCAGACAGCCCCAACGCGCCAAGTTGGCATCAGTTGAGCCTGCGGGCAGTGGGCGGGCAATTGGAGGCTCGCTTCGATTTAACCGCCGAAAGGCTCAGGCCCAAGCTGCTCGCGGAGCATAAGAAAAGTGAAAGCGGAGTTCGGGACCCTTTCGCTCCGACTCAATCCGCTTCCTGCCCGGACCCTATTCATAGCTTTAAAGGCGTGCTGCTGGGTGGAATTATAGGCAGCGGCGACCAGCGGAAAAGTTGGCTAATGTGGCCGGGCGCGGGCTGGCAACAGGCTTCCTCCGGATGGCGCGACGCTGCTACTGGCTGGCGGGTCGACGCCGTCACGTCTCGCGAGGTGCTGTTTGACTTAGACCAGCCGCCCTGTGCTGCTCAACAATTTACGCTTCAGTTAGGTCGCCAACACCAATAAGGCGGCTGCGGATTTTATGCCAAGGAAAGGAATAATAATGAATCGAGTAAAAGGCGCGGTTGGCGGGATATTCCTCTGCTTCGCACTACTAATCAGTGTGCCGGGCCGGGCGACTGCCAGCATGCCGATAACGCTGGAATTTCAAAACGCGCCGCTGACCCTGATATTGCAAGCGCTGGCGGACCACCAACAGATGAATTTGGTCACCGCGCCGGGCGTGCAGGGCAATTTGAGCGTCAGGCTGTCCGACGTGCCTTGGCAGCAGGCGCTGGATATCATCCTGCAAATGGGCAATGTCACCAGCTACCGGCAGGGGAACGTGCTGATGGTTTCACCGGCGGCCGACCCCGCCCAGCTTCGACTCAAGAAAGAGCAAGAGAGCCAAGACGAACTGCGGCAAAGGCCGCTAACCAGCATGACGCTTGCGCTGCATAATGCCGACGCCACTGAGACGGCGGCGAGCCTCAATGGGCAGAAAGGCTCACTATTGACGGAAAGAGGGCTGGCGTCAGCGGACATCCGCACCAATACGATTTTGGTTCGTGACACCCAGCAAGCGCTGGACGCCGTCGCGCCTTGGGTCAAGGAGATGGATTTGCCTTTGCAGCAGGTGCAACTGGCGGCGCACATTGTCACCATGAACAGCGAAAGCCTGCGCGAACTCGGCGTGCGCTGGGGGTTCAGCGGCGACCATGCCGTCACCAAGTCGGTCAGGATGAATAACTTTACTATGGGCCTGCCGGTGGATAACCCGGCTTTCACTGCCGGGTTTAATCTGGCGCACATCAGCGGTCGCATTCTGGATTTAGAACTGACCGCGCTGGAGCAGGAGAATCAGGTGGAAATTATCGCCAGCCCGCGCCTGCTTACCGCCCACATGCAAACGGCCAGCATCAAGCAGGGCAGCGAGATCCCTTATCAAGTCTCCAGCGGCGGCCGTGGGCGCACTTCTATTGAGTTCAAAGAGGCCGTGTTGGGCATGGAAGTGACGCCAAAGATCCAGCGCAACGGCAATATCACGCTAACCTTACATATCAGCCAAAACATGCCGGGCAAAACCGTGAAACAGTCGGAGGGCGAGGCGCTGGCGATTGATAAACAAGAGATCAAAACTCAGGTGACGGTTAAAGATGGCGAAACCGTGGTGCTGGGCGGCATATTTCAAAGACACCATCAGAACACGCAAAGCAAAGTCCCCTTGCTGGGGGATATCCCGCTGGTCGGTTCTTTATTTAAACATCAGGCAAAAAACCAGAAACGACGCGAACTGGTGATTTTTATTACTCCCACCTTAATTAACAGCCAATAGGTGCCAGCGGGGGTAACAAAAACAGCGAAATAGTGTTGAGCTGATAGAACTTTTTGCGTCCCGAAAGGCTTCTGAGTTTGACGCTGACATCGATTTAGCTTACAAGGGTTACCGAATTGAGCACCGTGATTTTTAATGACTGCTGACACGCCGATAAAAAACGTACGGTTTCCCTCCCGCGGCGCGCGATGCGATTTATTCGGTTGCCAAACTACCAAGAGTGTTGAGATAATTTTTGTCTGATCTCGCACTATCGCTCATGAGGTTTCAGTTTAGGTCCCGCCGCTAATTTGATTGGCGGGGCGGGTTATCATCAACGAATTGTCTTAGTAATACCGAAAAACATGGCAGAGAAACGCAATATCTTTCTGGTTGGGCCTATGGGTGCCGGCAAAAGCACTATTGGTCGACAGTTAGCTCAGCAACTCAATATGGAGTTTTTCGACTCCGATCACGAAATTGAGCGACGTACCGGAGCTGATGTAGGCTGGGTATTTGATTTAGAAGGCGAAGACGGATTCCGCGACCGCGAAGAAAAAGTGATCAACGAACTCACAGAAAAGCAAGGCATCGTTCTGGCGACCGGTGGGGGTTCTGTTAAATCACGCGAAACCCGCAACCGTTTATCAGCGCGTGGCGTTGTCGTCTATCTTGAAACTACCATCGAAAAACAGTTGGCGCGTACACAACGCGACAAAAAACGTCCATTGTTACAGGTGAGTTCACCTCCACGCGAAGTGCTTGAAGCACTGGCGAAAGAACGTAACCCACTGTATGAAGAAATTGCGGATGTGACTATCCGTACTGATGATCAAAGCGCCAAAGTCGTTGCTAACCAAATCATTAACATGTTGGAAAGCAATTAATTTTTGGCATTCTGTTGTTGCCTGAAGGTGTAAGTTAAGAAGGTCACTGAGCGCGAAATGGAGAGGATTACCGTAACCTTAGGGGAGCGTAGCTACCCAATTACGATTGCTGCCGGATTGTTCCACGATCCGGCTTCTTTTATGCCTGTTAAGGCAGGTGATCAGGTCATGCTGGTAACAAACCAGACTCTGGCACCTCTCTATCTGGACTCTGTTCGTTCAGTGCTGGAGCAGGCAGGCGTTCGTGTTGATCAGGTGATACTGCCTGATGGTGAACAATACAAATCCCTGTCTGTTCTTAATGATGTTTTCTCAGCCCTGCTGGAAAAACCTCATGGTCGCGACACCACGCTAATCGCCCTCGGTGGCGGCGTTGTGGGCGACTTGACCGGCTTTGCTGCCGCCAGTTATCAGCGTGGGGTACGCTTTATTCAGGTGCCTACCACGTTGTTATCTCAGGTCGATTCTTCCGTTGGTGGCAAAACTGCCGTCAACCATCCGCTTGGCAAAAACATGATCGGCGCGTTCTATCAACCCGCTTCGGTTGTGGTCGATCTCGACTGCCTGCGCACCCTGCCTGCCCGTGAGATGTCCTCCGGTCTGGCTGAGGTCATAAAATACGGCATTATTCTTGATGCCGACTTCTTCGATTGGCTTGAAGACAATATGGATGCCCTGTTAGCGCTGGATATGAACGCGCTGGCTTACTGCATCCGTCGTTGCTGCGAGATAAAAGCTGACGTGGTTGCCGCCGATGAGCGCGAAAGTGGTATGCGCGCTTTGCTCAATCTTGGCCATACTTATGGGCATGCTATTGAAGCAGAAATGGGTTACGGCAACTGGTTGCACGGTGAAGCCGTTGCAGCTGGCATGGTCATGGCTTGTTATACCGCGCATCGTTTAGGCCAATTTACTCTGGCTGATATTGCCCGAGTGAAAAATCTGCTAGTGCGCGCCGGACTGCCGGTGACCGGTCCTCAGGAGATGCCAGCTGAAGCCTATTTGCCGCACATGATGCGTGACAAGAAAGTCTTGGCCGGCGAACTGCGTCTGGTGTTACCGAAAGCGATTGGTCAGTCTGAAGTTCGCTCCGGTGTATCTCATGAAATGGTGCTGGCATCGATTGAGGATTGTCGGTAACGCCTCTGCCTGTGTGCTGCGTGTCACAGGCTTGCGCCTACCCTTTACCCCTTTGCCAGCAAAGCGTTATATTTATCAGTCAGGATAGTTGCTCCGCATAAGGCCGCATTTGCTGGTCTTTAGCCGGGTTGGAGGTTTTAGATGGATGATTTAACACCGGAAGACGATCTCAAGCCAGACACTAGCGATCGCCGCCCAACGCGCTCACGCAAACCGCCTTCTTCTGGACCTAAACTTGCCGTATCGCGCCAGCATGTGATGATTGGCGTCGGTATTCTGGTTCTGCTGTTACTGATTGTCGGCATTGGTTCAGCCCTCAAAGCCCCAACCAAGCACGAAGCTTCTCAAGTCAATAATGGGCCGAAAGACATTAACTTGTCGGGTTCAGGCAATGACGCAGCGGCACCGGCTCAGCCAACTGAGCAAGCTCAACAGAACGCGGCCGCGCCGAGCGGTGACGCTCAGCCGAAAAGCATCGGTCTGCCACCTATTTCCTCTACGCCAACTGACGCTCAGCCACAGCCCGACAACGGCCAGGCCAAAGAGCGTGTTGATTTGCCGGGCGACATGTCTGACGCGCTCTCTTCTCAGCAAGGTCAGGTTAACTCTGCCGCGCAGGATGGCATTAATGCGGGAGCACAGTCGCTGACTTCATTGCCGACCGCGCCAGCCACCGTTGATGGTGCTGCCAAAGGCACTGCGCCAGTCGCGCCGCGTAACACACAGCAGCAGACGACGCACAAAGCCGCGCAGCCAAAAGCCACGCACACTGCGCCAGCCCACGCCAATAAGCCTGCGGCTAGCAAGCCAGCGGCAACTAAACCGGCAGCGACAGCGTCTCATCCGGCGAAAGAAACGACTAAACCTGTTGCCACGGCGAGTGCGCCAGCGACGGGTAGCGGCGGCGCGATTAAATCCGCACCGGGCAGCCATTTTACGTTGCAGCTGAGCGGGGCTTCACAGTCCAACTCCCTGAACGCCTTCGCTAAGCAGCAGGGCCTGAAAAACTATCTGGTTTATCAGACTTCGCGTGATGGCAAACCTTGGTATGTTCTGGTGAGCGGCAACTATGCTTCTTCCGCTGAGGCTAAGAGCGCAATTTCTCGTTTGCCAGCTGAAGTTCAAGCCAAAAAACCGTGGGTTAAGCCTGTACATCAAGTACAGCAAGACCTGAAAAAATGAATCTGATCTCAACGCGATTTGCTGTCTAAAAACAGGGTACAATCCGCGGCTGTGAATTGTATAAGTAGCTAACTGACGGCATGAAGAAAAACCGCGCTTTTTTGAAATGGGCTGGTGGCAAATACCCGCTGGTCGATGACATCAAACGTCATCTTCCAGCAGGTGATTGTTTAATAGAGCCTTTTGTTGGTGCGGGGTCGGTGTTTCTTAACACCGACTATAAATCGTACATTCTGGCCGACATCAACAGCGACCTGATCAACCTCTACAACATTGTTAAAACGCGCACCGCAGAATTCGTGCGCGATGCTCGCGTGCTGTTCTCTCCTGAATTCAACCAATCAGAACGTTTCTACGCCTTGAGAGAAGAATTCAACCTGACGAGTGATATCTACCGCCGCTCGGTGTTGTTCCTGTATCTCAACCGCCATTGTTACAACGGGCTGTGTCGCTATAATCTTAGCGGTGCGTTCAATGTGCCTTTCGGCCGCTACAAGAAACCCTATTTTCCGGAAGCGGAACTCTACTGGTTTGCTGAAAAAGCACAGAATGCACAGTTTGTATGTGAGCATTACCAGCAAACTCTGCTGAAGGCAGTGCCGGGCGCGGTGGTCTATTGTGACCCTCCGTACGCGCCATTATCGGCTACGGCGAATTTTACGGCTTACCATACCAACAGCTTCAGCATGGCAGATCAGCAGAATCTGGCCCGTCTGGCGTTACAGTTATCCTCTGAGCGTGACGTGCCGGTGCTGATTTCCAACCATGAAACGCCGCTCACGCTGGAGTGGTACGCCGGAGCGAAGCTACATCGGGTCTCTGCCCGCCGGACTATCAGCAGCAATGTCTCGCAGCGCAGTAAAGTGAATGAACTGTTAGCGCTTTATCGCTGATCTTTCTCGTTGATATCACACCGATTATTTCTGTAACCCTATGAGTAGTTTGGAGAAGCGGATGAAAAAGTTTTTGATTGCCCCGTCTATTCTTTCGGCTGACTTTGCGCGTTTAGGCGAAGACACGGTGAAAGCACTGGAAGCTGGCGGTGACGTCGTACACTTCGACGTCATGGATAACCATTACGTGCCTAACCTGACCATCGGGCCTTTGGTCTGCCAGTCGCTGCATAATTACCTACAGAAATCCGGCATCAACGCGCCAATCGATGTCCACCTGATGGTTAAGCCGGTTGATCGCCTGATCCCGGACTTCGCCGCAGCCGGTGCCACTTACATCTCTTTCCACCCGGAAGCGTCTGAGCACCTTGACCGCACCATTCAGCTGATCAAAGAGCACGGCTGTAAAGCCGGTCTGGTGTTCAACCCGGCCACCTCGTTGAGCTACCTCGATTACGTGATGGACAAGCTCGACGTGATCCTGCTGATGTCAGTCAACCCGGGCTTCGGCGGCCAGTCGTTTATTCCGGGCACCCTCGACAAGCTGCGTCAGGTACGCAAATTGATCGACGACAGCGGTTATGACATCCGTTTGGAAATTGACGGTGGCGTGAAAGCTGAAAACATTGGTGAGATTGCCGCAGCGGGCGCTGACATGTTTGTCGCCGGTTCTGCCATCTTCAACCAGCCTGACTACCGCACGGTCATTGACCATATGCGCAGCGAACTGGCGAAGGTTTCCCATGACTGATTCTCTGCCAGCGGGCGTTATGTCACTGAAAGGCGCTGCTTTTGATCTCGACGGCACCTTGGTGGACAGCGCGCCGGGTCTGGCGGACGCGGTCGATATGGCTCTGAAAGATATGGGCTTACCGGCCGCAGGCGTTGAGCGTATCAGCACTTGGATTGGCAACGGCGCTGATGTCATGGTGGAACGCGCCGTGCGTTGGGCTGAGGGAGATATGTCTCCGGCCGCTCTTCAGCAGGTACGAGATAAATTCGACCACTACTACGCCGACACCGCCGCCGGGGGCAGCCGCCTCTATCCACAGGTTAAAGAGACACTGGCCGCCTTGCACGCGCAGGGCCTGCCGCTGGGTCTTATTACCAACAAGCCGACGCCGTTTGTCGCGCCACTGCTGGCATCGCTGGGCATCGAAAGCTATTTTTCGGTGGTGATTGGCGGTGATGATGTTGTACAAAAGAAACCGCACCCCGCGCCGATTTACCTGATGCTCGCGCAGCTTGGTTTACGCGCCAGCGAACTGGTTTTTGTCGGGGATTCGCGTAATGATATTCAGGCGGCTCAGGCTGCCGGTTGCCGCTGCGTTGGTTTAACGTACGGCTACAACTACGGTGAAAGCATCGCGCTGAGCAAGCCCGACAGCGTGTTGGACCATTTCGCCGACCTCTTGCCCACTTTTGGGCTTTTATCTTAAAAGATCAGGAAGCATAAAAATGAGTAAACCCATCGTATTTAGTGGTGCACAGCCCTCAGGTGAACTGACCATTGGCAACTACATGGGTGCGCTGCGTCAGTGGGTTAAGTTGCAGGACGATTACGAGTGCATTTACTGCATCGTCGACCTGCATGCGATCACCGTGCGTCAAGACCCTGCGCAGCTGCGCAAGGCGACGCTCGACACGTTAGCGCTGTACTTGGCCTGCGGCATTGACCCGCAAAAAAGTACCATTTTTGTGCAATCCCACGTTCCTGAACACACGCAGCTGAGTTGGGCACTGAACGGCTATACCTACTTCGGTGAGCTGGGCCGTATGACCCAGTTTAAAGACAAATCAACGCGTTATGAAAACAGCGGTATCAGCGTTGGTCTGTTTAACTACCCGGTATTGATGGCTGCCGATATCCTGCTGTACCAGACCAATCAGGTACCCGTAGGCGAAGACCAGAAGCAGCATTTGGAACTGAGCCGCGATATCGCCAACCGTTTCAATGCGCTGTATGGCGACGTGTTCACTATTCCAGAGCCATTCATTCCTAAGTCCGGCGCGCGCGTGATGTCTCTGCAAGAGCCGACCAAGAAGATGTCCAAGTCTGACGATAACCGTAATAACGTTATCGGCCTGCTGGAAGATCCGAAGGCAGTGGCGAAGAAAATCAAACGTGCAATGACTGACTCCGAAGAGCCGCCTGTCGTGCGTTATGACTTAGTCAACAAGCCGGGTGTCTCTAACTTGCTGGATATCTTGTCTGGCGTGACCGGCAAAAGCATCCCTGAGCTGGAAGCTGAGTTCGACGGCCAGATGTATGGTCATCTGAAAGGTGCAGTAGCGGATGCTGTCTCAGGCATGCTGACCGAGCTGCAAGAGCGTTATCACCGTTTCCGCAATGACGAAGCTTTGTTGCAGCAGATCATGCGTGATGGCGCAGAGAAAGCTCGCGTTCGCGCAAGTGCCACGCTGGCTAAAGTTTACGAATCTATCGGACTGGTTGCCGCGCCGTAAGCTTCAAGCTTGAGCAATAAAAAACCACGCCTCGGCGTGGTTTTTTTATGTCAGTCAATCTGCCGCAACTTGGTCTAAATAGTTAACTGGCAGTCTCGCTGGCAAACCAATTCAATTGCTTACGCAAACTGACCACTGAGCCAACGATAATTAAACTTGGACTTTCCACTTGCTTGGCAAGCTGGCTGAGGGAGGACAATTCCCCTGTGATCACCCGTTGGCGCTGGGTGGTGCCATTTTCTACCAGTGCAACTGGCGTGGTTGCCGCGAGGCCGTTTTTCAGCAGGTTGGCCTGAATATCTGCCGCCTGCGTCAGCCCCATATAGAACACCAGTGTCTGCTTGCCCTGCGCCAGACAGGCCCAGTCGAGCTTGCCATCCTGCTTGGCGTGGCCGGTTATCAGCCGAACGCTCTGCGCGTGGTCGCGGTGAGTCAGCGGAATGCCACTGTAGGCCGAACAGCCGGAGGCCGCCGTAATGCCCGGCACCACGGAGAAGGCAATGCCTTCCGCTTTCAGCGCTTCCAGCTCTTCGCCGCCGCGCCCGAAGATAAACGGGTCACCGCCTTTCAGCCGCACCACGCGTTTACCCAGCTTGGCCTGTTCGAGCAAAATATCGTTGATTCTCTCTTGCGGCACGCAGTGGTGCCCGGCGCGTTTGCCGACAAAAATCCGCTCGGCGTCGCGGCGAACCAGGTTCAGCACGGCGTCAGACACCAGACGGTCATACACCACCACGTCGGCCAGCTGCATCTGTTGCAGGCCTTTTAGTGTCAGTAATCCGGCGTCTCCCGGCCCTGCGCCCACCAGCACCACTTCGCCATGATGCTCCACCGGCTGGCTAAATAGCTCTTCTATGTAGGCGTTGCTCTGCTGGGTGTCATTGTTGGCCAGCGACTGCGCCAAACGATGATGATTAAACAGCTTTTCCCACCAGCGGCGGCGTTGCGACATATCCTGAAAATGGGTTTTCACTCGCTGGCGCAACTGCCCGGCTGTGTCGGCCAGTTTGCCGAGATGCTGAGGAAGAATCGCCTCCAGCCGTTCGCGCAGCAGGCGGGCCAGCACCGGAGCATTGCCGCCGGAGGAGACGGCGATCATCAGCGGAGAACGGTCGATAATCGACGGCATGATGAAGCTGGCGCTTTCCGGCGCGTCCACCACGTTACAGAACACCCGGCGCTGCTCGGCGGCTTGGCTGACTTGCTGATTCACCACGTCGGAATCCGTTGCGGCGATCACCAGCCACTTTTCATCCACCAGCAGCGGCGAGAACTCTCCGCGCAGCAGGCGCACTTTCCCTTCGGCTTCCCAGACCTCGAACTGCGCGCTGAAGCTGGTGGCATTCACCAGCAAATCAGCTCCGGCGTCGAGCAGCAGCCGTGCCTTGCGCTCCGCGACTTCTCCCGCCCCGACCAGCAGACAGGCTTTGTTGTGTAACTGGCAAAACAGCGGGAAATAGTCCATCGCGCGCGGCGCTCCTAAAGATTAATTTGCACGTTGCCGTCGCGGACTCGCGTCGGGTAGGCGGTGATCGAGTGACTCTCATCTTCCATGCACAGTCCGTCCGTCAGGCGGAAATGCTGCTTTTTCAGCGGGCTGGCGACCCACAGCTCGCCCTGATGCTCGGCGATAATGCCGCGCGACAATACGCTGGCTTGGGCGAAAGGGTCAATATTCGATAAAGCAAAAACGTGTTCATCAGCACGCGGGCGGAACAGCGCCACTTGCTGCTCGCCGGCCAGCGCGCAGACGCCGCAGCCCGGCAGAATTTGTTCAATAGAACAGAGGGTTAGCCACTGGCTCATAATACTTCCTCCCCGGCATCAATTAGGTTAACGGGAATACGTTCTTCAGGCCGCGCTGGGCGGTGTTGCTGGCGCTCGCCGACGAACTGCACGTTCGGGTCACGCTGGGCGCTGTTGATGAAGTGGGTGAAGCGGGTTTGCGCCGCCGTGTCGTTCAGCGTTTCCTGCCATTCGCAGACCGTCGACTCGCGCAGGCGAGCGAGTTCCGCTTCCAGCTGCTCATTCAGGCCGAGTTTGTCGTCAATGATCACTTTGCGCAGGTAATCAATGCCGCCTTCGAGGCTATCCAGCCAGACCGAGGTGCGTTGCAGCTTATCGGCGGTGCGGATGTAGAACATCATGAAGCGGTCGAGGTATTTCAGCAGTTGGTCATTGTCCAAATCGGCTGCCAGCAAATCGCCGTGGCGCGGCTTCATGCCGCCGTTGCCGCAGACATACAGGTTCCAGCCGTTTTCGGTGGCGATGATCCCCACGTCTTTGCCCTGAGCTTCTGAACATTCACGGGTACAGCCCGAGACGCCGAATTTCATTTTGTGCGGGGTGCGGATGCCCTTGTAGCGGTTTTCCAGACTGATGCCGAAGCCCAAGCTGTCGCCGACACCAAAGCGGCACCAAGTGCTGCCTACGCAGGTTTTCGCCATGCGCAGTGCCTTGGCGTACGCCTGACCTGTTTCGAATCCGGCATTAATCAGCTTCTGCCAAATAGCCGGTAAATCGTCTTTCTGTGCGCCGAACATGCCGATGCGCTGTGAGCCGGTGATTTTGGTATAGAGGTTATATTCCGCCGCGATCTCGCCAATGGCTTGCAGACCCTGCGGGGTGATTTCGCCGCCCGGTGAGCGTGGGATCACTGAGTAAGTGCCGTCTTTCTGCATGTTGGCGAGGAACACGTCGTTGGTGTCCTGAAGAGGCGCGTGCTGCGGTTTGAGCACGTAATCATTCCAGCAGGAGGCCAGCAGCGAGCCGACGGTCGGCTTACAGACTTCGCAGCCGTAGCCCTGACCATATTTCGCCAGCAGCTGCTCGAAGGACTTAATGCCTTCGACGCGGATCAGATGGTAAAGCTCTTGGCGCGAGTAGGCGAAGTGCTCGCAAAGGTGATGATTCACCTCGATGCCTTGCTTGCTCAGTTCGGCATTCAGCACTTGGGTCACCAGCGGGATACAGCCGCCGCAGCCGGTACCGGCTTTGGTGGCGGACTTCAGCGCCGCGACCGTGTGGCAGCCGCCCTGAACTGCTTTGATGATGTCGCCCTTGGTCACGTCGAAGCAGGAGCAGATTTGCGCGTTTTCCGGCAGGGCGTCGGTGCCAATCACCGCGCCGCCGCTGCCCGCGTAGGCTGGCAGGATCAGCGCGTCCGGGTTTTCCGGCAGTGGAATGCTGTTGAGCACCAATTGCAGCAAATTGCCGTAATCGCTGGTGTCGCCGACCAACACCGCGCCGAGCAGGGTTTTGTTGTCTTCGCTGACCACCAGACGTTTGTATAAAGCTTTGCTTTCATCGAGATAGACATAGCTGCGCGCGCCTTCGGTGCGGGCATGGGCATCGCCGATACCCGCCACGTCAACGCCCAGCAGTTTGAGCTTGGCGCTCATGTCCGCGCCGGTAAATTGGTTTTCGCGGCCCAGCAGATGATCGGCGGTGACCTGAGCCATTTTATAGCCCGGCGCGACTAAGCCGAAGGTGCGCTGGTTCCACGAGGCGCATTCGCCGATGGCGTAGACATCCGCGTCGCTGGTCTGGCACTGGTCGTTGATCACGATGCCGCCGCGCGGCGCAATCTCTAAATCACACTGGCGCGCCAGCTTGTCCTGTGGTCGGATGCCGGTGGAGAAGACGATGAAATCCACTTCCAGCGAGCTGCCGTCGGCGAAAGCCATGGTTTTGCGGGCAAACTGGCCGCCTTGGGAGATCTCTTTGGTGTTCTTCGCGGTATGAACCTGAACGCCCATGCTTTCGATTTTCTGCCGCAGCTGGTTGCCGCCCATCACGTCGAGCTGCTCGGCCATCAGGCCGGGGGCGAATTCAATCACGTGGGTTTCGACGCCCAGATTTTTCAGCGCGCCTGCGGCTTCCAGCCCCAACAGGCCGCCGCCGACTACCGCGCCGCGCTTGCTGCGACGTGCGCAGGCTTCAATGGCGTGCAGGTCTTCAATGGTGCGATAGACGAAGCAGTCTTGGCCGTCAGACCCGGCAATCGGCGGCACCCACGGGTAGGAGCCGGTGGCGATCACCAGTTTGTCGTAATAGAGGGTGCGGCCGCTGCTGGAGTGAATCACCTTCTCGGCGCGGTTGAGCGTGATGGCGCGCTCGCCGACCAGCACCTTAACGCCGTGCTTCTCGTAGAAGCCTTCGCGCACCAGAGATAACTCTTCGGCGGTGTGGTGGGAAAAATAGGAGGAAAGATGAACGCGGTCATAGGCGACGCGCGGCTCTTCACAAAATACCGTGATATCGAACTGGCCCGGCTCGGCTTTATCCAGTAAATCTTCAATAAAGCGATGGCCGACCATGCCGTTACCAATAATCGCCAGTCTGACTTTGCTCATGTTTGCCTCGAAATTGATTTCTATAGGCTCAACATAACGCGCGTGAAGTCGGGCACCTTGACGCAAATCAAGCCGCCTCTAATATACTCCCTAGGTGGTATTTGACTGATTTATATTGGTTTTTATGTAAGTGGACGATTTTAAATAACTTTGTTGCCAGCGAGGCGCAGGGGCGCATGTTGGGTGAAAAACGTGCGCTGACTCAAGTAATAGGATTCCCAACGGGCGGGTTTGGGCTATTGTTGGCAAAGAACATCAAAATCTCAGCGAGGTAACCGGTGACTCAGACCAGTTTGCAAACTATCAAAAACGTTCGACTGCCTTACGCCGACGGGCTGTGGCAGATTCAAATCGAAGGCGGGCGCATTCGCCAAATCACCAGTCAGCCGCAGGGGAATGGGCAGACCGAGGGCGTGCTGGATGCGCAGGGCGGGCTGGCGATCCCGCCGTTTGTCGAGCCGCATATTCATCTCGATACCACCCAGACTGCCGGGCAACCTGCGTGGAACCAGTCTGGCACCCTGTTCGAAGGCATTGAACGCTGGGCCGAGCGCAAGGCGCAGTTGACCCACGAAGACGTCAAGGCGCGGGCGTGGCAGACCCTCAAGTGGCAGATTGCCAACGGCATTCAGCACGTGCGAACTCACGTGGATGTCTCTGACCCGACGCTGACCGCGCTGAAAGCCATGTTGGAAGTAAAGGCCGAGGTCGCGCCTTGGGTCGACGTGCAAATCGTCGCTTTCCCGCAGGAAGGCATCATGTCCTATCCCAATGGCGAAGCCTTGCTGGAAGAGGCATTGAAGTTGGGAGCCGACGTGGTGGGAGCCATTCCGCATTTCGAATTTACTCGCGAATATGGCGTGGAGTCGCTGCACAAGACCTTCGCGCTGGCGCAAAAGTACCACAAGCTTATCGATGTACACTGCGATGAAATCGACGACGAACAGTCGCGCTTTGTGGAAACCGTCGCGGCACTCGCCCTGCGCGAAAATATGGGCGCGCGCGTTACTGCCAGCCACACCACGGCGATGCACTCTTACAACGGGGCTTACACCTCGCGGCTGTTCCGCCTGCTGAAGATGTCCGGCATTAACTTTGTCGCCAACCCGCTGGTGAATATTCATCTGCAAGGTCGCTTTGACACTTACCCGAAACGTCGCGGCGTGACGCGGGTGAAGGAGATGCTCGACGCCGGAATTAACGTCTGTTTCGGCCATGATGACGTGTTTGACCCGTGGTATCCGCTGGGCACCGCCAACATGCTGCAAGTGCTGCACATGGGGCTGCATGTCTGCCAGCTGATGGGTTACCAGCAGATTGACGACGGCCTGAAGTTAATCACCACTTACAGCGCCAAAACCCTGAATCTTCAAGGCTATAACTTGAAAAGCGGCAATGAAGCCAATCTGGTGATCCTCCCGGCTGAGAGCGGATTCGACGCCGTGCGCCGCCAAACGCCGGTGCGCTATTCCATCCGCCGTGGGGTGGTGATTGCCGAGACGCAGCCCGCGCAGACGGTGATCCATTTGCAGAAAACCGAGTCGGTTAACTTCAACAGTTAGACGGCCTGCGCGTCAGTGCGCGGTGGCGCGATAGAGTCGCGGCTGACGATTTTCGGTGGGAACTGCTGGTGGAGGATATCGCCCTCGAGCGACAGCTCATCCAGCAGTAGCCGCGTGGCGAACTGCGCCATATCGGTGATAGGGAAATGCACGCTGGTCAGCGCCGGGCGGACAAACTCGGCGCGTTCGCCGCTGTCATAGCAAATCAGCGAAATGTCTTCCGGCACCCGCAGGCGGTGTTCGCTGATCGCCAGCAGGGCGCCAATCGCCATATCCTCGTTGCAGCAGTAAATCGCCGTCGGCTTCACCGGCTGGCGTAATAAGGTGTCAGTGTGGCGGAAGCCGCTGTCCAGCTTGTAATCCCCCTCTAGCGTCGCCAACGGCGCAATTCCTGCCTGCTGCATGGCGTCGGCGAAGCCTTGCCAGCGCAGTTTGGCGGAGTGGCGTTGCAGCGGCCCGCTGATGCAGGCTATCTGCCGGTGACCGGCGTCGAGCAGCATTTGGGTAGCAATACGGCTGGCGAGGGCGTGGTCGAAACTGATGCAGCGAGATTCCAGTCCGGGGACCAGACGGTCAAGCAGCACGAAAGGATTGTTGTCATGAGCCAGCTGTTTCAGGCGTTCATCGCTGATGTGGCGCACGTGCAGGATCAGGCCGTCACAGCGCAAGCCGAACAGCCGCGCAATGGCCTGCTGTTCGTTCTCCTCGCTGTCACGCCCTTGAGTGACGACTAACTGCTTGCCCTGCGACTCGGCTTCGGTTTGCACCACGTCCATCAGCGCGCCAAAAAACGCGCCGCGATAAGAGGTGGTGACTAACCCCAGCGTGTGGCTTTGGCTCGACGCCAGCGCACGGGCCGCCGGATGCGGGCTGTAGCCCAACATCGCGATGGCCCGAACCACGATTTCACGCGTGGCCGCTTTTACCTTTTGGTCGCCATTCACCACACGAGAAACGGTGGCCCTGGATACTCCGGCATAGGCTGCGACGTCTTCCAATGTCACCATACTGGCTCCTGTAGCCCCGCCAGTCAGGGGCAGGGAAATTATCTAAATTGAGGTAAATACGGCGCGTTGAGCTGTAAAACCTCATCGAAGAGTTGTTGTGCCAGCACGGCGTCGCCGACCAATGGGTTGGTCATCAGCGCCAGCAGGCCGCTTTGTCTGTCGCCGTGCACCGCGCAGTCAATAGTCAGGCGCTCAAAGGTCTTCACCTGATCCGCCAGCGTATGCAGCACCGGCGCTAAGCGCCCGAACACCAGTGGCGTCGCGCCGTGGGCGTCGATAATACAGTTGGTTTCTACCACGGCGTCATCCGGTAAGCCATGAATAGCGCCGTGATTTGATGTATTTACCACCATTTGCGTGCCGAGATTATTATGGATTGAGCGAATCAGTTCCAGTGCCACTTCTGAATAGAAGGAGCCGCCGCGGAAACTCAGCTGCTCAGGCTTGGTATTCAGGTTCGGATCGGCATACAGCGCGAACAGCTCTTTCTCCACCTGCATCACTTTTTCGGCACGGGTTCCGCCGTCCGCGGCCTGTTTAATCTCATCTTCCAGCATGGCGCGAGGCAGATAGAAATAGCGGTGATACGGGCAAGGGATCACTCTCAGCGCGCGCAGCAGCTCGGGCTTCCACGGCTGATCCTTGATGTTGTTCATGGTCAGCGTCGCGCCGTCGCACAGCAAGTCCAGCGTCTTTTGCGTCACGTCTTTGCCCTTTTCCAGCACGCGATGCACCCACACCATGTGGTTCAGCCCGGCGAATTGCAGATGAATGTCTTCATCTTTCGCGCCAAGCATTTTAGAGATCATGTGATGCATGGTGATGGGCACGTTGCACAGGCCGATGATTTTGGCCTTGCTGTGGCGGGCCACGGCTTCGGTGACGATACCGGCCGGGTTGGTGAAGTTGATGATGAAGGCGTCCGGCGCTAATTCTTCAACTTTTCGAGCAATTTCCAGCAGCACCGGGATGGTACGCAGTGCTTTGGCAAAGCCGCCCACGCCGGTGGTTTCCTGCCCAATCAGGCCATACTTCAAGCCGAGGCGCTCGTCGGCGGCGCGGGCAGGGAGCTGGCCGACGCGCAGCTGGGTGAGAACGAATTTGGCGTCGCGAATGGCGTCATCTAGCGCGAAATGCACGCTGACTTTGACGTGCTCCAGCCCGGCTTTCGCCAGCATCCGGCGAGTCAGTTCAGAGATAATAGTGACTTTTTCGCGGCCCGCTTCAACATCCACTAAGGCCAGCTCGGTGACCGGCAGCTCGTTAAAGCGCAGGATCAAGCCTTCGACCAGCTCCGGCGTATAGCTGCTGCCACCGCCAACGATGGTGATTTTAAACTGACTCATGGGCACCTCCGATAAGCTCCAGCGCCGTAGTCAGCACTTTGTCGCCGCGCATGGTGCCGTAATCCATCATGTCTATCACGGCGACTTTCTTGCCGAGTGGGGCGGCAAGGTCAGTCAGGCGGGCTAATTCATAGCGCACTTGCGGGCCGAGCAGCACGACGTCGGCTTCGCCAATAATCTGTTCGAACTCGGCCACCGGCACGGCGCGTACGTCGACGTCCAACTCGCGGGTTTTCGCCTCACTCAGCATTCGCTGAACCAACATACTGGTCGACATTCCTGCGGCACAGCAAAGGACAATTTTTTTCATGTTCGACTCCTGCCTTTTTGAAAGTGTGATTCAGTGATATGTGATTTAAAATGAAGAATGAGAGCGCTCTCATTTTTTATATCTTAGCCGGATAGCGTTGTCAAAAAACCACCAATGTCACAAAGCGAGAGATAGCCGACAAAACTTTTTTTTACTTGGCAGGTCATAGCTATACGTAAATAAAAGTAAAGCTCTGGCACTGTAGGTATAGGCTCTTTAGAATCAATGGGTTTATCCCGTTAGATTTCGAGCTGAAGCCGCGCGGGCTGCCGCCTAGCTGCATCTTGAAATCTATCGGGTACAGTTGTTTGTATTTTGGATAAAGGAACCGTCATGTTTAAACGTACTTTAGTGACCGTCACTGCGCTGCTCTCTCTCACCGCGCTGTCACCTGCCGCACTCGCTGCCGCACAACAACACGTACTGCTGACGACCTCCGCAGGTAATATCGAAGTCGAACTCGACAGTGCTAAAGCACCGGTTTCTGTGAAGAATTTCGTCGATTACGCGCAAAGTGGTTATTACAACAACACCATTTTCCATCGCGTCATTCCGGGCTTCATGATTCAGGGTGGGGGTTTCACCACTGACATGCAGCAGAAGCAGACCAAAGCGCCAATCAAAAACGAAGCTGACAATGGCTTGCGTAACCTGCGCGGCACCATCGCCATGGCCCGTACTTCTGAGAAAGACAGCGCGACCAGCCAGTTCTTCTTCAACGTGGCCGACAACGCCTTCCTCGACCACGGCCAGCGTGACTTCGGTTATGCGGTATTTGGTAAAGTTATCAAAGGGATGGACGTCGTAGATAAAATCGCTCAGGTTAAAACCGATAACGTAGGTCCATACCAGAACGTGCCAACCACGCCAGTGGTTATCCTTTCTGCCAAAGTGCTGCCATAATTTACGCCAGCACCAAGCATGCGAAAGCCTCCCACGCGGAGGCTTTTTTTATGCCAAAAATTCAGATTCCTTGACGCTTATTCATCTGACTTATAGGTTTTAATCAGTGCCTGAATCCAACACTGTTCAAAGGATAATGAAATGAGTGAATCCCGCCTGATCGCGGTTGCCATGCAGGATGGCAAACCCGCGCAGAATTTGACGCTGCTGCCTGCGCTGGCTAACCGCCACGGTTTAATCACCGGCGCCACCGGCACGGGTAAAACCGTGACCCTTCAACGCATGGCCGAGCAATTTTCGCGTATCGGCGTGCCGGTATTTTTGGCCGATGTAAAAGGTGATTTGTCAGGGATTGGCGCACCGGGCGTGGTATCCGACAAACTGAACGCAAGGCTTCAGGGCATTGGGATCACCGACTGGCAGCCGCAGGCTTGCACCATTATTCCATGGGATATTTTTGCCGAGAAAGGCCATCCAATTCGCGCCACGGTGTCAGATCTCGGCCCGCTGCTGCTGGCTCGCCTGCTGGATCTGAACGAAGTACAAACCGGCGTGCTGAATCTGGTGTTTAAGATTGCCGACGACAGCGGCATGCTGCTGCTCGACATGAAAGACCTGCGCGCGATGGTGCAAGTGGTCGGCGACAACGCCAAGCAGTTCCAGACCCAGTACGGCAATATTTCGTCGGCCTCCATTGGCGCAATTCAGCGCGGGCTGCTGACGCTGGAAGGACAGGGCGCCAACCAGTTCTTCGGCGAACCTATGTTAGATATCAAGGATTTGATGAAAACTGACGCCAACGGGCAGGGCATCATTAACCTGCTGGCGGCGGATAAACTAATCAACCAGCCGAAACTGTACGCCGTGTTTTTACTGTGGCTGTTGGCGGAGCTGTTCGAGCATCTGCCAGAAGTGGGCGACCCCGAGCAGCCAAAACTGGTGTTCTTCTTCGACGAAGCGCACCTGCTGTTCACCGATGCTCCCGCCGCGCTGCTGACCAAGATTGAGCAAGTGGTTCGCCTGATTCGCTCGAAGGGCGTGGGTATCTACTTCGTCACCCAGAACCCGCTGGATATTCCCGACAGCGTGCTTGGCCAGCTGGGTAATCGCGTACAGCATGCTCTGCGCGCCTTCACGCCGCGAGACCAAAAAGCGGTGAAAGCGGCGGCGCAGACTTTGCGTGCTAACCCGAAATTTGATGCCGAAACGGCGATTTCCGAGCTGGGCGTAGGCGAAGCGCTGGTCTCTTTCCTCGATGAGAAGGGACGCCCGAACGTGGTCGAGCGGGCAATGGTTATCGCGCCAGAATCCAAAATGGGCATGCTCGGCGATGAAGGGATGAACAGCGCGCTGAACAAATCGCCGCTTTATGGCCGTTATGAAGATGCCATTGACCGCGAGTCGGCGTATGAAAAAATTCAGGCGCAGGGCTTTGGTACCGTGGCGCAGCCTGACAACACGGCGGCGCAAAAGCCCGCTGCAACACAGGCTGACGGAGGCGGCTTAATGGGCAGCTTGAATGAGATCCTCTTCGGCTCGACCGGCCCACGCGGTGGCAAAAGAGACGGCGTGGTGCAGGTGGCGGCGAAAAGCATGGCCCGAGACTTAGGCCGACAGATTCTGCGCGGCGTGCTCGGCTCGATTATGGGCGGGCGCAAGAAGTAGCGCAAAGTAAGCCATATCCCACCGTTTTCTAAGAATGCCCTGCAAATGCCGGGCATTTTTTTGGCCCTCACTTTCCCTGACTATACTTACCTCAGAAATACGCTAGCGAGCGTACCCACGCTAAGGAGTCTGAGATGAGTACCAAGCTGACCGCGAAACAGAAAGAGAAGTTGTTCAAAGAGCGCCAAAATCGCAATTTCCAAGCCAGTTCACTGCTGGATGGCTTGCACATCGAGCTTGTGACCCTGAGTCCGGAGCAGGTAACCCAGCGACTGGCTGACCTAAGGGGGCACTATGAACGATAAGCTGAGCACGGGCGTCGATCCCTATCTCTACCCCGGCATCAATGTGCTGGAAAACAAACTGGGTATTCACGAGGCAAATCGATTAGCACAGGCTGAAATGGCCTTTACCGCGTTGCGAGCCGCCACTATCTCCCTTGGGCAACCCGAGATGGGCCTGCCACACCTTTGCGCTATTCACCAGACGCTGTTTCAGGATATCTATCCGTGGGCTGGGAAATTCCGCGAAATGGATATCTATAAAGAAGACACGCCATTCTGCCACTTCCCCTATATCGAGAAAGAGGGCAATAACCTGATGCAGGAGCTGGAAGATGATGGCTATTTGGTTGATCTTCCCCACGATCAGTTCTGCAAGAAATTGGCCCATTACTACACGGGGATCAATTTGCTGCATCCGTTCCGCGACGGCAATGGCCGGGCGCAGCGCATCTTCTTCGAGCAACTGATTATTCACGCTGGCTATGACGTTGAGTGGAAGGGTATCGAGCGTGACAATTGGTTGGATGCCAATAAAAAAGCCGTATTTGGTGATGAAAAGCCATTAACAGCAATATTCAAACACGCTGTGCATGAAATAGAGAACAATAAGCCGTAATTGCTGTAATTCAACCCGGCCTCCGTTTCAGGGCCGGGAAGAGACTTAATCGTAAGGCAACAAATTGTTAATATAATTATTAAATCTAATGGGTTTCTTAGGTAATTATAAGATGAGATGAGCTTTTCTTTAAATCAGTTTACTCATGAAAAGCTGTTCTGCTAGTCTCTTTCCGGTGGGAAATGTTCCACTATTATTACTACTTTGTGCAGAGTATGTGTATGGCTGGTAAATAAAGAATACAGTCAGGGATAATCACTATTATGCACTCAGGATGGCAATTTATATAAAAAATCGATTAATGTTTTTTTCGATAAATAATATGGATATTAAATGAAAGAATTATCAGTTGTAGAAATGAATGCAGTTTCAGGTGCTGGCTGGGGACCTTGGGCTGGAGCCGGAGTAGGTTTCGTCTCAGGGATTTTGACTTTGTCTTTAATCGCTAAAGTAACCAACCAGATGCCTGAGAACAGAACACATTCACAGTACCAAAATGATTTAGGCACTCTTGCTGCTTCTACAGTTTTAGGTGCAATTTCTGGCGCCATTGCTGAAGCACGTTAATAGTGTAGAAAGCATAAACGTTTATTACTCATGGCGATTGCTCTTAGTTAATAGCGATTTTTAATGAGGTTAAACGAACCAATGCCGTGGGAAACTTACCCACGGTATTATTAGAGAGGATTAACAAGGCAAGCATTTTCAGAGTTTCTTTGTTTTTTTCTACTGAAGTATTTATCTACATTATCAGTGGCGTGCGGAGTCAATTATAAATATAAAAACTCTCTTGCCCATATTATTGAAAGCGAGATGCATAACTACAACAGGCCATTAAGATTCTAGAAAATAATCATTTTGGAATTGCTAATTTACACTAAACGGGAGGTGTCTATTATAGCCCTCGCTGTTAAGTATGGAGACCAAGGCTTTTGGTCTGTTTAAATTAAAATTTAATAAGGAAGTTATATGAAAGAGCTATCTGTTGTAGAAATGAATGCAGTGTCTGGTGCTGGTTGGGGTCCATTTGCTGGCCTTGGAATTGGTGCTGTGGCGGGTTTCTTGTCTGTGCTCCTCACTAACAAACTAACAAACGAAACGCATGCAAATAGAACTCAAGAGCAGGGAAAAACTAATGCAGGGATTATTGCTACCTCTGCTCTGTTAGGCGCGCTTTCAGGTGCTGTTGCAGAAGCACGTTAATAGTAGTGAGTAAAGTCGATTATCTTTGTGGTTCATATTAAAACAATGGTTATCAACCGCAAGGATAGTCGAATTAACACCGTGGTGGTATCACCACGGTGTTATGTTTTATTGCGGGATTATACATGGAAGTATTTTATCGTTAACATTAAGGGACACAATGAACAGGAAAGGGATTTTCCGTAAAGAGGCCTTGGAAAATAAGAAGCAGCAATGGGAGGGTAAAGCCTTGTTACTTGCTGGAGTTTCCCCTTGGTTAATTAGCCTGATCTCATTGGCATTTATTATTTTCATTTGCGGCTTTCTCTACTTTTGTGATTATTCGCGACGCATTGATGTCAGTGGTGAAGTGATCACACTACCCCATTCAGTCAATATTTATGCGCCACAACAGGGTTATATCACCAAGACCTATGTCAAGGTGGGAGATGAAATCAAAAAGGGCGAGCCAATCTATGCCATTGATCTCTCACACACTACCTCATCAGGCAATGTTAGCGCCGAGACGAAAATTGCGCTCGAAAAGCAAGTTATCAATCTTGAAGCCATTACCCAACATTTAAAACAGAATAGACATGTGACGGCTAAAAATTTAAGGAGTCAGTTGAGGAAATATACTGAGTCAAACAAAGAAACCCGAAAATTAGTAGAAAGCTCACGTCAGGGCGTTGAGAGCATGCGTAAGGGGTTGAAAAACTATGAAGAATATTTGACTCGGGGATTAATTAATAAAGATCAACTGACTAACCAACGTAGCCTTTTCTATCAGCAACAAAGTAGCTACCAAAATCTAAACAGTCAGGCCATTCAAGAAGAGCTGCAAGTCGCCAAAATAGAAAGCGATCTGCTAACGCAAATTGCGGAAATTGATAATCAGATTTCTCAGAACGAATATCAATTAAACGATCTGCGCAGAAGGATGATTGAATCCGATGCCGGAGAAACTGTCATTGTCAGTGCTAAATCGGACGGCGTGGTCGAGTCACTCAGCGTCACCAGCGGCCAGATGGTTAGCTCCGGGCATAGTCTGGCGCAAATCTTGCCGGTCAAAGATATTAAATATTATCTGCTGCTTTGGCTGCCGAGCAGCAGCCTGCCTTATATCAAAACGGGCGATGCCATTAATATTCGCTATGACGCATTTCCGTCGGAAAAATTCGGCCAATTCCCCGGCACCATTGATCTTATCTCTAAATTGCCTGCCTCTAAACAAGAGCTGGGGCAATACAGCATGGCGTTGACCGACCCGCGCGGCGAGCTGACGGATAATTATTATAAAGTTTTGGTTTCTATTAACCGAACGGACTTTAGCGATAAAGGCAAGATGATGTATTTATCCCACGGTTTAAAAGCCAGAGCCATAGTTTTCCTTGAAAAACGGCCTTTATATCAATGGATGTTTACTCCTTTCTATAATATTAAAGACAGCGTAACTGGCCCAGTCGATGAAAAATAACGCATTTGATTACATTGTCCAAAAAATGAATTTTGGATTTAAAAGAAAAGTTCCGCATATTCTGCAAACTGAAATGTCGGAATGCGGACTGGCCTGTCTGGCGATGGTTTGTGGCTATTATGGCCTGAATATCGACATGTTTAATTTCCGCCAGAAATTTTCAGTCTCCAGCCACGGCGCAACATTAAATGCCATTGTCCAGTCGGCCACGGCGGTGAATTTAAAAAGCCGTTCTCTGGCGCTCGACATGGATGAAATTAAGCAGCTGAAGCTGCCCTGCATATTGCACTGGGATATGAACCACTTTGTGGTGCTAGTGAAAGTAAAACGCTCCGGCTATGTGATTCACGACCCAGCATTCGGTAAGCGAATTATTTCTCATCAGGACATGTCCAAGCACTTTACCGGCGTGGCCTTGGAGCTGTGGCCGGACAGCAAGTTTCAGAAAGAGACGCTGAAGACGCGCGTCAAGCTGATGGGCTTAGCCAAAAGCGTGGTGGGCTTAAAGGGCGCGCTGACCAAAATATTCTTCCTCTCGATTGTGATTGAAGCCATCAACCTGCTGACGCCGGTGGGTACCCAGCTGGTAACCGACCACGTGATTCAGGCCAAAGATCTCAGCCTGCTTTCTGTTATCTGTATCGGCCTGTTGACGGCGATAATTTTTAGCGCCTTTGTCAGCATGCTGCGTGGCTGGGTATCACTGGTGATCGACTCACTGATTGATATCCAATGGAAAAACTCCTTTTTTGACCACCTGATCCGCCTGCCTCTCTCCTTCTTTGAGAAGCGCCATCTTGGCGATATTCAGTCGCGTTTTAGCTCGCTGGACACCATCCGCAGCACCTTTACCAATAGCGTTATTGGTGGGGTGATCGACGGCATCATGACCCTCGGCCTGATTGGCATGATGGTGGCTTACGGCGGCTGGCTGTGCTGGGTGGTGGTCGGCTTTACTGCGCTATATGCCATTATGCGTCTGGCGACTTACGATTTTTACCGCCGCCTGTCGGAGGAGAAGATTGTCAAAGACGCCAAGGCGGGCTCGCACTTTATGGAAACCTTGTACGGGGTCGCCACCATCAAGGCCTTGGGTCTGAACCACAAACGCTCGCGCTTTTGGCTGAATTTGAATATTGATGCCACCAATACCGGCATCCGCCTCAACCGTTTTACTATGCTGTTTAGCGGCGTTAACACCTTTATTACCGCCATTGATCAGGTGGCCATTCTCTGGCTCGGCGCGGTTATGGTGGTCGATAACGCTATGACGCTGGGGATGTTTATGGCGTTCAATGCCTATCGCGGGCAGTTTTCCGGGCGCGCTTCCAACCTGATCGACCTGTTCCTGCAACTGCGCATGCTGTCGCTGCACAATGATAGGATCTCGGACATTGTATTTACCGAAGCTGAACCCGAAGCTCCGGCGCGTCAGGTTTTCCCGCCAAACAAGCCTATCTCTTTTGAAATTAAAGGGTTAAGTTTTCAATATGACCCGTTGTCGCGGCCAATCTTCAGCGATTTGAGTTTTAACATCACGCCGGGAGACAGCGTTGCCATTGTCGGCCCGTCCGGGGTGGGGAAAACCACGCTGCTGAAGGTGATGACCGGGCTGCTGGCGCCGACTCAGGGGACGGTGCTGGCGGATGGGCTGGATATTAATAAGATTGGGGTGAACAACTACCGCGAAAGCATCTCCTGCGTGTTACAGGAAGATAAGCTGTTTTCCGGTTCCATTGCCGACAATATCGTCAGTTTTGATGTGGAACCGGATCGCGAACTGATGCTGGCCTGCGCCGTTTACTGCAATATTCATAATGAAATTATGCAGATGTCCATGGGCTATGAGACGTTGATTGGCGAGCTAGGCAGCGGGCTGTCCGGCGGGCAGAAGCAGAGGCTATTGATTGCCCGCGCCTTGTATCGCAAGCCGAATATCATTTTTATGGATGAAGCCACCAGCCATCTGGATTTGGATAATGAAGAGGTGATCAACAAGTCGATTTCCCAGTTGCAGATCACCCGCATCATCGTGGCGCACCGGCCTTCGACCATTGCTTCCGCCAATCGGGTTATCACCTTGGGAGAGGCAGTCGCCGCGCCTTAATCGAATAAACTGACGCGAAGCGGCCTGGCTGGTTTCACAATACCTTCTGCTTGTGCAAGAATGCCCGCACTTGTTTAGGTGAGAGCCAGGTCGAAAATGAATTGCGTTAATTGTTGTGGATATCCGAAGGCGGCTAAAGCTGATTCTTTTTGCCAATCAGTAGGATACCTGTGACATGCTGCTGCTTATCGACAACTACGACTCCTTTACCTACAACCTGTATCAATATTTTTGCGAGCTGGGTGCCGACGTTTTAGTGAAACGTAACGATCAACTCAGCCTTGCCGACATTGAGCAGCTGGCTCCTTCCCATCTGGTTATCTCGCCCGGCCCTTGCACGCCGGACGACGCGGGTATCTCGCTCGCCGCCATCACTCATTTTGCCGATAAGCTGCCGATCCTTGGCGTCTGCCTTGGGCATCAGGCCATGGCGCAGGCTTTTGGCGGGCAGGTGGTGCGCGCGCGGCAGGCGGTGCATGGCAAAACCTCGCCGATTCGCCATAACGGCGAAAGCGTTTTCCGTGGTTTGAACAACCCACTCACCGTCACCCGCTATCACTCGCTGATTGTTACTCGTGAAAGCCTGCCGGACTGTTTTACTCTGACGGCGTGGACCGAGCGCGACGGCCAGCCCGATGAGATCATGGGCATCGCCCATAAGCAGCTCCCGCTGCACGGGGTACAGTTCCACCCGGAGAGTATCCTCAGCGAGCAGGGCCACCAGCTGTTGGATAATTTTCTTAAGATTTAATAGCTTAACTTCCCCCAGATAATTTCTTATCCGCCAGAGCAGATTTCCGTTTGCTTGTGGGTGATTTATTATGCATATTTTATGACTATATTTTCACATCCCGCGCGGCTGTGAATCTCTTTGCATCATGCTGATACGCAACAAGTGATATCGGGCAACGTCTTGAAGGGGATGTAAATAATGGCGGAAAAATCAGCGGTAACGCGTCAAGATCACGATCGGACTATTTTGCCGGTTTATGCACCAGCGCAGTTCATCCCGGTGAAGGGGAAAGGCAGCCGCGTTTGGGATCAGCAGGGTAACGAGTATGTTGATTTTGCGGCGGGTATTGCAGTCACCGCGCTGGGGCACTGTCACCCGGCGTTAGTGAAAGCGTTGCACGAGCAGGGCGAAACCCTGTGGCATCTGAGTAACGTTTTCACCAATGAACCCGCATTGCGACTGGCGCAGAAGCTGATCGACGCGACTTTTGCCGATCGCGTATTTTTCGCCAACTCCGGTGCCGAAGCTAACGAAGCCGCCTTTAAGTTGGCTCGCTATTACGCCGCCCATCGCCACAGCCCTTATAAAAGCAAGATCATTGCCTTCCACAACGCTTTCCACGGCCGCACCTTCTTCACCGTGACGGTCGGCGGTCAGCCGAAATACTCCGACGGTTTCGGCCCAAAACCTGCCGACATCGTCCACGTGCCGTTTAACGATCTCGACGCTGTGAAAGCCGTGATTGACGACCACACCTGCGCCATCGTGGTCGAGCCGGTGCAGGGCGAGGGCGGCGTTACCCCTGCCACACAAGAGTTTATGCAAGGTTTGCGCGAGCTGTGCGATAAGCATCAGGCCCTGTTGGTGCTCGATGAAGTTCAAAGCGGCATGGGGCGTTCCGGCAAACTCTTCAGCTATATGCATTACGGCGTGAAGCCGGACATTATCACCACCGCAAAAGCGCTGGGCGGCGGTTTCCCGGTGAGCGCGATGCTGGCAACTGAAGAAGTGGCGTCAGTCATGGAGCCGGGAAAACACGGTTCCACCTACGGCGGCAACCCACTGGCCTGCGCCGTGGCCGGTGCTGCGCTGGATATCATCAACACCCCCGAAGTGCTGTCCGGCGTGACCGAGCGCCGTGAGAAATTCATTCAGGCGCTGGAAGCGATTAATGAAGAGTTCGGCCTGTTCAAAGCAGTGCGCGGGCAAGGCCTGTTGATTGGTGCCGAGCTTGCCGACACCTATAAAAACCGCGCCGGTGATTTCCTCAAAGCCGCCGCCGAATCTGGTTTAATGATACTGGTCGCCGGCCCGAACGTGATCCGTTTCGCGCCATCGCTGGTAATTGAGTTTGCTGATATCAGCGAAGGGATGGAGCGCTTTAAGCAGGCCATTAGGAAGGTGGTGGCGTAAGCGAGCCGGACGCTTTTAAGGTCAAGACCGTGGGCTCGCCGCCCACACTGGCCCAAAGGGTTTTAAACGAAACCCTTTGGAATCCTGCGTTTTCGCTGCTGTAAGACCGAGGCTGCGCAGGGTTGGAATGGACCTGTTTCAGGCACCTTTGTGACAGCCGCGAAGAGCCGCCGCTTAGGCGGTTCCCTCGCTGCGGGATTACAACCCGCGTAAAAAGCCACGCGGTTTTCCACCTCTTGCTCGGCGTCACTCCTGAACGCGGCCTACTGGTTTCTCAACCGTGCCGTTTCAGTGGAGTGCTATTCTGCTCCCCTAAATAGGGGATGGAGCAAGTTCAAACGGACCAAAAACTATATGAAACGGCACGGTGTAAATGCCAGTAAGTCGCGTTCAGAAGTGACGCCGAGGGAGTGGTTCGAGACCTATGGCTCGAAACCCGAACTGAGGGAGCCGCCTAAGCGGCGGCACTTCGCGACGATCACTGCGGCTGCTGAAACACGTCCATTCCAACCCTGCGCAGCCTCGATCACACAACGATAAAAAGCGCGGGAGTCCAGAGGGCGCGCGCTTACGCGCCTTCTGGGCCAGTTTGCGTGGCAACGCAAGGTTTTGGCGGCAACGCAATGTTTCGACTTTAAAGGCGTGCTTTGACGCGCCTCGTCAACCAAACCCCATGATGAGGCCGCTGTTTCCACGCCAGTGACGAAATCGTGTGCATCACGCTGAGGTGGGACAGCACGCGGCGCAGGTGGCGTTCCATCTCGGTGATTGGCATGTCGGGGTGCAATTCTGGCGTGGCGAACAGGCTGTTTTCGCTGCTGGGGCCGTCGTAGGTCAGGCGCTGCTGGCAGCTTTGCAGGGCGATTTCACAACGCTGGACATAATCCATCGCCAGCTGTGGAGTCAGCATATAGTGCTCGCGGGCCAGAATGGTCATGGCGTTGATGTGTTCCACCACAAACTGGCTGTGAGTCACCCACAGGCGCATATCGGCCAGATAGCGCGAGTTAAAGCCCGGTTCCTGCATGGCCTGATTCAATGAGGTAAACAGCGCGTTGTGCGCCTGATTGACCTTCATGCGTGCATAAGCCAGTTTCTCTGGATCAGGGTCTTCCTCGAGCAGCAGGCGGATGGCGGTTTGGTCGCTCTCCAACGCCTGATAGGCATTTTGCCGCAACAGTCCGCTCTGCCACTGCGGCCACAGCCACAGGGTGCCGCCGAAGGCCAGCGCGCAGCCAATCAGGGTGTCGATAAGCCTTGGGACGAGGAAGTGCGCGCCGTTCATCGCCAGCAGTTGCAGGGTATACACCGCCGTCACCGTGATACCAATGGTCGCCAGCCCGTAGTTTTTACGCAGCACGGTGTATGACACCACGGTGATCACCAGCATGCTCAGCAGGGTGACGCTTTCGGGAAGTTGCAACTGCAACAGCCCTGAAGCAACTAACAAGCCCACCAAGGTGCCAAGCGCACGGTGCTGGATCCGCACCCGCGTGGCGTTGTAGCCGTTTTGGCTGACTAGCATCACCGTCATCAATATCCAATAGGGCTTCGGCAAATTGAAAAACAGCCCGAGGCTACTGCCGATAGCCAACATCACGCCGAGGCGGGCGGCATTGCGCAGCGCGGCGGATTTAAAAGAGAGATAACTTTTCAGTGCAGGCCAGAACGGCAGGCGGTTTTGTGTCTGCATTAAGTCACGGCGGTAGAGCGGGCGCTGGTTGCGCAGCAGGCGAGCAATGCGGCTGAAGTGGTAATAGCAGAACTGGCCGACCGGGTTATCGCGGTAGCGCGAGGCAATTTTCTCCAGCGCCGCGAGTTCATTGGTCATGCTGAAACGGTCTGAGCGGCGGTGATAGAGAATGTCATCGGCGATCACACGCAGGCGGGCGGCGATCACCTGCGCATTGCGGCGAATAACTGCCTCGGCATGGCTCTCTTCCACCAGCTTCTGCACTTCTTCCGGTAGATGCAGGCTGACGGCGATGTGCTCCTGTAAATCTAACGCCACCTGAAAACGCTGGAACAGCCGCTTGTGCTGATGATGCCCCTGCTGCGGCAGCATGTGCAATTGCTGGTAGAGCAGGGCTATCAGGTCGATCACCTGCTGCTGGCGTTTCAGCAGCGGCGGCAGCGCGCTTTCCGGATCGGTGTGTTGCGTGAGCAGGCTGTATTTGGCTTCGAAATAGTCGGCCAACTGCATATAAAGCTGGCTGAGGGTTTCGCGCATCGGCTGCTCTTCCGACAACCTAAACCACACCCAGTTAAACAGGCCGTACCACGCGGTACCGACGATATACAGCAGCGGCGCGTGCCAGATGGGCACCAGCCCGGCCATGCTCAGGGTGAAAATGGTGGCAACCAGTGCACCCGGCAGCAAACGCGCGTGCAGTGGGCCAATCTCGCCGGTCACGCCAATAATCAGCGCCAGCGATAACATGATAAGGGGCAGGGGAATGTGCCAGTCGACCAGCATCAGTTGCAGCATCACGCTGCCGAATGCAAACAGGGAGCCGCCGACAATCAGGCGTTTGAAAAAGCGTTTGTGCGGAGTATCAAGGCCGGAGATGTTGCAGCAGGCGGGCACCAGCGAGAACAGCAGGCCCATTTGCAACTGGCCGAACATCCAGCCGATAGCGACCGGGATCGCCAGCACCAGCGTTTGGCGTAGCGCGTAATTGACCTCGGGATGATAGAAAAACCGACGCCACAATCTCATGCGTTGCTGTTTAACACGCGCTATCAATCAGTGTCCCCATGCTCCAATAAAAACGGCGCGACAGTTGCCTGCCGCGCCGTTTCTCAGGGAATTAACGTGTGCCGTAAACGACAATCGTTTTACCGTGAGCGGAGATCAGGCTCTGATCTTCCAGCATTTTTAGAATTCGACCAACGGTTTCGCGGGAGCAACCCACGATCTGGCCAATTTCCTGACGAGTGATTTTGATCTGCATCCCGTCTGGGTGAGTCATCGCGTCCGGTTGTTTTGCCAGGTTCAGCAAGGTCTGCGCGATACGGCCGGTAACGTCGAGGAAGGCCAGGTTACCGACTTTCTCAGAGGTTACTTGCAGGCGTGTCGCCATCTGAGCGGATAAGCGCATCAGAATGTCCGGATTAACCTGAATCAACTGGCGGAATTTTTTATAGGAAATTTCAGCCACTTCGCAGGCAGTTTTTGCACGAACCCAAGCACTACGTTCCTGACCTTCTTCGAAGAGTCCCAACTCGCCGATGAAGTCACCTTGGTTAAGGTAGGAAAGTATCATCTCTTTGCCTTCTTCATCTTTAATCAGGACGGCAACCGACCCTTTCACGATGTAGTAAAGCGTTTCGGCTTTTTCACCTTGGTGAATCAGCGTACTTTTAGAAGGATACTTATGTATATGACAGTGAGACAGGAACCATTCGAGAGTAGGGTCTGTTTGTGGCTTGCCGAGAACCATTTGCTATTATCCTCTGTTGTTATCGCTGCCCAAAATCACAGGGCTCAGAGTTCCCTGTACGGCGTCTTTAAATACGCGCCCTTTTAGCATATGAACTGTCCAGCAATGCTGCAAGCGGGAGTCGGAGTGAAACAAGAATCTGAATATTTCTGTTAACACCGTGGCTTCAGAGTGAAAACCACAAACCCATCACCGCAATTTACTGAAACAGTGTGTAACGGCTTTGTTTGTAGCACAGGTTTGCGCGGGTGTCTTCTGTTGTCTCGCTTCAGCATGATGGCGATCGGGTTACGTTGCCGGTTTTTTTCTAAAAGAGTAGTCTGAGGGAAAATTCTGCTTCATAAACGCATCAGGAGTAAGGCACATGCAGGCACGGGTAAAATGGGTTGAAGGGCTGACATTTTTGGGTGAATCCGCCTCTGGACATCAGGTTCTGATGGACGGCAATGCGGGCGACAAGGCCCCAAGCCCGATGGAAATGTTGCTGATGTCTGCGGGAGGTTGCAGCGCCATCGACGTGGTGTCGATTCTGCAAAAAGGTCGCAATGACGTGCACAATTGCGAAGTGAAACTGACCTCAGAACGCCGCGAAGAAGCACCGCGCCTGTTCACGCGCATCAACCTGCATTTCATTGTCAGCGGCAAAGATTTGACCGACAAAGTGGTCGAGCGCGCCGTGGCGCTGTCCGCTGAAAAATACTGTTCTGTTTCATTGATGCTGGGCAAAGCCGCCACCATCACCCACAGCTTTGAAATCGTCGAAGCAGAGTAACCTCTACCAAGGGTACTGCTGACACTTCAGCCGCAATAACTCTAAGAATCGCCGCGCCGCAAAGGTTAGCGGCGATTTTTGCGAGTAGAACACGCAGAACTCCGCCTCCGGCAGGCTATCAATGTCGAGCAAACAGAGTTTGTCTTCCAAGTGGAAAGGGGCGTACATCGCGCGCGCCACAATGGTCAGATAATCCGACTGCAACACCATATTTAGCCCGCAAACCACCGAATCCGTGCGCAATGGCGGCGGACCGGCCTGATAAAACGCCGCCATGGTCAGCTGTAGCTGGCGGTAATAACCCATATCCGTTTCCGGCAGGACCCAGCGCGCCTCTTGCAGCTCCTCCAAAGTTTTTGCCTGTGCCAGCGGATGCCCACGCCGCGCCAGCACCCCAAAGGGCGCGCGGAACAGCGGCTCGCGAATCAAATCCTCCAGCGGCAATCCCGGCCCGGCGCTGCCCACGGCAAAGTCCAGACGCCCCTCGCGCAGGGCGGGAAGCAGCATGGAAAGCTGCCCCTCTTTCACCATCAGCTTGGTCTGCGGGAACTGCTCGGTAAAGGCGTCGGCCAGAGGAGGGAAGACGGTCAGGGCCAGCAGCGACGAGCAGCCCATCGACACCGAGCCTTGCGAAAAGTGATTCATCTGCTGAATCTCGGCCGCGGCTCGCTCCAGCTCCTCAAGAATAAACTGCATGCGCTGGGCAAAGGCGCGGCCCGTTTCGGTCAGCGCCATCCCCTGATGGCCGCGCACGATAAGCTGGGTGTCCAGCACTTGCTCCAGCTCGCGCAAAGCGCGGCTTACCGCAGGCTGGGATTGATTCATCGCCCGCGCCGCGCCGCGAATACTGCCGCTGCGGATCACCTGCTGGAAGGTTCTCAACTGCTGTAATTTTGGTAGATATTTCATCCCCACGCCCCTATGCCGAAAAAGCATCATGCTGCTGAAAATTGCATCTTATGGCACAAGAATAAAGCTGATAGGTTCTGGAAGAAGCGTCTAACACACTGTTATTTATTCAAAAAGTGACGCGCGTCGCATTTCTGAGCCTCCCCCTCTCGTGATAAGTGCTTCATGGGTATAACAAAAAGGATATCAGCTGTGAAAAATCGTTCTTTAATGATTTTCTTGCTGTTTATAGGTTACGTGTTGGTTTATATCGACAAAACCGTCATTGGCTTTGCGTTGCTGCCAATTGAAAAGGAATTCAATCTCAAGCCGGAACAACTGGGCTACATCACCGGCATTTTCTTTCTGGCTTACTCACTGTTTCAAATCCCCGCTGGCTGGCTCAATGACCGTATCGGCTTTAAAAAAGTGCTGATCCTGTCCCTGTTTATGCTCGGAGGCTTCGCGCTGTGCTTCGGCCTGCTTGGGTTTGGCCTTGGCCTGCTGATTTGCTTCCGCTTTCTGGCGGGCGTTGGTCATTCGGGTTACCCAACTTCATGCGCCAAAGCCGTGGTGGCGAATTTCCCACTGGAGCAGCGCACCTTTGCGCAGTCCATCCTGCTCTCTTCTGCCGGACTGGCGATGACCGCCGGGCCGCTGGTTGCAGTCTACAGTCTCGACTCACTGGGCTGGCGCGGCTCGTTTTCCGTGTTAGGTCTGCTGGCCTTCGCAATTGCTATCTGTATCGTGATTTTCGTGCCGAAGGCAGATCAGGCGGCCACTCCGCTACGAAATAAGACGCAGGGCGGTTACCGCGCTTTGCTCAAAAATCCCATCGTGGTGCTGCTGTTCATCTCCATCTTCTGCATCAACATTCCCTCTTATGGCCTGATGGCGTGGCTGCCGAAATATCTGGTGCAGCATCGCGGCATGTCGCTGGAAACCTCAAGTCTGGTGGTCGCCACCGGCGGGCTGGGCATCTGGATCTCCTCGCTGGCCACCGGCTGGCTGGTGGGGCGCTACATGCAGGGCAAGGAGCCAAAAGTGGTTTTTTGTAGCTCGATGCTCAGCGCGCTGTGCATCTGGCTGGTGTACACCACCTCGTCGGCGATGACCGCCGGGCTGTTTTTATTCCTCGGCTACATCTTCCTGATGGCGTCGTTTGTCACCGTGTTTACGCTGCCGATGAAGCGCCTGCCGACGGACATCATGGGCGCCGCCATGGGCATCATCAACACCGGCGGCACCTTGGGCGGCTTCGTCGCCCCGATAGTCATGGGTTACCTGATAACTGTCACCCAAAGCTACCTTGCTCCCTTTATTTTTCTCTCCGTGGCGATGGTCGTCGCGGGCGTGGCGATCCTACCGCTCGCCAAGGCTGCACGGCCTTTGGTGGGCGATGTGGTTTAACGATAATGATTAAGGAAAGAGATGATGACGCTCTGTTTTGAAAGCTTGCTGCAAGACGTAAAACCTAAAGTTATCGCCTGGCGCAGGCATATCCATGCCCATCCTGAGCTGTCGTTTCAGGAGCAGGCCACGGCGGATTACATCGCCAATGAGCTGGCGACCTTCGAGCATCTTGAGCTGAGAAGGCTGACGCCAAACAGCGTGGTGGCGGAGCTGCGTGGGGCGCATCCCGGCCCGACCTATGCCCTGCGTGCCGACATCGACGCCTTGCCGATTCAAGAGGAAACCGACGAGCCGTTCTGCTCCACCGTGCCGGGCGTGATGCACGCCTGCGGCCACGACGCCCACTCGGCGATGCTGCTGGGCGCGGCGTGGGTGCTGAGCCAGTGCCAGTCCGAGCTGCACGGCTCGGTGCGATTCATCTTCCAGCATGCCGAAGAGTTACCGCCGGGCGGCGCGCAGGAGCTGGTAAATTTGGGCGTGTTGGACGGCGTGAGTCAGATTTTCGGCCTGCACGTCATGCCCAACTACCCGACGGGGGAGGTCGGCCTGAAAGAGGGCGTGTTCTGCGCCTCCAGCGACAACTTCGACATTGTTATCCACGGCAAGGGCGGCCACGGCTCGATGCCGCAGCTGTGCATTGATCCGGTAGTGATTGGCGCGGAAATGGTGATGGCGCTGCAAACGCTGGTGTCGCGCAGGCTGGATCCGCTGCGCGTGCCGGTGCTGACGGTGGCGACTTTTCAAGGTGGCGAAAGCTACAACGTGATCCCCGAGCGGGCGCGGCTAGCCGGAACATTGCGCACCCACGACAGCGGCGTGCGCCAGCAAGTCCCGGCTTTGATGGAGCAGACCATAGCAGGCATCGCCTCGTCCTATGGCGCGAAGCACGAAATTCGCTGGACGCCGGGCTATGTCAACGGCGATAACCACCCGGACGCCTGCGCGGTGGCGCGGCAGGTGATTGCCAACACGCTGGGCCAAGAGGCACTAAGAGAGATTGAGCATCCGCTGTTTGGTGGTGAAGATTTCTCTTCTTATCAGCAGGTTGTGCCGGGCTGCTTCCTGTTTATCGGCAGTGGCAATGAGGCAATCGGGGCGACGTACAATGTACATCACCCGCGATTTAAGCTGGATGAAGAGGTGCTACAGATTGGCGTCAAACTGCACGTGGGCTTTATCCGCCATCTGCTGATCAATCAGGACTAAGCCCGGCTACTCGATTTTCTTACCTTCCATCAGGCGCTGCACCAGCGGCGCCATGATTAACTCCATCGCCAGCCCCATCTTGCCGCCCGGCACCACCAACGTATTAATGTGCGAAATGAATGAGCCTTGCAGCATCGCCAGCAGGTAAGGGAAATCAATGTCGTCCAGCCCGCGGAAGTGGATCACCACGAAGCTCTCATCCAGCGACGGAATGGCCTTCGCCGCGAATGGGTTGGAGGTGTCCACCGTCGGCACGCGCTGGAAGTTAATGTGGGTGCGGGAGAACTGCGGCGTGATGTAGTTAATGTAGTCATCCATCGAGCGCACCACCGAGTCCATGACTGCTTCGCGCGAATGACCGCGTTCGCCGGTGTCGCGCACCAGTTTCTGTATCCACTCGAGGTTAACAATCGGCACTACGCCAACCAGCAAATCAACCTGCGCCGCCACGTCGATTTTGTCGGCGACGACGCCACCGTGCAGCCCTTCGTAGAACAGCACGTCGGTCGGTTCGGCCAGCGCCTGCCACGGCGTGAAGGTGCCCGGCACCTGATTGTAAGGAACGGCTTCGTCATAAGTATGCAAATACTTGCGCGAGCGCCCGCTGCCTGAGCGGCCATATTCAATAAAGCTCTGCTCGAGCAGGGCGAAGTCATTGGCCTCTGGTCCGAAGTAGCTGATGTGGCGGCCCTGATCGCGCGCCTTACGAATGGCGGCGTCCATCTCTGGGCGGGTGAAACGGTGAAAACTGTCGCCTTCCAGCTCGGCAGAACGCAGGCCAAGCTGTTGGAAAATCTTGCGAAACGCCAAACTGGTGGTGGTGGTTCCTGCACCGCTGGAGCCGGTCACGGCAATAACTGGGTGTTTAGCTGACATGTGCGCTTTTCTCCGTAAAGGTGATGCTGGCAGACGTGCGTCGGTCTATTCTCAGATGCAAACCTTGCGTCAACGCTGCGCATAATTAATCCCATTGTTACCATGTTTATGCGTTTAGCGACAAGTTTCACGCAGACAATCTTTGATCAAACGGCGGCTGCCCAAAAGGTGGCGCTTTCTCGCCCAGTGATGCCCTAAACGCAACGCAATGGCACTTTTTTGATGCTTTAATCTCAACTGCTTTGCTCTAGACTGAACTGATAATTTGCCGCTTTTTCGGAGTGCATTCCCTATGAACATGCCGTCATCCCGCTGGTGGTGGGACCTGTCCACGCTGGAGTTCAGCCAGCTTGATATGCAAAATCTGGTGGCTATCCTGCCGATTGGCGCGGTCGAGCAGCACGGGCCGCATCTGCCGGTACGGGTCGATGCCGCGATCAATGCCGGAATTGTCTCTCGCGCGGTTGAGCTGCTGCCCGCCGACCTGCCGGTGCTGGTGCTGCCCGCGCTGCCAATTGGCAAATCCGACGAGCATCTTGAATACCCCGGCACCTTAAGCCTGCCTTACGAGGTTCTGGGTAAAGTATGGTTTGAAGTGGCAAAAAGCGCATGGCGCGCCGGGGTGCGAAAGCTGATTTTTTGGAATTCCCACGGCGGCCAGCCCCAACTGATGGAGATTGTCTGCCGCCAACTGCGCATTGAGCTAGGGATGTTCGCGGTCGGCGCCAGCTGGTTCGCCACCATCGACAGTTCTGACTTATACAGCCCCGGCGAGCGCGCCTTCGGCATTCACGGCGGCGAGTCAGAAACCAGCGTCATGCTGCACCTGCACCCCGACTTAGTGGCAATGGACAAAGCCGAAAACTTTACCTCGGCGGCCGAAGCGCTGGCGGCGCAGGGCGGTATTCTGACCCCTGAAGGCGGTGTCAGCTTTGGCTGGCAGGCGCAGGATTTACACCCGGCAGGGGTCACCGGCAATGCCGCAGCCGCCGACGCCCAACGCGGCGAAGTTGAAGTAGAACGCGCCGCGCAGGCCTTGGTGCGACTGGCGCAAGAGGTGTATGACTATCCACTCAGCGCCATGACGCAGGCGACGCGCTTCAAGCCATAACCCTTCTCTTTTTGATGACGCAGCCCGTCAGGCGGTTTGCGTCATCATGCCTTTCACCGTTTCCGCCAGCACGCTGCCAATGGCGCTGGTGCCGCGATCGTGACCTATCAGCATCAACTTCTGCGTCTGCTGGCCTAGCTCACGCACCGGAATATACATCAGCCGCCCGGCGCGCAGGTCAAACTCAATATCAAAAGGCGTGAGGAAGGTCAGCCCTTGGTCTTCCATGGCGGCGTGTCGCATCACTTCTATCGAATTGGTTTCAATCACCGGGTGCGCCGTCACCAGCGCCTTGGCGAACACGTCATTCAGGTAAGGGCGGATCACGGTAGTTTTGTCTGCAATAACAATAGGATAGGCAATGCAGTCGCTGATACGCAAACTGGTTTTATCCGCCAGCGGATGGCCCGGCGCGACCACTGCGCCCAGTCTGCCGACGGCGCTGGAGAGCACTCGCAGCGTCGGCGGCAGCACGAAATCAAAGCCTAAGCCGAGATCGGCCTCGCCCGATTCCACCGCTGACATAATGTCATCGCCGCTGGTCAGTTGGCGCAGGGTAAGCTTCACCCGTGGGTTGGCGCGGCGAAACTCGCTGGCCATGCGCGGGATAAGGTTGGCCGCCAGCCCGCTCATCATCGCCACCGTCACCTCGCCACGGCGTAACCCCTTCAGCTCCTCGATTTTCACCTGCGCCCACTCCAGCTCTTTAAAGGTCTGGCGAACGTGATGGATCAGCACCTCTCCGGCGGCGGTCAACACCATTTTGCGCGGCAGGCGCTGGAACAGCGGGGTGCCCAGCTCATCTTCCAACGCCAGTATCTGGCGGTTAATTGCCGACGCCGAAATATGCAAACGGGCCGCCGCTTTGCGAATAGAACCGGCGCGCGCCACCTGATCGAGATACATCAACAGCCGGTGCTGCAACATAAGAACTTCTCCGTCGAAGAGCGTTGCTTTAAAGGCATCGCAGAGTGCGAAAAACTGTGCTTTTAAGGTAACGAATTAAGCGGCATAAATGAAGGACTGTTATCGGGGGGAGTAAAGGCTATGTCTGGTTTATCGCGCCGTAATTTTGCCAAAGCGCTGGCAAGCATGATGTTGATTCCGTTGGCTGCACCACTGATGTCCCGCAAGGCGTTTGCTGCGGGTGAAACCATAAAAGTTGCTCTGTTATTACCAGGTTCCGTGGCCGACGGCGGCTGGAGTCAGCTGGCTTATCAGGGGTTGCAGAACCTGAAAGCGCAGGGATTCAACGTCGCCAGCAGCGAAAGCGTGCCGCAGGCGCAGATGGAGCAAGTGATCCGAGGTTATGCCGATGACGGCTACAACCTGATCATCGGCCACAGCTTCGAATATGGCTCGGCGTTCAATGAAATTGCGCCGGAATACCCGGACACCTACTTCTTCGCCACCACCTTTAAGCCGTCAGAAAAAGCGCCGAACAACGTCGAATTCGTTGATCTGGCCTACTTCAACGCGGCTTATGGTGCCGGGGCGCTGGCGGCGCTGATTTCCGAAAAAGGCAAAGCCGTGGGCTATGTCGGTGGTGGGGATAACCCAACCCAGCAGGGCATGATGCGCGCCTTTATTGCCGGAGCAGAGAAAACCCGTCCGGGGATCAAAGGCTTGGGCATCGTTACCGGCGATTACGACAACGCCGCCAAGGGCCGCGAAGCTGCCAGCACCATGATTGGCAACGGCGCAGACGTCATTTGGCACAGCGCGGATGTCACCGGCTTAGGTGCGATTCAGGGCGCGGCGGCGGCCAAGGTGAAAGCCATCGGCTGCTATTCGGACCAGAAAAGCATCGCGCCCGATTTCGTCGCCACCAGCTTTGAAACCAACCTGCCGTGGGTGGTTGAACAAGTGGCACACAGCGTGCGTGACAAGAAATTTCTTGGCGGGCAGGAGTGGAAACCAAAAGTCTCTGACGCCTGGCTGCCGCTGTACGGCAGTGACAAGTACAACAGCAAGTTAATTAGCGCGGCGGCCTGGGCGAAGTTTCAGGACATCTGGGCACAGCTCGCCAGCGGCAGTATTGATGTTGCCAGTTTGATTAAAGCGAAATAAAAGCCTGAGGAAGTTGCATGACGTTATCCACCTCCGTTACTGACGCGGTCGTCGAACTGCGCGGTATCTGTAAACAGTTCGGCAAGGTTCGGGCCAACGATAAGGTCGATATGACCATTGCGGCCGGTGAAATTGTCGCCCTGCTCGGGGAAAACGGCGCAGGCAAAAGTACGTTGATGCAAATTTTGTACGGCTTATATCAGGCCGACACCGGGGATATTTTTGTAGAAGGCAGTCGGGTCAGCATTAAGGACCCCGGCGACGCGATTCGGCTGGGCATCGGCATGGTTCACCAAGAATTCATGCTGGTTCAGCCGATGAGCGTGGTCGAAAACGTGATTTTAGGGTTGAAAGAGACGCGCAGCGGCTATCTGGACCTGCACGCCGCCGCCAAGCGTCTGCAACAGATTTCGGACAAACATGGGCTGGCGGTTGACCCGTGGGCCAAGATCCAACACTTGCCGATTGACGTTCAGCAGCGGGTGGAAATCCTCAAGCTGCTCTACCGCGATGCCAAAGTGCTCATTCTCGACGAACCTACCGCGGTGCTGACGCCGCGCGAAAAAGAGGGGCTGTTTGCCACGCTCGACTCGCTGCGTGCCGAAGGGCGCTCGGTGGTGATCGTCACCCATAAACTGTATGAAATCATGGCGGTGGCCGACCGTGTCTGCGTAATGCGCAGCGGGAAAATGGTTGAAAGCGTCGCCGTCACACAGACCTCAGAAACCGATTTAGCCCGCCGCATGGTGGGGCGCGACGTGCTGCTGCGGGTGGAAAAGCCCCAGCAGACGCCGGGCGAAGAGGTGCTGCATATCGACAACATCGCCATGCGCGACGAAGCCGGAAATCAGAAAATTTGGCGCGTGGCGCTGAAAGTCCGCGCCGGGGAGATCCTTGGCATCGCCGGGGTTGACGGCAACGGGCAGTCAGAACTGGCCGACGCTCTGCTCAACCTGCGGCCCATCGAGGCCGGGCGCATTGTGCTGGGCGGCGTCGATATCTCCGACTTCACACCGGCCCAGCGGCGCGGCGCGGGTATCGGCTTTATTCCCGCAGACCGCCGTGGCGTTGGCTCGGTCACATCCATGTCGATCAGTGATAACGCCATTCTCGGCGCGCCCCGGCAACATGCGCGGGCGCGCGGCTGGCTGTTCAGCAAAAAATCCATCGCCGCCAAGGCGCAGGAGATTGTGAATCACTTTCGCGTAGTGACGCCGGATCTCGATTTTGAAGCCGGAAAGCTCTCCGGTGGCAACCTGCAAAAACTGATTTTAGGCCGTGAAGTGTTGCGTCGCCCACGGCTGCTGGTGGTTGAGCAGCCGACGCGCGGGCTGGACGTTGGCGCAGTGGAAGCGGTGTGGCAAGGCTTGCTGGAAGCACGCCAGCAGGGCTGTGCGATTGTGATGATCTCCGCTGAACTGGAAGAAATTATGAATTTATCCGACCGCATCGCGGTGATGTACGCCGGGCAAATCGCCGGAGTGCTGGACGCCGCCGAGGCGACCACTGAACAAATTGGCGAGCTGATGGCCGGTGGCAAGCTTACAAATCTCAAGCCGGGCAGCAGCCTGAAGGAGGCATCATGAAAGCGTTGTTAGCGCGCCGCCACGCGCCGGTGGATTCCACTCTCTCGCTGGTGTTGACCACGGCGCTGGCGCTGGTGGCCGCTTTCGTGCTGGCAGGTTTGCTGTTTATTCCCTTTGGTGCCAGCCCGCTGACCGCCTTTGGTTCGCTGTTTGCCGAAGCGTTTGGCTCGCTGCGCGGCTTTAGCCAGACGCTGGTACAGGCTACGCCGCTGATTTTGATTGCTCAGGCCACCATCGTGATTTGGCGCGGCGGGCTGGGCTATATCGGTTTTGAAGGCTGCTTCTTGGTGGGGGCGGCGGCGGCCTCTTATGTCGCGCTGGGCGGCACGCCGCAGGGGCTCTCTTTTATGCTTCCTGCGTGGGCCTTCTGGCCGGTGGTGATTGTCGCGGCCTTCGCGGCCGGGGCGATTTGGGCGGGCATCGTCGGCATTATGCGCGTGCGCTTCGGCGGCAATGACGTGCTTATCTCCCTGATGGCTAACTACGTGGCCGCCTTCCTGATCCAATACTTAGTCTCTGGCCCGATGCGTGCGCCAGGGGATCTGCCTCAGACGCCGCGTCTGCCGGTGGAAAGCTGGCTGCCGATGATTTTACCCGGCGTGCGGGCACATATGGGCTTGCTGATTGCGCTGGTCTGCTCGGTGTTGGTGTGGGTGCTGATCCGCGCCACGCCAGTCGGCTACGAAATGATTGTCAGCGGCCTGAACCCGAAAGCCGCGCGCTACGGCGGCATTAATGTGGTGCGCCGCCAGATGCTGGCGGTGTTCCTCGGCGGCGGCATGGCCGCGCTGGCCGGGCTGTGCGCGGTGCTCGGCGTGCAGCATCGCCTGATGGACGGATTAGCAGGCGGCGTCGGCTTTGTCGGCGTGGTCGTGGCCCTGCTGGCGCGGCTCAATCCGCTGGTGGTGATCCCGACGGCCATTTTATACGGCGGGTTGGAAGTCGGTGGTAGCGCGATGCAGCGCCAGAGCGGCCTGCCGACCTCGGTAATTTTCATTCTGGAAAGCCTAGTGGTGCTGTTGATCCTCGCCGGAGACATTCTGCGCTATTACCGAATTAACTGGCCGGGGCGGGCAGAAGCCTCGCTGGCCGCCGCCGCGGAGAACAAATCATGAATCTGTGGGCGCATCTGGATACTGCATTTTTCATTACGTGGTTAGCCGCCGCGGTTCGCCTCGCCGGGCCGGTTTTGCTGGCTTCGCTGGGGGAAATTTACGCCGAACGCTCCGGAGTGCTGAATATCGGCATTGAAGGCACGGTGCTGATGGGCGCGCTGTCGAGCTATCTGGTGGCGGTGTGGTCTGGTTCCACCGTGCTCGGTTTCTTCGCCGGGGGCGTGGGGGGCCTAATCGTCGGGCTGTTTCTGGCATTCCTCTACCTGCGGGCGCTCGCCAGTCAGGTGGTGGTCGGCATCGTGTTCAACATTCTGGCGGCGGGCATTGCCACTTATGTCTACAGTCTGGTGATTGGCAATGCCACTTCGCCGACTATCGACATGTTCAACGCCTTGCCGATCCCCGGCCTGTCGCAGCTGCCGGTGGTGGGGAAAATCTTCTTTAACCAGCCTTGGCCGCTCTACCTGACGCTGATTCTGGTAGCCGTGGCGCAGATTGGTCTGTTCCACACTCGCTTTGGTCTGACGCTGCGCGCCGTCGGGGAAAACCCGCGCGCCGCCCACGCCGCCGGGCTGAATGTCCAGCGGGTCAGAACCTACGGCGTGATGCTCTCCTGCCTTGGCGCAGGGCTGGCGGGAGGCTATCTGGTCACCGCGCAGATTGGCCTGTTTCGCGACAACATTGTCAGCGGGCAGGGATTTATCGCGCTGGCGATTGTGATTTTCGGCCGCTGGAGCCCGGTTAAAGCCCTGCTGGCGGCCTTTATTTTCGGCGCTGCCGACGCGCTGCAACTCTCTTTGCAGCTGTTCGACAACGCGCTTCCGGCGCAGGTGCTGCTGGCCCTGCCTTACTTACTCACCATTCTGGCGATGTCCGGCATCGTCGGCAAAACCGTTCAGCCGGGCGCACTGACCCAGCCCTATCGCAAGGAGTAGTCACTATGTTGCACAGTTTCCGTGGTACCAACGTGAAGTCCGCACAGGCTTTTCGTATCAGCCCGAAAGATACCAACTACTTCGCCATCCTGTTCGACCATGAGCAGGATCAGATTGAAAACATTTTCGTGATTGAGATTTTTAAAGTCGGTGGCGCGACGCCGCCAAACGAGCACGCCACCGCGCACGAGTTTTTCTACGTGCTGCACGGCGAAGGTATTGCGCGCTGCGACGGCAAAGAGATGGCGCTGAAGAAGGGCGACGCGCTGCTGCTCGCGCCGGGCAATGAGCATCTTATTCAAAATACCGGCACCTCGAAGCTCTATACCCTGACGGTGATGACTCCGAACGAAGGTTTTGCCGAGCTGATCCGCGGCGGCGAGCCGATCGAGCTGGACGAAGAAGACCTGCGCGTTCTGAGCGGGGCGGCGGGGAGCGAGGCGGCATGAGTTCACGGCAGTCTGATTTAATTCCGCTCGGAGCCAGCCCGCGCAACCAGTGGCACGTCTCGGCGCAGCAGGTGGATTTAGTACGCGACGCCGTGCCGCCGCAGGCCATCACGGTGACCGACGGCGATCGTCGCATTCGGTTCGACGTGCAGCGTACCGCGCTGATTGTGATTGATATGCAGAATGACTTTTGCCATCCCGACGGCTGGCTTGGGCATATCGGCGTTGACGTTACCCCCGCGCGCGGCCCGATTGCGCCTTTGCAGCGCCTGCTGCCGGTGGCGCGCCAGTCGGATATTCCGGTGATTTGGCTTAACTGGGGCAACCGCGCCGACAAGCTGAACCTCAGCCCGGCCGTGCTGCACGTCTACAAGCCGACGGGAGAAGGCGTGGGGCTGGGCGATCCGCTGCCGGTTTCCGGTGCGCCGGTGCTGCAACACGCCAGCTGGGCCGCCGCCGTGGTGGACGAGCTGCCCAAGCAGGCCGGGGATATCAGCGTGGATAAATATCGCATGTCCGGCTTCAAAGACACCGAGCTGGACAGCATTCTGCGCAATCTCAACGTCACTACGCTGCTGTTCGCCGGGGTGAATGCCGACCAGTGCGTGCTCTGCACCTTGCAAGACGCCAACTTCCAAGGCTACGACTGCCTGCTGTTGGAAGACTGCTGCGCCACCACGTCGCCGCAATATTGCCTCGACGCCACCTTGTACAACGTTCGCCAATGCTTTGGTTTTGTTACCGATTCTGACCAGCTGCTCACCCAGCTTTCGGCTTAATCGGCAGGAGAGTAAATGTCTTATATTTTGGCCGATGGCTGGCTGGTCACCATGAACCCGCAGCGCGATGTGTTGGAGCAGGCCAGCCTGTTGATTGAAGGTGACAGAATTCGGGCGATCGGCACGCGCCAGCAGCTGGTCGCCAGCCACCCTGAGTCTGAAGTGCTGGACTGCCGCGACGCCATCATCATTCCCGGCATGGTCAACACCCACACTCATCTGTTCCAGACTCTGTTGAAGGGGCTGGGCGATGATATGGTGCTGAAAAAGTGGTTCACCTGCATGACCGGGCCGAGCGCGGTGGAGCTGACTGAAGAGGACGTGTTCGCCGCCGCCATGCACGGCTGCGTGGAGTCGCTGCGTTCCGGCGTCACCTCACTGGTGGATTTCATGTATGCCCATCCGCGCCCCGGCCTGACCGCCAAAGTGGTGGAAGCCTTTGAACTGACAGGCATTCGTGGTCGCGTTTGTCGCGGTTTTATCACCGCAGGGGCCGAGCACGGCATTCCGACCGAGTTAATCGAAACTCCCGAGGCGGCGCTGGCCGACGCCCGCCAGCTGATTTATCACTACAACCGCGATGGCGGCAGGGTGAAGGTCGGCATTGCGCCAAGCATGATTTGGGCGCTGGACGAAAAAGTGCTGCGCGGCACCCGCGAGCTGGCGAATGAAACCGGCGCGCTGATCACCACTCACGTGGCGGAAACCGATTTTGAGATTGCCCAGTCGCAGCTGCGTTTCCAAAGCACGGATACCGAATTTCTTAGCGACATCGGCTTCCTCGGCCCCGACGTGCTGGCGGTCCACTGCGTCCAGTGCAGCAGTCGCGACATCCGCACGCTGAAGCATTATGACGTGCGGGTTTCGCACAACCCTTGCAGTAACATGTACTTAGCCTCCGGCGTCGCGCCGATTCCCGAGATGCTGGCGGCAGGTTTGACAGTTGGCTTAGGCTCCGACGGCCCGGCCAGCAGCAACAACCACAGCCTGTTTCAGGCGATGAAAATGGCGGCGTTGGTGCAAAAAGGCGTGCATCGCGACCCGACCATCATGACCGCCGAAAAAGTGCTGGAGATGGCGACCATAGACGGCGCGCGGGCGATTGGTCTTGAGCATGAAATCGGCTCGCTGGAAGTCGGCAAAAAGGCGGATGTGGTGGTGATTGGCACTAACCACCCGGCGATGACGCCGGTGCATCATCCGGTTTCCGCGCTGGTTTACTCGGCGCTGGGGCACGAAGTCACCGACGTGTTTGTCGATGGCCAGCCGGTATTGCGTAACGGCCAGCTGACGCGGGTTAATGAGCGGGAAGTGATGGTGCGCTCGCAGCAGGCGGCTAACAGCCTTGCCGCGAGGGCGGGGAGTGACAAATTTAAACGCCGTCCGTGGCGCTCAAGCAGTTTCTGACTTTGCTAGTTCCATTCATCCTGACGCTCTTCATCCCCCGCGCGGAATTGGCCGCGCGGCATGATGTTCAGCGTTTCGTGCAGTTCTGACCATACCAGCACAATCTCGCCGCTTTTTAGCTGGCGGCGCACGTCTTCGACTTTCTGCTCCAGCGTGCGCTCTTGCTCGCCGTAGTCGGTGCCTTCACGCAGTACAAAGGCTTCAATCACGTTGGTGAGGATCTCTGCGTCCAGTTCTTTCCACGGAATAATCACGGGTTACTTTCCTAAAGCTACTTGCCGATAAACAGGGAGGACTTTGCATCAAAGTCAGTTAAATAGGGGGCGATCCACTCGGGAATGCGCTGCTCCAGCCACATTTGCGGGTTGCGCAGGCTGCCGGAAACAAAGCCGACGTGGCCACCATGCTCGGTCAGTTGATACTCGACGCCCGGCGGCAGGTCGGCCAGTGGCGGGATCACCTCCGGCGTCATAAAGGGGTCGTCTTTGGCATGAATGATCAGCAGCGGCGTGCGCACTTGCGACAGCAACGGCATGCCGCTGCAACGGCGATAATAGTCCAGCGCGTCGGCGAAGCCGTGGGCCTTGGAGGTAATGGCGTCGTCGAATTCGCGCAGGCGCTTGATGGATTTCAGCTGTTGCAGCGTGACCGGCAGGGTACCGGGATACTTCGCCAGTTTGCGCGAAGCATTCAGTTTCAGCTGCTCCAGCAGATAGCGCTGGTAAAAGCGCGATGCGCCGCGCTCCAGCCTTTCCGCGCAGGGTTCCAGCATCAGCGGAGCCGACACTACCACGGCGGCTTTTAGCTGGCAGCGCGCCCCTTCTTCGCCGAGATAGCAGGCCAGCATATTGCCGCCGAGCGACACGCCCACCGCGCCGGTTGGCACATCGCCGTAGGTTTCACGTAGCCAGTTGAGGAAGAAGCGCGCGTCCTCGGTTTCGCCTGAATGGTAGATGCGCAGCTGCTTGTTCGGCTCGCCGCTGCACCCGCGAAAATGCATCACCACGCCCAGCCAGCCCTGCTCGCGCCACGCGTGCAGCAGCCCGTGGGCATAAGGACTGTAGAAGTTACCTTCCAACCCGTGGAACAGCACCATGCGCGGCTTATCTTTGGCCAGCGCCGGGTCTTCACTCCAGGCTAAATCGATGAAATCGCCGTCCGGCGTGTCCAGCCGCTGCCAGTGTGGTTCAAGCTGCACGCGGCGTCGAACCAACCGGGGCAGGATGGTTTGCAGGTGCGGATTAGCGGCCCCACGAATGGGCTGGAACGATTCATACATAAGATATAATGTTTTTTGATAAGTAATGATTGTGCGAGCTAAATCACACTGATAGCTTTTAATCCTATCGCATATTCTTCAGGGTGGAGTACCCAAACTTAATGGAACCTAGTTTATTCTTTTCAATGCTTGGCTTTTTGTGGGTTGCTGCTATTACACCCGGTCCGAACAATATGTTGTTGACCACCTCTGGCGCTAATTTCGGTTTCTTCCGCTCAGTTTGGCTGTTAATCGGCATCATGCTTGGCATGCAAAGCGTGGTGCTGCTGGTGGCATTTGGCGTCGGCAGCCTGATTATGGTTTACCCCGCGCTGCACCTGTTCCTGAAAATCGCCGGTAGCCTCTATTTGCTCTGGCTGGCGTGGAAAATCGCGACTTCAGCTTATGAAAGATTAGAAGTGGGTGCCGCGCCGCCGAAGCCGCTCTACTGGTATCAGGGCTGGCTGCTGCAATTTCTCAACCCAAAAGCGTGGCTGATGGGGCTGGGCGCGGTCGCCAGTTTCAGTCTGGCTGGCGCGCAGTATAATCACTCAATCGCGGCCATCAGCGTCGGGATTTTCATCGTGAATCTGGTGTCAGGCGTTATCTGGCTGGGATTCGGCACCGTGATTGGCCGTCTGCTCAGCACCCGCCGAGCTTGGTACACCTTCAACATCGCCATGGGCCTGCTCACCGCCGCCTGCGTACTGTTGATTTGGCATTAAGATCCTTGTCAATTGCCCCTCCTGGCTGAAGAGGAGGGGCAACCTAATGCATTACTTGAAGCCGTCGGTTTTCAGCAGGCTATCAAGCATCTCCATTTCCACATTGAATTTGAGCTGATTATTTTCCTGCAATTGCTCATATTGCTGGGCGAAAGCGGAGCGCAGTCCTTCCAAGGCGTGGAAGCATTTATCCATCGCTTGCTTACTGCTGCTGGACAGGCTCTCGAGGGCCGCCAGCTTTTCAACTTGCTCAACCACGCTTTCCAGCGCGGGCATATAGCGGCTTAAGAACGCGTTGCCCGGCTTCACGTCTTCGGGATCTTCCTCCATGCTGGTCAAAATCATCCGAGCGTTTTTGATGATGCCTTGTAGCTCCGTCTGCATGGCAGCGGGCAGCGTCTTTTTCTCCAGCATCAATAAGAGTCCGGCATAGTCATCTTTGGCCGGGCGGAAGACCTTCTTCACCGGCGCGGTTTTCGCCACGAGGATAGTGTTCGGGGATTCATCCTCTACAGCATCGCGCGGTGGGCGGTAAGAACTAACGATCTTGGGTTCAGGCTTGGGAACAGGTTTTGGCTCGTCGGGTTCATCGCGCGGTGGGCGGTAAGAACTAACGATCTTGGGTTCAGGCTTGGGCGCAGGTTGCGGCTCGTCAGGTTCATCGCGCGGTGGGCGGAAGGACGAGACGATGTTTTCATCCTCGCTTTTTTGCTGCTTTATCTGTTGATTATGTAGATATTCTTTATAGCTCACTTCTGACGTATGAGTGGCGGCGGGTTCAGCTTTGATTGGCGTGATTGAGTGCGCTGAACTCACGATCATCTTGCGAGCTATCACTACGATAACCAGAAAAACGACGTAGAACGGATAGGCGGCTAATAAATTATCGAAGATTGCGGCATAAGATATGAGGGGTATGCCCCAGAGCAGGGCTTTCCACAATAGGTTGGCGCGAAATTGAGTCAGTAAACTGAGTAACAATGCGGCCGTTGCCATCCAGAAAGGGAGCACTAAGCTATTGCCCAAAATAGCCCAAGCGACGCCGACTGGGATACTCCAATAAAAACTTTGTCGGTCAGTTAAGAAATTATGGAGCAGCATATAGCTAGGGAGCAGGACTAGCCATAGGACGCCGCCTTGTTCATCTTTGGGGATTAGAAGGTATTCGTCAGAGCTGGAAACGAAGCCAATGCAACCGAAAAGAATAACGATGTAAGTGAAAATCCTGAAACCACGAGAGTCGCGATAAAACTCACTAAAAGAATCCGTATGGTAGTCAATCTCTCTCATTGTTAACCAACCACCTTCGCTTGCGCATTTTGCCCTGCGGCAATCGACGCCAGTTTCGTGCGCAGCTCTTGCTCCATACCACCCAGCTCTTTCTCCACTTCAGCCCGGCGTTGGCGCGCATTGCTGGCGATAGACAGCGTCTCTTCCAGCGTGTTCAGCAGGCGGTTTTGCACATCGCGCAGCGTATCGATATCAATAATCGAGCGTTCTACCTCGGTGGCTGTTTCGATGCTGCCCAGTTCTAGCATTTCGGCATTGCGGCGCAGCATTTCATTGGTGGTGTCCGCCACGTCTTTTTGCAGCTTGGCGGCCTGACGCTGTGAGTTGAGGCTCAGGGCGAGGACGATTTGGCTTTTCCAGATAGGAATAGTGGTCAGGATGCTGCTTTGAATTTTTTCGGCCAGAGACTGGCTATTGTTTTGCATCAGGCGAATTTGCGGCGCAGTTTGAATCGCAAAGGTGCGCGAGAGCAGGAGATCATGCAGACGACGCTCGAAACGCTGGATGCCATTGACCAAATCGCGAACTAACTGCGCATCCATCGCATCGCCAGACTGCTCGGCCTTAGCCTGCGCCTGGGGTAAATCGGTGGCTTGAATCTGCTCAATCTTCTTTTTGCCGGCGATGATGTGCAGGCTGATTTGTTTGAAATATTCGCTGTTGCGAATAAACAGCTGTTCCAGCGTGGCGATGTTACGCAGCAGCTCAACAATAGTGTCCTGCAACTTATTGGAGATGGTGTCCACTTGCTGGGCCAGCGTCTGATATTCCATCAGCGTGCGCTCAAGCTTGCTGAACATTTTGCCAATCAATGGCAGGGATTCGAGCAGGCCCTTTTTCTGCTCAAAAACCGTCAAATCGATGCTTTTCACTTTACTCAGCATTGTGGTGAGCTGCTGACCAATCTCGCCTGCGTCTTTGGCGCGCACTTCTTGCATCATAGATTCGCTAAAGCGCGACATTGCGTTCATGGTCTTCGCGCCATAGGCAATTGAGAGCACCGGATCGGTGATATCGATTTGCGCCACGATCTCGTCCAGCTGTTGCTGGTCTTGCGCACTGAGAGCCTTGGTTGGCTCGCCGCTGGTGGTGGAAAGGTCGGTGGCGAGTTCGGTCGAAAGCGTGGCTTCCGGCTGTATAGGTGTTGGTGTGGTTTCCGTCACTGCATGATCCTTTTCATAGAGGATGAAGCCGCGAAAGCAGCTCAATTCATAAATTTGGCTAATAATAGCGTGATTTTAACCCGCACGATCTATGACTACCAGCAACAAACCTTCATACATTTTTATTCTTTGAATTGGCTTTATATTCCATAAAGTAATTAAAGATAATTTCTAATTACTTTCTATCCTTTTGCGGCTCCGCTAAAACTGTCTGACAAACCGCCAAAACGGTCTGATAACCCCCTTTAAATCCTGTGCGGAGCAATTTCTTATGGCGAGCAAAACCTTTGGTTCTTTCAAGTTACACGGCGTGGCGCTGGCTTTGAGTCTTGCGGCTTTTGGCGCACAGGCGGCGGATGTCACCGTGGCCTACCAAACCTCGGCGGAACCGGCGAAAGTCGCGCAGGCGGAAAACAGTTTTGGCAAAGAGTCCGGCGCGCAGGTTGACTGGCGCAAGTTCGACAGCGGCTCAAGCGTGCTGCGTGCGTTGGCGTCCGGGGATGTGCAGATTGGCAATATCGGCTCCAGCCCGTTGGCGGTGGCCGCCAGCCAGAAGCTGCCTATTGAAGTGTTTTTGATCGCCTCTGAGCTGGGTAGCTCGGAAGCGCTGGTGGTTAAGAAAGAGATTAAAGACCCGAAAGACTTGGTTGGCAAGCGCATTGCGGTGCCTTTCATCTCCACCACCCATTACAGCCTGCTGTCGGCGCTCAAGCATTGGGACATCGACCCGAAACAGGTCACCATCGTGAATCTTCAGCCACCGGCCATTGCCGCAGCTTGGGCTCGTGGTGACATTGACGGCGCTTATGTTTGGGCTCCGGCGGTCAATGAGCTGGAGAAAACCGGCAAGGTGCTGACGGACTCCTCGCAGGTCGGCAAATGGGGTTCGCCAACTCTCGACGTGTGGGTGGTGCGCAAGGACTTCGCCAAAGCGCATCCTGAGATTGTGACCGCGTTTGCCCGCAGTGCGTTGAAAGCGCAGGGAGATTACCTGCAACAGCCAGAGAAGTGGCTACAGGACAAAGGCAATCTTGACGCCCTGTCGCGCCTGAGTGGCGTTCCGGCCGAGCAAGTGCCTGATTTAGTGAAAGGTAACCGTTATTTGCCAGTGGACGAGCAGGTCACCCAGCTTGGTCAGCCGGTGGATAAAGCCATCAAAGACACCGCCGCCTTCCTCAAAGAGCAGGGCAAAGTGCAGCAGGTGGACGACGATTACAGCGATTACGTGACTAACCAGTTCGTCAAAGCCGTTCAGGCTAGTCCGAAATCCTGAGGAGAACGCCATGCTTAACGTCTCGCACCTTTCGGCACAATATCAGGGCCGCCCGGCCCTGAAAGATATCTCTTTGCAGATTGCCAGCGGCGAACTGGTGGTGGTGCTCGGCCCGTCGGGCTGCGGCAAAACCACCTTACTCAACCTGATTGCCGGATTTTTGCCTGCGTCGAGCGGCTCTATCACTCTCGACGGCGTGCCGGTCAGCGGGCCGGGTGCCGATCGCGGCGTGGTGTTCCAGCATGAGGGATTACTGCCGTGGCGCGACGTGGTGAGCAACGTGGAGTTCGGCCTGCAATTGGCGGGCATCAACAAGAGCCAGCGCCGGGAAACCGCGCTGCGCATGCTCAATAAAGTCGGGCTGAAAGGCTACGAGCAGCACTTCATCTGGCAGCTTTCCGGCGGGATGCGTCAGCGAGTGGGCATTGCTCGCGCGCTGGCCGCCGATCCGCGCCTGCTGCTGTTGGATGAGCCTTTCGGCGCGCTCGACGCCTTTACTCGCGAACAGATGCAGGAGCTGCTGCTGACCATTTGGCGCGACACCGGCAAACAAATTTTGCTTATTACTCATGATATTGAAGAGGCGGTGTTCCTCGCCAGCGAGCTGTTGCTGCTCTCGCCGGGGCCGGGACAGGTGGTAGAACGCCTGAAGCTCGACTTCGGCCAGCGTTTTGCTAACGGCGAGCCGTGCCGCGCCATTAAGTCCGACCCGCAGTTTATCGCTCAACGTGAATACGTGCTGAGTAAGGTCTTCCAGCAACGCGAGGTGGTGATATGAGTCTGGATTCTGCTCTCAACAATCAAACCACCGTGGCCGCCACTCGGCGCTCATGGTGGGCGCGCATTCCGCGCAACGTGCGGCTGAGCATCGCCACGCTGCTGGTGCTCTTGGTGGTGTGGTGGGCGGTGACAGCGCTGAAACTCATCAGCCCGCTGTTTCTCCCCGCGCCGCAGCAGGTGCTGCATCAGCTGTATGTCATCGCCAGCCCGCAAGGCTTTATGGACGCCACGCTGTGGCAGCATCTGGCAGCCAGCCTGACGCGCATTTTGATTGCGCTGCTGGCGGCGGTGGTGATTGGCGTGCCGGTGGGCATTGCCATGGGGCTGAATGACACGGTGCGCGGCATTCTGGATCCGCTGATTGAGCTGTATCGCCCGGTGCCGCCGCTGGCCTATCTGCCGCTGATGGTGATCTGGTTTGGTATCGGCGAAACCTCGAAAATTCTGCTGATCTATCTGGCGATTTTCGCCCCGGTGGCGCTCTCCGCCGTGGCGGGCGTGCGCAGCGTTTCTCAGGTGCGAGTCCGCGCCGCGCAGGCTCTCGGCGCCAGTAAGTTACAGGTGTTGCGCTATGTGGTGTTGCCAAGCGCACTGCCGGAAATTCTGACCGGCATTCGGATTGGCCTCGGCGTCGGCTGGTCCACGCTGGTGGCCGCCGAGCTGATTGCCGCCACGCGCGGTCTGGGCTTTATGGTGCAGTCCGCCGGTGAATTTTTGGCGACTGATGTGGTTATTGCGGGCATCAGCGTGATCGCGCTGATCGCCTTTAGTCTTGAAATCGGCCTGCGCGCCTTGCAGCGCAAACTAACCCCGTGGCATGGAGAACAACAATGAACGAACGTTTGATTATCACGCCGTTAGGCCCGTATATCGGCGCGCAGGTTGAGAATATCGACCTGACTCGCCCCCTGTCTGACGCGCAGTTTGAGCAGTTCTACCACGCTTTGCTCAAGCATCAGGTGCTGTTTGCCCGCAATCAGCCTATTACTCCGGCGCAGCAGCGAGCGCTGGCCGCGCGGTTCGGCGATTTGCACATTCACCCGGTTTACCCGCACGCGCCGGATGTCGAAGAGATCATCGTGCTCGACACCCACGACGATAACCCGCCGGACAATGACAACTGGCACACCGACGTCACCTTTATTGAAACGCCTCCGGCAATTGCGGTGTTGGCGTCAAAACACCTGCCGACCACCGGCGGCGACACGCTGTGGGCCAGTGGCATTGCGGCTTATGAGGCGCTATCCGAGCCTTTCCGCCAGTTACTGACAGGCTTACAGGCCGAGCATGACTTCACCAAGTCATTCCAAGAATTCAAATATCGCAAGACGCCGGAAGAGCACCAGCAGTGGCAGAAAGCCAAAGAGAAGAACCCGCCGTTGCTGCATCCGGTGATTCGCACCCATCCGGTGAGCGGCAAGCAGGCGCTGTTCGTGAACGAAGGTTTTACCACCCGAATTGTCGGTCTGAGCGAGAAGGAGAGTGCGGCGATCCTGAATTTCCTGTTTAACCACGTGACCAAACCGGAGTTTCAGGTGCGCTGGCGCTGGCAGCAGGATGATATCGCGATCTGGGATAACCGCGTGACGCAGCATTATGCGAATGCAGATTATCTGCCGCAGCGGCGGATTATGCATCGGGCGACGGTGTTAGGTGATAAGCCTTTTTATAAGGGGTGAGGTTTAAACCCACTCCTCATCCCAGCCTTCTCCTCATGAGAGGAGAAGGAGCGTCGGCCGCAGTGGTTCTGATTTTTATCCTTCGCTTTCAGGATGTGGAGTGTTTTTGATTTTATCCCTCCCCTTTCAGGAGGGGAGGCTAGGTGGGGTGTGGGGTTGAAGTCAAATCAACTCTCTACATCAAACGCTTTCGACATCTCTTCGAGCTGCTCTTGGGCGTCGAGCCAGGTCATTTCGGTCTCTTCCAGCGCGCCTTTGGTTTTGGTTTGCTGTTGCAGACACTCGGTGAGCTCGGCTTTGCGGCTGATGTCGTAAATGGCGGAATCGGCGAGCTTCTCTTCAATAGCCGCCAGTTCGCTACTCAGCTTTTCCATCTGCGTTTCCAACTTGGTTATCTGCTTGCGCAGCGGCTGAGTCTGGTTGCGGAAATCTGCTTCGCGGCGCTTCTGGTCTTTACGCGACTGCGCGCTGTTCACGCCGCCGTCTTTGGCCGGAGCTTCTTGCTGGCTCTCCTGACGCTGAATCTCAACCAGCCACTGCTGGTAATCTTCCAAATCGCCGTCGAACTGCTCGACTTTGCCGCCGTGCACCAGATAGAGGTCGTCGGTGGTGGAGCGCAGTAAGTGACGGTCGTGCGACACCACCACCATTGCGCCTTCGAAATCGATCAATGCTTCGGTCAGCGCCTGACGCATGTCGAGATCCAAGTGGTTGGTCGGTTCATCGAGCAGCAGCAGGTTAGGGCGCTGCCAGACAATCAGGGCCAGCACTAAACGCGCTTTTTCGCCACCGGAGAAACGGCCGGTCGGGTCCGTCACTTTATCGCCGTGGAAGCCAAAACCGCCGAGATAGTCGCGCAGTTGCTGCTCGGTCTCTTTGTTTGCCAGACGCACTAAGTGCTGCAACGGCGAGTCTTCGGCGCGCAGGAACTCCAGCTGATGCTGGGCGAAGTAGCCAAGCTTGACCCCTTTGGACAGGCCAATATCTCCCTGCAAGGGCGCCATGGTTCCCGCTAACAGTTTGATCAGCGTAGATTTACCCGCGCCGTTTCTACCCAGCAGGCCGATGCGCGAACCCGGCACCAGATTGAGCTTGATGGAGTCCAGAATGGTGGTGTCGCCATAGCCCGCGCTGACTTTTTCCATGCGCAGCAGCGGGTCCGGCAAACTTTCTGGCGAACGGAAGCTAAAATGAAAAGGATTATCCACGTGCGCCGGGGCGATCAGCTCCATGCGTTCCAGCATCTTGATTCGGCTCTGCGCCTGCTTGGCCTTGGTGGCCTGTGCGCGGAAACGGTCAATATAGCTCTGCAAGTGGGCGACTTTCTCTTGCTGGCTCTCAAACAGCGACTGCTGCTGCGCCAGTTTAGTGGCCCGTTGGCGCTCGAAAGAGGAGTAGTTGCCGGTGTATTCGTTCAGCGTTTGCTGCTCGATATGCAGGATTTTATCGACAATCGGGTCGAGGAAGTCGCGGTCATGGGAAATTAGCACCAGCGTGCCGGTGTAGCTTTTCAGCCACTTTTCAAGCCAGATCACGGCGTCTAAATCAAGGTGGTTGGTTGGTTCGTCGAGCAGCAGTAAGTCTGAGCGACAAATCAGCGCCTGCGCCAGGTTAAGGCGCATACGCCAGCCGCCCGAGAAGGATTTCACCGGCTGCTGCAATTGGCTTTGGCTAAAGCCCAGCCCGCTGAGCAGGCTGGCGGCGCGCGCCGGAATGGTCCACGCCTGAATGGCGTCGAGCTTGCCGTGGGCGTGAGCGATGGCGTTGCCGTCGTCGCGCTCGTTGGCGGCGTGCAATTCGGATTCTAACTGACGAAACTCGCGGTCGCCGTCGATAACATACTCTATGGCTGGCACGTCAAGCGCGGGCGTTTCCTGATTAACCCAGGCCAAAGCCCAGTTATTCGGGAAAGTCATGTTGCCAGCATCGGCGCTCATTTCGTTTTTCAACAGTGAGATAAGTGTCGATTTACCACAGCCGTTTTTGCCGACCAGACCGACTTTTTGGCCGGGATTAATGGTCGCTGATGCGTTATCTAGCAGGACGTTAGTGCCGCGTCGGATTTGTAATGAGGAGAAAACAATCATAAAGCGCCGTGTTGAGAGTATGTTAAATTGTCACGATCATAAGTTAAACAAGACGTATTGCGTCCTATTTTTAGTCTTTGCGAAGCATGGTAACGGAAAAACCGCACCCTGACGACGCTTTGGAGGTATTGATGTCGCAGCCACCAAAGGTTTTGCTGCTGTATGCCCACCCGGAATCGCCCGATTCGGTCGCCAACTGCGTTTTGTTGCAACAAGCGCAGCAATTAGAGCATGTCACCGTTCACGATTTGTACGCCCACTACCCCGATTTTTTCATCGATATTCACCGCGAACAACAGCTGTTACGCGATCATAAAGTGATTGTTTTTCAACATCCTCTTTATACCTATAGCTGCCCAGCGCTGCTAAAAGAGTGGATGGATCGCGTCTTGGCTCGCGGCTTTGCCAGCGGCGCAGGCGGCAACGCGCTGCGGGGAAAGTATTGGCGCTCGGTGGTCACCACCGGCGAGCCGGAGGGTGCCTATAAGGCGGGCGGCTATAACCGCTACCCGATGTCGGACATTATGCGTCCCTTCGAGCTGACCTCGGCGATGTGCCATATGCACTGGATGACGCCGATTATCATCTATTGGGCCCGCCGCCAGAAACCTGATGTTTTACATAGCCATGCGCAGGCTTACGGCGATTGGTTAAGGTCTCCACTGCCACACGGAGGCAATCAATAATGGACGGTTCGAATCTTCCGGCGGCGATTTTGCTGTTTCTGTTCGCTGCCGTGGTTGCTGTACCCATTGCCCAGAAATTGGGCATTGGCGCGGTGCTCGGCTACCTGCTGGCTGGGATTGCCATCGGCCCGTGGGGGCTAGGTTTTATTCGCGACGTGGATGAAATTCTGCACTTCTCCGAGCTTGGGGTGGTGTTCCTGATGTTTATCATCGGGCTGGAGCTGAACCCCGGCAAGCTGTGGGAGCTGCGCAGGCAGATCTTCGGCGTGGGGGCGGGGCAGGTGATCTTGACCGCCGCGGTGCTGGGCGGGCTGCTCTATCTGACCGACTTCGCATGGCAAGCGGCGCTGATTGGCGGTATTGGTCTAGCGATGTCTTCCACCGCCATGGCCCTGCAATTGATGCGCGACAAGAGCATGACTCGCAACGAAGGCGGGCAGCTCGGCTTCGCGGTTTTACTGTTTCAGGATATCGCGGTTATCCCCGCGCTGGCGCTGATCCCTCTGCTGGCCGGTGGCCCGGAAGGCACCAATAACTGGGGTATGATTGGCCTGAAGGTGCTGGCGTTTGCCGGCATGCTGATTGGCGGGCGTTTCCTGCTGCGACCGATTTTCCGCCTGATTGTGGCCTCTGGCGTGCGCGAAGTATTCACCGCCGCCGCGCTGCTGTTGGTGCTCGGCTCGGCGCTGTTTATGGATTCACTCGGCTTCTCCATGGCCCTCGGGACCTTTATCGCCGGGGTGCTGTTGGCGGAAAGTGAGTATCAGCACGAACTGGAAATCGCTATCGAGCCGTTTAAGGGTTTACTGCTCGGGCTGTTCTTTATCTCGGTCGGCATGGCGCTCAACCTTGGCGTGCTTTACACCCACGTGCTGGAAGTGCTGATTGGCGTGGTGGTGCTGGTGTCGATCAAAGGCACGGTGCTGTATACGCTGGCGCGGGTGTTTGGCATTCGCACCTCGGTCAGGCTGCAATTCTCGGCGGTGCTCAGTCAGGGCGGAGAGTTCGCCTTCGTGCTGTTCTCGGCCGCTGGTGCGCAGAAGGTCATCTCTTCCTCGCAGCTCTCCCTGCTGTTGGTGGTGGTGACGCTGTCGATGATGACCACGCCGCTGCTGATGCAGGCGGTGGATAAGATTCTGGTGCGCCGCTACAACGATAATGAAGAGAGCGACGAGAAGCACTTCGTGCAGGATGACCAGCCGCAGGTGATTATCGTCGGCTTCGGGCGTTTTGGTCAGGTAATTGGCCGCCTGCTGATGGCCAACAAGAAGCGCATTACCGTGCTGGAGCGAGATATCAGCGCCGTCGGCCTGATGCGCACCTATGGGTATAAGGTCTATTACGGCGATGCCACCGAGCTAGAATTGCTCAGAGCCTCCGGCGCGGAGAAGGCCAAATCTATCGTTATTACCTGTAATGAGCCGGAAGATACGATGGAAATCGTGCATCTGTGCCAGCAGCATTTCCCGCACCTGAATATTCTGGCGCGTGCTCGCGGACGTGTTGAGGCCCACGAGCTATTGCAGGCGGGCGTGACTCACTTCTCGCGTGAAACTTTCTCTAGTGCGCTGGAGTTAGGCAAGAAGACGCTGGTGACGCTGGGGATGCATCCGCACAGCGCCTATCGCGCGCAGCAGCACTTTCGCCGACTGGATATGCGCATGTTGCGCGAGCTGGTGCCGCAAAACCGTGGCGACGTGGCGCAGATTTCCCGTGTGAAAGAGGCACGACGCGAGCTGGAAGATATCTTCCAAAGCGAAATGCACAACGAGCGCCGCCAGCTGGATGGCTGGGACGACGACGAATAAGCCGGGTTTATGGTATTTGGGAAGTCCGGCGGATAAATTTTTTTTTGCAAAACGTTTCACCTGCCCCCATGTATAAAGCAGGCGCAAGACGCGACATTTTTGGAGAGTAAGTCATGGCTACAACCCGTAAACGTTTCATCGCTGGCGCCGTTTGCCCGCAATGTAAGGCGCTGGATACCCTCGCTTTATGGATTGAAGATCAGGTTGAGGTGGTCGAGTGCATCAAGTGCGGTTTGCATAAACGCCAGACCGATGAGCAGGTAGATAAAACCTTGCGCCGCGACGAACAAGTTATCGGTATTTTTGATCCGAAGTAGCGTTAATAGTCGCGTTTTTTGTATGCTATCAGGTACAGAGGCGCGGATTTCCGTTACACTCTTCGCCAAATTTATTCGGCACTGTTGTTGTCATTCAGTTTCCAACGGTAGGAGTTATCATGAAAGTAGCAAAAGACCTGGTCGTCAGCGTGGCATATCAGGTACGTACAGAAGACGGTGTGTTGGTTGATGAATCACCGGTGAGCGCACCGTTGGATTATCTGCACGGTCATGGTTCCCTGATCTCCGGTCTGGAAACCGCGCTGGATGGTCATGCAGTCGGTGACAAATTCGACGTGCACGTTGGCGCCAACGACGCTTACGGCAACTACGACGAAAACCTGGTACAACGCGTTCCTAAAGACGTGTTCATGGGTGTTGAAGAGCTGGAAGTGGGTATGCGTTTCCTGGCTGACACCGATCAGGGTCCAGTTCCGGTCGAAATCACTGAAGTTGACGGCGACCACGTCGTTGTTGACGGTAACCACATGCTGGCGGGTCAGAACCTGAACTTCCACGTAGAAGTGGTAGCAATTCGCGAAGCTACGGCTGAAGAGCTAGCTCACGGCCACGTTCACGGCGAGCACGGTCATGACCATGGTCACGACCACGACCATGACCACGGCGGTTGCTGCGGCGGCCACGGTCACAGCCATGATCACGATCACGGCCATGACCACGGCAGCAAAGGCGGTTGCGGTAACGGCGGATGTGGTTGCCACTAAGGCACACTGAGTCTTTAAAGCGAAAAAGGCACCCAATGGGTGCCTTTTTTGTTGCTGCGGCGTGAGTCTGTGGCTTAGTAATGCGGCGGCGGCGTCTCTTCCGACTGATCGGCGATTTGCGACGGCTGCGACGCGCGCAGTTTATCGGTCAATAAGCGCAGGTGGTCATGCAGCCGACTCATTTCTAACTGGTGTGATGTGACGATGTGATTGAGTTCATCAATGGTCACTTCCTGAAATGCCAGACGGCTTTCTAGCATCTCTAAACGTTTCTCGATGGCGCTCTGGTCCATGGGTTTCACCTCTTATGCTGCAATGGACGGATTCTACCTGCAAATGCGGGGAATTACCTGACGGGCTGTCTGAGAGTTTTCGTATTTTAAGGAAATTAAGAAACTTATTGTCGCAAAAAGGTTCTGAATAATACGCTATTGGTTAGTATAGAGATTGTCTTGTTCGAACATGGACAGTTATAGTAACCGCCGTACTTTCGTTATTGTTACCTGAGGCTACGTGCTTCAGGTCTTGGAGAAATGGATGAAATCACTGTTTAAAGTAACACTGTTAGCGACCACCATGGCACTGGCACTGAATGCGACGCAGGCCATGGCAGATGATGCAGCAAAAGCTGCTCCAGCTCCTGCCGCTGCACCAGCCGCCGCCGCACCGGCAGCGACTGATACAACTAAGTTTAAAAGTGATGATGAGCAGGCTGCTTACGCGCTGGGTGCTTCACTTGGCCGCTACATGGACAATTCTCTGAAAGAACAAGAGAAATTGGGCATCAAACTGGACAAAGACCAGTTGATCGCTGGTGTACAAGACGCGTTTGCGAACAAGAGCAAACTGTCTGACGCCGACATCGAAAAAACGCTGCAAACTTTCGAAGGCCGCGTGAAGGCTTCTGCTCAAGCTAAAGTTGAACAAGACGCTAAAGCTAACGCAGAGAAAGGCGACAAATTCCGTGCTGACTTCGCCAAAACTAAAGGCGTGAAGAAAACTGAATCTGGCCTGCTGTATCAGGTAGAAAAACCAGGTACTGGCGAAGTGCCGAAAGACAGCGACACCGTGGTTGTTAACTACAAAGGTACTCTGACCGACGGTACTGAGTTCGACAACTCTTACACTCGTGGCGAGCCACTGTCCTTCCGTCTTGACGGCGTGATCCCAGGCTGGACCGAAGGTCTGAAGCACGTTAAGAAAGGCGGTAAAATCAAGCTGGTCATTCCACCAGACTTGGCTTACGGCAAAACTGGCGTCCCTGGCATCCCAGCTAACTCTACTCTGGTCTTCGACGTAGAACTGCTGGACGTTAAAGCCGCGCCTAAAGCTGACCCGAAAGCGGCTGAACAGCCAGCTGACGATGCAGCCGCAGCAGCCCCTAAAGCAAACTAATCTGTTTTAGCTGCTCTGAGAAAACCGTCGCTATACGCGGCGGTTTTTTTTGCCTAAAAGATTAATTCTGGCTGTGACCCTCATTTTACTGCGGTTACTCTATGATGATCACTTGACGCGTTTGCCTGTCGAGCATAACGTCACTATTCCATGTGATCTCAAGGGTGTCTGTCTGCCTGCCTGTTTACAGCAGTGGAGGGCAGTGAAGGCCCCGAATATTGATTGATGCGTATTGCTGGTCTCAAGCGAGCGCAATGTAGAGGGTGGTAGCTTCGATGTCTAATTCGCTTATATCTGGCGAAACCGGCGAACTGGATTTGCTGGACCAACGTCCTTTCACTCAGACCGACCACGAAATTCTCACCTCCTATGAGGCGGTAGTCGATGGTTTGGCGATGCTTATCGGCGAGCACTGTGAAATTGTTCTGCATTCTCTAGAAGACTTGAAATGCTCGGCGATTAGAATTGCCAATGGTGAACATACCGGGCGTAAAATCGGCTCGCCGATTACCGACTTGGCGCTGCGCATGCTGCACGATATGACAGGTGCCGACAGCAATGTGTCGAAGGCCTATTTCACTCGCGCCAAAAGCGGCGTGTTGATGAAGTCGGTGACTATCGCCATTCGCAACCGCGAACAGCGAGTGATTGGCCTGCTGTGTATCAACATGAACCTCGACGTGCCTTTCTCGCAAATCATGCAGACCTTTATGCCGCCAGAAACGCAGGAAGTGGCCCCTTCGGTGAACTTCGCCTCGTCAGTTGATGACTTGGTGGCGCAGACGCTGGAATTCACCATTGAAGAGGTGAATGCTGACCGCAATGTGTCGAATAACGCCAAGAATCGTCAGGTGGTTCTGAATCTTTACGAGAAAGGCATTTTTGATATCAAAGATGCGATTAATCAGGTGGCAGATCGCCTGAACATCTCCAAGCACACGGTTTATCTCTATATCCGCCAGTTTAAGAGCGGCGATCTGGTGGGGAACGAACGTTGAAACTGCGTTATTGCCTGCTGGTGACCGGCCCTGCTTATGGCACGCAACAAGCCAGCGCGGCCTATCAATTTGCTCTGGCGCTGTTAGCCGCCGGGCATCAGTTAGACAGCATCTTTTTCTATCGCGAAGGCGTTTTGAATGGCAACCAGCTTTCAGCGCCGGCTTCTGACGAGTTCGATTTAGTGCGCGCTTGGCAGCGATTAGCCGTCGACAACCAAGTGGCGCTGAATGTCTGCGTAGCCGCGGCGCTGCGCCGTGGCGTGATTGATGGCGATGAAGCCCGTAATCAGGGCGGTGAGTTTGCTAACCTGCAATCAGGTTTTGCCTTGACCGGGCTGGGAAGTTTGGCCGAAGCGTCGCTGACCTGCGACCGGCTAGTGCAGTTTTAAATACAAGGTGTGAATCCAAAATGAAAAAAGTCGCCTTTATTTTTACGCATGGGCCACACGGCAGTTCAGCGGGCAGGGAAGGGCTTGATGCCTTGCTCGCCACCTCAGCATTAACTGAAGACATTGGCGTGTTCTTTGTCGGCGATGGCGTATTTCAGCTGTTACCCAACCAACAGCCAGAAAAAATTCTTTCGCGTAATTATATCGTAACTTACGGCGTTTTATCCTTATACGATATTGACCAGTGTTTCATCTGCGCGGAGTCATTGGCGTCGCGCGGATTGTCGAGTGTGAACAACTGGGTGCTGGATGTTGAGACGCTGGCCGCGGAAGAATTACGCGCTAAGTTAGCGGAATACGATGTCGTGATGACATTTTAAGGCAGGATGAAACATGCTTTTTACCTTAGCAAATTCCCCCCAAGCTTGTGATTTCCCCACACTTGTTAGTCTGATTGGCTCACAAGACGCCTTACTGCTGATGCAAGACGGCGTGCTGGCGGCCTTGAAAGACAGCGCGGCGCACCAATATCTAGCTACAGCAGAACATTCGGTTTATGCCTTATGTGAAGATCTCGCCGCCAGAGGATTGGTTGGTCAAATTTCACACAATATTACGCTGATCGACTATACTGGTTTCGTTGCGCTGACTGAAAAGCACCCCCAGCAAATCGCATGGTGATTATCTCCAACGCTGTATATTTCTTGACACCTTTGTAGGTCAGCCCTAAAATTCTGCGTCCCCATATTAGCTCATGCTGTATATGGGGTGATTTAACACGCGTTTACAAAGTAGTTTATGAACCAAAATCCAGGAGCTTTTTAATGGCAACAATTAATCAGCTGGTACGCAAACCACGCTCTACGAAGGTTGCTAAAAGCAACGTTCCAGCGCTGGAAGCTTGCCCGCAGAAACGTGGCGTATGTACTCGTGTATATACCACCACTCCTAAGAAACCAAACTCCGCACTGCGTAAAGTATGCCGTGTGCGTTTGACTAACGGTTTTGAAGTTACCTCCTACATCGGCGGTGAAGGTCACAACCTGCAGGAACACTCCGTGATCCTGATCCGTGGCGGTCGTGTAAAAGACTTGCCAGGTGTGCGTTATCACACCGTCCGTGGCGCGCTGGACTGTTCAGGCGTTAAGGATCGTAAGCAATCTCGTTCTAAATACGGCGTCAAGAAGCCGAAGTCTTAATGGTTCTCCGTTAAGTAAGGCCAAACATTTTTACATTAATGTCAAAATAAACTCTTTGAGTTTTGGACAATCCTGAATTAACAACGGAGTATTTCCATGCCACGTCGTCGCGTCATTGGTCAACGTAAAATCCTGCCAGATCCTAAGTTCGGGTCCGAACTGCTGGCTAAATTCGTAAACATTCTGATGGTAGATGGTAAAAAATCTACTGCAGAAGCAATCGTCTACACTGCTCTTGAGACCCTGGCTCAACGTAGCGGTAAAGGCCACCTGGAAGCTTTCGAAGTCGCTCTGGACAACGTTCGTCCGACTGTCGAAGTTAAGTCCCGCCGCGTAGGTGGTTCTACTTATCAGGTTCCAGTTGAAGTACGTCCGGTTCGTCGTAATGCCCTGGCAATGCGTTGGATCGTTGAAGCTGCTCGTAAACGCGGTGATAAATCCATGGCTCTTCGCCTGGCGAACGAACTTTCTGACGCAGCAGAGAACAAAGGTACTGCTGTTAAGAAACGTGAAGACGTTCACCGTATGGCTGAAGCCAACAAGGCGTTCGCCCACTACCGCTGGTAATCACTTCGCAGTAGTTATGCTAACCAAGCGGGCGCTTCAAGAAGCCAACCCGCTTGGGTTAACTGAACTTGAACGTCCTAGTTATAGAGGAATCAAATGGCTCGTAAAACACCCATTGAGCGCTACCGTAACATTGGTATCAGTGCTCACATCGACGCCGGTAAAACGACCACTACCGAACGTGTTCTGTTCTACACCGGTGTAAACCACAAAATCGGTGAAGTTCATGATGGCGCAGCTACCATGGACTGGATGGAGCAAGAACAGGAACGTGGTATTACCATCACGTCCGCTGCTACCACCTGTTACTGGGCTGGTATGGCTAAGCAGTTCGAACCACACCACATCAACATCATCGACACCCCAGGGCACGTTGACTTCACCATCGAAGTTGAACGTTCCATGCGTGTTCTTGATGGCGCGGTAATGGTTTACTGTGCTGTTGGTGGTGTTCAGCCACAGTCTGAGACCGTATGGCGTCAGGCAAACAAATATAAAGTTCCTCGTATCGCGTTCGTTAACAAAATGGACCGTATGGGTGCTAACTTCCTGAAAGTTGTTGATCAGATTGAAAAACGTCTGGGCGCAACTCCGGTGCCTCTGCAACTGGCAATCGGCGCGGAAGAGAAATTCACCGGTGTTGTTGACCTGGTGAAGATGAAAGCTATCAACTGGAACGAAGCTGATCAGGGCGTGACCTTCGAATACGAAGAGATCCCAGCTGACATGCAAGAACTGGCTGAAGAATGGCATCAGAAACTGGTTGAGTCCGCTGCTGAAGGCTCTGATGAGCTGATGGAGAAATTCTTTGGTGGCGAAGAGCTGACCGAAGAAGAGATCAAAACTTCTCTGCGTAAGCGCGTTCTGAACAACGAAATCATCCTGGTTACCTGTGGTTCTGCGTTTAAAAACAAAGGTGTACAGGCAATGCTGGATGCTGTTGTTGAGTATCTGCCAGCACCAACTGACGTTGAAGCTATCAACGGTATGTTGGATGACGGTAAAGACACTCCAGCAGTTCGTCACTCTGATGATGCTGAGCCGTTCTCTGCACTGGCGTTCAAAATCGCAACTGACCCATTCGTGGGTAACTTGACGTTCTTCCGTGTTTACTCCGGTCTCGTCAACTCAGGTGACACTGTATTTAACCCAGTGAAATCTCAGCGCGAACGTCTGGGCCGTATCGTTCAGATGCACGCTAACAAGCGTGAAGAAATCAAAGAAGTACGTGCAGGCGACATCGCTGCGGCAATCGGTCTGAAAGACGTAACTACCGGTGACACTCTGTGTGATCCAGAAAATGTGATCATCCTGGAGCGTATGGAGTTCCCTGAGCCGGTTATCTCCGTTGCGGTAGAACCAAAAACCAAAGCTGACCAAGAAAAAATGGGTCTGGCTCTGGGCCGTCTGGCGAAAGAAGACCCATCATTCCGCGTATGGACTGACGAAGAATCTGGTCAGACTATCATCGCAGGTATGGGTGAGCTTCACCTGGACATCCTGGTTGACCGTATGCGTCGCGAATTTAACGTTGAAGCGAACGTCGGTAAGCCACAAGTAGCTTACCGTGAAGCGATTCGCGGCAAAGTTACCGACATCGAAGGTAAACACGCCAAGCAGTCTGGTGGTCGTGGTCAGTACGGTCACGTTGTGATCGATATGTATCCGTTGGAGCCAGGCTCAAATCCGAAAGGTTACGAGTTCGTCAACGAGATCAAAGGTGGTGTAATTCCAACTGAATTCATCTCTGCGATCGACAAAGGCTTCCAAGAGCAGCTGAAGTCTGGTCCACTGGCGGGTTACCCGGTAGTAGATCTGGGCGTGCGTCTGCACTTCGGTTCATACCATGACGTTGACTCCTCTGAGCTGGCGTTTAAACTGGCCGCTTCTATCGCCTTCAAAGATGGCTTTAAGAAAGCGAAACCAGTTCTGCTTGAGCCGATCATGAAGGTTGAAGTAGAAACTCCGGAAGAGAACACTGGTGATGTCATCGGTGACCTTAGCCGTCGTCGTGGTCAACTGAAAGGTCAGGAATCCAACGCTACTGGCGTTCAGATTCACGCTGAAGTTCCGTTGTCCGAGATGTTCGGATACGCAACTCAACTGCGTTCTCTGACCAAAGGCCGTGCTTCTTACTCCATGGAGTTCCTGAAGTACGATGATGCGCCGAACAACGTCGCTCAGGCCGTTATTGAAGCTCGTGGCAAATAAGCCACTGGTTTAAACACAATGATCCAGTGCTCTCTCTATGAAGGGGGAGCACAAGAGTAAGGAATATAGCCGTGTCTAAAGAAAAATTTGAACGTACAAAACCGCACGTTAACGTTGGTACTATCGGCCACGTTGACCACGGTAAAACTACCCTGACTGCTGCAATCACCACCGTTCTGGCTAAAACCTACGGCGGTTCTGCTCGTGCATTCGACCAGATCGATAACGCACCAGAAGAAAAAGCTCGTGGTATCACCATCAACACTTCTCACGTTGAATATGACACCCCAAGCCGTCACTACGCGCACGTAGACTGCCCAGGACACGCCGACTATGTGAAAAACATGATCACCGGTGCTGCTCAGATGGACGGCGCGATCCTGGTTGTTGCTGCAACTGATGGCCCTATGCCACAGACTCGTGAGCACATCCTGTTGGGTCGCCAGGTTGGCGTTCCATTCATGATCGTATTCATGAACAAATGCGACATGGTTGATGACGAAGAGCTGCTGGAACTGGTAGAAATGGAAGTTCGCGAACTTCTGTCTGCTTACGATTTCCCAGGCGACGACATCCCAGTTGTTAAAGGTTCAGCGCTGAAAGCACTGGAAGGCGAAGCAGAGTGGGAAGCTAAGATCATCGAGCTGGCTGGCCACCTGGATAGCTACATCCCAGAACCAGAGCGTGCGATTGACAAGCCATTCCTGCTGCCAATCGAAGACGTATTCTCCATCTCCGGTCGTGGTACCGTTGTTACCGGTCGTGTAGAGCGCGGTATCATCAAAGTTGGCGAAGAAGTTGAAATCGTTGGTATCAAGGACACTGTTAAGTCTACTTGTACTGGCGTTGAAATGTTCCGCAAACTGCTGGACGAAGGCCGTGCCGGTGAGAACGTTGGTGTTCTGCTGCGTGGTATCAAGCGTGAAGACATCGAACGTGGTCAGGTTCTGGCTAAACCAGGTTCAATCAAACCACACACCAAATTTGACTCAGAAGTTTATATCCTGAGCAAAGATGAAGGCGGCCGTCATACTCCGTTCTTCAAAGGCTACCGTCCACAGTTCTACTTCCGTACAACTGACGTGACCGGTACCATCGAACTGCCAGAAGGCGTAGAGATGGTAATGCCAGGTGACAACATCAACATGGTAGTTACCCTGATCCACCCAATCGCGATGGATGACGGTCTGCGTTTCGCAATCCGTGAAGGTGGCCGTACCGTTGGTGCAGGCGTTGTTGCTAAAGTTCTCGCTTAATCGCTGATAACTTCTGCAATATAAAAGAGGGTGCTTCGGCACCCTTTTTTTATACCTGAGCGTTGCAATAGTAACGATTCTCATTTACAGTTAGTTCAGGTTTTGTTCGATGTGTGGTTTCTATGTACGTGTGTTTATGTAATAGCGTTAGTGATAAAACAATCCGTCAGGCAGTTCGTCGCTATCAGCCTCAAACGTTTCAACAGCTCAGAAATTTTGTTCCGGTAGGTACGCAGTGCGGTAAATGTATCCGTGTCGCGCGCCAGATAATGGAAGACGAATTGCAGCAGATACCACAGTTCGACAATATCGCTTAAAAATACCTCGCCAAAAGTAAGCCTTTTCTTTGACTTACTCTGAACCGGATCTACGCTTTAGATACCGGAACGGAGGAGTTACCTATGAAAGGCGATAAAAAAGTCATTGCACACCTCAATAAACTTCTTGGAAATGAACTGGTTGCGATTAACCAGTATTTTTTGCACGCCCGATTGTTCAAAAACTGGGGTCTGATGCGACTCAATGGCATCGAATACCATGAGTCAATTGATGAGATGAAGCATGCGGACCTCTATATTGAGCGCATTCTCTTCTTGGAAGGCATTCCCAACCTGCAAGATCTCGGCAAACTCAATATCGGGGAAGATGTTGAAGAGATGCTGAAATCAGATTTACTGTTGGAACTCGACGGAGCCAAAGACCTGCGTGAGGCAATTGCCTATGCAGATTCAGTCCATGACTACGTTAGCCGTGATTTGATGATCAACATCCTCGCTGATGAAGAGCACCACATTGACTGGATCGAAACCGAGCTCGAACTCATCGGCCGCGTCGGCATTCAGAATTACATTCAGTCCCAGCTCAAAGAAGAATCCCAGAAATAGCCATGCGTCTCATTGAAACATCAGCCAGACAGATTCGCTCTGCTGGCTGACATATACCAGCAACCCGGCAGAAGCTAAACTCGGTCCAAACGGAATTTGCTTGGTCATTTGGTTTCTCCCTTTACTCACCAGCGCAAATATCATTCCCGTAAGTGCGGCCAATATGCACAGGCGCGGCAACATCTGCCAGCCAACCCAGGCGCCCAACGCCGCAAGCAACTTGAAGTCGCCATATCCCATTCCTTCCTTGCCCGTGATCGCCTTCACCGCCCAATATAAAAGCCACAAAGCAAGATACCCGGCAGCTGCGCCATAGACCGCATCTTGCAGCGGTACCTTTCCCGAAACTGAATGAACCAGCAATCCTATCCAGAGCAATGGCAACGTCAGGCTATCTGGCAGCAAGTAGGTTGCAAGGTCAATCAGGCTCAACGCCAGCAGGAACCAAAACAGTATCAGCGTGGCGAATAGAGTCGCTGGGTCGGGGAGCATCAAAGCAAGCGCCAGAAAGCCAGCTGCGCAAAACCCCTCAGTCAACGGGTAAGAAGGGGAGATCGCACCATGGCAGTAATGGCACCTACCTTGCAAAATCACCCAACTCAGCAATGGGATGTTTTGCCAATACCGCAACGCATGTTTGCAGGCAGGGCAGTGGGAAGCGGGGAAGCAAAGATTAAACGTGTCTTTGCTCTTTCCTTCCGCTCGGCCAATAGCCATCGGGAGCCGGTAAACCACCACATTAAGAAAGCTGCCGGCGAGAAGGCCGAGCAAGGTGATGCAGCTGTGGTAAGGCCATCCCTGAGAGAGTGCTGCACGACTCAATAACTGCCATTCATCCATTTTGACTTCTTCCATGAAGTGTATTGAAGCCCAATTATTGGCTAATTCTTCAGCGCAAGGTATCAGCAGAGAGGGGAGGGGACGAGAGATTTTTGCCTTTGAACGGACTTAAAATGCCGTTCTGCGATCTGTGCTGGAAAGTGATGAGTGCAAAATAAAAGCATTTTGTTTGCCGTATTGGTTGCTTCCTATCGCTATTTACGTATAATGCGCGGGCTTACCTAATCTTGGTAAGTCTAATTCGATAAGGATTAGTTGATTAGCAATGCTGTACCGCTAATCAAACAATACTCCCGATATGGGGGTTATATGAAGAACGATTACACTCTCCCATCAATCGAAATGGGTTTGAGGAGTAATTATTTACGTTTAAAATAATTGGAGCTCTGGTCTCATGCAGAACCAAAGAATCCGTATCCGCCTGAAAGCGTTTGATCATCGTTTGATCGATCAATCAACTGCGGAAATCGTTGAGACTGCGAAGCGCACTGGTGCGCAAGTTCGTGGTCCAATCCCGCTGCCGACCCGCAAAGAGCGCTTTACCATTCTGATTTCTCCGCACGTCAATAAAGATGCGCGCGATCAGTATGAGATTCGCACTCACAAGCGTCTGGTTGACATCGTTGAGCCAACCGAGAAAACCGTTGATGCTCTGATGCGTCTGGATCTGGCTGCTGGTGTAGACGTGCAGATCAGCCTGGGTTAATCAGGGTCATTGAGCGATTGAGAGGTTGAAACAATGATTGGTTTAGTCGGTAAAAAAGTGGGTATGACACGTATCTTCACTGAAGATGGTGTTTCTATCCCAGTAACCGTTATCGAAATTGAAGCAAACCGCGTTACTCAGGTCAAAGACCTGGACAACGACGGTTACCGTGCTGTGCAAGTTACTACTGGTAGCAAAAAAGCTAACCGTGTAACTAAACCAGAAGCGGGTCACTTCGCTAAAGCTGGCGTAGAAGCTGGCCGCGGTCTGTGGGAATTCCGCCTTGCAGAAGGTGAAGAATTTACTGCAGGTCAGAACATTAGCGTTGAAATTTTCGCAGACGTTAAGAAAGTAGATGTTACCGGTACTTCTAAAGGTAAAGGTTTTGCTGGCACAGTTAAGCGCTGGAATTTCCGTACCCAAGACGCTACCCACGGTAACTCCTTGTCTCACCGTGTTCCGGGTTCTATCGGTCAGAACCAGACTCCGGGCAAAGTGTTCAAAGGCAAGAAAATGGCAGGCCAACTGGGTAACGAGCGTGTAACCGTTCAAAGCCTGGACGTAGTACGTGTTGACGCTGAGCGCAACCTGCTGCTGGTCAAGGGTGCTGTTCCGGGTGCTACCGGTGGCAACCTGATCGTTAAACCTGCTGTTAAGGCTTAACGTCGAGGAGATAGGAATGGAATTAGTAGTGAAAGACGCGCAAAGCGCGCTGACTGTTTCCGAAACTACCTTCGGGCGTGATTTCAATGAAGCGCTGGTACACCAGGTCGTTGTTGCGTATGCAGCAGGTGCCCGTCAAGGTACTCGCGCTCAGAAGACCCGTGCTGAAGTAACTGGTTCCGGTAAAAAACCTTGGCGTCAGAAAGGTACTGGCCGTGCGCGTTCAGGTTCTGTAAAGAGCCCGATCTGGCGTTCCGGTGGTGTAACCTTCGCTGCAAAGCCACAGGACCACAGTCAAAAAGTAAATAAAAAGATGTACCGCGGCGCGCTGAAAAGCATTCTGTCCGAACTGGTACGTCAAGATCGCTTGATCGTAGTCGAGCAGTTCTCTGTAGAAGCGCCTAAAACTAAGCTGCTGGCACAGAAACTGAAAGACATGGCTCTGGAAGACGTGCTGATTGTAACTGGCGAAGTCGACGAGAACCTGTTCCTGGCCGCACGCAACCTGTACAAGGTTGATGTACGTGATGTTGCAGGTATCGATCCAGTAAGCCTGATCGCCTTCGACAAAGTCGTTATGACTTCTGACGCGGTGAAGCAAGTTGAGGAGATGCTGGCATGATTCGTGAAGAACGTCTGCTGAAAGTGCTGCGCGCGCCGCACGTTTCTGAAAAAGCTTCTACTGCGATGGAAAAGAACAACACCATCGTTCTCAAAGTTGCCAAAGACGCGACTAAAGCAGAAATCAAAGCTGCGGTTAAGAAACTGTTTGAAGTCGAAGTCGAAGACGTTAACACCCTGCTTGTTAAAGGCAAAGTGAAGCGTCACGGTCAGCGTGTTGGTCGTCGTAGCGACTGGAAAAAAGCTTACGTTACCCTGAAAGAAGGCCAGAATCTGGACTTCATCAGCGGCGCAGAGTAAGTCGGAGGAGTTTGAACAATGGCAATTGTTAAATGTAAACCTACATCTCCGGGCCGCCGCCATGTTGTTAAAGTGGTTAACCAGGAGTTGCACAAGGGTAAACCTTATGCCCCGCTGCTTGAAAAACTGAGCAAAAGCGGTGGTCGTAACAACAATGGCCGTATCACCACCCGTCATATCGGTGGTGGCCACAAGCAGCATTATCGTCTGGTTGACTTCAAACGCAACAAAGACGGTATCGCAGCAGTGGTTGAGCGTCTGGAGTACGATCCGAACCGTTCAGCGAATATCGCTCTGGTTCTGTACAAAGACGGCGAACGCCGTTATATCCTGGCGCCGAAAGGCCTGAAAGTGGGTGACCAGATCCAATCTGGTGTTGATGCAGCAATTAAGACAGGTAACGCCCTGCCTATGCGCAACATCCCAGTAGGTTCAACGGTTCACAACGTAGAAATGAAACCAGGTAAGGGTGGCCAAATGGCTCGTTCTGCTGGTGCCTACGTTCAGATCGTTGCACGTGACGGTTCCTACGTAACTCTGCGTCTGCGCTCTGGCGAAATGCGTAAAGTTCAAGTTGATTGCCGCGCCACCTTAGGTGAAGTCGGTAACGCTGAACATATGCTTCGCGTTCTGGGTAAAGCAGGTGCTGCACGTTGGCGTGGTATTCGTCCTACCGTTCGCGGTACTGCGATGAACCCAGTCGATCACCCACACGGTGGTGGTGAAGGTCGTAACTTTGGTAAGCACCCGGTAACCCCGTGGGGCGTTCAGACCAAAGGTAAGAAGACCCGTAGCAACAAGCGTACTGATAAATTCATTGTACGTCGCCGTAGCAAAAAATAATTAGAGGATAAGCCATGCCACGTTCTCTCAAGAAAGGTCCTTTTATTGACCTGCACTTGCTGAAGAAGGTAGAGAAAGCGGTGGAAAGCGGTGACAAGAAGCCTTTGCGCACTTGGTCCCGTCGTTCAACGATCTTTCCTAACATGATCGGTTTGACCATCGCTGTCCATAATGGTCGTCAGCACGTACCAGTATTTGTTTCCGACGAAATGGTCGGTCACAAACTGGGTGAATTCGCGCCGACTCGTACTTATCGCGGCCATGCGGCTGATAAAAAAGCTAAAAAGCGCTAAGGTAGGAGGAAGAGATGGAAACTATCGCTAAACATCGCCACGCTCGTTCTTCTGCTCAGAAGGTTCGCCTTGTTGCTGACCTGATCCGCGGTAAGAAAGTGTCGCAAGCTCTGGAAACTTTGGCCTACACCAACAAGAAAGCTGCTGGTTTGGTTAAGAAGGTACTAGAGTCTGCCATTGCTAACGCAGAACACAACGATGGCGCTGACATCGATGATCTGAAAGTCACGAAGATTTTCGTAGACGAAGGCCCAAGCATGAAGCGCATTATGCCGCGTGCTAAAGGTCGTGCAGATCGCATTCTGAAGCGCACCAGCCACATTACTGTGGTTGTGTCCGATCGCTGAGACTCTGGAGACTAGCAATGGGTCAGAAAGTACATCCTAATGGTATTCGACTAGGTATTGTCAAACCTTGGAACTCTACTTGGTATGCAAATACCAAAGAATTCGCTGACAACCTGGACAGCGACTTTAAAGTTCGCCAGTTCTTGACTAAAGAATTGTCGAAAGCTTCCGTTTCTCGCATCGTTATCGAGCGTCCAGCGAAGAGCATCCGTGTAACTATTCACACCGCTCGTCCTGGCATCGTTATCGGCAAGAAAGGTGAAGATGTCGAAAAACTGCGTAAGGTCGTAGCGGATATCGCTGGCGTTCCTGCGCAAATTAACATCGCCGAAGTCCGCAAGCCGGAACTTGACGCTAAATTGGTTGCTGACAGCATCACTTCACAGCTGGAACGTCGCGTTATGTTCCGTCGTGCTATGAAGCGTGCTGTACAGAACGCAATGCGTCTTGGCGCTAAAGGTATCAAAGTTGAAGTAAGCGGCCGTCTTGGCGGTGCTGAAATCGCGCGTACCGAATGGTACCGTGAAGGTCGTGTTCCGTTGCACACTCTGCGTGCGGATATCGATTACAACACATCTGAAGCGCACACCACTTATGGTGTAATCGGCGTTAAGGTATGGATCTTCAAAGGTGAGATCCTGGGTGGTATGGCTGCAGTTGAACAACCGGAACCGGCTGCTCAACCTAAAAAGCAGCAGCGTAAAGGCCGCAAGTAAGGAGAGTCGCTGATGTTACAACCAAAGCGTACAAAATTCCGTAAGGTGCATAAAGGCCGCAACCGTGGTCTTGCGCAAGGTACGGATGTGAGCTTCGGCACTTACGGTCTGAAAGCTGTTGGCCGTGGTCGTCTGACTGCTCGTCAAATTGAAGCAGCACGTCGTGCGATGACCCGTGCAGTTAAGCGTCAAGGTAAGATCTGGATCCGTGTATTCCCGGACAAACCGATCACCGAGAAGCCACTGGAAGTTCGTATGGGTAAAGGTAAAGGTAACGTGGAGTATTGGGTTGCCTTGATCCAGCCTGGTAAAGTCCTGTACGAAATGGACGGTGTGCCTGAAGAGCTGGCTCGTGAAGCCTTCCAGCTGGCAGCAGCCAAACTGCCTATCAAAACCACCTTTGTAACTAAGACGGTGATGTAATGAAAGCACAAGAGCTGCGCGAAAAAAGCGTGGAAGAGCTGAACACTGAGCTTCTTAACCTTTTGCGTGAGCAGTTTAACCTGCGCATGCAAACGGCAAGTGGCCAGTTGCAGCAAACACACCTGTTGAAACAAGTGCGTCGTGATGTTGCACGTGTGAAGACTTTACTGACTGAAAAGGCGGGTGCGTAATGAGTGACAAGATCCGTACTCTGCAAGGTCGTGTTATCAGTGACAAAATGGAGAAATCCATCGTTGTTGCGATTGAACGTTTCGTGAAACACCCAATCTACGGTAAATTCATCAAGCGTACGACTAAGCTGCACGTACATGACGAGAACAACGAATGCGGTATCGGCGACGTCGTTGAAATTAGCGAATGCCGTCCGCTGTCTAAGACTAAGTCTTGGACACTGGTTCGCGTTGTAGAGAAAGCGATTCTGTAATAGACTCGTCGTCTCAAAAATAGATAAACGGCTCATAACTGTGGGCCGTTTATTTTTTCTACCCATAATCTGGAACCGGTGTTATAATGCCGCGCCCTCATTTATGGGGATTTCTTAACGACCTATTCCTGGGTCCTAAAGTTGTAGTTGACATTAGCGGAGCACTAACATGATCCAAGAACAGACTATGCTGACCGTGGCCGACAACTCCGGTGCACGTCGCGTAATGTGTATCAAGGTTCTAGGTGGCTCGCACCGTCGCTACGCAGGCGTCGGCGACATCATCAAAATTACCATCAAGGAAGCAATTCCTCGCGGTAAGGTGAAGAAAGGCGATGTGCTGAAGGCGGTAGTGGTGCGCACCAAGAAGGGTGTTCGTCGCCCGGACGGTTCTGTCATTCGCTTCGATGGTAATGCATGCGTTATTTTAAACAATAACAGCGAGCAGCCAATCGGCACGCGTATTTTTGGGCCGGTAACTCGTGAACTGCGTAATGAGAAGTTCATGAAAATTATCTCTCTGGCACCAGAAGTACTCTAAGGAGCGAACCATGGCAGCGAAAATCCGTCGTGATGACGAAGTTATCCTGCTTACCGGCAAAGATAAAGGTAAGCGCGGTAAAGTAAAAAATGTCCTGTCTTCTGGTAAGGTCATTGTTGAAGGTATCAACCTGGTTAAGAAACATCAGAAGCCTGTCCCGGCTCTGAACCAACCAGGCGGCATCGTTGAAAAAGAAGCTGCAATTCAGGTTTCTAACGTTGCTATCTTCAACGCGGCAACCGGTAAGGCTGACCGTGTAGGCTTTAGATTCGAAGACGGCAAAAAAGTCCGTTTCTTCAAGTCTAACAGCGAAACTATCAAGTAATTTGGAGTAGTACGATGGCGAAACTGCATGATTACTACAAAGACGATGTCGTAAAAAAACTCATGACTGAGTTTGGTTACAATTCTGTCATGCAAGTCCCTCGGGTCGAGAAGATCACCCTGAACATGGGTGTAGGTGAAGCGATCGCTGACAAGAAACTGCTGGATAACGCAGCAGCTGACCTGGCAGCAATCTCCGGTCAAAAACCGTTGATCACCAAAGCACGCAAATCAGTTGCAGGCTTCAAAATCCGTCAGGGCTATCCGATCGGCTGTAAAGTAACTCTGCGTGGCGAACGCATGTGGGAGTTCTTTGAGCGTCTGGTCTCTATTGCTGTTCCACGTATTCGTGACTTCCGCGGCTTGTCTGCTAAGTCTTTCGATGGTCGTGGTAACTACAGCATGGGCGTGCGTGAACAGATCATCTTCCCGGAAATCGATTATGATAAAGTCGATCGCGTTCGTGGTTTAGATATTACTATCACCACTACTGCGAAATCCGATGATGAAGGCCGCGCTCTGCTGGCTGCCTTTAACTTCCCGTTCCGCAAGTAAGGCAGGGTTACTAATGGCTAAGCAATCCATGAAAGCACGCGAAGTCGTTCGCGTGAAACTGGCTGACAAGTACCGCGCTAAACGCGAGGAATTGAAAGCTATTATCTCTGGTGTGAACTCTTCCGACGAAGATCGTTGGGATGCGGTTCTTAAGCTGCAGTCTCTGCCGCGTGATTCCAGCCCGTCTCGTCAGCGTAACCGCTGCCGTCAAACTGGTCGTCCGCATGCTTTCCTGCGGAAGTTCGGGTTGAGCCGTATTAAGGTCCGTGAAGCCGCTATGCGCGGTGAAATTCCGGGTCTTAAAAAGGCTAGCTGGTAATTTTCACCAATTGAATCACGGGAGTAAAGACAGATGAGCATGCAAGATCCGATCGCGGATATGCTGACCCGTATCCGTAACGGTCAAGCCGCGAACAAAGTTGCGGTCACCATGCCTTCCTCCAAGCTGAAAGTGGCAATTGCCAACGTGCTGAAGGAAGAAGGTTATATTGAAGAATTTAAAATCGAAGGCGACGCCAAACCTGAACTGGAATTAGTACTGAAGTACTTCCAGGGCAAGGCAGTGGTAGAAAGCATTCAACGTATCAGCCGTCCAGGTCTGCGCATCTATAAGAAAAAAGATGAGCTGCCAAAAGTAATGGCCGGTATGGGTATCGCTGTTATTTCTACCTCTAAAGGTGTTATGACTGATCGTGCAGCTCGCCAGGCTGGTCTTGGTGGCGAGATTATCTGCTACGTAGCTTAATCGGGAGGAAAGAATGTCTCGTGTTGCAAAAGCACCCGTCGTCATTCCTGCCGGCGTAGAGGTAAAACTCAACGGTCAGGTTATTACGATTAAGGGTAAAAACGGCGAGCTGTCACGTACTATCCATGACGCCGTTGTAGTAAAACAGGAAGAAAACACCATCACTTTCACCCCGCGTGAAGGTTTTGTTGACGGTTGGGCCCAAGCGGGTACTACTCGTGCACTGTTGAACGCAATGGTTGTTGGTGTTACCGATGGCTTCACTAAAAAGCTTCAATTGGTTGGCGTTGGTTATCGTGCTGCCGTTAAAGGCAATGTGGTGAATTTAGCTTTAGGCTTCTCTCACCCAGTAGATCACCAGCTGCCGGAAGGCATCACTGCTGAATGTCCGACCCAAACTGAAATCGTGCTGAAAGGCGCTGATAAACAAGTTATCGGTCAGGTTGCAGCGGATTTACGTGCCTACCGTCGTCCTGAGCCTTATAAAGGCAAGGGTGTCCGTTACGCCGACGAAGTCGTGCGTACCAAAGAGGCTAAGAAGAAGTAAGGTAACACTATGGATAAGAAATCTGCTCGTATCCGTCGTGCGACCCGCGCACGCCGCAAGCTCAAAGAATTGGGTGCGACACGTCTGGTGGTACATCGTACCCCGCGTCATATTTACGCACAGGTTATCGCACCAAACGGTTCTGAAGTATTAGTTGCTGCATCTACTGTAGAAAAAACTATTACTGAGCAACTGAAGTATACCGGCAACAAAGATGCTGCCACTGCTGTAGGTAAAGCTATCGCAGAACGCGCATTGGAAAAAGGGATCACGAAAGTATCCTTTGACCGTTCCGGTTTCCAATATCATGGTCGAGTCCAGGCACTGGCAGATGCTGCCCGTGAAGCTGGCCTTCAGTTCTAAGGAAGAGGTTTAAGATGGCTCACATCGAAAAACAAGCTGGCGAACTGCAGGAAAAGCTGATCGCGGTAAACCGCGTATCTAAAACCGTAAAAGGTGGCCGTATCTTCAGCTTTACCGCACTGACAGTAGTTGGTGATGGTAACGGTCGCGTTGGTTTTGGCTACGGCAAAGCACGCGAAGTTCCGGCAGCGATCCAGAAAGCGATGGAAAAAGCCCGTCGCAACATGATGAATGTCGCGCTGAACAGCGGCACCCTGCAGCATCCTGTTAAAGGTGCTCATACGGGTTCCCGTGTGTTCATGCAGCCGGCTTCCGAAGGTACCGGTATTATCGCCGGTGGTGCAATGCGTGCCGTCCTGGAAGTCGCTGGGGTGCATAACGTATTGGCTAAAGCTTATGGTTCTACAAACCCGATCAACGTGGTTCGTGCAACTATCGACGCTCTGGCAAATATGAAATCCCCACAAATGGTCGCTGCCAAGCGTGGTAAATCCGTTGAAGAAATTCTGGGGTAATTAACCATGGCAAAGACTATTAAAGTAACACAAACTCGCAGCTCTATTGGCCGCTTGCCGAAACACAAGGCAACGCTGTTAGGCTTAGGTCTGCGTCGTATTGGTCATACTGTAGAGCGTGAGGATACTCCTGCTGTACGCGGTATGATCAACCTGGTTTCCTACATGGTTAAGGTTGAGGAGTAAGAGATGCGTTTAAATACTCTGTCTCCGGCTGAAGGTGCCAAACAAGCGCCGAAGCGTGTAGGTCGTGGTATTGGTTCTGGCCTGGGTAAAACCGGCGGTCGTGGTCACAAAGGTCAGAACTCACGTTCTGGTGGTGGCGTACGTCGTGGTTTTGAAGGTGGTCAGATGCCTTTATACCGTCGTTTGCCGAAATTCGGCTTCACCTCTCGTAAAGCAATGATCACGGCAGAAGTTCGTCTGTCTGAACTTGCTCTTGTAGAAGGCGACGTAATCGACCTGAGCACGCTGAAAGCCGCTAACGTAGTTGGTATCCAGATCGAGTTCGCGAAAGTTATTCTTTCTGGCGAAGTTGGTCGTGCGGTAACTCTGCGTGGTTTGCGTGTCACCAAAGGCGCTCGTGCTGCTATCGAAGCTGCTGGCGGTAAAATTGAGGAATAAGTAGCAGATGGCTAAGCAACCGGGGTTAGATTTCCAAAGTGCCAAGGGTGGACTAGGCGAACTGAAGCGCAGACTTTTGTTTGTTATCGGTGCGTTGATCGTTTTCCGTATCGGCTCTTTTATTCCGATCCCTGGTATTGATGCCACTGTACTTGCCAAATTGCTCGAGCAGCAAAGAGGCACCATCATTGAAATGTTTAACATGTTCTCTGGTGGTGCTCTCAGCCGTGCTTCTATCTTTGCATTGGGTATCATGCCGTACATTTCGGCATCGATTATTATCCAGCTGCTGACGGTGGTTCATCCAGCGTTAGCAGAGATTAAGAAAGAAGGGGAGGCTGGCCGTCGTAAGATTAGCCAGTACACTCGCTACGGTACGCTGGTATTAGCTGTGTTCCAGTCAATCGGTATTGCTACCGGTTTACCGAACATGCCTGGTATGCAAGGCCTGGTGTTAAACCCAGGCTTTGCCTTCTACTTTACAGCGGTTGTGAGCTTGGTCACCGGGACAATGTTCCTGATGTGGTTAGGCGAGCAGATTACTGAACGCGGTATCGGTAACGGTATCTCAATCATAATTTTCGCAGGTATCGTAGCAGGTCTGCCACCGGCAGTAGCTCATACTATCGAACAAGCTCGGCAAGGCGACCTGCACTTCCTCCTGTTGCTGTTGGTTGCAGTTTTAGTGTTTGCAGTGACTTTCTTTGTTGTGTTTGTAGAGCGTGGCCAACGTCGTATCGTCGTTAACTATGCTAAACGTCAACAAGGTCGTCGTGTTTATGCAGCACAGAGCACGCACTTACCGTTGAAAGTGAATATGGCCGGGGTTATCCCAGCGATCTTCGCTTCCAGCATTATTCTGTTCCCTGCCACGATTGCATCATGGTTTGGGGGCGGGACTGGTTGGAACTGGCTGACTACGATTTCGCTGTATTTGCAGCCTGGGCAACCGCTTTATGTGTTACTCTATGCGACTGCAATCATCTTCTTCTGTTTCTTTTATACTGCGTTGGTTTTCAACCCACGCGAGACAGCAGATAACCTGAAGAAGTCCGGTGCATTTGTACCAGGAATTCGTCCGGGAGAGCAAACGGCGAAGTACATCGATAAAGTAATGACTCGTTTAACCTTAATCGGTGCGATGTATATTACTTTCATCTGCCTTATCCCGGAGTTCATGCGTGACGCAATGAAAGTGCCATTCTACTTTGGTGGTACCTCACTACTAATCGTAGTTGTCGTCATTATGGACTTTATGGCTCAAGTGCAAACTCTGATGATGTCAAGTCAGTACGAGTCTGCATTGAAGAAAGCAAACCTGAAAGGCTATAACCGCTAATCTGGTGCGTTTGCGAAGTTACGGAGAGTAAAAATGAAAGTTCGTGCTTCCGTCAAGAAATTATGTCGTAACTGCAAAATCGTTAAGCGTAACGGTATCGTTCGCGTAATCTGCAGCGCCGAGCCGAAGCATAAACAGCGTCAAGGCTGATTATCTCGCATATTTTTCTTGCAAAGTTGGGTTGAGCTGGCTAGATTAGCCAGCCAATCTTTTGTATGTAAGCTGCAACACTATTTGAGTATCCTGAAAACGGGCTTTTCAGAATGGTGTTGCCGTATATAAATAGTAGGAGTGCATAGTGGCCCGTATAGCAGGCATTAACATTCCTGATCAAAAACATACCGTGATCGCATTAACTTCGATCTACGGCATCGGTAAAACCCGTTCACAGGCTATCTGTGCAGCGTCGGGTATTGCTGAAAATGTTAAGATCAGTGAGCTGTCTGAAGAGCAAATCGAAAAGCTGCGTGACGAAGTTGCCAAGTTCATTGTTGAAGGTGATCTGCGTCGTGAAGTCACCCTGAGCATCAAGCGTCTTATGGACCTTGGGACTTATCGTGGTTTGCGTCATCGTCGTGGTCTTCCAGTGCGCGGTCAGCGTACTAAGACTAACGCACGTACCCGTAAGGGTCCGCGTAAACCGATCAAGAAATAATCGGGGTGATTGAATAAATGGCAAAGGCACCTGTTCGTACACGTAAACGTGTAAGAAAACAAGTCTCTGACGGCGTGGCTCATATCCATGCTTCTTTCAACAACACCATTGTAACCATTACCGATCGTCAGGGTAATGCTTTGGGTTGGGCAACAGCTGGTGGTTCCGGTTTCCGTGGTTCTCGTAAATCCACTCCGTTCGCAGCTCAGGTTGCAGCAGAGCGCTGCGCTGACGCAGTGAAAGAATACGGTATCAAGAATCTGGAAGTTATGGTTAAAGGACCTGGTCCTGGTCGTGAGTCTACTATCCGCGCATTAAACGCGGCTGGTTTCCGCATCACTAATATTACTGATGTGACTCCTATCCCTCATAACGGTTGTCGTCCGCCGAAAAAGCGTCGCGTATAACGCTGCTTTTAGGATTGTTGGAGAGAGAAAATGGCAAGATATTTGGGTCCTAAGCTCAAGCTTAGCCGTCGTGAGGGCACAGATTTATTCCTTAAATCTGGCGTTCGAGCGATCGATACCAAGTGTAAAATTGAACAAGCTCCTGGTCAGCATGGTGCGCGTAAACCGCGTCTGTCTGACTATGGTGTGCAGTTGCGTGAAAAGCAAAAAGTTCGCCGTATCTATGGCATCTTAGAGCGTCAATTCCGTAACTATTATAAAGAAGCTGCTCGCCTTAAAGGCAACACCGGTGAAAACCTGTTGCAACTACTTGAAGGGCGTTTGGACAACGTTGTTTATCGTATGGGCTTCGGCGCTACTCGTGCGGAATCGCGCCAGTTAGTTAGCCACAAAGCTATTATGGTAAACGGTCGCGTTGTTAACATCGCTTCTTATCAGGTATCTCCGAATGACGTTGTCAGCATCCGTGAGAAAGCTAAAAAGCAATCTCGCGTTAAGGCCGCTTTGGAGTTGGCTGAACAGCGTGAAAAGCCGACTTGGCTTGAAGTTGATGCTGCGAAGATGGAAGGTGTGTTCAAGCGTAAGCCTGAGCGTACTGATCTGTCTGCTGACATTAACGAACACCTGATCGTCGAGCTTTACTCTAAGTAAAGCTTAGTACCAAAGAGAGGACACAATGCAGGGTTCTGTGACAGAGTTTCTAAAACCGCGCCTGGTAGATATCGAGCAAGTCAGTTCGACGCACGCCAAGGTGACCCTTGAGCCTTTAGAACGTGGCTTTGGCCATACTTTAGGCAACGCACTGCGCCGTATTCTGCTTTCATCCATGCCGGGTTGCGCGGTGACCGAGGTTGAGATTGATGGTGTACTGCATGAGTACAGCACCAAAGAAGGCGTACAGGAAGATATCCTGGAGATCCTGCTCAACCTGAAAGGGCTGGCGGTGAGAGTTCAAGGGAAAGATGAAGTTATTCTTACCCTGAATAAGTCTGGCATTGGCCCTGTGACTGCAGCCGACATTACCCATGATGGTGATGTCGAAATCGTCAAGCCGCAACACGTTATCTGCCACCTGACCGATGAGAACGCAGCTATTAGCATGCGTATCAAAGTTCAGCGCGGTCGTGGTTATGTGCCGGCGTCTGCCCGAATTCATTCGGAAGAAGATGAGCGCCCAATTGGCCGTCTGTTAGTAGATGCATGCTACAGCCCTGTAGAGCGTATTGCCTACAATGTTGAAGCAGCGCGTGTAGAACAGCGCACCGATTTGGACAAGCTGGTTATCGAAATGGAAACCAACGGTACGATCGATCCTGAAGAGGCGATCCGTCGTGCGGCAACCATTCTTGCTGAACAACTTGAAGCTTTCGTTGATTTACGTGATGTACGTCAGCCGGAAGTTAAAGAAGAGAAGCCAGAATTCGATCCAATCTTGTTGCGCCCTGTTGACGATCTGGAATTGACTGTCCGCTCTGCTAACTGCCTCAAAGCAGAAGCAATCCACTACATCGGTGATCTGGTACAGCGCACTGAGGTTGAGCTACTTAAAACGCCTAACCTTGGTAAAAAATCTCTTACTGAGATTAAAGATGTGCTTGCTTCCCGTGGTTTGTCTCTGGGCATGCGCCTAGAAAACTGGCCACCAGCAAGCATCGCTGACGAGTAACCGGATCACAGGTTAAGGTTTTACTGAGAAGGATAAGGTCATGCGCCATCGTAAGAGTGGTCGTCAACTGAACCGTAACAGCAGCCACAGACAGGCTATGTTCCGTAACATGGCCGGCTCTTTGGTTCGTCATGAAATCATCAAGACGACCCTGCCGAAAGCGAAAGAGCTGCGTCGCGTTGTTGAGCCGCTGATTACTCTTGCCAAGACCGACAACGTTGCAAATCGTCGTCTGGCATTCGCCCGTACTCGTGATAACGAGATCGTGGCAAAACTGTTTAATGAACTGGGCCCGCGTTTCGCGAGCCGTGCCGGTGGTTACACTCGTATTCTTAAGTGTGGCTTCCGTGCAGGCGACAATGCGCCGATGGCATACATCGAGCTCGTTGATCGTGCAGAGTCACAAGCAGAAGTAGCAACTGCTGAATAATCTGTAGATGCATGAAAAAACCGGGCTTGCCCGGTTTTTTTACGCCTGTCGTTAACTCGTAGTTCCCCAGCCTTTTCCCTGCTACATTTCCATCAGCGCCAGAAAGCATCTTTTCTCTAACTTTTTCCTATTCAGCCGTTATCTTTTTCTAATACGCACTATTTTGCTTACTGGAGAGCTTATGTTTCTTGGTGATGCCATGGCCGAGCAAAAAATTGCCGAAGCTATTAAGAAAGGTGAATTGGACAATCTGCCAGGCGCCGGTAGTCCACTGCTTCTTGACGACGACAGCGACGTGCCTGCCGAGCTGAGAATGGCCTATCGAATCCTCAAGAACTCTGGCTTTTTACCGCCCGAGTTACAGGATAGAAAAGAGGCCCTTGAGCTGAACCAGCTGTTGCAAACGTTGACTGCGGATGATGCCAGGTTTACTGAGTTAGAGAAGAGAGTAAAATTACTTGAGCTGAGGTTGCAGCAGGCAGGTCAGAATACCGACTTCTTACGCGGCGATTATCAAAACCCGCTGCTTGAAAGATTGCGAGGTAAGTAGCATGTATAAGATAGGCGAGCTTGCGAAGCTGGCAGACGTGAGTACCGACACGGTTCGCTACTACGAGAAACAGGGGATGATGGAATGCGGCGAAAGAAGTGATTCTGGCTATCGCCAATATAACAATCGAGATTTGCAGCGTCTGCGCTTCATTCGCTATGCAAAAACCACGGGCTTTACGCTGGAAGCTATCAAAGAGCTGCTTTCTTTGAGAATCGATCCGGCGCATCATACCTGTCAGGAATCCAAGTCCATCGTGGATAGTAGACTGGCGGAAGTAGAAGCCAAGCTGAGTGAATTAGAGCGAATGAAAGATTCCCTGACGCGCCTAAGCAAAGCGTGCTGTGGTTCTTCGCATTCCAGCGCAAGTTGCTCTATTCTTGAGGCGCTCGAGGCTGGTGCTGTTAAAGAAAAATAAGCTCGGTGTCTCGGTTTGAAGAAGCGAAACAATAAAGTTAATTAAGAGGTCAACATGAGTAGCTACAAGCATCAAAAAGGTGTCATTCAGGACAACGCGATTCAGGCTCTGTTGCATGATCCACTGTTCAGACAGCGAGTAGAAAAGAATCTCAAAGGCAAAGGCAGTTATCGTAGAAAAGAGAAGAACGGCAAGAAGGGTTATCAGGAGGGCAGTGCTAAGCACTTATTCGGGTTCTTAGCACTGTCCTTCTAGTATAAAAAAAGCCATCAGATGATGGCTTTTTCATGGGTAAACGAACTGCTTTTACAATCTTGGCGTTTGCTGTTGTTTAAGCAAATCGCGGATTTCTGTCAGCAAGGTTTCTTCTGCTGTTGGTTTTGGTGGCTCAGCTGGAGCAGCTTCTTCTTTACGACGCATCTTGTTCATCAATTTGACGGCACAGAAGATGGCCAAAGCAACAATCACAAAGTCAAAAATGTTCTGAATAAACACACCATACTTCATGACAACCGCAGGCACTGTGCCCTGAGCTTCGCGTATAACCCATTCGAACTGCTTGAAATCCACCCCGCCGATTAACAAGCCCAGTGGTGGCATAATAATATCTGCGACCAGCGAAGACACAATTTTGCCGAATGCTGCACCGATGATCACACCGACTGCAAGATCGACAACATTGCCACGCATGGCAAACTCACGAAACTCTTTCATAAAACTCATAAAACATCCCCTTGGCAAATCGATACTTTGTGTCAAACAAAGTAAAGACCATTTGTTGCGTCCGCGCTACAAAAGTTGAAGAATTGATTCCAATTCATTGATAAATATTCAAACACCCGCGTCATTTTATAAGAAAAATGGACTCGGCTGGAACAATCTCTCGACGTCGCGCACGAATTTCTTATCAGTGATGAACATGATCACGTGGTCACCCTGCTGAATGCGGCTCGCTCCGTTGGCGATAATCACTTCATTACCCCTGACGATAGCGCCGATGGTGGTACCCGGCGGCAGCTTAATCTGTTCGACGGTTCTGCCGACGACGCGCGAAGTGCTCTCATCCCCGTGAGCAATAGCCTCGATGGCTTCCGCCACGCCACGGCGAAGAGAGGAGACGCTGACAATATCCGCTTTACGCACGTGACCCAGCAGCGCTGAAATGGTCGCTTGCTGCGGGGAAATGGCGATATCAATAACGCTGCCCTGCACCAAGTCGACATAAGCCCCGCGCTGGATAAGCACCATGGCTTTTTTGGCACCCATGCGCTTGGCCAGCATGGCCGACATGATGTTGGCTTCATCATCATTGGTAATAGCGATAAACACGTCGACCTGCTCGATATGCTCTTCGGCGAGCAGCTCTTGGTCAGAGGCGTCGCCGTAGAACACGATGGTGTCTTGCAAGATCTCGGCAAGTTCAGCGGCCCTTTGCTGATTACGTTCGATAAGTTTTACGCTGTAATTCTTCTCTAAACGCTGAGCCAGACCTGCACCAACATTCCCGCCGCCGACAATCATGATGCGTTTATAAGGCTTTTCCAAACGTTGAAGCTCGCTCATCACGGCGCGAATGTGCTGCGAGGCCGCAACGAAGAAGACTTCATCGCCGGCTTCAATAATGGTCGAGCCTTGTGGGCGAATAGGCCGATCTTGGCGGAAGATAGCCGCCACGCGAGTCTCAATGTGCGGCATATGCTCGCGCATGGATGACAGGGCGCTGCCGACCAATGGGCCGCCGTAATAGGCTTTGACCGCCGCGATGCTGACTTTACCTTCGGCAAAGTTGACCACTTGCAGAGCGCCCGGATACTCAATCAGCTTGTAGATGTAATCGATAACCAGCTGCTCGGGCGAGATCAGGTGATCAATTGGCACGGCTTCCGGCTTGAAGAGCTTTTCTGATTCACGGATATATTCAGAAGAACGAATACGCGCGATACGGTTGGGCGTGTTGAAAAGCGAGTAGGCAATCTGGCACGCCACCATGTTAGTTTCGTCAGAATTGGTCACCGCAACCAGCATATCGGCATCTTCTGCACCGGCTTCGCGCAGCACTCTTGGGTGCGAGCCATATCCCTGAACCACCCGCAGGTCGAACTTATCCTGAAGCTGGCGCAAACGTGACATGTTGGTGTCAACGACGGTGATGTCGTTGTTTTCACCCACCAAGTTCTCAGCCAGTGTCCCGCCAACCTGCCCGGCACCAAGAATAATAATTTTCATAAGAGGCTCATTCTCGCTTAGGAATTACTTCGCTGACTTAATCAGTTTAGCGTAATAGAAGCCGTCGCCATCTTCAGCGTGAGGCAAGTTCTGTCTGCCCGGATTTTCCAGACTGCCAGTCTCAACCAGCTGCGCTTCCGGGTGGTCGTGCAGGAATGCTTTTATCTGCTGGCTGTTCTCTTCTGGCAAAATCGAGCATGTCGCATAGACCATCACGCCATTCGGCTTCAAGCGTGGCCAAATAGCGTCGAGAATTTCGCGCTGCAAGCCTGCCAGCTCGGCAATATCACTGTCGCGGCGCAGCCACTTGATGTCTGGATGGCGGCGGATCACGCCAGTTGCAGAGCAAGGCGCATCGAGCAAAATCTTGTCGAACTGACGATCGCCAGCCCAAGACTGCGGCTCGCGACCATCGCCTTGTTTAACTTCGGCATGCAATTTCAGCCGTTGCAGGTTTTCATTTACGCGGACCAGCCGTTGTTTATCCACATCCACCGCAAGCACGTGGGCCTTTGGCGCGGCTTCCAGAATATGAGTGGTTTTCCCGCCCGGCGCGCAGCACAGGTCGAGGATCATCTCGCCATCTTGTGGATCAAGAAGATCAACACTGCCTTGGGCTGAGGCATCTTGCACCGTCACCCAACCCTCGGCAAAACCGGGTAATTCGGACACGGCTGAAGGCGTTAGCAATCGCAGGGCATCGGCATATTCAGGGTGAGGAGCAGCATCGATGCCGGCGGCTTGCAGCAGAGCCAGATATTCATCGCGCGAATGATGGATGCGATTTACGCGTAACCACATTGGCGGACGCTGGTTATTGGCTTCAATGATGGCTTCCCACTGCTCTGGGTAAGCCTTCTTAATGCGATTGAGCAGCCAGCTAGGGTGCAGGTAGCGACTGTCCGTATTCTCCATTCGCTGAATCAAATCTTCCTGCTGGCGCTGGAATTGGCGCAATACGCCATTAATCAGACCTTTCAGCTGCGGGCGTTTCAGCGCCACGGCACCTTCAACGGTTTCAGCTAATGCTGCGTGAGCGGGAATACGCGTGTGGACCAACTGATAGATGCCCACCATCAGCAGATAATGCAAAGTACGCTGCTTACCTGTGAGGGGTTTAGCCATCAGCTGCTGCAAACACCATTCGAGCTGTGGCAGAACGCGCAGCGTCCCGAAGCACAACTCTTGCAGTAAACCGCGATCCTTCTCGGAAATATTCTTTTGTAACCCTGGTAAAACGGTAGAAAGAGACTGGCCTTGATCAAGAACCTGGCTGATGGCTTTTGCAGCGATGCTGCGGAGATTATAGGTTGTTTTCATAGTCAGAAAGGCTGCAAAGGTCAGCTTATTAGAAGGAAATGACCCGGCGGGTGGCCGGGTACGATTGGCAATGATTAGGCGAGAATATTGCCTTCAATAAACCATTCGCGGCGTGAATTAAGGATGTCTTGGACTGACATCGCTTTCTTGCCCGCCGGCTGTAATTGCAAGATATTCAAAATACCGTCAGAAGTAGCGACCTGTATCCCGGCTTTTCCAGCCGCGATTATTGTGCCCGGTTGGGCTGAGGTCTGCTGATCCAGAGCCTCGGCTTGCCACACTTTTACCGGCTGCTCATCAATGACGAAATAGCTCATTGGCCACGGATTGAAAGCGCGAATGCAGCGCTCAAGCTGTTTGGCAGAGAGCGACCAGTCTAAACGCGCCTCTTCCTTACTCAGCTTTTCGGCATACGTCACCAGAGCTTCATCCTGAACTTCCGGACGCGCCGTGCCTTCTGCTAACTGCTGTAATGTTGCCAGCATGCCGGTCGGGCCAAGCTCTGCCAGTTTGTTATACAGCGTGGCGCTAGTATCCTGCGGCTCAATATCGCATTCGATCTTGTGCAGCATGTTGCCGGTATCCAGACCAACGTCCATTTGCATGATGGTGATGCCCGTTTGGCTATCGCCTGCCCACAAAGAACGCTGAATCGGCGCGGCACCACGCCAGCGCGGCAGCAGTGAGCCATGGACATTGATGCAGCCCAGTTTTGGCATATCTAACACGGCCTGTGGCAGGATAAGCCCATAAGCCACCACCACCATGACATCCGCGTTAAGTTCAGCGACCAGCTGCTGGCTCTCTGCCGGGCGTAATGACTTAGGTTGGAATACAGGAATGCCGTGCTCGAGAGCCAAGGTTTTCACCGGGCTAGGCGTCAGCTTGTTGCCACGGCCAGCAGGGCGGTCTGGCTGAGTAAAGACCCCAACCACCTCATGTTCAGATGTTAAAAGCGCGTCAAGATGACGCGCTGCAAAGTCAGGTGTTCCTGCAAATATAATGCGCAAAGCTCATTCCTGTTATCGACGAAAATCAGTCAGCGCGAGCGTTCAGCTTGGCCATTTTTTCCATCTTCTGGCGGATACGCTGGCGTTTCAGTGGAGACAAGTAATCCACGAAAAGCTTACCGACTAAGTGATCCATTTCATGCTGGATACAGATAGCCAGCAGGTCATCGGCCTCAAGCTCAAAGGATTTGCCATCGCGGTCGAGTGCGCGGATTTTCACTTTCTCAGCACGCGGAATCAAAGCGCGCTGGTCAGGGATCGACAGACAACCTTCCTCGATACCCGTTTCGCCGCTCTGTTCCAGCAGCTCAGGGTTAATCAGCACCAAACGCTCATCGCGGTTCTCAGAGACATCGATAACGATAATACGCTGGTGGATGTCTACCTGAGTTGCGGCCAAACCGATGCCTTCCTCGGCATACATGGTTTCGAACATATCATCCACGATTTGCTGGATTTCGGCGTTAACTTCTTTGACCGGCTTTGCAGTAATGCGAAGACGCTCGTCTGGGAAATGTAAGATGTTTAATACGGACATAAATTTTTTGGATCTTCATTCAAATGATTGACGATATATAGACTCTATTCTAGACATTTCCCGCCCTGATTGACAGCATCCTCTAGCAATTGGAGCAGTAGCCAGCTGGACTTTGTTAAGGAGGATGCGAGTGATACTTAGGGAAATGTGGTTACGTTTGTCAGCGATAAAGCGGCTAAATGCGGCCTCGCTATGCCAGATCGTGGAAGCTTTTATCGGCGGCGGTAAGTGCGACGCTAAATTGCTCAGCTCCTGCGGCCTGAGTGAAGAGCAAATCCAGAGTTTCTTCAATATTGAATCTCAACGCATTTTTACGGCTCTAAATTGGTTAGAAGCTGAGTCGCATCACCTGATCACGCTGCAAGATGCGCATTATCCCTCGATGCTCAAACATATCTCCTCGGCTCCGCCGGTGCTGTTTGTGAAAGGCCAGCTCCCCGTATTGGCGACGCCGCAATTAGCCATGGTCGGCAGTCGCCACTACAGCGATTACGGCGAGCAGTGGGCGCAGTACTTTGCGGCTGGGCTAGTGAGCAGTGGTTTTACAATTACCAGCGGGCTAGCCCTAGGGATTGATGGCATTAGTCATCGCGCCGCGTTGGAGGCAGGAGGAAATACCATTGCGGTGTTGGGAAGCGGGTTGATGAAGATACACCCGCGCAGTCACCTTGGGCTTGCCGATCGCATTCTGGAAAGCGGAGGTGCCTTGGTGTCGGAGCTTTGGCCTGATACTCCGGCGATGCCAGCCAATTTTCCTCGCCGAAATCGAATTATCAGCGGCATGAGCGCGGGCGTGCTGGTGGTCGAAGCCTCTTTACGCAGCGGCTCTCTCATCACGGCGCGTTATGCGTTGGAGCAAGACCGAGACGTCTTTGCCTTGCCCGGCCCGCTAGAGAATGCCACCAGTGTGGGGACTCACTGGCTTATCAAGCAGGGGGCTTATCTGGTGACTGAACCCAATGACATTGCCGAGCAAATCGGTAGCGGGCTGACATGGCTGCCCGCCGCAATTCATGGTTCAACGCCACAAACTGCTTCCAGCGGCGCTCAATCATCAACAAAAGAGATTATTTATGCTCAAGACAACGAAGTTGAATTGCCATTTGCTGATGTGTTGGCTAACGTAGAATATGAGGTGACACCTGTTGACGTCGTCGCCGAACGTGCCGGCCAACCTGTGCCAGACGTGGTAGGTAAACTACTCGAACTGGAGTTAGCAGGATGGATCGCAGCTGTACCCGGCGGCTATGTCCGAATTAGGAGGGCAGGCCATGTTCGACGTACTAATGTACTTATTTGAAACTTACATTCATAACGAAGCGGAGATGAGTGTCGACCAGGATAGGTTAACCGCCGATTTGGCTGAAGCAGGCTTCCATCGGACCGATATCCACAATGCTTTAAATTGGCTTGAAAAGCTCGCCGAGCTGCAAGAAGGTGAAACCCCATCGCACTTACTGGATGCAGACCCCTTTGCATTACGTGTTTATACCAATGAGGAGGCGGGGCGTCTTGATGTCGACTGCCGTGGTTTCTTGTTATTCCTCGAACAGATAAAAGTATTGAATTTCGATACCAGAGAAATGGTTATCGATCGTGTCATGGCTCTCGACACCGAAGAATTTGATCTCGAAGATCTCAAATGGGTCGTATTAATGGTGCTTTTCAATATCCCTGGATATGAAAATGCCTATGAGCAAATGGAAGAGTTACTATTTGAAGTTAATGATGGTTATCTGCATTAGAGATAACGGATAAAGCGTAGCGTATGACAAAAGCAGCACTTTTTGCTGAAAAGCAAAATGAAACATGTCCAGAATGTGGGGCTGTATTGGTGATCCGCAGCGGTCGTCACGGCCCCTTTCTTAGTTGTTCAACATACCCCTCCTGTGAGTATATCCGTCCTTTAAAAAGCCAGGCAGACGGGCATGTTGTTAAAGTCCTTGAGGGGCAATCTTGCCCGAAATGCCAATCCACCATGGTATTGCGTCAGGGGCGTTATGGCATGTTCATTGGGTGCAGCAACTACCCCGAATGTGACCATATTGAGACTATCGATAAACCTGAAGAAACCAGCCTGTCCTGCCCGCAATGCAAACAGGGCCACCTTCTTCAACGTAAATCCCGCTTTGGCAAAGCCTTTCACGCCTGCGACCGTTACCCGGATTGCCAGTTTGTGATAAACAATAAGCCCGTCGCCGGGCAATGCAGTTACTGCCAGTACCCGTTGTTAATGGAAAAGAAAACGGCTCAGGGAGTGAAGCTCTTTTGTGCCAGCAAGTCATGTGGCAAGGCTGTAAACGACATAAACAAAGATCAAGATGAATAACGATAAAGAAATCAATTTCACAGAAGTCCTGAACGCGCTGAACCAGCAGCAAGTGATTGCTTACCCGACTGAGGCCGTTTTTGGCTTGGGCTGCGATCCCGATAGCGAGCTTGCAGTAGAAGAGTTGCTCCGCCTTAAACATCGTCCGCGTGAGAAAGGGCTGATCCTCATCGCCGATAACTATCAGCAGCTTCTTCCTTATATAGATGACAGCGCCCTGACTGATGAGCAGCGCGCAACCATCTTCTCCCAGTGGCCCGGCCCTGTGACTTGGGTGATGCCCGCCAAGGCGACCACCCCTTCGTGGCTGACCGGCCAGTTCTCCACACTTGCCGTACGCGTCACCGACCATCCTTTGGTCAAAGAACTGTGCAGCCGGTTTGGTAAGCCTCTGGTGTCGACCAGTGCGAATCTAAGCGGCCTTGAGCCTTGTCGCTTTGCCGAAGAAGTTAAACAACAGTTTGGCGACGAATTCCCAGTGTTGGAAGGTAATGTCGGCGGACGCCAAAATCCTTCAGAAATCAAAGATGCGCTGACTGGCCATCTTTTCCGTCAAGGTTAAGGAATCTTTCGATGCCCTCTTTCGCCGTGTTTGGCAATCCAATAGCGCACAGCAAATCCCCAAGAATTCATGCTCTTTTCGCCGAGCAAACTGGCATTGAGCATACTTACGGCACCGTGCTGGCGCCTAGTGACGAGTTCGCCGAGTATCTTGACGCTTTCTTTGCCGAGGGGGCGAAAGGAGCGAATATCACCACGCCTTTCAAAGAGCAGGCTTTTGCGAAAGCAGATGAACTGACCGAAAGGGCTTCGATGGCCGGAGCGGTAAATACCCTCAAGAAGCTTGATGATGGGCGACTGCTGGGGGACAACACCGACGGCATCGGCATGCTCAGCGATCTTATTCGATTGGGCATGTTGCATGAAAACGATCGCGTCCTGCTGGTGGGCGCGGGCGGCGCGGCGCGCGGCGTAATTCTTCCGCTGCTTTCCCATCATTGCCAAGTGACACTGGTCAACCGTACCTTTAGCCGCGCCGAGCATCTTAGCGAGCTATTCAAAGGGAAGGGGGAGATCCGCGCTTTGCCGATGGACGGCCTGAATAATGAGAAGTTTGATCTCATCATCAATGCCACAGCCTCGGGCATACACGGCGAGATCCCTGACTTGCCTTCTTCTTTATTGGCGGCAAATACTCGTATCTACGACATGTATTACCAACTCGGCCCGACACCTTTCATTGCGTGGGCGCAACAACATGGCGTTCAAAGCTGTTCGGATGGCTTGGGAATGCTGGTGGGCCAAGCAGCTCATGCATTCCATCTCTGGCATGGCGTTATGCCGGAGATAGAACCTGTCCTCAAGCAGCTCAAACAGGATTTAGTGGGCTGAGTAGATGCCAAAACGCCTGATTCGCATTAACGCGTTCAGGCGTTTCTTCTTATATAAAGTTTATTTCGGGAAGAGCTGCTTTTGATCAGCATCGTTCAGATAAAGATCTTTCCACTTCACATAGTTGTTTGATGAGTAAAGTAACCCTTCGAGTTCCTCGGCGCTAAGCTCCCTGATCTTCTTCACCGGGCTGCCTAAATAGAGATAACCACTTTCCAGCCTTTTGCTCGGAGGCACCAAACTGCCCGCGCCGATCATGACGTCGTCTTCAACTACCACGCCATCCAGCAAAATCGATCCCATACCGACCAAAACGCGATCGCCAATCTTGCAGCCATGCAGCATAGCCTTGTGACCTACGGTGACATCTTCCCCAATAATCAGCGGGAAGCCTTCGGGATTATGCTGGGAGCGATGGGTGACGTGCAAAACACTGCCGTCCTGAACATTGGTTCTGCGGCCGATCACGACTTTATTTACGTCACCCCGGATAGCCACTAATGGCCAGATGCTAACGTCGTCAGCCAGATCAACTTCACCAATGACAACGCTCGAAGGATCAATCATCACGCGATCCCCCGTGGTGGGCGCCGCACCCTGATAGGTGCGCAATGGATAGTGAGACATGAATTACTCCGTTTGAAAGAGATTTAACCTTTGGGAATATAGCCCGTGAAGAAGGGATCACAAACTTACAGTGGATAAGATCGAAGAGAAAATCAGCTTATCGAGCAAGATCACAACGAAAGGGTGGAAAAGTACGCAGTTGATCATTTTATTCGAAAAAACGCTTGTGGAAAAAACAGGGATCCCTATAATGCCGCTCCATCGACAGGGAACAACGTGAAC